>NZ_JBIWFX010000004.1:285790-596695 GCF_044763225.1 Kitasatospora sp. NPDC096147 | reverse complement strand
CCCCGGGCTGGGCTCGCTCGGGGGGGCGCTGGCGGCGCTGCCCTAGGTACACCCCCCCCCCGCCCCCCCGCCCCGGGGGGGGGGGGGGGGCCGGGGGGGCCCCCCCCCCCCCCACGTCATGCTGCCGTGCGTCGCGCCACCGGGACGGACGCCGGACACCCGGCCCCGGGGCATTCAGGCCCCGAGGCCGCAGACAGCGAACTCCCGGGCCGGCCCCGGGCCGCCCGGCAACCGGCGCCCACTGGCGGGGCCACCCCGCAGAACCACCCTGCGGTCCGGGCGGAGTCCGCTACTCCTCCTCGTCCAGGCCCTCCAGGTCGTCGTCGTAGACCTCGCTGACGTCGAAGCGGCAGATCAGCAGCTGCGGGTCGGCCCCGTCGAACGGCTCCGGGAGCCACTCCCCCGGGTCGGCGGGCTCGGCCGCCGCCACCCAGAGGGTGGAGTCGCCCTCCTCCAGGCCGAACTCCTCGCAGCGGGCCGCGATCTCGTCCGGCTCGTACTCGCCGAACAGCACCCCGATGGCCGCGTTCACCCCGCTGCCGTCCTGGCCGCCGCCGGGCACCAGCGAGCTGTCCACCCGCTCGGCCTGCGCGCGCAGCCGCTTGGCATCGGTGATCAGGTAGTCCCGGCGGATCAGCACGCTGATCGCCTCGGGCTGGTCCGGGCCGACGTAGCCACCGTTGCCCTCGTCGCCCGGCACTTCGAAGGGGGTCACCTCGTCGTAGACCTCGTAGAGGATCTGGTCGTAGGCGATCGCCGCCGCAGCGAGCTCCTCGTAAGCGGCGACCACGCCGGAGTCGCCCTCTTCGGCGGAGCTGGTGATCGCCGCCAGGTGGCGGTCGATGGCGGCCTTGACCGCCTCGGCGGCGGCGCGTACCTCGGCGGTGGTGAGCTGCGCGGCATCAGACATGGTGCTGACGCTATCTCCCCGGAGGCTCGACACGCACAGGGGTTGTCGTCTACTTCCGGGAATTCACCGCAACTTCCGCCCGGATGTCCGGTCCGGACGGATCTGTACCCCGCACCGACCGGCCCCGGAGCCGTCCGGCGCACCGCGCATCGGCGCCGATCGGGCGGGGTATCCCTTCCTCGGAACCGAAACTGATTGACTGTCAGCCCCCGGAACGCCCACGCTCTGCTGACCGAACGGGCGGCCCGGGGCTCCGACCGACCCCGGCCGTCCCAGGCAGGTCGTACGCTTGCCTGCACGCGTCGTCCGCAGGAGGAGAGTCTTGACCCCACCCAAGCTGGTCCGGCAGCCCGAGTACGAGTACCAGTCGCTGCGCATGCCCCGCGGCACCAGTCGCAACGCGGCCCGGCAGCTGCTCACGGAGCACGCGGAGTACGGCCACTGGGAGCTGGACCGGCTCAAGCTCTTCCCGGACGGCAGCCGCACCGTGCGGCTGCGTCGACGGATCATCCGTCAGGTCCGCAGCTGGTGACATCCCGCAGGGACCGGAAGCCGGTGAATCCGGCCGGACCCGGAACGTGACGCCGGAGGGGGCGTGGTGCACTCGGCACCACGCCCCCTCCGGCGCGTACGGCGGACGGCCCGCCTCAGCGCGGGGCCGGTCGGTGAGGAGCGGTCGGTGCACCTCGGCGGGCGCACCGTCCCCGGCCCTCCACCCGTCGGCTCAGCGCGCGCCCGCGCGCGAGCGCCGGTAGAGCACACCGCCGCCGAGCAGCAGCGCCGCCCCGGTGACGGTCATCAGCTGGAGACCCTCCGAGCCGGTCTGCGCCAGCTGGGCCCGGGCCGGAGCGGCCACCGCGGCCGGAGCGGCCGTCCGGGCGGCGGCCGGAGCCGGGGCGGGCGGCGGGGTCTCGGTGTACGAGACGGGCTTGGCGGTCACCGTCCCGGTGCCGGGCAGCTCGGCGCCGGGCAGGCCGCCACGGCCGTTGCCGTGTCCGCCGGTGCCGCTGCCGCCGGGGGTGCCGGGCGGCTGGGTGGTGGCGGGCGGCGGCGGGTTGTGGGTGCCGTGCTCCTCGCACTCGTCGTCCGGGGTGGCCGGCGGGGGCGGGGTGGCGACGTTGGCGCAGTTGTTGCCGAAGGCCGGGTTGGCGATCCCGACCACGTCCACCGAGTTGCCGCAGGCGTTCACCGGGATCGAGACGGGGGCGTGCACGCTGTTGCCCGAGGCGATGCCCGGCGAGTTGGCGGTGGTCCCGGCCGAGTGCGCGCCGCCGCTCTTGGTGGACGGGCCGTCGTGGTGCGCGCCGCCGCCGGGCCGGGAGCCGCCGGAGCTGTTGGCGCAGTCGTTGCCCATCGCCGGGTTGAGCAGGCCCACCACGCTGACGGTGTTGCCGCAGGCGTTCACGGGGATGTCCACGGGCGCCTGGAGGCTGTTGCCGGAGCCGACCCCGGGCGAGTTGCTGGTGACGCCCTGGGCATCCGCGCCGGCGTAGGCGTAGCCGGAGGCCGAGGCCAGCACGCTCCCCGTGGCGACCACCGTGAAGATGCCCTTCTTAGCGACCTGACGCATGTACTCCCCTGAGTGGTGTGTGATTGTCGGAATTCCCGATGCGGTCTTCGCCGGTACACCGAACAACGAATCCGGCCGCCCCGCGGTTGACCCGAACGGGCCGCTTCACCCCATCGAGTGAGCGTCCCTCGCACACGCGGACGGGCCCTCCGCGCAGTACGCGGAGGGCCCGTCCGTGACATCGGCACCTCAGTGGGATTCCGGCCCAACAGCCGGACTCCGACTAGAAGTTGGCGCAGTTGTTGCCGAACGCGGGGTTCAGCAGACCGATCACGCTGACGGTGTTGCCGCAGAGGTTGACCGGCACGTGCACCGGAACCTGGACGTTGTTGCCCGACAGCACACCCGGGGAGTTGGTCGCGAAACCGTTCGCGGCCGCGCCGCCGTGGGCGGCGGCGGCACCCGCACCGGCGAGCACCAGACCACCGGTGGCGGCGGCAACGGCAACGATCTTCTTGACCTTCATGGGTCTTTCCTCCTGGTCGATTCCTGTGTTCCACAGCCCGTTTCCCGGCCTGCAAATGGGTGAACGGCGCATGGGCCGAACGGGGTACGGCGCGGATCATGCATTCACTCGCAGCGGTGACAACTCGCACAGAGAATCGCCCTGTTGACTCCTCGAAGAATCCTTTCTGCACCCCCGGACATCGTCATCCCCTCCGACAAACGGAAGGCCCGCCTCCGGAGGGACCGGAGGCGGGCCTCGGGGGGCGAGCCGGGGATCAGCAGGCGTCGATGAAGCGGTCCAGCACCCGGACGCCGAACTTCAGGCCGTCCACCGGCACCCGCTCGTCCACACCGTGGAACATCCCGGCGAAGTCCAGCTCCGGCGGCAGCTGCAGCGGCGCGAAGCCGAAGCAGCGGATGCCCAGGTCCTGGAAGGACTTGGCGTCCGTCCCGCCGGACAGGCAGTACGGCACCGCCCGGGCGATCGGATCCTCGGCCCGCAGCGCCGACTGCATCGCGTCCACCAGCGCGCCGTCGAAGTCGGTCTCCAGCGCCTTGTCGTAGTGCAGGCTCTCCCGCTTCACCCGGGGCCCGAGCACGCTGTCCAACTCGGCCAGGAACTCCTCCTCGTAGCCGGGCAGGAAGCGGCCGTCCACGTGCGCGGTGGCCTGACCGGGGATCACGTTCACCTTGTAGCCGGCGTTCAGCATGGTCGGCTGGGCGGTGTTGCGCAGCGTGGTGCCGATCATCTTGGCGATGCCGCCGAGCACCCGGAGCGTCTCGTCCATGTTCTCCGGGTCGAGCTTCACGCCCAGTGCGTCGGAGAGCTCGTCCAGGAACGCGCGCACCGTCTTGGTGATCCGCAGCGGGAACTTGTGCCGTCCCAGCCGGGCCACCGCCTCGCACAGCTCGGTGATCGCGTTGTCGTCGTTCTCCATCGAGCCGTGCCCGGCCCGGCCCTCGACGGTGAGCCGCATCCAGTGCATGCCCTTCTGCGCCGTCTCCACCAGGTACAGCCGCACCTGGTCGTTGACGGTGAAGGAGAAGCCGCCGACCTCGCCGATCCCCTCGGTCACGCCCTCGAACAGCTCCGGGTGCTTGTCCACCAGGAAGCGCGCGCCGTAGGTGCCGCCCGCCTCCTCGTCGGCGACGAAGGCCAGCACCAGGTCGCGCGGAGGCTTGCGCCCGGTCCGCAACCGGTCGCGGACGACCGCCAGGGTCATCGCGTCCATGTCCTTCATGTCCACCGCGCCACGACCCCAGACGCAGCCGTCCGCGATCTCGCCCGAGAACGGGTCGTGCGTCCAGTCGGCCGCGTTGGCCGGCACCACGTCGGTGTGACCGTGGATCAGCAGCCCCGGCCGCGACGGGTCCTCACCCTCGATCCGCACCACCGTGGACGCCCGGCCCTTGGCCGACTCGTAGATCTTCGGCTCCAGACCGAACTCGGCGAGCTGCTCGGCGACGTACTCCGCCGCCTTCCGCTCCCCCGGCCCCGAACCGTCCCCGTAGTTACTGGTGTCGATCCGGATCAGGTCCCGGCAGATGTCGGCGACCTCCGACTCCCCGGTCACCGTCGACCCCGTCCGCGCCTCGCTCACGGTCTCTCCTCGTCGTCTCGCCCACCCGGCCGGCCGGCACGCCGCACCATCCGGCCATCCTCCCCCAGGCACCGCTCCGTCCCAAGAGCATTCCCCCGGATCGAAGCCCGGCGAGCCCCCGTAGGCACGGTTTTGGGTCCTCAAGCTGATCTTTGCTACAGTTACACATGTCGCCGCGGGGAACACACCGCGAAGACGGACACCCGGTCCGGGTGGCGGAATGGCAGACGCGCTAGCTTGAGGTGCTAGTGCCCTTTATCGGGCGTGGGGGTTCAAGTCCCCCCTCGGACACCAGGTAAGACCCCACTTCAAGTGGGGTCTTCTTGCTTTGCGGGCTCCGCGCGGTGGCTGTGCACCCCGCCGCGTGACCCACATAAATGATCTTGCTCTAGATCAGCGCAGCCGGACCCATGCGCTGGGCACTGCCAGCGGCCAGCTTCGCAGCCCCCGCTTTGCTCCGATGCCCGTACTTGGTCATCGTGTAGCCGGGCGAGTGATGCCGGGCGTTCGCCCACGCCTCGACTGGTTCTCTCCCGCCTCCAAATCGTTGCTGGTCCGGCTATGCCGCAGGTCGTGAATACGGAAGCCGTCCGGCAGGCCATGCCGGACCCCCACGGTCCGCCAGCGGGCCGAGGCCTACTCCGGGTCCTGCGATCCCCAGACCCGGCCTTCCTCCACAGCTTGAAGCCGTCGCGAGCGATGACGAGATCGCTCTCGGCCCACCCGGCGCCAAAGGTGCGCCGTGGATAGTCAATGACGACCCGTGGTCCTTGATCGAGCCACTCCTTCGGCCCCGGCCGCAGCGCGCCCCGGACCCTCAGCCGGTGGACGACCAGTTGCCCCTGTGGGGCGTCCTGTCCGTGCCGTTCATCGGTATCGCCTGGCAGCAGCTGCCGCCGAAGCGGGGCTTCGGCTCAGGGCAGACGTGCCGGCGCCGGCTGTGCCGGTGGACGGAGGCCGGCGTATTCGACCAGGTCCACCAGATACTGCTCGCGGTTGAACACGGCCGAGCAGATCGACTGGATGCGCCGCTGCGCTGAACGCGGTCGACTACCTATGGGCCCACCTCGAGCCCATTCTCGCGAACCTCGCCAGCGTTGGCCTCGACCGGCTCGAAGCCCTTGTCCCCAAGCTTCTCAAGCGACTGCAGTACCGCGCCAACGTCCTCGCTGGCACGGGACTCGCCCTCAATCTCCCACCGCCATCACCTTGAAGCGCCAAAGCAGTAACAGAACCACCTCACCCTGCGGCCCAGCTGCGTACCGGGCGTGCCCCCGGGGCCATGGGGTGGGTGAACGGGCGGCAAGGGTCGGCTTCGGCCCAGGGTGCAAGGGCTCTTTCGGCAGGAAGCGGATTCGGCAGGAAGTCAGCCAGCCGCCGGTACACCTCCCCCGCGTGCGCGGGCCGGTGCCCCGGATCCTTAGCCAGGAGTTCGAGGACGAGCTCCTCCACTGGGCTCGGAACGGTCGGTTCAAGCAGGCTGAGCGGCGACGGTTCCTCCGAGAGGTGCATCTCTGGGATCATGAGCGGCGAACTGTGCCGGAAGGGCGCTTTGCCACTGAGCATCTCGTGCAGCAAGCACCCCAGGGCATAGAGGTCTGTCTGCTGCGTCACCCGCTGTCCCGCGATCTGCTCAGGGGCCATGTACTGCCAGGTGCCCGGCGCGGTGGAGCCTGGGTTGGTCAGCCTTGGTTCCGCAGCGTCAAGCAGTGCGGCCGCGCCGAAGTCAAGGACCTTGACCACACCGTCCGTACGCACTCGGACATTGCCCGGCTTGAGATCACGGTGGACGATCTGCTGGGCGTGCGCGGTCGCCAGCACCGAGCAGATCTGAACGGCGACGCTAGCCGCCTGTTGCACCGTCAGCCGCTCGTTCTCCGCGATGAGATCTGCCAGGTCGAGACCCTGTACGTACTGCATGGCGAGGAAGTGCACCCCGCCGTCCTCACCCATGTCATACACGGCTGCGAGCCCAATATGGTCCAGCCGGGCCACCGCCATCGCTTCACGTTCGAAGCGCTTCACTTCGAGGGCGGCCCTCCCGGGGTCGGGGCTTACGCCCTGAATCATGGTCTTCAACGCCACCGACCGCTCAAGACTCTTGTCCTGCGCAAGCCAGACCTGCCCCATCCCTCCGCGGCCGATGGCCGCTTTGACCAGGTAGCGCTCTGCGATCAGCGACCCGATATCCATGCCGTCCCCCAGCTCCGCGCGATCCGTGGCATGTGCCCACCGGAAGAGGCTAGCGCAACCGCCACCAGCACACGCATTACACGTTGACTTAGTTCACAACATGCGGTGGGATGAGGGGCCAAGGTTCACCGCCCCAGTCGCCGGACGTCGGTATGTACGGGAACCGCAGCAGAGGACCGCTCTCACCCATTACGGTGAGGAGAAGATCAACGGACAGAACAAGCGAGGGACCTGTGGACGTCTTCAAGGTGCACGGTCAATTGATCAAGGACTACCGGGATTTCACTTCCGGCTCCGTCGTCGTACGGGATCAGCGCGTCAAGGACCAGGTGGACCGCGCACTGTCCGACGGAGAACAGTGGCCGGACCCATGGCTGTCCCTCAACCCCAGCTTCGAATCCGGCGGCGTCGTCACCAGCCTGGTGGACGCCGGGCTGCTCCACCCCGAGTGCGCGCGGATCTTTCGCGCCAACAAGCGGCCCGACTCCCTCGACGGGCGCCCGCTGACCCTCCACCGCCACCAGCTCGACGCCGTAGAGGCCGCGCGCTCAGGTCACTCGTACGTCGTCACGACCGGCACCGGCTCCGGAAAGAGCCTCAGCTACATCATCCCCATCGTCGACCGTGTGCTGCGGGACCGTGAGAGCAGCTCCGGCCGAGGCGTCCAGGCCATCATCGTGTACCCGATGAACGCCCTGGCCAACAGCCAACTCCTGGAGCTGGAACGTTTTCTGCAGCACGGTTACGGTCCGGGCCGCGAGCCGGTGACCTTCGACCGCTACACCGGCCAGGAGGACGAGGCCAAGCGCGCTGCCATCCTCGAGGACCCGCCGGACATCCTGCTCACCAACTACGTGATGCTGGAACTCATGCTCACCCGCCCGCGAGAGCGCAAGGGACTGATCAAGGCCGCCAACGGCCTGAAGTTCCTGGTTCTCGATGAGCTTCACACCTACCGCGGGCGCCAGGGCGCCGACGTGGCCATGCTGGTGCGCCGGGTCCGCGACGCCTGCGACTCACCGCAGCTCCAGTGCGTGGGCACCTCTGCCACCATGACCTCACAGGGCACTCTGGAGGACCAGCGGCGCGCGGTCGCCGAAGCCGCCGAAACGCTCTTCGACACCCCGGTCTCGCCCGACCGCGTAGTCGGCGAAACCCTGGTCCGAGCCACGGCGGGTCAGCTGCCCGCGCCGGACGAGTTGCTCACCGCCATCCAGCGGTCCGAGCCACCCGCCGAACGCGCCCTGCTCGTCGCGGACCCGCTCGCCCGCTGGATCGAGTCCGAGTTCGGCCTTTCCACCATCGACTCCGGCCCCGATGCCGGAACGCTGGTGCGAGCCAAGCCGACAACGGTGCAACGCGCGGCAGCCAAGCTCGCCGACCTGACCGCCGCCTCCGAGGCCGACTGCGCCGAGGCGATCCGGGCCACCCTGGGCGCAGGCGCCCAGGCCAAGGACCCGGAGACCGAGCGCCCGCTGTTCGCCTTCCGGCTGCACCAGTTCCTCTCCAAGGGAGACACCGTCCACGCGTCGCTCGAAACCGAGGCGACCCGTCACTTGACCCGTGCCTACCAACTCCGTGTGCCCGGTGAGAAGGAGAAGCTGCTGCTGCCGCTCTCCTTCTGCCGCGAGTGCGGCCAGGACTATCTGACCGTTGCTCGTGTGACCGACCATCAGGGCACCTCCTTCCGGCGCCGCCAGGAGGGCGACGGGGACAACGGCTACCTCTACGTCAGCGACAGCGCTCCCTGGCCGGCCACCCGCGAACAGATGACCGCCGATCCTCGTCTCCCGGACACCTGGCTGACGATCGACGCCCATACCGGAGAGAGCGGTCTGCTCCCGAGCCGTGCCAAGCGCCTGCCGCAGCCGGTCTGGGTGACGCCCGACGGACGGGCGGTGGACGCCGGTCAGGGTCTGTACGCCGCGTTCATCCCGACCCCGTTCATGTTCTGCCTGCACTGCGGCGTCAGCTACGAGTCCGCGCGCGGCAAGGACTTCGGCAAGCTGATGACGCTCGATCAGGAAGGGCGCTCGTCCGCGAGCTCGGTGATCAGCTCCAGCATTGTCCGGAGCCTCAAGGCCGTACCCAAAGGCGAGCTCGGCAAGGACGCCCGCAAGCTCCTCACTTTCGTCGACAACCGGCAGGACGCCAGCCTGCAGGCCGGCCACTTCAACGACTTCGTCCAGGTCACCCAGCTCCGTGGGGCGCTGTACCAGGCGATGTCCGCGGAGCCTGACGGCCTGCACCACGAGGAAGTCGCGCAGAAGGTCGTGGACCGGCTCGGACTGGCCCCCGCCGACTACTCGCTGCACCCCGAAGAACTGAGCTCCCAACGTGCCCGTACCGCACGCGCGTTGCGCGAGGTGGTCGCCTACCGGCTCTACCTCGACCTGGAACGCGGCTGGCGAATCACCATGCCCAACCTGGAGCAGACCGGACTGCTCGGCATCGCCTACGCCGACCTGGACGAGCTCACCGCCGCAGAGCAGTACTGGGCCGGTGCAGCAGGGCCACTGCGCACGGCGGCCCCGGAGAAGCGCACGCAGCTGTGCCGTCTGCTCCTGGACGAGCTACGCCGGGTCCGCGCCATCGACGTCCCCTGTTTCACCGACGAGGGCTTCGACCAGATGCGCAAGCTCTCTCAGCAGCACCTCGTCGATCCCTGGGGTCTGGCCGACGCCGAGCGGCGCCCGCCACAGGTCGGCACCGCCTTCGCCCGCTCCGGCCGGCCCGGCCGCAGCCGGGCCGAACTCAACCTGACCGGGCGCGGTGCCTTCGGCCGGTACCTGCGCCGGGTGGGCCAGTTCCCAGACTGGCCTGATGAGATCAACCTGGCGGATGCTCAGCAGATCATCATCGACCTGCTGGCCGTGCTGGAGCGGGCCGGTCAGCTCACTGCCGTCGTGAGTGAACGGGAGGGCGGCGGCGTACCCGGTTACCGGATCAACGCCTCCGCCATCGTCTGGACTGCCCGGAACGACGAGTTCGGAGTGCCCGACCTGCTACGCCGGAGCTTCAACGAGGGGCACGGTCCACGGGTCAACCCGTTCTTCCAGGAGCTGTACCGCTCAGTCGCGGACAGCCTCGCCGGACTGATCGCCCGGGAGCACACGGCGCAGGTACCGGCGCCTGTCCGCGAGGAGCGGGAGGCCGACTTCCGGAAGGGGGTTCCGCTTCCTCTGCTGTTCTGTTCGCCCACCCTGGAGCTCGGTGTCGACATCGCGAGCCTCAACGCGGTCGGACTGCGCAACGTCCCACCCACCCCTGCGAACTACGCCCAGCGCAGCGGACGTGCCGGCCGGTCCGGGCAGCCCGCGCTGGTCACCACCTACTGCGCCACCGGCAACAGCCACGACCAGTACTACTTCCGCCGCTCCCACGAGATGGTCGCGGGCTCGGTGGCCGCCCCTCGGCTCGACCTCGGCAACGAGGACCTGGTTCGCTCCCACGTCCACGCCCTGTGGCTGGCCGAGACCGGGCTGGAGCTCGGCCGGAACCTTCCGCACCTGCTGGACGCGGCGGGTGAGCATCCAACACTGGAACTGCTCACGGATGTCAGCAGGCAGATCGAATCCGCGGAAGCACAGGTCCGGGCGAGGCGGCGGGCCGAGCGCGTCCTGCTCCGTTCCAAGGATGTGCTGGAGGGCACGTCCTGGTGGGACGACCAGTGGTTGGAGCACGTGGTGACGCGCGCCCCGAAGGCGTTCAACCGAGCCTGCGACCGCTGGCGGGACCTGTACCGGAAGTCCCTTGAAGAGCGGGACATCCAACACCGGCGGATTCTGGACCACACCCTCACCCGGGATGCCGGGGAGCAGGCGAAGCGACGCCGGGCCGAGGCCGAGACCCAGCTGCGGCTGCTCAAGAACGAGGAGTCCGGGTCGGTCCTCTCCGACTTCACGCCCTACCGCTACTTCGCCTCCGAAGGCTTCCTGCCCGGCTACTCCTTCCCCCGGCTGCCGCTGGCCGCCTACATTCCCGGCACCGGCCGCCGCAACCGCGGCGGCCGTGACGGCGACTACCTGCAACGGTCGCGGTTCATCGCGATCCGGGAGTTCGGTCCTGGCGCGCTCATCTACCACGAGGGCAATCGGTACCAGGTGGACCGCATCCAACTGCCGACCGAGTCAGGCGAGTTGGTGACAGGATCGGCCCAGCGTTGCGAGGGTTGCGGCTACCACCACGAGCCCCGGCCCGGCCTGGACCGCTGCGAAGTGTGCGGTCAGGAGCTGCCGGACGCCCGCAACAACCAACTGCAGCTGCACACGGTGTTCACCAAGCGGCGCGACCGGATCTCCTCGGACGAGGAGGAGCGGCTGCGGGCCGGCTACGCGGTGGAGATCTCCTACCGCTTCCACGACCACGGGGAGCGACCCGGACGGCTCACCGGAGAGGCGGTGGACCAGGCGGGCACAGCACTCGCGGGTCTGTCCTACGGCGACAGTGCCACGGTGCGGCTCACCAACCTCGGGTACCGGCGCAGCGTCCGCAAGGGCGGCTTCGGCTTCCAGCTCGACGTGGTCGAGGGCAAGTGGCTGGGCGACCGCTCGGATGCCGACCTGCCCGGCGCTCAGCGCAGCGATGAGGAGGACGGCCTGGAGTCCGCCGAGGACTTCCAGCGCAAGATGCGAGTGGTGCCGTACGTCGAGGACCGCCGCAACATCCTGGTCCTCCAGTTGGACCGCAAGGTACCGGCGAAGGACGCGGTGACTCTGCAGTACGCCCTGGAACGCGGCATCGAGGCGGTCTTCCAACTGGAGGACTCCGAGCTGGACTCGGAGCAGCTGCCACCGGAGACCGGCGAGCGTGACCGCATGCTGTTCATCGAGAGCGCCGAGGGCGGTGCGGGCGTGCTGCGTCGGCTCCAGGCCGAACCGGACGCACTGCGGCGGGCAGCACGCAAGGCCCTGGAAATCGCCCACTTCGACCCGGACACGGGCGCTGACCTCGGCGGCCCGTCGGCGGGCCAACGCTGCGAACTCGGCTGCTACGACTGCCTGCTCTCCTTCGGCAACCAGCGGTGGCACGAGCTGATCGACCGTCACTCGGTGCGGGAGCTGCTGCTGCGCTTTGCCGGAGCGTCGGTCGCCGGTGCCAAGTCGGGGCGCAGTCGCGCCGAGCAGGCCGATCTCCTGCGGGAGGGAGTGGATAGCAGTCTGGAGGGAGACTTCGTCAGCTGGTTGCAGACCCACGGCTACCAGCTGCCCAGCGACCAGCAGGTACTGGTCAAGGAGGCACTGTCCCGACCGGACTTCGTCTACCGGTCCGGCCCGTCACCCGTCGCCGTGTTCGTCGACGGCCCGCACCACGACCAGGAGCATGTGGCGATGCGGGATGCCGAGGCCGAGGAGCGACTGTTCGACATCGGCTGGGAGGTCGTGCGCATCCGTTACGACGAGGACTGGGCAGCGGCTGTCGGCAAGTATCCTTCGGTGTTCGGCACCGGCCGACGTTGACCCGCTCCGATCCGCCACAGAAATCCTGAAAGGCTGTCACCCCGAATGACCACGCAAGCCTCGGGCATCGCCCAGGACGGCACGCCGCGCTTCGCCGTCGGCACGCTGGTGCACGCACGCGGCCGGGAGTGGGTCGTGCTGCCCGAGTCCGGTCCCGATCTGCTGGTGCTGCGACCGCTCGGCGGCAGCGGGGACGACGTGGCCGGCGTCCTGCCCGCCCTGGAGGAGGTCCGGTCGGCGAGCTTTCCGCCACCCGACCCCACCGACCTCGGCAACCAGTCGGCGGCGGGGTTGCTGCGCAGCGCGCTGCGGATCGGCTTCCACTCCAGCGCCGGGCCGTTCCGCTCCTTGGCCTCGCTCGCGGTCGAGCCGAGGCCGTACCAGCTGGTGCCGCTGCTCATGGCACTGCGTCAGGAGACGGTGCGGCTGCTGATCGCGGACGATGTCGGCATCGGCAAGACCGTGGAGGCCGGGCTGATCGCGGCCGAGCTGCTGAAGCAGGGCGAGGCACGCGGCCTGGTGGTGCTGTGCAGCCCGGCACTGGCGGAGCAGTGGCGACGGGAGCTACGCGGGAAGTTCGGCATCGACGCGGAGCTGGTGCTGGCCAGCACCGTCGGGCGGTTGGAGCGCGGGCTCAAGCTCGGTGAGTCGGTGTTCCGTCCGGACCGGAACTACATTGTCTCGACCGACTTCATCAAGTCTCCCCGGCACCGCGGCGAGTTCGTGGACAACTGCCCCGACCTGGTGATCGTCGACGAGGCGCACACCTGCGTCGCCGAGACCGCGCTGGGTGCGGGAGGCAGCGGGAAGCGCCAGCGGCAGCAGCGCTTCGAGCTGCTGCAGCAGCTGGCCAAGGACGACTCCCGCCATCTGCTCCTGGTCACCGCGACACCACACAGCGGCAAGGAGGAGCCGTTCCGGAACCTGCTCGGACTGCTCGACCCCAAACTGGCCATGGTGAGCCTCGAAACTGACGCCGGACGGCGGGAGTTGGCCAAATTCCTGGTTCAACGTCGGCGGGGTGACATTCGCGAGTACCTCGGTGAGGGCACCCCCTTCCCCAGCGACCGGCTCTCCAGCGAGGCCGCCTACAGCCTCGCCCCGGACTACCGGCGCCTGGTCGACCGGGTGATCCGGTACGCCCGTGAGACGGTGCGGGACAGTGACGGCACGCTGCAGCAACGGGTGCGCTGGTGGTCGGCCTTGGCGCTGCTCCGCTCCTTGGCCTCCTCCCCTGCCGCCGCCGCGCAGACTCTGCGTACCCGGGCCGCGAACGCCGCTGCGACCAGCCCCGAGGAGGCCGACGAGATCGGCCGCGCCGCTGTCCTGGACCTGGCGGACGACGAGGCCGTGGAAGCCGCCGATGCCGTCCCTGGTGCGCTGTTGTCAAGCGCCGAAGCCGGCGAGGAGGGCGCGGACGATGACACCGGCGCCCTCGATGCCGACGGGACGGAGAAATCGGCCCGCCGGCGGCTGCTGGCAATGGCCCGTGAGGCCGAGCAGCTCGCGGGCCCGAAGGACAGCAAGCTCGCCAAGCTCACCACTGTGGTGCGAGAACTTCTGGCCGAGGGCTACAACCCCATCGTCTTCTGCCGCTTCATCCCCACCGCCGACTACGTCGCCGAGCATCTCAGGACCGCGCTGCAGCCCAAGCGGGCCAAGCGCGGGGCGGCGCAGGACCCGCCGGTGGCCGTCGCCGCCGTCACCGGCACCCTGTCGCCCGACCAACGGATCGTCAGAATCCAGGAGCTCACCGAACAGGGCGAGGAGGGTGAGCCGGCCGCCAGGCAGCGGGTCCTGGTCGCCACCGACTGCCTGTCCGAGGGCGTCAACCTGCAGGACAGCTTCGACGCCGTCATCCACTACGACCTGGCCTGGAACCCCACCCGGCACGAGCAGCGTGAGGGCCGGGTCGACCGCTTCGGGCAGCTCACCGACAAGGTGCGGGTCGTCACCCTCTACGGCACCGACAACCGGATCGACGGCATCGTGTTGGACGTGCTGCTGCGCAAGTACCAGCAGATCCGCCGGGCCACCGGCGTCTCCGTCCCGGTGCCCGACGAGTCCAACAACGTGATGGCGGCGGTGCTCGAAGGGCTGCTGCTCCGGGGTGAGGAGGCCGACCAGCTGACCCTGGAGCTGGACTTCGGCACCACCCAACAGCGCGACGACCTGCACCGGCAGTGGCAGAGCGCGGCCGAGCGTGAGAAGGCCTCCCGCAGCATCTACGCCCAGAACGCCATCAAGGAGGCAGAGGTCGCCGTCGAGGTCGCCGAGGTCCGGGCCGCGCTCGGCACCGGCACGGAGATCCGTGACTTCGTCCGCTCCGCGCTGACCGCTCTGCGCGGTGAGGTCGGCCCCATGCCCACCGCCACGGCCGGGCTGTCCGGCGCGACCCGGGAGACTGCCGACGGGTTCACCGTGTCGACCGGCGGCCTGCCCTACGGGCTGCGTGACGCACTGGACGCCGCCCTCGGCGCCCGGCACCCGGAGCCGGTGGTCTTCCATGACGCTCCGACAGCCCCCCGTGGTGAGGCAGCACTCAGCCGTACCGACCCGGCGGTGACCGCCCTCGCCCGCTTCGTCCTCGACGCGGCACTGGATCAGCGGCTGCCTGCCGCTCAGCGCCCGGCCCGCCGCTGCGGCGTCATCCTCACCAAAGCAGTGGAGAAGCCCACGACGCTGCTGCTGGTGCGCTACCGCTTCCAGCTGGCCATCCCCATGAGGGACCGTCGGGTACGGCACCAGATCGCGGAGGACGCCCGGCTACTGGCCTTCCGTGGCAGCGCCGCCGCACCCGAGTGGCTCACCGAGGAGGAGGCGCGGGAGCTCCTCGCCGTACGCGCCGACGCCAACATCCCCCTGGAGTTCGCCGCCCGAACGGCCGAACGTGCGGTCAGCAGTGTGGAGCTGCTCGCTCCGGCGCTCGCCGAGCGCGGCGCGCTGTTCGCCGAGCAGCTCCGGGAGTCCCATTACCGGGTACGCGGCGCCGCCAGGGCGGGCCTCGCCGGGCTCAAGGTCACCACCCAGGACCGGGCCGACGTGCTGGGTGTCTATGTCTACCGGCCCGTGGCCGCCACGGCCGACGCCACCACCGAGAACGGGAGCAGCAACCGATGAGCGTCGCCAGGACCACGGTGTTCAACGGCGTCAGCACGGTCGGTGGTCTGCTGCCCGCTGACATGCTTGCGCGGATCGCCACGGGCAAGGACATCCCAGGTGCCAAGCCCGCCGACTACCGTCTCTACGGCTCCCACGAGAGCGTCCGCGATGCGGCCGAGCGCTCCTGGGCCTACCTGCGCGGCGTCTGGCAGGCGTACCAGGACGGGCTCGTTCGCGAGAACGCGATCGAGAGCACGACCGTCCACGCCACTGGTCTGACCCGGGAGCGTTGGCTGCTGCCGCTGTTCGAGGAGCTGAAGTTCGGCCGACTCCCTGCGACTCCGGCCGGCGGCCTGGCCTCCTTGGATGGCCAGAAGACCTTCCCGGTCAGCCACCGCGCCGAGCAGATGCCGGTCCACCTGGTCGGCTGGAACATCGACCTGGACCACCGGACGCCCGGCGTTGCCGCCTCCGCGCCGCAGTCGATGCTGCAGGAGTACCTCAACCGCAGCGGACCGGGCACCCTCTGGGGTCTGCTCTCCAACGGGCGGCTGCTGCGCCTGCTGCGCGACTCGACCTCGATGGTCGGCTCCGCCTACGTGGAGTTCGACCTCCAGGCCATCTTCGACGGCGAGCAGTTCGCCGAGTTCCTGCTGCTCTATCGGCTCGCCCACCAGTCCCGTTTCGAACCGCGCGGCGACGGCGACACCGCCACCCCCGCCGGATGCTGGCTGGAACGCTGGCGCAGCGAGGCTCTGGAGAGCGGCACCAGGGCACTCCAGCAGCTTCGGGTCGGCGTCCAGCGAGCGCTCACTACCCTGGGCACCGGCTTCCTCCAGCACCCGGACAACCGTGAGCTGCGCGACCGCCTCGGCACCGCCGAGCTGTCGGTGGAGCAGCTGCACCGGGCCCTGCTCCGCACCGCCTACCGGCTGCTGTTCCTGTTCGTCGCCGAGGACCGCGACGTGCTGATCCCCGCCGATGTCGAGGATGACATCCGGAAGCGGTACGACCAGTACTTCTCCTCGGCCCGGCTCCGGCGCACCGCGGAGCGGCTGCGCGGCGGCCCGCACGACGATCAGTGGAAGGCGCTCAGGCTGGTGTTGGACGGCCTCGGGCAGACCGGCGGCCTGCCGCAGCTCGGGCTGCCGGGCCTCGGTGGCATCTTCGAGGCCAACCACACCGATCAAGCCCTGGCCGGATGCGAGTTGGCGAACGAGCACCTGTTCTCGGCGATCAGGGCGCTGTCGGTGATCCTCGACCCCAAGGTCGGCCGCAGGCGCTCGGTGGACTACCGGCACCTCGGGTCGGAGGAACTGGGCTCCGTCTACGAGTCCCTGCTGGAACTGATCCCCCGTCACGACCCGGCGGCCCGTACCTTCGAGCTGCACAACCTCGCCGGCAACGAGCGCAAGACCACCGGCTCGTACTACACCCCCGCCGCACTCATCGAGTCGCTGCTGGACTCCGCCCTGGACCCAGTACTCGACGACGCGGTCAAGTCCGGCCGCACTCGCGAGGAGCAGGAGGCGGCGCTGCTCGCCCTGACCATCTGTGACCCCGCCTGCGGCTCCGGCCACTTCCTGGTGGCGGCGGCCCGTCGGCTGGCCAAGCGGATCGCCCAGGTACGGACCGACGACCCCGAGCCCAGCGTGGAGGTGGTGCGGACGGCGCTGCGCGACGTGATCGGGCGGTGCATCTACGGGGTCGACCTCAACGAGCTGGCCGTGGAACTGGCCAAGGTCTCGCTGTGGCTGGAGGCCCTAGAGCCGGGCAAGGCCCTCAACTTCCTCGACGGCCACGTCAAGCAGGGCAACTCGCTGCTCGGTACGACGCCGAAGCTGCTGGCAGCGGGGGTTCCGGACGGCGCGTACACCGCCATCGAGGGCGACGACAAGAAGTGGACGGCCGCACTCAAAAAGCGGAACAAGCTGGAACGGGCCGCCTATGAGGACCGTGCGAAGGGTGGGGTACAGGGCGAGTTCTTCACCCAGGCCGGACTGTCGCTGTCCAATAAGGGGCTGGCCCGGACCGCCGCCGGGATCACCGAAGCGGTGAACAACACCCTGGTGGACGTGCACACCCAGCGGGACCGCTACAACGCGCTGACCGCGTCTCCGGGGTATGTGCGGGCACGGGAACTC
Source organism: Kitasatospora sp. NPDC096147 (assembly GCF_044763225.1). Taxonomy (NCBI): domain Bacteria; kingdom Bacillati; phylum Actinomycetota; class Actinomycetes; order Kitasatosporales; family Streptomycetaceae; genus Kitasatospora; species Kitasatospora sp. NPDC096147. The sequence continues at coordinate 579,269 of NZ_JBIWFX010000004.1, read as the reverse complement.
GCCGATGCCTGGTGCAGTGCGTTCGTATGGCGCAAGACTCCTGACGCACCGCCGGCCATCACGACGCGAACGCTGTTGGACCTGCAGAACGACTCTGCGGCAATCGAACGGAGCGTCACGGATGAGGTGGTGCGGCTTGCCGCCGAGTACGAGTTCTTCCACTGGCACATCGAGTTCCCCGAGGTGTTCGCCGTACCGGACGAGGACGCCTCACTGGTCGGGGTGGACAGCCGGACCGGCTGGAGCGGTGGGTTCTCGTGCGTGCTGGGAAACCCGCCGTGGGAGCGGGTGAAGCTGCAGGAACAGGAGTTCTTCGCCTCGCTGCACGAGGGCATCGCCAACGCCCCCAACAAGGCTGCCCGCGACCGGCTGATCAAGGGCCTCGCAAGCAGTGACGAGCCCGGCGAGCGGGACCTGCTGGAGCGGTTCGAGGAGGCCAAGCGCCTGGCGGAAGGCACCAGCCAGCTGCTGCGGAACTCGGATCGGTTCCCCCTCGCGGGCCGAGGAGACGTCAACACCTATGCGGTCTTCGCCGAGACAGCTTCTCAAGCCATCGGCCCGCACGGGCAGTTCGGTTTGGTGCTTCCGACGGGCATCGCCACCGACGCGACCACGGCGCCGTTCTTCTCCGACCTGGTACGTAGCCGTCGGCTGGCCTCCTTCCTGGACTTCGAGAACGAGGCGTTCATCCTCAGCCGGGACGTGGACCACCGGGTCCGGTTCTGCCTGCTGACGGTGGCCGGCCACGCCGCACAGGTGCAGGAGGCCTCCTTCGCCTTCGGCACCCGCTACATGGCCGACCTCGCGGACCGCCGCTTCGCGATGCCGCCGGAGGAGATCCTGCTGGTCAACCCCAACACCGGGACGCTTCCGGTGTTCCGCTCGCGGCGCGACGCGGAGATCACCCTCGGCATCTACCGGCGGGTGCCGGTCCTGCTCCGCGAGGACGATCCGGAGGGGAACCCTTGGGGGCTGTCGTTCGGGACCATGTTCCACATGTCCAACGACTCACACCTGTTCCGCACCCGCGAGCAGTTGGAGGCCGAGCCAGCGAAGAACAGCGAACGGTGGCGATTGGAGGGCAACATCTTCACGCGCGGCGAACAGCGGATGCTGCCGCTGTACGAAGCGAAGATGCTGCACCACTTCGACCACCGCCTCGGCACCTACGAGGGCCAGACCGAGGCTCAGGCCAACATGGGCACTCTCCCGCGGCTCACTCCGGAGCAGCACGACGATCCGGAATTCGTGCCGATGCCGCGGTACTGGGTACCGGAGTTCGACGTGCCGACGGAGAAGCGCGACGCGAAGGGAAGAGTGGTGTGGGCGGCAGGTATGGCGACTCGCCTGGCCGACAAAGCGTGGGATCGTCCTTGGCTCATGGGATTTCGCAAAATCTGCCGTTCCTCGGATGAACGAACAGTCCTGTCGTTTCTCTTCCCTAGCATCGGCCTCGGGGACTCCGGCAACCTGCTCGTACCTCAGCTCGGAGAGCATGCATCAGCTCTCTATGCGAACACCACCGCCCTGGTGGTCGACTACGTGCTGCGGCAGAAGCTCGCTGGATCGAACTTGAACTTCTTCCAGTTCGAGCAGTTGGCCGTTCTGCCTCCCGCCGCCTACGGCAAGAGTTATGTGTGGGACGGTGGACAACTTGCGAGCTGGCTATCGCACCGCACCCTCGAACTCACCTACACCGCCCACGACATGACCCCCTTCGCCCGCGACCTCGGTGACACCGGCGCCCCGTTCCGCTGGGACGAGTCCCGCCGGGAGCTGCTCCGCGCAGAGCTCGACGCCGCGTTCTTCCACCTCTACGGCGTCACCCGCGAGGACGTCGACTACATCATGGACACCTTCCCCATCCTCAAGCGCAAGGACGAGGCCTCCCACGACACCTTCCGTACCAAGAACCTGATCCTCCAGGCCTATGACGCCATGACCGAAGCCGCCCGTACCGGCGTCCCCTACGAGACAGTTCTCAGCCCGCCCCCCGGCCAGGGCCCCCGCCACGCCGCCCGCACCGCCACTCCGGAGTAGCCCCGTGCCCCAACTCGCGTTCGCCACCGGCTTCTGGGAGGAGTACGAGCAGCTGGAGAAGCCGGTGCGCGCGGGTGTGCGCAAGGCGATGGCGAAGTTCCAGCAGCTCACCGTCCCGGGACTGCACGCCGACAAGGGACTCCACCTGGAGTCGGTCGAGCATGCCCGTGATCCCCGCATGCGCACGATCAGGATCACCGACTTCTGGCGGGGGGTCGTCCTCGCGCCGGACGACGGCGGACAGACCTTCCTCCTCGTCAACGTCGTGCCCCACGACAAGGCGTACGAGTGGGCGGCCAAACGCCTCTACACCGTCAACTCCGCCACGCACGGGCTCGAAGTCCGCAACGTGGTGGCGATCGAGCAGCTGACTCCCCTCCTGGAACAGGCGGCGGCACAGGAGCCGTCCCGTCTGTTCGGCGAGCACTCCGACACCGCGCTGCGCCACCTCGGCATCGACGACGGCCTGCTCCCGGCCGTCCGGACGATCACCGACAAGCCCCAACTGGAGGCGTTCGCCCGGCTGTTCCCCGAGGACCAGTTCGAGGTACTGCAATACCTCGCCGAGGGTTTCGGCACCGACGACGTCTGGCGCGACGTGGTCGCCGTCCGCCGGCCTGCCTCCCCCGGCCAGTTGGACCCCCGTGACCTCGACACCGCCATCGCCAACACGCCAAACCGGATCACCCTGGTCTCCGGTCCGGCCGAGCTGGACGACATCCTCCGGAAGCCCTTTGCCGCCTGGCGGGTGTTCCTGCACCCGACCCAGCGGCGCGTGGCCTACCGCATGTCCTACGGTGGGCCGGCTCAGGTCACGGGCGGGCCCGGCACCGGAAAGACCGTGGTCGCACTGCACCGGGTGAAGCACCTCCTGGAGCGAACGCACAGTCAACTGCCGTCCGACGACCGGTCCCGCATCCTGCTCACCACCTACACCACCGCCCTCGCCACCGCCCTGCGCGAGAACCTCACTCATCTCCTCGACGATGCCGACCTGCTGGCCCGGGTCGACGTCACCACCGTCAACGCCGTGGCCCACCGGATCGTGAAGGAGGCCAAGGGCAAGGTCCCGGACCTGATCGACGACGCCGAGGAACGCTCACGCTGGCGAGCCCTGCGGAAGAAGTTCGACCTGCCCTGGACCGAGCAGTTCCTCGCGCAGGAGTACCGCCACGTGGTGCTCGCCCAGGATCTGCGCTCGGTCGAGGAGTACGTCGGCTGCCGCCGCAGAGGCCGTGGAAGCTCTCTCCCACCCGCGGTCCGCCCTCGACTGTGGCAAGCCACCGCCGAGTTCGAGCGTCAGCTCACTGCTGAGGGCAAGCGCACGCATCTGCAACTCTGCTCCCAGGCCGCCGACCTGTCGGCGCCGCGCTACCGGCACGTCGTGGTGGACGAGGCGCAGGATCTGCACCCGGTCCAGTGGCGGGTGCTGCGATCGGTCGTGGCAGCAGGGGCTGACGACCTGTTCATCACCGGTGATCCGCATCAGCGGATCTACGACTCCCGGGTCTCGCTCGGTTCGCTGGGCATCGGCGTCACCGGGCGAAGCTCCCGACTGCGTGTCAACTACCGCAGCACCGAGGAGATCCTGACCTGGTCCGCCGCGCTGCTGGAGCGTCAGAAGATCGACGATCTCAGCGGCGACGGCGCCGACACCCTCGCGGGCTACCGTTCGGCGCTGCACGGCACCGGCCCCACCGCACGCGGCTTCGGCTCCGAGCAGGGCGAGGTCGAAGCGCTGCTGGAACAGGTCAGGGCATGGCTGGACGCCGGGGTCCGTCCGTCCGAGATCGCGGTCTGCAGTCGGTTCCACACCCTGGGCGCCAGGGTCCAGGCCCGGCTGTCGGCCGAAGGTATCGCGGCTGTCCTGGTGAAGGACGCCCCCTCATCCGACGAACCGGGTGTGCGCATCGCCTCGATGCATGCCATGAAGGGCCTTGAGTTCCGCTGCGTCGCGGTGCTCGGCGTGAGTGCGGCAGCGTTCCCCTACCCACCGGCGGTCACCCCGGTCGAGGTCGACCGGCTGCAGCACGACAGCGATCTGCTCGCCGAGCGCTGCCTGCTGTTCGTCGCCTGTACCCGGGCCCGTGAGGCGCTGTCCGTGTCCTGGAACGGCACGGCCAGCACCTTCCTGCCTTCACCGACGAGCCGCGACCTTGTCGAACAGCGGGGACCAGCACAATGAGCATCGTGAGTGGAGACGACATGGACTTGGCTGACGTACTCGGCACTCGCGAGTCGCCGACCCTGGAATTCAAGAGCACCGCGAAGCGAGAGGGTAAGCGTGGCGATGCCATCGGCAATGCCGTGTGTGCGATGGCCAACGACCTCACCGGCAAGGGGTACGGAGACATCCTCATCGGCGTGGCCGACGACGGCACTCCGGTCGAAGGTGTGGACACCAGCGACCGCGCCCTGCTCGCACTGACCGATCTGCGGGACGACGGCCGCCTCCTGGACCGCCCTTCGCTCACCGTGCAGGCCGCCGTCTACCGAGGCCAGCCTGTTGTGCACCTTCATGTCGAAGCGTCAGCCGCTCCCCCGGTCCGCTTCGAGGGCGTGATCTGGGTGCGGCCGGGGCCGACGACCCGCCGCGCGAACCGGGAGGACGAGCGTGTCCTCTCCGAACGCCGACGTGCCAAGGACGGCCCGTTCGACAGTCGCCCCGTGTTCGGTGCCGGCGTGGACGACCTCGACATCGACCTGTTCCAGCGGTCGTACCTTCCCTCCATGGTCGATCCCGAGGTGATCCAGGAGAACGGCCGACCCCTCGAACAGCAGCTCTCCTCACTGCACTTGAGCACCCCGGAGGCCACTCCCACCGCCCTCGGCCTGCTCACCGTCGGCTTCGACCCCGGCAGCCGCATCCCCGGCGCCTACGTCCAGTTCGTCCGCTACCAGGGCACAGACCTCGACGCTCCGATCGCGGACGAGCAGGAGCTGCGGCAGAACCTGATCGGCGTCGCAGCGCGGCTCGCACCGCTCCTGCGCAGCAATCTCCGGACCCGGCTGGTGGAGGACGGCTTCAAGGAGACGCCACAGCCGGACTACCCGTTCGAGGCACTGCGCGAGATCTGCATGAACGCCCTGATGCACCGTAACTACGAGACCTCCTACGCGCCCACCCGCATCGTCTGGTTCGACGACCGGATCGAGGTGACCAACCCCGGCGGCCCGTACGGGCAGGTCAGGGAGGACAACTTCGAGCGGGTCACCGACTACCGCAATCCCTCGCTCGCCGCTGCCATGAAGGGCCTCGGTTACGTCAACCGCTTCGGCCGGGGCATCGGACGTGTACGCGCATCCCTGGCCGGCAACGGCAACCCACCCGCCGAGTACCAGGTCGACGACTCCTCCTGGGCTGTCACCATCCGGAGCGCCGAATGACGTCGATCGCACTGTTCAACAACAAGGGCGGAGTCGGCAAGACCACTCTGACCTACCACCTGGCCCACATGATCCGGCGGATCGGCCTGACCGTCCTGGCCGTCGACCTCGATCCCCAGGCCAACCTCACGTCCATGTTCCTGGACGAGTCGGAGATCGAGGAACTGTGGGAGAGCCCCTCGGACCTCATCCTGCAAGGAACGGCCTTCCCCATACTGCCCGGCACCAGCCGGGTGCGCGGCGGCCAGACGATCGCCGACGCAGTACGTCCGATCCTGGAGGGGACGGGTGACATCGCCTCGGTCGAGCCCGCCCAGCTGCAATCCGGCCTGTGGTTGCTCCCCGGTAGTCTCGATCTGAGCCGCTTCGAGGACAAGCTGTCGCTGGAGTGGTCCCGGGCCTACGGCGGTGATCCTGCGGCGATCCGCACCTCCACCGCGTTCCACCGCATCATCGAGCAGGCCGCACGATCTGTCGAAGCCGATGTGGTCCTGATGGACGTGGGCCCGAACCTGGGCGCGATCAACCGGGCTGCACTCATTTCTGCGGACCATGTGCTGATGCCACTCGCGGCGGACCTCTTCTCCTTGAAGGGGCTCAGTAACCTCGGCCCCACCCTCCGGGACTGGCGCGACGCCTGGCAGAGCCTTGTCCTTCCCAAGGTCCCGAGCGGAATCCCCGCACCACAGGCGGCCATGCAGCCGCTCGGCTACGTCATCATGCAGCCCGAGATGCGGCTCGACCGCCCGGTCAAGGCATACGCGAGGTGGCTGGACCGCATCCCCGAGCTCTATGCGGTGACCGTGCTTGGCGAGAACGCTCCGCCCCGGGACAAGAACGAACACCGCATCGCGACCCTGCGGAACTACCGCAGCCTGATGCCACTCTCCCACGACGCCCGCAAGCCAATGTTCGACCTCAAGCCGGCTGACGGCGCATTGGGAAGCACCCAGCAGTATGTCGCCACCTGCTACCGGGAGTTCCGCACACTCGCGGACGAGGTGCTCGGCAGAGTCGGGCTCGGCTGACGTCGGTGGGTGCCCTCTGCCCTTGGAGGGCACCCACCGTTCAACTCAGCCGAACAGGGCCAACTGCCCTTCCGGCTCGGGCTCCTGTGCCAGGCCGGGTGCGTCGGCCAGGTCGGGGTCGGCGTCGGCCGTTCCGTCTTCGGCTCCGCCATCCGTGCCGTCCGCGAACATCGGCAACACATAGGCCTGGGCCAGCCCTGCGAGGTGCAGCGGCAGCGGCAGCGACAGCGCGTCCAAGTAGTCAGGGGCCTGGCGCAGTTGGTGCATCGCGAGGGCGATGGCCTCCGGGTTGTCTCCGGGCCCGTCGGCCTCGGCGTCCGGATGGCATCCGAGGACTGCGATCTCGACCAGCGCGGGATTCCAGGCCGGCTTGTCGGCGTCGCTGGTGAGCTCTCCCACGTTCTTGCCCTTGGTGAGCAGCCGGGGCGCCAGCCGATCGGCCCTGGTGGCGGATGCCTTGAACTGGCTTGCCTTCTCCGTCGTGCTGTAGAAGACCCGTTGGTCGGCACCGGGTTCGTCCTGCTGGGTCCACAACCCGGCAGGCAGGCCGTTGATCCCGTCGGGGCTGCCAGTCCCCCACCACTGAGGCGTCTCCCGTCCGGCGGCTCCTCTGATCCGCACCAGCCGCAGGTCCATGTCGAGTCCGGCGGCAGGGGCATGACCCGTTCTGATCAGGTCCGCCATGGTCTTGCCGTCCTGGAGCCAGGGCCAGTGGTTACGGCTGTTCTGGGAGTGCGTGATCAACGTGGTCGGGCGGCCGCGGAGCGAGAAGACCACGCGTTGCAGGAAGCTCGCCGTCTCCTTCCGCTGCTGGTCCATGTTCTTGCGCCAGGCGGTCCTGCGGTTCGGCGGAGCAGGGGTGGTGGCTTCGGAGTCGGTCCGCTGGTCGGGAATGGCCGGGTCGGGTTCCGTACCCGGGATCTCCGCCTTCTTGACCAGCCCGAGCAGGAAGCTCGGGTACGGAATCCAGTCGGCCGTGTCGTCGTCCCAACCCTGCACCTGCGCGAGCCCGTCCCCCTGTGGCAACGGAGTCACCAGTACGGCCACCGGGAGGTGGAGCGGGAGCCGGGTGGGGCCGTCCTTGCGGCGCTTCACCATCCAGACCGCCGCATAGCGCAGGCCCTCCGAAAGCTCACCGCCGAGGGTGTGCTCGGGCAGTACCCGCACGCCGAGTTGGCGCAGTCCGTCCAACCACCCCGAGCGGACCCTGTGATCCACGTTCTTCTGGGTCTTGATGCCCTTGGCGTTGGAGGGAACGACGGCGAACTGGGTGAGAACACCGGCATCCGCACAACCGAGGCGGACCGCGAACTTGGGATCGGTGATCGAGGGCCGGAAAGTGCTGGGGTGGGCGATCTCGACCAGGGCGAGGGACGGCGCCTCGGGGGCGGCGCCATCAGCTGCGAGGAAGTCGACCAGCTCACTGCGTCGGATCTTCACCGCTTCGGCGAGCACCTTGCCCTTGGGGCCGGTCTTGGTCCCGAGGTCGAGCCTGTCGGCGATCCCTCCGGACAGCGGGAGGCAGCGCAGTCTGACGGTCAGTTCGGGCGTATGCCACTGGAGCAGCACAGGACTTCCGGGCCTGGCGCTGTCGAACGCGGCCGCCACGGCGTCCGGGTTGCTGTGATCCGGCTGCGGGGCTCCTCCGTCACCGTCTAGGCCGAGGATCTCGGCGAACGCACCGACCGCGGCCTGTCGCAGTTCCGCGGTCTGCCACAGCAGCCGGGCTTCGACGACCGGCAGCCCTGCCGAAGGGACTGACGCCCCGTCGGTCTGCAGCTGCGCGGCGACGGCCAGGGCCGCTCGGCGGGCATGTGCTGCCCTGACCTCTTCGGCCTTCTTCGCCGTACCCGTGACGTTGAGGCGGACGTTGCCGGGCTTGTCGGAACCGGTGGTGCTGCGAATCAACTCCGGGGCGCGGACGAGCCCTTCGGGCAGCGCCTGCTCCGCCCACTCGGTGACCAGCGAACGCTGATGGGACATCAACCCCGCACCGATCCCGTGTGCTCCCATGTGGTTGCTGTGCACGACGGCGGCACGCACCCCCGGGCCGTCACCCAGCCATCGCATCGGTGTGCTCAGCAACTCGGCAGGGTCGGGAAAGTTCTGACGCAGAGTCAGGCCACGCAGGATGCCGGCCGGGCCGTTGCCCAGCCAGTCCACCATGCCGCTGTCATCACCATTGCCACGGACCCGGGTCAACCGGGCCACTGCGTAACGCTCGCTGGTGGGCGCTCCGGGCAGCCAGGGAATACTGGGACTGAGGTAGACCGTGGTGGCCCTGCGGTAGGGCAGGTGGAGGGAGCCGGTGTCGGCGCGCGGGTAGGTGGCCCAACGGCGTACGCCGGTGTGCAGGTGCAGACGTGGCCTGGGGTCGAAGGGCACCGTGTGAAGGGAGATGTTGATGGTGATGGAGAACCACCACGGCTTCCCGTTCACGTCGCGTGAGTACGGCTGGGACATCAGTTCGGCCCCCTGGTCCCGGGGCCCCCGCGGGATCGCGCGGAACCGCAGCTCGCCGCCCTCGAACTGATACGGGTCGAGGGCCATGATGCGACGGGCCAGCGCATCGGTGGCCAGCTGGTACTGCCGGCCGGTGGGCGCAGCCGTGCCGCCCTCGGTCGGCCTACCGCCGAGCAGATCCACCTGGGGCACGTCCTGCCAGACCAGCGGAGCCGCCCGCAGCTCGGCGGAGGTCTCCAGGAGCAGCTTCCGGTAGCCCTCGGTGCCGAGTACGTCCCGGTGGCCGAGGTCGCGCAGCCAGACGTCGAGCAACTGATACATCGTCCGGTCGGGCAGCGGATGGGGCAGTCCGGCGGGAACGTACAGCCAGAAGTCCTCGTCGGGGCCCACCGGGGTGCTGGGGCGTCCGCGCACGACGAGGTCGGGAGCGAGACTCTGCAGTACGCCGTCCATCCGGTAGGTAGGGACGGTGCGGTAGGGCGTACCGCCCTTCTCCTCCCGACCGTGATTGCAGAGCTCTAGCAGACTCGCCCGGGCGTGCTCGGGGAAGGGGAGTGCCCGGTAGTCGGTGGTCCAGGGGGCCGCGTCGGGGGCGAGGTGGTACGCGGCGCGGCTGACGGTGCGATAGCTGAATCCCATGACGGGTCTCCCTCAGGACTGCTTGGCGAGGACGGGCCGCGTCTGCATGACGCAGAGCGCGTCGTACAGCGGCTGGTAGAGCATCCGGACCAGCGCCGGATCGGAAGGCTCGGTGAAGGCACCGGGGTCGGCGTTCGGATCGAAGTAAGGTGCGAGCACTTCGCGGAGTCGTACGAGCAGTCCGTCGTCAGTGCTCCGGCGGCGTCGGCGTGCTTGCTTCTTCGGCTCGTCCTGCAGATCGACGAGTGGACTGACGGCCGCCGTGGGCGCCAGCGCTTCCGCCAGAGCGGGGGCGAACGCCGCGTCGACGAAGACGACTCGGGCCGGGACTCCGCCGCGGACCAGTCGGCCGATGACCTGCCAGATGGTGACCAACTGGTCCCAGGCGAAGGACTCCTTCTCGGCGTCGCTGAGCCGGGAGTAGATGTAGCGCCGGGTGAGAAGCCGACGCCACTCCGTCCGGGCGACGTGCCGGAACGCGAGTCCCGCCCGGTTGAGGGAGCCGGCCTTGGCGACCAGGTCACTGAAGGTGCCGTGCTCGAGGTGCCGGATCTGGTCGCGGGCGAACCGGGACACCCAGTCGTTAATGGCAAAGACGGCGAGTGACAGGTCGTCAGGACGGGGGTGGGGGCGGACCAGGAACAGCACGGTGCCGAACGCCGCGACCCGCTCCTCGTTGGGAGTACGGACCGTGCTGAGAATGTTGTGCCCGCGCTCGATCGCCAGCAGCGGTGCGACGAGCAGTTCGGCGTCCTCGTCCTCGGCGAAGGTCGAGAGCTCACCTCGTCGCAGCGCCGCCGCACCGTGCTCCACCCCGGACGCGATGGTGTCGGTACCTTCGTCGAGGTCGGCGTCGTCCCGGGCGAGCACCCTGACCCGACCGCGCCAGCGCGGAATCCCCTCCAGCAGGTCGGCGGCGGCAGTCGCCTCCCGGTAGCTTCCGACCAGCAGCAATGCTCGACGGCGGCGGTCGTCGGCGATCTGGCCGAGCTCCGCCTCCAACGGGCTCGGCGTGCCGCCCCGTCCCGGTTTCGCCAGCTTGCCGACCAGCTGTTTGAGCACGTCCCCCCGGATCCGGAGGTCTTGCCCGGAGAGGGTGATAGGGCGGTTCTCCTGGTCGTAGAGGAAGTTGGTGCGGAACGTGGTGCCGCGGATCGCCGCCAGCGCCTTGGCCCGGGGTTTGAGGACGGCCTGGACCGGTGCCAGGACATGCGCGCGGGTGGAGGTGCCGGCCCAGCTGGTGCCGGACATCAGCAGCACGTGCGGCCCCGGCCGGCCTGAAGCCCTGTCAACGCCCAGATCCGGCAGGGCGTGCAGCAGTTCGCGGCCCACCCCGGCGCAACGGAAGAAGCGCAGCGTGCCGCTGCGACGTCCGTCCTTGTCCTGTACGTCCTCGGGCTCGTCGGACAGGAACTGGAAGCCGAGAACATTTCCCATCGGCGCTTCCGGAACGATCGGCGCATAGTCCAGTGGTGGGCGGCGTGAGAGTTCGTTGTCGGTGGCGTCCAGGTGCAGCGCGGCCTCCACCTGCGGCCACAAGAAGGTGACCCGGCTCAGCCGCTGGTGCAGCACGGCAAGCAGCAGGGTGAACTCCAGTCGCTTCGCGCTCCGGTCGTACCAGTCCTCGGCACCCCGGAAGTCCGCCGGAGTGAGGTCCCGGCCCTTGCGCGATACCGGGGGGGGCCACCCGTCGGAGTTCTCAAGGCCGGGCGCGCCCACCAGCAGCTCGGCCTGCAGAGCCCTGACGCGCCGTCGGGTGTTGGCGACGTGCTGCGTGTGCAGCAAGTCCCGGCCCGCTTCGACGAGCCGATCCGTGACGGTGTTGTAGGGGCCGCGGTCCCCCAGAGGGTCATCCCGGAAGGCATCGAACGCGTAGGTGATCGCTTCCCTCCGCTCTGACCACGGAGTCCGGCCTGCGCCCGTGGCGTCGAGAGCGGCATCGTCCTGGGTCGAGGAGTCCGCTTCGGCCTCCTGGTCGAAGAGCTCGCCCTCGTCCCGCACCGACTCCGCAGTTCCGTCCCCTTCCACACTGCTGTTCAGCACGGGGACGACGGACGGGTACCACTCCTCCAGCAGCTTCTCCTGGAGCGTCCAGGCGCTGAAGTAGTCGATCTCGACCCACTCACGCAGGTCCGCATCGTCGATCAGCATCGCATAGATCCGGTCGGTCGCGGAGCTTACCGACCCAAGTGCGCCGCTCCAGTTCTCGACATCACGGTCCGACAGGGGAAGCCGCCCCTGCCGGGCCAACTCCTCAATCTTGTGAGTGTGCAGCCGGTCGAGCCAGGACTCGGGCCCGCGCACGACCAGAGTCGCCGAGGGGGCGAAGGTGTCGTCCAGGTTCATCTGGACTCGGTCCACCTCGTCGATGATCAGAATGTCGCTGCGCAAGCAGGCGAGTTCAAGGTTGCGCAGACGTTCGGCGTTCAGATGGCCCGGGACCCTCGTCTGTACCAGACTCGCGGGGTTGGCCACCCAGATCAGCGCGTCAACGAGTTCACGCGCGGCGCTGTGCCGCGGGCAGGCGCTCCACACCGGGCAGCCGTGACGCCGGCCGAGGTCGTCGTCACCGCGCTGGGGTTGCGGGGCACCGCCGGCGTTCCGGTAGCGCCCGGGGGATTCCGGGGCGTGACCGCTCGGGGCCGCTGCCCGGACCTCGGTCGGGTACAGCGCTGTACAGGGGGCGTCGGCGTAGCGCAGTGGTTCGGCGGCTTCCAGGCCACGCTGTGCGTCGACGACGCAGACGGTGCTCAGATCCGCGAAGCCGGGGTCGTCGTGCAAGAGCAGCGGAAGACCGCCGCGCCCGGCGATGCGACGGTGCAATCGTTGGACATGGCGTTCCCGAGTAGTGGTGCCGAGCACCGGCGCGGCCGCCAGACCGAGGGCTCTGAACAGCGCAGTGGTGTTGAGCTGTTCAGCGACGTCTCCCACAACCAGAGTGGTGCGCAGCTGCTTTCGCGCACCCCAGACCGCGATCAGCGACATCAACGTGCTCTTGCCCGCGCCGACCATTCCGACCAGATGCACCATGCGGTCCAGTCGCAGTACGGTCGCTGCCTCGAAACGCAGACCGTCGGCGGTACGGGTGTCCAGTTCCAGCTCCGCGAGCCGTCGCGCCCAGTTGCCTCGGCGCGGCAGTCCGCGCTCGGCCTCGGTCGTGTCCATCCACCGGGCGGTGTCGGCGAGTTCGATCAGAGGGACATCCAGTGGGCCACTGGTGCCGAGCGGGGGCCGGTCGAGGTCGTGTCCAGGCGCCGGTGGAAATACCAGTTCCTCAGGAAGTGTCACATGAGCTCGGCGGCGACCGTCGATGAAAACGTGCGGGCCGACCTCGGCCAGTGGCAGAGCGTTGCGTTCCAGTGCGGGCAGTTCACTCAGGGCCTCGTCGTAGACGGCGAAGCGGCGGGCAGCCGTCGGCGGATCGACACGGCGAGCTGGACCGGCACCCTCAGGGACACGGTAGCCGCGCAGGCGCTCGGGCAGCAGGCCATACGCCTCCAGGCTCTGCTGCCACATCCGGTGCCGGCGCAATGTCCAGAGCAAGTGCCGTGCGTTGGTGATCAGTTGCTGTGTCTGCCCATCGTGGACGAGATTCGCCGCCGCACCGAAGGGGTACCCCCCGAGCAGAGGCCATACGCTGTCGGCAGGCAGTTGCAGGTCGAGCCGCTCCAACAGCCTCAGACCCAGCTCGACCTGGCACAGCAAGGCCGGTTTGGTGGCTGCGTGCTCCACCGGCCACGGACCAAGCGCTGCGACGACCGGCTTGTACCAGCTGTGACGATCACGCATCGGGGTCTCCGTGGACAGGGTCGGCAAGGCCGACAGCCGGATTGATACGGGCGGCGGGCCCGTCCTCGCCCCGCAGCCTGGCGGCCGCCGCAGCAACGATCTGGTTGTCGGTGAGCAGTCGCAGGCCGGCCGCGCTCGGTGGCCTACTGCGGGCGTACCGGCCGAGGTAGTCGTGGCGTGCGTCAACGCGGTACTGCGGCACCACCCAGCAGGACTCGTCAAAGCCGGGCTCGGGCCGGACGGGATGGGCCGCCCGACCCAGCAGTCCGGGATGAGCCCAGTCCTTGACGTCGATCGCCCAGACATACCGGTCAGGGAAGGTGATCCTCAGGTCGTAGGCATCGAAGCCCGGCCACATCTCCACTGACAACCGCAACGCCCGGAGCCGCTGCTCCAACTCCACCTCGGCACGGCCGGGACCGGTGACGAACTGCCTCAGTGGGCGCGCCAGTTGATAGACCTCCCCCACCTCATCTGCAAGCATGGCGCGCCCACGCGGAGCCGGACCGCTGCTACGACACTGATCGCGCTCGCACCACCAGCCACCGTCGACCAACGGGGTGAGCAGCGTGAGGCAACGATGGCAGGCGGTATAGACACCATTGCGACGATAACTGGTGGGGGCGAGTTCATAGATGTCGTCCAGCAGTGAGCGCACCGGCTCCAGGAAGAGATCGGTGCTGATCTCGAATCTCTCCGCACTGGACAGGACGGGCTGAGTGACCAGTAGCCGGCGGAAGGCGGTGTACGACTCCGGCGAGGCCGCCTCGCGGCACAGTTGCATGGCCCGCCGTACCACTCGGCGGTCGTACTGCGCGGCAGCGCTGTCCCGGCCCTGCACCCACCATTCGTGGCACAGTTGAGTTGGTTCACCTGACTGAGGGTCGATCAGATAGTCGTCCGGACCGAAGGCGTCGAACGGGAGGTCCAACGGCCAGTTCTCCAGAGCACGGGTACGGCACCAGCGCAGCAGATCGGGCAGGCTCGTCGGTGGCTGTGCTTGCTGGAGCAGGCAGGCGAGCACTGTGCGGTCCAGGGCACGCTGCGCCTCCGGCTCGTACGGGAGCGTGAAGGACTGCAAACCGGTCGTGTCCGCGAGTTTGACGACTGCGGTGGCGATGGTGCGCAGCAGTGGCACATCGGCGTAGCCGAGCCAGCCATCGGTGCCTGGATTGGGTGACATCAGTGTCCTCGACTCAGGTCATCGACCATGGGGGTAGCCGTACTCGGAAGCGAGTCCTCGACGCCGTACCCACTACCCGGCGCGCACCACTCACGGGCCTCACAACTGTGGCAGTGGCGTCCGACCCTGGGCTCGTAGGAGCTGTCGTGCAGCAGGGGTTCAGCCATCTCCGCGATGATCTGGCGAGCCTCCTCCACGACCACTGGCCGCGACGGATCAAGCTCTTCGCAGGTACTGTCATCGGCATACAGAAGCTCCAACTCGACACGTGATCGGCGGAGTTCGCCGCCCAGGACGCCTGCCGCGAGCAGCAGTACGCCGAGCGCGAGCTGTGGGTAGTGGCGCATGAGGGACTGACCCTCCCAAGGTCTGCGGATGGCGGTTTTGGTCTCCCTCCAGACCCAACCGCCGGAGCGGGTGTACAGCAGATCGGGGGTGGCGAACACGACAACATCGAGTTCGGGCACGTAACTGGCGAGTTGACGCTGGGTCAGTAGGCGGTCCTCGGGCATCAACCCCCCCACCGGGCACAGCGCCGCATGCCGGGCAAGCATGGCGGCTGCCTCACGGGCCGGACTGCCGCTGAGGCTGTGCCCGCCGGCCGACCAGTTGGCCGGGTCGACGGGCCCCGGGATCTCCCGGCAACCCCGAGCCGGCCGCTCGCGGTGCTGGTCGTTCAACCGGGCGTCCACGAGTCGGCCACGGATGGCGGATTCGTGCTCCGCACTCAACCCGGTGAGGTGCAGCTGCCGAGTCAGGTGGTACTGCGCCGGGCAGTCTTTGTAGAGACGGAGATCCCAAGCAGAGAGGCTCCGCCGGGGGCGGCGGACGGCGAGCGGACGGCCCCCCCAGAGCCCGGGAGTACGCTCCAGCGCCGTACAGCCGCCGATGGCCTTGCAGCCGACACAGTCGTTGCCAGGCACGACACCGACGCCCTCCACAGCGCGGGCGAAGGCGGGTGCCGCATGCGCGCGGTAATTCTGTTCCACCGCCTGCTGATCCCAGTCGAGCAGAATCTCCGCCCGGCCATCACCGCAGCCGTACCCGAACACTCGGACCCGCTCCGGGGGGGACGAAGGCTGCAGATCGAGCGGCTGGTAACGCTCCTTGAAGCCCGGCCGGGGGCACTCGACACCCCTGGCCAGTACGTAAGCGATCGCAGCGAGTTCAGCCTCAGAGCGATTCCTTCTCGCCGTACCGATTGACGGCAGCCAGAGGTCTCGGACCGTACCGTCCGCCGAAGCATAGCGGCGGCCCCAGGCAGTCTGCTCGTAGCGGGTGGCCCCGCGCGAATCAGGTTCACCGCTGGGCGAGTTGCGCACCACCGCCCACTCGTGGCACATCGGCACGGTGCGTGGAACTGCGTCGTCACCATGGGTGCCCTGCCATGCTTCACGCTCCGCGAGGTAGCGCGGCAGGGCCCGAGCCGTCCATTCCAGCAGACCTGCGTGCGCCGGGCGCCGATGGCTGGAAAACCTCCCCCGCGTACGCCAGAGTTCCGCGATCACCTGCGCAAGGGGCCAATTCTGATGTTCCATGAGATTCAGCCCGTCCATGAGCGGCCCAGGGGCGAATTCCTCAACGGCCCTCGAAGACCTCGGCGGGGCGGGATCGGAAGCGAGGAACGGACGAAGCGCAACGCTCTTGGCGGTGGGGCAGTCCCCGGGATTCTCACGCGTCGCGACGCTACTCGCACGTACGAGCGAAATACTCCCCGCCGTACTGAAGGGGCGCTGCCAGTCAGTCATTGGGCGTACTCCCTGCCGCTCGGCCCATCCCCGGGCACCGCGCAGCCGCATGGCCCCGCCATCGCCCGCTCCACCAGGCCCAGCGTGCCAGAGATTGTGAACTTAGTCCACACACGAGCTGCTGCTAGAATCCTTCACGGCTGGACTCGTTCAGCACGGCATGGTCATGTGGGGGCCCGCCGGTTCTGGAAGCGCTGGCCGAAGGGGACGTTCGATGAGGGCGTGGGAATTCAGGCACGGGGAGCTGGTCGACCGCCGGTACGAACTGCTGGAGCCGATCGGCAAGGGCGGCATGGCCGAGGTCTGGCGCGCCGTCGACCAGCGTGCCGACCGACACGTCGCCGTGAAGTTCCTCCGGTCGACGGAGGACCTGCAGCACCAATTCGACACCCGGGGTCTCCAGGACGAGATCGCGGTCATGGTCAAGCGGTTCGAGCGGGAGACGGCACTGCTCGACAGCTTCAACCACCAGGGCATTCCCAGGTTGAATGGCGCGGGGAAGCACCGGGGCGTTCCTTATCTCGTCATGGAGTACGTCGACGGCATGGCGCTCAACGAGCTCCTCGCACTGCGCCGCCCACTGACCCTCGGCCCCGCAGTCGCGATCGCTGTACAGATCGCCGACGCCCTCGCCTGTGCCCACAGCCTCCCAGTGGTGCACCGCGATCTGAAGCCACAGAACGTGATGATCTCGACGCCCGGAATCGTGAAGCTGCTGGACTTCGGCATCGCCAAAGACCTCAGTCCCGACGCCACCAACTACACGAAGCCCGGGGCGACTCTCGGCAGCCTCGGATATCAGGCGCCTGAGCAGATCCTCGGAGACCCGGTCACGCCCAAGACCGATGTCTACGCGCTCGGGTGCGTCTGCTACGAGATGCTCACCGGGCGGACGCCCTTCGTCGAGGGCGAAGGCCACGGCGGGCTACAGGGGCAACACCTGAAAGCGCTTCCGGTGCCCCTGGCGGTCTTCGCTCCTCAGGTACCAACTGACCTCGATGACCTCATCCTGCGCATGCTGGCCAAGGATCCTGACCAGCGGCCGGAGATGGAGGAGATCTCCGCGACACTCCGCCGGTACCTGCCGCTCCCTGGAACGCCGGCGCCTCTGCCCCGACTGGATCCCGATCCGACCCTGCCCTTCCGAGAGCCAAACCGGAAGGAGGAGGAGGGGAGCACCGCCCACGAGGAGCCCGCATCGATCGATCATGAGCCCTCCGCCGGTTGGCTGACCGTGCGGGGAGTGGAGAGCGACTGCGATGCCGCAGCACAGGAACTGGCCACCGGCACACCCGGCCCAGCAGTCGCCCGTCTGTCCGGGCTCCTCATGGATGCTCGACGGGAGTGGGGGCCGGCCAGACCGCTGGTCCGCAAGGCCGGAAGGCTTGCCGCCGACGGGATGCGCATTCTCGGTGACCACGGCCGGGCCGCCCGGCTCTACGAGCAGCTATCCGACGACCTGGCGCGCAGCCGCGGTCCAGAGGACCGGGTAATCAGACTGATTTGGCAGCTGAGGGCAGCCGAGTGTCGACTGCCCTTCGGCGACTGCGCACTCGCCCTCGAAGCACTGCACGCGGCAGCGACGGCGGCAGCGAACGCCCTCTCCAATACGGCAGCTGATGAAGTCCGCGCCGTATGTCGGGAGTTGGAGACTCGTCTGAACGAGTTGGGGTATGGACCCGACGTCCAGCAGTTGCTCGAACGGTTGGAACGGGAGCTGGGCTGACACGACTGTGGGTCCCTCCCTGTAGAGGACGGAAGGGACTCACAGAGCCCTCGTCACTCGCCCGGATCTGCGCACCGGTCCGGCGGAGGGAAGCTGTCCCGCTGACAGGCCGTCACTGAGCTCCTGCACCAGCACGCGGGCCAGGTCACTCAGTTCCGCAGTCTCCCGCTCGAAACGTGCGACCCGTCGGAAGACCTCGCCGTAACGACGCTGTTCCTCGATGGGAAGTTGTAGTACTTGAAGTTTGCGGACATCCACTCGAGCCGAACTCGACGTGTGGGTACCGGCCTGACGGCAGTTCGCGGGAGCCCGGAGGCAGCCGGCTAGGAACCACGGGTCCAGCCGTTCCGGGTCCGCCCGGAGTGAGTAGAGCTGCGACCCGAGCACCGTCGCGGCCCCGGCCTCAACCCATGCGGAGAATGCGCGAGTCACGCCCACCACCACTACATCGTCCTTCGACGAGACCACCAGGCCCGCGCCCGCCACCTCACGTGCTGGAAGCCATCCACTCGGATCACCATTCATCAACAGATCCGACACACTCAGCACAGGTACCCCACCCTCGCCGACCTCCCCGGTCCGCACGGAGCCCTCCGGCGGTAGCTGCCCGGTACTGAGAACGAGCGCACCAGCCCGAACCAGCTCCCCGACGGTCGTCGTGCCC
This sequence comes from Kitasatospora sp. NPDC096147, assembly GCF_044763225.1. Lineage (NCBI taxonomy): Bacteria > Bacillati > Actinomycetota > Actinomycetes > Kitasatosporales > Streptomycetaceae > Kitasatospora > Kitasatospora sp. NPDC096147. The sequence continues at coordinate 560,602 of NZ_JBIWFX010000004.1, read as the reverse complement.
GAAGACGAACCGGCGTGCACATCCAGCTCGATCGTGGACAGCAGCCCGCCCGACACCTTTACGTCCCGCAGTACCTCCGAGAACCGCCCCCAGGAGTCCTTCAGCCCACTGAGACCTCTGGTCGCCGCCGGCACATGCCGCGCCGGGGTCAGGTCGATCTCTTCGTCAAGCAGCTCGATCACAGGCACGATGGCACTACGGGCAGCTGAGCGTCCATCGACTCCTTTCCCTTGGACCGTCGTTCCGTCCATGCCCATCGCGGCCAGCACAGCACGATGGAGCACAGCCCAGTCGATGCCCTGCCCGACCTTCGCCACGGCCGCACCGACGCCCCCCGCATCGACCAGCTGGAGCGAACGGCCCGCATCCAGAGTGTGGGCGACACCGCTGGCCCGCAGCACCCACAGGTGCAGGGACACACTGTGCGGCGGCGCGCAGCCAGGAGGCAGGGCAATGACCGACCGCAGGACTCCGGCCCGAAGTAGAGCTCCCCGTATCCGCCGCCCCGCCCGCCGGGATGCCACGGCGGGAGGAAGCACCAGCACCGCCACACCCCCTGGGGTCAGCTTGGACAACGCGTGCTGAATCCAAGCGAGTTCAGGCTCAGTACGGGGTGGCAGGCCATATGTCCAGCGGGGATCGGTGGCAAGTTCCTCATAACCCCAGTCACGCTCATTGAAAGGGGGGTTGCACAGGACGATGTCAGCTTGGAGACCCGCGTGAGGGTCCGCGCGAAGCGAATCCCCGGCACGGACATCCACGACCCGCTCCACCGACTCGCCGCGCTCCGCACTGCCCGAACGAACGAAGGAGAGCCGAGCTGTGGCCAGCGCAGCCAGCACCGGCTCCTGATCGACACCCGCCAAGATCACCGGTGTCGCACCCACATCGTCAAGGGAACCGGCCTCTGCCGCAGCCTGGAGCAGGCCACCCGTTCCACACGCTGGATCAAGAATGATGCGCGATCCGCCGGCATCTCGGCCGATCACCTGATTCGCTATGGCGGCCATGAGCTCCGCCATCGGGGCCGGGGTGGCACTGATCTGCCGGACGTTCGCGTCCAGCCAGCGCCCCAGCAGGAAGTCGAAAGTCTCCTGTGCGCCTTCCTCCTCCGCCAGGGCATCTGCCTGCCTGACCAACTCTCTAGCAGGCAGCGAAAGTTCGGCCGTCGGCGCCGTCACCACAGTTACGTCCCGAGGCTGCCTCAGGGCGCTCAACGCAATGGCGAGGCCGGATTCGACGCGGTCTCCTAGGACGTCGAACTGCGGCCACAACCGCTCTCGGCCGCCCACCTCCCGCAACTTGCCCTGCCCCCGAAGCCAGGACTCCACCTCAGCCAACGAGAATTGAGGACTTGCATCCGATCCACCGATTCGAGTCGGAAAGGTGTCGTGCCGTCGGCGCCAGTTGCTGACGGCCGCCCGCCCGACACCAGCGATCCTGGCAATCTCCGCCAGCGTGACGGGAACTGCACTGGGCTGGGTCATTCTGTTCTCCGGTCGATGGCGCGAGGAGTCGTACCTGCTGGCTACCTCCTGCCCACGACTGCATGGCGATCCGCAGTCGAGATGCACCCTCAGACTACCCCAACCATTGACTAAGTTCACATGTCAACATGTGGAGGCGGTGCACCAATCGGGCCGCAGTTCCCAGCCCCAGGAAGGCGACTTCCTGAGGTGCCCAAGCAGGCCGACATCCGTGCCCACCTCCTGAACGACGGCCCCGCGAGCTCAGGTCCCTCTGCGCTACCGGGCCAGTGGGATCAGGCCAGTCACGAAGCAGAATTCGTTGCCCTCGGGGTCGGCCATGGTGCGGAAAAAGCCCTGGCCGTCGGTGACCGTCGAGCGGGTGGCGCCGAGCGAGGTGGCCGGGGCGACGGCGGCGGGAAGGTCGTCGACAGCCATGTCGAGGTGCAGCCAACTCTTGGCCCGACGGGGTTCGGGGGCCGATTGGAAGGCGAGCCGGCCGCCGGCCGGGAGGTTGAGGTGGGACCAGCCCCGGCCCCGTCGACAGGGATGGCGCCGGGCAGGGCAGCCCAGAAGCGGACGAGGCTTTGCGGGTCGTAGCGGTCGAGGACGATCTGGTGCAGGTGTGCGCGCACGGGGAGCCGAGTCAGTAGCTCGTCAGATTGTTTGATCTTGCACTGCACGTCGGGCATCCTGGCTGGCGTGGGATGGGAGAGATTGAGCAACTCCGCAGCGAATTGGCCGCGTTCGTGGCCGAGGTGTTCGCTTCGGTGTCGCGGAAAGACACACGAGAGTGGGGCGACTGCTACCTGCGCGGGTTGATGCTGAACGGTCGCAGAAAGTCGGTCCAGCCAATGGCGGAGTGGCTGCCGGACGGCGTCGCCCGGCAGTGGCGCGAGGCTCCGTACAAGCAGTCGAACTGCCAGGTGGGGGTGAGCCTGCATGCGGCCTCGGACACCGCGTCCGTTCCGATCACCTGACGCCTGTTCATACCCGGCAAGTGGCCGGAGGGCACCGAGCGCCGGGCGCGGACCGGTATGCCCGAGGAGGCCGGCACCGCGAGAACGTGGCGCCTGACCCTGGACCTGATCGACGAAACGATCGCTTGGGCCTGGAGCTGAAGATGATCGTCGCCAACGCCGGCTCTGGCCGGGCCATCGCGTTCCGCCACAGCCCGGCCGAACGCAGGCTGGACTTCGTCGTAACGGTCCGCTCGGATGAGTCCGCGCAGCCGTACCATGCGGCACCCACCGCGCCGCGGTGATAGCGGGAACGGCCGTAACCCCGCGTCCCGCTACCGAATCAAGGTCACCTCGCTGCGGCCCCTTGCCGCCGGCGGCGGACGCAAGACGTTCCACCAATCCACCTGGCGTCATGACTCCAAGGGGGCAGGCCGGCAGAACGAGCGCCTGGGGGCGGGGCTCTGCCCGAGACCACGTTGCTCGGCAAGTGGCCCACAGGTGAGAAGGCGACCGAGTAGCGGCTCACGTGACCGACGGGAATTGGAAGCCGTGGTGCTTCCGGGTCAGAATGACCCGCATGAACGAGAACACTCCCGCCACTCGCACCGCGCCCACCTCCGCCATCGAGCGCCGCGAGCAACTCCTGCAGGCGATGCGGCAGGAGGGCGGGACCTGGGACTGGGTGCGCGCCCGGGCCAGCTACGTGGTCGTGCCCGACCCGCGCACCGTCCGCCGGGACCTGGAGCAGCTGCGCAAGGCGAACTCGGTCTACCGCGACCGGGAGACCGGCCTCTACCAGGTCAACTGACCCGTCGGAGCCGGCCCCGGGGCGGGCACCCCGCGGTCAGGTGGTGACGAAGCAGAACTCGTTGCCCTCGGGGTCGGCCATGGTGCGGAACGAGCCCTGGTCGTCGGTGACCGTCTCCCCGGTGGGGACGGCGCCGAGGGAGGTGGCCAGGGCGACGGCGGCCGGGAGGTCGTCGACGGCCACGTCGAGGTGCAGCCGGTTCTTGCCCGGGCGGGGTTCGGGGACCGGTTGGAAGGAGATCCGGCCGCCGGTCGGGAGGTCGAGGTGCGACCAGCCGCGGGCCCGGTCGACGGGGGTGGTGCCGAGCAGGGTCGCCCAGAAGCGGACGAGGCTCTGCGGGTCGTGGCAGTCCACGACGATCTGGTGCAGGTGTGCGCGCATGGGGCGAGCCTAGGGGTGACCGGGGCCCGGCCAGGGTGACCGGATGAGCGAGAACCTGCCGTCCTGTCCGAAGTGCTCGGGCGAGTACACCTACGCGATGGACGCCCTGATGGTGTGTCCGGAGTGCGGCCACGAGTGGGAGCCCGGCCCGGTGGAGACCGGGGTGGCCGGGGACGGGGCCCGGGTGGTGAAGGACGCGGTCGGGAACGTGCTGGGCGACGGGGACACCGTGGCGGTGGTGAAGGCGCTCAAGGTGAAGGGCAGCCCGTCCGGGATCAAGGCCGGGACCAAGGTGCGGAACATCCGGCTGGTCGACGGGGTCGACGGGCACGACATCGACTGCAAGGTGGACGGCTTCGGGGCGATGCAGCTCAAGTCGAGCGTGGTGAAGAAGGTCTGACGCGGCGACGGGCCCGGAGCCGGGTGGCTCCGGGCCCGCCGTTGCCGCGGGGCGAGGGTCAGTCGCTCTTCTTGGCGGCCTTCTCCTCGTTCTTCTCCTTGATGCGCTTGGTCTCCTTGCGGACGTCGACCAGGGAGGCGCGCTCGTGCTGGAGCCAGAGCGGGTTCTCGGCCTTGATGGCCTCGATCTGCTCGGTGGTGAGGGCGTCGGTGACACCGCCGCGGGCCAGGCCCGCGATGGAGACGGTGAGCTTGGCGGCGACCACCGGGCGGGGGTGCGGCCCGTTCTGGCGCAGCTCGGTGAGCCAGGCGGGCGGGTCGGTCTGGAGCGCGTTCAGCTCGTCGCGGGTGACGACGCCCTCCTGGAACTCGGCAGGGGTGGCCGGAAGGTACACACCGAGCTTCTTGGCCGCGGTGGCCGGCTTCATCTGCTGGGAGGTCTTGGAATTGAGCGAAGTCATGGGGACAAGGGTAAGGGAACCGGACGCACGCCCCGCTCACGGCGGTGGTCGGTGGGCGGCGGAGGGGTCGGTAGCCTGGCGGGGTGACTGACTCGCAGGTGGTTCCCTCCCCTTCTCCCTCCTTCCGGCTGGCGTACGTGCCGGGCGTGACTCCGACCAAGTGGGTGCGGGTCTGGGGTGAGCGGCTGCCGCTGGTGCCGCTCTCGCTGGTGCCGGTGGAGGCGCCGGAGGGATCGGCGGTCCTGCGGGACGGGCTGGCGGACGCCGGGCTGGTGCGGCTGCCGGTGGACCGGTCCGTGCTGAGCGCGATCCCGCTGTACACCGAGACCACGGTGGTGGTGGTCCCGAAGGACCACGTGCTGACGGCGGTCGACGAGGTGGAGCTCACGGAGCTGGCCGACGAGATCGTGCTGCACCCGCTGGACGACACCCTGGGCTGGACCGAGCTGCCCGGTCGGCCCGCCTTCGAGCGGCCGGCCACCACGGCGGACGCGATCGAGCTGGTGGCGGCTGGGATCGGAGTGCTGCTGGTGCCGCAGTCGCTGGCGCGGCTGCACCACCGGAAGGACCTGACGTACCGTCCGGTGCTGGAGGCTCCGCAGTCGCAGCTCGCCCTGGCCTGGCCGGAGGCGCTGACCACCGAGCTGGTGGAGGAGTTCATCGGGATCGTCCGGGGGCGGACGGTGAACAGTTCGCGCGGCATGGCGGCGCAGTCGAAGGAGCAGCAGGACAAGAAGAAGGAGCAGCAGGCGCGGAAGAAGCCCGGTGGGGCGCGTCCGCAGCAGGGCGGCAAGCCCGCGGCCAAGGCCGGCGGCCGGGGCGGCACCCAGGCCGGCCGGGGCGGGGCGAAGAAGGCGGCCCCGGCCAAGCGGGCGAAGCCGAAGCGCCGTTCCTGACGGTGAGGGGAGTCGCCCGGCCGGCCTGGGCCGCCCGGTGCGGCGGGTACGGCGAGTGCGGCGGGGATGCCGGGCACCGGGAGCCCGGCTCCCGAGTCAGGCCGGGCGGTGGCCGCCGGGGCACCCGTCGCGCCGCCTCCCCGTCGGCCGCCGGCGCTCCGCACGGACCCTCTCCCGGCTCACCGGCGCCGAGCCACCCGTCCCGACGAAGCCCGCCGGCCGGACGTGCCCCGACGTGATCCGCGAGCCAGACCCTCGCGACTGTCTGCTCGGCGGAGTCGGCTGTGACACCGAGCACCTGCGCCGCGTGGACGGGCGTCGTCGAAGGGCCCCTCCTCACCCGTCGACGGGCGAGGAGGGCGCGTGCTCCGGCGGCGACCGCCCGGCCCCATCGAGGAGACGACCCCTAACGGCCCGGTCGGGCCAGGGGTCGCAGACGCCACAGCGGTGCGGCAGCCCGGCCCGGGTGGTCGGTGGCGAGCCAGTCGCGTAGGGCGCGGACGGCGGACGGGGCGAGGTCCAGCTCCTCGGTGATCCGGCGGGTGGTGACGTACTCCACGCCGAGGGCGGCGGTGCCGGCCTCCCAGATGGCGAAGGCGGCCGGGTCGAAGGGGAGGGCGGGCGGGACGGCGCCCTCGCCCCGGGCGGCGCGAGCCCGTTCGCGGGCGATCTCGGAGAAGCCGCAGGTGCTCAGGCTGGCCTCCTCGGCCCGCTCCAGGCTGGTGGAGCCGAGCAGGGCGCGGGCCAGCGGGTTGAGCGCCATGGCACGCGCCAGGGTGAGCCGGTGCACATCAGCGCTCTCGGGGGTGAGGGTCAGCGGTTGCGGCGCGTCCCGGGTGCCGCAGACGCCGCGCACGCCCCGGGCGGCGGCGACCAGCAGGGCACCGGCCTCGGAGGGGTGCCAGGCGAAGACCCGGTCCACGGTGGTGGTGTGAGCGGCCGTCAGCCGGAGGGCGGGCGGGCCCAGCCGGGGCAGCAGGGTCGGCAGTGGTACTTCGTTGTCCAGGCCGGGGCCGGCCACGTACACGCTGGTGGGCAGGCCGCTCTCGGCGCAGGCGGCGAGGGCGAGGGCGTCGCCGATCGGGCTGCGCAGGGTGGGTTCGGTGCCGTCGGCCAGGACGTCGCCGCCGACGTCGACCAGGTCGATCCGGTCGGCTCCGCAGTACCGCGCCGCGTCGTGGAGCTGCCGGGCCAGTCCGATCGCCCCGTCGTACGGGTCCAACAGTCCGAGGGCGGGGCGGAGTTGGGCGGACAGGCGGGGCAGCAGCGAGCCGGCCGGGGGGCGGGGCGCGGTGGCCGCGGTGACCAGCCGGAGGGTGCCGGGCCCCGGGGTGAGGCCGGTGAAGTCGGCGGCTCGGCGCGGGCCGGGGAGCGGGTCGACCACCAGCCGCTCCCAGGCGTAGCTGAGGACCAGGGCCGGGGCGTCCGGACCGTGCAGGGCGGCGTGCACCAGGGCGGTGGCGATGGCGTCGCCGCCACCGCCGGCGGCGATCAGGAGTCGGGTCATGGGTACGAGGGGTATCCCGGCGCGGGCGGGGCGGACAAGGTTGCGAAAGCACCGAGCGGGGCGCGCCCGCAGCGGGTGGATTCTGAAGGATCGCCCGATCATCAGACCTGACGGTCCGTCAATACCGTGGCGGACATGACGAATGCCAGGACCCCACTGCCGCTCGTGCCGCCCTCCGCGGAGCAGCCGCCCGCACCCGACTCGCCGTACCAGCAGTACGTCTACGCCTACCCGCACCAGAAGTCCTACCGCCCGGCCGCGGACCGGCCGTTGCTGAGCGAGCTGTGGGCGGGTGAACGGCTGGACGCGCTCTCGCTCTACGTCCACGTGCCGTTCTGCGAGATGCGCTGCGGCTTCTGCAACCTCTTCACCCGTACCGGGGCGCCGGAGGAGGTGACCTCCGCCTTCCTCGGCACCCTGGAACGTCAGGCCCGGGTGACCCGGGAGGCGTTGGAGGCGAAGGGCGAGGAGGTGAGGTTCGCGCTGGCGGCCTTCGGGGGCGGGACGCCGACGTACCTGACGGCGGGTGAGCTGAGCCGGCTGGCGGACGTCTGCGAGCAGGTGATGGGGGCGGACCTGCGGGCGGTGCCGTGGTCGGTGGAGACCTCGCCGGCCACCGCGACGGCGGACCGGCTGGCCGTGCTGCGGGAGCGGGGTGCGACCAGGCTGAGCATCGGGGTGCAGAGCTTCCTGGACGAGGAGGCGCGGGCGGCGGTGCGTCCGCAGAAGCGCGCCGAGGTGGACGCCGCGCTGGAGCGGTTGAAGGCGGCGGAGTTCCCGATCCTGAACATCGACCTGATCTACGGCATCGAGGGGCAGACCGAGGAGTCGTTCCGGCTCTCGCTGGACGCGGCGCTCGGATGGGAGCCGGAGGAGATCTACCTCTACCCGCTCTACGTCAGGCCGTTGACCGGCCTGATGGCCCGGCACGACCGGGACGGCCGGCGCTGGGACGAGCAGCGGCTGCGGCTCTACCGCTACGGGCGGGACCACCTGCTCGCGGCCGGGTACCGGCAGACCTCGATGCGGGTCTTCCAGCGGATCGGCACCGCAGCGGTGGAGGGGGCCGGAGAGGCCGGGATCGCCGAGTACAACCAGCAGGCCGGGATGGTCGGACTCGGCGTCGGGGCACGGTCGTTCACCACCGGGCTGCACTACACGACGGACTACGCGGTGGCGGTGCCGGAGGTGCGGCGGATCATCGACGAGTACATCGCCACCCCGACCGAGGAGTTCCGCCGGGCGCAGTGGGCGTTCCGGATGGACGGGGACGAGCGGCGGCGAATGTACGTGCTGCAACGCCTGCTGGACGCGGACGGGCTGCCGCTGGCCGGCTACCGCGGGTCGTTCGGGACCGCGGTGGCGGGGGACTTCCCGGCCGAGCTGGCGCTGCTGGCCGAGCGGGGGTGGGTGTGGGAGGTGGACGGGGAGGCACTGCGCCTCACCGCGGAGGGGATGGCGCACGCCGACGCGGTGGGTCCGCTGTTCTTCTCGGACCGGGTGCAGGCCGCGATGGCGGCCTATCAGGACCGTTGAGAGGGGCGGGCGTTCCGGTCGGGCAGGCCGTTCCGGTCGGGCAGGCCGTTCCGGCCGGAGCCCGTGCGCCGGCCGGAGCGGACCTTCCGGTCGGGTAGGGCCGCCAGGACCAGGCCGCCGAGCAGGAGTGCCAGGCCGAGGGCGGCCGGCGGGCCCGGGCGCTCGCCGAGCAGCAGCCCGAGCAGGGCGGCCACCAGTGGTTCGGCCAGGCTGAGGGTCGCGGTGGTGGCGGCGCCGAGCCGGCCGACGCCCCGGGTGAAGAGCAGGTAGCCGAGCGCCGTGGTGCCGAACGCGAGCCAGCAGATCAGGGCAGCGGTGCGCGGCGCGGCCAGGCCCTCGGGGGCGACCAGGAGGGCGGGCAGCACCAGGAGGCCCGCACCGAGCACGCTCACCGGGGCGGCGGCGGCGGGGTCGCCGCCGTGCCGGGTGAGCGGGCCGGTGGCCGCGATGTAGACGGCGAAGCTGGTGCCGGCCGCGACGGCGAGCAGGATGCCGAGGAGGTCGGCGCCGCGCCCGTCGGCCGGCACCAGGAGCAGGGCGAGGCCGGTGACGGCGAGGACGGTGGCGCGCCACCAACGGGGGCCCGGCCGTTCGGCGTTGAGGACACGGGAGCAGAGACCGGCGGCGATCGGGGTGGTGCCGAAGGCGGCGGCAGTGGCCAGGGCGGCGCCGGTGCGGCTGACCGCTTCCAGGAAGCAGAGCTGGAAGGCGGCGGTCACCAGCACGCTGAGCAGCAGCCAGCGGCGGACCCGGGGGCGGATGAGCGTGCGCAGGCCCTGCGGGCGGGCGGTGCAGAGCGCCAGCACCAGGCCGCCGAGCAGCATCCGGCCGGCCCCGATCGCCGCCGGGGCGGCGGCCGAGGCAGCCAGCACCTGGGCCGGCCCGACCGTTCCCCAGAGCACGGCGGCGCCGAGGACGGCGGGCACCCCGCTCCCCCGTCGCTGCGGTGCTACCTCGTGGATGGTCACGTGGAGCGACGCTAACGGTCCCTCAGGGAGCCCCGGAATCGGGTGAGTTGACCAGAGTACGGAGGGAGGGCGGGGTACGGGCCGTACGTTCCCACACCCGACGGGACGACCGGCGACCGGACAGAGGTCGGACAGAAGTCGGACCGGGCAGCCGGGCCGGCGCCGCATCGTGGTGGGGGGCACGACGCGGCACCGGCCCGGTGCGGGATGCGGCCGGGCGCCCAACCGCCCGGCCGCCGGCGGGTGGCTAGCGGGTGACCTGCCAGCTGAGGCTGTCGGTCAGCAGCAGCTTGAGGTCGGGGTCGACGACCGACGGGGTGGGGTCGGTGGCGCGGGCGGTGAGGGTGCGGGTCCGGCCCTTGCCGAGGTGGAGGTCGGCGGTCCGGACGGTGGTGCGGTCGCGCAGACCGGTGAGCTCCTTGCCGTCCAGGTACCAGCGCACCTTCGTTCCGGCGCCGGGGAGTTCGACGGTGACCACGGCCTGGGAGTCCAGCGGGGCGGTGGTGGGGGTGGCGCTGGCCAGGGTGGTGGCGTAGCGGTGGAATCCGGCGATCATCGCCTCCCGGCCGGGGAGGTTGAACTCACGGCCGAGCGACCGCATGATCGAGTTGTCGGTGGGCCGGTAGAGCCCGGTCGGGTAGTAGCCACCGCCCTGGAAGGCGCCGACCTTGCCGCCGTCGGGCGAGGTCTGGCCGAGCCAGCGGTACCACTTGGTGCGGGTGCGCTTCATCTCGTTGAGGGTCTGCTTGCTGATGTTGCTCTCGGCCGGCTCCTTGCCGGTGTACCCGCCCTGCCCCTCGTACCAGTACTCGTCGGCGAGCTTGCCGAGCGAGTGGCCGGTCTCGTGCACGGCTATCTGGCCGGAGAGCGCGTTGCCGCCCGCGACGGTGGCGATGCCCGAGTAGCCGAGCTCGGAGGAGACGTCGTTGTAGCCGGCGCCGCCGTACTTGGCGCTGTTGGCGACCACGATGACCAGGTCGGCGGCGGGGGCCTTGGCGGCGTAGCGCTCGACGGCGTCGGTGTCGACGCAGAGCAGGCGCTCGACCTCGCCGCACCAGAAGTAGGAGCCGAGCGCGGTCTGCCGGGTGGTGGCGCGGTCCGGGTCGCCGGTGACGCCGGACTCGGCCGAGACGGTGTCCACCGTCCAGACGTTGAACAGCCCGCGGTAGTCGGCGTAGGGCTGGACGGCCGAGATCTCCTGCCACTTGGCCGCCGCGTCGGCGTGGAACTTCGCCTGCTCGGCCGCGGTGTAGCCGTCGCCGATGACGACCACGTCGAGCTTGGTGGCGGTGGAGCCGTTCTGCACGATGGTGGAGACCTCGCCGTCGCCGCGCAGCGGGGCGGCCAGCCGCTGCGGGGCGGCCTTGGTGGTCTTGGCGGGGACCTCGGCCCGGCCGATGGTGCCGTCCTCGGCGAAGGTCTCCACCTGGTGGCGGGCGGCGGGCGCGGGGGTGGGAGCCGCGGCGGCGGGGGCCGCGAGGGCGAGGCCGGCCAGCAGGGCGGTGGCCAGCACGGACGGAACGAGCCTGGACGAGGACACGAACGGGCCTCCGAGGGGGATAAGTTGAGGGTTAATCACACTTAAGTGATGGGTTAATGTAGGGCACCCGTCCGGCCCGCCACAATGGGTCGACCAGAACGGGCAGGACGAGGTGGCCACCACCGGAGGGCGGACGGGCGTGACGGAGCAGGACGAACCGGTCGTGATCGGACAGCGCCTCCAACAGCTGCGCCGCGACCGGGGCCTGACCCAGCGCGCACTGGCCGGCGACGGCTACACGGCGGCCTACGTCTCCACCCTGGAGGCGGGCCGGGTGCGTCCCTCCGAGGCAGCGCTGCGCTACCTCGCCGAGCGGCTCGGGGTGACCCACGACGAGCTGGCCACCGGCCGGCCCGCCCACCTGGCCACCGGACTCCGGCTGGAGCTGACCGAGGCACAGGCCGTCCTGGCCACCGGCGACCACGCCGCCGCGGCCGGACGGTTCGCGGCGGTGCTGGCCCGGGCGCAGGCGCACGGCCTCGCCGAGCTGCTCCCGCCCGCCCATCTGGGGCTCGGCGAATGCGCCCTGGAGAGCGGGGAGTTGGAGCAGGCCCAGGAGCAGTTCGAGACGGCGGAGCGGCTGTTGGCCGACGAACCGCCGCCGCGCCGGGCCGCCGCCGTCCGGGGCCGGGCGGTGGCCCACCTGCTGGCCGGTGAACTCCGCTACGCCTGCTACCTGCTGGAGACCGCGATCGACCAGCTGAACGCGGCCGGCCTGCCCGACCCGGACGCGCTGCTGCTGCTCCACACGGCCGTGATCGGCCCGTACATGGACATGGGCGCGCACGCCCGGGCCGCCCAGGCGGCCGAGCTCGCCCTGGCTCTGGCCCCCGTCGCCACCGATCCGGTCCTGGTCGCCGGGATGCACCGCAGTGTGGCCCGGACCCTGATCGCCGAGGGCCGGGCCGCCGAGGCGGACGCCTCACTCGCCAAGGCGCAGGAGCTCTACCAGCGGCTGCGCCTCGGGTCCGATCTGGCCAAGTGCCACTGGATGCGCGGCTACGTGCTCGCCCAGGACGGCGAACTCGACCGGGCGGAGCGGGAGTTGCGCACCGCTCGGACGATGCTGGCGGCCCAGCGGGCCGAGCTGTTCACCCGGCAGGTGGACGTGGAGCTGGCCGACGTGCTGCGCCGCCGGGGGCGCCGGGCGGAGGCGGCCGAGCTGCTGCACGCCCTGCTGGACCGGCTCGGACCGGGGCGGGGCGCGGTGCACGCGGCGGGCGCGCACCGACTGCTCGGCCTGGTGGCCGAGGAGGAGGGCGCCGCCGAGACCGCCGAGGAGCACTACGTCAGCGCCCTCTCGCTGCTCGAACGGACCGGCGCAGCGGGCGACTTGGCCGACCTCTGCCGGCTGCTCGGCGACCTGCTGCGCCGCACCGGCCGCACCGAGCAGGCACTCGACGTCTACCGCACCGGCCTGGGCCACCGGGCCGCCCCGGGCACCACCACCCTGGGCCCCGGACCGAACCGGCCGCCGCTGCCGTAGCGCCCACCCGCGTCCCGCCGACGCCCGGCATCGGTCCATCCGACCCCCCGGAGCCCGCCGCCCCGACCGGAGGGCGGACCTGCGGCTTCTCCAGGACGGACACCCGCCGGGCCCGGAACCTTCCCTTCCGATACCCATCCGAGATCTGACGACTCTTCCGCGCACCGTCAAGCATGTGACATTTTACATGTCACACATTGAGTCGGCTGCGTCCCCCAACAGCGCGGCCACTACTCGGCCCGGAGGCCCCCACCGTGCGACCCTCCCGGATACCGACGGCCCAGTTGGGCCGTCTGCTCACCCTGGCGTTCGCGTTCCTGCTGACCCTCGGCTTCTTCGCCCCGCAGAGCCGTGCAGCCGCCCCGCAGAGCCCCTCCTCGCCCACCGCCGACCAGCCGGCCCCGCGCAGCTTCCCGCTGCCCAAGTCCCCGAAGGTGCCGGACGACGCCCGCCCGGTGCCGGGCGAGGCACTGACGGGCGGTCAGGACGCCCCCAGGGCGGGCACCGCCACCCAGCAGCCCGCCCAGCAGTCCGCCCGCAGCAAGGCGCAGCGCTCCGCGCCGAACGCACTGGCCGCCGCGAGCTGCACCCCGGACGACTTCGCCAAGACCGGCACCGCGCTGGTCCAGCAGGTCACGTCGGTCGACGTGGCCTGCATGAACTCGCTGTTCAACCTGGACGCCACCGGCTCGGCCAAGGTCTTCCGCGAGGGCCAGATGGCCACCGTCGCGGACGCGCTGCGCGCCGCTTCGGCCACCTACGACGGCACCAACAACGCCTCGATCGGGCAGCTGGTGCTCTTCCTCCGGGTCGGCTACTACGTGCAGTGGCGCTTCCCGGACCAGGTCGGCGCCTACGGTGCCGCGCTGGCGGGCGCCACCCGCGCCGCCCTGGACGCCTTCTTCGGCGCACCGCGCTCCAAGGACGTCACCCAGGCGAACGGCGAGACCCTCTCCGAGGCCGTCATCCTGATCGACAGCGCCCACGAGAACGCCCGCTACACCGGCGTCGTCAAGTGGCTGCTCAACAGCCTCACCCCGAGCACCGGGGGCGCGATGTGGAACGCGGTGGACAGCACCCGCACCGTCATCGAGAACGGCACCGAGTACCCCGGGTTCATCGCCGCCCTGCAGGCCGACCCGTCCTTCGCCGCCGCGATGGCCGGCCTGGTCACCCGCAACTCCTCCGGCCTGACCGGCGGCGACCTGGCCACCTCGATCGGCATCCAGCTCGGCTCGCTGGTCTCCTTCCCCGAGCTGAAGGCCCAGGCCCGCCCGCTGGTCAAGGACCTGATCAACCGCTACCCGCTGGTCGGCGCGTCCGGCCCACTGACCATGAACCTGGCCTGGTTCGCCGAGAACAAGGACAAGGGCAACTGCTCCTACTACGGCATCTGCGACCTGCCCACCCGGCTGGTCCCGCTGGTGCTCACGGTGGACCACACCTGCAGCCCCTCGCTCCGCATCCGGGCCCAGCACATGAGCGCCACCGAGCTGGCGGACACCTGCACCAGCCTGGCCGACCAGGACGCCTTCTTCCACTCGGTGGTCAAGGACGACGGCCCGGTCGCCGGTGACCGGAACAAGCGCCTAGAGGTCGTGGTCTTCGACTCCTACTACGACTACAGCCTCTACGCCTGGTCGATGTACGACATCGAGGTCGACAACGGCGGCATGTACCTGGAGGGCGACCCGACCAAGGCCGACAACCAGGCCCGCTTCATCGCCCACGAGGCCACCTGGGAGCGCCCCGCGTTCCAGATCTGGAACCTGAACCACGAGTACACCCACTACCTCGACGGCCGCTACGACATGGCCGGCGACTTCGACGCCGGGATGACCACCCCGACCATCTGGTGGGTCGAGGGCATCGCCGAGTACGTCTCCTACAGCTACCGCGACGTCCGCTACGACGACGCGATCGCCCAGGCCGCCAAGGGCACCTACAAGCTCAGCCAGCTGTTCGACACCACCTACGACAACGCGGACTCCACCCGGATCTACAACTGGGGCTACCTGGCGGTCCGTTACATGCTCCAGTCGCACCCCCAGGACATGGCCGCGCTGCTCGCCAGGTACCGGGCCGGCGACTGGGCGGGCGCCCGCACCCTGCTCACCTCCACCATCGGCACCCGCTACGACGCCGACTTCGCCACCTGGCTGACCGCCTGCGGCACCGGCCGGTGCGGCACCCTCCAGCCCCCGCAGGCCCCGCTCTGCACCCAGCCGGACACCCGGCAGTACGACAAGGACTGCCGCCGGGACGGCGTCGCCGCCACCACCGGCAACTACGACTACATGTTCGTCTACCTGCCGGCCGGCGTGCGCGAGCTGACCATCACCAGCTCCGGCGGCACCGGCAACGGCGACCTCTACTACAACGGCTCCAGCTGGGCGACCACCTCGTCCTACCTGGCCAAGTCCACCGGCACCGGCAACGGCGAGACGCTGACCATCAGCAACCCGCCCTCCGGCTGGGTGTTCTTCAGCCTCTACGCCCAGCAGGGCTTCTCGGGCGCCAGCGTGACCACGCGGTACTGAGCGGCTTCCCGCAGCGGCGGTGCCCCGCAGGCCGAACCGGCCTGCGGGGCACCGCCGTTCACGCCTCCGGGCGCTCGGGTGGGGGCGTCACGGCACCGACGGCCGGGCCGAGGTCCAGCCCCAGCTCACTGATCAGGAAGCCCGCGTGCAGCCGGCTGCGGGCCCCGAGCTTGTCCATGATGTCGGACACGTGGCGCTGGCAGGTGCGCAGCGACATGCCCATCCGGCGGGCGATGGCCCGGTCCTCCAGCCCCTGTACCAGCAGCCGGACGATGGAGAGCTTCATGTCCTCCGAGATCGCCAGCACCCGCTCCTGGCTGTAGTTCTCCGGGAACGGCGTGGCCGAGGTCCAGGCCCGCTCGAACGCACCGATGGCGAAGTCCACCAGGCTCGGGTCGCGCAGCAGCATGCAGCCCGCGTCGCTGTCCCGCATGGCGATCACCGCGGCGGTCTGGTCGAAGGCCAGCATCCGCATGAAGCCGTCGCCCAGGGTCCGGATCTCGGCCCCCAGCTTGGAGACGTGGTCCACGTACTCCACCGTCACGGTGGAGAACTGAGCGGTGTGCTGGTAGAGCGTGCGCATCCGCACCCCCCGGCCGAGCACCCGCTCGGTGCGGGCCAGCGACTCCTTCAGCACGTCGTCCTTGCGGGCGCCGCCCGGCTGCGAGGTGAGGATCTCCTGGGTGGCGCCGTCCGCCAGCTCGGTGATGACGGACCGGACCTCGTCCAGGTCGGTCAGCCGCTGCACGCCGCCGCCGACCTCGCCGGCGTTGAACTTCGCCTGCTCGTAGGCGTACTGGAAGGCGGCCAGCCGCTCCCGGGTGGTCTCGATCTCCCGTCTGCGGCGCTCGATCTCCTGCTCGGCCGGGGCCAGCAGCTCGGCCGCGGCGGCCTCCGGAAGGCCGGCCAGCAGCATCCCGGGTCTGGTCGCGGAGCGCTTGAGCAGCTTCAACTCAAGCAGTCTGTCGACCAGTTGGGCGCGGTTCGGGTCAAGACGTAATTCGTCTCCGTCGACCTGCTGCCGCTCGGCCACGTACTGGAACAACTCCAGTTCCTCCGGCCCCAGTTCTGTCATCAGAGAAGTCGCGCCAGGTCCGACGGAGCGCACGGCCACACATCCCGTCATGGTCGAATGTACATACGAAGTGGATTCGTATGTCATGTTATCGCCGAACGGCCGCCAAGGGCACCTGATCCGACCTCCGTTCCTTCACCGGGCGGCCACATGACGGCCCGTCATGTCCGTAGCTGTCCGGTATGACCCCCTCGTGTCTGCGTCATGGCGTACTCACGACCCCTGGAGGGCACTTACCCGCCCTCGGAGCCCCCGGCAGACTCATCGTTGCCGGGAAAAACCCGGCGGACTTGATGAAGTCGAGGGGAACTCACCATGGACCGCAAGCTCATCACCACCGCTGCCGTATTCTTCGCCACCACCGCCACCGCGCTGCTGGCCACCCTCGCCGCCTCCCCGGCCTCCGCCGACACCCTCCCCGGCGGCGACACGCAGCCCAACGTCACCACCGTGGTGCCCTCGCCGACCCCGAGCGGCGGCCCGGACCTCGGCTGGGGCTGACCGGTCCGCGGGGCCGGTTCCCCGGACCCCGAAGCCACGGCAAACGCCGTCGAAAGACCCAGACATCCATTCCGGACAGAGAGACGTGGTGAAATCAGACCGTGGACGAAGCGTTGAATTCTGTCCGATTCTCCGGCCTCCTCAGAGAATTCCGCCGGCACGCCGGACTGACCCAGCAGGAACTGGCCGACCTCTCCGCACTCAGCGTCCGCGCCGTCCGTGATCTGGAGTCCGGCCGGGTGCACCGCCCCCGCCGGGAGACCGTCCGGCTGCTGGGCGCCACCCTCCGCCTGGAAGGCGCCCGCCGGGCCGCGTTCGAGCGGGCCGCCACCGAGCACGCCGAGAGCCGCTCCACCCCGCCCGACCCCGCGCTGATCGGTCGCGAGGCCGAACTCACCGCCCTGCTGGGCCTGCTGCGCGAGGGCGGACGCCGCCTGGTCACCGTCACCGGCCTGCCCGGGGTGGGCAAGACCCGGCTCGCCACCGCCGCCGCCGAGCACCTGCGGCTCAGCGGCTGGAGCGTGAACGGCGGCCTGCCCGACCGGGACGCCCTGCTGCTGACCGACCGACCGCAGGACGGCCCGCCGATCGGCGAACTCCTGCGCCGGCACCCCGGACTGCGCGTCCTGGTCACCGCACCCGCACCCCTGCGGCTGGCCGGCGAACGGGTCCTGCCACTGGCCCCGCTCCCCGCACCCAGGCCCGCCCCCGGCGCCGACCCGGCCGACCTGCTGCGCCAGGACGCCGTCCGGCTCTTCCTCGCCCACCTCCAGCGGGTCCGCCCGGGCCACCGCCTGGACCCGGCCGAGGCCGCCACCGTCGCCGAGCTCTGCCGCCGGCTGGACGGCCTGCCGGCCGCCATCGAGCACGCCGCCGAGTGGTGCCTGATCCAGCCGCCGCGCCGCCTGCTGCTCTGGGCCCGGCAGAGCCCGCTGGAGCCCGCCGACTCTCCCGCCGCCGGTCCGCTGCTGCGCACCGCACTGCACCGGAGCATCAGTGAACTCACATACACCGAAGCAGAGTTGCTGCGCCACATGGCCGGCCCCGGCCGAGGCGCCGGCCGCTCCTTCGAGCAGTTGCTGATCTGCACCGGCATCCCGGCCGCCGAGCTGGCCACGGCGGTGCACGCACTGCTGCTGCGCGGACTGGTCCGGGCCACGCCCGGTGCCACCGCCGAGGAGGTGGACTCCGCCGAGCGCTTCACCGTGCCCTACCTGGTCCGGCACTCGCTCGCCGAAACGGCCGCCGAGGCCGAGCAGCTCGCGACGCAGCAGGCCACCCGCGCCACGGCCCAGCGCACCACGAACTCCACGCACCCGCTCCGGCTGCTCGCCGCCACCGGCTGAGCCGAGCCCGCCACACCGTCCCACCCCGCACCACACCGTCCCTCCCTCGCCGCGCCGTACCGCCGCACCGCCCAGCGCCGCACCGCCGTACCGCGCAGCGCCGCACGTCACACCTCGTGCCCCGTACCCCCGTGCCCCGCACCGCCGAAGAGCGGCAGCAACCGAACCGCCGCCCGCCTGCCGGTGCCAACTGCCGGGCGCGCACCACCCGGACGCCTAGCGTTCGGCTGTCGGCGCCGATCACCGCAGCGCCGCAGCCCACCGGGCCCCTCCGCCGCACCGACCCCCGTGGTTCGGCATGCCCTCGACCACCCTGTGAGAGCGACCATGGAGTTGAAGCACCGCCCTGCCCAGCCGCGCACCCGCACCCCCCGCGCCGCCCACACCGGCCTGGACGTGCTGGTCACCAGCGTGGCCTCGGACGCCCACACCTGGAACCTCATCTACCTCCAGCTGCTGTTGGAGGAGTCGGGCCACCGGGTCACCAACCTCGGCGCCTGCGTGCCGGACCAGCTGCTGGTCGACGAGTGCCTGGCCCGCCGCCCCGACCTGGTGGTGGTCTCCACCGTCAACGGACACGGCCTGAACGACGGCCGCCGGGTGATCGAGCAGTTGCGCTCGCACCCCGAGCTGCGGGACACCCAGGTGGTGATCGGCGGCAAGCTCGGCATTGCCGGTTCCGAACAGGGCGATCAGATAGCCGAGTTGACCAAGGCCGGATTCAACGCCGTGTTCCCCGACGGAGCCGCCATCACCGGATTCAACGACTTCGTCCAGGCCATCCCGGCCCGCTCCGCCCGGCGTGCCCTCCCGCTGGCGGGTGCCCGGTGACCGGCAGACCGGAGGCGAGCGCACCGCAGAGCAGCGCACCGCAGAGCAGCGCACCGCGGACCAGCACACCGAGGACGAGTGCACCACCGACGAGCGCACCACGGACGAGCGCACCGGCAAGGCCCGGCCTGGCGGAGAGCGGACCCGAGGCGACCCGACCGGCACCGCGTGCGGACCACCGCTCCCCCGTCCCGCCCGCCGACTCGTTCGGCGGCTACGTCCGCGCCGCCCGCGCCTCCGGCCGCCTGGTGGTGCAGCCCCGGATGGGCATGAGCGACCCGGAGCGGATGCGGGCCGGTCTGCTGGCCGCCCGGCAGGCCGACGCCACCACGGTCGGCACCCTCACGCTGGACAGCTACACCCGGGTCGGCGACCACCACGCCGCCCGCCGGGCGCTGGCCGAGGGCGTGCCGCTGAACGGCTACCCGATCGTCGCCTACTCCACCGCCACCACCCTCGGCGTCACCGAGGGCATCGCCGGTCCCTCCTTCCCGGTGCAGGTCCGGCACGGCTCGGCGGCCCCGCAGGAGATCTTCGAGGCAGCGGTGGCGGCCGGTCTGACGGCCAGTGAGGGCGGTCCGATCTCCTACTGCCTGCCCTACAGCCGGACCCCGATCGAGCAGTCGGTGGCCAACTGGGAGGCCAGCGTCGCCGTGCTGGCCCGGCTTCGGGACCAGGGCCTGGAGCCGCACCTGGAGACCTTCGGCGGCTGCATGATGGGCCAACTCGCCCCGCCCAGCCTGCTGGTGGCGATCAGCGTGCTGGAGGCGCTGTTCTTCCGCGCGCACGGGCTGCGCAGCGTCTCGCTCAGCTACGCCCAGCAGACCCATCCCGGCCAGGACGTCGAGGCGGTCACCGCGCTCGGCCGGATCGCCGGCGAGCTGCTCGGCGACACCGACTGGCACATCGTCATCTACGCCTACATGGGCGTCTACCCGCGCACCCCCGGCGGTGCCACCCTGCTGCTGGAGGAGGCGGCCCGGCTCGCCGTGCACACCGGCGCGGCCCGGCTGATCGTCAAGACCACCGCCGAGGCGCACCGGATCCCCACCGTCGAGGAGAACGTCACCGCGCTGGAGGCCGCCGCCCGGGCCTCCGAGACGGCCGGACCGCCGCCCGAGGCGGGCGACAGCGGCATCCACGCCGAGGCGCTGGCCCTGGTGCACGCCGTGCTCGACCTCGACCCCGACCTCGGCCGGGCCCTCACCCGGGCGTTCGCGCGCGGGGTGCTGGACGTCCCGTACTGCCTGCACCCGGACAACGCCGGGCGGGCCCGCAGCTACCTGGACTCGGCCGGCCGCCTGCACTGGTCCGACACCGGGGCGATGCCGGTGCGCGGCAGCGCCCGCTCGGCCGGCCGGATGACCTCCGGCACCCTGATCAGCTCGCTCTCCTACGTCCAGCAGCGCTTCGACCGGCTGGCCGTCGAACTCGACCACACCCGCCAACTCCCCTCCCGCCGCCCGTCCGTGGGCACCAAGACCAAGGAGTCCGTCCGATGACCAGCACCGTCGAGCCCACCGTGCTCACCCGGGAGCCGCTGCTTCCGCCCGCCGACCCGCGCGCCCACCTGACCTCCGCCACCACCCGCACGGTGCTGCGGATCCAGCAGGAGCTGCTGGCCGGGGCCCGCGAGTACCTGACCGGGCTGGGCTTCCACGAGATGCTGCCGCCGGTGATCGGGCCGGTCACCGACCCGGGCGCGCGCGGCGCCAAGCAGGTGGACGTGGACTACTACGGCCACCAGTACAAGCTGATGACCAGTGCGATCCTCTACAAGCAGGCCTCGCTGCTGGCCTTCCCGAAGATCTTCTGCATCGCGCCGAACGTCCGGCTGGAGCCGCTGGAGACCTGCAACACCAGCCGCCACCTGGCCGAGTTCCACCAGATCGACGTGGAGATGGCGGGCGCCTCCCGGGACGAGATCACCGCCGTGGTCGAGGGCCTGGTGCGGCACATGGTCTCCCGCGCGGTCACCCGGCTGCCGGGCGAGTTCGAGGAGCTGGGCCGGGACGTGAGCGCCTTCACCGCGCTGCTCGGCGAGGCGTTCGGCCGGATCACCCACGCCGAGGCGGTCGCCGAGCTGCGCGACGGCGGCCACCCGCAGAGCCCGGACGCCGAGATCGACTGGACCGGTGAGGCGCTGATCTCCGAGCGGGCCTCGAAGCCGTTCTTCGTCACCGACTACCCCAAGGGCTCGCGCGGCTTCTACGACCGGGAGAGCGCCGAGACCGCCGGGGTGCTGCGCAACTTCGACCTGCTGGCCCCGGAGGGCTACGGCGAGCTGTGCAGCGGCAGCGAGCGGGAGTTCGACTACGCCCGGATCGTCACCCGGATGCGGGAGACCGGCGAGAACCCGGCCAAGTACGGCTGGTACCTCGCGCTGGTCCGCGAGGGCATCCCGGCCTCGGCCGGCTTCGGCATCGGGGTGGAGCGCTTCACCCGCTACGTGACCGGCCTGAACTCGGCCTGGCAGGCGAACGCCTTCCCGAAGCTGCCGGGGGTGGTCTCGCCGTGACCGGGACGGACGCACCCGGTCTGCACGCCCGGGGCCTGCCCGAGCAGGCCGTCCGGGAGCGGGCCCGGCTCGGGGCCGCCGCCGCGTTCCCCAGCGAGGCGCACTACGGCCACACCCTGTTCGGTGCCGAACAGGCGCTCTCCACCGACCCGTTGGAGCAGCTCCGGATCACCCCGCCGGTCTTCATGCCGCAGCGGCTGGAGAAGCTGATCGAGCTCGGCCGGGAGCCGCTGCACACCGACGTGGTGCTCGACACCGTGGTCGGCGGGCTGCGCTCGACCCTGCCGCTCTACCTCTCCGCCTTCGGCTCCACCAAGGCGGCCGGCACCGACCAGGTGTTCGCCGCGAGCCGGCAGGCCGGCCGGCTCGGCATCCCGATGGTGATCGGCGAGAACATCGTGCCGATGGCCGGCTACGGCCGGGCCGGGGAGCAGACCCGACGCACCGCGCTGGCCCGGATCGCCGCCTACCTGGAGGAACTCCCCTACGGGCTGGGCGGGGTGGTGGTCCAGCAGTCCACCGAGGACGCCGACGCCGAGGTGTGGAACCTGGTCTACAGCGACCCGGGCACCCGGGAGCTGCTGGAGAGCGGGCGGCTGGCCTTCGAGCTGAAGGTGGGTCAGGGCGCCAAGCCGGGTCTGGGCGGGATGACCGTGCTGGACCGGGCGGCGGCGGCGAAGGTGGACGAACAGTTCGCCCTGGACGAGGTGTTCGGCCCGGACGCCGACCGGGTGCTGCGGTGCAGCAGCCCGGGCACCTTCACCGAGGAGATCCTCCGTCAGCAGATCCGGCTGATGCGCAACAACTATCCCCGGGCGAAGGTCTGGGTGAAGCTCCACCCCGGCCGGGACGTGGCGCACGCCGCCGCCACCGCCTGGGCCGCCGGGGCCGATTCGGTGACGGTGGACGGGGCCGAGGGCGGCACCGGCTGGGCGCCGGTGGCCTCGATCGCGCACGTCGGGCTGCCGCTCGGCGAGTGCCTGGCCCGGCTGGCCGCCCGCCCCGGGCCGCGCACGGACTGCCTGCTGGTCTCCGGCCGGATGTGGGAGGGCAGCCGGGTGGTGAAGAGCCTGGCGCTCGGTGCCACCGCAGCCGGGCTCGGCCGGGCCGCACTGGTCGCCACCGACGAGGACCCGGAGGCCGGCCTGACCAGGCTGGTCGAGGCGCTCGCGCTCGAACTGCGGCTGCTGATCAGCGCGGTGGGCAAGTACACGCCCGCCGCCCTCTCCCTCGAGGACGTCTGGCCGCTCCCCGCGCCGCCCGCCGTCCCCGGCTTCGACCCGCGCGTCCCGGAGGTGCTGCACCATGGCTGACACCCTGCCCCGGACCGAGCAGGACGCCCCGGCGCCGTCATCGCGCCGGGACGGCCCGCTCGGCCTCAACTACCTGTCCTTCACCGGGGCCATGAGCCTGTCCCAACTCGGCGACTCCGCCTGGTACGTGGCGCTCACCTGGACCCTGGTGCGGGACTTCAGCCCGGCCACCGCCGGTGCGGTGCTCACCGCGGCCAGCCTGCCCCGGCTGATCGGCCTGCTCGGAGGCGGCGTGATCGCCGACCGCAGCGGCCCGCGCCGGGTGATGGTGGTCACCGACCTGCTGCGCGGCGCGGTGATGCTGGCCGCGGCCGGCCTGATCGCGGTGAGCAGCCCCTCGGTGCCGATCCTGCTCGGGGCGGCCCTGCTGCTCGCGCTGATCAGCGCCTTCTTCATCCCGGCCTCCGGCGCGGTCAAGCCGCTGATCCTGGAGGACAAGGACCTGGTCCGGGGCAATGCACTGTTCGTCTTCGGCATCCGGGGCGGCCAGGCGGCCGGCGGCCCGTTCGGCGCCTGGCTGGTGGCGGCCGGCGGCGTCCCGCTGGTGGCACTGGCCAACGCGGGCAGCTTCCTGCTCTCCGCCTTCGCCTCCGGCCGGGTGCGCTACACCCGGGCCCCCGCCGAGCCCGCGCCGAGCGACCAACCGGCGCCCCCCAAGCCGCCGTTCAAGCAGATGCTGGTGGACGGGCTGCGCTACGTCGGCGGCCAGCGCCGGATCATGCTGGTGCTGCTGGTGATCGGTCTGACCGAGCTGGCCTGCGCCCCGCCGGTCAACCTCGGTCTGGTGCTGCTCTCCGAGCGGCTCGGCACGGGTGCCACCGGCGCCGGTCTGCTGCTCACCGCCTACACGGTGGGCGCGGTGGCCAGCTCGCTGGTGACGATGGCCTGGCCGCCCGGCAAGCACGGCGGCCGGGTGCTGGTCGGCACCGTCTGGGCGGCGGCGCTGGCGCTGACCGGGCTGGCCTTCAGCAACTCGCTGCCGCTGGCGCTGGGCTGCTACGCGGTGCTCGGCCTGGTGACCGGTCAGTCCGGCCTGGTGCTGGTCTCGATGCTCCAGCGCTGGACCGAGGCACCGATGCGCGGCCGGGTGATGTCGGTGCTCTCGCTGGTGATCTTCGCCGCCGCGCCGCTGGCCAACCTGGCGGTCGGCACCATGGTGAGCCTGCTCGGCTTCACCGCCGCGATGGCCGTGTTCGCGGTCTTCGCGGTGGCCGCCGCCCTGGTCACGCTGGCCACCCCCGGCATGCGCGGGGTGCGTCTTGACTGACACCTCTCACCTGGGCTCCGCCGAGCTGGGCCACAGCTCGGCGGGCTTCCCGGAACTCCCGGAACTCCAGGCGCAGTTGCGCGACGGCCGGCTGACCAGCGTGTCGCTCACCCGGCGCTGCCTGGAGCGGATCGAGCTGGTCGACCCGCTGGTGCACGCGGTGCTCGCGGTGGACGAGTCTGCGCTGGAGCAGGCCGCCCAGGCCGACCGCCGGTACGCGGCGGGTGCCGAACGGGGGCCGCTGGACGGCATCCCGGTGCTGCTGAAGGACAACATCGACACCGCCGGACTGGCCGGCACGGCCGGCTCCCGGCTGCTGGCCGGCCACCCGCCGGCCCGGGACGCCCGGGTGGTGGCCGGGCTGCGCGCGGCGGGGGCGGTGGTGCTCGGCAAGACCAACCTCTCCGAGTGGTCCAACTTCCGCTCCACCCAGGCCACCGAGGGCTGGTCCGGGGTCGGCGGGCAGACCCGCAACCCGCACCGGCTGGACCGCAGCCCGGGCGGCTCCTCGGCCGGCTCGGCGGTGGCGGTGGCCACCGGGATGGCCCCGCTGGCCCTGGGCACCGAGACCGACGGCTCGATCGTCGGCCCGGCCGGTCTGTGCGGCGTGGTCGGGGTGAAGCCGGAGACCGGGCTGCTCCCGCTGGACGGGGTGGTGCCGATCACCCCGGAGCTGGACAGCGTCGGCGTGCTGGCCGCCCGGCTCTCCGACGCGGCGCTCGCCCTGTCGGTGCTCGGCGGGCAGACACCGGCCGAGCCCGACCGGGGGATGCTCCGGGTCGGGGTCTGGCGGGTGCCCCGGATGCCCGGGGTGGTGGACGCCATGCTGGACACCGCCGCCCAGGCGCTGCGCTCGGCCGGGATCGCGGTGGTGCCGGTGGACCTGGCGCTGGACCAGCAGACCGTCGAGGACGGCCTGCTGGCGATGTACGCCGAATTCCGCCCGGCCCTGGAGGAGTACCTGGCCGGCCGACCCGGCGGCCCGCGCACCCTGGCCGAGCTGATCGAGGGGAACCGGAGCGATCCGGTGGAGCTCTCGCTCTTCGACCAGGACCTGTTCGAGCAGGCCCAGCTGATCGGCCCCGAGGAGCGCGAGCGGGCGGCGCCCGCCCGGCAGCGCTCCCGGGAGGCGGCCCGCAGGCTGCTGGACCGCACCCTGCGGCGGTACGGCGTGCAGGCCCTGCTGGCGCCGACCAACGAGCCGGCCCCGGTGCTGGACTACGAGCTGGGCGATCCCGGCACGCCCGGCAGCTCCACCCCGGCGGCGCTGGCCGGGTACCCGAACGTCTCGCTGCCGGTCGGGCAGTTCCGTGAACTCCCGCTCGGGCTCTCGGTCTTCGGCCCGCCCACGCTGGCCGGGCTGCTGCCGGTCGCGCTGCGGGTGGCCGACGCCTGCGCCGTGCACCGCGCGCCCGCCCTGCGGCCCTGACGGCAGAACCTCAACTGCCGGTCAACTGCCGTGCAGGACTGCCCAGTTCGTCTCGCACGGACGCCTAGCGTAAGCCTCACAACGACTCCCCTGGAGGACCCGATGAGCAACCCCTTCGAGAACGAGGACGGCACCTTCCTGGTGCTGGTGAACCACGAGAACCAGCACTCGCTCTGGCCGGCCACCATCGACGTCCCGGCCGGCTGGGAGACCGTCAAGTCCGGTGCCACCCGGGCCGACGCCCTCGCCTACATCGAGGAGCACTGGACCGACCTGCGCCCCGCCAGCCTGGTCGCCCAGACCTCCTGACCACCATCCATTGGGGCGGGCCCACGTGAGGTCGAATGCCCTGGCTCCGGGAGGCCCGATGACTCCGCTGTCCTTCGCACAGGCCCGCCTCTGGTTCCTCAACCAGGTCGAGGGTCCCAGCCCCACCTACAACGTCCCCCTGACCGTCCGCCTCACCGGCCCGCTCGACCGGGCGGCCCTGCGGGCGGCGGTCACCGATCTGGCCGAGCGCCACGAGGCCCTGCGCACGGTCTTCACCGAGCAGGACGGCATCCCGTACCAGCAGGTGCTGGAGCGGCCCGAGATCCCCTGGTCGCTCTCCCGCCCCGCCGACGGCGAGCTGGTCGGGGCCGTCCGCGCCGCCGCGGCGCACGGCTTCGACCTCGCCACCGAACTCCCGGTCCGCGCCGACCTGTTCGAGCACGGCGCGGAGCAGGACCAGCCGGAGCAGCACGCGCCGGAACGGCACACCCTGCTGCTGACCCTGCACCACATCGCCGCCGACGGCTGGTCACTGGCCCCGCTGCTGCGGGACCTGGCCACCGCCTACCGGGCCCGTACCGCCGGCGCCGCACCGGAGTTCGAGCCACTGCCGGTGCAGTACGCGGACTACACCCTCTGGCAGCAGGACCTGCTCGGCGAGGCCGACGACCCGGAGAGCCTGCTCTCCCGGCAACTCGCTCACTGGCGCGAGGCGCTGGCCGATCTGCCGGAGGAGCTCACCGTCCCGGCCGACCGGCCCCGCCCGGCCTCGCCGTCCCACCACGGCCAGGTGCTGACCACCCGGATCGACGGTGCGCTCCGGGACCGGCTGAAGGACTTCGCCCGGCGCCACGACGCCACCCTGTTCATGGTGGTGCAGGCCGCGCTGGCCACCTTGCTCTCCCGGCTCACCGGTGCCACCGACGTGCCGCTCGGCACCCCGGTGGCCGGCCGGACCGACAGCGAGCTGGAGGAGCTGGTCGGCTTCTTCGTCAACACCCTGGTGCTGCGCACCGACCTCTCCGGCGAACCGGGCTTCCGCGAGCTGCTGGCCCGGGTCCGGGACGCCGACCTGGACGCCTACGCCCACCAGGACCTCCCGTTCGAGCGGCTGGTGGAGGAGCTGAACCCGGCCCGCAGCCTGGCCCGCCACCCGCTCTTCCAGGTCATGCTGGTGCTGCAGAACAGCCCGGACGCCCGCCCGGACTTCGCCGGTCTGACCGCCGAGGCCGAGGTCATCGACCTGGACGTGGCCAAGTTCGACCTGATCGTGGAGCTGGCCGAGGACGCCGAGGGCATCGGCGTGCTGCTCAAGTACGCCACCGACCTGCTGGACCGCGCCACCGTCGAGACCCTGGGCGAGCGGCTGCTGCGGCTGGTCGAGGCGGCCCTGAGCGACCCCGAACTCCCGGTCGGGCAGCTGGACCTGCTCTCGGCCGAGGAGCGCGTCACCCTCACCACGGGGTGGAGCGGTGGCCCGTCCACGGTGGACCCGGAGCGCACCGTGCACGGAGTCTTCGCCGACCGGGCCGCCGAGCGGCCCGACGCCACCGCCCTGGTCTTCGGCGGACGCACCGTCAGCTACCGCGAGCTGGACGAGGAATCGAACCGCCTGGCACACCACCTGCTGGCCGGCGGAGTACGGCGCGGCGAGGTGGTCGGCATCCACCTGGAGCGCACCCCCGACCTGGTCACCGCCGTCCTGGCCGTCCTCAAAGCCGGCGCCGCCTACACCGTGCTGGACCCGGAGTTCCCCGTCGAACGGCTCAACGCCCTGGCCGGCAGCACCAACCGGATCCTCACCCGGGCCGCACTGGCCGACCGGATCGACGCCCCGCAACTACTGGTCGAGGGCGCCGCCGGGCAGCCCGCCACCGCCCTGCCCGAGCAGGCGGGCCCGCTGGACGCCGCCTGCGTGATGTTCACCTCCGGCTCCACCGGCACCCCCAAGGGCGTGATCTCCCCGCACCGGGCCATCGTCGGCACCCTGCTCGGCCAGGACTTCGCCGCCCTCGACCCCGAGCAGACCTGGCTCCAGTGCTCCCCGGTCTCCTGGGACGCCTTCGCCCTCGAACTCTTCTCCCCCCTGCTCTCCGGCGGCACCTGCGTGCTCCAGCCCGGCCAACGCCCCGAACCGGCCCTGATCGCCGACCTGGTGACCCGTCACCACGTCACCAGCCTGCACGCCTCCGCCAGCCTGCTGAACTTCCTGCTCGACGAGCACCCCGGTGCCTTCACCGGTCTGCGCCAGGTGATGACCGGCGGCGAGGCCGCCTCCGTCCCGCACGTGATGCGCCTGGTCCGTGACCACCCGCAGATCAGACTGGTGAACGGCTACTCCCCCGCCGAGTCGATGATCTTCACCGTCGCCCACCACATCACCCCGGACGACGCCACCCGCCCCTCGATCCCGGTCGGCCGGGCCCTCAACGGCAAGCAACTCCACGTGCTGGACGCGCACTTGGCCCTGCTGCCACCCGGCACCCCCGGCGAGCTCTACATGGCGGGCCTGGGCCTGGCCCACGGCTACACCGGCCAGCCCGGCCTGACCGCCGAACGCTTCGTCGCCAACCCCCACGGCGCCCCCGGGAGCCGGATGTACCGCACCGGCGACCTGGTCCGCTGGCTCCCCGACGGCTCCCTGGAGTTCCTCGGCCGGGCCGACGACCAGGTCAAGATCCGCGGCTTCCGGGTCGAACCCGGCGAGGTCCGCGCCGCGATGGCCGGCTTCCCCGGCGTGGTGCAGACGGCCGTGGTGGTCCGCGAGGACCAGCCGGGCGGCAAGCGCCTGGTCGGCTACCTGACGACCGACCGGCCGGTGGACACCACGGCGCTCCGGGCCCACCTGGCCACGGTGCTGCCCGAGCACCTGGTGCCGGCCGCACTGGTCCCGCTGGACGCGCTGCCGCTCACCCCGACCGGCAAGCTCGACCACCGGGCCCTGCCGGCACCCGACCTCACGCCCCGTCAGGAGTCCCGCCCGCCGCGCAGCCGGCAGGAGGCCGTGCTCTGCGACCTCTACGCCGAGCTGCTCGGCCACGACCGGGCCGGGATCGACGACGACTTCTTCGAACTCGGCGGCCACTCCCTGCTGGCCGCCAAGCTGATCGCCCGTATCCGCTCCGCCGCAGGCGTCGAGCTGACCGTCCGAGACCTGTTCGAGGCGCCCACCGTGCTGCGCCTCGCCGAGCGAATCCGTGGCGCCCGAGGGGCGCGAAAGGGGTCCTACGTCATGGAAGAGCGTCCCGAGGAGATCCCGCTGTCGTACGCGCAGCGCCGCCTCTGGTTCCTCAACAAGCTGGAGGGGCCGAACAGCACCTACAACGTGGCGCACACCATCCGGCTGCGCGGCGAGCTGGACGTGGACGCGCTGCACACCGCCGTCTCCGACGTGGTCGGCCGGCACGAGGCGCTGCGCACCGTCTTCCTGGAGGTGGACGGCGAGCCCTACCAGCGGGTGGTGGCCCCGGGCGTGGCCCGGCCGATGGTGACGGTGCTGGACACCGACGCCGAGGAGCTGCCGCTGGAGCTGGACTTCGCCTCCCGGCACGCCTTCGACCTGATGGTCGAACTCCCCATCCGGGCCCACATCTTCGCGGTCGGACCGCAGGAGCACGTGCTGCTGCTGGTGATGCACCACATCGCCAGCGACGGCTGGTCGCTCGGCCCGGTGATGCGCGACCTGGCCACCGCCTACGGCGCGCGCTGCGACGGATCCGCCCCGCACTGGGAGCCGCTGCCGGTGCAGTACGTGGACTACACCCTCTGGCAGCAGGACCTGCTCGGCTCGGCCGACGACCCGGAGAGCCTGCTCTCCCAGCAACTCGCCTTCTGGCGCGAGGCGCTGGCCGATCTCCCGGAGGAGATCGCGCTGCCCGCCGACCGCTCCCGCCCGGCGCTGCCGTCGAACCAGGGGCAGGTGACCACCGCCCACCTGGACCAGGACCTGCACCGCCGCCTGCTGGCCTTCGCCCGGGAGAACAACGCCACCCTCTTCATGGTGATGCAGGCCGCCCTGGCCGGGCTGCTGACCAGGCTGGGCGCCGGCACCGACATCCCGCTCGGCACGCCCACCGCCGGGCGCACCGACGACGCGTTGGAGGACCTGGTCGGGTTCTTCGTCAACACCCTGGTGCTGCGCACCGACCTCTCCGGTGACCCGAGCTTCCGTCAGCTGGTGGCCCGGGTCAAGGAGGCCGACCTGGACGCCTACGCCCACCAGGACGTGCCGTTCGAGCGCCTGGTGGAGGAGCTCAACCCGGTCCGCACGCTCTCCCGCCACCCGCTGTTCCAGGTGATGCTGGTGGTGCAGAACAACGCCGAGGCCAAGCTCCGGCTGCCCGGCCTGGACACCGAGATGGCGCCCGTCACCACCGACACCGCCAAGTTCGACCTGACCCTGGGCTTCACCGAGACCTTCGGCACCGACCGCGAGCCGGCCGGCATCCGGGCGATGGCCGAGTACGCCACCGACCTGTTCGACCGGGCCTCGGTGGAGGTCATCCTGGACCGCCTGGTCCGGCTGCTGGAGGGTCAGCTGGCCGAGCCGGACGTGCCGGTGGGCCGACTGGAGATCCTCTCCGGCGAGGAGCGCCGCGCGCTGCTGGTGGACTGGAACGACACCACCACCGACTACCCGGCCGACGCCTGCGTGCACCAGCTGTTCGAGCAGCAGGCCGCCCGCCGCCCGGCCGACACCGCCCTGGTCTTCGGCGAACGGACGATCAGCTACCGGGAGTTGGACGAGCGCGCGAACCGGCTGGCCCGCCACCTGGTGGCGAGCGGCCTGCGCCGGGGCGACGTGGCCGGCATCTACCTGGAGCGCACCACCGAGCTGATCACCGCCGTGCTGGCGGTGCTCAAGGCCGGTGCCACCTACACCATGCTGGACCCGGACTTCCCGGCCGACCGGATCGCCGCCGTGCTCGGCCACACCGACGCCGCGCTGCTGCTGACCGTCTCCGACCTCGGCGGCCGGCTGCCCGGCGGCCCGCGCGAGCTGTACCTCGACACCGACGCCGGGCAGGTCGCGCAGTACCCGGCCACCGTGCTCGACCTGCCGGTCGACCCGGGCGACGCGGCCTGCGTGATGTTCACCTCCGGCTCCACCGGCGTGCCCAAGGGCGTGGTCTCCCCGCACCGGGCGATCGTCGGCACCCTGGTCGGCCAGGGCTTCGTGGACTTCGACCGGGCCCAGGTCTGGCTGCAGTGCGCGCCGGTCTCCTGGGACGCCTTCGCACTGGAGCTGTTCGGCCCGCTGCTCTCCGGCGGCACCTGCGTGCTCCAGCCCGGCCAGCGCCCCGAGCCGGCCGTCATCGCCGAGCTGGTGACCCGTCACCGGGTGACCACCCTGCACGTCTCGGCCAGCCTGCTGAACTTCCTGCTGGACGAGTACCCGGACACCTTCACCCACCTCCGGCAGGTGATGACCGGCGGCGAGGCCGCCTCCATCCCGCACGTGATGAAGCTGGTGCACGGCTTCCCGCAGATCCGGCTGGTGAACGGCTACTCCCCCGCCGAGTCGATGATCTTCACCGTCTCGCACGAGATCACCGCCGAGGACGGCTCCCGCCCGTCCATCCCGGTCGGCCGCCCGCTCGGCAACAAGCGGCTCTACGTGCTCGACGACGCCCTCGGCCTGGTCGCCCCCGGCGTCACCGGCGAGCTCTACATGACCGGCGTCGGCCTGGCGCACGGCTACGCCGGCCAGGCCGGGCTGACCGCGGAGCGCTTCGTCGCCTGCCCGTTCGGCGAGCCGGGCGCCCGGATGTACCGCACCGGCGACCTGGTGCGGTGGCGCGGCGACGGGGTGCTGGAGTTCCTCGGCCGGGCCGACGACCAGGTGAAGATCCGCGGCTTCCGGGTCGAGCCGGGCGAGATCCGGTCCGCACTGGCCGCCTTCCCCGGGGTCGGCCAGGCCGCCGTGGTGGTCCGCGAGGACCGCCCGGGTGACAGGCGCCTGGTGGCCTACGTGGTCACCGACGGCTCGCCGGAGGCCGGCGGGGTGGACGCCGCAGCGCTGCGCGGCCACGTGGCCGCGCTGCTGCCGGAGTACATGGTGCCCTCGGCGGTGGTCTTCCTGGAGGCGCTGCCGATCACCCCGACCGGCAAGCTGGACCGCCGGGCGCTGCCCGCCCCCGACCACCACCGGGGCGAGCTCGGCCGCGAGCCGCGCAACGCCCGGGAGGAGCTGCTCTGCGGCCTGTTCGCCGAGATCCTCGGCCTGGAGACGGTCGGCATCGACGACGACTTCTTCGACCTGGGCGGCCACTCGCTGCTGGTCACCCGGCTGGTCAGCCGGCTGCGCTCGGTGCTCGGCGTGGAGATCGGCATCCGCGACCTCTTCCAGGCCCCGACGGTGGCCCGGCTCGGCCAGCGGGTGGACCGCGCCCAACACGCCCGCCCGGCCCTGCGCGCGCTGCCCCGGCCGGAGCGGCTGCCGCTCTCCTTCGCCCAGCAACGCCTGTGGTTCCTCGGGCAGATGGAGGAGCAGGGCTCGGCCTACAACGTGCCGGTGACGGTGCGGCTGCGCGGCACCCTGGACACCCGTGCGCTGCGCGCCGCGGTGGACGACGTGGTCGCCCGGCACGAGGTGCTGCGGACCGTCTTCGAGGAGTTCGCCGGCCGCCCGTACCAGCGGGTGCTGGCCCCCGAGCAGGCCGACGTCCCGTGGGACGAGGCGCCGGTGACGGAGCAGGGGCTGGCCGGGGCGATCGCCCGGGCCGCCAACCAGGGCTTCGACCTGGCCACCAGCCCGCCGCTGCGGGTGCACCTGTTCGTCCTCGGCCCCCAGGAGCACGTGCTGATGCTGGTGATGCACCACATCGCCAGCGACGGCTGGTCGATGGGCCCGCTGATCCGCGACCTGGGCGCCGCCTACGCGGCCCGCTCGACGGCGGGCGCGGCCCCCGACTGGGCCCCGCTCCCGGTGCAGTACGCCGACTACACCCTCTGGCAGCAGGAGCTGCTCGGCGCGGACGACGACCCGGCCAGTCTGCTCTCCCAGCAACTCGCCTACTGGCGCGGCGCGTTGGCCGATCTGCCGGAGGAGCTGAACCTCCCGACCGACCGGCCCCGGCCGGCCGCGCCGAGCCACCTCGGCGACGCGGTCTGGGTGACCACCGACGCCGAGCTGCACGCCCGGCTGCTGACCTTCGCCCGGGAGCACCAGGCGACGCTGTTCATGGTGCTCCAGGCCGGCCTGGCCGCCCTGCTCTCCCGGCTCGGCGGCGGCACCGACATCCCGCTCGGCACCCCGGTGGCCGGCCGGGTGGACGAGGCGGCCGACGACCTGGTCGGCTTCTTCGTCAACACCCTGCTGCTGCGCACCGACCTCTCCGGTGACCCGAGCTTCCGTCAGCTGGTCGAGCGGGTCCGGGAGTCCGACCTGGACGCCTACGCCCACCAGGACGTGCCGTTCGAGCGCCTGGTGGAGGAGCTCAACCCGGTCCGCACGCTCTCCCGCCACCCGCTGTTCCAGATCATGCTGGTGGTGCAGAACAACAGCTCGGCCGAGCTGCGCGTGCCGGGCCTGGAGGCGTCCGTCGTCCCGGCCGGGGTGGACACCGTGAAGTTCGACCTGACGGTGGCCGTCACCGAGCGCCGCGAGGCCGGTGCCCCGGCCGGGCTGAAGATCAACATCGACTACGCCTCCGACCTCTACGACCACGCCACCGTCGAGGAGCTGGCACACCGTCTGGTCCGGCTGCTGGAGGGCGCGCTGGCCGCGCCGGAGCTGCCGGTGGGCCGGGTGGACGTGCTCGCCCCGGCCGAGCGGGAGCTGCTGACCGAGCGGCTGAGCGGTGGCCCCTCCACGGTGGACCCGGAGCGCACCGTGCACGGCGTGTTCGCCGGCCAGGCCGCCGAGCAGCCCGACGCCACCGCCCTGGTCTTCGGCGGACGCACCGTCAGCTACCGCGAGCTGGACGAAGCATCGAACCGCCTGGCACACCACCTGCTGGCCGGCGGCGTACGGCGCGGCGAGGTGGTCGGCATCCACCTGGAGCGCACCCCCGACCTGGTCACCGCCGTGCTCGCCGTCCTCAAGGCCGGCGCCGCCTACACCGTGCTGGACCCGGAGTTCCCCGTCGAACGGCTCAACGCCCTGGCGCGGACCACCCGTTGGACGCTGACCGACGCGGCCCGCAGCGGCCGGATCACCACCCCCGAGCTGCTGGTCGAGGGCGCGGCGGGGCAGCCCACCACCGCCCTGCCCGAGCAGGCCGGCCCACTGGACGCCGCCTGCGTGATGTTCACCTCCGGCTCCACCGGCACCCCCAAGGGCGTGATCTCCCCGCACCGGGCCATCGTCGGCACCCTGCTCGGCCAGGACTTCGCCGCCCTCGACCCCGAGCAGGTCTGGCTCCAGTGCTCCCCGGTCTCCTGGGACGCCTTCGCCCTCGAACTCTTCTCCCCCCTGCTCTCCGGCGGCACCTGCGTGCTCCAGCCCGGCCAGCGCCCGGAGCCGACCGTGATCGCGCAGCTCACCGCCGAGCACGCGGTGACCACCCTGCACGTCTCGGCCAGCCTGCTGAACTTCCTGCTGGACGAGTACCCGGGCACCTTCACCGGTCTGCGCCAGGTGATGACCGGCGGCGAGGCCGCCTCCATCCCGCACGTGATGCGGCTGGTGACCGACTTCCCGCAGATCCGGCTGGTGAACGGCTACTCGCCCGCCGAGTCGATGATCTTCACCGTCGCCCACCACATCACCCCGGACGACGCCGCCCGCCCCTCGATCCCGGTCGGCCGGGCCCTGAACGGCAAGAAGCTCTGGGTGCTGGACCAGCACCTCGCCCTGGTCGCCCCCGGCGTCGTCGGCGAGCTGCACATGGCGGGCCTGGGCCTGGCCCACGGCTACACCGGCCAGCCCGGCCTGACCGCCGAACGCTTCGTCGCCAACCCCCACGGCGCCCCCGGGAGCCGGATGTACCGCACCGGCGACCTCGTGCGCTGGCTCCCCGACGGCTCGCTGGAGTTCCTCGGCCGGGCCGACGACCAGGTCAAGATCCGCGGCTTCCGGGTCGAACCCGGCGAGGTCCGCGCCGCGGTCGCCTCGTACGGGGCGGCCGGGGAGATCGGCCAGACGGCCGTGGTGGTCCGCGAGGACCAGCCCGGTGACAAGCGTCTGGTGGCCTACCTGACGGCCGATCACCCGGTGGACACCGCCGCCCTGCGGGCCCACGTGGCCGAGCGGCTGCCCGAGTACATGGTGCCGTCCGCCTTCGTCCAGCTCGACGTGCTCCCGATGACGCCCACCGGCAAGCTCGACCGCCGCGCCCTGCCGGCGCCCGACCTGACCCAGCGTCCGGCCGGCCGGGCCCCCCGGGACGAGAAGGAGGAGAAGCTCTGCGGCCTGTTCGCCGAGATCCTCTGCCTGGAGACGGTCGGCATCGACGACAACTTCTTCGAGCTCGGCGGCCACTCCCTGCTGGTCACCCGTCTGATCAGCCGGGTCCGCTCGGTGCTCGGGGCCGAACTCACCATCAAGGCCGTCTTCGAGGCGCCGACGGTGGCCGACCTGACCGGCCGCCTGACCACCGCCGTCCGCGCTCGTCCGGCCCTGCGGGCCCGGTCCAAGGAGGTCAGCTCGTGATCCCGCTCTCCTACGCCCAGGCCAGACTCTGGTTCTACGAGCAGATCACCGGCACCAGCTCGGCCTACAACCTGCCGCACGCGCTGCGCCTGCGCGGCGCGTTGGACACCTCGGCACTGGAGCTCGCGCTCACCGACGTACTGGCCCGGCACGAGGCGCTGCGCACCGTCTACGGCGAGGCCGACGGCCGCCCGTACCAGCGGGTGCTGGACCCCGAACTCGCCCAGCCGGTCTGGACGGTGACCGAGACCACCGAGGAGCAGCTGCCCGCCGAGCTGGACCGGGCCTGCAACCTGTCCTTCGACCTGACCGCCGAGCTGCCGATCCGCCCCTTCCTGCACCGCCTGCCCGGCGGCCGGGAGCACGTGCTGCTGCTGGTGATGCACCACATCGCCACCGACGGCTGGTCGCTCGGCCCGCTGGTGCGGGACCTGGCCGCCGCCTACACCGCCCGCCTCGGCGGGGCGGCCCCGGTCTGGGAGCCGCTGCCGGTGCAGTACGCCGACTACACCCTCTGGCAGCAGGAGCTGCTCGGCGAGGAGGACGACCCGGAGAGCCTGATCTCGGCCCAACTCGCCCACTGGCGCGAGACCCTGGCCGGTCTGCCGGACGAGGTGGCGCTGCCGCTGGACCGGCCCCGGCCGGCCGTCCCGGCCCACAAGGGCACGGCGGTCTCGGCGGTCGGCTCGCCCGAGCTGCACTCCCGGCTGACCGCCTTCGCCCGGGAGCACGGCGCGACCGTCTTCATGGTGGTGCAGGCCGCGCTGGTCTCGCTGATGACCCGGCTCGGCGCCGGGACGGACATCCCGATCGGCACCGCCACCGCCGGGCGCGGGGACGAGGCGCTGGACGACCTGGTCGGCTTCTTCGTCAACACCCTGGTGCTGCGCACCGACGCCTCCGGCGACCCGGGCTTCGCCGAGCTGGTGGCCCGGGTCAAGGAGGCGGACCTGACCGCCTTCGCCCACCAGGACGTGCCGTTCGAGCGCCTGGTCGAGGAGCTCAACCCGGCCCGCAGCCTCTCCCGGCACCCGCTGTTCCAGCTGATGCTGCTGGCCCAGTCGGTGGGCGAAGGGGGCGGCGGAGGACCGGAGTTCGGCCCGCTGGAGACCACGGTCGTGCCGGTCGGCACCGACGCGGTGAAGTTCGACCTGACCCTGGCGGTCGGCGAGTCGGCCGAGGGCCTGAAACTGAACGCCGACTTCGCCACCGAGGTGCTGGACGCCGACAGCGTCCGCCGCCTGCTGGCCCAGCTGCTCCGGCTGCTGGACGCGGCGCTGGCCGACCCGGCACTGCCGGTCAGCCGGCTCCCCCTGCTCACCGAGGAGGAGGAGCGGGCCGCCCTGGCCCCCGCCCTGGTCACCGCCCCGGCCACCGTGCCGGTGCACGAGCTGATCGCCGAGCGGGCTCGCACCGCGCCGGACGCGGTGGCCGTCGAGAGCTCCGGCGAGCGCCTCAGCTACGCCGAACTCGACTCCCGGGCCAACGAGTTGGCCAACCACCTGATTCCGCTGGGCGCCGCGCCCGGCCGGCTGGTCGGCATCTGCCTGGAGCGTTCGGTCGAGCGGATCGTCACCCTGCTGGCGATCCTGAAGACCGGCGCCGCCTACGTCACGCTGGACGCCTCCTACCCGGCCGACCGGCTGGCCTACATCGCCGAGGACGCCGCGCTGCCGCTGGTGGTGACCGACGCCCGGCTGCTGGAGCGCCTGCCGGAGAGCGCCGCCGTCGCGGTGCTGTACGGCGAGCAGGCCGGCGGCTCGCTCGCCGCCCCGGTGGTGACGGTCCGTCCGCACGAGGCCGCCTACGTGATCTACACCTCGGGCTCCACCGGGCGTCCCAAGGGCGTGGTGGTCGAGCACGGCGGGCTGAGCGACCTGTGCGCCTGGATGCTGCGCGAGTTCGGCCACTCCCCCGCCGACCGGGCCAGCCAGGTCTCCACCCCCGGCTTCGACTCCTCGGTGATCGAGCTCTGGCCGGTCCTGGTGGCCGGCGGCACCGCCTGCCTGCCGGACGAGCGGCTGCTGGAGGACGCCGAGGCGCTGACCGGCTGGATCGCCGAGCAGGGCATCACCGTCTGCTTCATGCCCACCCCCCGGCTGGAGGCCTCCCTCGACGACCTGACGGCCCGTCCGGGCGCGCTGCGGCTGGTCTACCTGGGCGGCGACACCCTGCGCCGCTGGCCCGAGCCGGGCGTGCCGTTCCGGATGTCCAACCAGTACGGCCCGACCGAGTTCACCGTCGCGGCCACCGCCGCCGAGCTGGGGCCGGAGCCCTCCCCGGGCGCGCTGCCGCCGATCGGCATCGCCGTCGACAACACCCGCGCCTACGTGCTCGATTCGCACCTGCGGCCCGTCCCGACCGGTGCCACCGGCGAGCTCTACCTCTCCGGCACGGGCATCACCCGGGGCTACCTGAACCGCCCCGGCCTCACCGCCGAACGCTTCGTCGCCGACCCGCACAGCGCCGACGGCTCCCGGATGTACCGCACCGGCGACCTGGTGCGCCGCCGCCCCGACGGCCAGCTCGCCTTCGCCGGCCGCGCCGACCAGCAGGTCAAGATCCGCGGCCTGCGCATCGAACTCGGCGAGATCGAAGCCCTGCTGACCAGGCACCCGGCGGTGCTGCAGACCGCGCTGGACGTCCAGCAGGACCGACTGGTGGCCTACCTGACCGGCAGCGAGCCGCTGGACCCGGCCGAGCTGCGCCGGCACGCCGCGCAGTGGCTGCCGGACTACATGGTGCCCGCCGCCTACGTCCAGCTGGACGCCCTGCCGCTCACCCCGAACGGCAAGCTCGACCGCCGTGCCCTGCCCGTCGCCGAACTCCCCGGCCGGGAGGGCGGGCGGGCACCCCGCAGCACCACCGAGGAGCTGCTCTGCGGCATCTACGCCGAGCTGCTCGGCGAGGACGCCGTCACCATCGACGACTCCTTCTTCGACCTCGGCGGCCACTCCCTGCTGGTCACCCGCCTGATCAGCCGGGTCCGCACCGCACTCGGCGCCGAACTCACCGTCAAGGCGGTCTTCGAGGCCCCCACGGTGGCCGAGCTGGTGCACCACCTCTCCACCACCGACACCTCCCGCCCGGTCCTGCGCCGCTCGCCCGAGCCGGGCCCGAGCGCGCCGCTCTCCCCGGCGCAGGCCCGGCTCTGGTTCCACCAGCAGGCCCAGGGCACCGGGAGCACCGCCTACAACTTCCCGTACGCGATCCGGCTGGCCGGCGAGCTGGACCGGGCCGCGCTGGAGTCGGCCCTGGCCGACGTGGTCGCCCGGCACGAGGTGCTGCGCACCGGGTACCGGGAGGTCGACGGCGAGCCGCAGCAGGTGGTCCGGGCGGCCGAACTCGCGCTGCCGGAATGGTCGTTCGCCGAGCTGACCGGCGAGCAGCTGCGGGCCGAGCTGGCCCGGGTCGGTGACCTGCCGTTCGACCTGGCCACCGACCTGCCGATCCGCCCCCACCTCTACCGGACCGGCGAGCAGGAGCACGTGCTGCTGCTGGTGCTGCACCACATCGCCACCGACGGCTGGTCGCTCGGCCCGTTCACCCGGGACCTGGCCACCGCCTACCGGGCCCGCCGGGACGGCGCGGCGCCGAGCTGGAAGCCGCTGCCGGTGCAGTACACCGACTACACCCGCTGGCAGCGCGAGCTGCTGGGCACCGACCAGGACCCGGAGAGCCTGCTCAGCCGTCAACTCGCGCACTGGCGCGAGACGCTGGCCGGGCTGCCGGACGAGGTCACCCTCCCGCTGGACCGGCCCCGCCCGGCGGTGCCCACCCAGCAGGGCGCGGCGGTCAGCCTGACCAGCTCGCCCGAGCTCCAGGCCCGGCTGCTCGCCTTCACCCGGGAGCGGCACGTCACCCTCTACATGGCCGCCCAGGCCGTGCTGGCCGCGCTGCTCTCCCGGCTCGGCGCGGGCACCGACATCCCGATCGGCACCGCCACCGCCGGGCGCACCGACGAGGCGCTGGACGAGCTGGTCGGCTTCTTCGTCAACACCCTGGTGCTGCGCACCGACGTGTCCGGCGAGCCCGGCTTCGCCGAGCTGGTGGCCCGGGTCCGGGAGGCCGACCTGGCCGCCTTCGCCCACCAGGACGTGCCGTTCGAGCGCCTGGTCGAGGAGCTCAACCCGGCCCGCAGCCTCTCCCGGCACCCGCTGTTCCAGATCATGCTGCTCGCCCAGCCCCCGGTCTCCGCGACCGGCGGCGGCGAGGGCTTCGGCGAGCTGACGGCCGGCCCGGTGCCGGTCGGCACCAGCACGGTGAAGTTCGACCTCACGCTGGCCGTCACCGAGACCCCGGAGGGTCTGCGGCTGAACGCCGACTACGCCGCCGAGCTGCTGGACGAGCAGACCGTCACCCGGCTGCTGGAGCGCTTCCTGCGCCTGCTGGAGGCCGCCCTCGACGACCCCGCGCTGCCGGTCGGCCGGCTGGAGCTGCTCGGCGAGCAGGAGCGGCACGACGTGCTGGAGGGCTGGAACGACACCGCCGTGCCGTTCCGCACCGACCGCCGGGTCCCCGAGGTGATCGCCGAGCACGCCCGGCTGACCCCGGACGCACCCGCCGTGGAGTGCGGCGAGCGCGTCCTCTCCTACCGTCAACTGGACACCGCTGCGAACGAGTTGGCGCAGCACCTGATCGCCCGGGGAGTCCGCCGGGGCGACCTGCTCGGAGTCTGCCTGGGCCGGGGCACCGAGCAGGTGGTCACCCTGCTGGCCGTCCTCAAGGCCGGTGCCGCCTACGTCCCGCTGGACGCCTCCTACCCCGCCGACCGCCTCGCCTACATCGCCGAGGACGCCGGGCTGCGCCTGGTGGTCACCGAGCCGGCCCTGGCCGACCGCCTGACCGGCACCGAGCTGGTGCACTACGGCGAGCAGTCGGGCGCCCCGACGGCCGACCCGGCGGTGCCGGTGCACCCGCGCGACGCCGCCTACGTGATCTACACCTCCGGCTCCACCGGCCGCCCCAAGGGCGTGGTCTGCGAGCACGCCGGGCTGACCAACCTGACCGAGTGGATGGTGCACGAGTACGGGCTGAGCAGCACCGACCGGGCCAGCCAGATCGCCACCCCCGGCTTCGACTCCTCGGTGATGGAGCTCTGGTCGATCCTGGTGGCCGGCGGCACCGCCTGCCTGCCGACGCCCCGACTGCTGGACGACGCCGAGGCGCTGACCCGCTGGGTGGCCGAGGCCGGGATCACCGCCTGCTACATGCCGACGCCCCGGATGGAGGCCGCCCTCGACGAGCTGACGGCCCGTCCGGGCGCCCTGCGCCTGCTCTACCTGGGCGGCGACACCCTGCGCCGCTGGCCCGAGCCGGGCGTGCCGTTCCGGATGTCCAACCAGTACGGCCCGACCGAGTTCTCCGTCACCACCACCTCGGCCGACCTCGGCCCCGAGCCGACCCCCGGCGCGCTGCCGCCGATCGGCCGCCCGGCCGCCAACAACCGCGCCTACGTGCTGGACGCGTACCTGCGGCCCGTCCCGGTCGGCGCCACCGGCGAGCTCTACCTGGCCGGCGCCGGCATCACCCGCGGCTACCTGGGCCGCCCGGGCCTGACCGCCGAGCGCTTCCCGGCCTGCCCGTACGGGACGGACGGCGAGCGGATGTACCGCACCGGCGACCTGGTCCGGCTCCGGCCGGACGGGCAGCTGGCCTTCCTCGGCCGGGCCGACCAGCAGGTGAAGATCCGCGGCCTGCGGATCGAGCTCGGCGAGATCGAGGCCCTGCTGACCAGGCACCCCGACGTCGCCCAGACCGCCCTGCTGGTCCGCGAGGACCGCCCCGGCGACAGGCGCCTGGTGGCCTACCTGACCGGCCACCGCCCGCTGGAGGCGGCCGAGTTGGCCGCCTACGCGGCCCACTGGCTGCCCGCCTACATGGTGCCCGCCGCCTTCGTGCAGCTGGACGCCCTGCCGCTCACCCCGAACGGCAAGCTGGACCGCCGCGCCCTGCCCGCCCCCGAGCTGCCCGAGCGTGGCACCGGCCGGGCCCCGCGCACCGGCACCGAGGAGCTGCTCTGCGGCGTCTACGCCGAGCTGCTCGGTGCGGACGCCGTCACCATCGACGACTCCTTCTTCGACCTCGGCGGCCACTCCCTGCTGGTCACCCGGCTGATCAGCCGGGTCCGCACCGCGCTGGGCGCCGAACTCACCGTCCGGGCGGTCTTCGAGGCCCCCACCGTGGCCGGCCTGGCCGAGCGGCTGGCCGCCGACGGGGCACTCGGCGCCGGGCTCCGGCTCGCCCTCCGCCCGGCCGAGCGCGGCGCCACCGCGCCGCTCTCCCCGGCACAGGCCCGGCTCTGGTTCCACGAGCAGGTGCAGGGGCCGAGCGCGGCCTACAACCTCCCGTACGCGCTGCGCCTGGACGGGGAGTTGGACACGGCGGCACTGCGGCGGGCGCTCACCGACCTGACCGACCGTCACGAGATCCTGCGCACCACCTACCTGGAGGGCCCGGACGGGCCGCTCCAGCGGGTGCTGCCGACCGGGACCACCCCCGAGTGGGTGGAGCACGACACCCCCGAGGCCGATCTCGACACCGCCCTGGCGGCGGGCTGCGGCCACGTCTTCGACCTCACCACCGAACTCCCGCTGCGCGCCGTGCTGCACCGGCTCGCGCCGGACGCCCACGTGCTGCTGCTGGTCACCCACCACATCGCCACCGACGGCTGGTCGCTCGGCCCGCTGCTGCGCGACCTGGCCGCCGCCTACGCGGCCCGGGCCGGCGGCCTGGCTCCGGCCTGGCAGCCCCTGCCGGTGCAGTACGCCGACTACACCCTCTGGCAGCAGGAGCTGCTCGGCTCCGACCAGGACCCGGAGAGCCTGCTCTCCGCCCAACTCGCCCACTGGCGCGGCGAGCTGGCCGCCCTGCCGGACGAGGTCACCGTCCCGCTGGACCGGCCCCGCCCGGCCCGCCCGACCTTCCGGGGCGCCGCCGTCTCCACCACCGGCAGCACCGCGCTCCAGGCCCGGCTGACCGGCTTCGCCCGGGCCCAGCAGGCCACCACCTACATGGTGGTGCAGGCCGCGCTGGCCGCCCTGCTGGCCCGGCTCGGGGTGGGCACCGACGTCCCGATCGGCACCGCCACGGCCGGCCGCACCGACGAAGCCCTCGACGACCTGGTCGGCTTCTTCGTCAACACCCTGGTACTGCGCACCGACGCCTCCGGCGACCCGAGCTTCCGTCAACTGCTGCACCGGGCCCGGGAGACGGCGCTCGCCGCCTACGCCCACCAGGACGTGCCGTTCGAGCGCCTGGTGGAGGAGGCCAACCCGGCCCGCAGCCTCTCCCGGCACCCGCTGTTCCAGATCATGCTGCTCACCCAGCCGCCCGGCTCCGGCCACGGCGCCGGCTACCCCGGCCTGACCAGCACCCCGGTGGCGATCGGCACCGGCTCCGCCAAGTTCGACCTGACCCTGGCGGTGGCCGAGACCGAGGAGGGCCTGCGACTCACCGCCGACTACGCCACCGACCTGCTGGACGGCGCGTCGGTGAGCCGCCTGCTGGCCCAGCTGCTCCGGCTGCTGGACGCGGCGCTGGCCGACCCGGACCGGCCGATCGGCACCCTGCCGCTGCTCACCGCCGCCGAGGAGGCCGCCGCCCTCGCCCCCGGCACCGTCACCGGGCCGGCCACCGTACCGG
Organism: Kitasatospora sp. NPDC096147; assembly: GCF_044763225.1. Classification (NCBI taxonomy): domain Bacteria; kingdom Bacillati; phylum Actinomycetota; class Actinomycetes; order Kitasatosporales; family Streptomycetaceae; genus Kitasatospora; species Kitasatospora sp. NPDC096147. Next base: position 517,863 of record NZ_JBIWFX010000004.1, on the reverse strand, counting down.
TGCACGAGCTGATCGCCGAGCACGCCCGGGTGACTCCGGACGCACCCGCTCTGGAGTGCGGCGAGCGCGTCCTCTCCTACCGTCAACTGGACACCGCTGCGAACGAGTTGGCGCAGCACCTGACCGCCCGGGGAGTCCGCCGGGGCGATCCGGTCGGGGTCTGCCTGGGCCGGGGCCCGGAGCTGGTGGTCACCCTGCTGGCCGTCCTCAAGGCCGGTGCCGCCTACGTCCCGCTGGACGCCTCCTATCCCGCCGACCGCCTCGCCTTCCTGGCCGAGGACGCCGGGCTCCGCCTGGTGGTCACCGAACCCGCCCTGGCCGACCGCCTGACCGGCACCGAGCTGGTGCACTACGGCGAGCAGACCGGCGCTCCGGCCACCGCCCCGGCGGTGACGGTCGGTCAGCGGGACGCCGCCTACGTGATCTACACCTCGGGCTCCACCGGGCGTCCCAAGGGCGTGGTGGTCGAGCACGGCGGGCTGAGCGACCTGTGCGCCTGGATGCGCCGCGCCTACGGCGTGGCCGCCACCGACCGGGCCAGCCAGATCGCCACCCCCGGCTTCGACGCCTCGGTGATGGAGCTCTGGCCGGTGCTCACCGCCGGGGGCACCGCCTGCCTGCCCGACCCGGCCCTGCTGGAGGACGCCGAGGCGCTCACCGAGTGGGTCGCCGAGGCCCGGATCACCGCCTGCTTCATGCCCACCCCCCGTCTGGAGGCCTCCCTCGACGACCTGACGGCCCGTCCGGGCGCGCTCCGCCTGCTGTACCTCGGCGGCGACACCCTGCGCCGCTGGCCCGAGCCGGGCGTGCCGTTCCGGATGGTCAACATGTACGGGCCCACCGAGTACACCGTCGCGGCCACCGCCGCCGACCTCGGCCCCGAGCCCTCCCCCGGCGCGCTGCCGCCGATCGGCACCGCCGTCGACAACACCCGCGCCTACGTCCTCGACCAGCACCTGCGCCCCGTCCCGGTCGGCGCCACCGGCGAGCTCTACCTCTCCGGCACCGGCATCACCCGCGGCTACCTGAACCGCCCCGGCCTCACCGCCGAACGCTTCGTCGCCGACCCGCACAGCACCGACGGCGCCCGGATGTACCGCACCGGCGACCTCGTCCGCCGCCGCCCCGACGGCCGGCTCGCCTTCGCCGGCCGCGCCGACCAACAGGTCAAGATCCGCGGCCTGCGCATCGAACTCGGCGAGATCGAAGCCCAGTTGACCCGCCACCCGGCGGTGCTCCAGGCCGCCCTGGACGTCCGGGACGGCCGACTGGTCGCCTACCTCACCGCGACCGGACCGGTGGACGGGGCCGAGCTGCGCCGGCACGCCGCCGGGCAGCTGCCCGAGTACATGGTGCCCGCCGCCTACGTCCAGCTGGACGCCCTGCCGCTCACCCCGAACGGCAAGCTCGACCGCCGCGCCCTGCCCGCCCCCGAGCTCCCCACCCGCGCCGAAGGACGCGCCCCCCGGACCCCGCGCGAAGAGCTGCTCCGCACCCTGTTCGCCGAGGCCCTGACCCAGCCCGACCTGACCGTCGACGACGACTTCTTCGCCCTCGGCGGCCACTCCCTGCTGGCCACCCGGCTGGTCAGCCGGATCCGCACCGCGCTCGGCGTCCGGCTGAACCTGCGCTCGCTGTTCGAGGCGCCGACCGTGGCCGCGCTGGCCGAACTGCTGGACTCCGGAGCCGAGTCGGACGCCCTGGCGGTGCTGCTGCCGCTCCGGCCGCGCGGCTCCCGGCCCCCGCTGTTCTGCGTCCACCCGGCCGCCGGGATCAGCTGGGTGTTCTCCGGTCTGCTCCGCACCCTCGACCCCGAGCAGCCGGTCTACGGGCTGCAGTCCCGGGCCTTCGCCGAGCCCTCGGCCGCACCCGTCTCGATCGAGCAGATGGCCAAGGACTACCTGGAGCAGCTCCGCCGGGTGCAGCCCGAGGGCCCGTACCACCTGCTCGGCTGGTCCTACGGCGGCGCGGTGGCCCACGAGATGGCCTGCCAACTCCGCTCGGCGGGCGAGGAGGTGGCCCTGCTGGCGATGCTGGACGGCTACCCGCCGATCCCCGCGCAGCTGCGCGCGTGGTCACCCGAGGACGGCTCCACGCTGGCCGCCCTGCTCGCCACCCTCGGCTACCCGCTGGACGGGTACCGGGACGGCCGGCCGACACCGGCCGAGTACCGGGCCGCCGTCCGGGAGCCGGACGGCCCGCTGGCCGGGCTGGAGCGCGAGCTGACCGAGGCACTGCCCCGGGTGTTCGCCGCCAACCTCAACCTGCTGGCCGGGCACACCCCCGGCCACTTCGACGGCGACCTGCTGTTCTACCTCGCCACCGCCGACCGCACCGCGGACTCGGCCGACCCGGCGCTCTGGCTGCCGCACCTCGGCGGCCGGCTCACCGTCCACGCGATCGACACCGCCCACGCCCTGATGACCCGTCCGGAGCCGCTCGCCGCGATCCGGCCCACCCTGACCGCCGCGCTGCTCCCCGAGGAGACCCGATGACCACCACCCCCGCCCTCGAACCCGCCACCGTGGAAGCCGACTTCGCCGTCTCCGTGGTCCGCCGCTTCTACCACCTGGTGGACACCGGGGACGCCCCCGGCCTGGCCGCGCTGTTCGCCCCCGACGCCGAGTACCGGCGGCCCGGCTACGGCCTGATGACCGGCCCGGAGGGCCTGCTCGGCTTCTACGGCCGCGACCGCACCATCGCCTCCGGCGCGCACACCCTGACCACCGTGCTGGCGGACGGCCCGACGGTCGGCGTGTTCGGCGAGTTCCACGGCCTGCTGCACTCCGGTGCCCCGGTGGACCTGCGCTTCGCCGACAGCTTCACGGTCCGCCCCGACGGCCTGTTCGCCACCCGGGACACCTACTTCTTCGCTCCGCTCGTCTGACCCCCTGCCACCCCGACCCCCGACCCCGAGACCCGAGACCCCAGAGGAGACCACCATGACCACCATCGTCGAGCCCACCGCCCAGGTCATCACCAACCCCGGCCACGGCGAGTCCTTCACCGCGCACATGATCTCGATGGACTGGAACGAGCAGGACGGCTGGTCGGCCCCCGAGCTCGGCCCGCTGGAGAACCTCTCCATCCACCCCGCGATGATCGGCCTGCACTACGGCCAGGTCGCCTTCGAGGGCCTGAAGGCGCACCGCCGAGCGGACGGCACCGTCGGCACCTGGCGCTCCCGGGACCACGCGCTCCGCTTCCAGCGCTCCTGCGCACGGCTGGCCATCCCGGAGCTCCCGGTGGAGACCTTCGTCTCCGTCATCGACCAGCTGATCGAGGCCGACCAGGGCCAGCTCTCCGACGACCCCTCGCACAGCATCTACATCCGGCCGATGATCTTCGGCACCGACACCTCGCTGATGCTCCGTCCGTCCCGCACCTACCGCTTCCTGCTGATGGCCTTCGTGGCCGGCGGCTTCTTCGGCGACAACACCCAGACCGTCTCGGTGCACGTCAGCCACGACTACGTCCGGGCCTTCCCGGGCGGCACGGGCAACGTGAAGATCGCCGGCAACTACGCGCCCTCCTTCGTCGCCCAGCGCGAGGCCGAGGCGCTCGGCTGCCAGCAGGTGGTCTGGCTGGACGCGTTGGAGCGCACCTACATCGAGGAGATGGGCGGGATGAACATGTTCCTGGTGCGCGGCAGCGGTGCCGACGCCCAGGTGATCACCCCTCAGCTGACCGGCACCCTGCTCCCCGGCGTCACCCGCAACTCGCTGCTGGCGCTCGCCGAGCGGCTCGGCTACCGCACCGGCGAGGAGCGGATCTCGCTGGAGCAGTGGCGCCGGGAGTGCGCGGACGGCACCGTCACCGAGGTGTTCGCCTGCGGCACCGCCGCCGTGGTCACCCCGGTCGGTCTGGTCCGTGACCGGGACGGCGACTGGGTGATCGGTGACGGCACGGCCGGCCCGGTCACCCGTGCCCTTCGGACCGCCCTGACCGACCTGCACCACGGCCTGGCCGCCGACCCGGACGGCTGGCTGCACATCGGCAGCTGACCGCCCGTCCGCGGTCCGCGCCCCCGCACGCCCCCGGAAGCCGCCCGCTCCCCGTCCTCACGGGGGCGGGCGGCTTCCGTTCGGGCACGACCGTGAGCAGATCCGAGCACACGATGATCGGACCAGTCCGGTGATTCACTCGTTCGGGGGAGTCCGGAGACAGTGCCCGACCCGGTCGGCCGATGTGGATCTAGTGTCGTCAGAGGTCGGGGTGGGGCAGGCCGGACGATCGACCGGCGACTCCAAGCCCGGTGTTATTCACATACTTTGACGACCTGTCAGTGATGGCAGGGCGTCCGCCGAGCCACTATGAAGGAGACCCGGCAGATGTCCGTGGACGCAGGCCTGGAGAACACGAACTCCCAGGCACCGGAGAAGCAGCTCAGCCTCGGCACCGCCGCCGCCCGCAATCTCGCCACCACGACCAAGTCCGCACCGCAGATGCAGGAGATCACCTCCCGCTGGCTGCTCAAGGTGCTCCCCTGGGTCCAGACCTCGGGCGGTGCCTTCCGGGTCAACCGCCGTCTGACCTACACCGTCGGCGACGGCCGGATCGACTTCGTGAAGACCGGCTCCGAGGTCCGGGTGATCCCGGGCGAGCTGGGCGAGCTGGCCCTGCTGCGCGGCTTCGAGGGCCAGGACGTGCTGACCGCGCTGGCCGACCGCTGCGTGCAGCGGGAGTTCCGGGCCGGCGAGGTGCTGGCCGAGCTCGGTGAGCCGATCACCCAGCTGCACCTGCTGGCACACGGCAAGGTCGCCCGGGCCGGTCTGGACGCCTACGACGCGCCCACCCAGCTCGGCGTGCTGGCCGACGGCGACCGGTTCGGCGAGCAGGCGCTGACCGAGCAGGACGCCCTCTGGGACTACACCGTCACCGCCGCGACCAACGGCACCCTGCTCACCCTGAGCCGGGCCGACTTCCAGGCCGTGCTGGACCAGTCGCCCGAACTCCAGGCCCACCTGGCCGAGTTCCTCACCCTCCCGCAGCAGCGGCAGAACGAGCTGGGCGAGGCGGAGATCGCCCTCTCGGCCGGCCACTGGGGCGAGGTCGAGCTGCCGGGCACCTTCGTGGACTACGACCTCAAGCCGCGCGAGTACGAGCTGAGCGTGGCCCAGACCGTGCTGCGGGTGCACACCCGGGTCGCCGACCTCTACAACCAGCCGATGAACCAGACCGAGCAGCAGCTCCGCCTGACCATCGAGGCGCTGAAGGAGCGCCAGGAGCACGAGCTCATCAACAACCCGGAGTTCGGCCTGCTCAACAACGCCGACTTCAAGCAGCGCATCCAGGCCCACTCCGGCGCCCCCACCCCGGACGACCTGGACGAGCTGCTCTCGATGCGCCGGGACACCCACTTCCTGCTGGCCCACCCGCGCACCATCGCGGCGATCGGCCGCGAGTTCAACGCCCGCGGCCTGTACCCGGACCACGTGGACCTGCACGGCTCCAAGGTGGCCGCCTGGCGCGGCGTCCCGATCCTGCCGGTCAACAAGATCCCGGTGACCAAGGAGCGCACCAGCTCGATCATCGCGCTCCGGGTCGGCGAGGCCGAGCAGGGCGTGATCGGCCTGCACCAGACCGGCATCCCGGACGAGTACCAGCCGAGCCTGTCGGTCCGCTTCATGGGCATCGACGAGAAGGCCATCATCAACTACCTGGTCACCGCCTACTACTCCGCCGCCGTCCTGGTGCCGGACGCCCTGGGTGTCCTGGAGAACGTCCAGATCTCGCACGGCCGCGACTGACCGTCGTCTCACGTAGCGGGGTGCTGGGCGGGCCGGATTCCTCCGGTCCGCCCAGCACCGTGTCGCCCAAGTCCCCGTCCACCGTCCCCACGAGCCACCGCCCGCACGAGCCCCCACCCCTCAGCAGCAGCGCACACCTCCGAAAGGCTTGGCACCGATGGCGGCGCAACCCTTCCGACTGCCGGACTTCTACATGCCGTACCCGGCCCGGCTCAACCCCCACCTGGAGAGCGCCCGCACCCACTCCAAGGCCTGGGCCCGCGAGATGGTGATGATCGAGGGCTCCGGGATCTGGGACGAGGACGACTTCGACCGGCACGACTACGCGCTGCTCTGCGCGTACACCCACCCCGACTGCGACGCCGCCGAGTTGGGCCTGATCACCGACTGGTACGTCTGGGTCTTCTTCTTCGACGACCACTTCCTGGACATCTACAAGCGCACCCGGGACCTGGCGGGCGGCCAGGCCTACCTCGACCGGCTGGCCGCCTTCATGCCGCTGGACGACGCGCAGGGGTACCCCGAGCCGACCAACGCGGTGGAGGCCGGCCTGGCGGACCTCTGGGCCCGGTCCGTCCCGGTCATGTCGGCGGACTGGCGGAAACGGTTCGCCATCGCCACCAGGGAGCTGCTCAACGAGTCGATGTGGGAGCTGTCCAACATCGACAAGGGCCGGGTCTCCAACCCGATCGAGTACATCGCGATGCGCCGCAAGGTCGGCGGCGCCCCCTGGTCGGCCGGGCTGATCGAGCACGCGGTCGGGGCCGAGGTGCCGGCCGAGATCGCCGCGACCAGGCCGATGGAGGTGCTCCGGGACACCTTCTCGGACGCGGTGCACCTGCGCAACGACATCTTCTCCTACCAGCGCGAGGTCGAGGGAGAGGGCGAACTCTCCAACGGCATCCTGGTGTTGGAGACCTTCCTGGGCTGTGACACCCAGGAGGCGGCGGAGCGGGTGAACGACCTGCTGACCTCTCGGCTGCAGCAGTTCGAGCACACCGCGCTGACCGAGGTGCCGGCCCTGCTGGCCGACCGGGGCCTGGACGCCCGGGCTGCCGCCGACGTGCTGGCCTACGCCAAGGGCCTCCAGGACTGGCAGTCCGGCGGCCACGAGTGGCACATGCGGTCCAGCCGGTACATGAACGCCGAGGCCGACCTCGGGCCCGAACTGGCCGTGCTGGGCGGCCCGGTGGGCCTCGGCACCTCGGCCGCCCGGCTGTTCGCCTCGGTGGCCCGGACCATGCCGACCCGGCTGCGCAGCTTCGCCTACACCCCCTTCGAGCCGGTCGGCGTCGCCGAACTGCCCGAGTTCCTGATGCCGTTCGGCAACGGGCTGAGCCCGCACCTCCAGCACTCCCGCGAGGAGCTGGTCCGCTGGTGCCGCCGACAGGGCCTGCTGGAGGCGGTGCCCGAGCTGCCCGCCAGTGGCCTGTGGAGCGAGCGCGACCTGCGCGACTTCGACTTCCCGCTCTGCTCGGCCGGCATGAAGCCGGACGCCACTGCCGACGGCCTGGACCTGATCAGCGCCTGGCTGGCCTGGGGTACCTGGATCGACGACTACTACCCCGTGGTCTACGGCCGCACCCACGACATGGCCGGCGCCAGGCTGATGCACGAGCGGCTGCTGGCGATGATGCCGCTGGACGGCGGCCCGGCCGCCCCCGGCCCGCACCCGGCCGAGCTCGGCCTGGCCGACCTCTGGCAGCGCACGACCGGATCGATGAACCCGGCCGAGCGGGCCGACTTCCGCACCGGCACGGTCCGGATGCTGGAGAGCTGGCTCTGGGAGACGGCCAACCTGATCGAGAACCGCATCCCGGACCCGGTGGACTACATCGAGATGCGCCGCCTGACCTTCGGCTCCGACCTCACCCGGAGCCTGCTGCGGCTCGGCCGGACGGACGCCATCCCGGCCGAGGTGTTCGAGGCTTCGCCGCTGACCGAGCTGGAGGCGGCGGCCTTCGACTACTGCACGCTGGTCAACGACCTGTACTCCCACCAGAAGGAGTCCCAGTTCGAGGGCGACCTGCACAACGCGGTGGTGGTGGTGCGGAACTTCCTGGACTGTGACCAGGAGCAGGCGATCGCCATCGTGCACGACCTGACGACCGAGCGGATGCGCCAGTTCGTGCACCTGGCCGACACCGAAATCCCGTCTCTCCACGACCAGTTGGGCCTGCCCCCGGAGACCAGGGCGGCCCTGGAGGAGTACGTTCAGGAGCTCCGGCAGTGGATGTACGGCATCCTCAAGTGGCACCGGGAGTGCCACCGCTACGACGAGCCCTCGATGCTGCGGCGGTTCGCGCCGCCCGCCACCCCGACCGCCACCCCGGCCTCCCGTCCGAGCGGCCCCCTGCTCGGCGCCCCGACCGGGCTGGGCACCTCCGCCGCCCGCGTGCTGGAGCTGCTCCGCAGAGGCTGAACACCCCTCGCGCGCGGAGGGGTTCGGGTGGCCCCGGTCATCCGGACCCCTCTGCGGCGTTCCCTACGTCGGTTCGTGATCAGACGTTCTGACCATACGTTAGCCCTTTCGAGGTATTCAGTGGCCAACCGGAGAACCTGTCCGCCAGGTCGCTCGGTGATCTCCCACGTGAGCGACTCTTCCCCTACGGCACCCCGCAGCCGGCTGCTCCGACGAGCCGCCGCCGTGCTGGGCGCGACCACGCTCTGCTTCACCCTGGCGGGAGCCGCCCCGGGCGCCTCCCGCAGCGGGGACTCGCACGACCACGGGCTGCACTTCGGCTGGTGCCACCGGATCGAGATCGGTCTCTCCCCCGTGGAGGTGGAGAGCGGCTTCGCGTTCGAGTTCGGCACCGGGGACGACCGGCACGGGAACGGCAAGGACCACGGCCACCACCATCACCACCCGTGCCCCAAGCCGACTCCCAAGCCGACCCCCACACCGACCCCGAAGCCCTCACCCAGCCCGACGCCCAAGCCCAGCCCGACGCCGACCCCGTCCCCCACCCCGAAGCCGTCGCCTCCGCCCAGCCCGACGCCGACGCCTCCGAAGCCCACACCGCCGCCGCCACCGCCGCCCTCACCGCCGCCGAAGGTCACCCCGACCCCCAGCCCGCCCCGCGCGGTGGTGCCCCCGCCGCCACCCCCGCGCCGCCCCACTCCGACGCCCACCCCGCCACCGTCACCCACCCCGCCACCGGCCCCGACGCCGCCTCCGGTGCCCAAGCCACCGGCGCCCAAGCCCTCGTTCTACAAGCCTCCGCCACCACCGGTGGCCGAGCCGCCCGAGCGGCGCACCATGCCGACCACCCGGACGGTGCTGCTGGTCACCGTCCCCGCCGTCCTGGCGGCCGCCGCGATGCGCCCGCGCGGCGGCGGCAGCGGCGGCCGGGGCCGACGCTGACCCTCCCGGCGGGCCCCACGGCCCGCTGACCCCGCGCCACCACCCCGCACCACCCGCAATCCCTCGACCCACCCCCACCGGGACGCCCGTCCCGGTCACCGAATTGGAGTTCCCACATGTCCGAGTGGGTGGCCCTCGTCATCGCCATGGCAGCGGTCTGCGCCGTGGTGCTGGCCGTCGTGGTCCTACGACAACGGCGCGTCGGCGAGGACGACGACCCGTCCGAAACCCCGGACGTCATCGAGTACATGACGATGATGATCGGCGTGGTCTACGCGATCGTGCTCGGCCTGGCCATCGCCGGCGTCTGGGAGGCCCGGGGCTCGGCCCAGGCCGACGCGCTGCGCGAGGCCCAGTCGCTGCACGAGGTGAGTGCCCGGGCCGAGGTGCTGCCGGACGCAGACCGCGACAAGGTGCGCAGCGAGGTGGACGCGTACGTCTCCTACATCGTGAACACCGAGTGGTCCTACATGGAGAAGCACGAGGAGCTCTCCCCCGAGGGCACCGAGAAGCTGGCCGAACTGCGCCGCACCGTCACCGAGCGCACCCCGCAGACCGAGCTGGAGAACCAGAACTACCAGCCGATGGTGGACCGGATCGCCGCCGCCGACGAAGCCCGCAACTCCCGGGGCCAGAACGCCGGCCCGACCATGCCGGGCGTGGTCTGGTTCGGTCTGGTGGCGGGTGCGGTGGTCACCGTCGGCCTGCTCTTCACCCTCCAGATCCGGCGCTCCGGACGGGAGTTGTTCCTGGCCGCCGCGTTCAGCGCGCTGATCGCCTTCCTGCTCTTCCTGATCTGGGACTTCGACAACCCCTTCGGCCGGGGCCTGTCGGTCACGGCGCAGCCCTTCCTCGACCTGTTCCCGAACATCCCGGGCCTGGGTGAGTGATCCCGGCGTCGGAGGGGGTGGACGCGAGTGCGTGTCCACCCCCTCCGACCGTGATACCCGCTGGGGTATCCTGGACGGCCCAAGCCGCCGCACGGAGGAGGAGCCCGGTGAAGGTGGAAGAAGAGGCCCAGGCGGCCGTCCTGAACCGGCTGCGCCGCGCCCAGGGGCAGCTCGCCGGGGTGATCGCGATGATCGAGGCGGGTCGTGACTGCAAGGACGTGGTGACCCAACTCGCGGCCGTCTCCAGGGCCTTGGACCGGGCCGGCTTCAAGATCGTGGCCAGCGGCATGCGGCAGTGCCTGAACGGCGAGGCCGAGGACGGCTCCCAGCCGCTCACCGAGGCGGAGCTGGAGAAGCTCTTCCTCACCCTGGCCTGACCGGTACGTGCGCGCTCCCTGCTAGCATCCGCCGGTTCGAACGGCGACGACGGCAGGGAGCAGGGCGGACGTGCACGGAAACGACGAGGAACCGCCGGTGCGGCAGCAGTACCACCGGCGCGCGCGGCTGGCCCTCGGTGCCGTGGCCGGCGCCGGCCTGCTCGCCCTGACCGGCGCTCTGGTGCTGTCCGGCCCGGAGGGCGTCGCCGAACCGGCCCCCACGGGTACCAGCTCCCCGGCCACCTCGCCCGCGTCGTCCCCCTCCCCCTCCGACCCACCCTCCCCTGAACCGCCGCCCACCGCACCGCCTCTGCCGGACGCCGACCCGAGCGCGAGTCCGAGCCCGGACGGGACGACAGCCCCACCTCCGGGTCCGGTGCCGAACGCCGGCGGGCCGTCACCGGCTGCCGCGCGAACCACCGCACCACCGTCGGCCGCGACGAAGCCCACCACCGCCAAGCCCACCCCTCCGAAGCCGGGCTCCACCGCCACGCCGACCCCGGCGAAGCCGCCGGCCCGTCCGTCCCTCACGCCCGCACCACCCCGACCGGTGCCCACCCTGCCCGCCCCGCCGACCAGTTGCCCGCCCTTCCACTACCCGACCTGGGACGGCTGCCGCTCGCTGGCCCCGGCGCAGACCTTCCCGGTCGATCACCTGCTGCCGACGCCACCGCCGCCGTTCGTCCCGCAGACGGCCCGCCCCTGACCGCACCCCGCCGACCGCACGCGTGGGGCCCGGCCCCCGGCTGGCTGCCGGGGGCCGGGCCCGTGGTGCGCTGCCGCGATCGGGTCAGGCGATCGCGAAGTCGTCGCCGTAGACGCTGCCCTGGCCGTACCAGCCGTGCAGGTAGACCGTGACGGTGCCGTTGGCGCCCGTGGTGAAGGGGACGCTGAGCTTGGTCCAGGAGGACGAGCCCGGGGTCCAGGTGGAGGCGGTGGCCCCGCCGCTGACGCCGAGGTAGGAGTAGTTCCCCTGCACCCAGGCGCTGAGCGTGTACTTGGTGTTCGGGGCCAGCGTGACGGTCTGCGAGCACTGGCCGTTCTGCGAGCCGGTGGCCGCCGCCTGGAGGGCGTACGAGCCGCTGTGCGCCGGCGTGGAGACCACCGAGCCGCCGGGCTGGCAGCTCCACGGGGCCAGGGCGCCGCTCTCCAGGCCGCCGTTGAGCAGCCCGGTCGGGGCGGTGCCGGTGACGGTCAGGGTGTAGGTGGCGGTGTGGCTGCCCGAGGCACCGGTGGCCTTCACGGTCAGCGGGTACGTACCGGGGGCGGTGGCCGCCGTGGTGGAGACCGACAGCGTGGCACCCGAACCGGCCGTCACCGTACCGGGGTTGACGCTCGCGGTGACCCCGGCCGGGGCCCCGGTCACGGTCAGCGCCAGGCTCTGCGCCGAGCCCGAGGTCACGGCGGTGGTGAGCGCCGCCGTAGTCGCCGACCCCGCCTGCACCGAGCCGGCCGCCGGGGAGACGCTGACCGAGAAGTCGTTGCCGGGCTGACCACCCGTCACCGTCAGGGTGTAGGTGGCGCTGTGGCTGCCCGAGGCACCGGTACCGGTGACGGTGAGCGGGTAGCTGCCGGGGGCGGTGGCCGCCGTGGTGGAGACCGATAGGGTGGCGCTGCCGCCGGCGGTCACCGAGGACGGGCTGACGCTCGCGGTCACCCCGGCCGGGGCGCCCGACACGGTCAGCGCGACGCTCTGCGCCGCACCGGAGGTGACGGCGGTGGCGATGCCCGCCGTGGTGGACGAGCCCGCCTGCACCGAGCCGGCCGCCGGGGATGCCGTCACCGAGAAGTCGTTGACCGGGGTGGTGGAGCCGCTGGTGTAGGGCGCGAAGATCCGGGTGAAGTCCCAGGTGCCCTGGTTGATGCCGGAGCAGCTGTCCGAGCCGGCCGTGCCGGGGCAGCCCCCGTTGTCCCGCTGGAGGGCCCAGAAGGAGAGGGTGTTGACGCCCTTGGAGAGTGCCCAGTTGTAGACCTCGGTGGCGTTGGCCACGGTGAAGGTCTCGGCCGGGCCGAAGTCGTCGATGCCGATCATCTCGATGATGCCGATCGACGCCCAGAGCTGGGCCGGGGTCTTCGACGGGTAGAGCGAGGCCAGCTGGTTGTAGAGGCCCGTGGTGGCGGTCTTGGTGTCGGCGGCCATGTCGTGCGCCGCGTTGTCGTAGTAGTCGAAGGTCATCTGGTTGACGACGTCGATCCGGGCGTTGTTGGTGATCGCGTTGCGCAGCACCTTGAGCCCGCTGGCCGCCAGGCCGCTGGTGGTGGTCGGCAGGGTGTAGGAGAACTGGATCGACCGGCCGTTGGCGGCGGCCCAGTCCTGCACCAGCTTGATCGCCTTGTTCCGGCGGTCGATGCCGGCCGTGTTGGTCAGCGAGTTGTCCTCGATGTCGAGGTCGATCCGGCTGACGTCGTAGGTGGTGATGACCGACTCGAAGGCGGCCGCGATCTGGTTGACGTCGGTGCAGCTGTCGGCCAGTTCGGTACCGGTGTTGTCGGCCGTGAAGCCGCCGAAGGACGGGATCACGTCGCCGCCGTTGGCCCGGATCGCGGCGATGTCGGCGCCGAACACCGACTGCGAGACCGGCATCGAGGTGTCGCCGTTCCACAGCGGGGTGCAGGAGCCCTTGGTGGCGGTCTGCAGGAACGCCATGGTGAGGTGCTTGGCGCCGGACTGGGCGGCCAGGGTGGCCGGGCTCTGCCCGGTCCAGGCCTCGAAGTAGGGCGCGAACACCCGGGCCGGCAGTGGGGTGGCGGCGGCCTGGGCGGTGGTGGTGCCGGCCGTCATCAGACCGGCCGAGGCGGCCAGGGTGGCGAAGGCGGCCACCAGGGCGCGGAGTGGTCGTGCTGGGCGCATGGGGGTTCTCCAGCGGAGGCGGGGTCATGGGGGACGTGCGGTCCGGACGACGGGGTCCGGGAGGTGTGCCCGCGCCATGGGGTACCGGGGCGGCGGGACGGCGGTGCGGGGAGCACGGTCGCCGTACGGTTCGGGGGCGTCCGGGGGAAACGTGGGCAGGGCAGTACGCGCCCGCCGCCCGGATCTGACACCCCCACAGTGCATCCCGGTCGGATGGACATCGCCCATATTTGGACTAGACCACTTGCCCGTCAAGGTCCCTGATGGCCCGTCAGGCAAACCTTTACCGGCTCTTGGGCCGCGACCTCGGCACTCTCCGCCGGCGGCGTCGGCCGGAGGATTCGAGCCCGTCCGGGAGACCCTTCGGAACCACCGGCCCGGGGCGCACGGGCGGCCGACGGCCGTGGCTGCGCGACCGCCCGTGGCTCCGCCGCCGCGTCACGGCCGTCGGGCGCACGCGTCGGGCACGGGCGCCGGGCACGGGCGCCGGGCACGGGCGCCGCGCACACGCGTCGAGCGCAGCCGTCGAGCCGCGCGACGTACGTCACGGTCACCGCGCCACGGCCCCCGGGTAGGCTGCCGGGGTGCCCGGCCGATCTTGCCGGGCCGGCCGCCGAAGACCCCGCGCGCCGAGCCGCCCCCGGCCGATCCCGAGGAGTACCCGTTGAGCACCGCCCCGCCCCCCGCGCAGCCCGAGGCGGCCGGGCCGCCGATCGCGGTGGTCGGGATCGGCGCCGACGGCTGGGAGGGCCTCGGGCCTGCCGCCCGCGCCGCCCTCGCCTCGGCCCGTACCGTCCTGGGCGGCCCGCGCCAACTCGCCCTGCTCCCGGACGAGGTGACCGCCGCCCGGATCGCCTGGCCGTCCCCGCTGCGGCCCGCCGTCCCGGCCCTGCTGGCCGAGCACGCCCCCGGCGGCCTGGCGGTGCTCGCCAGCGGCGACCCGATGTACTACGGGATCGGTCGCACCCTCGCCGAACTGGCCGGGCCCGAACGCCTCGCGGTGCACCCGCACCCCTCCTCGCTCTCGCTCGCCTGCGCCCGGCTCGGCTGGCCGCTGGAGGCCACCGAGGTGGTCAGCCTGGTCGGCCGCCCGCTCGACTCGCTCACCCTCGCGCTCCACCCCGGACGCCGCGTGCTGGTGCTGAGCGCCGACGCCTCCACCCCGGCCGCCGTGGCCGCCCTGCTGACCGGGCGCGGCTTCGGCGCCAGCCGCCTGCGCGTCCTGGAGCAGCTCGGCGGCCCGGCCGAGCAGCGGCTCGACGGCAGCGCCGCCGCCTGGCCGCACCCGCCCGGCGACCCGCTCAACGTGATCGCCGTCGACTGCGCCCCCGACGGTCCCCGCGGCACCCTCACCCCCGGGCTGCCGGACGACGCCTTCGAGACCGACGGCCAGCTGACCAAGCGTCACGTCCGGGCCGTCACCCTGGCCACCCTCGCCCCCGCCCCCGGCGAGCTGCTCTGGGACGTCGGCGGCGGCTCCGGCTCGATCGCCATCGAGTGGCTGCGCGCCCACCGCGACTGCCGGGCCGTCACCGTCGAACGCGACCCGGTCCGGGTCGGCCGGATCACCCGCAACGCGGCCGCGCTCGGCGTCCCCCGCCTCCAGGTGGTCGCGGGCCCGGCCCCGGCCGCGCTGGCCGGACTGCCCACCCCCGACGCGGTGTTCGTCGGCGGCGGCCTGACCGCCCCCGGGCTGCTGGACGCCTGCTGGGCCGCGCTGGCCCCCGGGGGCCGCCTGGTCGCCAACACCGTCACACTCGAATCCGAGGCGCTGCTCACCGAGTGGTACCGCCGCCACGGCGGCGAACTGCTCAAGCTCGCGGTCTCCCACGCCGTCCCGGTCGGCGGTTTCACCGGCTGGCGCCAGGCCATGCCCGTCACCCAGTGGTCGGTCGTCAAGCCCGCCGCCCCCGTTCGAGAGGTCCCCCCGTCATGACCGTCCACTTCATCGGCGCGGGCCCCGGCGCCGCCGACCTGATCACCCTGCGCGGACAGCGCCTGCTCGCCGCCAGCCCGGTCTGCCTCTACGCCGGCAGCCTGGTGCCGCGCGAGCTGCTCGCCGAGTGCCCGCCCGGCGCCCGGCTGGTCGACACCGCCGACCTCGACCTGGACCAGATCACCGCCGAGCTGGTCCGCGCCCACGAGGCCGGCCAGGACGTGGCCCGGCTGCACTCCGGCGACCCGTCCGTCTTCTCCGCCGTCGCCGAACAGATGCGCCGCCTCGACGCGGCCGGCGTCCCCTACGACGTGGTGCCCGGCGTCCCCGCCTTCGCCGCTGCCGCCGCCGCCCTCAAGCGCGAGCTCACCGTCCCGACGGTCGGTCAGACCGTCATCCTCACCCGGGTCGCCCGCCAGGCCACCCCCATGCCGGAGGGCGAGGACCTCGCCACCCTCGGCCGCAGCGGCGCCCTGTTGGTCCTCCACTTGGCCACCCGCTACGTCGAGTCCGTGGTCGAGGAGCTGCTCCCCCACTACGGCGCCGACTGCCCCGCCGCCGTGGTCGCGATGGCCAGCCGCCCCGACGAACTCGTCCTCCGGGGCACCCTCTCCACCATCGCCGCCCAGACCAAGGAGGCCGGCGTCCTCCGCACCGCCGTCATCCTGGTCGGCCGCACCCTCGGCGCCGAGCAGTTCCGCGACAGCCACCTCTACTCCACCGACCGCGACCGCACCCACACCTGCGACTGACGCCCCGTCCGCCGCCCGGAGCCCACGTGACCGACCTCATCGCCGCGATCACCGCCTTCGACGTCCGCGCGGCGGAGCGGGCCCTCGACGCGGGCGCCGACCCACTGGCCCCCGGCCCCGACGGCGGCACGCCGCTGGAGCTGGCGGTGGAGTGCGGCTCGCCCCGGATGGTCACCACCCTGCTCACCGGGGAGACCCTCCAACGGCTCGCCCCGGAGCAGCGCGGGCGGCTGCTGGACCTGGCCCGGCACTGGTACGAGCGGGAGGTGGCGGCCCTCGGTCCGTACGAGTGGGTCGCGGACGAGGACTACGACACCGTCCAGCAGGTCACCCTCGACGGTCGGGCCGTGCGGGCCGGGCACGGCGCCGTCCTCACCCTGCTGGAGGACGTGTTCGGCGTCCGCACCCCGTTCGACGAACTGGTCGCCCGGGCCGTCCGGCAGCCGGTGGAGGGGCACACGGACTTCGTGGCCGTCTGCGAGCTGCTGAGCCACCGTCAGGACCCGGAAGCCTCGGCGAGCCTGATGGCCCTGCACCGGCACCCCGATCCGGCCGGGCGCCGGATCCTCGCCGAGATCCTGAGCTACCAGGCGGTCTCCGAGGAGGTGCAGGAGCCGTCGGTGATGGTGGCCTGGGCCCGCGAGGAGACCGATGCCGAGGTGCTCTCCCAGGTCCTGTTCGTCTGCTCGATGACGCTGCACCCCGAGCTCGGCGCGCTCGGCATCCACCACGCCGGTCACCCGGCCCCGGCGGTCCGCTGCCAGGTGCCCGACCTGCTCGACACCGGCACTGCGGACGCCGTCTCCGCGATGCTCGCGCTGGCCCGCGACTCCTCCTGGACGGTGCGCCGCGCCACCGCGTTCCGTCTCCTGCCGGAGCGCGCGCCGGAGTTCTGGGAAGCGCTCTCGGTCCTGCTGCACGACCCGGTCCCGGTGGTCCGGCTCGCCGCCGTGTGGGCCCTCGGACAGAGCAAGGACCCCCGGCCGGAGATCGGCGATCTGCTCTGGTCCCTGCTGGAGGACGAGGACCGGGAGGTCCGGGAGGCCAGCGGCGAGGGGCTCGCGCTGCGGGACGACGAGCGGGCGGCCGAGGCGTACCGGCTCCTCGGGCCGTACTACGAGTCCGACGGCGGGGGGAACCCCCGGCTCGCGCGGCTCCGGCGGTGGGTTCAGGACCGGGAACAGGCCCCGGGCTGACGCCGGCTCAGGCGGTGCCGACGATGGTGCCCGCGCGGTCGATGCAGATCACGTCGACCTCGATGGGGGCGCCGGCCAGGACGTCGAGGGCGGTGCGGCGGGCCCGGGCGGCGACCAGGTCGCCGAGCGGGACGCCGGCCGCCGCGCAGAGCTGGACGGCCTCCAGGCCGGTGTTGGCGGCGGCCACCGCCCCGGCCAGGGCGGGGGTGGCACCGGCCTGGCGGGCCAGGTCGGCGAGGAAGGACTTGTCGACCTGGGAGCGGCCGGAGTGCAGGTCGAGGTGGCCGGCGGCGAGTTTGGAGAGCTTGGCGAAACCGCCCGCGATGGTGAGGCGGGAGACGGGGTGGCGCTTGAGGTACTTGAGGACGGCGCCTGCGAAGTCGCCCATGTCGAGCAGGGCGTCCTCGGGGAGGTCGTGCACCGCGACGGCCACCTTCTCGGAGGTGGAGCCGGTGCACCCGGCCACGTGGGTGCGGCCGGCCGCCCGGGCGACGTCCACGCCGCGCCGGATGGAGTCGATCCAGGCCGAGCACGAGTACGGGACGACGATGCCGGTGGTGCCCAGGATGGAGAGGCCGCCGAGGATGCCCAGCCGCGGGTTCCAGGTGGAGCGGGCGATCTCCTCGCCGTGGTCGACGGAGACCTCCACCACCACGTCCCCGCTGCCCCCGTACCGGGCTGCCACCTCGGCGACGTGATCGCGCATCAGCCGGCGCGGCACCGGGTTGATCGCGGGTTCCCCGGGCGGAATCGGCAGCCCCGCCTTGGTGACCGTCCCGACCCCGGGCCCGGCCGCGAAGACCACCCCGCTGCCGGGTGCGCCGTGCCGCACCGTGGAGCGGATCAGCGCCCCGTGCGTGACGTCCGGGTCGTCACCCGCGTCCTTCACCACCCCGGCCATCGCGGACCGACCCGGCGTCAGCAGCTCGTCCGCCAGGGCGAAGGCGGGCCGCTGGCCCTTGGGCAGGGTGATGGTCACCGGGTCGGGGTACTCGCCGGTGAGCAGCGCGGTGTACGCGGCGGTGGTGGCGGCCGTCGCGCAGGCGCCGGTGGTCCAGCCGTGGCGCAGGCCGCTGCTCTTCAGCTGCGCCTCCCGGCCGCCCTTCGCCTCGGCGTTCCCACTACGCTCACCAGTCACGTACGTCCCCTGGAGTTCCGTTGCACATCCTGATCCTCGGCGGCACCACCGAGGCCCGCGAACTGGCCGCCGCCCTGGCAGCGGACCCGGCGCTACGGGTCACCAGCTCCCTGGCCGGCCGGGTGGCGCAGCCCCGGCTGCCCGCCGGGGAGGTGCGGATCGGCGGCTTCGGCGGCCCGGCCGGGCTGGCGGCCTGGCTGCGGGCCGAGCACGTGGACGCGGTCATCGACGCCACCCATCCCTTCGCCGGGGTCATCAGCCGGAACGCGGCCGAGGCGACCGCCGAGGTCCATACTCCCCTGCTCGCGCTGCGCCGCCCCGGTTGGGTCCCCGGGCCCGGCGACCGCTGGCACCCGGTCGGCTCCCTGGCGGAGGCCGCCGAGCTGCTGCCCTCCCTCGGTCACCGGGTCTTCCTCACCACCGGCCGCCAGGGCCTGGGCGCCTTCGCCGGCTCCCCGCTGCACTTCCTGTCCCGCTCGGTGGACGCCCCCGAACCCCCGCTCCCGGCCGCCCTGGAGGTCCTGCTCGACCGGGGCCCGTTCACCCTGGACGGCGAGCGCCGGGTGCTGCGCGAGCACCGCATCGACGTCCTGGTCACCAAGGACAGCGGCGGCGCCGCCACCGCCCCCAAGCTGACCGCCGCCCGCGAACTCTCCCTCCCCGTGGTGATCGTCGGCCGCCCCGTTCCCCCGCCCGGCGTCCCCACGGTTCCTGACGTCCCGTCGGCCCTCGCCTGGCTGGCCGGGCTCTGAGGTGCACGGGCGCTGAGCTGCGCGGTCTCCGAGCTGCGCGGGCTAGGCTCGGTCCATGGTCTCAGTGGTGCAGAACGTCGCGATCGACTGTGCGGACGCCTACGAACTGGCGCGGTTCTGGAGCGAGGTGACGGGCTGTCCGGTGGATCCGGACTGCCGGCCCGGGGACCGGGAGACGCAGGTGGTGCTCGGTGGTGGCGGGCCGGTGCTGTACTTCAACGCGGTGCCGGAGCCGAAGACCGTGAAGAACCGGGTGCACCTGTGCCTGCGCCCGACCGACTCCCGCGACCCCGAGGTGGAGCGGCTGCTCGCCCTCGGCGCCACCATGGCGGCCGACCGCCGCAATCCGGACGGCTCCGGCTGGGCCGTGCTGCACGACCCGGAGGGGAACGAGTTCTGCGTGCTGCGCAGCGAGTCCGACCGGGCCGCCGCGCACCCCTGACAGGACCCCGGCCGGGACCGGGACTTGAGCTGGAGTGCACTCGAAGGTCTACCGTCCCGGTTGTCGGCCCGTCGGGCCATCAGATCGGGGAGAGATCATGGGTACTTGGTTCGTCACCGGGGCATCGCGCGGACTCGGCGCGGCGATCACCCGCGAGGCGCTGGAGCGGGGCCACCACGTGGTCGCCACCGCGCGGGACGCCTCCACCGTGCTCGCGGCGTACCCGGAGCAGCCGGACGGTCTGCTGGCGCTGAGCGCGGACGTGACCGAGCCGGCCGGGCTGGCGGCGGCGGCGGAGGCCGGGGTGGCCCGGTTCGGCGGGATCGACGTGGTGGTGGCCAACGCGGGCCACGGCCTGGTCGGCGCGGTCGAGGAGGTCTCGGACGCGGCGGCCCGGGCGCTGTTCGACGTCAACGTCTTCGGGGTGCTGAACACCCTGCGGGCGACCCTGCCGGTGCTGCGGGCGCAGCGCTCCGGGCACGTGCTGACCGTCAGCTCGGTGGGCGGCTTCGCCACCGCGCCGGCCGTCGGCGTGTACGGGGCCTCGAAGTTCGCGGTCGAGGGGATCTCGGAGGCGCTGCACGGCGAGCTGGCCCCGCTCGGCGTCCGGGTCACCATCGTCGAGCCGGGCGGCTTCCGCACGGACTTCCTGGGCGGCGCCAGCCTCCGGGTCGAGCCGGCCTCCATCGCGGACTACGCCGAGGCCGCGGGCCCGGTGCGGGAGGCGATGGCGTACCACGACGGCCGGCAGGCGGGCGATCCGGCGAAGGCGGCCCGGGCGGTGGTCGACGTGACCGAGGCCGCCGAGCCGCCGCTGCGGCTGCAGTTGGGTGCCGACGCGGTGCAGCGGGTCGAGGCGAAGCTGGAGCTGGTGCGGCGCGAGCTCGACGCGTGGCGGCACGTGGCACTCTCCACCGCGCACTGACGGACCGTCGGCCCGGCCCCGCACGGGGTCGGGCCGACGGGCGGCGGCGCGGGCGGCGCGCTACTCGGCGGCGAGCAGGGCGAGGGCGGTCTCCAGGGCGTCCTCCGCCTTGGCCTCGACGTCCGGCTTGACGCCCACGCCCTCCCAGTTGGTGCCGGTGACCGGGTTGATCGAGCGGGCGGCCGGGACGGTGACCGCGATGTGCGGGGTGATCGCGATCCAGTCGGTCGGGTGGGCGCCGCCGCGGGTGGTCTCGCCGACCAGGGTGGCGCGCTTCAGGGCCTGGAGGTTGTAGGCGAGCTCCTCGCCCCCGGAGAAGGTGAAGGCGGCGGTGAGGATGGTGACCGGGCGGTCCAGGTAGCGCGGTCCGGGGGTGTGCGGGTAGGTCCAGTACTGCCGGGTGGCGTCGGTGGCCCGCTCGTAGATGTCGTTCAGGTGCACCTCGTCGTCGCCGAAGAAGTGGCTGCACCAGAGCGCCACGCCGTTCGGCGAGCCGCCCCGGCACTGGCGCAGGTCGATCACCAACGCCTCGGTGTGGGCGACGAGTTGCATGGCGGCGCCGATCGCGTCCGTGCCGGCGTCGGCGTCCGGGATGGAGCGGATGTCGAGGTAGCCGACGTTGCCCTCCAGCCGCTCGACCCGGGCGATGCCGAAGTTGCCCTCCCGGTAGCGGACCAGCCAGCGGGCCTTCTCCTCCTCCGGGGAGTCCTCCTCCTCGACCGGCGCGGGCTCTTCGCTCCACATCAGCCGCAGGTGCTTGTCCGGACAGACGGCCTGGAGGTCGGCGGTCACGGCCGCGCAGAACTCGGCGTCGCCCAGGCCGTCGTACCCGCCCTCGGCCTGCCGGGCCCGGATCGCCTCGGTGATGGGGCCGGTGAGTTCGGGGAAGACGTAGCCGGTGGTGATCTTGGCCAGCGCGGCGTCGAGAATCTCGTTGTGGGAGGTCATGAGGGCGCATCGTACGGCCCGGTGGACACGCTGACGAGTCGTTATTTCCGCAGGCTAGGATCCCCGCCGAGGGGGACGACGATGACCGGACGACGACGCTGGCCCGCCCTGTTCGTGCTGGTGGGCCTGCTGGCGCTGGCTGCGTACGCCTGGGGTGTGTACGAAGACCGCTCCGGCGGACGCACGCTGGTCGCGGTGGCGCTGTTCCGCCCGCTGATCGTGGGCGGGGCCGGGCTGGTCCTCCTGGCCGTGGCGGTGGCCGCCCGCACCCGCACCGGGCGGGTGGCGGCCGGACTGCTGACCGCCTGCACGCTGCTGTACGCCACCGGGGCGCTGGTGCTCCAGGACGGCTTCCAACGGCAGGTGACCAGCCGTCAGCCCCGGCCCGGGGCGCCCGGGGACGTGCTGACCGTGACGTACGTCGGTAATGCCGGCACGGAGTCCGAGCTCCGGTCCCACGAGCTCACCCTGCGCACCGGCAGTGGCTGGGGGGAGCGTCACTGGTCGGTGGCGACCCTCCCGGAGATCGCCCCGGACGGGGGCACGTTCAAGTCCGCCGTCTGGGCCGACCGGGGCCACGTCCTGGTCACCACCACCAAGGGCACCCGCACCATCGCCGTACCGGCCCCCTGACGGATCGCCAGGGGGCCGCCACGGCTCAGTCCTCCGGGTAGCGGCGCGGCGTCCAGACCACCTCGGCGCCGTCCGCGCCCCGGGCGACCGCCTGCGTCTGCGAGGAGCCGATCAGCAGGATGGTCCGCATGTCGACCTCGGCCGGGTCCAGCTCGCCGAGCCGCACCGTCCGCACCCGTTCGGTGGGGCCGCCCACGTCCCGGGCCACCACCACGGGGGTGTCGGCGGCCCGGATCCCCAGCAGCAGCTCCTTCGCCGAACCGACCTGTGTGGTACGGGACTTGGAGCCGGGGTTGTACAGCGCCAGCACCAGGTCGGCCGCGGCGGCGGCCCGCAGCCGCTCCGCCACCACCGACCAGGGCTTGAGCCGGTCGGAGAGCGAGACCACCGCGTAGTCGTGGCCCAGCGGGGCCCCGGCCCGGGAGGCGGCGGCGTGCGCGGCCGTCATGCCGGGGCAGATCCGCACCGGGATCTCCCGGTAGCGCTCCTCGCAGGCGACCTCCAGCACGGCGGTGGCCATCGCGAAGACGCCCGGGTCCCCGGAGGAGACCACCACCACCTTGCGGCCCCGGCTCGCCAGGTCGAGGGCGAACTCGGCCCGCTCGGACTCCACCTTGTTGTCCGAGCCGTGCCGCACCTGACCGGCCCGGACCGGCACCCGGTCGAGGTAGGTGGTGTAGCCCACCAGGTCGGTGGCGGTGGCGAGTTGGCCGCGCACCTCGGCGGTCAGCCAGAGCGGCCCGGCCGGGCCGGTGCCGACCACGACCACCTCGCCGGGGCCGTCGTACACCGGCTCCGGCGCGCCGCTGCCGAGCCGGCTCGGCAGCACGGCCACCGCGAAGTACGGCACCGACTCCGGGTCGATGTCGGCCAGCGCGCCGGTCCGCTCCCCGGCCATGGTGGCCCGCTCCACGTAGGACGCCTCGGCGAGGCGGCCGGAGCGCTCGAAGGCGGAGCGGACGGCCGGGAAGGTGCGGCCGAGCTTCATCACCACGGCCGAGTCGGCGGCGGCCAGCCGGGCCGTCAGCTCCTCCTCCGGCAGCGTGCCGGGGATGATGGTGAGGGTCTCCTCGGCCTCGCACAGCGGCCGGCCCAGCCGGGCGGCGGCGGCGCTCACCGAGGTGACGCCGGGCACCACCTCGGTCGGGTAGCGGTGCGCCAGGCGCTTGTGCATGTGCTGGTAGGAGCCGTAGAAGAACGGGTCGCCCTCGGCCAGCACCACCACCGTCAGCCCGGCGTCCAGGTGGGCGGCCAGCCGGGCGGCGGCCTCCTCGTAGAAGTCGTCCAGCGCACCCCGGTAGCCGCCGGGGTGGTCGGTGGTCTCCACCGTGATCGGGTAGACCAGCTTCTCCTCGACCACCCCGTCCTTGAAGTAGGGGGCGGCGATCGAGCGGGCTATCGACCGCCCGTGCCGGGCGCTGTGGTAGGCCACCACGTCGGCCTCGCCGATCAGCCGGGCGCTCTTGACCGTCACCAGCTCCGGGTCGCCCGGGCCGAGCCCGACGCCGTACAGCCGGCCCGTACCGGACTCCTGCTGCTCCGTCACTCTTCGGTGCTCGCAATCGCGTTGATCGCGGCGGCGGCGATGGCGCTGCCGCCCCGGCGGCCCCGGACCACCAGGTGCTCCAGGCCCGAGGGGTGCGCGGCGAGCGCCTCCTTGGACTCGGCCGCGCCGATGAAGCCGACCGGCACGCCGATCACGGCGGCCGGGCGGGGTGCACCGGCCTCGACCATCTCCAGCAGGCGGAACAGCGAGGTGGGGGCGTTCCCGACGGCGACCACCGCGCCCTCCAGGTGCGGCAGCCAGAGCTCCATCGCGGCGGCGCTGCGGGTGGTGCCCAGCTCCTTCGCCAGGGCGGGCACCGAGGGGTCGGAGAGGGTGCAGATCACCTGGTTGTCGGCGGGCAGCCGCTTGCGGGTGACACCGCTGGCGACCATCGAGACGTCGCACAGGATCGGCGCCCCGGCGTTCAGCGCGGCGCGCGCGTCGGCCACCACCTCCGGCGACCAGAGCAGGTCCTTCACCAGGTCGGTCATGCCGCAGGCGTGGATCATCCGGACCGCGACCTGGGCCACGTCGGTCGGCAGGTGGGCCAGTTCGGCCTCGCGCCGGATGGTGGCAAAGGACTCGCGGTAGATGGCCGCGCCGTCCTTCTCGTACTCGATCACTTGGTCCTCCGGGCCCCGGCTGCCGCCGGGGCCATCTGTTCGGTCGTCAGGTCCTGCGTGGTGGTCTTGCCGGAAATCCGATGGGCCGTCACCCGGTAGGTGGCCGGGCCGCTGGCCAGCACGTCCACCCACTCCCCGCCGGGGTGGCCGCACCGCCGCTCGCAGCCGGACCAGTGCACCGGCAGTCCGGGCGCACCGGCTCCGTCCAGGGCCCGGGCCGCGTCCGCCCGGACGTCGGCGAGCGACTTGGCGCAGCCGGGGGCGCCGGTGCAGGCGGTGGCCAGCTCCCAGGGCGTACCGGGCGTCAGGCGCAGCCCCGCGGCGGCCAGTTCGCCGGCCGCGCCGGGCAGCGCACCCGGGAGGACGACACTGCGCCAGGGCGTGATCCGCAGCTCACCGGCCGAGGCGGCGGAGGCGGCGGCCAGCGCCCGCCACTGGGCGGCGCCCAGGCTGCCGAACCGCGTCCCGGCCACCAGCCCGCCGGCGAACGGACCCACCTCGGGGGCGCCGCCCGCGCGGCGCGGCAGCGGCTCGGCACCCGGGTCGAGCAGCCCGGCCGCCTCCCGGACGAACCAGGCCTTCACCCCGGCCGCCGCGACCGCCGCCAGGAACTCCCCGGCTGCCGCGACCGCCGCCGCCGGGGCCTGCCCGGGGGCGATCCGGCGGGCGGTGGCGGCCCGGCCCAGGCGCAGCAGCGCGCCGCCGTCCGGCGTTGCGATCAACGTCACATCGGCGTCCAGCGCGGCCACGTCGCCCCGGCCGTCGTCGAGTACGAAGAGGAACAGCCCGGCCAGCCCGGCGGCCGGAGCACTGGCGCACAGCCGGGCGTCCAGCTCGCGCGTCCAGGCCCGGACGTCGGCGTGGCCGAGGCCGTCCAGGCCGGAGAGCGGGGAGGCGATCACGTTGCGGACCCGCTCGTGGGTCTCCGAGGGGAGCAGCCCGGCGGCCCGCAGCCGGGCCCCGAGCCCGGCGCCCGCGTCGTCGGCCAGACCGCGCAGCTGGACGTTGCCGCGCGAGGTCAGTTCCAGCCGCCCGTCGCCGAGTTGCTCGGCCGCCTCGGCCAGCGCGAGGGCCTGAGCGGTCGTCAGCAGTCCCCCGGGGATCCGCACCCGGGCCAGCGCGCCGTCGTCGGCCCGGTGCAGCCGCAGGGCACCCGGGCAGGCGTCACCCCGGTCGCGGTCGGGCGCGCCGGGGCGTGGCCCGGCGACGGGTGGCGTGGGTGGCATGGCGGCGAGCATACCCACGTTCCGCCGGTTTGCTCCTGTCCGCTGCGTCACGTCCGAGCGGGCCCGCTCCGCCGCTGATCAGGATCGTCGGGGTCATCCGACGGACCTTCGGGACCCTGGTCCGCTCCCGGGGAGCACCCCGTACGATGCTCCCCGGATGGGTGTACGCCCAGCCAACGCCAGCGACGGCGCCATGGGGAGGAAACCGGTGCGAATCCGGTGCGGTCCCGCCACTGTGACCACGGCCCGGCCGTGGGAGCCAGGAACTCCTGCCGTCCTCACACCAACCCGGGGCGCGGACCCCGAGGAAGGCTCCGCCATGCCCGTGCGCCGTACGCCCGCGCCCCGTCGCGCCGCCGTCCCCTCCTGCCCGCCGTCCCGGCGTGCCGTCACGGCCGGGAGGGCCCCCGCATGATCCTGCTCCTCTCCACCTCCGACACCGACCTGCTGAGCGCCCGCGCGTCCGGCGGTCCGGTCCCGTACCGGCTGGGGAACCCGGCCCGGCTCGGGGTGGACGACCTGCCCGCGCTGCTGGAGGGCACCGACCTGGTGGTGGTCCGCCTGCTCGGTGGCCGCCGGGCCTGGCAGGAGGGCCTGGACGCGCTGCTCGCCGGGCCCCGCCCGGTGGTGGTGCTGACCGGCGAACAGGCCCCGGACGCCCAGCTGATGGAGCTCTCCACCGTCCCGGCCGGCCTGGCCGCCGAGGCGCACGCCTACCTGGCCCACGGCGGCCCGGCGAACCTCGCCGAGCTCGCCTCCTTCCTCTCCGACACCGTGCTGCTCACCGGCCACGGTTTCGCGCCGCCCGCCTCGGCCCCGGCCTGGGGTCCGCTGGAGCGTCAGGCGGCCGACAACGACGGCCCCTTGGTGACGGTGCTCTACTACCGCGCCCACCACATGAGCGGGAACACCGCCTTCGTGGAGACCCTCTGCCGGGCGATCGAGGCCAAGGGCGCCCGCGCCAAGGCGCTGTACTGCGCCTCGCTGCGCGGCGCCGAGCCGGAGCTGCTGGCCGAGCTGGCGCAGGCCGACGCGCTGGTCACCACCGTGCTGGCGGCCGGCGGCACCCGCCCGGCCGACGCCCAGGCCGGCGGCGACGAGGACGCCTGGGACGCCGGTGCACTGGCCGACCTGGACCGCCCGATCCTCCAGGCACTCTGCCTGACCTGGTCGCGCGAGCAGTGGGAGGCCAGCGACGACGGGCTCTCCCCGCTGGACACCGCCACCCAGATCGCCGTGCCGGAGTTCGACGGCCGCCTGATCACCGTGCCGTTCTCCTTCAAGGAGCTGGACGCCGACGGCCTGACCGTCTACGCGGCCGACGCCGAGCGGGCCGCCCGGGTGGCCGGCATCGCGGTCGCCCACGCGAGGCTGCGTCACGTCCCGGCCGCCGAGCGGCGGTTGGCCCTGGTGCTGTCCGCCTACCCGACCAAGCACGCCCGGGTGGGCAACGCGGTCGGCCTGGACACCCCCGCCTCGGCGATGCGGCTGCTGGCCCGGCTGCGGGCCGAGGGCATGGACATCGGCACCGAGGTGCCGGGCCTGGACCTGACCGGCGACGGCCACGAGGGCGACGAGCTGATCCACGCCCTGATCGCGGCCGGCGGCTACGACCAGGACTGGCTGACGGACGACCAGCTCGCCCGGAATCCGGTGCGCATCCCGGCCGCCGACTACCGCCGCTGGTACGCCGAGCTGCCGCAGGGCCTGCGCGAGCAGGTCGAGGAGCACTGGGGCCCGGCCCCGGGCAACCTCTACGTCGACCACTCGCGGAACCCGGACGGCGACATCGTGCTGGCCGCGATCCGCTCCGGGAACCTCCTGGTCCTGATCCAGCCGCCGCGCGGCTTCGGCGAGAACCCGGTGGCGATCTACCACGACCCGGACCTGCCGCCGAGCCACCACTACCTGGCCGCCTACCGCTGGATCGAGGCCGCCCAGGCCGACGGCGGCTTCGGCGCCCACGCCGTGGTGCACCTCGGCAAGCACGGGAACCTGGAGTGGCTGCCCGGCAAGACCGCCGCGCTCTCCGCCGAGTGCGGGCCGGACGCGGTGCTCGGTGACCTGCCGCTGGTCTACCCCTTCCTGGTCAACGACCCGGGCGAGGGCACCCAGGCCAAGCGCCGGGCGCACGCCACCCTGGTCGACCACCTGGTGCCGCCGATGGCCCGGGCCGACTCCTACGGCGACATCGCGCGGCTGGAGCAGCTGCTCGACGAGCACTCGAACATCGCCGCGATGGACCCGGCCAAGCTGCCCGCCATCCGGGCGCAGATCTGGACCCTGATCCAGGCCGCCAAGCTGGACCACGACCTCGGCCTGGACGAGCGCCCCGAGGACGACGGCTTCGACGACTTCCTGCTGCACGTCGACGGCTGGCTGTGCGAGATCAAGGACGTCCAGATCCGGGACGGCCTGCACGTGCTCGGCCAGGCCCCGGCCGGCGAGGACCGGGTCAACATCGTGCTGGCCATCCTGCGGGCCCGGCAGATCTGGGGCGGCGTCAGCGCGCTGCCCGGCCTGCGCGAGGCGCTCGGCCTGGACGAGGCGGCGCTGACCCTGGGCGCCACCGACGCGGCCGAGGCGCAGGCCCGCGCCCTGGTCGAGGCGATGGAGGCCGAGGACTGGGCCCCGTCCGCGGTGGAGAAGGTGGCCGCCGGGCACCCGGAGGCGGTCCGCGAGGTGCTCGACTTCGCCGCCCGCGAGGTGGTCCCCCGGCTGACCGCCACCACCGACGAGCTGGACGCGGTGCTGCACGCGCTGCGCGGCGGCTTCGTCCCGGCCGGCCCCTCCGGCTCGCCGCTGCGCGGTCTGGTGAACGTGCTGCCGACCGGCCGCAACTTCTACTCCGTCGACCCGAAGGCGGTGCCCTCCAAGCTGGCCTGGGAGACCGGCCAGGCGCTGGCCCAGTCCCTGGTGGACCGCTACCAGGCGGACAACGACGGCGAGTTCCCGTCCTCGGTCGGCCTCTCGCTCTGGGGCACCAGCGCGATGCGCACCGCCGGTGACGACATCGCCGAAGCCTTCGCCCTGCTCGGTGTCCGCCCGGTCTGGGACGACGCCTCGCGCCGGGTCACCGGCCTGGAGCCGATCCCGCTGGAGGAGCTGGGCCGCCCCCGGATCGACGTCACCCTGCGGATCTCCGGCTTCTTCCGGGACGCCTTCCCGCACGTGGTCGCGCTGCTGGACGACGCCGTCCGGCTGGCGGCCCGTCAGGAGGAGACCGAGGCGGAGAACTTCGTCCGCGCCCACGTCCAGGCCGACCTGGCCGAGCACGGCGACGAGCGCAAGGCCACCACCCGGATCTTCGGCTCCCGCCCCGGCACCTACGGCGCGGGCCTGCTCCAGCTGATCGACAGCCGGGACTGGCGCACCGACGCCGACCTGGCCGAGGTCTACACGGTCTGGGGCGGCTACGCCTACGGCCGCGAGCTGAACGGCCGCCCGGCCCGGGAGGAGATGGAGACCGCCTACAAGCGGATCACCGTCGCGGCCAAGAACACCGACACCCGCGAGCACGACATCGCGGACTCGGACGACTACTTCCAGTACCACGGCGGCATGGTGGCCACCGTCCGGGCGCTCACCGGCAAGGCCCCGACCGCCTACATCGGCGACTCGACCCGCCCGGAGACGGTCCGCACCCGTACCCTCACCGAGGAGGCGGCCCGGGTGTTCCGCGCCCGGGTGGTGAACCCGCGCTGGATGGAGGCGATGCGCCGCCACGGCTACAAGGGCGCCTTCGAGATGGCCGCCACGGTGGACTACCTGTTCGGCTACGACGCCACCACCAACGTGGTCGCCGACTGGATGTACGAGAAGCTCACCCAGGAGTACGTGCTCGACCCGACCAACCGGGAGTTCCTGGCCGAGGCCAACCCCTGGGCGCTGCACGGGATCAGCGAGCGCCTGCTGGAGGCGGCCGACCGCGGCCTGTGGGCCGAGCCGGACCCGGCGCTGATCGAGGAGCTGAAGGCCGCCTTCCTGGAGACCGAGGGCGACCTGGAGTCCGACGGCTAGTCAGCCGCGTACGGGAATGCGCACGGGGGGACCGGTGGCCGCCGGTCCCCCCGTGCCGTCCTGTGGTGGAGCGTCAGCGACGCTTCAGGCCCTGGTCCAGGGCGGTGATCAGCTCACCGTTCGGGGTGTCCCCGTCCAGCGCCCAGATCATCGCGCCGGCCAGCCCCTCGTTGCGGATGTACGCGGCCTTGGTGCGCAGCACCGTGGGGTCGTCGTAGGTCCACAGGGTGGAGCCGTCGAACAGCCAGGCGCTGCCCTTGTCCCGGCTGCGGTAGATCTTGTACGTGCCCGAGTCGGCCAGCTTCTTCAGCGCCTTGTAGTCCTCGGTGCCGGCCACCCAGGTGGCCGGGGCCGGGCCGGTGGCCGGCTGGTCGAGGCCGTCGCCGCCGCCGGTCACGCCCGTCCAACCCTGGCCGTAGAACGGCACGCCGACCACCAGCTTGTTCGCCGGGGCACCCCGGTCGAGCCAGGCGTTGACGGTCTGGTCCACGCTGAAGTCGCCGCGCTTGGCGTACAGCGCGGACTGCTGGGCGGTCTTCTTCTCGCCGGAGACGTGGAAGTCGTAGCCCTGCAGGTTGACGAAGTCGAAGTCCTTGATGATCTTCTTGACCTCGAAGCCCGCGTCGATCTTCGCCGGGGCGGTGGGCACGTAGGCGCTCAGGTCGTAGTGCTTGTGCCGGCCCTGGGTACGGGCGTAGGCGTCCAGCTGGACCCGGAACTCGTGCACCAGCTTGGTGAAGTTCTGCTTGTCCTCGGGGCGGATGCCGTTGCCCTCGTTGCCCTCCGAGCCGGGCCACTCCCAGTCGAGGTCCACGCCGTCGAACACCCCGGCCGCCGCGCCCGCGCCGCCCCGGGCACCGTCCACCGGGAGGTTGCCCTTGATGTAGGTGTCGATGCAGGAGGAGACCAGCGCCTTGCGCCCGGCGTCGGTCAGCACCGCGTCCGAGAAGTGCGCCGATCCGCTCCAACCGCCCAGCGAGATCTGCACCTTGAGGCCGGGGTTCTTCGCCTTCAGCTCACGGAGCTGGTTGAAGTTGCCCGCCAGCTTCTGCTCGGCGGTGTCGGCGACGCCGTCCACCGAGTTGGCCGCGTCGACCGGGCGGCCGTAGTCGGCCCACGGGTCGGCGCCGGGCACGTTGCCGACCAGGCACTTGCCGTCCTTGCCGATGGCGCCGAAGGCGTAGTTGATGTGGGTCAGCTTGGCCGCCGTGCCGCTGGTCTGCAGGTCCTTGACCTGGTAGTTGCGGCCGTAGATGCCCCACTGGGTGAAGTAGCCGATCCGCTTGTAGGCGGGGGCTCCGTTGCCGTGGCCGTGGTCACCGCCGTGGGCGGAGACGGCGGGGGCGATGGAGACGAGGAGGCCGAGGGCCGCGGCGGACGCGACGGTCAGCCGGGTGAAGGATCCGTGACGCATGTGCTCGTTCCTGTTGTGGGACCGGATGGAGCGTTGCTGCTGGGAAGGTATTGGTCTGAACCAGTAGCGTCAACCGGTTGTCCATTCTGCAAAACTTTCCCCAAGCCCGCTTGACAGTTCGAGCCAAAACCCGTTTCCGCCAAGCGACTTGACGCGCCATCAGTGCGCCTGCGGAGCAGTCCGCGGCCGACCGGGCTAGCGTTGGACCATGAAACCGCCCGCCTCCCTCCGCCACCCCGCCCGGTACGCCGCGCTGGCCGCCGGCGCACTGCCCGTGCTCGCCTTCCCGGCCCCCGGCCTGGCCTGGTTCGCCTGGGTCGCGCTGGTGCCCGGGCTGGAGCTGATGCGGCGGGCCGGCAGCGGGCGGGAGGCCACCGTCCGGGGCTGGTGGTTCGGGGCCGGCTTCATCCTGGTGTCGATGTCCTGGCTGGTGCCCTCGATCGGCCCCGGGCTGCTCGCGCTGGCCGTGGTCTTCGGCGTGCTCCCCGGCGCGGTCGGGTACGCGGTGTGGCGGCTGCTGGCGCCCCCGCTGACGGTGCGTCGGAGCCTGCTGGCCCTGCTGGTGGTGCCCTCGGTCTGGGTCTGCACCGAGTTCGTCCGCTCCTGGCACGCGCTCGGCGGTCCCTGGGCGCTGCTCGGCGCCACCCAGTGGGAGCACCCCGCCGTGCTCGGCCTGGCCTCCGTCGGCGGCGCCTGGCTGGTGAGCGCGGCCGTCGCGGCGGCCAACGTCGGCGTGCTGATCCTGCTGACCGGCCGCCGGCTGCGGGTCCGCGTCCTCGCCGCCCTCGCCGTGACCGCCGCCCTGCTGACCGGCCCGCTGCTGTTCGCCGCCCTGCCCGCGCCGGCCTCCTCCGGTGACACCGCCACCCTGGCCCTGGTCCAGCCCGGCGAGGTCGCCGACTCGGCCGCCCGGTTCGCCGCGAGCGAGCGGATCACGGCGGGCCTGACGGACCGCCACCCCGACCTGGTGGTCTGGGGCGAGAGCAGCAGCAACGCCGACCTCGACCGGGACACCGCCGCCCGGGAGCGGGTCCAGCGGCTGGCCGCCTCGGTCGGCGCCCCCGTACTGGTCGGCGAGGACGCCCGCAAGGGCGACGGGCTGATCTCCAAGGACGCCGTACTGGTCACCCCCGACGGCGTCGCCGAGCGCTACCGCAAGATCCGGCTGGTGCCGTTCGGCGAGTACGTCCCGCTCCGGCCGCTGCTGGGCTGGCTCACCGGCGTCAGCCGGGCGGCGGGCGAGAACCGGGCGCCCGGGACCGACTTCCACCTGCTGCACACCACCGACCGGGCCGGCCGGCCGCTCCCGTTCGGGGCGCTGATCTGCTTCGAGTCCACCTTCCCCGACATGTCCCGGGTGGCGGCGGCGGACGGCGCCCGGATGCTGGTCCTCCAGTCCGCGACCTCCACCTTCCAGGACTCCTGGGCCCCGCAGCAGCACGCCTCCCTCGGCGCCCTGCGGGCCGCCGAGACCGGCCGCCCGGTGGTGCAGGCCGCCCTCACCGGCGAGTCCGTCGCCTACGACCGCCAGGGCCGCCGGATCGCCCGCCTCACCACCACCGCCTCCGGCGCCCTGACGGTCCGCCTCCCCCTCGCCGCCCCCACCGCCACCACCTGGTACACCCGCCTCGGCGACTGGGTCCCCTACACCGCGGCTGCCGTCACCCTGACCGCCGCCGCCCTCGCCCTCCGGGCCCGGCCCCGGAGGGGCCGTCAGGGGCACGGGGAACTGCGCGCGGCGGAAGGCACCCACCCGACGGCCGGGAACGGGGACTCACCTGCAAGTGACCGCCCGCACCCGGCAGTCGGCCCGATCCCTTCCGACTCGCGCAGTTCCTCGCGCCCCTAACCACTCGCGGCTCGGCCACGAACAACGGGCCAGCCACCCACCAGGGTCGCGGGGAACCGCACGGACACGGACGGACACCCGCAAGTGGTGCGCCGTACACGGCAGTTGGTCACCGTCTTCCGCAGCGCGCAGTTCGCCGCGCCCCTGACGGCCCCTCCGGTGCCGAAGGGGCCGCCGGGTCAGCCCAGTGCCTGGTACAGGCCGAACACCGCACCGAGCGGATCCTTGAGGACGGCCAGCCGGGGCCCGTCCGGGGCGTCGGTCGGCGGGAGGACGGCCTCGCCGCCGAGGATGACGGCGCGTTCGGCGGTCAGGTCGACGTCGGCCGCCTCGAAGTACGGCATCCAGTACGGCGGGAGGTCGGCGGGGAACTGCTCCCCCATGTCCAGCACCCCGCCGAAGTCCGTCCCGTCCAGGCCCCACTGGGTGTACTGCTCACCGGAGCTGACGCTCCAGCCGAACAGCCCGTGGTAGAAGCCGACCGCCCCCGCCACGTCCCGGGTGGCCAGCTCGATCCACCCCGCCGCGCCCGGCTCCGCGAACCGCTCCGCCCCGGGGAAGGCCCGCCCCCGCCACAACCCGAACACCGCCCCGGCCGGGTCCGCGACCACCGCGAACCGCCCGAGGTCCAGCGCCTCCATCGGCCCGGCGAGCAACTGCCCACCGCTCGCCTGCGCCGCCTCCGCCGCCGCGTCCACGTCCTCCACCGCGACCGACACCGACCAGGCCGTCGGCTGCCCCTCCGCCACCAGCTGCACCACCGAGGCCACCACCGCCCCCTCCAGCCGCATGACGGTGTAGCACATCGCCTCCGGCCGGGGATCGGTCTCGCCCTCCCAGCCGAACAGCTCGCCGTAGTACCGCTGCGCCGCACCCGGATCGGCGCTGCTGTGCTCGAACCAGCACGGCCGCCCCGGCCGGACCTCGGTGATCTTCATCCTGACGTCTCCTCAATCGCCCCGAGCGGGTTGCCGGTTCAGCGGACCTCGATGACGCACTTGCCGCGCGCGTGCCCGGACTCCACCGCGAGCATCGCCTCCGCCGCCCGGTCCAGCGTGAAGGTCTCGGCGACGTGCGGGTCCAGCGCGCCGCTCGCCACCAGTGCGGCCACCGCCGCCAGCACCTCCCCGCTCCGGCGGCGCTTGACGTACTCGCCGCCCAGCCCGGCGGCGGTGGTCGCGTCGGCGGTGGAGACCAGCCGGCCGCCGGTGCGCAGCGTGGTGGCGGCGGCTCCGGCGTCCAGGCCGCCGACCAGGTCGAGCACGCCGTCCACCCCGTCCGGGGCGGCGGCCCTGATCCGCTCGGCCACGCCGGGGCCGTAGGCGATCTGGGTGGCACCGAGGGTGGCCACGTACTCCCGGGCCTGGTCGCGCGCGGTGCCCAGCACGGTGATGCCCCGGCTGCGGGCGATCTGCGCGGCGGCGCTGCCGACCCCGCCCGCCACGCCCAGCACCAGCAGGGTCTGACCGGGCGTCAGGCCCAGCTGGTCGACCGCGTCGTAGGCGGTGGCGGCGGCCACCGGGAGGGTGGCCGCCTGGGCGAAGGTGACGTCGTCGGGCATCCGGGCGGCCTCGCCGGCGGCCAGCAGCACGTGGTCGGCGAAGGCTCCCTCGGGCGCGATGCCGAAGACCGGGTCCCCGACCAGGAAGCCGGTCACCCCCTCGCCCAGCACCCGGACCACCCCGGCCGCCTCCGAGCCGAGCACCCGGGGCACCGGCCTGGTCCGCCCGAACAGGCCCTCCCGCACCTTCCAGTCCGCCGGATTCACTCCGGCCGCCCGCACCGCGATCAGCAGCTGCCCCGGCCCGGGCACCGGGACCGGCCGGTCCAGGAACTCCTGGTTCTCCGGGCCGCCGTACGCCACGAATCCGAATGCCTGGGACATCGCACTTCCTCCGCTCGGGCCGCTCCGACCCCCTCAGCTTGCGGGGCGCCGCACGGCCACGCCCGAGGCTGATGGGCCGAACGGTGCTCACGGGAAGGGGGCCGACCACTGTTGTTCAAATTGGAACTACAGGTGTACGGTCGAGCCGAGCAGCACCCACTGAGACGAGAGGAGGTCGGCCGTGCCCGAGCAGCTCGCCCCGGCGACCGTCCGCACCACCGTCCGGATCCCGCTGGCCTTCCCGGACGGCTACCGCGTCCCGGCGGAGGTCACCACCTTCCACGGCCTGACCGACGGCGCCGAGCACCTGGCCCTGCGCCTCGGCACCCCGCGCG
Source organism: Kitasatospora sp. NPDC096147 (assembly GCF_044763225.1). Taxonomy (NCBI): domain Bacteria; kingdom Bacillati; phylum Actinomycetota; class Actinomycetes; order Kitasatosporales; family Streptomycetaceae; genus Kitasatospora; species Kitasatospora sp. NPDC096147. Next base: position 483,011 of record NZ_JBIWFX010000004.1, on the reverse strand, counting down.
GGGACGCACCGCTGGTGCGGCTGCACTCCGAGTGCCTCACCGGTGACGTCTTCGGCTCGGCCCGCTGCGACTGCGGCCCGCAGCTGCGCGAGGCGGTCGAGCGGATCGCCGCCGAGGGCGGGTACCTGCTGTACCTCCGTCAGGAGGGACGCGGCATCGGCCTCTACAACAAGCTCGACGCCTACGCCCTCCAGGACGAGGGCCTGGACACCTACGCGGCCAACGCCGCCCTCGGCCTCCCGGAGGACGGCCGCGACTACGCGGCGGCGGCCCAGATGCTCGGCGCCCTCGGCACGCCCCGCATCCGGCTGCTCAGCAACAACCCGGACAAGGCCGCCCAACTCGCCGCGCACGGCGTCGAGGTGGCCGAACGGGTGCCGACCGGTGTGCACGCCTCCCCCGCCAACCTGCGCTACCTGCGGGCCAAGGTCGAGCACACCGATCACACCATCGCGCTCACCGGTCTGGCCGGCTGAGCGTCCGTCAGGGCTGCTGCTCCCCGTCGGGCGACGGGGCCCGGTCCGAGGCGCCGTTCGACGGACCCCGGTTCTGGGCTCCGTTGGACGGGGCACGGTTCGGGGTGCCGTTGCCCGGGGTCCGGGCCGACGGGCCCGGCGAGGCACTGCCCGAGGTGCTGCCGGAGGGGCTCGGCGAGCCACTGGGGCCGGCCGGGCGGACCGGCTCCGGGATGTCGACGGTCTCGAACTCCCGCTTCGGGGTGCCCTGGACGGCCTGGTTCATCGCCAGCTTCCAGATCGGGCCGGGGCCGGTGGCACCGTAGACCTCCGGGAAGTACGTCCCGCCGATGGTGATGTTCCGCATCGGCACGCCCCCGACCGGGCCGCCCAGCCAGACCGCGGTCGCCAGGTCCGGGGTGTAGCCGGTGAACCAGGCGGACTTCTTCTGGTCGGTGGTGCCGGTCTTGCCGGCGATCTCCCGGCGGTCGGCGAGCCCGAGGTCACGGCCGGTCCCGACGCCGCCGCCCTCGGTCACCCCGAGCAGCACCGTGTTCAGGGTGTCCGCCGTCTCCTCGCTCATCACCCGCTCGCACTTGGACTCCGGCACCGGCACGGCCTTGCCCTCGGCGTTGGTGATCTTCTCGATGGCCTTCGGCGGGCAGTACATGCCCCGGGCCGCGAAGGTCGCGTAGACGTTCGCCATGGTCATCGGGGCGACCTCCTGGGTGCCCAGACCCATCGCGGGCACCTCGTCCAGCGGCTTCCCGCTGGCCCGGCCCTTGATGCCCAGCCGGTTGGCCATCTGCTTGACCGCGCAGAGGCCGATGTCCTGCTCCATCTGCACGAAGTAGGTGTTGACCGAGCGGGCCATCGCCTCGTTCAGCTCGTACGGCCCGACCTCGCTGTCGCTGTCGTTCGGGACGCTGCCCTCCTTCTTGCCCTTGGACTGGTTCTTCCAGGGGCCCGAGCAGGTGGTCATGGTCGGCCAGTCCATCCGGGCCGGCGAGGAGTACGCCTGGGTGACCGGACGGCCCGCCTCCAGTGCGGCCGCCGCGACCACCGGCTTGAAGGTCGAGCCGGGCTGGAAGCCGTTGCCGCCGCCCATCGCCGCGTCCACGTTGAAGTTGACCACGGTCTCGTTCTTGCCCTTGTCCAGCCCGTACGGACGGGTCTGGGCCATCGCCAGGATCTTGCCGGTGCCCGGCTCCATCATGGTCGCGGCGGCCGAGACCGAGTCGCTGACCTTGACCTTGGTGGACACCGCGTTCTGCGCCGCCGCCTGCCTCTTCGGGCTCAGGGTGGTGCGGATGTCCAGGCCGCCGAGGTCCCAGAACCGCTTGCGGTCGGCCGCGGTGGCGCCGAACACCGGGTCCTGCTGGATCACCTGGCGGACGTAGTCGCAGAAGAAGCCCATGCCCTTGTCGGCGGTGATGCAGCCGTTGCGCGGGGCCTGGAAGCGCAGGGTGAGCGGGGTCGCCTTGGCCTCGGCGGCCTGAGCGGCCGTCAGGTGGTTGCGCTCGACCATCTTGTCGATCACCACGTCACGGCGCTTCTGGGCGGCCTGCGGGTGCAGCCTGGGGTCGTACTGGGTGGGATTCTGCACCAGCCCGGCCAGCATGGCCGCCTCGGCGACGGTCAACTCCTTGGCCCGCTTGGAGAAGTAGCGCTGGGCGGCGGCCTCGATGCCGTACGCCTGGTTCCCGTAGAAGGTGATGTTCAGGTAGTTGGTGAGGATCTGGTCCTTGGTCAGCTCCTCCTCCAGCTTGATGGCGAACTTCAGCTCCTGGATCTTGCGCCCCAGGGTCTTGCGCTGCGCCGCCAGCACCGCCTCGCGGTCGTCCCCGGCCTGCTCCACGTGGACGTTCTTCACGTACTGCTGGGTCAGCGTCGAGGCCCCCTGCACCGCCGAACCGCTCTCCGCGTTCTTGCTGGCCGCCCGCAACACGCCCTTGAGGTCCACCGCACCGTGCTCGTAGAACCGCGCGTCCTCGATGTCCACCTGCGCCTGGCGGATCAGGGTGCCCATCTCCTCCGCCGTCAACACCGTGCGGAAGCGGCCGTAGACGGTCGCGATCAGGCCGCCCTCGGCGTCGTAGATGTGGCTGGCTTGGGAGAGCGGAGGCGTCTTCAGCTCGTCCGGCACCTCCTCGAAGCTCTCGGCACCGCTCTTGGCGGTCAGGCCGAGCGCTCCGGCGGCGGGCAGCGCCATGCCGGCCAGCAGGACGCCGGCCAGGGTGGAGAAGCCGATGAACTTCAGGCCGGTGGATATCGGGCGGATCGATGCCATGCTCGAACACTACGTCCACAAACACCGCACGAGGGGAACGATTTCGGCACCTTCTGTCACAACTCTGCGACAGCAACGGGCACTTCGAGTGCGATCTGACCGGGCAAGGTCAGAGATAACGGTCAAAAGCGGCGCAGCCGGACAGCCGCCGCAGCACCGAACCGGACCGCCCCGACCAGGGCCGGCAGCGGATCGTCGGCGCAGAGCCAGCCCCGCTCGGTGGACCACCGGGGCCGCAGGTCGGCCGGCCGGCGGCGCTCCCGCCAGGCGGTGACCACCGCCGAGGGCAGGTCCAGCTGACCGACCCCGAAGCTGCGCACCAGTTGCTCCCCCACCGGCACCGGACGGCCCGTCAGACCGAGGTGCAGGGCCCGCACCACGTCCACCCCGGCGGTGGTCTCGAACAGCCGGAACTGCGCACCGACCCGCGGGTTGAAGTCCAGCAACCGGTACCGGCCGTCCCGCAGGTCCAGCCGCCAGTCCAGATCGGCCACCCCCCGGTACCCGATCCGGCGGCAGAACTCACTTGCCAGCGAGGCCAGCCGGGGCTCCGGCAGTGCCCGGGCCCGGGTGGTCACCCCGGCTCCCGGCGGCCAGGAGCGCAGCTTGCGCCCGGTGAACACCAGCGGCGCGGTGCCCTCCGGGCCGCAGTACAGATGGGTGAACCAGTCCTCGGACCGCTCCGGCGGCAGGTACTCCTGCACCAGCACGGACACCAGCCCGGACGGCTCCTGACGGTCCGCCAGCAGCGCCCGCAGCTGCTCCTCGCCGTGCACCACCGTGGTGTGCCCGACCACCGGGGCCCGGAGCCGGGTGAACGCCTCCAGGTTCTTCAGCACCAGCGGGTACCCGTGCTCGCGCCCGAGCGCCAGCAGCTCCGCCGGGCCGCCCGGCGTCCATCCCCGGGGCGCGTCCACCCCGTGCTCGGCGCAGAGCCCGGCCAGCCCGGCCTTGCTCGCCAGCCGCCTCGGCAGGCCCGGCGCCACCGGAGGGAGCAGGTACCGGCCGGACAGCTCCGCCGCGTGCTCGGCCAGCAGCACCGCCGCCTCGTCGTCGGTGGCCACCGGCACCACCGGCCGGCCGATCGCGGCCCCGAGCTCCAGCAGCATCGCGACCAGCCGCTCCGGCCGCTCCGTCCCCCCGGTCGGACGGACGAAGGCCCTCCCCAGGTGGCGTGAGCGGGCCACCGGGGTCCACCGGTCCTCGACCACCGCGTGCACCGGGACGCCCAGCCGCCCGAGGGTGCGGACCACGCCCAGGCCGCCATGGTGCAGCGGGTAGCGGCCGAGCTTGACCAGCAGGGCGGGCGTCTCGCGGTCCGGCTCGATCGGGGACATCCGGGCCTGCCCTTCGTCGACGGCGTGCCCTCCCGCTCCGCATTCTCGCCCCGTCCCGGCCGGCCCGCCCCCTCCCGGCGGACCCCTACCGGAGCGGGCCCGCCGGGCTCCGGGGGTGCCCGGCCCGGCCGGGCGGTGCAGGCTGGATCCCACGGGTGCGCACGCGGCCGGCAGGAGGGCCTCGGATGTGGAACGGAGCGCTGGGCCGCCGACTCCGGGCGCCCTACCTGCTGCTCCCGCTGGCGCTGCTGGTCTGGGCCCTGTCACTGCGCACCGTGGACCTGGCGGGGATGGACGACCTCGGGCTGCTCCAGGTGCTGCCCGCCGGGTACTGGATCGCGGTGGCGCTGCTGACGGCAGGCTTCTGGCTGGCCCTGCGTGACCGGCGGGTCCGGACCCGCTGGCTGACGGGCTACCTGCTCGGTCTGATCGCGGTCATCCACGCCACCCCCTCGCTGCTCTACCCGACCCTGCGCTACTCCTGGGCGTGGAAGCACATCGCGGTGCTCGACGCGATGCTGAGCGCCGGCGGCCAGGTACCGCACGCCGGGGGCTTCGACATCTACAACCAGTGGCCCGGCTTCTTCCTGCTGAACGCCCTCTACCTCCGGGTCACCGGCCTGGAGTCGGCGCTCGGGTACGCGGCCTGGGCCCCTCCGGTGGTGAACGCGCTGCTGCTCGGGCCGCTGCTGCTGCTCTACCGCTCCTTCTCCACCGACCGGGGCCTGGTCTGGGGCGGGCTCTGGGTCTACTACTGCTGCGCCTGGGTGGGCCAGGACTACTTCGCCCCGCAGGCGTTCGCCTTCCTGCTGTTCGTCACCGTGCTGGCGCTGGTGGCCCGTCAGCTCCCGGACGCCACCGGCCGGGGCGGCGGAGCCGGGTCCACCGTCGGCGCCGGCTCCGGCGGGGCGCACGCCTCCGGCGAGCCGGAGCGGGCCGGGCCGCGCCGGGTACTGCCGCTGCTCGCGGTGCTGGTCCTGGAGGCGGCGGTGGTCGTCTCGCACCAGCTGACCCCGCTGATGCTGGTCTGCGTGCTGACCGCGCTCGCCCTGCCCCGGCGCAACCGGCGGGTGGTGCTGCCCGCGCTGGCCGGGGTGGTGGTCCTCACCCTGGCCTGGTACGTCACCGCCGCCCGGCCGTACCTGTCGAAGAACCTGCCGGAGTTCGTCACCGACCTGAGCTCGCCGGGCGGCAACGTGCTCTCCGGCCTGGCCGGGCTGGGGGCCGCCGCACCGGGCCAAGTGGTGGTGGCCTGGGTGGACCGGGGGCTGTCGGCCGCCGTCATCCTGCTCGCCCTGGCCGCCGTCTGGCGCCGCCCGTGGGTGCGCCGCACCGCCCTGCCGCTCGCGGCGGCGGCCCCGCTGCCCCTGCTGCTGGCGAACGGCTACGGCGGCGAGATGATCTTCCGGGTCTACCTCTTCGCGCTGCCCGCCTGCGCCTTCCTGATCGCCGTCCTGCTCCGCCCGGCGGCCCGCACCGGGGTCCGCGCGGTGGCGGCGGCGGGGGTGACGGCGGCCCTGCTGGGCGGCCTGTTCTTCGGCTACTACAGCAAGGAGAACATGAACTACTTCACCCCCGGCGAGGTGGCCGCGGTGGCCCGGACGATCGAGCTGGCCCCGCCCGGGGCGGTGATCGTCTCGGTCACCGGGAACGTGCCCGGGGTCGCCGCCCACTACGACGTCCACCCCCGGGTCCAGCTCGACCAGGAGAGCGAGGACGTCCGGCGGCAGCTGGCCACCGACCCGCTGGCCGCGCTGGCCCGGGCCACCGCCTTCGCCCCGCCGGGCACCCCGTTCTACCTGGTGCTCAACCGGGCCCAGGCCGCCGAGTGCTACCTGACCGGCGTGCTGCCGGCCGACACGGTGGCGAAGCTGGGCGCCGCCGTGGACGACGCGCCCCGCTTCGCCGTGGTCGAGCGCAACGACGACGCGGCGGTCTACCGCTACGTCCCCGAGCCGGGCTGACCGGCCGCCACCCGTCCCCGTCCCCCATCCCCCGTCAGCCGTCAGCCGTCAGCCGTCAACCGACAGCCGTGACCGCCCGTCAGGTCCGCGATCCGAGGAGGCGTCAGAGGTGTTCCGCCGCTTCGCCGTTCCCCTGCTGCCCGCCCTCGCCGGCTGGGCCGCGCTCGCCGCCCTCGCCCTGCCGGCGGCCGTCCGGGTGCCGGTCACCCTGCTGTTCCTGCTGGCCGGTCCGGGCACCGCGCTGGCCCGGCTGGCCCCCGAGCCGGCCGGCCGGCTGCGCACGGTGGTGCTGGCCGGGGCGCTCGGCCTGGCGGTGGAGACGCTGACCGCCGTGGCGCTCTACCTGGGCGGCTGGTTCACCCCCGCCCGAGCGGTGCTGGTGCTGGCCGTGCTGACCACCCTGGCGGTGCTGGCCCGGCCACCGTTCGGCCGGGTCGGGCTGGCCGGGCTGCTCCTGCTGGTCAGCGCCTGCGGCGGCGGGGGCGGCGGCAGCGAGGTGTGGAACACCCCGGGCGCCCGGATCACCGAGAGCCCGCCGAGCGCCGGTGCCTCGGTGCCCGCGCCGCCGGGCGACTGGCGGCTGGTGTTCCAGGACGAGTTCGACGGCACCGCGCTGAACACCGGCCGGTGGGCCACCTGTTACGACTGGAACGACGGGGGCTGCACCAACAAGGCCAACCACGAGCTGGAGTGGTACCTGCCCTCCCAGGCCACCGTCGGCGGCGGCGAGCTGACCCTGACCGCGCAGCGCCGTCCCACCACCGGCGCCGACGGGCAGGGCTACCCCTGGACCTCCGGGATGGTCAGCACCGGCCGCGACTCCTGGGACGCCACGCCCCGGCACACCTTCACCCGGGGGTACTTCGCGGCGGCGATCCGGATCCCGCCGGAGGCCGGCATGTTCCCCGCCTTCTGGCTGATGCCGGCCGCCACCCGGACCACCCCGCCCGAGCTGGACGTGGCGGAGTTCGCCGGCACCACCGACACCGCGCAGTTCACCGTGCACTGGACCGGCCCGGACGGCCGGGACCTGCACGACTCCGCGTTCTTCGGACCGGTCGACTTCCCGGCCGGGTACCACGTCTTCGCCCTGGCCTGGGAGGCGGACGCGCTGACCTGGTACCTGGACGGGGTGGCCCGGCACCGGGAGACCAGCCCGGAGCGCATCCCCGGCCAGCCGATGGAGCTGCTGATCAACCTCGCGGTCGGCTATCCGGCGGCGCCGCCGGCCGGCGTGGACACCGCGCGGCTCCAGGTGGACTGGGTACGGGTCTGGCAGCACTGACCCGCCGTCACCGACCGCGCAGCACGGACTCACGGGCCTGCCGGCCCGGACTCACAGGTCCGGCGGCCCGCCGACCGGGCGGCCGATCGAGGTGCGCAGCCGCCGGTAGTACCGCCACCCCTTGGTCCGCAGCCGCTCGGGGAACGGCGCGACCGGGGCGCCCTCGCCGTCCGTCCAGCGCCGGAACCGCTCGGCCGTGGTGTCGGCCCGCACCATCAGCCGGGAGATCCGCAGCGGCTCGTCGTTGCCGGAGCTGAACGCGTTGCCCACCGCGCAGGCCGAGGTGAAGCCGGCCAGGCTCACCTGGCGCCGCACCGCCGGGCTGGAGTAGCCGTGCGGATAGGCGAAGGAGAGCACCTGGTGTCCGAGCACGTCCTCCAGCTCCCGGCGGCAGCCGACGATCTCGCCGGGCAGCCAGCGGCGCGGCAGGGTGTCCAGCTGCGGGTGGGTGCGGGTGTGCGCGCCGATCTCCACCCCGCAGGCGTCCAGCGTCACCACCTGACGCCAGCTCAGCATCCGGGCCGGCGGCAGCAGGCTCCCCGCGGCCGGCCCGCCCGGCGGGTGCACGGCTCCGGTGGTGACGAACAGGGTGGCGGGCAGGCTCCGGTCGGTGAGCTGCTGGACCACCGTCCAGTAGAAGTCCGCGAAGCCGTCGTCGAAGGTGAGCACCGCGCAGTTCTCCGGCACCGGCGGGCCGCCGCGCAGCGCGGCGACCAGCCGGTGCAGCGGGATGACGGTGCGTCCACTGTCGGTGATCCGGCTCAGCTGCTCGGCGAAGGTGCGCGGGGTCACCGTCCACGGGGCGATCCAGGCCGGCGGGTCCTCGGCCACCGAGTGCCAGAGGTACACCGGCACGACGGTCACGGCGCACCTCCCGGCCCGACCGGTCCCACCGGTCCGATCAGCTGCCGCAGCCGCCCGGTGGCGTAGCCGCCCACCGTGACGGCCACCCCGAGGGCCAGCGCCCCCAGCTCGCGCGGGCCGCCGCCGCCCGGGCGCAGGGCCCGCGCCATCCCGCGCGGCACGGTCGAGCGCAGGTAGCGGCGCTCGCTGGCCAGCGCCGGGCGGCGCCCGGCGTGCCGGGCCACCGCCGCCTTGGAGAGCCCCTCGGCATAGCAACGAGCTTGGAAGTACGTCCAGTTGGTGCGCCCCTCGGGCACCCGGTGGCTGACCCCGGCGGACGGCTCGTAGCGCAGCAGGGCATCGGGGTGCCGGGCCGACAGGCGGATGCAGAGCTCGGTCTCCTCGCAGCCGAGCGGGCGGCTGCCGACCCGGCCGAGGTCGGGGCGGAAGCCACCGGCGGCGAGCAGCTCGGCCCGCCGGAAGGACATGTTGGCGCCGATGAAGTTCCGTACGCAGCCGCCCCGTTCGGGCATCCCGAGGTAGGAGCAGCCGACCACCCAGTCGAATTCCGGCGGGAACCACGCGGGGCGTCCGCTCTCCCAGCGCGGGCGGACCAGGCCGCCGACGCCGAGCACCCGTCGGTCCCGGTAGCCGGCCAGCAGGCACACCGTCCAGTCCGGGTCTGCGGTGGCGTCGTCGTCCAGGAAGGCGACCACCTCGCCGTGGGCCAGCGCGGTGCCGGTGTTCCGGGCGCCGGACAGGCCGGGGCGCTCGCGGTTGGGCACCACCGTGACGTCGGCCAGCACGCCGGCCGCCCGGACGGCCAGTTCGGGGCAGTGGTCGACCACCAGCAGCAGTTCCTCGGCCGGGTGCTGCTGGTGCTGCACCGAGCGGACGGCGGCCACCAGATCGGGCCAGCGGGCCATGGTGTAGCAGCAGATCACCACGGTGAGGGTCGGCGGACGGCCCGTCAGGACCGGTTCGGTGAGCGGGTGGGCGGTCATCGCCGTCACCGTCCCTTCGGGAGCCAGCGGCTCAGGGTGGCCAGCAGGGGAAGCGCGAGTGCGGTCTCGGCGAGCAGCCAGGCCAGGCCGACGCCGGTGATGCCGAGCGGGGGGAGCAGCAGCAGGGTGCCGAGCAGCACCAGCCCGAGCCGGGCCGCCTGGAGGGCGACCACCGGGCGCATGGCCCGGCGGGCCCGGCAGACGTCCACGGCCAGCCCGACCACCAGGTGCGGCAGGGCGGCCAGCGCGAGCAGCCGCAGCGCGGTGGTGCCGTGCTCGGCGTAGCCGGGGCCGAAGGCTCCGAGCAGCCAGGGCGCGGCCAGCACCAGCGCGCCCGCTCCCGCGCCGATCAGCGGCGCGGTGTGCCGCAGCACCCGGCGGGCCTGGGCGGCCAGGCGGTCCGGGGCGTGCGCGGCCTCGACGATCAGCGAGCTGCCCATGTTCAGCGCGGCCAGCTGGAGGGTGTAGGCGATCACCCAGGCGAGCGAGAAGTAGGCGCTCTGCTCAGCCCCGAGCCGGCCGAGCACCAGCAGCGGCAGCAGGCTGTAGGCGGCGGTGCGCAGCAGGGCGCCGAGGTAGTCGGCCGCCGCGTAGCGGGCCAGCCCGCTGGGCCGGGCGGCGGTCGGCCCGGCCTCGGCGTGGGCTGGCACCGCCCGGCCGAGCAGGTAGGCGTTGGTGACCACCAGGGAGAGCAGCAGGGCCGCGCCCCAGGCCACCAGGATGCCGGACCCGGGCAGCAGCAGGACGCAGACGCCGAGCAGGCCGGCCTTGGCGACGGCGAACAGCGCGTTCTCGCCGAGCACCCAGCCGGGGCGGCGCAGCCCGGTGAGGGCGCCGTCCTGGAGTACGAAGAGGCTGTACCCGGTGGCGGTCACGACGAACGCCGCGGCGGCGAACGGGCTTCGCAGGAAGCCGAGTTCGGGGGCGAGCGCGGGGATCAGCAGCAGGAAGGCGAGGGCCGCCGCCCCGGTGGCCGCCGCGCTGACGGCGTAGCAGCGCAGCAGCAGCCGGCGGGTGTGCCGGCCGGCCGTGGGCAGGAAGCGGGTGAGCAGGTCGCCCAGGTTGAACTGGCCGATGCCGGACAGCAGGGCGGCGGCGGCCAGCGCCGCGTAACCGCGGCCGACCGCCTCGGGCCCGTACCAGGCGCTGGCGAGCAGCCAGAACACTCCGCCGAAGGCGGCGGTGAGCAGCGAACTGGCGGTCAGCAGATGGCCGTTGCGCAGCAGCGGCTCGGTGGCCAGGGCCGCCCGCAGCCGGGCCCGGAGCAGCGCCGGGTAGCCGCACTGACAGGGCAGCGGGAGCGGGCAGCCGCACCCCACGGACACGGTGCGGGTCGTGGTGGTGGCGGCCATCGCGGTCACCCCGTCCGCAGGCTCGGCCGCCGGGCCCCGGTCCCCGCCGCCGTCCCCGGGGCCGGCACCGCACCGGCGGCACCCGCACCGGCCGACGCCCGGGCGATCCGCCGGTCGGCGGCCAGTCTGCGCTCCGTCTGGTGCTGGGAGCGGAGGTAGCCGAGCGGGCCGTACAGCATGCCGGAGAGCTCCAGCAGGGCGAGCCGGGTCGAGCGGGCCCCGTCGGCGGTGGTGCGGTGGCCGGCCTGGCCGAGGGCCCGGCGGAGGCCGCCGGGGAGCCGGCGGAGCAGGACGGGCAGCAGGCGCGGATCGGCGCTGACGGCGGCGGCCAGGTAGGCGCCGAGGCCGGCGCCGTAGCCGTAGAGCTGGGCGGCCAGGGCGTCGGCCGTCCGGCGGTGGCGGTGCCAGACGATGGCGTCCGGCCGGTAGTCCAGGACCAGGCCGGAGCTGACGATGCGGAAGAAGGCGAGCAGGTCGTCGCCGCCGTGTGCGGGGGTGCCGGCCCCGGTCGCGGGGTCGAAGCCGCCGAGCGCGCGGAGCAGACCGGTCCGGAAGGCCATGTTCGCCCCGGAGCCGAACTGCCCTGCCGTGAACGGGAAGAGCGGATCACCGCTGGGCAGGTCGAGCGCGTAGCGGCGCTCGCTGAAGCCCTTCTGGTAGCCGCCCTGACGGTGCAGCGCCGCCTGGGCCGGGGTGGCCAGCTCGGTGGGCAGGATCAGGCCGGTGACGCAGCCGATCCTCGGGTCGCTGTCGAAGGCCTCGGTCAGCACGGCCGGCCAGTGCCGGTCGACCAGCGTGTCGTCGTCGGTGAAGGCGGTCAACTCGCCCCGGGCGGCGGCCAGTCCGAGGTTGTGCGCCCGGGCCAGGCCCGCCACCGGCTCGCGCAGGTAGCGGACCCGGCCGGCGTACCGCGCGCGGATCAGGGCGTGGGCGTCGTCCCCGGACGGGGCGTTGTCGACCACCAGCACCTCGTACGGCGGCCCGTCGGCCCGCAGCAGGGAGTCCAGGCACTGGCGGAGCAGCTCCGGCCGGTCATGGGTGGCGATCACGACGCTGAGGCGCGGCGGAGGGCCCGCGGGCATCCGGGGGCCGCCGACCCGACGTGGGGGCCCACCGGATGTCGCGGAGGTCGACGGTGCCCGCCGCGGGGCGGGCCAGTCCGGTGCCGGGCCGAGTGCGCGATGAGCGGCAACGACCAGCGCCCGGTACGTGCCGCCGGGGTCGGCGGGGTCCGCGCCGGTGGCCTCGACCAGACCGAGCGGGTGTCCGTGCAGCCGCACCAACGCCAGCACGCGGCCGTCCGGAGCGGCCGGCCCGGTGCCCCCGGGCGAGCGCAGCTCACCGGGTACGGCCAGGTCCAGTTCGACCACGTGGACGGGGGTGTCGAGCGTGTCACGGGCGGCGGGGCAGGGGCAGGCCGCCTCGGTCCGCCGGTCGTTGCCGTTCATCACCGCTCCCCCGGCACGGCCCCGGCCGCACCCCGGCCACCGGGGCGTTCGGCGAGCAGGGTGCGCAGCACCCGGCGGCCGTCGGAGACGGCGTGCAGGTGCGACCGGCCGCTGCGCCGGGGGAGTTCGAGGCTCGGCACCTCGGCGATCCGCAGGCCGGAGCGCAGCGCGTGCGCCACCATCTCGGCCTCGATCTCGAACCCGGCCGAGCGCAGGTCGAGTTGGTCCAGGAAGCTGCGGCGGAAGGCGCAGAAGCCGTAGCAGAGGTCGGTCATCCGGGCACCGTAGAGCCGGTTGGTGACGGCCAGCAGTGCGAGGTTGCCGATCGCCCGGATCCGGGTCAGGTCGAGCGAGCCGCCGCCGGCGATGCAGCGCGAGCCCTTCACGAAGTCGTAGCCGTGGTCCAGGAAGTGCAGGTAGTGCGGGATCTCACCGGGCCACATCGAGCCGTCCGCGTCCATCATCACCAGGTACTCGCCGGTGGCGGCGGCGAAGCCGGTGCGCAGCGCGTTCCCCTTGCCGGGGGCGCTCTGCTGGACGGTGCGGACGGTGGGCAGCGCGCGCTCGGCGACGGCCAGGGTGGCGTCCTCCGAGGAGCCGTCCACCAGGATCACCTCGTCCACGCAGGACGGGATCTGCTCGAACACCCAGGGGATGTTGCGGGCCTCGTTGCGGGCGGGGACCACCAGGCTGACGGAGTGTCGGGTGCGGGTGCCGTCCTCCGTCCGGCGCCGGGGCCGCTCGGCCGGCGGCCGGTCGGTGGAGCGGCGCAGCGGCCGGAGCTCGTGCCCCGGGTAGGGGAGGACGTTGGGAGGCAGGGTGGTGCTCATGGTGGACAGCCTCTCGGGAGGCAGCGGGCACGCCGGTACTCCCACGGACGTGGCCCTCTGTCGACGGGGCGGGCAGTGCCGGGCGCGCGAGGCGCGCAGGGGGCGTGCCCCGGATGGGAGGAGGGCGACAGGACGGGCGCGCAGGCCGGGGTTCGGACTCCCCCTCGGCCCCTCGGGATGCGCACCGACCGCTCTCCGGCGGCGGATCGCCGCCCGGGTCGGACAACTGGCGAATGAACTGGTGCCAGGGCCTCATCGTCCGCCCGCCGAACGGGCGATGTCAACCCTTATGTCCGAATTGACCAGCCGGGTGCCCGGGCCTTCAGGCCAGCCCGATGCCGGTCTGTCCGGCCCCGTCGGTCCCGGCCGGCTCGGCCGCGGTCAGCCCGGCCCCGGCCTGCTCGGCCAGCCGTCGGGCGATGTCCTCCGGCTTGGCCGGGCGGCCGAAGTACCAGCCCTGCGCCCAGTCGCAGCCCATCTCGCGCAGCCGCTGGGCGTCCTTGTCGGTCTCCACGCCCTCCGCCGTCACGGTCAGCCCGAGGGTGTGGGCCAGCGAGACCAGGCCGCTGACGATCCGCCAGCCGGTGTGGGCGTCCTTGTCCGGGTCGTGCATGTCGCCGACGAAGGAGCCGGCGATCTTCAGGCAGGAGACCGGCAGGTCGCGCAGGTAGGCGAGGTTGGACCAGCCGGTGCCGAAGTCGTCCACCGCCAGCGAGACGCCCAGCTCGCGCACCCCGTGCAGGGCCTTCAGGGTCTCGTCCTCCGGGCCGACCACGGTGGACTCGGTGATCTCCAGCTGGAGCTTGCCGGCCGGCAGCCCGGTCTGCCGCAGGATCCGCTCCACGTCGGTGACCAGCCCGGCACTGCGGGCCTGACGGACCGCCAGGTTGACGTTCAGCTGCGGGGCCGCCTCGCCGAACTCCCGGACCCACTCGGTGGCCTGACGGCACGCCTGCTCCAGTACCCAGCGGCCGAGCGGCATGATCAGGCCGGTCTCCTCGGCCACCCCGATGAACTCGTCCGGCCCGAGCACCCCGAGCTGCGGGTGGCGCCAGCGCACCAGCGCCTCGACCGCCACCAGCCGGCCGTCCTCCAGCGAGACCAGCGGCTGGTAGTCGATGAAGAACTCGCCCCGGTCCAGCGCGGCCGGCATCCGGACCGAGACCGCGTAGCGGCTGACCGCCCGGGCGTTCTCCTTGGGGTCGAAGAGCGTCCAGCGCCCGCGCCCGGCCTCCTTGGCCCGGTAGAGCGTCAGGTCCGCCGCCCGCACCGCCGCGCCCGGGGTGGTGGTCGCCACCCGGCGCTCCAGCACGCCGACGCTGGCGCCGACCGCCAGCGAGTGGTCGCCCACCTGCACCGGCCGGGCCAGTGCGGCCAGCACCGTCTTGGCGGCGGCCACCGCCTCCTGCTCGCCCCGGCAGTTCTCCAGCAGCACCACGAACTCGTCGCCGCCGAGCCGGGCCACCAGGTGGCCGAGCGGGGTCAGCGCGGTCTCCAGCCGCTGGGCGACGGCGGCCAGCAGCTGGTCCCCGGTGTCGTGGCCCAGGCTGTCGTTGACCACCTTGAAGCCGTCCAGGTCGACGTAGCAGAGCCCGAACCGGGCGCCCGGCTCCGGCTCCTCGAAGAGCTTCTCCAGCCGCTCGAAGAAGGCCACCCGGTTGGGCAGCCCGGTCAGCGGGTCGTGGGTGGCCTGGTGGCGCAGCCGCTCCTGGAGGCGGTACCGGTCGGTGATGTCCTCCAGCATCGCCACCTGGTAGAGCGGCACGCCCTCGTCGTCCCGGATCAGCGAGACGGTCAGGTGCGTCCAGACCACCTCGCCGTCCTGCCGGTAGTACGGCTTGTCGAACTGGAAGTACTCGGTGCGCCCGGAGATCAGGTCCTCGTACGCCTCCCAGACGCCGGGGGTGTCCTCGGGGTGCACCAGCTCGTCCACCCGACGGCCCGTCATGTCGACCGGGCCGGTGCCGAAGATCTCCCCGAGGGCCTTGTTGACCGAGATGATGTTGCCGTCGGTGTCGCCGATGCCGATCCCGATCGCGGCCGACTCGAAGAGCGCGCGGAACTTGTTCTCCGACTCCCGCAGCGCCTTCTCCACCTCCAGCTTGGCGGTGTCCGCCGCCAGCCGGATCGCCTCCTGCTCGCGCAGGGTCCGCTCCCGCAGCGCGCCGGCCCAGCCGGCCGCGAAGGAACCGCAGAGCCGGGGGCCCCGGCCGTCCGGGTCCGGGGTGCGCTGGAGCAGCTCGACCGCCCGGGAGAGCACCACCGGATCGGTGAAGTGCGCGTCCACCAGCTGGGCGCCGGCCTGGGCGGCCAGCTCCGGGCGGAACGGCTCCTCGGTCTGGGCCCGGTGCAGCAGCGCGGCCGTCCGGGAGACCAGCCGGCGCAGGATGCCCGGGTGCACGGCGGCACCGTGGCCGCTGGCCAGCAGCCGCTCCCACGCCTGGTGGAACCGGACCGACCGCTCGGCCTCGGCCAGTGCCTCCGTCTCGCCCGGGCCTGCGGTCACGGCTTCAGCCCGACGCCCACCAGACCGGTCATCCGCTCCGGGTTGGGGCCGACCGACTCCGGGTCCTCCGGGCGCCACTGCGGCATGTAGACCAGGCCGGGCTCCAGCAGCTCGAAGCCCTCGAAGAACGCCTCGACCGCCGCGAAGTTGCGCATCGTCATCGGGGTCGGGGTCCGCTTGTAGAGGTCCTGGTGGGCCTCGGCCTGGTCCGGGCGGCCCTCCAGCGAGGCGTGGCACATCACCAGCGCGCTGCCGGGCGGCAGCGCGTCCCGCAGCTGCCCGACCAGCCGGTACGGCTCGTCCTCGTCGGTGATGAAGTGCAGCACCGAGACCAGCAGCAGCGCCACCGGCTCGCCGTCCGCCAGCAGCTCCTCGACCTCGGGGCGGGCCAGGATGCCGGCCGGGTCGCGGAGATCGGCCTCGATCACGTTGCTCTGCGGGTCGTCCTTCAGCAGCAGGCGGCTGTGCGCCACCGCGATCGGGTCGTGGTCGACGTAGACCACCCGGCTGTCGGGGCGGGTGGCCTGGGCCACCTCGTGCACCGCGCCGAAGGTCGGGATGCCGGAGCCGATGTCCAGGAAGCGGGTGACGCCGCTCTCGGCGAGGAACTGCACGGCCCGGCGGAGGAAGGCGCGGTTGGCGCGCATGATCTCCGGCAGCTCGGGCCAGAGCGCCATGGCCTTGCGGGCCATCATCCGGTCGACCTCGAAGTTGTGCGAACCACCGAGGTAGTAGTCGTACATCCGGGCGGCGTTCGGCTTGTCCAGGTCGGTCCCGGCGGGCACCCAGTTCGCTTGCTGCATGACCGCACCCCTACCGGCTCTGAATCTGACGGGAAAACACGAGGATCTTCCTATCATCGCGCCGCCGCCTGCAACCAGCGAAGCAGCAGAGACGGACGTGAACAGTGTGGCGCATGATGCGCCGGCCCAGTCCGCCCCTGCGTGCTCCCCCTGCCTGGTCCCCCTCCCCGTTCCGGCCCAGAATGGAGACCTCATGGCCGGACGCATCGAGGACTACGCACTCCTCGGGGATCTCCAGACCGCCGCCCTGGTGGGCCGGGACGGTTCGGTCGACTGGCTCTGCCTGCCCCGCTTCGACTCCCCCAGCTGCTTCGCCGGGCTGCTCGGCACCGACCGGCACGGCGCCTGGCGGCTGGCTCCCGAGGGCGGCGGACCGTGCACCGAGCGGCGCTACCTGCCGCAGACCCTGGTGCTGGAGTCGGTCTGGCGCACCCCCGCCGGCTCGGTCCGGATCACCGACTTCATGCCGCAGCGCGACCGGCTGCCGCGGCTGGTGCGGATCGTGGAGGGGCTGAGCGGCAGCGTGCGGATGCGCGGGGCGCTGCGGCTGCGGTTCAACCACGGCCGGATCGAGCCCTGGGTGCGCCGCACCGACCACCACCGGATCGCGGTGGCCGGCCCGGACGCCGCCTGGCTGCGGGTCCCGCCCGGGGTGCACACCTGGGGCCAGGACGGAGCCACCGTCTCGGAGTTCACCGTCGGCGCCGGCGAGCGGGTGGCGTTCGTGCTCACCTGGCAGCCCTCGCACCGGACCAGCACACCCCGGGCCGACCCGGCGGAGCTGCTCGCATCGACGGTCCGGCGCTGGCGGGAGTGGGCGGCCCACTGCCGCTACCGGGGGCCGTACCGGGAGCAGGTGCTGCGCTCGCTGATCACCCTCAAGGCGCTCACCTACGACCCGACCGGCGGGATCGTGGCCGCGCCGACCGCCTCGCTGCCGGAGCACCTGGGCGGCGAGCGGAACTGGGACTACCGGTTCTGCTGGCTGCGGGACTCCAGCCTGACCCTGGCCGCCCTGCTGCGCGGCGGCTACCGGGAGGAGGCGGCGGCCTGGCGCCAGTGGCTGCTGCGGGCGATCGCCGGGGACCCGGGTGACCTGCAGGCGCTGTACGGGGTGGCCGGGGAGCGCACCCTGCCGGAGACGCTGGCCGACTGGCTGCCCGGCTACCGCGACTCGACCCCGGTCCGGTTCGGCAACGCGGCCGTGCACCAGCTCCAGCTGGACGTCTACGGCGAGGTCCTGGACACCCTGGAGCTCTCCTGGCGGGCCGGCGTGCCGATGCAGCGTCAGGTCTGGGGCCTGCTCCGCTCGCTGATGGCCTATCTGGAGCAGCACTGGCGCGAGCCGGACGAGGGCCTGTGGGAGGTCCGGGGCGGCAAGCGGCAGTTCGTCCACTCGAAGGTGATGGTCTGGGTGGCCGCCGACCGTGCCGTCCGGCTGGCCACGGCGACCGGGCTGCCCGCCCCGGTGGAGCGCTGGCGGGCGCTGCGCGAGGCGGTGCACGCCGAGGTCTGCGAGCACGGCTACGACGCGCGCCGGGGGGTCTTCGTCCAGGCTTACGGGGAGCGGGAGTTGGACGCCGCCACGCTGCTGCTGGCCAAGTCCGGCTTCCTGCCGCCGCAGGACCCCAGGGTGGTGCGGACGGTGGACGCGGTGCGCACCGAGCTGGACCACGGCGGCTTCGTCCTGCGCTACCGCACCGGGCCCGGCGGGGCGCCCGGCGGCGACGGACTGGCCGGACCGGAGGGTGCCTTCCTGGCCTGCTCGTTCTGGCTGGCCGACGCGCTGACCGCGACCGGCCGCCCCGACGAGGCGCGCGAGCTGTTCGAGCGGATGCTCGCTCTGACCAACGACCTGGGCCTGCTGGCCGAGGAGTACGACCCGGTGGCGGGGCGCCAACTCGGCAACGCGCCCCAGGCGTTCACCCACATCGGGCTGGTGAACACGGCCTTCGCGCTGGCCGGGGCCGAGCAGGCCGGACGGGCGGCCGGCCCCACCGCCGTGGGGTCGGCCGCCCTGGGGTGACCCGGGGTCAGCTGGTCGCGGTGCAGCTCAGGACCGGCGCCGCGTTGGTGCCCGAGTAGCTCGCCCCGAAGCCGAAGCCGGTGGAACCGCCCGCTGCGACGGCCCCGTTGTAGCCGGCGTTGGCCACCGAGACGGCGGTGCCGCTCTGGGTCACGGTGCCGTTCCACAGGTTGGTGACCTGCTGGCTGCCCGGCCAGACCCAGCTGACCTTCCAGCTCTTGGTCGGTACGGTGCCGGTATTGGTGACGGTCACGTCGGCGTTGAAGCCGGCGCCCCAGTCACTGCTCACCTTGTAGCTCGCGGCGCAGCCGGCGTTCCCGCCACCGCCGCCCGGCAGGGTGCTGACGGCCAGCGCGGCGGAGGCCGCCGAGACGTTGCCCGCCGCGTCCCGGGCCCGGACGGTGTAGCTGTAGGCGGTGGCGGCGGTCAGGCCGCTGTCGGTGTAGGAGGGTGAGGTGGTGGTGCCGACCAGCGTGCCGCCCCGGAAGACCTGGTAGCCCGTCACCCCGACGTTGTCGGTCGAGGCCGTCCAGCCGAGCGTGACGCTGCTGCTGGTGGCGGTGCCGGTCAGGCCGGTGGGCGCGGTCGGGGCGGTGGTGTCACCGGGGGTGGTGCCGCCGACCGGCGGGTACGCGTTGGCCAGCAGCTGGCGGAACTGGGCGGAGAACCAGGCCCCGGCCAGCGGCGCGTCCGGCAGCGCGCCGGACATGTTGTTGTTGTTCCGGGGGTTCCCGGTGTAGGTCGGGTCGCACATCCGGTCGAAGCCCTTGCCCTCGTCGTTCGGGATCGCCTTGGAGGCGCCGTCCGACTCGCCCGGGGGCTTGACCCAGACGTAGGCGTCGATGCCCGGCTCGGGCGCGGCGGTCGGCCGCTCGCCGAGGCCGGCCCCGGACTGGTTGCACCAGTTCCCGGCCTGCAGCCGGCGGTCGAGGCGGCCGCCGTCCACGTAGGCGTCGCCGGTGGTCTTCGGCCCGGGCCCGGCCGGGCGGTTCGGGCCGCCCCAGCCGTTGCGGGAGGTGTCGATCAGTATGCCGACGCCCGCGTCGAAGCCGGCCTCGACCGCCTTCTGCCGGAAGGCCTTGGCGTAGGAGAGCTCGTCGACGTAGCGGTTCCAGTCCACCCACTTGGAGGTGCCGCGGATCGACTGGCCGTTCACCGTGTCGTCGATGGTGAAGTAGGGCTCCTTCAGCGCCGAGTAGTTGGCGGTGTTGACCACGAAGCCCGCCACCTTGGCCGGGGTGGAGCCGGCCGCGTTGGCGGCCTGGAGCAGCAGGTTGACGCTGGGGCCGAAGTTGGAGTCCCAGCCCAGCCAGCCGTGGTGGCCGGCGTCCACGTAGTTGTAGACGTTCGGGATCGCGCCGAGCTTGTTGAGCGCGTAGCCCACGCCCGTCACGTAGTTGCCGTTGGCCTTCATCACGTCGCAGGCGGGGGTGGCGGTGGGGGTGCCGCCCGCGTTGGTGACCAGGTTCGGCAGCGAGTCGATCTCGATGGTGGTGACGATCCGCAGTCCGGCGTAGGCCGGGTCGGCCAGGATGGCGGCGATCGGGTCGATGTAGGCGCTCTGGTAGCGGCCGATCTCGGTGGGGCCGAGCTCACCGTTGGAGGCCAGCGCGGCGCAGTCGCGGCCGGGCAGGTTGTAGATGACCACCTGGAAGACGTAGGGCTTGCCGGCGGCCTGGCGGACGGCCTCGTTCAGGTGGGCCCGCAGGCCCATGGTGCCGTTGGCGCCGTTGATCGCGGCGATCCGGTCGAGCCAGACCGAGGTGGGCTGACCGGCCACGGCGCTGCCGCCCGGCTCGGCGGCGGCCTTGGCCGCCCACTCGGGGTTCACGTAGACGCCGGCTCCGGCGTAGGGGTTGTCGACCCGGGCGGCGGCGTGCGCGGGGGTCGCGGCGCCGGCCACGGGGAGCAGGGAGGCGGCGCCGAGGGCCACGGCCACGGCGGCCGTGCGCAGTCGGCGGAGGAGCTGTCCTGACACGTGCGGATCCTTTCGGGTGGGGGAGATCCGGGTGCGAGCAGCGCGCTGTCTGGCGTACGAGTGGGAGCGCTCCCACGCTGTACCGAACCACTGGGCCGGGCGGCCCGCTGGGTTCACGGCATATCAACCCACGGAGAGCGGAGGGCGTCAAGGACTCCGACCGACATCCGTGGGAGCGCTCCCGGTCTGACGGAGCGGCAGCGCCCGGCCGGACCACGGGATCTGACGGACGCTCAGCTGCCCGGGACGGGCTGCCCGGCGGGGGCCGCCGCCGCTCAGTCCGGGAAGATCCAGCGGCGCAGGCCCTTGGTGACCAGCGGGATGGCCACGTAGACCATCAGGAAGCAGATCACCGGTGCCATCAGCACGGTCCTGGCCAGGACCGGCAGGGCGCTCAGGTGCGGCACCAGGAAGAGGTTGACCACCGAGGTGATCGGGGCGATGGCCAGGGTGGAGACGATCCACATCTTCCAGCGGCCGGGCGGCCCCTTGGGGGCCTCGCCGGCCGGGGCGGGCCCGGCGGTGGCGGCGAACCAGCCGTCCACGCCGAGCAGTTCCTGCCGCCCGACCATCCGGTGGTAGCCGTCGGCCCGGCCCTTGGCCAGGCAGGCCGCCCGGACGGGGGACTCGTGCCAGCTACGGAAGGCGGCGGCGTCCTCGAAGTGCAGCAGCAGGCGCCACGGCTCGCCCTCGCCACTGGGCGGGAGCAGGCCGGTCCCGGCGCTGCCGGGGTGGGCGGCGGCAGCCTCCAGGATGCCCCGGGCCCAGGCCTTGAACTCCTCCTCGTGCCCGGCGTCGACCTGCTCGGTGATGTACAGCGTGATCCGGTCGGAATTCTCCCGCACGGTGGTGGTCACTGCTCCGGCCCTCCCCCCGGCCCGCCAGGCGCCGCTCGCCGCGCCGCACCGGGGACCGTCCGTTCTCCCTCCGGCCGCCCGGGCGGCCGCTCAACCTTCCCAGCATGGCCGCTCGCCACCGGGCCAGGAGGCGTTCCGCCGATGATCCGTCAGGTCACCCGCCGCTTCGAGCCGGCACGTCTTCCCCGCCCGGACCGCCGTCTCGCGGGCCGCGGCGTCCACCCGCCCGTGCAGGGCCACCGGTCCCGGTCGCCCGGTGCCATCACGTCGCCACCGGGCCGCAGGCCCACCGAGCCGTCGATCGGCTCGCGGATGATGTCGGCCTGCCCGAGGTGCCGGTGCAGTTCGGCGATCACGTGCACCAGCGCCCGGCGGAGCGTCAGCTCGCCCCGGCGGCCCCGGGGCGCCCGACCGACCGCGTCCAGCGGCAGCAGCCCGACCGTCCGGTCGGCGTGCGCCCGCACCGCAGCGTAGTCATCCAGGATCTCGACAGGGCTCTCGTCCGCGCGGGCCCAGAGGTCGGAGTCGGGCTCGGCGGCGTCGGCGCCCCGGAGGCCGGGGGCCTCGACCAGACGGCCGAAGGCCTCGCCGCAGTAGGCGGCCTCGGCGGCGCAGACGCGCTTGACCAGCCCGAGCAGGTTGGTACCGGTCCGGGCGGCCGGGCGGCGCAGGTCGTACGCGGAGAGGCCGTCGACCTTCCGGGGCAAGTCCTCCCGGGCGTCCTGGAGGTAGGGCCGGAGGTCGTTCCCGGTCGTGTCCTCGTGGTCCCCGTCGCTCATCCGGTCCAGCCTGCCGCCGGAGCCGTGACCAGGCTCGCGGACTGCCCGGAGCCGCCCGGGTGGCCGGTTCGGGACGGCCGCTGGCGCGTTCCGGTCGATCTGGCCGGGAGTGCCATGGTCGAAGTGACGATAAGTGGAACACGGGGTCGAATCCCCGGCGCGAACAGGTGTTCCGTTGCAGACTGGGCAGGAGCTCCACGCCCGGACGGCGTGCGTGCCGCGCCGCCGGCCCCGGCACCAGCGCTCCGACCGCTCCGGTCGGCAGCCCCCGGCCGGAGCTCACCCGGGCAGCCGCCCGGCACCGCGCGACCCAAGGAGACGTGATCCCGGTGACCCCGCTACGCCCCGGCCTGACCGCCGTCCAGTCGGCGCCCGAGCTGCAGGCCGTCGAGACGCCGGAGCCGCTCAGCGAATCCGCCGCCCTGAGCCATCTGAGCGGCATATGTTTCAAGATCGGACCGCCCCGGCTGGTCGGTGCGGAGGCCGAGTGGTTCGTCCATGACCCGCTCTCCCCCACCGAACCGGTGGCCCCGGCCAGGCTCGCGGAGGCGCTCGGCGCCCTGCCGGTGCACCGGGGGCCGGACGGTCCGCAGCTCCCCTCCGGCAGCGTCCTCACCCGGGAGCCGGGCGGGCAGGTCGAGCTCAGCTCCCAGCCCGCCGCCACCCCCGAACTCTGCGCCGGTCTGCTCCTGAAGGACCAGGCCGAACTGCGCACCGCCCTCGCCGCCCACGGACTGCGGCTGACCGGCAGTGGCACCGACCCTGTGGAACGCGAGCGCCGGATGAGCCTCGACCACCCGCGCTACCTGGCCATGGAGTGCCACTTCGAGCGCTCCGGCCCGTGGGGCCGGGTGATGATGACCGGCACCGCCTCCACCCAGGTCTGCGTGGACGCCGGCACCGAGGGCGGCCCGTTCGACCGGACCCGCCGCTGGCGGCTGCTCCACCTGCTCGGCCCGGTGCTGGTCGCCGCCTTCGCCAACTCCCCCCTGCTGGACGGCCGTCCGACCGGTCACCGGTCGACCCGTCAGCTGGTCTGGTCCCGGATGGACCCGAGCCGGACCCTCGCCCCCGCGCTGGACGGCGACCCGGTCGAACGCTGGGCCGAGTACGTGCTGGACGCCGAGGTGCTCTGCGTGCGCCGCCCGGACGGCCGACCGTGGACCGCCGCCCCCGGCCTCACCTTCCGCTCCTGGCTGCGCGGCGCGGGCGACCGCCCGGCCACCCTGGCCGACCTCGAGTACCACCGCACCACGCTCTTCCCGCCCGTGCGCCCGCGCGGCCACCTGGAGCTGCGGATGATCGACGCCCAGCCCGGCGAGGGCTGGCAGGTGCCGCTCGCCCTGGTGTCCGCCCTGCTGGACGACCCGGCCGCCGCCGACGGCGCCTTCGAGGCACTGGAGCCGCTGGGCACCCCGTGCTACCGGGACCGGCACCCCCCGCGCACCGAACTCTGGCACCGGGCCGCCGCGTTGGCGGTGGCCGACCCACAGCTGCGGCGGGCCGCGCTGGCCTGCTTCGCGCTGGCCGAGCAGGCACTGGCCCGGCGCGGTGCCCCCGCCGAGCGGCTGCGCACCGCGCTGACCGACTTCGCCGAGCGCTACCCGGCCCGTGGCCGATGTCCCGCCGACGACCAACTCGACGCCGCGCGCTCCGGCGCGCTGCCGCTCGCCCTGGAGGCAGCAGCATGCTGAACGAAGCCGTGGACGGTACCTTCACCCAGGCCCGGAACACCGGCACCGAGGCGCTGCGGGAGCGGATCGCCGCCGAGCTGCTGGCCGCCCGGGAGCGCACCACCGGGCTGACCGGGGTGGACGACCACGACCTGACGGCCCAGCACTCCCCGCTGATGTCGCCGCTGGTCTGGGACCTCGCCCACATCGGCAACCAGGAGGAGCTCTGGCTGCTGCGCAACGTCGGCGGCCGGGACCCGATGCACCCCGAGATCGACCCGCTCTACGACGCCTTCGAGCACCCCCGCGCCGAGCGCCCCAAGCTGCCGCTGCTCCCGCCCGCCGAGGCCCGCGCCTACGCCCACGAGGTACGCGGCCGGGCCCTCGACCTGCTGGCCGCCACCCCGCTGGACGGCCCGGCCCCGCTGCTGCGGGACGGCTTCGCCTTCGGCCTGATCGTCCAGCACGAGCAGCAGCACGACGAGACCATGCTGATCACCCATCAGCTCCGGCAGGGTCCGGCCGTGCTCACCGCCCCCGAGCCGCCCGACACCCGTACCGGCCCGCTGCCGGCCGAGGTGCTGATCCCGGCCGGGCCGTTCACCATGGGCACCGACACCGAGCCCTGGGCCCTGGACAACGAACGGCCTTCCCACCAGCTGGAGTTGGCCGCCTTCCGGCTCGACACCACACCGGTCTCCAATGCCGCCTACCAGCGCTTCATCGACGACGGCGGCTACGACGACCCGCGCTGGTGGGCGGAGGCCGGCTGGGCGCACCGGCAGCAGGCCGGCCTGACCGCCCCGCTGTTCTGGCGCCGCGAGGGCGGCCAGTGGCTGCGCCGCCGGTTCGGCGTCACCGAGCCGGTGCCCGCCGACGAGCCGGTGCTGCACGTGAGTTGGTACGAGGCCGACGCCTACGCCCGGTGGGCCGGGCGGCGCCTGCCGACCGAGGCCGAGTGGGAGAAGGCGGCCCGCTTCGACCCGGCCACCGGCCGCTCCCGCCGCTACCCCTGGGGCGACCAGGACCCGACGCCGGAGCTGGCCAACCTCGGCCAGCGCCACCTCCGCCCGGCCCCGGTCGGCAGCTACCCGGCCGGTGAGTCCCCGTACGGGGTGCGGCAGTTGATGGGCGACGTGTGGGAGTGGACGGCCAGCGACTTCCGGCCCTACCCGGGCTTCCGGGCCTGGCCGTACGAGGAGTACTCGGAGGTCTTCTTCGGCCCGGAGTACAAGGTGCTGCGCGGTGGCTGCTTCGCGGCGGCACCGGTGGCCAGCCGGGGCACCTTCCGGAACTGGGACTACCCGATCCGGCGGCAGATCTTCTCCGGCTTCCGCACCGCCCGGGACGCGGAGCAGGACTGATGTGCCGCCAACTGGCCTACCTGGGGCCGCCGGTGGCACTGCGCGAGCTGCTGGTCACCCCGCCCTCCGGGCTGTACCGGCAGTCCTGGGCGCCCCGGCTCCAGCAGCACGGGACGGTGAACGTCGACGGCTTCGGCGTCGGCTGGTACGCGGAGGGCGATCCGGTGCCCGCCCGCTACCGGCGGCCCGGGCCGGTCTGGGCCGACGAGGGCTTCGCCGACCTGACCCGGGTGGTCAGGTCGGGGGCGGTGCTGGCCGCCGTCCGCTCGGCCACCGAGGGGTGCGCGGCGGGTGAGCAGGCGGCGGCGCCGTTCGCCGCCGGGCGCTGGCTGTTCGCCCACAACGGCGTCCTGCCGGGCTGGCCGGAGCAGCTCGGCGGGCTGGCCGCGCTGCTGCCGCCGGCCGAGCTGCTCTCGCTGACCGCCCGGACCGACTCGGCCCTGCTCTGGGCCCTGGTGCTGCACCGGTTGCGCGGCGGGGCCGAGCTCGGCGAGGCCCTCGCCGACACCGTCCGGGAGGTGGTCAAGCACTCCGAGGGGAGGCTCAACCTTCTCCTCACCGACGGGAGTTCACTGGCCGCCACGGCCTGGGGCGACGACCTGCACCACCGCTCGGACCCCGGCGCGGTGCTGGTCGCCTCCGAGCCCGGGGACGACCGGCCGGGCTGGCAGCGAGTGCCGGACCGCTCGCTGCTGCTGGCCACCGCCGACGGCGGCGTGACCGTCCTCCCCCTCGACCGCACCCACTGACCGACCGACCCCACACACACGCACGCACACCCGCAGACCGCAGGTACGCACGCACGAAGGAGCACCGCCGTGAAGACCCACCAGCTGACCCGCCTGCTGCCCGCCGACCACTTCAGCCACGCCCTACGGCACGACGTGCGCCACGGTCTGACGGGGAGTCCGAAGACGCTGCCGCCGAAGTGGTTCTACGACGCGCGCGGCAGTGAGCTGTTCGAGGACATCACCCGGCTGCCGGAGTACTACCCGACCCGGGCCGAGCGGGAGATCCTGACCGACCGCTCGGCCGAGATCGCCCGCGCCACCCGGGCCCGCACCCTGGTCGAACTCGGCTCCGGCGCCTCGGAGAAGACCCGGCTGCTGCTGGACGCCCTGCACGGCCTGGGCACCCTGCGCACCTACGTGCCGGTGGACGTCAGCGAGAGCGCGCTGACCGCCGCCGCCGAGTCGCTGACCGTGGACTACCCGGAGCTGACCACCCACGCGGTGGTCTCCGACTTCACCGAGCAGCTGGGCCTGCCGCCCGGTGGCGGCCCCCGGCTGGTGGTCTTCCTCGGCGGCACGCTGGGCAACTTCCTGCCCGCCGAGCGGGAGGTCTTCCTGAAGCGGCTGCGGGAGGCGATGGCACCGGGCGACGCGCTGCTGCTCGGCACCGACCTGGTGAAGGACCGTGAGGTACTGGTCCGCGCCTACGACGACGCGGCCGGCGTGACGGCGGCCTTCAACAAGAACGTGCTGAACGTGGTGAACCGGGAGCTGGCCGCCGACTTCGACCCGACCCTGTTCGAGCACGTGGCGCTCTGGGACGAGCGGGAGGAGTGGATCGAGATGCGGCTGCGCTCGCGGATCGCGCAGACCGTGAAGGTCGGCGAGCTCGGGCTCACCGTCGACTTCGCGCGGGGCGAGGAACTGCGCACCGAGGTCTCGGCCAAGTTCCGCCGGGAGGGCATCACCGCCGAGCTGGCGGCGGCCGGGCTGGAGCTGTCCCGGTGGTGGACCGACCGGGCCGGACGGTTCGGGCTCTCGCTCTCCTTCCCCCGG
The DNA here is from genome assembly GCF_044763225.1 of Kitasatospora sp. NPDC096147. Taxonomy (NCBI): domain Bacteria; kingdom Bacillati; phylum Actinomycetota; class Actinomycetes; order Kitasatosporales; family Streptomycetaceae; genus Kitasatospora; species Kitasatospora sp. NPDC096147. The sequence continues at coordinate 456,430 of NZ_JBIWFX010000004.1, read as the reverse complement.
GGCTGACCACCCCGGCGGGCCGCAGGGCCGACCGCCCGACGGGCCAGCCACCCGGGTGGTCGGCCGCGCGGGTAGTCGGCCGCGCGGATGCTCGGCCGCGCGGATGGTCGGCCGCGCACCTTAGCGGGTCATCACACCGGCCGGGCGGAATTCACGCACTCCGCCCGGCCGGTCCGGCACCTCCGCTTCCATGGCCGTGGGAGGTAGGTGTCCTTGATCTTCAGTCGGCTTCGCAACCGCAGTAACCGCAGGTCCGCCGTCGCCGCCACCGCGCCGGGCTGTCCGTACTCCGGTGGCGGCGGCCAGGCGGCGGAGCCCCCGGTGGCCGCCCCGGTGGCGCCCCCCGCCGAGGGCTCGCTCGCCGGGGCGGCGGTGGACTTCGTCCGGCAGTACCACCGGGAGGTGCCGGCGGCCGGTGATCCGGCGCCGAGGGTCCGTCAGGTGCTCGCCGAGATCGAGCGGACCGGCACGTACGAGCACACCGCCGAGGAGCTGGCCTTCGGGGCCCGGCTGGCCTGGCGGAACGCGGCCCGCTGCATCGGGCGGCTGTACTGGCGCAGCCTGGTGGTCCGGGACCGGCGCGAGGTGGACTCCCCCGACGAACTGGCCGCCGCGTGCTTCGACCACCTGCGGGCCGCCACCAACGGCGGGCGGATCCGGCCGGTGATCACCGTCTTCGCCCCCGACCGGCCCGGCCGCCCGGCGCCCCGGATCGTCAACCACCAGCTGGTCCGCTACGCCGGGCACGCCGCCGCCGAAGGACCGCTGGTCGGCGACCCGGCCGGGGCCGAACTCACCGCGCTGGCACGGGAGTCCGGGTGGAAGGGCGGCGAGGAGCGGTTCGAGGTGCTCCCGCTGATGGTGCGGCGGCGGCCGGAGGAGGAGCCGCACCTGTACGAGGTGCCCGAGGACGCGGTGCTGGAGGTGGAGCTGCGCCACCCCGAGCATGCGTGGTTCGCCGAGCTCGGGCTGCGCTGGTACGCCGTCCCGGCGATCAGTGACATGACGCTGGAGATCGGCGGCATCCGCTACCCGGCCGCGCCGTTCAACGGCTGGTACATGGGCACCGAGATCGGCGCCCGCAACCTCGCGGACGCCGACCGCTACCACCAACTCCCGGAGGTGGCACGCCGCCTGGGGCTGGACACCTCCTCGGAGCGGACGCTGTGGCGGGACCGCGCGCTGGTGGAACTGAACCTCGCGGTGCTGCACTCCTTCCAGGAGGCGGGCGTCACCATCGCCGACCACCACACCGAGTCGGAGCGCTTCCTCAAGCACATCGCCCAGGAGGAGCGGCTCGGTCGGCCCACCCCGGCGGACTGGAGCTGGATCGTCCCGCCGGTCTCGGGCGGACTGACCCCGGTCTACCACCGCTACTACGACCCGGTGGACCCGAACCTGCGGCCGGCCTTCCTCCCGCGCTGAGGCTCCGCCGGCGGAAAACCCTTCGCCTCCCGCGCTCCGCTCCCGGCACAGTGGGCCTCGTCCACATCAACGGGGGAGGTACCGACATGTCGACATTGCGAGTGACGGTCGAGCGGCTGACCGTCCTGACCCATCCGAACGCCGACGCGCTGGAGCTGGCCCAGGTCGGCCTCTACCGCGCGGTGGTCGCCAAGGGCGCCTACAAGACGGGGGACCTGGCCGTCTACATCCCCGAGCAGGCCGTGCTGCCCGCCGGGCTGATCGAGGAGCTGGGCCTGACCGGGCGGCTGGCCGGCGGCAACCACGACCGGGTCAAGGCTGTCCGGCTGCGCGGCGAGCTCTCTCAGGGCGTCGTCTGCCGTCCGGCCGCGATCTCCGAGGCCGAGCTGACCGCGGCCGAGGCCGACGGCACCGACCTGGCCGAGCGGCTGGGCATCACCAAGTGGGTGCCGCCGATCCCGGTCGGCATGGGCGGGGACGTGGAGTCGGCCCCGGAGCTGCTGCCCTGGGTCGACGTGGAGAACCTCAAGCGCTTCCCGGACGTCTTCGAGCCGGGCGAGCCGGTGGTGGTCACCGAGAAGCTGCACGGCACCTGCTGCCTGCTCACCCTGCACGCCGGCTCCGGCGAGGTGCAGGTCTCCTCCAAGGGCATCGGCTCCCAGGGCCTGGCGCTCAAGGAGGACGGTGCCAACCTCTACTGGCGGACCGTCAGGGCGCACGGCGTCCCCGAGGTGGCCGCCCGGCTGGCCGAGCGGCTCGACGCCGAGCGGGTGGGCGTCTTCGGTGAGGTGTTCGGCGTCGGCGTGCAGGACCTCGGCTACGGCGAGTCCGGCCGTACCGAGCTGCCCGGCTACGCGGTCTTCGCCGTCTCGGCGGTGATCGACGGGCAGCTGCGCTGGCTGGACGCGGCCGAACTCCTGGACGGTGAGCTCCCGTTGGTACCGGAGCTGTGGCGCGGCCCGTTCGACACCGAGACGGTGCTGGCGCTGGCCGACGGCCGGGAGACCGTCTCCGGCCGACAACTCCACATCCGGGAGGGCGTGGTGGTCCGCCCGGTGGTCGAGCGGTACAGCCCCGTCACCGGCGGCCGGGCGATCGCCAAGGTGGTCAGCGGCGCCTACCTGACCCGCAAGGGCGGCACCGAGTACGAGTGAGCCGGGCGGCAGCCCGGCAGGGCCGGGGCGTGGGCGGGCGGGCGGGTGAGGTCAGGCGGAGCGCCGCCGGAGCACTGCGTACCGCTCGCGCCCCGGCCGAGCAACAGGCAGAGCAGACGACCCGGCCGCCCCAGCGTGCGCACCGGCCACGCCTCACTCGCGGGTCCGGACGAACCGCCCCCCGCCGCCGGGGAGCTGCGCACGCCTCCCGCGCCGGCCGAGCGGCAGCCAGGGCAACTACCCGGCCGGGCACGGCGGATACACCGAGAGCCGGGCCCACCCAGGTCCGGGAGCACCGGCCGCGCCTCCCCTCCGGGACGGCGCTCGCGGCCCCGGACGAACCGCCCCCGCCGCCGGGGAGCTGCGCACGCCTCCCGCGCCGGCCGAGCGGCAGCCAGGGCAACTACCCGGCCGGGCACGGCGGATACACCGAGAGCCGGGCCCACCCAGGTCCGGGAGCACCGGCCGCGCCTCCCCTCCGGGACGGCGCTCGCGGCCCCGGACGAACCGCCCCCGCCACCGGAGCGCTGCGCACGCCTCCCGCGCCGACCGAGCGGCACGCAGGGCAACTACCCGGCCGGGCACGGCCCCCCAGGTCCGGGGGCACCGAACGCGCCTCCCCGCCGGGCAGGTGCACGCGGGTCCGGACGCCCGCCCCCTCGGGGAAATCCGCTTGCCCCGACAATCACCGGGCCCGAGACTGCGCGGGTGACAGAGCGCAGCGTGACGGTGTTGGTGACGTACCAGGGTGAAGTGCTCGGGCAGGTGGGGCCGTTCCCGGTAGCCCATCCCCGCTGGCAGCAGACCGGCGGGGTGGCCGAGGGCGCCGAGCGGCTGCTCGGCGTGCCGGTGCTGGTGCTGCGGCTGCTGACCCACGGCGGGACCGGCGGGGTGGGTGGCGAAGTCGCCTACCACGTCGAGGCCTTGGGGCGTCCGCCGGTCACCCTGGCGCCCACCGCGCTGGAGGTCGGCGCCGATCCGCTGCGGGCGCTCTGGGCCACCCCGGACGGGCTGCGGGCCGCACTCGACTGGGCGGCCGAGCGGGCCGGGGCGACCGGCCCCGTCCGCCAGGAGAAGAGTTGGAACCTCTCCGGGCTCTACCGGCTGCCGGTCGGCGAGGGTGCGGCCTGGCTGAAGACCACTCCCCCGTTCGCGGTGGACGAGGCACTGGTGATCCGTCATCTCGCCTCGGTGGCACCGGAGTCGGTGCCCGCCGTCCTGGCCGCCGAGCCGGGCCGACTGCTGCTCGGAGACGCCCCGGGGGTGGACTGCTGGGGCCTGCCGGAGGACGGCATGCTGGCGGCGGTGCCCCGGCTGGCCGCGGCCCAGGCCGCGCTGGCCGGCCGGGCGGACGGCCTCCCCGACCGCACGCCCCGCACCCTGGTGAGCGCCTTCGCCGAGCTGCTCCCCCGCCTCACCGGCCTGACCACCGAGGAGCGCACCGCCGCCGCCCGCCTGCTCACGGAACTCCCTTCGATCGTCGACGAGTTGGCCGCCTGCGGGCTGCCCGAGACGCTGGTGCACGGTGACTTCCACCCGGGCAACTGGCGCTACGACGGCGAGCGCACCACCCTGATCGACTTCTCCGACAGCTACCTCGGCCACCCGGCGGTGGACGGGCTCCGGCCGCGCGACTTCCTCGCCGAGGAGCGCTGGCTGACGGTCCGCCGGCTCTGGATCGACGCCTGGACCACCCACGCGCCCGGCTCCGACCCGGCCCGCGCGCTGGAGTTGGCCGAGCCGCTGGTCCACCTCGGCTACGCCGTCCGCTACCAGGAGTTCCTGGACGGCATCGAGGCCACCGAGCAGGTCTACCACGCGGGCGACCCGGAGTCCGAGGTCCGCGCGGCGCTGGCCGCCCTGGCGGCCCTCGACCGGAGCTGACCGACCCTCAGGCGGCGGCCCGGCCAAGGGCCGTCTCCTCGATGGGGTCGACTGTCACACGGTGCCGCTCCGCCGCGTCGGCAGGCGTCGTTGAACGGCCCCTCCGGCCCGTGGTCGGGCAGGGAGGGCGCGTGCCCCGACGGCAGCCTCCCGGGCCCGTCGAGGAGACGGTCCTCAGCCCGCCCCGGGCGCCCGGCCCTCACCGGCCAGCCGGGCGTAGCGCAGTTCCAGGCCGTCGAGCAGGGCCTCCAGGCCGGTCTCGAAGGCGCCCTCGTCGATCCGGCGGCGGTGCTCGGCCAGCCGGTGCGCCTCGCCGAGGTGCGGGTACTCCTCGCCGTAGAGGGTGGCGTCCTCGGGGAAGCCGGCCGCGAAGGAGCCGAGCGCCGAGCCGGTGACGAAGTACCGCATCAGCGCGCCGATCCGGGTGGCCTGGCCGCGCGGCCAGCCGGCCTCGACCAGGCAGCCGAAGACGGCGTCGGCCAGGCGCAGCGCGTTCGGCCGCCGCCCCGGGCCCTGGGCCAGTACCGGCACCACGTTCGGATGGGCGGCCAGCGCGGCCCGGTAGGAGCGGGCCCAGTCGCGCAGGGCCGCGCGCCAGTCGGCGCCGGGCCCGAACATCGACAAGTCGACTTCACCCATCACGCTGTCCACCACCGCGTCCAGCAGCTCGTCCTTGGTGGCGAAGTGGTTGTAGAGCGACGGACCGCTGACCGAGAGCTCGGTGGCCAGGCGCCGGGTGGAGAGCGCGGCCAGCCCCTCGGCGTCGGCCAGCGCGAGCGCGGCGCCGACGATCCGCTCCCGGCTGAGCAGGGGTGTGCGCGGGCGGGCCATGGCTGCTTCCTCTTCCTCCAGTCGGGTGGCGGTGGCGCCAGTCTTCCAGGTGGGGTCTTCCCACCCTTGCGGGGCCGGGCTACAGTCGATTAAAACTTGCACCGCTAGTTTTGACCACCGGGTCGCCCCCACCCCGACGCCGAGGACCGCCGTGAATCTGGAGCTCTCCGAGGAGCAGGCCGCCGTCCGGGAACTCGCCGCCGAGTTCACCGACCGCGAGATCGTCCCGCACGCCGCCGCCTGGGACCGCGCCGAGTCGGTGGACCGGGCCGTCATCGGCAAGCTGGGCGAGGTCGGCTTCCTCGGCCTGACCATCCCCGAGGAGTACGGCGGCAGCGGCGGCGACCACCTGGCGTACTGCCTGGTGCTGGAGGAGCTGGGCCGGGGCGACTCCTCGGTGCGCGGCATCGTCTCGGTCTCGCTCGGCCTGGTCGCCAAGTCGGTGAACGGCTTCGGCACCGAGGAGCAGAAGCGGCACTGGCTGCCGAGGCTCACCTCCGGTGAGGCGCTGGCCTGCTTCGCGCTGACCGAGCCCGGCACCGGCTCGGACGCCGCCAACCTCGTCACCAGGGCGGTCCGGGACGACCGGACCGGCGACTGGCTGATCACCGGGGCCAAGACCTTCATCACCAACGGCACCTGGGCCGACGTCGCCCTGGTCTTCGCCCGCACCGGCGGGCCCGGCCACAAGGGGGTCACCGCCTTCCTGGTGCCGACCGACACCCCGGGCTTCGAACGCCGGGAGATCCACGGCAAGTTGGGCCTGCGCGGCCAGGCCACCGCCGAGCTGTCCTTCGACGCCGTCCGGGTGCCGGACTCGGCCCGGCTCGGCCCGGAGGGCAAGGGCTTCACGGTCGCCATGGCCGCACTCGCCAAGGGCCGGATGTCGGTGGCGGCCGGCTGCGTCGGGATCGCCCGGGCCAGCCTGGAGGCCGCCGTCCGCTACGCCACCGAGCGCGAGCAGTTCGGCAAGTCCATCGCCCACCACCAGTTGGTGCAGGAGCTGCTGGCCGACATCTCGGTCGACCTGGAGGCGGCCCGGCTGCTCACCTGGCGGGTGGCCGACCTGATCGACCGGGGTCTGCCGTTCGCCACCGAGTCCTCGACCGCCAAGCTGTTCGCCAGCGAGGCCGCCGTGAAGGCCGCCAACAGCGCGATCCAGGTGTTCGGCGGGTACGGCTTCATCGACGAGTACCCCGTCGGCAAGTACCTGCGCGACGCCCGGGTGATGACCCTCTACGAGGGCACCAGCCAGATCCAGAAGCTGCTCATCGGACGGGCGCTGACCGGCGTCAACGCCTTCTGAGCCCATGCCGACACCCCTTCCACCCCACAGTAGTTGAGGAGCCCCACCGTGCGTCCCGTCTACTTCGCCGCCGCCCGCCGCACCCCGATCGGGCGGCTGCGCGGCGCGCTCTCCACCGTCCGGCCGGACGACCTCTCGGCCCTGGTGCTGCGCGGACTGCTCGACGCCGTACCGCAGTTGGACCCGGCCCGGATCGACGACGTCTACTGGGGCGGCGCCAACCAGGCCGGCGAGGACAACCGCAACGCGGCCCGGATGGCGGTCCTGCTGGCCGGCCTGCCGGACACCGTGCCCGGCGCCACCGTGAACCGGCTCTGCGCCTCCGGGATGGAGGCCGTCACCTCGGCCGCCCGGGCCATCGGCTCCGGCGAGGCGGACGTGGTGCTGGCCGGCGGCTGCGAGTCGATGAGCCGCGCGCCCTTCGTGCTGCCCCGGCCCGACGAGGCGCTCCCGCACAAGCTGGAGACCTTCGACACCCGGCTCGGCTGGCGGCTGACCAACCCCCGGATGCGCGAACTGCACGGCGTGCTCTCCATGGGCGAGACCGCCGAGGAGGTGGCGAGCCGGTACGGCGTCTCCCGGGAGGACCAGGACGCCTTCGCGCTGCGCAGCCACCAGCGGGCCGCCGCCGCCCGCAAGGACGGCCTGTTCGACGCCGAGCTGATCCCGGTGGCCCGCCCGGACGGGGTGACGGTCACCCAGGACGAGTCGATCCGCGAGGACACCACGCTGGAGCGCCTCGCCGCGTTGAAGCCGGTCTTCCGGGCCGGCGGCACCATCACCGCCGGGAACGCCTCGCCGATGAACGACGGCGCGGCCGGCCTGCTGCTGGTCGGCGAGGAGGCCCTGCACGACCTCGGCCTCGAACCGCTCGGCCGTTACGTGGCCGGCGCCTCCGCCGGGGTGCACCCGGACGTGATGGGCATCGGCCCCGTCCCCGCCACCCGCAAGGTGCTGGCCCGCACCGGGTGGCGGCTGGAGGACCTGGCGGAGGCCGAGTTCAACGAGGCCTTCGCCGCCCAGGCGCTGGCCAGCGTCCGGGAGTTGGGCGTCGATCCCGAGCTGGTCAACCCGACCGGCGGGGCCATCGCGCTCGGCCACCCGCTGGGCGGCTCGGGTGCCCGCATCCTCACCACGCTGCTGCACCGGATGCGGCGCACGGGCGGGCGGCGCGGGCTGGCGACGATGTGCGTCGGGGTCGGGCAGGGTAGCGCGGTACTGGTCGAGAAGGTCTGAGGGAGTTTCACCACCATGAGTCGTTTCGCAGGAAAGACCGCCGTCGTCACCGGCGCGGCCCAGGGCATCGGCGCGGCCACCGCGCTCCGGCTCGCCGAGGAGGGCGCCGCCGTCGCCGTCCTCGACCTGACCGCCGAGCGGGCCCGGGCCACCGTGGACGCCATCACCGCCAAGGGCGGCAGTGCCAGGGCCTACGGCTGTGACGTGGCCGACTACGACGCGGTCGAGCGCGTCTTCGCCGACGTGGTCCGGGACTTCGGTGCGCTGCACATCCTGGTCAACAACGCCGGGATCACCCGGGACAACCTCTTCTTCAAGATGCCGAAGAGCGACTGGGACGCCGTCCTGACGGTCAATCTGACCAGCGCCTACAACTGCAGCCACGTCGCGCAGACGTACATGTGCAAGCAGAAGTACGGCAAGATCGTCTCACTCAGCTCGCGCTCCGCCCTCGGCAACCGGGGCCAGGCCAACTACGCCGCCGCCAAGGCCGGCATCCAGGGCCTCACCGCCACCCTGGCCATCGAGCTCGGCCCCTTCAACGTCAACGTCAACGCCGTCGCCCCCGGCTACATCGCCACCTCGATGACCGCCGCCACCGCCGAGCGGGTCGGCGCCACCGCCGAGGAGCACCAGGCCCTCGCCGCCGACCGCACCCCGCTGCGCCGGGTCGGCCTCCCCGAGGAGGTCGCCGCCGTGGTCGCCTTCCTGGCCAGCGAGGACGCCTCCTACGTCAGCGGCCAGACCCTCTACGTCAACGGCGGCGCCCGCTAGCGCGATGGCCGGAGGGGTGGTTCGACCTGGCGCGAACCACCCCTCCGGCAGCCGGAGTTGGGACGGCTAGGCTGATCCGCCATGGACGACTCCACCCTGCCCACCGTGCTGGCCGCGCTGACCCGGGGGCCGCGCCACCCGGTCCGCGAGGCCGCCGACGCGGTACCGAGTGCGGCGGGCCTCTACGCGATCCACGGAGACGCGGCGGCCTTCGGTGAGCTCGGGACCGGCGGCGCCGACCGCCCGCTCTACGTCGGGAAGGCCGAACGAAGCCTGGCGGGAAGGGACCTGAGGACCCACTTCGCCACCGGCCGGACCGGCTCCTCCACCCTGCGCCGCACCCTGGCCGCGCTGCTGCGCGAGCCGCTCGCCCTCCGGGCGGTGCCCCGCAACCCCGCCCGGCCCGACGGCAGCGCCACCTACGCCCTGGCACCCGAAGGCGACGAACGGCTGACGGCGTGGATGCGGGCCCGGCTGTGCATCTCGGTGTGGCGCGGGCCCGCCGGTGCGGACCTCGCCGGGATCGAGACCGCCGTGCTCCGGGCGGTACGACCCTCCCTCAACCTCGCCGGGATGGGGAGCGCTGCGGACCCCCGGATCAGGGCGGCCCGGGCGGCGATGGCCGCCGAGGCCCGGTCCGGTTCCGGCGGCGACCGGGCTTACGGTCCGGGCTGAGCGGGTTCCGGCGAGCGGTGCGGCCCGGCCTCACGGGGACGGCGCCGTCCCGGCCCTAGGGTGACCCGCATGGGCCTCATCGAGATCGAGATGTTCGCGACCCTCGACCTGGTCGGGCAGGCGCCCGGCGGGCCGGAGGAGGACCCGGTCGGCTTCCCGTTCGGCGGCTGGCAGGCGCCGCTGCTGGACGAGGCCACCGGGGCACAGGTCACGGCCGCGTACGCGGACACCGACGCACTGCTGCTCGGGCGGCGGACGTACGACATCTTCGCCGCCTACTGGCCGCACCAGGAGGGCGGGCCGGACGACGGGATCGCCGCCCTGTTCAACCGGGTCCCCAAGTACGTAGCCTCGCGCGGCAATCCGGACCTGCCGTGGGCCGGCTCGGTGCGGCTCGGGCCCGACCTGGCCACCGCCGTGCGGGAGATCCGCGAGCGGCACGCGCACGTCAAGGTGGTCGGCAGTCTGGACCTGGTGCAGAGCCTGCTCCGGGAGCAGCTGTTCGACCGGCTCGACCTCTGGGTGCACCCGGTGGTGCTCGGTGTCGGCAAGAAGGTCTTCGGCGAGGGCACCGTCCCGAGCTGCCTCACCCTGCTGGAGCCCCCGGCCGCCGGCCCCCGGGGCACCGTGCTGCTCCGCTACGCGCTGGCCGAGGGCGCCCCGCGGACCGGCGACATGAGCGCCCCGGACCGGGGCCTGTCCGACTGACGGACCGCCCGCCGCCCGAGGGTCAGCCGGCCGCCGCGAGCTGCTTCAAGTACCGTTCGGCAGCGCGGAGTTTGCGACCCTCCGGGCCGGGGAGGTGGGCCCGGAGCTCGATGATCTCGGGAGCCATCCGGAGCGCCTCGGTGCGGTCGGTGACGGCACGCCAGCAGGCTTCGGCGTTGGTGGCGATCTGCTGGGTCTCGGGGTCGTCGGCACCGCGCTCGCGGAGCAGCGTCATGGCCACCTCGCGGTAGAGCTCGGCGGCCTCGGCGGGGCGGCCGGCCAGGCGGGCGACGTGGGCCCGGACCTGGCGGAGCTGGAGCGCCTCGGGGGCGGTGGGGCCGTGCAGGGCGAGGATGGTGCGCTCCAGGGCGAGGGCGAGCTCGGTGGCGGCCGGGTGGTCGCCCGCCTCGGCGGTGCGCACGATGCGGCCGATCGCCTCCCGGTAGTCCTCGGTCGGCGGGGCCGCCGGAGTCGGCGGGGCGACCGGGGCGGGTGCCTTGTCCAGGCTGACCGGCACGCCGGTCCCGGCCAGGGCGGCGGGCTTGGACAGGGAGACGGCCGCGGTCGGGTGGAGCGACGGCCCGTCGGTGGCGGGCACGGACCGGGACGCGGGCACCGGAGCGGCGGCTTGAGGGTCCGTCAGCGGACCGCCCTTGCGGAGCGAGACCGGTGGCCCGACCCGGCGCGGAGTCGGCGGCACCCCGGGCTTGCGCAGCGACACCCCCTCGCCGGACGGCGGCTTGACCGGGGGCACGACGGGAGCGGGCCTGGCCTTCGGCGACCGGGTGGGCGGCTTGGGCAGCACGGCGGCCGGGCGCGGCAGGTCCTGGAAGGCGGGGGCGGCCTCGCCGATCTGGCGGGAGGTGTTGCGGAAGAACGGCCGCTCGGTGGGATGGGAGTGCAGGATGATCGAGTCGTGCCGGACCACCGAGTGCACCTGTTCGCGGAGCAGTTCGGGCGCCAGCAGCGCCGGGCCGCCGGGACGGCCCCGGTGCAGCACCTCGATCAGGGCCCGGGAGAAGGTGCCGATCTGCTCCTGATCCGGGCTGACCACGGCCCACAGCGGGATGCCGTCGGCCAGCGGGGAGATGGCGCTCTGCACCAGTGGCCAGGCGGCCTGGTCGGCGCTGAGGTCGGCGATCACCAGGGTGGGGAGGCCGCCCCGGTGCTGGAGCTCGGCGGCCAGCGCCTGCCAGGGCAGGCCGTCCTGGCGGACCGTGCCGGGCTTGGAGTCACGGAGCGTCAGGTAGAGGTGCTCACCCCGGCGGTCGGTGACCAGGTGGCCGCCGAGGTGGATGAGCAGCGGGCCGGGGTGCAGGGCGGCGGCGCGCAGATGGGCCAGCACGCCCTGCGGGTCGGTCGCGCCGGGAAGGTGGACGGCGTCCACCGACTCGGCGGCCAGCAGGGTCTGCGGGGCGACGCCGGCCAGCAGGGTGGAGAGCACCTGGGCCTGCGAGCCGGCCCCGCGCCCCCAGGAGCGGCGGCCGGCCGTGCCGTAACCACCCTCGATCACCAGGATGCGCCCCCGGGCACCGTCGCCGACGGTCTGCACCACCGGTGTGGGAGCGGGCCCGCCGAGCGGGCCGGCAGGTCCGTTCGGTGCGGCGGGTCCGTGCGGGCCGGCGACCTTCGCCGCCGGGATGGTGGCCGTCCAGCCGGTCGTGAAAGCCTCGGCCGACACGGCCGCTCCGCCCGGCCAACCGCCGCCCGCCGTCAGGTCCGCCACCGCAGGTCACCGCCCCCAACCGCCGCCCGCGTGCGACGAAACGCCGTGATGCCCGCCACCACGTCCTCGCCACCTTACGGTGCCCGGGCCCGGCGCAGCCAGGGAGGTGCTCCGGGCCGCGGCCGGTCCCGAACGGGCACGCGAACCGGGCGGACCTGCGGGTCCGACCTGACGGTCGTTCACCTCCCCGGACGGCGCGGACGCCTGCCGACGCCGCTCGGACCCGGGTTCGGATGCGGATACGGCCTGGGAAGCGTCTGCCGCAGCGGGACCGGGAGGGGCTTCCCGGGGCGGCATCAGAAGCCGCGCGTCCAGCGCGGCTCGTCCACCGTGCAGGGGTGCACCTCGAAGCCGTCCGGGCTGTCCCGGAAGCCGGGCTCCGCGCGGGCCAGGACGATCCGCCGCTCGGCGGCCTCGCGGGTGGTGTAGAGCCCGAGCTCCTTGAAGTCCTCCTCGTCATCGCTCCGGAACAGCGGCTCGCCGTGCTCGTACGGCTCGTGCTCCGGCGGGACGAAGTGGTGCCGGTGGATCAGCCGGTACAGCGTCCGGGCGGCGGGCGTCACGAGTCGCCTCCGGAGTAGTAGGTGAAGTACCCGCCGGTCCAGGAGTCCTGGTCCGGATCGACCGGATGGGTCACGAAGCAGTCGGGCTCCTCGCGGAAGCCCGGCAGCAACCGAGCCCGGGTGACCCACGCCTCGGCGGCTGCCTCGCTGGAGAACAGGCCGAGCATCCGCCACTCCTCCTGGTCGGTGTGCAGCGATCCGTCGGGGTCGTGGTGGATGACCGTGCCGTCCGGCTCCACGGCGAGATGGCGGGCGTGCCAGACCTCGTACAGCGTCGTGTCGGCCGACTCCTCCGGCGGGCCGCCGACCGACCCGGGTGACGTCGTGCTCATCGGACCGCGCTGAACGGATCGGCGAAGTGGGCGGTCGCCAACAGGCCTTCGGCCTGAGCCAGTTCGGACAGCAGCCGGAGGCGGGTGGCGGTCGCGGCGGGCTGGTCCTCGTCGTAGAGGTACCCGGCCGTGGGGTCGGCGAGCTGGACGGGGTGCAGCACCACGTCCCCCGCCACCACCAGCCGGCGCTCCCCCACCGCGACGCTCTGGTGGCCGGGGGTGTGGCCCGGGGTGGCGAGCAGGGTCAGCTCGGGGGTGAGCCGCAGGCCGCCGTCGGCGACGTCCAGGCAGCCGGCCGCGCGGAGCGGCTCGACCACGGCGGCCAGCATCGGGGAGCCGGCCGCCCGGAGCCAGTCCAACTCCCGCTGCTGGACCAGGTAGCGGGCGTTCGGGAAGGCCGGGGTGGTGCCGTCGGCGGCCAGGCTGCCGCTGGCGTGGTCGCTGTGCAGGTGGGTCAGGACCACGGTGTCCACCTCCTCCGGCCGGGTGCCGGCGGCGGCCAGCTCGGCGGCCAGCCGCCCGGGCACGGGCGCCCAGCTCGCGGCCGGGGAATCCGGGCCGCCCAGGCCGGTGTCCACCAGGACGGTACGCCCACCCGGCGTGCGCAGCAGGTAGCTGTGGAAGTGCAGGGTCCAGGGCTCGGCCCGGTCCGCGTCCCGCCACGGCGGCTGCTGCCATACCGGGTGGTCCGGGCCGCCGAACAGCTCGTCCAGCGGGCGGGCGATCTGATGCCCCATCGGACCGACCGCGTCGCAGAGCGGGATCACCTCGACGCCTTCCCGGACCACCCCGGGATGCGGCATCAGGGGCGCCACTCGTCGGCGAGCAGCCCGAGCACCACCTCGTCGTGGAACGCCCCGTCGACCCAGGCGTTGCGGCGCAGCAGCCCCTCGCGGACGAAGCCGTTCCGCTCGGCGGCGCCGATCATCGCGTGGTTGTCGGCCAGGGTCTCCAGCTGGAGCCGCTGGAAGCCCCGGATCCGGAAGCCGTAGCGGCACATCACCTTGACCGCCTCGGCACCGTAGCCCTTGCCCCGGTGGGCCGGGAGCACGGCCAGGCCGAGGTGGGCCAGCCGGTTGTGCTGGTCGATGCCCCAGACGATGGCCTCGCCGAGCACTTCCCCGGACCCCAGGTCGACCACGGTGAACGGGGCGTGCTCGGCGGAGGACTCCCCGACCGCGTAGACCGAGTGCGCCACGGGCGTCGGCTGCCAGGGCCGGGTGTCGGCCTTCGACCGGGTGAGGACGTCGTCGTGCAGCTCCTCGTGCAGTACCTGCACGTCGGATTCGATCCTGGCCCGCAGGCCGATTCGCTCTCCTCGCAACATGGTCGGCGTTCTACCGTCCGGGCTCGGGCGGCGGCAAGCGGATTAGCCCGCACCGGAGAACAGTAGCCATGGACATAGTAGCCATGTACGGTATTTGCCATGAGCCCAGCAGCACACGAGAAGGCCACCGCCGGGTACCTGGTCTGGCGCCTGTCGACCAAGTGGCGCACCGCCGTGGACCGGGCGGTCGCCCCGCTCGGCCTCACCCACGCCCAGTACTCCCTGCTGGCCTCGCTCCACGGGATGGCCCGCACCGGACAGCAGCCGAGCCAGCGCCAACTCGCCGACCACACCGGGCTGGAGGCGCTCTACGTCTCGAAGCTGGCCCGGGCCCTGGAGGGCGCCGGGCTGCTCGGACGCAGCCGGGACCCGGCGGACCCCCGAGCCATGCGGCTTGCCCTCACCGAGCAGGGGCGGGACGTGACGGGCCGGGCGATCGGGGTGGTGCAGGAGCTGCTGGAGCAGCTGCTGGAGCCCCTCGGAGGCCAGGGCAGCGCCCGCACCCGGGAGTTCACCCGCGAGCTGGCCCTGCTGCTGGACGCACCGCTCGCACCACACCCCCCGCACGCCACGCACGCCGAGAAGGAGCAGTCATGACCGACACCGCCGCACCCGTCGCCGACGCCCGGATGCTCGCCCTCGCCCACTACGCCGCCCGCGCCGTCCTGGAAGGCGTACTGGCGCAGCACGGCGCCACCTTCCAGCAGAACGTCACCCTGCGGGTGGTCGCGGTGGCGGGCGGCAGCACCACCCGCGAGCAGCTGACCGCCTCGGTGACCGACTCGCTCAAGGCCACCCCGGCCGAGGTCGCGGTCGTCATCGGCGAGCTCACCACCGCCGGCCTGCTGGCCGAGGAGGGCGCCCTGCTCCAGCTGACCCCGGCCGGGCGGCAGCTCTACGACACCGCCGCCGCCGAGTCCGGCGCGATCTCCGGCCGGGTCTGGAAAGACATCCCGGCCGAGGACCTGGCGGCGGCCGGCCGGGTCCTCACCCTGGTCGCCGCCCGGGCCAACGCGGAGCTGGCGCGGCAGCGGCCCTGACGGCCGGTCAGCGGTCCCAGGAGTCCCACCAGGCGGGCGGGGGATCGGCGGCGGCAGAGGTGGGCTGGTCCGGGTGGAGGCCGAGACGGCGCAGCGCGCCGGCCCGGACGGACACCGCCCGCGAGCAGAACCAGCGGGCGTCCGGCCCGACACCGCACGTCAGGTCGTACCGGACGTCCTGCTCGTCGAAGGGCATCCAGTCGATCCCCCGGTCACGCAGTCAAAGGGCGAGCCACCGCTGCACCCGGGCCGCCTTGACGGGGCCCTCGAAGGCGATGGCCACCCACTCGGTCGCGTGCTCGTGCATGCGGTTCATCATGCCGCACCACGGACGCACCTCGACCGCAGAACGGCCTCAGCAGGGCCGCACCACGGCCGTGCGCCGGGGCGGCTCCGGGTTCACTCGTCCGTGCGGTTGTCGGCCGGGCGGCGCGGTGACCGGACGGGGCGGGCCTATTCTCCGTGCGTGGGCGAACCGTTGACGGTCCGTCGTCCCGCTCCGTCCGGAGGCGTTCATGCTCGACCAGGTGGTACGTGCCGCGATCCACCCCGCGATCGGAGTCGCCCGGGTGGGCAACTCCCCCGAGGAGTACTACCTCGGCCCCGAAGTGCCCGATCCGCTGCCGCCCGCGCCCGGGTCCTCCAAGGACCCCGCCGGGGCGCTGAAGCGGGAGGTGGCCAGGTTCCGGATCTACGGCTACGACATCGACGACCGGGTGGTGGCCGAACTCACCCCGGAGCAGGCCGAGATCGAGTGGCGGGTGGAGCTGGCCAACCGGAAGGCCGCCTGGTATCAGTTCCAACTCGCCCTGGACATCCCGGACGCGGCGCTGGCCAGGCCCTCCGCCCTGCGCAACGCCGACCGCACCGGCCCGCAGCGCGAGCAGCTGGCCGTCACGCCGAGCCCGGTGACCATCGCGGGCCGCGAAGTCTCGGGCCCCGCCTACCACTTCGCCGACGGCACCTTCGTCGGCAGGCCGGTCAACCTCGGCGAGCTGCGCACCGACACCGAGGGGCGCCTGCTGGTCTTCGGCGGCCTCGGCAGCTCCGCCTCGTACGACGGCCGGCCCGCCACCACCTTCGCCAACAACGAGGGCTGGCACGACGACACCGCCGACGGCCCGGTCACCGCCGAGGTGCGGATCGGCGGCCGGCCGGTCCCGGTGGACCCGGCCTGGGTGGTGGTCGCGCCGCCGAACTACGCACCGGCCGTCAAGGGCATCCGCACGCTCTACGACCTGCTGTACGACGCCTTCGTCCGGGACGGCCAACTCCCCTTCCCCGCCACGGTCTCCTTCACCCGGCACATCGCCCCGCTGCTGCTCCGGCTGGCCGACCACCAGTGGGTGAACAACGGCTTCGCCGGGTACTACGGCGCCCAGGGGCTGGCCGACTTCACCACGCACGAGGGCCTGGAGCGGCTCAGCTCCACCGCCCCGGGCCGCAAGGCGCTGCGCCGCCGGGTCTTCGACGCCCTGCGGTACTACCCCCGGGACGGCGCCTCCCCGGTGCCCTGGCCCTGGCTGTACGGCGACGGCATGGCGATCCCGCCGCGCACCCCGCTCCAACACCTGGCCCTCTCCCCCACCCAGCTGGAGCTCTTCCGGCTCTGGGCCGACGGGACCTTCGAGGACGACTGGGGCACCGTGCTGCCGGCCCGCGAGCTGGACGAGCTGCCGCTCGCCGAGCGGCCCGCCGCGCTCGACCGGGCGGCACTGGACTTCTGCCTGGCCGACGCCTTCCACCCGGGGTGCGAAGTGACCTGGCCGATCCGGCACCTGACGATGTACCGGGCGCCGTTCCGGATCCGGCACCGCCCCTCCGGCGAGCCGGAGCCGGACTACGGCCCGGTGCTCACCCCCGAGCGGGCCCTCGGCCCGGACGGCCCGCTGCACGCCCAGGGCCCCGGCGACCTGACCCGGTGGATGGCGGTGCCCTGGCAGACCGACACGGCGAGCTGCCGCTCCGGCTACGAGCTCGCGCTCGGCCCGCGCAACGACCCCTACCTGCCCACCTTCTGGCCCGCCCGGGTGCCCAACCACGTACTCGCCGAGGAGGACTACCGGGTGGTGCTGGACACCGGCCGCCCGCTCGCCGAGCGGACCGCCGCCTTCGAGCGCCGCTCGGTCTGGCTGCGCGGCCTCCGGGGCAGCAACCCGGAGCAGCTCAACCAGATGGTCGAGGACTGGTACCGGCTCGGCGTCGTCGAAGTCCGGGACGGCGTCGCCGACTTCGCCACCGTCATGCAGGTGGAGTCCACCCCCGGCCTCGACCTCACCGGAGTCGGCCACACCGACAACCTGGTCACCCTGCACGTGCCCCGGGCGGCCGACACCGACCTCGCGGCGGCCGGGGACGCCGTCGCCGAGGCGATCGCCGCCAGCGGGTACACCGAGGCCGAGGTGACGGCCGGCTTCATCGACAAGGTCGCACGCCACCGGGACGACGTCTGATGGACCTGCACCGCGACGTCCTGGTGGCCGGTGGCGGCCCGGCCGGGGCGGCCACCGCGCTCGCGCTGGCCGGGCGCGGGTGCTCGGTGCTGCTGGCGGACGCGGGCGGCGGGCCGGGCAAGCCCGGCGAATCGCTGCCCTCGGTGGCCCGGGTGCTGCTGGGCGACCTCGGCGCCGGTGAACTCCCGCTCGCCGAAGGGCACCTGCCCTGCTACGCGCACCAGTCGGCATGGGGCTCGGCGGCACTCGCGAGCACCGACTACATCCGGGATCCGCGCGGCCCCGGCTGGCACCTGGACCGGGCCCGCTTCGACCGCGCCCTGCGCGCGGCGGCCGGACGGGCCGGGGCACAGCTGGCCGAGCGGACCACCGTCCGGTCCGCGACCCGGCGGCCCGAAGGCGGCTGGACCGTCACCCTCCAGGGCGGCGGCACCCTCCGGCAGGTGCACTGCCAGTGGCTGGTGGACGCGGCCGGGCGGCGGCGCGCGGTGGCCGGCCGGCTGCCCGCCGCCCGGCAGCGGACGGACCGACTGGTCGCTGTCCGGCTGGAGTTGGAGCCGGCGGCCGGCGGGGCCCCGGTCGGCACCTCGCTGCTGGAGGCCGCCCCCGACGGCTGGTGGTACACCGCGCCGATGCCCGGCGGGCGGCGCCTGCTCGGCTACTTCACCGACGCCGACCTGGCCGCGCCCACCGGCCTGGCCGCCTTCCGCCGGCTGCTCGACCGCACCACCCACGTCGCCCGCCTCGCCGCCGCCCACCCGCCGGCCCCGGATGTCCCGCCCCGCCGGGCCCCGGCCCACTCCGCCCAGCTGGACACCCCGCTCGGCCCCGGCTGGCTGGCGGTCGGCGACGCCGCCACCGCCTTCGACCCGCTCTCCGCCCAGGGCGTCCTGACCGCCCTCCACACCGGCGCCACCGCCGGCCACGCCCTCGCCTCCCACCTGGACGGCGACCGCACCGCCCTGACGGCCTACCAGGAGAACCTGGACGCCCTGCGTGCCGCCTACCGCCGCAACCGGCACGCCGTCTACGCCCAGGAGCGCCGCTGGCCCGACCGCCCCTTCTGGCAGCGCCGCCACACCTCGGCGGCGCCCGGAGCCGGAGACCCGTACGGCCCGAGGACGGCGTGAGGGCAGCCCGGTGGGCCGGGGCAGGCCCGGGAACGGGACTCGGCACCGTCCCCGGGCGGGAACGGTGCCGAGCCGACGGGCCGACGAGACGTCAGGCGGTGAGCAGGTCGCGGAGCAGGGCCACGGTGTCGGGGTCGAGGTCGCGGCCGGTGCGGCGGCTGAGGGCGTCGAGGCGGTTGACCGCGCGGACCAGTTGGTCGCGGGCGCCGGCCGAGGCGTAGGCGTAGAAGAGGTCACGGTGCAGGAGCTCGACCTCCGGGGCGACGGCCAGGCCGCGGAAGATGGCGGCCTCGGCGGTGCGGTGGTCGCCGTACTGGAGGCGGCGGGCGGCGAGTTCGTGGGCGGTGTCCACGATCGCGGCCAGCATGTCCTGCCGCTCGGGCTCGGCCCACCCGTAGCTGTTGCCCGGGGCCTCGGCGAACGGGGCGCCCCGGACCAGGGCCAAGGCGTGGGCCAGGGCCGCGTCGGCGGTGGAGCTGGTGGAGCGCATGCCGCGCCGGTAGAGGCTGCGGAACTCGTCCCAGTCACAGCTGACCGTCGGTGCGAAGGCGAAGCCGTCGCCCGCCTCCAGCGGGAGGAAGGTCCGGCCCTCGGCCGACTCGCCCAGCCAGGAGGCGAGTTCGGTCAGCCGGGCCGGGAGCGGGGTGGACTGCTCCGTGGTCGGGTGCGGGTCCAGGTGGGCGGCGCCCGGGTGCAGGGCGTGGTCCAGGGCGGCGAGGTCGGCGCCCGGGCGCAGCGCCAGCAGGGCGGCCAGCTCGGTGAGCCGGGCCTGGCCCTCCGGGTTGACCGGGCCGCTCGCGCCGAGCAGGTCGGGCGGGCCGAGCAGCCGGATCCGGGGCGCGGTGCGGAGGTTGTGCGCCTCCGGCGAGCGGAGGATGGCGAGCAGGTCCTCGCTGTCGCTGCGCAGGGCCGGCACCTGGTTCGGTGCCTGCGGCGACGGCACGTACGCGGCCGGCGGCGGGGTGGGGCGGGCCGGGCTGTGCGCGGCGGGCGGAGCAACCGCCTCGTGGGTCGGCGGCGGCTCGTAGGCCGGGACCGGCGGGACCTCGGTCGGCGGGACGGAGGTCGGCAGCGGCGGAACCTCGGCCGGCCGGGCGGGAGTCGGGACCCCGTCGAAGGCGGCGAGCACCGCCGGGGCGGCCAGCGGGAACTCCCCGGTGAGCGGGTCGTCCACCACCTTGGGCAGCGACTCGGTGTCCGTCTCGGGCTCGGGCCCGGGCCCGGCAGCGGCCCCGGGGTCGGTCGGCGGCCCGGCGGGGCCCAGGTCGGACCGGACGGTGCCGTCGGCGGGACCGGGCGGCGTCGCCGTGCCGAACGGGTCCGGGGCTCCGAACGGGATCGGCGCGGTGAGCGGGTCCGGCGCGATGCGCGGGTCCGGCACCGGGGGGACGACCGCCGGCGGGACGGCTGCGACGGGCGTGACCGGCAGCGCGGGGAGGGCGGGGAGCGCGGACGCGACCGGGGAACCGCCCTTGCGCAGCGTCAGACCGGCGCCGTTCAGGGTGTGCCGCGGGGTGGCCGCCGGGCTGGTGCCGGCGAACGGGCTGCTGCCCGTGGCGATCAGACGGGCGATCAGGTCCGGCCCGGCTCCCGAGCCGGGGCCGCCGGTGGCGGAGGCGGCAGCGGCGGCGAAGGCGGGACCGTCCAGCAGCGGCGTGGTCGGCTCCGGACCGTCGAAGGGGTTGGTGCCGAGGAAGGCCCGGTCGATGTCCGGGCCGCCGGTGCCGGCGGAGGCGCCGACGGCGGCCAGCACCGGTACCGGGAGCTCGGCCGGCTCCAGCTCCTCACCGTCGAGGGTCCAGTCCGGGGCCGGGAGTTGGCTGGTGTCGACGGAGGCGCGGAGCAGGTCGCCGACGTGGCCGTACTGCTCGGCGCCCAAGCGCTGGAGCTCGACGGACAGGTGCAGGCCGGGGATGGTGGCCTGGCCGGTGCTGGGCAGGGTCCAGCGCGCGACCGGGCCGGTCCCGCGCTCGGGGGCGCGGGTGACCACGGCCAGGCAGGTGCGCGGGGTCCCGTCCAGCAGGCGGCCCAGCTCGGCGGGCAGATCGCCGCTGGGGGGCTGGGCGGAGAGCACGATCTCGGGCACCCAGGACTCGTCCTCCTGGCCCCGGCTGCGGGCGTCCCGGGGACTGCTCACCTCGGCCGCGACCAGCGTGGCGCGGGCCCGGGCGGTGCGCGGGCCGAGCGCGGCGAGTGCGGCCTCCAGGCTGTCGTGCCGGTGCACCCGCTCGGCGGCGGTGCCGCTCAGCGGCAGGTCCTCGGCCAGGCCGACCAGGTGGAGGTTGACCCGGTCGGCGAGCGGGCTGTGCGCCAGCTCGACCGCCAGGGTGCGCAGGACGTCCCGGGCGTCGTCGGGGTGGCCGGAGAGGTGCATCAGCCGGACGGTCTCCAGATCGGCCAGCACCACCGCGCCGTCCGGGCCGCTGCCGAGGGTGACCAGCGCCGGGTACGGGGCGGCGTGCTTGCGGGCCTGCGAGACCGAGAGCAGCTCGGGCGAGTCGTCCGGGCACCACCAGACGTTCGGCGCGTGCGCGGCGCGGAACGGGGCGATCGGCGCGGCCGGGGCGGCCAGGTGGAGTTCGACGGTCTGGCCCGAGGTGACCCGGGCCGCGACCAGGGCGGGCAGCCGCTTGCCACCGCGCACGGTGTTGCGGCCCATGGTGCGCAGCGCGCGGTCCAGCAGGGCGAGGCCGTCGCCGTCCTGACGGGCCTTCAGCTCGGACTCGAAGGCGAGCACGGGCGGAGCGGGCAGGGCGATCCGGTGCCGGGGACGCCGGGCCCGCTGCTGGTCTCCCCGGCGGCGGGCCACCGTGCCGACCAGGACGGCGGCCAGCACCACACCGACGGTGGAGGCGGCCAGCGCCACCGTGTAGTCGTCGCTCGGCGCGGCGGCCCGGGCGGCGGCGGGCTGCTGGGCGGCCGGCTGCTGGGCGGGTGCGCTCGGGCCCTGGACCGGAGCCCCGGTGGCCGCCGGGGCGGGTGCCTGCTGAGCGGGAGCAGGCGTCTCCTGGGCCGGAGCGGGCGCAGGGGCCGGAGCGGGAGCCGGAGCAGGCGCGGGAGCCGGGGCGCCCGGGAGGTTGAGGACCATGCCCGGCACCACGACGTCCGGGTCGGTGAGCCGCGAGCCATCGGGCGCGGTGACGCCCTTGTTCGCCTCGAACAGCTTGGGCCAGCCCTCGGCGTCGCCCAACTCCCGCTCGGCGATGACCGAGAGGCTCTCGCCGGCCTTGACCGTGACGGAGCCGTGGCCGGCCGGCAGGGCGGGCGGGGTCTGGGCGGCGGGTGCCTGCGGGGCCGGGGCCTGCTGGGCCTGCGGCTTGGCGTCGGCGGGCAGCTTGAGCTTCCAGCCGGGGTGGATCGCCCGGTCGGCGTCGAAGTGCCGGCCGTCCTGGTCCATCACCTGACCCTGGTTCAGCTTGGCGATCTCGGTCCAGCGCTCGCCGGAGCCGAGCTGGCTCTCGGCGATCGACCAGAGGCTGTCCGCCGGGCTGGCGTCCCGCACCGTGTAGGTGGGCTGCTGGTCGGCGGCGGGGGTGAGCGCGGGGGTCGCCGGGGCGGCGGTCAGCGCGGCGTACTGCGGGGCGGCTGCCACCTGGGCGGGCGCCGTGGCGGGCACCAGCTCCGGAACGGCCGCGAAGGCGGAGCCCGCGACCGGCAGCAGCGCGATCACCGAGCCGACCAGGCCGGCCGCCAGCCGCTGGCTCCAGCCGAAGGCGGGCAGCCGCCGGGCCACCCGGCCCCGCAGCTGGGCCGGGATCTCCAGCAGCACCGACACCGCGAAGCAGAGCCAGCCGATCCAGCCGACCGCGACCAGCACCCAGAGGAAGATCCGGCCGTCGTCCGGGCTGGTCAGCAGGTCGGCCAGGCCGGTGGTGCTCTGGCCGCCCATCCCGGCCACCGCCTGGGTGCCGTAGGCGAGCAGCAGCGGCACACCGGCCAGCAGCACCGCCAGCAGCACCAGCGCGCCGAGCGCGGTGAACACCGAGCCGGCCGTCCGGCGCCGTCGCCGGCGGGGTCGCACCGGCACCGGCCGCCGCGCGGCCGGCACGCCGGGGCCCGGCCTACCCTGGCCCGGCTCGACCCGCGAACCCGTACCGGCCCGCCGGTCCTGTCCCTTGGTCCCTCGCGCCGCCATCAGCCCTTCCCCGCTTCCCTCACACCCCGCACCGCAGCGGCTCTGCCGCTCCGGCGCCCGCCTGACCGGGCGTCAACCCGGTCCGGAGCCCCGCCCCTCACGGGTTCTCCGCTTGCCTGACTCCGTGCACCAGCCCGGCCGAGCCCTGGCCGCGCACGTCCAACTCGCCGACCCGGAAGGCCCCGAGCAGGGTGGTCCGGTACGTGGTCCGGATCTGCACCACCACGGTCTGGTCGCCCCGGAAGCTGATGTCGGCGGTCACGTTCTTCCCCTCCAGGTAACTGTCGGCGGTCTTCCGAGCCGCGTCCAGATCACCCTTGAGGACGTACCCCCGGCCGCTCAACAGCGCGGCCTCGTCCAGCTGTTGCCCGACTGCCCGGGCACTCTCCTGGGCCAGCGCGTCGGCGTTCTCGATCGCCCGGAGCCGGCCGCCGGCCTCCAGCACGATGCCGACCAGCACCACCAGGGAGACCGCACAGAGCGCGACGAAGATGGAGATCGAGCCCTCGTCCGCCCGCCGGCCGTTCGTACGGCGTCCCACCTCTCCCTCCCCCTCAGCTCGTTCCTCGGTAGCGGTCCACCACGGAGGTGAACGTGCCGTGCATGGTCAGCCCGCCGGAGGGCCAGCCCACCATCAGGTCCGCGAGCGGGACCCGGCAGCTCACCCGGACCGTCACGGTGACCAGCGGGCCGTCCGCCGTGTCCATGGTGCTGTACTCGGCCCTCGGTGTCTCCGGGTTCTGGCAGACCACCCCCTGGCCCCGGAGCGCTTCGGCCACCGCGTCCGCGGCGGCCTGCTGTCCGCCCTCCACGGTCCGCGCCAAGGAGGCGGCGCGGGCACCGGAACGGGCTGCTGCGTCCACTACCCCGCCGGTGGTCTGAATACGCCCGGCGGCCACCGCGAGCAGCACGAAGACCACCAGGACCGGGGCCAGCAGGGCGAGTTCGAGCGCGGCGCTGCCCCGATCGGGGTGCCGCCGTCCGCGCCGGGGTGCCCCGGCGCGGACGGCGGGCACGGCGCGCCGGGTCACGGCGTGCCGCCCTGCGGGACGAAGCGCTCGCGCGGGGCGCTGACCTCACGGGTGATCAGCAACCGGTCGAAGCCCGGCACCACCGCCAACGGCCGTACCGTGACGGCGATCCGGAAGGTCTGCGGATCCGACTCGCCGGTGCGGATCTCGACCCGCTGGGCCAGCTCGCCGGTCCGGTTCAGGAAGTCGTCCGCCCGCCGTTCGCCCGACTCGGGGGTGCCGCCTCGGGCCCGGCCCGCCTCGACGCCCTCGCGGGCAGCCGTGAGCGCGGCCTGGCCCGCGTACCAGTAGAGCGCGGCCTGCACCACGAGGAAGACCAGGAACAGCGCCAGCGGGAAGACCAGGGCGAGACTGAGCGTCAGCGCCCCGCGGTCCCCCCGCCGCGCCCCCGGCCGGGCGGACGGCGGGCGGTGGATCACGGCGCGGGGGCCGGGGCCGGGACGGTCTGGTCGTGCGGGACCCGGTTGGTGACGTTGCCGGCCAGCCGGTTCACCGCGACGATCACGGCCGCCGCGACGCCGACCAGCACCACGACGGCGAGGGCCAGCTCGATGCTGATCGCGCCGCGGTCGCCCGCCGCGCGGGCCGCCCGGAGGCGGCCCATCCGGTAGTGGAAGGCCAGCATGCAGAGTTGTACGGGCAGGAAGGCTGCCGTGAGGAGTGAGCGCAGAACTGCCATGGTGTGGTCTCCAGGTTCTACGGTGGGAGCGGTCAGAGAACGGTGAACATCTGGTACAGCGCGGGGAATGCGATGAGCACCGTCATGAGCAGGGTGAGTGCCACGCCTGGCACCACCATCCGCTCGCTGTCGGTGTTGGCCCGGGCCAGGTCCTCCGCGAGCAGTTCGTCGCGCAGGCTCTTCGCCCGGGCACGCAGGGTGTCGTACACGGCGGCCCCGTCGGTGCCGGACAGCCGCATGATGTCGGCGACGTCCTGAAGGGGCGTCAGTCCGAGTTCGGTGGCGAGTGCGTCGAGGCCGTCCCAGGGGGGCAGCCGGTCGGTGGAGGCGCGGTCCAGGGAGTCCCGGATCCGGCGCAGCACGGTGGAGCGGCCCACCACGGCGGCCCGCCGCAGCGCCTCGGCCGGGCCGAGGTCGGCGGCCCGCTCCAGGGCGACCAGCTCCAGGTAGGCCGCGATGCCGTTCAGGTACTCGGTGCGGGCCTCCTTGGCCTCGCCCTTGACGATGGCGTCCGGCACCAGCCAGCCCAGCAGGGCCAGCGCGGGACCGGCCAGCACCGGGGCCAGCCAAGGGAGTTCGGTGTCCATCAGCAGGGTGAGGACCACCAGGTAGGCCGGGGCCATCAGCCCGATCAGGCCGAACAGCAGCTTGTGCGCCATGAACCGGGCCGGGGTGCGGCCGATCAGGGCGAGCTCCCGGTGCGGGATCCGGGCACCGGCCAGGTGGAGCGAGCGGCCACCGATCCGGTCGACCCAGGCGTGCCGCTGGCCGGCCAGCTCCGAGGTCTCCGCCGGAGCGCGGTGCAGCCGGTCCAGCGCCTGGCCCAGATCCGGTGGTGCGGGCCGGAGTTCGGCGGCCAGCAGGGCCAGGCCGCCGAGCACGGCGGCGCCGGCCAGGACGGACCAGATCGAGATCACGGGCCCTCCTTCCGGAACAGCGACGGGACGACGGCGGGGGTGGACCGGGTGGCGTGGGCCTGCGCACCGGTCGCGGTGGTGGCGGGCTCCGACTCGTCGGCCGCCGCGGTGGCCCACCCGGGCACCGGGCCGGTCTTGCTCCGCCGGTCCGGCTCCAGCAGCCGGGGCAGCGGCGTGGCGGTGGCCAGCTTCTTCATCCAGGCGATCACCGCCACGAAGAGCAGCAGCACCACGCCCAGCACCATCTGCCCCACCAGCGTGCTGTAGGGCGCGACGTAGCGGTCGTTCATGATGCCGATCACCAGCACCCCGAGGATGATCAGCAGCAGCCAGCGGATGGTGGTGCGGTGCTTGGCCCGGTCCGCCTCGATGGCCCGCCGCTGGCGGACCTCCTCGCGGACCGACCCGGCCAGGTCGCCCAAGGTCCGGGCCAGGCCCGGACCGCTGTCGCCGGCCCGCAGCACCAGGGCGGCCAGCACCTTGTCGGCGGTGGAGTCGGCGAGCCGGTCGGCGAAGGCGCGCAGCGCCTCCTCCGGCCGCCAGCGGGACTGCAGCCGGGCGCTGAGCTCGCCGATCTCCTCCTCCAGTGCGGGCGGCGCGGTCCGGCGGCTGGTGACGATCGCCTGGTTCAGGCCGACGCCGAGCAGCAGCACGTCACCGAGCCGCTGGGTCCACTCGGCCAGCGCCTCCAGCTTCTCGATCCGGTGCATGTCCGCCTTGGTGGCGCCGTACAGCCAGGGCAGGCCGAAGGCCACCAGGGCGACCATCATGATCAGCACCGGCGGTCGGCCGAACATCAGCACCAGGACCGTGCCGACCGCGAACACCAGGAGCTGGAACGGGAGTTGCCGAGCGGCCCGGGAGGAGAGCCGAGGGCCGCGCGGCACCGGCGGGGCGTCCGGATCGGTCTCCGTCCCACGCAGCCCGGTCACCAGCAGCACCAGGCCGCCGACCACCAGCAGACCGCAGAGCACGAACAGCAGCATCAGTGACCGCCCCCCACCCGCAGGCTCAGCGGAGCGCCCCAACTCCCGTACGCGGACTGGAGCAGCCCGGCGTCGAAGCCGGCCCGGCGCAGGTCGTCCAGGCAGTTCGGCGGGGTGTGCGGCACGGCCCGGGGCTCCCCCAGGTCGGGACGCGGCCCGAAGACCGTGTTCAGCGCGGGCCGGCCGCTCTCGCCGAGGCCGGCCACCTCCATCACGTGCGAGACGAACCGGTGCCGTCGTCCGCCGACGGCGGTCTCGTCCACCATCGACACGTGCACGATCAGGTCCACCGCGTTGGCGGTCAGCCGGTAGGCCAGGGTGTCGGTCATGTGGGCGCCGTACTCCAGGCAGAGCTCGGCGATCCGGTCCACCACCATGTGCGGACCGCGCGCGTGCAGGGTGCACATCGAGCCGCCCTCGCCGTTGGTCATCACCCGCAGCATCGGCACCACCTCGCCGGAGCGGACCTCGCCGACGATGATCCGCGAGAGCGTCATCCGGAGCGCGGCCGGGATCAGCTCACCGAGCGTCAGCTCGCCGGCCACCTTGCCGTCCACCCGCTCGCCGTTGCCCTCCCGGGCCTCCATCGGCACCACCTGGCGCAGGTGGCCCAGGGTGTGCAGCCAGAGCTCGAACTCGGACTCCAGGGTGCCGACCCGCTCGTCCGGCGGGATCTCGGCCGCCATCGCCCGCAGCAGGCTGGTCTTGCCCACGCCCTGGGTACCGGTGATCATCACGTTCTTCCGGGCCCGGATCGCCGAGGCCAGGAAGGCGGCCAGGGTGTGGTCCACGGTGCCGAGTTGGACCAGGTCGGCCAGGGTGGCCGAGGCCACCCGGTGCCGGCGGATCGCCACGTACGGACGGGGCGTCACCTCGGTCATCGCCTGCAGGCGCATGCCGCCCTCCAGCCGCAGCGCCAGCATCGGGCTGGCGGTGGAGAGGGTGCGCTCGCCGCCGCCGTGCTGGCGGGCCAGGTCCTGGAGCAGCTCGATCAGCTCGGCGTCGTTCTCGGCCACCGGCGGTACCTGGCGCAGTGGTTGGTGGACCTTGGAGATCCAGACGTCGTCGCAGCCGTTGATCAGGATGTTCTCGATGTCCGGGTCGTCCAGGTAGGGCTGGAGCCGGCCGGCCCGGAACAGCAGGTCGTAGACGGCCTCGGCCAGCTCCCGGTCCTGCTCCCTGGTCGGCGGGATGCCGTGGGTCTGCGCGTAGGCGTCCGACCAGCGGGCCACCGCCTCGTCGATCAGTGCCCGCCCGCGCTGGCGCCGGGTGGCCCGGTCGGCCTCCACGCCGGAGAGGTCGGAGAGCCGGCTGAGCTGCTCGTGCAGCTCGGCCGCCACCTGCCGCTTGAGCTCCCGGGCGACCTGCTGGTCCACCGCCGGGCGGATGCCGAGCGGCTGGATCGCCGGGACGGCACCGGGCTGCGCCGAAGCTCCGTTCGCCGCAGTGGAGTTGACCGGTCCGGTGGTGAACTGGCCGACCGGTGCGGCGTGCGGTATCACCGGCTGGGCCGGCGTCCAGGGCAGCCCGGCCGGATCGGCCGAGGGCTTGTGCAGGGGGTCGTGGAGCGGGCTACCGCGCACGGAGCACCTGCCCGTAGGTCGGCGGCTCGGCCTCGGCCGGGACCGGGAACGGAGCCGGGGCGGCGGGCTGCGGCACCGGCGGCGCGGGGACCACGGGCCCCAACTGGCTACCCAGGCCCGGCTGTCCGGGCTGTCCGGCCGGGCCGGCGGGGCCGGCGGGTGTCGCGGAGGGATGGGCCGGCGGGCGGCCCGGCTCGGCGAACGCCGCCTGCCGGTAGGCGGCCTGGGGCGGCGGCTGCGGCTGACGGTGGGACGGGGTGCCGGACTGCTGCTGCGGGTTGAAGGGGCCCAGGGTGTAGCCCGGCGGGGACTGCTGCGGCTGCTGGAACGGCTGCGGCTGCGGCACCGGCGGGGGCACCGGCTGCGGCTGCTGGTAGGCGTGTTGGGGGTACGGCTGCTGGGGGTACGGCTGCGGCTGCACCGGGTACGGCTGGGCGGCGCCGGGCTGCTGGTAGGCCAAGGGATGCGGCTCCCGGTCGGGCGACGGCGCCACCTGCGGGGCCTGGGCCGGCTGCTGCTGCACGGCAGCCGGGGCCAGGCTCTGTCGGCGGCGCCTGACGAGCAGTTGGATCTGGTCGGCCGCCGAACGGGCGGTACGCATCAGCTCGGACCGGACGAACCGCCGGTCCCCGGTGTCCCCGCCGTCCGAGAGCAGCCGGGCGGTGCGCGGCGCGTGTGGCAGCACGCCGAGCACCGGGACGCCGAACTCGCGGGCGATCTCGGCCGCCGGGTACGGGCCCTCGGCGACCAGCAGCACACCGAGCGCGTCCGGTCCGCTGCCGGCCGAGGTCAGGTCCTCGCGCAGCGCGTTCAGCCGGGGCCGGGCCGAGCTCAGGCCGCGCAGCGTGCTGCGCACCGTCACCACCACCGCGTCGGCCCGCCGGGCCAGCACCGCGCCCGGCCCGTACGCACCGGACCGGCCGAGGTCCAACAGCACGTCGTAGCCCTGCGGTTCGAGCGCGTGCAGCGCCTCCACCAGGGGCTCCCAGGTGTAGGCGAGGCCGGGCGCCTGGGCCGGGTCGGTCAGGCCGGGCAGCAGCAGGCGCTCCCCGGTGCCGTCCGGCGAGATGTCCACCAGCTGGTCCCAGATGGCCTGGCCGAGCAGGCCGCGGCGGTCCGCCACCGCGAGGTTGCGCAGGCCGTAGACCGCCTCCACCCGGCCCTCCAGCGCACCGGCCAGCACCGCCCCGCCGTCCGGGTCGCACTCCACCAGCAGCACCCGGCGGCCGGGGTGCAGCGGCCAGGAGAGCAGCAGGGCCAGCGCCCCGGTGGTCACCCCGGGCGCACCGGGACCGCCGACCAGCGCGATCACCGCCATGTCGCCACCTCCCCGGCCGCCCGGCGGCACCGCGCCCGCGCGGCGCGGGGCGAGGCCCCGGGCCCGGCTGCCGTGCCGACCGGGCCTGCCACTGGCTGACGGGTCATCGGGCGGGTCATCAGGCGGCGCTCCCGCTCGGGGCCGGCGTCGGGCCGCCCGAGGCCCCCGGGGTGGCGGCGGGGGCGGCACCGTCGGCGCGCGGGGCGAGGATGACCTGGAGCCGGCCGACGGACACCCAGGCGGCCAGCTTGGGGCCGTCGGCCACCGGGAGGGCGACGTCGATCACCTGGCTGCCGTCCACGTCCACCTTGCCGACCGCGATCACCTTGACGGCGAGCGTCTCGGGGGTGCGGACGGTGGCACCGGTCTCCGGGGTGGCGACCACCAGGATCCTGGTGCCCGGGGTGAGCCGGGTGGCCGGCACCTGGGTGCGCTTGACGGCCACCCCGACCACCGTCTGACCGGGCTCGACCAGGGACTCCCCGGTGACGTCGGCCTTCAGCAGCAGGCCGCCGCGCCGCAGGTCGCGGGAGGCCCGCAGCCCGATGGTGCGGGAGCGGTCGGCGGCGTCCAGCGGGCGCAGCGCCGGGTCGGAGGCGATCCGGGCCACCACCAGGTCCTCGGCCACCACGGCCTGCCCGGCCGGCACGTCCCGGGCCAGTGCCAGCACCGCGATCCGCTGCCCGGTCGAGTTGTAGAGCACCGCTCCGCCGAGCCCGCCGGCCGCCACCATGGCCACCGCCATGGCGATCACCGCCGGGCGCCGCCGCCGGGCCCGCAGGGTGCGCGGCGGCACGTGCGGGGCCGCCCGGGCCGGCTCGGGCGCGGGGGCGGTGCTGCCGGGGCTCGGGGCGGGGAAGGTTCGTTGCTCCACCGGGCTTCGGCCTTTCGTACGGGGGATCGGGGGACGGGTCGGGCCCGGGGGGACCCTGGGGCCGGCCGACGGGGGCTGAGGCCGCGTCAGCCGGGCCGGTCAGTTGAGCAGTTGGACCTCGGCCACCTCGATCGGCAGCACGGTGTCGGACGGGACGGGCCAGTCGGTGTCGCTGAGGATGACCTGGCCGGTGTCGTTGCGGACGGCCTTGACCTTCCAGACCGCGGTGGCCGTCACCTCGTAGGTGCCGTTCGGCTGTCCGGCCGAGCTGGTCCGGTAGATGTGCTGGCAGTCGGGCGAGGTGACCTTGCCCGAGCCGGGCTCGTAGGGGGTGCCGGTGGTCTTGCAGGTGACCACCGGCTCGCCCGGTCCGGTCGTCCACTCCACGTGGTCCAGCACGGCGGTGGCGGTCACGCTGATCACGTTCCCCTTCACCGTCTTGCTGAGCGGCCCGGCGGTCAGCGGCGTCCGCTCGTACCAGAGCCAGACCGGGACCCCGACCACCGCCTTGCCGGCCGGCGCGGTGTGCACCACCGGCGCGGTGCTCTCCAGGGCACCGATCGCCTGGCGGGCGAGGTCCACCACGTTGTCGTAGACCGGCATCGGGACCGGCGGCTGGGGGAAGAACTGCTGCGGCCAGACCGAGAGGTTCCCGTCCTTGTCGCGGCAGACCACGTCGTAGACCTGGCCGTCCTGCGGGGTGCTGCCGCCCCAGACCGGGTCGGTGGCGGGCGGCTGCGGCTTGGCGGGCTTGTAGTAGCAGCCGTTGTTCTCGCTGAACCAGCCCAGCTTCGGGTCCCAGCACGGGCGTTGGACGCCGTTCCAGGTGCAGACCGGCACGCCGTTGTCGGTGGCGCCGCCGGTGGGGGTGCCACCGCCGGGCTGGGTGCCGCCGCCCCCTCCGGGCTCGGTGACGATGATGCAGATGTCGCGCACCGAGCAGGGGGTGACGGTGCCGCTGCCCGGGCCCTCGGCCGCGGCCGGGGAGGACAGGGCGATGACGATTCCGGTCGCCGTTAAGGCCCGGAGCGTGTTGCGTCGGACGCCGTTCAGCATGTGCGGCCCACCTCGCGGTTGAATTCGACGATCAGCCAACGGGATTCGCTCTTGCGCAGGGTGACCTTCGCGGCGTACCGGGTCAGGCGGTCCTTGGGGTCCGCGATCGCCTTGGTCTTCGCGTCGGCCTGGTGCCAGTCACTGACGTCGAGGCAGTCCTCGACGGTCGCGGTCGGGGGCTTGGCGTCCGGATCGACCGCCGTCACCAGCGGTGAGTGGCGCGGCGAGCCGACCATCACCAGCTTCCGCTCGCCGAGCTGGGTGACGGTGGCCATCGCGTCGCTCAACGCCTGGCCCGAGGAGTAGAGCTGGAGCGGCAGAACGCTGCCCTCCGGTTGTCCGAAAGCAGCCGTCCGAGCGTCCCACCAGAGCCGGTACGCGGACAACACCCCGACGGCGACCGCCGCTTGGGGACCGGTGAGCGGTGTGGCCGGAGCCGCGACGGGCGCGCTCGCCGTGGCGGGCGGGGCAGTTGGGGCGGCCGAGACGTCGGGAAGGCGGTCGGCGGACCCGGCGGACCCGCTCTGACCACAGGCGGCGAGCACCAACAGCGCCGCCACACCGGCCCCGATCCTCCCAGGGCGCACCACATGTCCGTGCTGCCGCATCGCCCCACCTCGTCACGGCCGGTCCACGAGGGACCACCGCCGCAGAAGAAATCCGCCACCCCTGGTGTTGCTTCGGGGGACTGATTCTTCGCCAATCCGCCCATGCCCGGCAACACCTCGGGCGTCCTGACCTTACGCGGAAGGCGGATCCATTGGGGCACTTTCCCGCCACAGAACCGCCAACAGTTCTTCCGAAAGCGACAATCCGGCCAATGCGCCCCGGACCGCGGCCCGGTTGCGGAGCAGCAGCCTGCCCTGCTCCCCCGGTGCCAGCAGCCGCGCCCCGGCCACCCCGTACGCGCTCTCGGCCCAGGCCAACTGGGCTTCCACGGCCGGTTGGAGATCCATCGGCGCGACCGCGGCGGGCCCGCCGGGCAGGCCGTGCTCCAGCACCCGGTCCAGCGCCCAGGTGAACGAGCCCTCGCCGCCCGGCAGGACGGTGTCCCGTCCCCGCCGGGGCGGTTGGTAGCGCGCCACCCTCCCCCAGAGCGGGACCCGGGAGTGCGAGAGCAGTTCGCCCGCCCCCTCCTCACCCCGTTCGAGCGCCCCCCAGGCCTCCTTGTCGGCGACGGCGTCCACCAGCAGCAGGGTCTCCTCCTGGTCGCCGTGCACCATGGTGCTCACCACCCAGTCCCAGGCCAAGCCGCGCCGGTAGGCGTTGTCCGGCGTGGACCCGCCGGTGACCAGCGCCAGCCGCCGCCCGCGCGGATCGACCGTCAGCTGCCCGAGCAGTGCGACCACCAGCCAGCGGGCCGGCCGCTGGGCCGCCGCTCGCAGCGCGGTGAGCATCCCGTTCGCGTCCGCGTCCGGCGGCACCACCGTCACCCGGCTCCCCCGGCTGCCCGCGTCGAAGCTCCGGCCCGGCAGCCCCGCCGCCAACCGCGCGGCACCCTCGGCCGCCCTCGCCGACCCGCCGTGGGCCCGCTCCGGGCCGCCGTCGGCGCCGATCACCACCCACTCGATCCCGCCGCTCACCGGTGCTCCTCCCCTGCCGGCAGCGCCACCGCGCCACCGCGTCACCGCCGCGCCGCGTCACCGCGCCGCAGCCCGACGGCCAAGCTATCGGGCGGGCCGCGGGCCGCGGGCGGTTTCCTCAGGAATGACGCAGGTCAGGGACCATCCGGGACCATCGGCCCTACTGACGGACCGTCTGCGGCGGCACCATCGGGTACATGGAGCGAGACGAGCGCGTGGCGACCCTGGGCGAGGCCGAGTGCCTGCGCCTGCTCGGCACCGTGCCCATCGGGCGCGTGGTGTACACCGAGCACGCCCTCCCCGCCGTCCTCCCGGTCGCCTTCACGGTGGCCCCCGACGGCGGTCTGATCCTCGGCCTGCGCGCCGGCACCACCGTCACCCGAGCCCTCGACGGCACGGTCGCCGCCTTCCAGGCCGACCAGCTCGACCCCGTCACCCGCACCGGGTGGAGCGTCCTGGTGCGCGGCCGGGCCGAGGTGATCCGGGACGAGACCGCCCGGCGGGCGCTGCGGCGCACCGGCCCGCTCCCGTGGATCGGCGGCCAGGACCCGGTCTTCGTCCGGATCGCCCCCGAGCTCGTCAGTGGCCGCCGGGTCCACCCGACCGACCGACCCTGCGTCCCCGCCGCACGCTGACCGGCCCAGGGCCGAGGTCCCGCCGGGGCACGCACCCCCTGACGAGCACCCCCTGACAAGTGACCGGCGGGTAGGCATACTCTCGCGGTGTTCCGTCCCACCCCCTTCAGGAGCTGCCGTGACGACGTACGCCTCCCTCGCCGAGCTGACCGCCGCGGTCGGCACCGAGCTGGGCACCAGCCAGTGGCACACCATCGACCAGGCCCGGGTCGACCTCTTCGCCGAGGCCACCGGGGACCACCAGTGGATCCACGTGGACCCGGCCCGGGCCGAGCAGAGCCCGTTCGGGGGGACCATCGCGCACGGGTACCTGACGCTGTCGCTGATCCCGGTGCTGGCCAAGGAGTGCTACGGCGTCGAGGGCATCCGGATGGCGCTGAACTACGGCTCCGAGAAGGTCCGCTTCCCCGCCCCGGTGCCGGTCGGCACCGCCGTCCGGGCCACCGCCGAGCTGCTCTCGGCCACCGAGGTGCCGGGCGGGGTGCAGGCGCTGGTCCGGTACACCATCACCAGCGAGGGCAGCCCCAAGCCGCACTGCGTGGCCGAGACCATCACCCGCTTCTACGCGGCCTGACCCGCCGTCAGGCGACGGGGCGCCCCGTCCCGGTGCCGGTACTCCGAACGGTTGCGTAGGACTCCGTCTCGCCGGGTAGGCGGGAGGCCCTACCGGTAGTGTCCGGACAAGACGGACATAACCGCCCATGGAGGTGCCGTGCCCAGCCCCGTCGCCTGGACGTCCCGGGTCGCCGCTCTCACCGCCCGGCTCAGCCCGGGCGCCGCGCCGCTCCTGGAGCTGCCCGGCGACGCCTGGCGGCTGATCCGCACCGAACCCTTCGGCACCGAGCCCACCGGCGCCCGGCTGGCCCGGATCAGGAGTTCGCCCAACTTCCGGGCCGGCGCCTTCCGCAATCCGGTACCGACCAGCCGGCTGGCCCGGACCCGGAACCGGCTGGAGCTGAACCGGGGTCAGTTCGCCGCCAGCCGGCACCGCCGGGCACCGGCCGCCGCCGTCCCGCTGCACCGGCTGCTGCCGGTCGAGCTGGCCGAGCCGCCCGCCTCGGGGCTGCGCGCCACCTGGCTGGGCCACGCCACGGTGCTGGTCGAACTCGACGGCCGGCGGGTGCTGTTCGACCCGGTGTGGAGCGAGCGCTGCTCGCCGTTCGGCTGGACCGGGCCCAAGCGGCTGCACCCGATGCCGATCCCGCTGGCCGAGCTGGGACCGGTGGACGTGGTGGTGATCTCGCACGACCACTACGACCACCTCGACCTGGCCACCGTCCGGGCGCTGGCCGCCACCGGCACCACCTTCGCCGTCCCGCTGGGCATCGGCGCGCACCTGGAGCACTGGGGCGTCCCGCCGTCCCGGATCGCCGAGCTGGACTGGTGGGAGTCGGCCGAGGTGGCCGGGCTGACCCTGACCGCCACCCCCGCCCGGCACTACTGCAACCGCGGGCCCCGGACCAACCCGCTGGTGCTCTGGGCCTCCTGGGTGGTGGCCGGGCCGCAGCACCGGGTCTTCCACAGCGGGGACACCGGGTACTTCCCCGGCTTCGCCGAGATCGGCGGCCGGCTCGGGCCCTTCGACCTGACGATGGTGCAGATCGGCGCCTACAGCGACCTCTGGCCCGAGGTGCACATGACCCCCGAGGAGGGGGTGCGGGCCCACCTCGACCTGGGCGGCCGGCTGCTGCTGCCGATCCACTGGTGCACCTTCAACCTCGCCCCGCACCCCTGGGAGGAGCCGGCCGAACGGACCGTCAGCGCCGCCCAGGCCCTGGGCGCCGAACTGGTGGTGCCGCGTCCGGGCAAGCCCTTCGAACCGGCCGAGCCGCCACCGGTACGGCTCTGGTGGCGGGCGGTGGCCGCGATGCCGCGCGGCGCCGAACTGTTCGTCCCGCAGGACCCGGCCGCCCGCCCGCACCCGGCCCCCCTGACCCGTCCGGACCCGCCGGACCGACCGACCCACCGGGCCGAGGACGACGGGGTCACGGTCTGAGCCGACACCACGCCCGGCCCCGGACCAGGACCTGACGGCCCGCCGGGGCCGACCGCCCCATCGCCGCCGAACACCCGCCGCACGAGAACCGACGGCCCGTCAGGCGCTTGAGCCCCCGGGCCGTCAGGCGCCGGCTAGCAAGCCGTCAGGCCGCCCGGACGGCCTGCTCGACCAGCATCACCGTCTCCCTCGGGTCGGCCACCTCGACCACCAGGCGGGCGTACGCCTCGTCGGCCAGCTCGATCACCACCGCCTTCTCCGGGTTCTTCACGTCCCAGAACACCTTCTCCCCCGCCCGCCGGAAGGTGCCCGCCACGATCACCCCGGGGAAGTGCGTGCCGCCGGCCTTGATGCCCTTGGGCTCGCGCATGATGCCCGGATCCAGGGTGGCCCCCCGGACGTGCCGGAGCGGGATCTCGATCCGGCTCTTCAGCGCCCAGACCCGGTCCCACCCCTCGACCTCGACGACGAGCACGCCGTCGGTCACCGATACCACTGCCATGTCCTGACTCCTCTTCAGCTGGTCGGCGCGAGCCGTCGGGAAAGTGCGGCGAGCCGGGCCGGGCCGTCGCCGGAGCGGCGCAGCCGCAGGCCGAGCACGGTGGCGGCCAGGGCCGGGGCGAGCTCCGGCCCGGCCTCCGGGTGGTGGGCCAGGCCGGCCTCCAGGGCGGTCAGCCCCTCCTCCACCAGGGCGGCCACCTCCGGGTCGTGCGGGGCCCGTTCGGCCGCCGCGAGCAGCAGCAGCCCGGCGGCCGGACCGCCGTCGAAGGCGGCGGCGGCCTGGGCCAGGGCCCGGCCCAGGCCACCGGCGGCGGTCAGTGCGGCCGCCCCCGGGAGCACCTCCTCGTCGAGGTGCCGGCGCAGGGCCGCCAGATAGAGGCCCCGTTTGCTGCCGAACACCTTGTAGAGGCTGTTGCGGTGCACCCCGAGCCCGGTCACCAGATCGTCGACCGAGGTCCCCTCGAAGCCCCGGTCGGCGAACAGCCGGGCGGCGGCCCGGACGGTCTCGTCCTCGTCGAACGCGCGTGGTCGTCCCATGCCGAAGACTCTAGGAGTAAAGGAACGGTCAGTCAAGAACGAGCATTCCTGAAACCTGTTCCAGTCCTGATGTCGTACGCTGTCCGCGTGACGGAAGCCTCCAGAGCCACCACCGCCGCGGACACGGCCGAGCGGTTCGCCGCCCTGCTCCGGATCGACCGGGTGGACGAGAACCTGTTCCGGGGCAGCTGCCACGCCGGGGCTCCGATGCGGGCGTTCGGCGGCCAGGTGGCCGCCCAGGCGCTGACCGCCGCCGGGCGGACGGTGAGCGGCGGACGGCACGTGCACTCGCTGCACTCCTACTTCCTGCGTCCGGGCGATCCCCGGCACCCGATCGACTACCAGGTGGACCCGGTCCGGGACGGTTTCTCCTACGCCACCCGCCGGGTGACGGCCGTTCAGCACGACGAGGTGATCTTCACCCTCTCCGCCTCGTTCAAGACCCCGGAGCCGGACCCCGACCGGCAGGCCACCGCCCCGCCGGTGCCCGCCCCCGAGGAGCTGCCCGACCCCTTCCCGGCCTGGGCCGCCGCCGCGCCCGAGGACTACGAGCGGGCCGCCGTGTTCCGCACCCTGGAGCTGCGCTTCGTCCCCGCCGACTCCCCCGGCCTCCCCGGCCAGCAGCCGGGCACCCCGCAGCAGTTCGTCTGGCTGCGGACCGGCGGCCGGCTGCCCGACGACCCGCTGCTCCAGGTCTGCGCGCTCACCTACCTCTCCGACCTGACGCTGGCCTCCACCGCCGCGATCGACCTCCAGGCGCACCGCTTCCAGCGGACCGAGCCGTCCCGGATCGTGCTGGCCTCGCTGGACCACGCGATGTGGTTCCACCGCCCGTTCCGGGCCGACGAGTGGCTGCTGTTCGCCCAGCGCAGCCCGTCCGCCTCGGACGGCCGGGGCCTCGCCCACGGCGAGTTCTACGACCGGGCCGGCCGGCTGGTCGCCTCCGCCGTGCAGGAGACCCTGATCCGGCGGCGGCCCTCCTGACGCGGCGTCGGCCCGGCTGACGCGGCGACGGCCCGCCTGACGGGGCGGGCGACCTGACGCAGCCCGGCACTTGCCCGTTCAGGTGACGTTCGCTCGGAGGACCCCGCCCCGTATCATGGTGCGGGTG
The DNA here is from genome assembly GCF_044763225.1 of Kitasatospora sp. NPDC096147. Taxonomy (NCBI): domain Bacteria; kingdom Bacillati; phylum Actinomycetota; class Actinomycetes; order Kitasatosporales; family Streptomycetaceae; genus Kitasatospora; species Kitasatospora sp. NPDC096147. The sequence goes on along the minus strand of NZ_JBIWFX010000004.1, from coordinate 418,924 downwards.
ACCAAGGTTGACCTGTCACCAAGGCCGGTGGAGGCGATGTCGCCCCGTCAGCTCGCACGCCGCAAGAGCCTGATCGACGCCGCACTCACACTGGTGAACGAGACCGGCGTCGAGCGGCTCCAGATGAAACAGGTCTGCGAACGCTCCGGTGTCGCGCTCGGCACGGCCTACCGGTACTTCTCCTCCAAGGACCACCTGCTGGCCGCCGCCATCGCGGACTGGCACCGGCTGCTGCTGGACGACCTGGTGGCCGAGCAGCGCGGCGCCCGGCGCGGGGTGGCCGAGACCGACCGGGTGGTGCGGTTCGTCCGCAACGGCATGCGGGCCTACCAGCGCCAGCCCCAACTGGCCCGGCTCCGGGTGGCGGTGTCCGCCTCCACCGACCCGTTCGCCTCCGAGACCCTGCAGTCGCTGGCCCGGGCCGACGGCGCCGCGCTGGACGCCGTCAGCCCCAGCCTGCCACCGGCCGCCGGGGAGCTGGTGCGGCACATCGTCGGCCACTCCTGGCAGGGCGAGCTGACCGCCTGGGTGACCGGGCGGACCACGCTGGACGACGCCAGGCGCCGGCTGGAGGGCGTGGTCCGCCTGGTGCTGGCCCCCTACGAAGCGGCCTGATCGACCGCCTGATCGACCGTCCGGCCGGCTGTCGTGCCGACCGCCTGAGTGACCGTCACCGGGTGCACCACCACGGCGTCCGCCGGGTGGCCCTCCCGGGTGCGCGGATGACACGCCGTCAGGGAAACCGGGGAGCCGCCCGGCGCGTCCTGCCCGTTCCGCACCCGCCAGCCGCAGATAGTACGAGATGTACGTATTGTCCGACCGCTGGAGCCTCTCTGATGAGCAGCCGACCCGACGACCAACCGGGGGCCACCCTCCCGACCGACAAGGTGGTGTTCGGCGTCAGCGCCGTCGCCGTGCTGGCGGTGGTGGCCTGGGGCGTGTTCGCGGCGGACTCGCTGGGTTCGGCCTCCAAGACCGGGCTGGACTGGGTGCTGCACAACTTCGGCTGGCTGTTCGTGGTGGCCGCCGACGTCTTCCTGGTCCTCTCGCTGCTGCTGGCGTTCAGCCGGTTCGGCCGGATCAAGCTCGGCAAGGACGACGAGGAGCCGGAGTTCTCCACCCTCGCCTGGGTGGCCATGATGTTCAGCGCGGGCATGGGCATCGGCCTGATGTTCTACGGCGTGGGCGAGCCGCTCCAGCTGTACGCCGCCCCGCAGCCGGGCTCCGGGATCGAGCCGCGGACCCCGGCCGCCGCCCAGTCCGCCCTGGAGTTCTCGCTCTTCCACTGGACCCTGCACCCCTGGGCGATCTACGCGGTCGGCGGCCTGGCCCTCGCCTACACCACCTTCCGCAAGAACCGGGGCAACCGGATCTCCGCCGCCTTCGTCCCGCTGATCGGCCGTCAGGGCGCGGACGGCTGGATGGGCAAGTGCATCGACCTGCTCGCGGTCTTCGCCACCGTCTTCGGCTCCGCCACCAGCCTCGGGCTGGGGGCGCTCCAGGTCGCCGACGGCCTCGGCTACATCTCCGACGTGAAGTCCACCGAGAACGTCCAGCTGATCATCATCGGCTCGCTGACCGCCGCCTTCGTCCTCTCCGCCTTCTCCGGCGTGCACAAGGGCGTCAAGTGGCTCTCCACCGCGAACGTGGTGCTGGCCCTGCTGATCATGCTCTTCGTCTTCGTCTTCGGCCCCTCGGTCTTCCTGCTGGACTCCATCCCGTCCACCGTCGGCGGCTACCTCTCCGACCTGACCACCATGGCCACCCAGACCGGCGCCTTCACCGACGAGAGCTGGCTGGGCTCCTGGACCATCTTCTACTGGGCCTGGTGGCTCTCCTGGGCGCCGTTCGTCGGCACCTTCATCGCCCGGATCTCGCGCGGCCGGACGGTCCGTCAGTTCCTGCTCGGTGTGCTGCTGGTGCCCAGTGGTGCCACCGTGATCTGGTTCTGCGTGATGGGCGGCACCGCGATCCGGCTCGACTCCACCGGGCAGGCCGACCTGGTCGGCACCATCGCCCAGGGCGCCGAGGCGTCGATGTTCGAGACCCTGCGCGCGCTGCCGCTCGGCGGGATCACCAGCGTGATCGCGGTGCTGCTGGTGATGACCTTCTTCATCACCAGCGCCGACTCGGCCTCGCTGGTGCTCGGCTCGCTCTCCAGTCGGGGCTCACTGCACCCGCGCACCTGGTTGGTGGTGGTCTGGGGCGTGCTGATGGGCGGGGTGGCCGCCGCGCTGCTGCTGGCCGGCGGGCTGAGCGCGCTGCAGAACGCCACCATCCTGGTCGCGCTGCCGTTCGTGGTGGTGATGCTGCTGCTCTGCTGGGCGCTGGTCCGCGAGCTGCGCGACGACCCGGCGGCCGGACCGCCCCGGCTGGCCGCCGCACACGGGCTGCGGGACGCCGTCCGGGTCGCGGTCGGCGACGCGCTGGCCGAGCGCGGGGTCGGCCGCAAGCGGGCCGGCTCCTCCGCTCCCCCGCCGCCTCACTCGTCCGAGTGAACTGGGCCGAACGCGGCTGATCGTTCGTCAGCGTCGTTCCGGGCCGGTGGCATGCTGAACAGCTCCGATGACCGGACGCCCAGCTCCCACCTGGGCTTCACCCCGGTGTCGTCACCGTTTAACGCCACCCTGGAATGCTCACTGTCATGAACGCTCAGCCCGTCCCGGCTCCCCCGGCCCCACCAGGCCCGCGCTTCCCGCTGCCCCGCCGCCACCGCCGCCTGATCGCCTGCGCGGCGGTGGCGGCCTCGGTGGCCCTCGGCTCCCTCGGCGTCGCCGCCACCGTGGAGACCGTGCAGCAGGCGACGATAGCCACCGCCAGCCGCTGACCCGGCGTCAGGCGCCTGCGGGGCCCGTGCTGTACTACGCGCGACCGATCGCCGAACAGCCGGGGGAACTCACCAGATGACGGACGCCTGCACCTGCCCGACATGCGGCCAAGCCGACCGCACGGCCCCGGTGGCAACGGCGCTCGAGGACCCGGCCGAGCCGTTGAAGCCGGCCGAGCGGGCGCACCTGCTGCCGCCGGCCGAGCCCGGCCGAACGGGGCGCCGGCTCGACGGTGCTGCTCGTGTTCGCGGCCCTCTTCCTCGTGCCTCAGCTCCTGAAGGCCCCGTGGGCGGCCCTGCTGGCCGGCGAGGAGCCCGCCACCGACCCCGAGTTCTGGCTGGCCCGCATGTCGGTCCCGCTCCTGCTCGCGCTGCTCGGGGCGATCGGCCGCTGGGTGGGCGGTCGCCGGGTCCGGGCGGCCGACCGCGAGCTGCCCGAACGCCTCGCCCGGTGGCGGCAGACCCGGCGGGCCTGGGAGGCAGCCGCGTTCTGCCGCCGCTGCCGGGTCGGCTTCCTGCCGGCGGGCAGCCTCGCCCCGGACTTCCCCGCCTCGGCGGCCATCCCGCTGCGCGGCTTCCGGGAGCGGCTGGCCGGCCTCGCCGACGGCTTCTACGGCGTCTCCGACCTGCGGGGACAGCCCGCCTGATCGCGGCCGTCCGGCGCGATCGGCCCCCGTGCGGGCCGGGGAACGGTCCCCGTGGGGGCGTCCGCCCCACGGGAGCGCGACCCCCGAGGGACGCATCCGGCCTGGGGGAACAGCCGGTGCGCGCGTCTACCCCACCCCGGGGGCCGGACGCGTCGGCCTGCGGGGGGGTCGGCCCGCGTACGGGCCGCCGGACTCGGGCCACACCCGGCTTCCGCGAACGGTCCCCGAAGGAGGTTCACACCCTGCGCGTGGGCCCGCGTGGGTGCCGTCGGCCTGCGGAACGGCCCCGACCTCCGCGAACCGTCCACGACGGCGAGCCCACACCGCGACCGGCCGCGCCGACCCGCAGGGTCAGCCCGCGTAGGCGCGGGAATGCCGGCCCGGGGCCGGGGGCTCCGGCTCGACCGCCGGGGCGTAGCGGGCGGCCGGGGCGCGGAGCAGCCAGGCGCGGCCGGCCGGGGCGATCAGCTGCATCCGGTGCAGCAGGTCGAGGGCGTCCCGGCGGAAGGCCGTCAGGTCGGCCAGGTAGTCGCGGCGCCAGCCGTTGCGCAGGCCGTGCTCGTCGGTGATGTCCCCGAGGGCGCCATCTATCAGCGCGTCCGGGACCAGCACCGCCGGGGGTGCCGACTCCTCCGGCAGCGGGCGCAGCTCCTCGACCAGCCGGGCGGCCAGCAGCAGCGCCGCTTGGGCCAGCGTGCCGGTGCCGGGCAGGGCCAGGTCGGTGAGTTCGTCGGCCGGGTCGAGCAGCGCGATGCCCTCGGCCCGGCACTCGGCGGCCAGGCCCAGGAAGTCGGCGAACAGCGCGGCCTCGTCCGCCCGGTGGGCCAGCAGCCAGCGGCGCTGACCGGGCGTCAGCTCGTCCAGCAGCACCACCGGGGTCTCGGCCAGCAGCCGCCGGACCGCGACCTCGTCGGACACCGGCCCCTCCCCCGGGCCGGGGGCGAGCAGGGCGGCGGCCACCTCGCGGTCACCCGGCTGCCCCGGCGTCAGCACCCGCCACTCGGCCAGCCGCTGACGGACCGTCGGCCCGGTCTCGGCGGCTCCGGCGCACCCGGGCACGGCGGTGCCGCGATCGGCGGTGCGGGGCTCGGCTGCTCCGTGATCCGCCGCACCGTGATCGGCGAGCCGGGGTTCCACGGGCCCGGGCCCGGCCGACTCCGGACCGATGGACCGGGGCTCGCGGCCCTCGGCCACCGCCACCAGTGCCCGGACCAACGCCGCGTAGCCCTGCGGCGTCCAGCCGTCGGCCTCGGCCGGGGCCGGCGTACGGCCCGGCAGCGGGGCCTTGTGCAGTCGGGCGTAGCCGGCGCCGACGGTGAGCGGGTAGCCGAGCAGGGTGGCGAAGCGCTCCACCAGCCAGTCGGCGTGACGGTGGATCAGCGGCAGGCCCTCGCCGTGCGGGCCGTCGGCCGTGACCAGTGGGTGGGCGGCCAGCAGCCGGGCGGCGGTGCGGCGCTCGACCGCGACCTGCTCGGGGCTGCCGGGCACCGGCTTGCGGTGCCGCCCGCGCCGCCCGGTGGCGGCCAGCGCGTCCCGGCCGGGTGCGACCCGGCTCCGGCGACCGCCCTCCCGGCCGCGCAGCGCGGCGGGTTGATGCACCGTCGGGCCGTGCCACCAGCTGCACCCCGGCTCACCGTCCGCGCCCTCCGGCAGCACACCGCCGAGGTGGCGCGCCCCGTAGAGGCCGAAGGCGGCGGTGAACAGCGCCTCGGCGGCCGCCCCGTCGGCCCCGGCCAGCCGCTCCGCCAGCCGCTCGGCGGCGGGGAAGCCGTCGGCCCGCAGCACCCGGGCAGCACCGGACGGCACGACGGCGGTGAGCCGCCCCGCCCCCGCACCGCGCCCGCTCGCCGGTCCGCCCGTGTACCGCTCCATGTCGCCCACCAGAGTAGACGGTGCACGTCCCCACCGTGACTGCCGCCCGCACCCCGTTACTTACGCATGGGTAACTACCTCTTCCGCAGGCCGCCCACCGTCACCTATCGTCCTCGGCATGCCGAACCTGCCCGACGTCGTGCTGTGGTCGATACCCGCCTTCGTGCTGCTCACCGTCCTGGAGGTGGTGTCCTACCGCTTCCACCCCGACGAGGAGGAGCAGGGTTACACCGTCAAGGACACCGCGACCAGCCTGGGCATGGGCCTCGGCAGTCTGGTCTTCGACGCGCTGTGGAAGATCCCGATCGTGGCGATCTACGCCGCGCTCTACGAGCTGACGCCCCTTCGGGTGCCGGTGCTCTGGTGGACCGTCCCGCTGATGCTGCTGGCCCAGGACTTCTTCTACTACTGGTCGCACCGGGGCCACCACGTGATCCGGATCCTCTGGGCCTGCCACGTGGTGCACCACTCCAGCAAGCACTACAACCTCTCCACCGCGCTGCGCCAGCCCTGGACCTCGGCCACCACCTGGGTGTTCTACGTCCCGATGATCCTGGCCGGGGTGCACCCCGCCGCGCTGGCCTTCTGCTCCTCGGCCAACCTGGTCTACCAGTTCTGGATCCACACCGAGCGGATCGACAGGCTGCCCCGGCCGGTCGAGTACCTCTTCAACACGCCGTCCCACCACCGGGTGCACCACGCCTCGCAGGGCGGCTACCTGGACCGGAACTTCGGCGGCATCCTGATCGTGTTCGACCGGATGTTCGGCTCGTTCACCCCCGAGACCACCAAGCCGGTCTACGGTCTGACCAAGAACCTGACCACCCACAACCCGCTGCGGGTGGCCACCCACGAGTACGTCTCGATCGCCCGCGACGTGGCCGCCGCCACCAGCTGGCGCGACCGGGTGCGCCACCTCACCAAGGGCCCGGGCTGGCAGCCCGGGCCGACCGACCACCCGGAGGGCACCACCGCATGACCATCTCCACCCGCCTGCGCAGCGCCCGGGGCCTGCTCTCCGCCTTCGCCGTCACCTCGGCCACCCACCTGGGCGCGATCGCCGCCGGGGCGAGCGTGCTGCAGAACGCCACCAAGCCCGCCCTGGTGCCGCTGCTGGCCGGCTACGTGGCCGCCCGGGCCGAGAAGGCGCCGAAGCTGCTGCTGCCCGCGCTGGCCTTCTCCACCGGTGGCGACGTACTGCTCCAGTTCGACCAGCAGGCCGCCTTCCTGGCGGGCATGGGCTCCTTCGCGGCGGCGCACGTCTGCTACGTCACGATGTTCGTCAAGGCGGGCGCGCTGGCGGACCGGCGCCGCACGGTGATCCTGGCCCTGGCCTACGCCGCCGCCTGGGCCGTGATGATCACTCAACTCTGGCCCGGCCTCGGCGACCTGAAGATCCCGGTGGCGGTCTACAGCCTGCTGCTGGCCTCCACCGCCGTCACCTCGGCCGGCCTGAACTGGCGGGCCGGTCTGGGCGGCGGGCTGTTCCTGCTCTCCGACACCCTGATCGCCACCGAGCTGGCCGACTGGAAGGCGCTGCCCGGCCACGGCGTCTGGATCATGGCGACCTACGTGCTGGCCCAGTTCCTGCTGGCCGACGGCACCCTGCGGGCCACCACCGCCGCCCCGGCCGCAGCCCCGCTCAGCGCCCCGCTGGCGGCCACCGGCCGCTGACGGCCGGTCAGGGGCGGGATGTCGCCGAGGCGGCGGACACCGGCCGCACCGGCCCGGACCGAACGCGTCGCGGTGCGGCCGGTGAGCCCTCGGGGGCTCCCGGCCGCACCGCGGCGGGTATGTGGCAGCAGCCGTCCGGCGCCCGACCGGCCATCAGGCGGCCGGCCGTCGGCGCAGCAGCCAGAAGCCGCCCACCCCGGCCGCCACCAGGGCACCGCCCGCCGCGAGCCGGCCGGCCTCGGGGGCGACGGACCCGCCGACGCCGGTGTGCACCGGGCCGGTCGGCAGCTTGCCGCCCTGGTCCGGGGCCTGACCGCCGGCCAGCTTGACCTCCACCGCGCCGCTGAAGGTGTCGCCGTTCGGGCACTTGCCGTCGATGCCCCAGCCGGACGCCTTGCCGCCCTTGACCAGATTGCCGAGGTTGCTGCCGAGGTTGCCGAGCGCCTTGGAGTCGAACTCCTTCTCGGAGGCCAGCAGGGCCTTGCCGCTGTACTTGCCGTCCGGACCCACCGTCAGGGTGGCGCTGCCGGTCGAGAACGCCTGTGAGTTGGCGGTGATGGTCTTCACCGAGCTGGTCTCGCAGGTGACGCTGACCGTCACGCTCTGCCCCGGCGACGCCTCGGCCGGACTCACCCAGGCGGGCTCGACGCTCTTGGCACTGGCGGCGGGGGCGCCCAGTGCCAGCAGGGTGGTCGCGCCGATCAGCGCGGCGGCGGTACGCGGAGCGCGCATGCCGTTCCTCCGGTTCCGGGCGGGGCACACGGACTCCGTCGTCGCGTGAGGGGACAGCCACACCCTGTCACCAGCGACGCTAGGCAGCGCCGCCCCGGACGGCCACCGTTCGGGACCGTTCGGGGGGCGCACGGACGATCCCCGCCCGACGGGCCGTCAGAGGTCGAGGTCGACCACGACCGGCGCGTGGTCCGAGGTGCCCTTGCCCTTACGGGCCTCGCGGTCCACGTAGCTGTCGGTCACGGCCTCGGCGAACGCCTTGTTGGCGTAGGTGAGGTCGATCCGGATGCCGAGGTTCTTCGGGAAGCCCAGCGCCCGGTAGTCCCAGAAGGTGTACGGGCGGTCGTACTTGAGGGCGCGCGGCATCACGTCCGTCAGCCCGGCCGCGCGCAGCGCGGCCAGCGCGGCGCGCTCGGCCTCGGTGACGTGGGTCTGGCCCGCGAAGACCGAGGGGTCGTAGAGGTCCTCGTCGGTCGGCGCCACGTTGAAGTCGCCCATCACGGCGAACGGGCGCTCGCCGGCCGCGTCCTCGGCGACGGCCAGGCGCAGCGCTTCGAACCACTCCAGCTTGTAGGCGTAGTGCGCGTGCCCGACCTCGCGCCCGTTCGGCACGTAGACCGACCAGACCCGGAGCGGGCCGCAGGTCGCCGCGATGGCGCGCGGCTCGGTCTCCGGGATCATCGCGCCGTCGGCCAGGAAGCCCGGCTGGCCCGGGAGGTCCCGGACCACGTCGTCCAGACCGATCTTGGAGAGGATCGCCACGCCGTTCCACCGGCCGGTGCCGTAGGCGGCGGTCTCGTAGCCGAGCGCGCGGACCTCCTCGTACGGGAAGGCGTCCGAGGCGCACTTGAGCTCCTGGAGGCAGAGCACGTCGGGGCTGCTGCCCTCCAGCCACTCCAGCAGCTTGGGCAGCCGGGCGGTGACGGAGTTGATGTTCCAGGTGGCGATGCGGACGGTCACGGCGGGCGGCCTTCCCGGTCAGGTACGTCGGACCCCACGAACATACCGCCAGGAACCGACACCTCCGCTCCGCCTGTGCCCCCGGGAGGGCGGACGTCCGGGGCGCGGGGCTCCACCGATGTGCGGCGGCGCCGCGGGGGCGCGAGCCGCGAGGCGGCAGGCGGCAGGCGGCAGGCGGCAGGCGGCAGGCGGCAGGCGGCCCACCGGTACCTGACCCACCGTCAACCGGGCTGTGCCTGCCGCCTGCCCACCCGCGCGCACGCGCCCTCGTGGCGGAGCCTCACCTCAGCCCCGCGCCCACGGGCCGCTGTCCCCCGGAGGGTGGGTCAGCGGGACGGGTGCACCACCGCCGCCGAGCCGCCACCCCTTCGGGTGGGTTCGGCCGCCGCGATCCAGCGGCCGTCGGGCAGCCGCTCCACGCCGGTCGCGGCACCGATCTCCGGGGTGGCCGCGAAGACCTGGCCGAGGGCTTCGAGACCGGACCGTTCGGGCTGGGCGAGGAAGGCCGGCTCGGCCACCGAGGCGGCGGTGTTGCGCTGACTGGCACGCGGGGCGGCGATCGCCTGCTCCAGCGTCAGGCTCCGGTCCAGGCGGCCCAGCAGCACCTGGAGCACGGTGGTGATGATGGTCGAGCCGCCCGGGCTGCCGACCGCGACGAACGGCCTGCCGTCCTTGAGCACGATGGTCGGGGAGATCGAGGACCGGGGCCGCTTGGCCGGGCCGGGCAGGTTCGGGTCGGGGACGCCCGGGGTGGCGGGGGCGAAGGAGAAGTCGGTCAGCTCGTTGTTGAGCAGGAAGCCCCGGCCGGGGACGGTGATGCCGCTGCCGCCGGTCTGCTCCAGGGTGAGGGTGTAGGCGACCACGTTGCCCCAGCGGTCGGCGACCGTGAGGTGGGTGGTGCTCGGGCCCTCGTAGGTCTCCGGGACGGCCGGGCCGGCGGTGGCGCACGGGGCGGGGTGGTACGGGTCGCCCGGGGCCAGCGGGCTGGTGAGCGCGCGGTCCGGGTCGAGCAGGCAGGCCCGGGAGGAGGTGAAGGCGTCGCTCAGCAGCTGACGGGTCGGCACCTTGACGAAGGCCGGGTCGCCGACCCAGCGGCCCCGGTCGGCGAAGGCGATCCGGCTGGACTCCAGGTAGCGGTGCAGGTACTGGGTGGAGCTCACCTTCCCGAGGTCGCCCTTGGCCTCCAGGATGCCGAGCGCCTCGCCGACGGTGGTGCCGCCGGAGGAGGCCGGGGCCATGCCGTAGACGTCGTAGCCCCGGTACTCCTGGTGGGTCGGCTGACGGGGGATCACCCGGTAGTCGGCCAGGTCCTTGCGGTCCACCTTGCCGGGCCGGGCGTTCCAGCCGGAGGCCGGGTCGACCGGCGGGTGCTGGATGGTGTTGACGATGTCGGTGGCCAACTGGCCCTTGTACAGCGTCTGGACGCCCTTGCGGCCGATCTCCCGGTAGGTGGCGGCGAGCTCCGGGTTGCGGAAGGTGGAGCCGACCACCGGGAGCTGACCGCCCGGCAGGAAGAGCTTCCGGGTGTCCGGGAAGGCCTGGAAGCGGGTCAGGTTCAGCTCGGTCTGCTCCTGGAAGGTCCGGTCGACCTTGAAGCCCTGGTCGGCCAGCTTGACCGCAGGCTTGAGCACGTCGTCCAGGTCCCGGCTCCCCCAGCGGTCCAGCGCCCCGTCCCAGGTGGCCGGAGTGCCGGGCACCCCGACACTGAGGCCGCTGGTGACGGCGTCGGCGAAGGCCAGCGGCTTGCCGTTCTCCAGGAACAGCGTCTCGTCCGCCGTCCGGCCGGTCACCTCGCGGCCGTCGAGGGTGGAGACCCGGCCGCTGCGGGCGTCGTAGTAGACGAAGAAGCCACCACCGCCGATGCCGGCCGAGTACGGCTCGGTGACGCCGAGCGCGGCGGCGGTGGCGACCGCCGCGTCCACCGCGTTCCCGCCGCGCCGCAGCACCTCCAGCCCGGCGGCGGTGGCGTCGGCGTCCACGCTGGCCACCGCGCCGCCCCAGCCGACCGCCTCCGGCACCTTCCCGGGCGGTGCTCCGGTCTGCGCCTGCGCGGGGACGGCGGCGGTGGCACAGAGCAGCGCGGCGGTCAGCGCGAGCGGGGCGATTCGGGTCGGACGCATGGGCCCTCCAGGACCTGCTTGGACGTCAACTCCCTTGCATGTCCTGTTCTTTCACATCTGCCATGGCCACCACAATGGCACTTCCGAGTGAGTACCCACCGGTAGTCCCGTCCTGACTCCGCCTCACTCGGCGATGTGCACGGCGGCCCCGGGCCTCGCTCCGAGGCACGTCGAGGCGCTCGCACGGCAGGACCCACGGGGCGGAAAACTCCTTGCCCGCACCACTCCACCAGCGGCAGGCTGCCTGGCATGTCCGAGAACACCACCTCCAGCTCCTCCGTCACCGCGCTCTTCGCCGCCGACGGCCGTCTGGTCTCCGTCCCCCGCAAGGCCGCCCGCCGGGACCAGCTCCTCGACCACCTGGCCGCCACCCTCTTCGAGCCGGCCACCGACTACACCGAGAAGCAGGTCAACGAGGCACTGCGGACCGTGCACGACGACTTCCCGGCGCTGCGCCGCTACCTGGTCGAGAGCCACCGGCTGACCCGTACCCGGGACGGCAGCTCCTACCGGCGCCCGGCGGCCTGAGCCTGCCGACCGGTCTCGACGGCGTGCCGCTGGGCGCCCTCCTGCCGCAGCTCTCGGCCGCCGAGCGGGGGGAGCCGCACCGGGCGGGCCCGGGCCCTGGACGGGGTGCCCGCACACGAGGCGGTCCGGGAGTGGTGGGAGGCCCGCGCGGTCTTCACCGGGCCCGAGGACCGGCTCCGGCAGGTGCTCCTCCTCAACCCCGTCGTGCCGTCGGCGGACGACTGGCTGGAGTACCGGCCGGCGGTGGGCTGGACGGAGCGGGGGCAGCACGAGGTCAGCGCCCTGGTGTCCGTCGGGTGCCGCTGCGCGCGGGACCACGGCGGCCACGTCGCCGACCGCCTGGCGCTCACCGCACCGGACGGCCCCGGCCTGGTCCGGGCCTTCGCGGCCTGCGCCGCCCGCCTGGCCCAGTGGCCGGCCGATCCGAAAGGACGCCGCCTACTGGCGGGCCCGGGGCGCCGCCTGAGGAGCCGTCAGCCAGGACAGGAGCCCGCCGGCCAGCACCACCTCGGCGGCCCGGGCGTAGCCGCCCGCCGCCGGGTGGGCACCGTCGCCGGCCAGCGCCTCGGCGTTCCAGGCCAGGTCGGCGGCCAGCGCCTCGGTGAGGGGGACGAAGGGGACGCCGAAGTCGGCGCAGAGCGCGGCCTCGGCGTCGGCGAGGGCGAGCAGGCGCGAGAGGTGCTCGGTGCCGAGGAAGGCGACCGGCGGGGGGCCGACCACCAGGACCGGGACCGCGCGCCGGGCCGCCTCGGTGAGGAGGGCGGTGAGGTGCTCCAGGGTGCGGGCGGGTGCGACCCGGGGGGCGCCGTCCTCGACGACGGTGTCGTTGCTGCCGAAGGAGACCACCAGGCGGTGGTCCGCACCGGGGACGTGGCGGGCGTCGTACTCGGCCCAGACCCGGGCCAGCACGTCCGCCGAGGTGTTCCGGCGCACCCCCAGGTTGAAGGCGGTCAGGCCGGGGCCGGCGGCGGCCAGCACCCGGCCGACCCAGCCCTGGTAGGAGGGGTCGCCGAGGCCCAGGACGAAGGAGTCGCCGATGAAGCAGATCCGTAGCTGGTCGGTCATCCGGCCAGCCTAGGGAACCGGCCCCGCGCGGGAGTTCGGTGTCCGACCGGCGGACGGACCGTCAGGTCGCCGTCCGCTCGACCCGGTGGCGCTTGATGGTGCGGAAGCGCCGCGCCACCTGCCGGGCCAGGTCGGCCGCGCCGACCAGGCCCGCGTCGTTGCCCAGCGCCGCGTGCACGATCTGCGCCTCCGGGCGGAAGCCGCGGCCGGTCAGGGTCCGCTTGAACGCCTGCCGGGCCGGCGCGAGCAGCAGCTCCCCGGACTCGGAGACCCCGCCGCCGATGACGAACCGTCCGGGGTCCAGCGCCGCCGCGAGGTTGGCGATGCCGGTGCCGAGCCAGGTGCCGACCTCGTAGAGGAGTTCGGTGGCGACCGGGTCGCCGCCGCGCGCCGCCTCGGTGATCAGCGGGCCGGTCAGCCCGGCGGCGGTGCCGCCGGCCAGCGCCAGCAGCGGCTGCACCACCGGGGACTCCTCGGCCACCAGCTCCCGGGCGTCCCGGACCAGCGCGTTGCCGGAGGAGTACTGCTCCCAGCAGCCGCGGTTGCCGCACGGGCAGCGGTGGCCGCCGGGCACCACCTGCATGTGGCCGAACTCGCCCGCCAGGCCGTACTTCCCCCGGTCCACGTAGCCGTCCCGGACCACCGCGCCGCCGATGCCGGTGCCCAGGGTGAGCATCACCATGTGCTCCTCACCCCGGCCGGCGCCGAAGCGCCACTCGGCCCAGGCGGCGGCGTTGGCGTCGTTCTCCACGATCACCGGGAAGCGCAGCCGGGCGCTGAGCGCGTCCCGCAGCGGCTCGTCCCGCCAGTTCAGGTGCGGGGCGAAGAGCACCCGGGAGCGGTCCGAGTCGACCCAGCCGGCCGCGCCGACGCCCACCGCGTGCACGTCGTGACGGTCCGCCAGCCGGAGCACCAGCTCGACGATCACGTCCTCGACCACCTTGGGGCTCTTGCTCTTGTCGGGGGTGTCGGTGCGGATCCGCTCCAGCACCTTGCCCTCGCCGTCCACCACCCCGGCGACCACCTTCGTCCCGCCGATGTCCACGCCCACCGTGGGCAGCCGCAGCACGCTGGCCGGCAGCGCCCGGCGGCGGCGCTCCGCGCGCGGGCCGATGCCGAGCAGGGTGGGCAGGACGGGGGGACGTTGCGGGCTGCTCACGGGGCGGGTCACTCCTCAGGGCGGGTGCCGGGGTCGGGGGCGTCGCGGCCGAGCTCGTGGCTGAGCTCGGCCAGGTCGGAGCCGCCCGCCATCTCGGTGGTGAGCTGCTCCAGGGTGATCCCGGCGCGCGGGTGGCTGCCTGCCATCCTCCCGCGTCTCAGCAGGGTGAAGTGGTCCCCCACCAGATGTGCGTGGTGCGGGTTGTGGGTGATCAGCACCACGCCCAGCCCCTCGTCCCGGGCCGCCGCCACGTACCGCAGCACCACGCCCGACTGCTTGACCCCGAGCGCGGCGGTCGGCTCGTCCAGCACCAGCGCCCGGGCACCGAAGTGCACCGCCCGGGCGATCGCCACGCACTGCCGCTGGCCGCCGGACAGCGTGCCGATCGGCCGATCCACGTCGGGCAGGTCGATGCCCATCCGGGCCAGCGCCTCCCGGGTGACCGCCCGCATCCGGGGCACGTCGAGGCGCAGCCGGGAGCCCAGCTCGGCGCCGAGGAAGAAGTTCCGCCAGACCGGCATCAGCGGCACCACCGCGAGGTCCTGGTAGACGGTGGCGATGCCGCGCTCCATCGCCTCCTTGGGCGAGGAGAGCCGCACCTCCTGACCGTCGATCAGGTACCGGCCCTCGTCGTGCCGGTGCAGCCCGGCGATGATCTTGATCAGGGTGGACTTGCCCGCGCCGTTGTCGCCGAGCACGCAGTGCACCCGACCGGCCTCGACGGTCAGCGAGATGCCCTCCAGGGCCCGGACGCTGCCGTAGCTCTTGCCCACCTCGTCCAGCTCCAGCAGGCTCACCGGCCGCCACGCTCCGCCCGTCGCTTGACCCAGGAGTTGAGCAGCGCGGCCAGCAGCAGCATCGCGCCGAGGAAGAACTTGAACCAGTCCGGGTTCCACTGGGCGTAGACGATGCCCTTGCTGACCATGCCGAAGATCAGCGCGCCGAGCGCGCCGCCCAGCACCGAGCCGTAGCCGCCGGTGATCAGGCAGCCGCCGATCACCGCCGCCACGATGTAGATCAGTTCGTTCCCCACGCCCTCGCCGGACTGCACGGTGTCGAAGGAGAACAGCAGGTGCTGCCCGAGCACCCAGGCGCAGAAGCCCACCCCGAGGTAGAGCGCCGTCTTCACCCCGGCCACCGGCACGCCGACCGCCCTGGCCGCCGCCGGGTCGCCGCCGACCGCGAAGACCCAGTTCCCGTACCGGGTGCGCAGCAGCACCCAGGAGCCCGCCGCCACCAGGGCGAGCCACCACCAGACGGTGGCCTTGACGCTCAGCCCGCCCACCGTCAGCTCCGAGGCGAACAGCCAGCGGCAGGAGGCGAAGCCCTCCATGTCGGCGATCGGCTTGGTGGTGACGGTGCCGGAGACCAGCTTGGTGACGCCCAGGTTGGCGCCGGTCAGCATCAGGAAGGTGCCGAGGGTGACGATGAAGCTGGGCAGCCCGGTGCGGGCCAGCAGCCAGCCGTTCAGCCAGCCGACCGCGAGCGCCACCGCAAGCGAGACCAGCACGCCGACCCAGGTGATCGCGGTCAGCTGGTAGGAGACCATCGAGGAGGTCAGCGCGGCGGTGGTGACCAGCACCCCGGCCGACAGGTCGAACTCGCCGCCGATCATCAGCAGCGAGACCGGCACCGCCATGATCCCGATGGTGGAGGCGGCGTACAGCACGGTGCCGATCGAGGCCGGCCGCAGGAAGCCGTCGGCCACCACCGCGAAGACCACCAGCACCGCGAGCGCGGCCAGCGCCGCGCCCAGCTCGGGGCGGGAGTGGTGCCGGCGGCGGCGCTGCGGCGGCCCGGCGCTCAGCACCTCGCGGCTCACCTGGTGCCCCGGGCGACGTAGGTGGCGAGGGCGTCCGCGTTCTCCCGGGTGAGGATCTGAGGGCCCGTCAGCACCGGGCCGCCCCCGCCCAGCACGTCCAGGTTGGAGCGGTAGAGCCAGAGCAGGTCCACGCCCTCGTAGCCCTGGAGGTAGGGCTGCTGGTCGACCGCGAAGCCGACCGTGCCCTTCTTCAGGCCGTCCACCACCTGGGTGCCGAGGTCGAAGGTGTCCAGCTCCACCCCGGGCCGGGCGTCCGCGATGGCCTGGAGCCCGGTGGCGGCCAGCGGGGCGCTCAGGGTGAGCACGGTGTCCAGGCCGGCATCGGCCTGGAGCTTGGCGGCCACCGCCGCCTTGGCGTCGGGCAGGCTGGTGCCGGTCACGTACAGGGTCTGGAACGGGCCGCCGAAGCTCTCCTTCGCCCCGCCGCAGCGCTGCTCCTGCCCGACGTTGCCCTGCTCGTGGATCACGCAGAGCACGGACTTCCGCCCCCGCTTCGCCAGCTCGGCCCCGGCGGCCCGGCCGGCCGTGGACTCGTCCTGGCCGACGTGGGTGAGCGCGCCGAACCGGGCCGAGTACTCCTGGCCCGAGTTGATGCTGATCACCGGGATGCCGGCCGCCTTCGCCTTGCCCAGCACCTCGGCCATCGCCTCGCCCTTGGCCAGCGAGACCAGCAGGCCGTCCACCCGCTGGTCGATCGCGGCCTGGACCAGCTGGACCTGGTTCTGGGTCTGCGCGTCGTTGGTGTAGCGGAAGGCGATGTTGTCCTTGGCGGCGGCCTGCTCGGCGCCCTTGCGGACGCCGTCCCAGAACGCGTCGCCCGCGCCCGCGTGGGTGACCATCGCCACCGTCCAGCGCGGGGTGTCCACCGCGCCGCCGGCCGTGGCGGACTTCGAACGGGCCTGCTCGGCCCGTCTGCCTCCCGTGCTGCTGCACCCCACCGCCGTCAGCAGCAGGGCCAGGGCGAGGGCGGCGGTGCGTCGGCTGCGGTATGACACTCCGACAGTTTCCAGGAAGCGGGCTCCCCGGCGTGGCGACTCGCTGTGAACCGGCCGTACCCGTTCGACGCGTACCGCCAAGCGGGTGGCACACTGGTCCGGGCCGTTCAGGCGGTTCTCACGGAAGGTGTGACGTTCCTCTCAGGTTCCACTCAGGTTCGAGGAGCAACCGATCTTCGGTTCGAGACCGTCTGATCCCATCGAAGCGTCCGGGGGCGACCAGGTCCTCCGTGACGGTTGGCGACCGGACAAGAGAACTCGATGCAACTGACAGGCACCCCCTTCCTCATCGTCACGATCATCCTCGTGCCGATCTCCATCGCGGTCGCGATGCTGCTCTGGGGGAAGGTGCGCGGCCCGAGAGCGGCCCGGGCGCTCACCCGGCTGGTGATGCTGCTGTTCTGTCAGGTGACGGCCGTGGTGACGGTCTTCGTCATGGTCAACAACGCCAACCTGATCTACGGCAGCTGGTCCGACCTGCTCGGCACCGGCGAGCACGTCCGGGCGGTGCCGCACGTGGCCCCCGAGGACCCGAAGGGCGGCTCCACCCACGCGCCCGAGCCCAAGGTGATCCAGCAGTTCAAGAAGGTCGACGACCCCAAGGTGCCGGGCGACGTCCAGCGCACCGAGCTCAAGGGCAAGCTGTCCGGCGTCGACGGCGAGGTGCTGGTCTGGCTGCCGCCGCAGTACGACAAGCCCGAGTACAAGGACAAGAAGTTCCCGGTGGTCGAGCTGCTGCCCGGCTGGCCCGGCTCCTCCTCCACCTGGTACGGCACCCTCAAGGTCTCCGAGCAGCTCAAGCCGCTGATGGAGACCGGCCAGGTGGCGCCATTCATCCTGGTCTCCCCGCGCACCCTGCTGCTGGGCAACACCACCGACACCGGCTGCGCGGACGTGCCCGGCAAGGTCAACGCCGCCACCTGGCTCTCCCGGGACGTCCCGCAGATGGTGCTGGACAACTTCCGCGCCGACCCGTCCGCCGACCGCTGGGCGGTGGCCGGCTACTCGGCCGGCGCGCACTGCGCCACCAAGCTCGCGGTCGAGCACCCGAACCGCTACCGGGCCGGCATCAGCCTCTCCGGCTACAACGACCCGGGCAAGGAGCCGGCCTCGCTCACCGCCAAGGACCCGGCCCTGCGGGAGAAGTCCAACCCGCTGAACATCCTCAAGAGCGCCGCCCAGCCCCCGAAGGTCGCCCTCTACGTCAGCGGCAACAAGGGCGACGGCTTCGAGGACGCCCAGGCCCTGAAGGCGGCGGCCAAGGCCCCCACCACCGTCCAGCCGATCGAGACCACCGGCGCGCACTCCAGCGACGTCTGGAAGCCGATGGTCCCCGACGTCTTCAAGTGGCTCACCACGGTGATCCCGGCCAACGGCTGACGCACCGTCACCCCCGCAGGCGAAGGGCCCGCCGCTCCCCGACCGGGGGAGGGCGGGCCCTTCGGCGTCGGCCCGTCGGCACGACCGCCCTCAGCCGACCAGGTCAGCCTGCCGGCTCCGCGCCGGCCACCCCGGTCAGCCGCCCAGCTCCGCCCGGGCCAGCACGGCGCGGGCGGAGCGCATCCGGTCGTGGACGGCGGCCAGCCGCCGGACCACGGGTGCCGTGAGGTCGTCACGACCGCTCCGCCCGGCCCGGTCGAGGGAGGACGCGAGCGCCTCCACCGCCTCCGAGAAGCGGTCGGCCGTGCCGTGCACGACATCGACGGGCCACGACGGGCCGGGGCCGCCGTCGCCCGTCGCGATCCACCGGTCAGCGGTCACGCACCCCGCGAGGTGGCAGGCCACCTGCCAGGCGAGATCGGGGCGGGCCGAGGCCGCGGCCCGGCGGACCACCTCGGTGGCGTTGCCCAGTTCGCGGGTGCACCAGGCCGCCGCCCCGGCGCCGTCGGTGAAGACCGGAAGCGCTGCCGGCGTGTCCGCCGCCGACCCCGGAACGGCCGGGCCGCCGGACCGCAGCACCTGCCCGGCGTGCCGGAACGCGGCTGCGTACCAGTGCGCCAGCCTGGCCTGCCCGGCATCCCGGTCCGCCCCGGTCTCCTCCGCGACGGCCCGCTCCGCCGCGTACGCGCCGACCAGCTCGTGGAAGCGGTACCGCAGGGGCTCGGGCGTGCGGAGCAGGTGGTGGTCGACCAGGGTCTCCAGCAGGTCCGCCGTGACGTGCTCCGGACGGTCCGCCAGCGCGGCGGCCTGCCCGGCTCCGAGGTCCAGGCCCGGCCAGCCGCCGAGCAGGCGGAACAGCCGGGCCGCCTCGCGCGCTGCCGGGTCGCCGTCGCGCAGCACCGCGTAGCCGGAGGCCAGGGTGGTGCGGACGGAGAGGTGACCGGCCGTCAGCGCCTGCAGCCGGGTGCCGTCGTGGGCCAGCAGGTCGGCCAGGACGCCGAGTGGCCAGGTGGGCCGCGCGGCCAGGCGCGCGGAGGTGATCCGCAGGGCCAGCGGCAGTCCGCCGCACGCGGCCAGCAGGCGCAGGGCGGCGTCGGGCTCGGCGGCGACCCGTTCGCCACCGCAGGCCCGGGCCAGCAGGTCGCGCTGCTCCTCGACGTCCAGCGGCTCAAGCGGCACCTGGAAGGCGTCCGGCAGGGTGGCCAGTGACCTCCGGCTGGTGACGAGCACGGCGCTGTGGCCGTCGCCGGGGAGGAACGGGAGCACCTGGGCGGCGTCCCGGGCGTTGTCCAGGAGCAGCAGGACGCGGCGGCCGGCGAGCGCGCTGCGCAGCCGGGCGGAGCGGTCGGCGGTGTCGGTGGTGTCGGTGGTGTCGGCCGTCTCGGCGGTGGGCCCGGCCGGGGGCTCGGTGCCGTGCCCGGACGGCGCCGTGCCCGGCCGCCCGGGGTCGAGGTCGGCGAGCAGTCGCGCCACCACCTCGTGCGGGTCGCGCGGTTCGGCGTGGCCGGACCCGTGCAGGTCGACGTGGAGCTGGCCGTCCGGGAAGCTCTGCCGCACCCGGTGCGCGGCGTGCACGGCGAGTGCGGTCTTGCCGACGCCGCCCATCCCGGAGACCACCAGCACCCGGGGTCGGCCGTCCGCCGTGGCTCCCAGGCGGGCCACCAGCGTGGCGAGCTCCTCGGCGCGCCCCGTGAAGTCGGCTGTGTCGGCAGGGAGTTGGGCAGGCGTACGGACGGTCGGCGTCGCCGCCGGCGGCGGCGGCGGGAACAGGACCGGGGCCGCCCGCAGCACCTGCTGGTGGACGGTGCGCAGCGCCGGGCCGGGGTCGACGCCGAGCTCCTCGGCGAGGCGGGCCCGGATGTCCTCGAAGGCGTCGAGCGCGTCGGCCTGCCGGCCGCTGCGGTAGAGCGCGGTGACCAGGTGGACGTGCAGGGCCTCGTGCAGCGGGTGCCGGCCGGCCCAGCGGGTGAGTTCGACGAGTGCGGCTTCGTGGCGGCCGAGGTGCAGCTCGGCCTCGAAGCACCACTCGGCGGCCTGGAGCCGGGCCTGCTCGAAGGACCGGACGGCCGGGAGTTCCTGGTCGGCCAGCTGGGGGAGGTCGGCGAGCGGAGCGCCCCGCCACAGGCCGAGCGCGGTCCGCGTGGCGCTGCTGACGACCCGCCAGTCCTCCGCGCGGCGGGCCTCGGCTGCATCCGCGACCGCCCGGGCCAGCTCGTCGGTGTCCAGCTCCCCCCGGCCGATCCGCACCAGGTAGCCGGCCGGGACGGTCCGGAGCCGGTCGCCACCGTCCGGGCCCAGCAGCCGGCGCAGCCGCCCGACGTGGTTGATCAGCGAAGCGGCGGCGCTGGGCGGCGGATGGGCACCCCAGAGGGCGTCGGTCAGCCGCTCGCGGGAGACCGGGCGGTTCGGGGCGAGCAGCAGGGTGGCCAGCAGGGCCCGGCCGTGCGGGGCGGGGCTCGGCAGCAGGACTCCCGAGCCGTCCCGGATCAGCAGGTCACCCAACAGCCCGAACCGCACGTCCTCGCCCCCAGCCTCCGGCACGGCCCTCCGGTGAGCGCTCGCAGGAGGGCTCGGGCCGTAGCTGGGTCCGATTATCCGACGGCCCGGTCACCGTCGAGGCACTGCCCGCCGGATCCGCGGGCCGGCCCTGTCAGGTCCGGTCAGGCCAGCTCGAGCGCCAGGTAGAAGTCCACCCGGTCCTCCAGGCGGGAGAGGTCACGGCCCGTCAGTTCCTCGATGCGGCCGATCCGGTAGCGCAGGGTGTTGACGTGGACG
Organism: Kitasatospora sp. NPDC096147; assembly: GCF_044763225.1. Taxonomy (NCBI): domain Bacteria; kingdom Bacillati; phylum Actinomycetota; class Actinomycetes; order Kitasatosporales; family Streptomycetaceae; genus Kitasatospora; species Kitasatospora sp. NPDC096147. The sequence goes on along the minus strand of NZ_JBIWFX010000004.1, from coordinate 398,368 downwards.
TGCAGCTGGGCGGCGCAGCGCGTCCACGAGCCGTCGGAGCGCAGGAACGCCTCCAGGGTGCGGACCAGGTCGGCCTGGTGCTCGATGTCGTAGGCGATCACCTTGTCGAGCAGGCGGCTGCGGAAGGCGCGGCGCACCTCGTCCGGGACGGCGGCCAGCAGCAGCACGTGCGAGGCCAGCTCCTCCGGCCCGGCCACGCAGACCCGGCCGACCCGGGCGGCGGCGATCCGGCGGGCGTGCCGGGCCTCCTCCAGGGCCCCGCGCAGACCGCCCGCCTCGGAGGCGGGGGCGGAGACGCCGAGGGTGATCCGGCCCTCGGAGCCGAGCCCGGCCTCCAGCGGGGCGAGCAGTTCCCGCAGCGCGTCGGCGGGCACGGGCGTGGCGGGCGCCGGCAGCACCACCACCGCGCCGCCGCCGGCACCGGCGACGAGGGCTCCGTCGGTGGCGTCGGTGAGAGCTTCCTCCAGGATTGACCGCACCGCCCCGTCCGGCAGCCCCGTCCCTTCGGCGCTCAGCACCAACCAGGACCCCTCGGTCACCAGCGGCCCCACCGCGTCGCCCTCGTACTTGGCCGCCATCGCCGCCGAGGCGTACAGCGTGCGGCTGATCTCGCCCGGGTCGGCGTCCCGCTGAAGGAGCGTCAGCACCTCGTCGGCGAGCCGCCGCCGCAGCCGCCGGCCCTCGTCCCGGCGGACCCGCTCGACCGCGACCAGCCGGGCCAGGTTCTCCGCCAGCTGCTGGCGCTTGACGGTCCATTCGGTGACGTCGCCGGCCACCACCAGCACCCAGTCGGAGAGCGAGACGTCCGCCTCCGCGCTGGCCGGCGCGGGCAGCAGCGAGTACGAGCCGCCGGCCAGCCGGGCCCGGTGCGGGGCGCGGCGGCGCTGGCGCTGGGCGGCGAGGTTGGCCCGGACCAGCTGGTCGCGCTCCTCGGCGGAGAGCCGGTCGACGGGGCCGGCCACCACCCGGCCGGTCGGGGCGAGCACCCAGCAGTCCAGGTCCAGGTCGCCACCGAGCAGGTCGAGCACCGCGTCCAGCCCGCCGCCGCCCGCGGCGGAGACCAGCAGCCGGTGCCGGTCCACCAGCGCGGCCAGGTCGGCGGCCCGGTCGGCCGAGACCTGACGGCCGATGAACTCGGTGACGGTGCCGAAGGCGATGTCGTCGGGCACGGCGAGCAGCGGCATCCGGTGCCGGCGGCAGGCCGCGACCAGGTCCTCGGGCACCGGCCCGACCTCGGCCTCGCCGGCCGCCAGGGCGACCGCACCGCCGGCCACGATGGTGCGCACGAAGCGCTCGGAGTCGTCCGGGCCGGTGCGCCAGAGCATGCCGGTGAGCACCAGCTCGCCACCGTGCAGGTAGCGGCCCGGGTCCTGGAGGTCGGTGGTCATGACACCGCTGACCTGCCGGTCGAGCTCGTCCTCGGCGGCGAGCAGCCGCAGCCTCGGGGCCCCGGGGGCGAGCAGGTCTCGGACGCGCATCCGGCGACTCCTTCGTCTGTGCGGAATGGGTGCCGCTGGGCACCGGGAGGACAGTGTGCCCCATGGATCCGGAGGTCGGTGTTACGTATCAACCGACTCACGGTCACGGGGTCGTAGCTTCCGAATCACGGCCGGATTACGGTCGTCAGTGGGGCCCCGCGCTTCGCTGTACAGGGCAATTGTCCGCCTTAGAGGAACGTACAGGATGCCGGGCGACGGCGAGGCGAGGGCTTCATGCCATCGGTGACTGCCAGTGGGCCGGGTCACAGCGGTTCACTGGCCACACGCCGAACAACCAGTGAAATCCCCCGGGCAGTGTGCCCACCGTCCGGCGTGACGACTTGAGGAGAGACCCGCATGGAGTTCCTTCGGCCCGCTACCTGGGACGAGGCACTCGCGGCGAAGGCTGAGTACCCGACCGCGCTGCCGATCTCGGGCGGTACGGACGTCATGGTCGAGATGAACTTCGACGTGCACCGGCCATCCGCGATTCTCGACCTGAACCGCATCACCGAGCTGACCGAGTGGTCGAACGACGGTGCCGTCGTGAAGCTCGGCGCCTCGGTCCCGTACACCCGGATCATCAACGAGCTCTCCGGGCCGCTGCCGGGCCTGGCGCTCGCCGCGCACACCGTCGGCTCCCCGCAGATCCGCAACCGCGGCGGCGTCGGCGGCAACCTCGGCGGTGCCTCGCCTGCCGGTGACGCCCACCCCGCGCTGCTGGCGGCCGGCAAGGACGTCTTCGTGGAGGCCGCCTCGGTGCGCGGCACCCGGATGATCCCGATCGACGAGTTCTACGTCGGGGTCAAGCGCAACAGCCTGGAGCAGGACGAGCTGATCCGCGCCGTGCACATCCCGGTGGCGGACGGCCCGCAGCAGTTCTCGAAGATCGGCACCCGGAACGCGATGGTCATCGCGGTCTGCGCGTTCGGCTTCGCGCTGCACCCGAAGAACGGCACGGTCGGTACCGGGATCGGTTCGGCTGCCCCCACGCCGCGCCGCGCCCCGGAGGCCGAGGCCTACCTGGAGGGCGTGCTCGCCGAGCGCGGTCTCTGGGAGTCCGGCGACCTGCTGGGCACCGAGGTGATCCAGCGGTTCGGCGAGCTGGTGAAGGCCGCGGCCTCGCCGATCGACGACGTGCGCGGCACCGCCGACTACCGCCGGCACTCGCTGGCCGTGATGGCCCGCCGCACCCTCACCTGGTGTTGGAACGACTACAGCAAGCAGATCAGGAGCGCGGCATGAGGGTCACTTTCACCGCCAACGGCAAGCCGGTCGAGGCGGACGACGTCTGGGAGGGCGAGAGCCTCCTCTACGTGCTGCGCGAGCGGGTCGGCCTCCCGGGCTCGAAGAACGCCTGCGAGCAGGGCGAGTGCGGCTCCTGCACCGTCTACCTGGACGGCACCCCGGTCTGCTCCTGCCTGGTCGCGGCCGGCCAGGTGCAGGACCGCGAGGTCCGCACCGTCGAGGGCCTGGCCGAGGAGAACGGCGAACTCGGCCTGGTGCAGCAGGCGTTCGTGGACGCGGGCGCCGTGCAGTGCGGCTTCTGCACCCCCGGTCTGCTGGTGCAGACCGACGCGCTGCTGGCGAACGAGCCGCAGCCGAGCGACAACGACATCCGCGAGGCCCTCTCCGGCAACCTCTGCCGGTGCACCGGCTACGAGAAGATCATGGACGCGGTGCGGCTGGCTTCCGCCCGCACGTGCGCGAAGGCGGCGGGAGAATGAGCACTCGCACCATCCAGGGTCAGAAGAACCTGCAGAACATCAACCAGGCGTCCAAGGACGGCATCGGCGGCTCGCCGCTGCGCCCGGACGGCAACCTGAAGGTGAAGGGCGAGTTCGCCTACTCCTCCGACATGTGGCACGAGGACATGCTCTGGGGCATGGCGCTGCGCTCGCCGCACCCGCGCGCCAACCTGCTGAGCGTGGACATCTCCGAGGCGCTCAAGGTGCCCGGCGTCTACGCGGTGCTGACCCACGAGGACATCCCCGGCTCGAAGTTCTACGGCCTGGAGATCCAGGACCAGCCGGCCCTGGCCATCGACAAGGTCCGCTACCACGGCGAGGCGATCGCGCTGGTCGCGGCCGACCACCCGGAGACGGCCCGCCGCGCGGTAAAGAAGATCAAGGTCGAGTACGAGGTGCTCACCCCGATCACCACCGAGGAGCAGTGCCTCGACCCGGAGACCCACGGGTACGTGCACGAGCCGCACGAGTTCAAGTCGCACGGCTACGGCAACATCTGCCACGAGCAGAAGCTGGTCTCCGGCCTCGGCGTCACCGACGAGGTCCGCGCGCTGGCCGACGTGGTGGTCTCCGGCCACTACGAGGTCGGCATGCAGGACCAGGCGTTCCTGGGCCCCGAGTCCGGTCTCGCGGTGCCCTCCGAGGACGGCGGCATCGACCTCTACATCGCCACCCAGTGGCTGCACGTGGACCGTGAGCAGATGGCCCCCGTGCTGGCCCTGCCGCTGGAGAAGGTCCGGCTCACGCTGGCCGGCGTCGGCGGCGCGTTCGGTGGCCGCGAGGACCTGTCGATGCAGATCCACGCCTCGCTGCTGGCCCTGCACACCGGCAAGCCCGTCAAGATCGTCTACGCCCGGGATGAGTCCTTCTTCGGCCACGTGCACCGCCACCCGGCCAAGATGTACTACGAGCACGGCGCCACCCGCGACGGCAAGCTGGTCTACGCCGACGCCCGCCTGGTGCTGGACGGCGGCGCGTACGCCTCCGCCTCCCCCGCCGTGGTCGGCAACGCGGCCTCGCTCGGGCACGGCCCGTACGAGATCCCGAACGTGCGGATGCACGCCATCGCGCTCTACTCCAACAACCCGTCCTGCGGCGCGATGCGCGGCTTCGGCGCGGTGCAGGCGGCCTTCGGCTACGAGTCGCAGATGGACAAGCTGGCGGCCGAGCTGGGCATCGACCCGGTCGAGCTGCGGCAGCTGAACGCGATGTCCGAGGGCTCGTTCATGCCCACCGGCCAGCAGATCGACTCGCCCGCCCCGGTGGCCGAGCTGCTCCAGCGGGTCAAGGACATGCCGCTGCCCCCGCCGATGGACTTCGAGCACCTGGACATCCGCTCGGTGCCCGGCGCGCTCTCCAACACCTCGCACGGCGAGGGCATCGTGCGCGGCGTCGGCTACTCGGTCGGCATCAAGAACGTCGGCTTCTCCGAGGGCTTCGACGACTACTCCACCGCCCGGGTCCGGCTGGAGGTCATCGGCGGCGAGCCGGTCGCCATGGTGCACACCGCGATGGCCGAGGTCGGCCAGGGCGGCGTCACCGTGCACGCCCAGATCGCCCGCACCGAGCTGGGCGTCGAGCAGGTCACCATCCACCCGGCCAACACCGAGGTGGGGTCGGCCGGTTCGACCTCCGCGTCCCGGCAGACCTACATGACCGGCGGCGCCGTGAAGCTGGCCGCCGAGGCGGTCAAGCAGGCGCTGATCGAGAAGGGCCGGCGCCGCTACGGCTGGCAGCAGAAGGACATCGACCTGGTCGGCGGCAAGGTGGTCTCCGAGACCGCCGGCGTGCTGGTGTCGATGGTCGACCTGCTCGGCGACGAGGCGATCGACCTGACCCGCGAGCACCACCACCGCCCCACCGTCCCGTTCGACAAGGAGACCGGGCAGGGCTTCGGCCACGTCCAGTACACCTTCTGCGCCAACCGCGCGGTGGTCGACGTGGACGTGGAGCTCGGCCTGGTCAAGGTGGTCGAGCTGACGGCCGCCCAGGACGTCGGCAAGGCGCTGAACCCGCTCTCGGTGGTCGGCCAGATCCAGGGCGGCTGCACCCAGGCGCTCGGCCTGGCCGTGATGGAGGAGATCATCGTCAAGGACGGGAAGGTGCGCAATGCCTCCTTCACCGACTACCTGATCCCCACCATCCTGGACACCCCGCCGATCCCGGTCGACGTGCTCGAACTCCCGGACCCGAACGCCCCGTACGGGCTGCGCGGCGTCGGCGAGGCCCCCACCGTGTCGGCCACCCCCTCGATCGTCGCCGCGATCCGGGCCGCCACGGGCATCGCCCTCACCCGCATCCCGGTCCGCCCGGAGCACCTGACGGGCACGCTCTAACACCGAACCTCCCCGGGGCGGCACCACGACGTCTTCCCGCCGCCCCGGGGCGCACCACAGAGAGAATGACGCACCATCAGGCACCACCCCCACGCTGCCGCCTCTCCCACGCCGGGGTTCTGCGCAGTCGCCCCACCCCGCACAGCACGTGCGCGCACATCGTGAGTCGAACAGTCCCCCTGTGCCCCCCTCCAAACGGCAATCAGGTCGGCTCGCCCACCCCAACCCCCTTTGAACCTTGGGAGTGGACATGACCCGGATCTCCACGGAGCCCGGCACCACTGACGACAGACCCGCTCCGGACGACTCCTCCACGCCGTCCGAGGCAAAGCCGCCGAAGAACGGCCTCGACGCCTACTTCAAGATCTCGGCGCGCGGCTCCACCTTCGGCAACGAGCTCCGCGGTGGCCTCACCACCTTCATGGCGATGGCCTACATCCTGCTGCTCAACCCGATCCTGCTGGGCGGTGCCGACAAGAACGGCGTCACCCTGGACCACGCGCAGCTCACCACGGCCACGGCGCTCGCCGCCGCCGTGACCACGATCCTGCTCGGCGTGGTCGGCAACGTACCGCTGGCCGCCGCGGCCGGCCTCTCGGTCTCCGGTGCGATATCGGCGATCGTGGTCCCCCACACCACGTGGGAACAGGCCATGGGCCTCTGCGTCATCTACGGCATCGCCATCGTGCTGCTGGTCGTCTCCGGCCTGCGCGAGAAGATCATGAACGGCATCCCGCTGCCGATCAAGCACGCGATCACCATCGGCATCGGCCTCTTCATCGCCCTGATCGGCCTCAACAAGGCCGGCTTCGTCTTCCAGGGCAAGGGCCCGCTGCTCTCGCTCGGCCCGACCGGCGAGCTGGCCGGCTGGCCGGTGCTGATCTTCGCGATCACCCTGCTCAGCATCTTCGTCCTGCTGGTCCGCAACACCCGGGGCGCGATCCTGATCGGCCTCGCCATCGGCACCGTGATCGCGTTCGTGGTGAACGCGGTGGCCGGCCTGGACGACAAGGTCTGGGGTCTGCAGGTGCCCAAGTGGCCCGGCAGCCCGGTGGAGGCCCCCGACTTCGGCCTGTTCGGCCACGTCGACCTGTTCGGCGCCTTCGGCAGCCAGGGCATGGGCGCCATCTCCGCCTCGGTCGCGGTCTTCACCCTGGTGCTGGCCGGCTTCTTCGACGCGATGGCCACCATCATCGGCGTCGGCACCGAGGCCGGGCTGGCCGACAAGCAGGGCCGGATGCCCGGTCTCTCCAAGGCGCTGTTCGTGGACGGCGCCGGCGGTGCGATCGGCGGCGTGGCCGGGGCCTCCGGCCAGACCGTCTTCGTCGAGTCCGCCACCGGCGTCGGCGAGGGCGCCCGCACCGGCCTCGCCTCGGTGGTCACCGGTGCCGTCTTCACCCTGATGCTGTTCTTCACCCCGATCGCCGGCATGGTCCCGGTCCAGGTGGCCTCGGCCGCCCTGGTGGTCATCGGCTCGATGATGATGAGTCAGGCCCGGCACATCGACTGGTCGGACCGCGAGGTGGCCATCCCGGCCTTCCTGACCTGCGTGCTGATGCCCTTCACCTACAGCATCACCGCGGGCGTCGCGGCCGGTGTGATCACCTACTGCGTGATCAAGGCCGGCCGGGGCAAGTGGCGCGAGCCCGGTCCGCTGATGTGGATCCTGACCGCCGTCTTCCTGGTGTACTTCGCCCTGACGCCGATCAAGGCCTGGCTGGGAGTTCACTAGTACCAGAGCCGCTGTGCGGGGGGCACCCACTCCTCGCACAGCGGCTGGTCCCGTTCCACCTCTCGATCCCTCGTAAGGAGCACCCGCACATGCAGGACATCGCCGAGCAGCTGTTGGCCTGGCACTCCTCCGGGCGCTCCTTCGCGGTGGCCACCGTGGTCGGCGTCTCCGGCTCCGCCCCGCGCGATCCCGGCGCGGCGCTCGCGGTGGACGCGGCCGGCGAGGCGATCGGCTCGGTCTCCGGCGGCTGCGTCGAGGGCGCGGTGTACGAGCTCTGCCAGGAGGCCGTCACCTCCGGCACCCCCGTGCTGGAGCGCTTCGGCTTCAGCGACGAGGACGCCTTCGCCGTCGGCCTGACCTGCGGCGGCGTCCTGGACGTCTTCGTCCAGCCGGTGGTCCCCGGCGCCGACGCCGCGCTGGACGCCGGCATCACCTACATCGCCTCCGGCACCCCGGTCGCGCTGGCCCGGGCCATCGCCGGCCCGGCCGGCCTGATCGGTGCGACCGTCGCCGTCACCGCCGACACCCACCACGGCTCGCTCTCCCCCGCCCCCTCCACCACCGGCGCCCTGGAGCGCGCCGTGGTCGCCGAGGCGCGGGCCATGCTGGAGGCGGGCCGCACCGGGCAGGTGGTGCTCGGCCTGGACGGTCGCCCCTGCGACGACGAGCAGCAGGGCACCGTCACCTTCTTCGTCGAGGCGTACGTCCCGGCCCCCCGGATGCTGGTCTTCGGCGCGATCGACTTCGCGGCGGCGGTGGTGCGGATCGGCAAGTTCCTCGGCTACCGGGTCACCGTCTGCGACGCCCGTCCGGTCTTCGCCACCGAGCGCCGCTTCCCGGAGGCGGACGAGGTGGTGGTCGACTGGCCGCACCGCTACCTGGACTCGCAGCTCTCCGCGCTCGACGGCCGGACCGTGCTCTGCGTGCTCACCCACGACGCCAAGTTCGACATCCCGCTGCTGGAGCGCGCGCTCCGGCTGCCGGTCGGCTACGTCGGCGCGATGGGCTCCCGCAAGACCCACCGGGACCGGAACGCCCGGCTGCGCGAGGTCGGCCTGACCGACGCCGAGATCGGCCGGCTGCGCTCCCCGATCGGCCTGGACCTCGGTGCCCGCACCCCCGAGGAGACGGCCGTCTCGGTCGCCGCCGAGATCGTCGCGCACCGCCGGGGCGGCTCATGCCTGCCGCTCTCGGCCGGGGACGGGCCGATCCACCACGACCTGGCCCGGGCCGCCGCCGCTCCGGCCGCTCCCGCCAGCGCCGCCTGACGGTCCGTCCGCCCCGTGCCCCTCACCCGTCCGGGTGCGCCCGGTGGCGGGCGGCGGGAGCCTGGAGTAGGGGCCCGTCCTCCAGCGGAAGGCAGCGGATCATGCGCACGCTCATCAAGGTCGTGTTCGACACCGAGACCTCCAACCGGATGCTCGCGGACGGCTCCCTGCAGCAGGCCCTGCAGGGCTTCATGAGCACCGTGAGGCCGGAGGCCGCCTACTTCGCGCCCACCGACGGCCGGCGCTGCGCCTACCTCTTCGCCGACCTGCCGGAGGAGGCCGCCCTGGTGACCTCGCTGGAGCCGTTCTGGCAGCTCAACGCCCACGTCACGGTCACCCCGTGCATGAACGCCGAGGACCTGACCACCGGCCTGGGCCGGATCTCCGACAGCGGCTGACGGCCGCTCAGCCCTCCTCCACGTCCCGGTACCGGGCGAACAGCCGCAGCTGCCCGTCGCCGCCGCTCGGCTCCAGGGCCCGCCAGCACTCCGCCGCCAGCCGCCGGGCCGCGCGGCCCGGCCAGGGCTGCGGGAGCAGCTCGGGCGGCAGCAGCGGATCGGGCTCGATGGCCAGGGTGAAGGCCGCTGCCAGCCGGACCGCCCTGGTCAGCCGCTCGGCCTCGTCGGCCGGTGCCGTCCCGGCGAACTCCTCTGCCAGTCCTGCCAGTTGCCCGTACCGTCCGGCGATCTCCGGCAACGGCCAGAGCCGGGCGGCCAGTTCGACCGGGTCGGTGGTGGCGCCGAGCCGCAGGTCGGTGCTGGTGAAGGTGGAGAGCTCCTCACCCAGGCCGAGCCGGGCCGCCTCGGCGAGCACCGTGCCGGTGATCGGGTTCGGCGTCGCGTAGAGCCCGCTCTGCACCGGAGCCGCCCCCAAGTGGCGCAGCAGCTCCCGGAGTTGGTCCCGGGCCGCGCGACGCGCCTCCGGCACGGCGAAGGCGATCAGCCGCCAGCGGCCGTCCCACGGCGCCCCACCCCGGTCCTGCCGGTAGGCGTACCGGACGTAGCCGGCGTCCGGGGTGAGCTCACCGCTCGCATCCGGCAGCGCCCGGATCACCGCCTTCCGCCCCCGGCCCTCCTGGGCGAAGCGGCCCTCCGCTACCAGCCGCTTCAGGCAGAGCCGCACCTGCTGGTCCGTCATGCCGAGCAGCGGCGCGACGGCGTACAGCCCGGCCGCGTCCACCGTGCCGTCTGTCCGGACCAGCGCGTGCACCAGCAGCCGGGTGGACACCGGGGGCCACTCGCTCACCTGTCACTCCGATCGGTGCTGCGGTGCATCGTGGTGACCGCCTCGAATCCCATCAACTCCCCGAGCCAGGGCGTCCGTTCGGTCTTCACGGCACGGAAGCCGAGCCGCTCGTACAGCGCCCGGGCGCGCGGATTGACGTCGATCACGTCCAACCGCACCCGGTGGCAGCCCTGCTCGGCGGCCACCGTCAGGATCTCACCCAGCAGCAGGCTGCCGAGCCCGGCACCCCGGTGCTCCGGGGCGACCGCGATGCCGTCCATCACCAGCTCGCCGGGGGCGGCCCGGCGCTCCATCAGCGCGAGCAGCGCCAGCCGGGGCAGGCCGCGCACCCGTCCGTACTCCGCCAGCACGTCACCGGCCGTGCCCCCGATCAGGCCCTCGCCGCCGAGCTGGTACCCGGCCACCCCGGCCACCCCGCCGTCCACCAGGGCGACCACGCCGCGGCCGTGCCGCAGGTGCCGGGCCAGGAAGGCCCGGGCCCGGTCGGGCGGGTTCAGCGCGGCCCCGAGCTTGCGGCCGAACGCCTCCCAGTACAGCTCCGCCACCCGCGGTTCGGCACCCTCCGGGACTCCGCGCCGCACCTCGACCGTCCGCATCGGCCTCTCCTTCCGTGGTCACTTGCGCTATCGATCCTAATACGCTCATCCTGAGGACGAGCGTTTTTGTTTCGATAGGCCCAGGAGGGGCTGTGCGGCGGCTACTGATCCGGACCCTGGCCACCCTGCTGCTGGCCGCAGCCGTCCTGACCGGGGTGGTGCTCCGGCAGTACGACTACGACCTGCGGGAGGAGCGCGTCACCGTCCCGCACGCCGGCGGCCGGCTCTCCGGCGTCCTCGCCCTGCCGCCGTCCGGCCCCGGCCCGTTCGGCCTGGTGGTCCTGGTGCACGGCGACGGCCCCGTGGACGCCACCCACGAGGGCTTCTACCGACCGCTCTGGGAGTCCTTCGCCCGCGCCGGGTACGCCTCGCTGTCGCTCTCCAAGCCCGGGGTCGGCGGCTCCGAGGGCGACTGGCTGTCCCAGAGCATGGACGACCGGGCCGACGAGACCCTGGCCGCCGTCGCCTGGGCCCGCACCCGTCCCGGGATCGACCCGCACCGGATCGGCCTCTGGGGCGCCAGCCAGGCCGGCTGGGTCCTCCCCAAGGCCGCGGCCCGGGACCGCAGCCTGCGCTTCGTGATCGCCGTCTCCCCCGCCGTCGACTGGCAGCAGCAGGGCCGCTACAACCTGCTCGCCGAACTGGCCGCCGAGGGCGCCGACGAGACGGCCGTCCGCACCGCCCTGGAGCGCCGCGAGGACACCCTGCGCCGCCTGCGCGAAGGCGCACCGGACGCCCCCGGCATCACCCCCGAGCGCTGGCGCTTCATCACCCGCAACCACCGCTCGAACGCCACCGACGACCTGCGCGCGGCAGCCGGCACCCCCACCCTGCTGATCCTGGCCGGCCACGACCGCAACGTCGACACCGCCGACACCGAGACCACCTACCGCCGCCTGCTCCCGCCCGACACCCTGACGGTCCGCCACTACCCGGACGCCGCGCACTCCCTGGTCACCGACACGATCGAGTCCTCCCCCGTCCGCCTCACCCTGACCGCCGTCCTGGCCCCGCGCCGCCTCTTCGCCCCGGGCTTCCTGACCGACCAGCAGCACTTCCTGGAGCACCTGCCGCCCGACTGAGGACCGGTCGGCACCGGCCTACGCCCCGTACGGATCGACCGGCTGGTACCGCTGACCGGCAATACCGAGCACCCGATCCGGAAACCGCGGGCCGGCGACGTAGTGGCGGGCCTTGGTCTGCCCGACGGCCTCCAACAGGCCGGTGCGCGTGAGGAACTGCAGGTCGCGGGTCGCCTGCTGAGTGGTGATGGCCTCGGCCCGCTCGTAGCGGGCACGCCGTACGCGGCCCGCCATGGCCACCTCGTGCAGGGCGGTCACCTGACGCTCACTCACCCCGAGCCTGCCGACCTCCTCCTCCAAGGCGATCCAGCAGCGGTTCGACCGGTCGACACGGTGCTGCACACGCTGGGCCTGCTGGTGGTAGGCGAGCAGGTTGAACTTGATCCACGGACCGGTGTCACGCTCCGGCGACCAGACCGGCCCACCGACGACGCGCAGCACCTTGTAGTACTCCCAGGTGTTGCCGGGCTGCCCGAGCCACTCCTCGATCGAGGAGAACTCCGGCGCCAGCACGCCGCCGCGCGCGATCACCAGCGTCTGGAGCGATCGGGAGAGCCGACCGTTCCCGTCCGTCCAGGGGTGGATCTTGACCAGGTTGAGATGGGCCATCGCGGCACGGATGAGGACGTGCTCCTCGAGATCGCCATCGTTGAGCCAGTCGACCAGCTCTCCCATCAGACCGGCGACGAGATCGTGGTCGGGCCCCTCGTAGTCGGTGGCGAGCGGATCACCCGGAGCGGTGATCCGTACCGCTCCTCGCCGCCACTGCCCGGCCAGCTTCAGCGGGTGGTGGTGACCCTGGAGCATCCAGTGGAGCGCATTGAGCAGTCCCTTCCCGTACCGAAAGTCGTGCGCGTCGTGGAGTGACTGGATGTACGTCATGGCCTGGCGGTAGGCGAGGGTCTCCGCCTTGTCCTCGTCACTGGCGTCGACCTCCTTCTCGCCGTCGATCAGGTCCGCGACGTCCTGCTCGGTCACGCGGTAGCCCTCGATGGTGTTGGACGCGGCGATGGCACTCGCCGTCAACGCCTTGCGCAGCTCCTGGGTCCACTTCATCGGAGCCTGCTGCACGGAATGGCGCAGTTCGTCGCGCTTCACATCGATCTGCGCGAGCACCTCACGGTCGGCCGCATCGAGTTTGGGGGTCTGGTAGAGCATGCACTAATGATACCCACTCCCTATCATTCGATGATTCAGGCCTGGCGGACGGAGTGCATGTAGCAGCCGTACTCGACCGCCCGAACGTGGAGCTGGGCCACCTCGGGATCGGTCAGCAGCTCGGCGGCGGTCGCCTCCAGCGCGGCCGGGTCGGTGACCAGCCGGCCGCCGAGGATGGTGCCCCGGTGGGAGTAGGCGCGCAGGACCCGGGGGCCGGTGTGCATGGTGGCCGGCCAGCCGGGGGCGGGGCCGTCGCAGGGGGTGGCGTGGATGAACACGGGGCCGCGTTCGTCGTAGGGGCCGGGGTCGGTGCCGGTGGCGGCGGCCCAGGGGGCAAGCGGGCGGTAGGAGACCAGGGCGATCCGGGCGCCGGGCTCGGCCCGGGTGAGGCAGCAGCGGAGCGGGGCGCCGCCGGTCTCGTCGGTGGAGAGCACCGGCGGGCGGCCCGCGTCGTCGCGGACGCGGAGCCGCTCGCAGGTGGCGGGGGCGATCGCGTCGGTCAGCAGGGTGGTGGTCTGAAGCGTCGTCATGCGGACCAGCCTGGCCGCCCGGTGGCGCCGGGACCGGCGGATATCCGACCTCGCGTTCCCCGGGTCCGGCAGGAGGACCCCGCCGGGGCAGGTGCCCGACCGCACGGACCCGGCCCGGGGCGTCAGTCGGTGACGGCCAGCCGGGCGCCGAAGGCGACGATCACGGTGCCGGTGACGCGGTCGAGCACGCGCCGGGCGGACGGGCGGCGCAGCCAGGTGCGCAGGACTCGGGCGAAGGCGATCAGCACGGTGGACCAGAGCAGGCCCTCGACCACGTGGATCGAGGTGAGCGCCACGCCCATCGGCAGGTGCGGCACCCCGGCCGGGATGAACTGGGGCAGGACGGCCACGTAGAAGACGCCGACCTTGGGGTTGAGCAGGTTGGTCAGGGTGCCGCGCTGCCAGCCGGCCCGGAAGCCGCCCGTCCCGAGGTCGTCGCTCTCCGGGGCCGCCGGGCCGCCGGCGCTGCGGAGCATCTGGACGCCCATCCAGACCAGGTACGCCACGCCCGCCCAGCGCAGCGCCTCGTAGGCGAGGTGGGAGGCGGTGAGCAGGGCGCTGATGCCCAGTGAGCTGAGGGTGCCCCAGATCATCGTGCCGGTCTGGATGCCGGCCACCACGCCCCAGGCCCGGGCCCGCTGGCCCAGGGCGGCGGTACGGAGGATGAGGGCGGTGTCGAGGCCGGGGGTCAGGGTCAGCAGACCGACCACCAGGGCGAAGGACCAGAGTGCCGTGGATATCTCCATGTCCGGTCAGCCTAGGGCCCGCGGCCCGGCCCGCGCCGGGCGGGCGTCACCTCGGGACGCGGCTCCTGACGGTGGGTCAGCGGGGCGGGGCGACCAAGGCGCCGGACTGGCCCGAGCGGCGCAGCGCGTCCGCGACGAATCCGTCGGCCTTCAGCTCCTCGACCAGCGCGGTGAGGTAGCGGACGGTCTCCGGCGAGCGGCCCTTGGTGGTGCCGACGGCCTGCCGGATCTCCATGAACCGGCCGTCCAGCAGCCGCAGCCCGGGCTCGGCGGCGACGTACGCGGTGAGCGGCTCGCGGATCCCGGCGGCCACCTCCAGGCCCTGCGCCGCGAAGACCTCCGTGCCCTCCGCGCCGCGCACCACCTCGGCCCGGCGGAGCGTCCGGGACAGGTGCAGGTCGTACGCCGAGCCCTCCTTGACCCCGATCCGCACGCCCGCCCGGTCGACCTCGCCGACCTCCCGGATCGCCGAGCCCTCCGGCACCGCGTACACCCCCTCGATCACCACGTACGGCGCGGTGAACGCGACCTCCGCCTCCCGCTCCGGCTCGACGGCCAGGAAGCAGAGGTCCGCCAGCCCGTCCGCCATCGCCCCGTAGGACTTGCGCGCCGCATCGAAGCAGAGCAGCTCGACCGGCACCCCCAGCCGGGCGCCGACCTCCCGGGCGATCTCCACGGTGACCCCGCCGGGGGCGTCGGGGGTGCCGTGGGCGAGCACCGGATTGCCCAGGTTGACGGAGGCCCGCAGCACCCCGGTGGGCGCGAGGTCGGCGGCGACGGCGGTGAGGTCGGTCATACCGGGGAGTCTAGGGTCCGCGCCCGGGCCCCGGCCTCAGTCCACGGGGCGGACGCGCTCCGCGACCGGGCGGAACTCCTGGACGGTGGGGTCGTACTCGACGTGCTGACCGGCCGTCAGTTCGTGGGGCTCGGGGGCCAGGATCGAGTCGTGGTAGACGGTGAGCTCGGGGCTGCCGTCGTCCGGGGTGATGTAGCCGTAGCCGTGGTGCATGTTGTAGCTCTTGACGCTTCCGGTGGCCATCGGATCCTCCCTGGGGTGGGGTCTCGCTCCCCAGTATCGGCGCTCCCCCGCAGGTCAGCCCAGTGGGAGGGTGGCGGTGATGCGGAAGCCGGAGTGGTACGGGGCGGCGGTGAGTTCGCCGCCGCAGACGGCGATCCGCTCGGCCAGGCCGAGCAGGCCGTGGCCGGTGGAGAGCGCGTGGCGGGCGGCGGGGGTGCGACCGGCGCCGTCGTCGGTGACCTCGATCCGGAGGGTGTCGGCCCAGTGCAGGCGGACGGTGGCGCGGGTGCCGGGGCCTGCGTGCTTGGCGATGTTGGTGACGGCCTCCTGGACCAGCCGATAAACCGTCATGTCGACACTTTCGGCCAGCCGTACGGGTGTGCCGTCGGTGTGCAGCTCCACCTCCAGGCCGGTGCGGCGGGCCCCGGCCAGCAGCTGGTCCAGCTCGGCCAGGCCGCGCCGCTCCTGGGTCTCGCCGACCAGGCCGGTGGAGCGGAGCAGCCGCAGCAGCCGGCGCAGCTCGCCGACGGCGGAGCGGCCGACCTCCTCGATGTGGCCGAACGCCTCGGCTGGCGGCCCCGAGGTGGCGGCCCGGCCGGCCTCGGCCCGCATCACCATCACCGCGACCGCGTTGGCCACCACGTCGTGCAGCTCGCGGGCGATCAGGGTGCGCTCCTGCACCACGGCCAGCCGGGCCCGCTCCAGCTCCTCGCGGTCGCGCTCGGCGGCGGCCCGGTTGGCCCCCGTCCAGCGGGCCACCGCCCAGGCTGCGGTGGTCAGCCAGAGGTAGAAGACCAGCGTGGAGACCAGCGCGGCCAGCTCGTAGCCGGGCATCGACTGGTCGGTGAGCACGTAGTGGACCTTCAGCGCCATCGGGGCGAGGCTGAGCAGCAGCGCCCCGGCCGCGACCGGGAGGCGGCGGCGCTCGGCCACCGTGAAGAGGGCGGTCAGGAAGCCCAGGTAGGGCGTGAAGTAGAAGGTGTCCTGATGCAGGGTCAGCGCGGCGGTGCCGGTGGCCAGGGCCCAGAGCAGCAGGAAGGCGGCGGCCGGGTGGCGCCGCCGCAGCAGCAGGCCGCCGAACTCCGGCAGGGCCAGCAGCAGCACCAGCAGCCGGTCCCCGCCGGTGGCGGCCGGGGAGAACAGGCCGCCCCAGAACAGCACGTCGGCGGAGACGGCGACGACCGCGAGGGCGAGGTCCTGTACCCGGGGGGAGCGCGGCCAGTGCACGGACACGGTGGCCGCCCCGCTCAGCGGACCGCCGCGCAGGGCTTGCAGTAGCTCACGCAGCAGATCGGGTTGAGGAAGGACTCCAGGCCGTCGTGGCCCTTCTCGTACCACCAGTCCCCCGGGCCCCGGTCCACCTCGGGGCGGGCCACCGGGTAGCCGAGCTCGGCGAAGGTCTCCCAGAGGTCGCCGTGGTGGCGCTCCAGGGTCTCGCCGAGCCGGGCCCGGGTGTGCACGGCCACCGCGTTGCGGTAGCGGGAGGCGCCGACCAGGGTGAGCACGGCGGCCGAGACGTCGAAGTCGGCCCCCCGGTACGCGGTGAGGAAGAGGCCGCCGACCCGGATCGCCTCGGGCGGGGTCTCGCCCTCGGGGCCGGCCCCGCCGTCCGGCACCTCGGCGATCCGGACGAAGAGCCGCTGCCAGGGGTCGGCCAGCTCGGCCGGCGGGCTGGGCACCAGCACCGTGCGGGGCGCGGCCAGCAGGCCGTAGGCGAGCAGTTCGCCGGAGCGGTCCTCGGGTGCGGCCAGGTGCACGGTGACCCGGAGCGCGGGCAGCGGGGTGGGCTTGGTGGTGGTCATGGTCGGTCCTCCGCTTCGCCGCCGGAGCGGCTGGCTGGACGGCGGTGGGCCCGGCCCGTTCTGACGGTGCGTCGGGAGCGACGGTGGGTCGGAGCGGGCCGGGCCGTTCGTCCACCCCAGTGTGCGGTGGGACCGGTCCCGGACGGATGAGGCCGGGGTCCCGGGTGTGTCCCGGGCGGAGCGGGTGGGGCAGGCAGGACGGGTGGGGCAGTCGGGGCGGGTGGGGCTGGCAGGACGGGTGGGGTGGGTGTCAGGTGACGTTGAGCCGGGCGGCCAACCGGAGCAGGCCGGGGGCGAAGCGGCTGAGCAGGTAGGCGCCCTTGGCCTCGGGGGTGACCGGGACGACCGGCTTGCCGGTGCGGACGGCCTTGACGATCTCGGTGGCCACTTTCTCCGGCGGGAAGTTGCGCCGGGCGTAGAGCTTCGAGGCGCGCTCCTGCTTGGCGTGCTGCTCCTCGGCGGTGGTGGCCGAGAAGGTGGAGGTGCGGGTGATGTTGGTGTTCACCAGCCCGGGGCAGATCGCCGAGACGCCGACCCCGGAGGAGGCCAGCTCGGCCCGCAGGCAGTCGGAGAGCATCTTCACGGCGGCCTTGCTGGTCGCGTACGCCGCCAGTGCCTTGGAGGGCAGGTAGGCGGCGGCCGAGGCCAGGTTGACGATGTGTCCGCCGTGGCCGCGCTCGGCCATCAGGGTGCCGAAGGCGCGGCAGCCGTGGATGACGCCCCAGAGGTTCACGTCCAGGACGCGCTGCCACTCCTGCTCGGTGGTCTGCAGGAAGGTGCCGGAGTGGCCGATGCCGGCGTTGTTCACCAGGACGTCCGGCACGCCGTGCTCGGCGGCGACCTGCTTGGCGAAGGCGTCCACGGCGGGGCCGTCGGCGACGTCGAGCCGGTAGGCGTGGCCGGTGCCGCCGCTCAGGGTGCACAACTCGGCGGTGCGGGCGGCGGATTCGAGGTCGAGGTCGGCGACCACCACCCGGGCGCCCTCGGCCGCGAAGGCCAGCGCGGTGGCCCGGCCGATGCCGCTGCCCGCTCCGGTGATCACCACCAGCTCGCCGGGCGCGGCCGGCCCGCGCTCCTGCCCGGCCGAGACGGCGCCGGTGAACTCCCGGACGTGCCCGGCCACCACCGCGCCGTGCTCCAGCAGGGCGGACCAGTGGGTGCCGCTGACGGTCCGTCGGGTGAGCTTGGGCGCCCAGTGCTCCAGCCCCTCGGAGAGGAAGGGCTCCACGTAGTGGTCCCGGCTGAGGGTGAGCAGTTGGACGGGCACCTCGGTGTACCGCTCGCGCGGGGCGCGCACGGCCGGGCGCATGTTGGCCCGGTAGAGCTCGATGCCGCGCACCGCGTCCTGCTTGAGGGTGGGCTGCGGGTGACCCGGGCGCGGGTTGACCCCCTCCAGGTCGTGCAGCACCCGGGGCCAGGCCCGGGCCAGCCAGAGCCGCCAGGTGGCGGGGGCCAGCAGCGGCAGGTGGAAGGCGGTGATGTACCAGGAGTGCGCGCCCTGCACCAGCAGCTGGCGCAGGTGACGGGGCGTCGGACGGCGGAACCGCTTGCGCATCCAGAAGCCCATGTGGTCCAGGCACGGCCCGGATATCGAGGTGTACGAGGCGATCCGCCGCTCCGCGCCGGGCTCGGTGACGGCCTCCCAGGACTGCACCGAGCCCCAGTCGTGCGCCACCACGTGCACCGGCTGGTCCGGGCTGACGGCGTCCGCGACCGCGAACAGGTCGGCGCCGAGCAGCTCCAGCCGGTAGCCGTCGCGGCCGGCCGGGACGCCGGACTCGCCGGCCCCGCGCACGTCGTAGCGGACCACGTGGTGGTCGGCGGCCAGGTCCTCGGCCACGTCGTCCCAGACCACGTGGGTGTCCGGGTAGCCGTGCACCAGGATGACGGTCGGGTGGGTCGGGTCGCCCTGCTCGAAGACGGCCAGCGGCAGGCCGGCGGAGTGGACGGTACGGCGGCGGATCATCGGGCGGCCCCCTCGGTGGTGGTCCAGCGGCGGACGTGCGGCAGGTCGTCGTCGAGCCAGTGGGCGTCGGTGTCGGTGACCACCAGCAGCTCCTCGAACTTGATGCCGACCTCGCGGAAGCCGATGTGCGGCTCCACCGCCCAGATCCCCGGCGTCGGGGCGTGCCGCGAGGAACGGCCGTCGGCCCAGAGCGGCGACCGGCCGTGCAGCCGCTCGCTGATCAGCTCCCGGCCGAGCGTCTGGAGTGTACGCACCCCGAAGCCGAACAGGTTCACCCCGGCCGGGCCCCGGCTGGTCATCCGGGTCACCTGGTGGCCGATCACCCGGCCCGGGTAGACCTGGTGCCGGTTGTCGTAGCCGTGTGCGGTGATCTGGGCGTCGACGGCCGCGTAGATCTCGTTCAGCGGCTTGCGGGCCCGCACCTCGGCGAGGATCAGCTCCCGGTACACCCGGAGGTCGGCGGCCAGCTTGTCCCAGATCGGGTTCTCGCCGACCTTGCCGCCGTAGCCGATGTCGGCGGTGTAGCCGTCCACCACGGGGGCGCAGTCCAGCACGTACGGCATGCCCTCCTCCAGCTTCCGCTTCCCGGCGAAGAACTGGAGCGGGGTGTGGAAGTGCCGGAAGGCGGTGCGGTCGCCGAACCAGGCGAACGGCACGTGGAAGAAGTCCTGCACCCCCGCCTTCACCAGGCACTGGCGCAGCTTGAGGGTGGCCTGACGCTCCGTCACGCCCGGCTCGATCCAGGCCGCCACCTGCTCGGCGCAGTGGTAGGCGAGCTGCTGGGTCTCCTTGAAGCGGGCCAGGTCCCGCTCGGTGTAGTCGAACGTCCCGGTGCTCATCGGACCTCCAGGGTGAGGTGCTCCCCCTCGGGGGCGCGGGAGACGCAGGGCAGGAAGGCGCCGGCGGCGCGGTCCTCGGCGGTGAGGCGGCGGTCCCGGTGCTCGGGGGTGCCGGAGCTGACGCGCAGTCGGCAGGTGCCGCAGAAGCCCTGGTGGCAGGAGTAGGCGAGGGCGGGGTTGCGCTCGCGCAGCACGTCCAGGGCGGAGCGGTCGGCGGGCACCTCCAGCTCCGGGCCGTCGCCGAGGCGGACGGTGAAGGGCTTGCCGTCCAGGATCGGGGCGGCGCCGAAGCGTTCGAAGTGCAGGGAGACGGCGGGCGAGGCGTCCAGGGCGCGCTGCACGGCGGCCAGCATGGGGGTCGGGCCGCAGCAGTAGACCGCCGCTCCGGGGCGGGCCCGGGCGAGCAGCTCCCCGGCCGGGGTGGGCTCGCCGGTGAGCACCTCGACCCGGTCGGGGCCGAAGGCGCGCAGCTCGGAGAGGAAGGGCATGGACGCCTCGTCCCGGCCCGCGTACACCAAGGTCCAGTCCAGGCCGAGGCGTTCGGCCTCGTAGGCCATCGGGAGGACCGGCGTGACGCCGATGCCGCCGGCCAGCAGCAGCACCGAGGGCTCGCCGCAGAACGCGAAGCCGTTGCGCGGGCGGCGGGCGGTCAGCCGGACCCCCGGGTGGAGGGCGTCGTGCACCTCGACCGAACCGCCACCGCCCCCGGGGACCCGGCGGACCGCGATCCGGTAGCTGCGGCGGTCGGTGGGGTCGCCGCAGAGCGAGTAGTGCCGCACCAGACCGGACGGGAGGGTGAGCTCGATCCGCGCGCCGGGCTGCCACCCGGGCAGCGGCGCCCCGGACGGATCGGCGAGCCGCAGCTCGGCCACGCCCTCGGCGATCACCCGGTGGGAGCTGACCACCAGGTGGAGCGGCGGGGTCGGCCGGGCGGCGGGGCGCCGGGGGTTGCGGCGCAGCCCGGGGCCGCCGAAGCGCGGGTTCAGCCAGTCGGCGAAGGCGGTCAGCCGGCTCATGTACCGGTCCGCCCGGGGACGGCCGTACAGGTCGGGCGGCAGGTCCAGGTCCAGGTCCATCCGGACGGGGTCCTCTCGGTGCAGGAACGGCGGGGCGCGGGGTGGTGCGGATGCTGTGGGGCGGCGGGTCGGTCGGGTGGTGCGGGGCGTCGGGTGCTGCGGGGTAGCGGGTCCGTCGGATGGTGCGGGGCGGTGGGTCCGTCAGGTGGTGCGGATGGTGCAGGTGGTACGGGTGCTGCGGGTCGGTCGGATGCTGTGGGGCGGCGGGTCCGTCGGGTGGTGCAGGTGGTGCGGGACTGCTGGCCGGGCAGGCGGCACGCGCCCGGCCGCCGTGCCGTCCGGCTGACCCGGCGTCAGCCGGACCGGCTGACGCCCACCCCCGGGCGGGGACGACAGGTGAAGCGGGTCGAACGGGTGGAGCACGTCGTACGGGCTGGTGGGCCGGGCAGGTGGTGCGGGTCGGGTCGCCTCACCACGGGGGCGACGCCATGGGCTGCGACCACCTACGGCTGACCCGGCGTCAGTCCAGCGGACGGCCGGCCCCCTCCCTGCTCGGCGGGACGGACGGGTGGTGTGGGTGGCACCGGTGGGACGGCTTCCGGCCCGGGTCTCCGCCGGCCCGGCGGAGGCCCGACCGTTGCTCCGTCCGCCGCCACGGTGCCCGGTCCGCCCGGTCCCGACGGAGCGTCAGCCGCCCGACGGGGCCGGTTCAGTGGGCGGCGGCCCGGGCGGCCGGGGAGGTGGCGAGGTAGGCGAGGGCCTGCGAGGAGGAGCCCTCCTGGGTGGGGTGGTAGCTCGGGCGGAAGTAGCGCAGTGCCGAGCGGAGGGCGCGGGCCGGCTCGGGGAGCAGGCCGCGGCGGGCGATCCGCTGGGCCTCGCGCCAGGTGGGGCGGATCGAGCCGCGCAGCGAGGGGTCGGCGGCGAGCAGGAAGCGGACGCCCCGGATCCAGAGGTGCACCAGGGTCGGACCGGAGATGGCCATGCCGCGCAGCCGGCGCAGGTAGCCCGGGTCCAGGTGGACCATCAGGTCGTAGGCCACGCTGCGGTGTTCGACCTCCTCGGCGCCGTGCCAGCGCAGCAGGTCGAGCATGGTGGGGTCGGCCTTGGCGCGGTCCAGGCCCGGGGAGTTGAGCACCCAGTTGCCGAGGAAGGCGGTGAAGTGCTCGATCGCCGCGACGAAGGCCACCCGCTCGATCAGGTACTCGCGCTGCTGGAGCGGCGACTGTCCGGCCCGGGGGCCGAGGATCCGCTGGAACAGCCAGCTGACCTGCCGTACGTACGGGCGGGGGTCGAGGCCCTGCCCCAGCAGGTGGTCCAGCACCTCCTGGTGCGCCTCGGCGTGGATCGCCTCCTGGCCGATGAAGCCGAGCACCTCCTCGCGGAGCTGGTCGTCGGTGATCAGCGGCAGGGCGTCCTTGAAGACCTCGACGAACCAGCGCTCGCCCTCGGGGAGCAGCAGGTGCAGCACATTGATGGTGTGGGTGGCCATCGGCTCGTCCGGGATCCAGTGCAGCGGCAGCGCGGCCCAGTCGAACTGGACGTCGCGGGGCTCCAGCACCAGGGCGTCGTGGACGGCGGGGGGCACGGCGGGGCGGGACACGGGGGCCTCCTGACCGGTGGGTGGACGCGGGCTCGACACCGGGAAAACTACTCGTGGGTATGGCGGCCCACAAGGGTTTCGACGATTCTTATCGACAACATGTCTAATAGCTTTCGGGTGACGCTCCCACCAGCGCCGCCGCACCGGCGGTTCTGCCCCGGAGGCCGCCGATTCGGCGGTTAGTCTGATGAATCGTGAGCAGCCTTCGCCGCAGGCCGAGTTCGCCCCGTCCGTCCCGTTCCCTCCTCGCCCTGGCCGTCTGCGTCTCGGTGCTGACCGGAGCCACCGGTGCCCGGGCCTACGCCGCCCAACCCGCGCTCACGCCCGTCGCCCTGACCGACCAGCTCTCCGGCGCGGTCCTGGTGCTGGCCGCCCCGCTGCCACAGCTCGGCCCGCGCCGCCCGCCGGTGATCTGGAGCTGGAGCCCCGGCGCCGCACCGGAGCTGGCCGCCCTGCGCGGCTCCACCTGGGGGCTGACCGAATCCAAGCTGCGCCGCCACGACGGCCACCGCTACCTGCTCGCCACCGCCTCGGGCGGCCTGGCCGCACTGGTCGACCAGCGGTCGCGGAAGGTGCGCTGGGCGGTGAACACCGGGCCGGGGAACCCGCACAGCATCGAGCTGCTGCCGGACGGGAACGTCGCGGTGGCCAGCAGCGTGACCGGGCAGATCCGGCTCTACACCGCCTCGCAGGGGCCGCACAGCGACCACTACACCTGGCACCCGCTGGCCGGGGCGCACGGGGTGCACTGGGACGGCGCGCGCGGGCTGCTCTGGGCCCTCGGCAGCACCGAACTGACGGCGCTCCGCCCCGGCGGCACCCCCGCCGCACCGACCCTCACCCCGGTCCGGACCGTCGCGCTGCCCGGCCTCGGCGGCCACGACCTGGCCCCGGCCCCGGGCACGCCGGGTCGGCTCTGGATCGCCGCCCGGGACAGGGTCTGGCAGTACGACCCGGCGGACGACGGCTTCACCCCGCAGCCGCTCCCGGCGGGCGGCGGCCAGGTCAAGAGCATCGACCAGGACCCGGCCACCGGACGCCTGATGACCGTCTCCCCGGAGCCGGACCCCGCCTGTCCGTGGTGCAGCTCGGCCCTGACGCTCCGTTCGCCGGAGCTCCGCCGCGAGCTGGCCGGGCTGCGCTTCTACAAGGCCCGCTGGTGGTACCCGCTGGACCGCTGACGATCCGTCGGAACCCACCGACCGGACCGGGCGGGCAGGCAGGCAGGCAGGCAGGCAGGCGGACAGGTAGGCAGGCAGGCGAGCAGGCAGGCTCAGCGGACCGTCTCGTTCGGGAGTAGCCGGTCGCCCGCGATGCCGGCCGTGTCGGGGCGGTAGTAGTCGCGGATCGCCCGGGCCCAGACCCGCACCTCGACCCGGTCGCCGTCCACCGGGCCGAGGGCGTCGAACATGGCCTGGACGTTGGGGAGCGCGAAGCCGATTCCGGTCAGCACCGCCACGAAGTCCGGCCGGTCCACCCACCGGTCGCCGTCCGGGTCCGCGAAACCGGCGACCGCTTCGGCGTACTCGTCCCCCACGGTGTCGAACCACTCCGGCGCGAACACCACGGCCCTGAACTCCTCCGGCCCGATCCGGCCGTCGCCGTCACCCGGCCCACCCGGCCCACCCGGCCCACCCGGCCCACCGGACCCGCCGGACCCGCCCGGTCTGCCCACCAGCGCCTGCCGGTAGCGGCGGATCGCGGCGGCCAGCCTGGCCCGCGCCGCCTCGCGGGCGCGCGGCAGCGCGGCGGTCAGCCGACGGTGCATCAGGTCCAGGTCGGACGGCTCCACGACGCCGTCCCCATCGGTGTCGAGCAGCGAGAACATCAGGCCGATGCGGTCGCCGGCCTCCGGTGTGCGCACGGCCGAGCACCGCTCGACCAGGAGCGTCGCGGCCGACGGGGACGCCTCGGCCACCGGCGCGGCAGGCGCACCGTCGGGCCGCCGGGCCGGGCGGGCCGCGCCCCGGCGGCCCTTCGCGTTCGACCGGGGGAATCCGCCGCCCCCGACCGGACAGGCCGCACTCACACCGCCATCGCCAGCATCAGCGGCGCCGCCCGTTCGGCGAGCAGCTCCGCGGCGGCGCGCAGCCGGTGGGCCTGCTCGACCGGCAGCGAGGTGGCCAGGCAGCCGACCGTGGAGCCGGCCGAGACCGGGACGGCGGCGCAGACCGTGCCGAGCGCGTACTCCTGGATGTCGAGCACGGGGACGGTGGCGGGCTGGCGCTCCAGACGGTGCATCAGCTGCTGCTGGTCGGTGATGGTGCGGGCGGTCAGCCGGGCGGCGGGGTGGCGGGCCAGGTGGTCCCGGCGGCCGTCGTGGTCGAGCTGGCCGAGCAGGCACTTGCCGATCGCGCTGGCGTGCGCGGTGGCCCGGAAGTCGGCCCACTCCCGGACCGCCGGGGCGGTCAGCTCGTCGGCGGCCACCGCCTCCACCGCCAGTTCGCCGTCGTGGTAGCGGCCGAAGTACACGGCGGCGCCCAGCTCGTCCCGCAGCTCGGCCAGCCGCTGCTCCAGGCGCACCCGGACCAGCTGCTCGCGGTTGTGCTGCCCGAGCACCGCGACCGCACCGCCGAGCGTCCAGGCCCCGTCCACCCGTGCCAGGTAGCCCTCCAGTTCGAGCGCCTCGGCCAGCTCGCGGACGGCGGGCGGAGCGAGCCCGAGCTCGCGCGCCAGCGCCGCCTCGGGCACTCCCCCGGGGTGGCGGTCCACCGCCTCCAGCACCCGCAGCGCCCGCCGCAGCACTCCGAACGGGCCGGTCGAGACCGGCACCCCCCGCACCGACATGGCGACCCCCTCCGTACGCACCCGGCCGCTCCCAGCGTATCCCCAGGAAGTGTTCGGGGACCGGGTCGGTGCGGGATTTCCGGACGGACCGTCAGCCCGGCCGCCGGGCCGGACAGGTGGATCTTCTCGTCATCTTGACGAGAGTGATCGTCGGCCTTTATCGTCATAGCGACGATAAAGGAGAGAGTCATGGCAGACATCACCCGGCGGTTCGGCTTCCGGCACCTGCGCGCCGCCCCCACCTCGTACGTCCGGCACCTGGAGCGCGGCAAGCTCCGCCGGGAGGGCGCCGGGCTGGCCTACTGGTTCCGCCCGCTGGCCGCCAGCGTCTCCGAAGTACCGGCCGACGACCGCGAGTTGTCGCTGCTCTTCCACGCCCGGACGGCCGACTTCCAGGACCTCACGGTGCAGGCCACCGTCACCTTCCGGATCACCGACCCGGCCGTCGCCGCCACCCGGGTGGACTTCGGCATCGACCTGGCCACCGGCCGCTGGCGGGCCGAGCCGCTGGACCAGATCGGCGGCCTGCTCACCGAGACCGCCCAGCAGCACGCCCTGGAGCTGATCGCCCGCACCACCCTGGCCGCCGCGCTGGCCGACGGCATCACCCTGCTCCGGCAGCGGATCGGCGAGGGCCTCGGCGGGGACCAGCGGCTGGCCGAGACCGGGCTGGCGGTGATCGCGGTCCGGATCACCGCACTCCGCCCGGAGGCCGAGCTCGAACGCGCGCTGCGCACCCCGGCCCGCGAGCAGGTGCAGCAGGAGGCCGACCGGGCCACCTACGAGCGGCGCGCGGTGGCGGTCGAGCGGGAGCGCGCGATCGCCGAGAACGAGCTGGCCAACCAGATCGAACTGGCCCGCCGGGAGGAGGAGTTGATCCGGCAGCAGGGTGAGAACGCCCGCCGCCAGGCCGAGCAGGCGGCGGCCGACGACGGCATCCGGGCCGAGGCCGAGGCGGTCCGCCGCACCCGGCTGGCCGCCGCCGAGGCGGAGGCCGCGACCATCCTGGCCACCGCCAAGGCGGAGAGCGACCGGGCGCTGGGCGAGGCCCGGGCGGCCGGCGAGGCGGCCTGGCTGGCCGCCCACCAGCAGGCCGGACCGGAGGTGCTCCGGGCCCTGGCGCTGATCCGGCTGGCCGAGCACCTGCCGAACATCGACAACCTCACCCTCACCCCGGACGTGCTGACCGGGCTGCTGGCCAAGCTGGGCGGCGGGCAGTCGTCGTGACCCTCACCCCCCGGGTGGTCCTGGTGCACCGCCGCACCGAGTACGAGGAGCTGCTCGCCCGGCACGGCTCGCGCGGCCAGGCCTCCTTCTTCCTGGCCTCGCGCGGCCGTTCGCTGGCCGAGGCGGAGCGGCGGCACCAGCGGACGACCGAGGCGCTGGCCGAGGTCTCCGGCGCGGTGCCGCTGGACTGGCGGCGCAGCCGGGTGGAGCGCGCCGACCTGGACCGCTTCCTCTTCACGCCCGAGGACGTCGTGGTGGTGGTCGGCCAGGACGGTCTGGTGGCCAACACCGCCAAGTACCTGACCGGCCAGCCGGTGATCGGCGTGGACGCCGATCCGGGACGGAACGCGGGCGTGCTGGTCCGTCACCACCCGGAGCGGGCCGGGCAGTTGCTCCGGGCGGCGGTCGGCGCGGGGGCCGACCGCCGGTTCGAGCAGCGCACCATGGTCGAGGCGGTGGCCGACGACACCCAGCGCCTGCTGGCGCTGAACGAGGTCTACCTCGGCCAGCGCGGCCACCAGACCGCCCGCTACCGGCTGACCGCCCCGCAGGCCCCGGAGGAGGCCCAGGCCTCCTCCGGGGTGCTGGTCGGCACCGGCACCGGGGCGACGGGGTGGTGCCGCTCGGTCTGGCAGGCCAGCCGCAGCACCCTCCCGCTGCCGGGCCCGGACACGGCCGGTCTGGCCTGGTTCGTCCGGGAGGCGTGGCCCTCGCCCACCACCGGCACCTCGCAGACCCAGGGCCTGCTGACCGCCGGCCAGCAGCTCGAACTCACGGTGGAGTCGGACGAGTTGGTGGCCTTCGGGGACGGCGTCGAGGCCGACACGCTCAGCCTCGGCTGGGGCCAGACCGTCCGGATCGGCATCGCGGCCCAGCGCCTGCGGCTGCTCTGACGGGAGCCGTTCCGGGGCTCAGGAGGTCACCACTTGTCCCAGGGCAGGGTCCAGCCGCTCAGGCCGTTCTGCGCCTGGACGGTCTTGCCCTTGGAGTTGACGATCTGGACCACGTCACCGATCCGGGACTCGGCGAAGAACTTGCCCGCGTCGGAGGCACTGCTGCCGCCGGCCTTGTCGAACAGGCCTATGCAGCCGTGGCTGTAGTTGCCCTTGCCGATGTTCTCGTTCCAGTGGTTCCCGTGTACGTACGTGCCGGTGTCGGTCAGCTTCATCGCGTGCGGCACGTTGTCGAGGTCGTAGGGCTCACCCTTGACCCCCGGGACGGTGGCCGAGTTCATCCGGGTAAGCCGGTCCTTGGTGAAGATGACCATCGTGCCGTTCCAGGACGGGTTGAGGTCGTCACCGGCCGAGATCGGCACCGTCCGGGAGCCGGCCGCCGTGGTGACGGTCATCCGGTGGGTCTTCGCGTCCACGGTGCTGATCCGGCTCTCGCCGACGGTGAAGGCGTCCTCGACGTCCTTGTCCCCGTAGTAGCCGGGGGTGATCTCGACGTTCTGCAGGCGGTACTTGACGGTGACCTTGGTGCCGGGCTTCCAGTAGTGCTCGGGCCGGAAGTCCAGGCGCCGGTCGTCCTGGAGCCAGTGCCCCTTGGCCACGGTGCCGTCGCTGCCGGTCACGCTGACCGCCTGGACCACCGCGTCCTTGTTCTTCACCTGCTTGCCGAACCGCACCGAGACGATCATTCCGACCCCGTAGGTCTGGCCGGCGCCGATGTTGTCGGAGACCACGACCTTGCCCTTCGGCACCGCTGTGGTGAAGCTGCTGTTGACCGCCGATACCAGCCCCTCCGGGTCGGTGGCCTGGGCGTTGACGGTGTAGACCGTACCGCCCGCGAGTCCGGCCGCCGGCTTCCAGCTGAGGCCGTCGGCGGCGGTGGTGCCGGCCACCTTCTTGCCGTTCTTGTCGGTGACGACCACCTCGGACAGCTTGCCGCCGGTCGCCTCGATCTTGAGCACCCCGCTCGGCTGCACCTCCTCGGCGCCGTTCGCCGGGGTCACCTTCACCGTGGCCGCCGAGGACTTCGGCAGCGTCTCCGCCGTCTCGGCCGAAGCCGAGGCCCCTGCCGACGCCGACGCCGAGGCCCCCGCTGACGCCCCGTCGGAGGCCGCCGCCGGGGCCGGGGCGCTCGCGGCGGCCGGCTGCCCCTTCTCCGCCGCACCACCGCAGGCCGTGGCGAGCAGCAGTGCGCCGCCCACCGCCAGCACCGACACCGTCCGGGCCGCTCCCCCGTGCACCCCGCCGGTCACCATCACGCGCTTCACTTGATCCCCCTCGTCGGTCTTCCACGCTTGATACGCGCCGTCGGCCCCGAAGGTTGCACCCGTTCCGGAAAACGTCCGTTCCGGAAATAGCACCCGGGCCGGGTCCCTCCCCGAGTGCCAGCGGGGGGAGGGACCCGGCCCGTGAGGGTGGGTCAGGTGGTCCGGGTGGGTCAGCCCTCGTCGCCCGCGCGGAGCTTGGTGACGGCCGCCTCCAGGCGGGCGCCGTACTCCTCGTCGGCCGCGTGGAAGTGGGCGAGGTTCTTCTCCACGACGTCGTCGCGGGAGACCTGGGAGAGGAAGCCCGCGATGTTGTCGATCAGGCGGGTCTTCTCGCCGGCCGACATCAGCCGGTAGAGCTCGCCGGCCTGGAAGAAGTCGTCGTCCTTGGTGTGCTGCGGCGTGACGTAGGTGCCGGTGTGGCCAGCCACCGCGACGGGGGCCGCCAGCGGGGCGTCGGTCTGGGCCGGGCCGTGGTACGAGTTGGGCTCGTAGTTCTTGGCGTCCTTGCCGTTGCGGGCCACCGCCGAGAAGCCGTCCTGGCCGTAGTTCTGCGCGGTGGTCGCCTTGGGGGCGTTCACCGCGAGCAGGGTGTGGTTGACCCCGAGGCGGTAGCGCTGGGCGTCCGCGTAGGCGAACAGCCGGCCCTGGAGCATCTTGTCCGGGGAGGCGCCGATGCCGGGCACGAAGTTGTTCGGCGAGAACGCGGACTGCTCGACCTCGGCGAAGACGTTGTCGGGGTTCCGGTTCAGCACCAGGCGGCCGACCTTGACCAGCGGGTAGTCCGCGTGCGGCCAGACCTTGGTCAGGTCGAAGGGGTTGAAGCGGTAGTCGGCGGCCTCGGCGACCGGCATCAGCTGCACGTAGAGCGTCCAGGACGGGAAGACCCCGCGCTCGATCGCCTGGTGCAGGTCGCGCTGGTGCGAGTCGGCGTCGGCGCCGAGCACCTCGGCCGACTGGCCGCCGTCGAGCGAGCGGATGCCCTGGTTGGTCTTGAAGTGGTACTTGACCCAGAAGGACTCGCCCTGCTCGTTGGTCCACTGGTAGGTGTGCGAGCCGTAGCCGTTCATGTGGCGGTACGAGGCCGGGATGCCGCGGTCGCCGAACAGCCAGGTGATCTGGTGCGTGGAGGCCGGCGAGTGGGCCCAGAAGTCCCAGACGTTGTCGGCTTCCTGGATGCCGGTGTACGGGTCGCGCTTCTGCGAGTGGATGAAGTCGGGGAACTTGATCGGGTCCTTGATGAAGAACACCGGGGTGTTGTTCCCGACCAGGTCGTAGTTGCCCTCGCGGGTGTAGAACTTCAGCGCGAAGCCGCGCGGGTCGCGGACCGCGTCCGAGGACCCGAGCGCGCCGGCCACCGTGGAGAAGCGCAGGAAGACCTCGGTGCGCTGACCGACGGCGCCGAGGAAGTCGGCCTTGGTGTACTGCGAGACCTCGTCGGTGACCTCGAAGTAGCCGTAGGCGCCGGAGCCGCGGGCGTGCACGACGCGCTCCGGGATGCGCTCGCGGTTGAAGCGGGCCAGCTTCTCCAGCAGCTGCTGGTCCTGGATCAGCAGCGGGCCGTACTCGCCGGCCGAGGCGGAGTTCTGGTTGTCGGCGACCGGGGCGCCGGACTCGGTGGTCAGGATCTTCGACATGAGGGTCCTTCAAGTAGCGACGGTGCGAAGGGCGTTGGGTGGGGCTGACCCGGGGTCCGTCGGCCGGTGCGGGCCTCTGGCGGCTGGGCGCGCCCACGCGGCGGAGCCGCGGATCAGCAGGGGCCCGCGCTCCCTGGGGAGCGCGGCCTGCCTTGAGCGTCAGACGCCGAGCAGGCGCCAGATGGCCGAGCGGCGGCGGGAGGACTGCTCGCCGTCGGGGCCGTCGGTCGGCTGCAGGGCAGCGACGGCGGCGGTGGTCGCGGCGGCGTCCGCGAGCGGGCGGGCGGCGGTCAGCGCGGTGGCCTCCGCCGGGGTGAGGCCGGCCTCGGTGAGGGCCTGCTCGGCCTCGGCGGCCGGGACGGCGTCGAACCAGCGCAGCGCCAGGGCGGCGCGGCCGGCCTCGGTGAGCTTGCCGGTGAGCCGCAGGCGGGCCAGGCCGCCGTCGGGGAAGACGTTGATCCGTACGTGGGTGACGGTCCGTCCGGCGGCGAGCCGGAAGCGGTGCCGGGTGTCGGGCTGGAGCCGGGTGCGGGGCAGCAGCTCGAACCAGCCGTCGGCGTCCGTCGAAGGGTCGCCACCGGTCGAGGCGTCGTAGCCGACCAGGTCGGCCCAGCCAGGGGCGTTGGCGACGAAGTAGGAGGTGTCCACCTCCGCCGCCAGGACCTCGCCGCCCCCGGCCAGGGCGATCTGCACCCAGTCGTTGGCCTTGTCGCGCCGACGCCGGGTCTCCCAACCGTCGCCCATGACGGAGGCACGGCCGGGAGCGTTCAGGTTGTGCGGGGAGGAGAAGTAGCGGTCCGAGGCGGCCTCGGCCACCCCGCCGTACTCCTGCGCCGCCAGGTCGAAGGTGAGGCCGTCCAGCTCGCGCGGGTCGGGCAGCACCTCGCCGTGCACCCGCAGCCGGGCCACCCCGCCGTCGGGCCAGATGTTCAGCCGGACGTGGGTGTACCGGGTCGGGTCGGTGACCTCGAACTCGTGCGCGGTGTCGCCCTGGAGGGCGGTGCGCGGCACCAGGTCGGTCCACTCGGCGGCGGCCAGCTCCTCGGGTGAGGGGTGGCCCGGCACCGAGGCGCCCTGGACGGAGCCGGTCTCCGGGTAGTTGCCGGTGAAGAAGGCAGTGTCCACGATCACGCCCCGGATCACGCCGGGGACGCCGAGCCGGACGACCGCCCAGTCGTGGTCCTCGTCGGTGGGGTGCGGCTGCTCGGCCGAGACGCCGCGGCGGCGCTTGGACTCCCAGCCGTCCATGATCTGGCCCTTGTGGCCGAAGGTGTGCGGACGGAACTCGGCGGGCTTGGGCACCAGCAGGTTCTCCGCGTCGGCGAAGGTGTCCTCGTTGGTGTCGACCACGCCCGCGCCCAGCAGGCGCGAGGCCAGGTTGACCAGCTCGGTGAACGGAGCGCTCGGGGTCTGACCGGTGCTCAACTGAGGTCTCCTTCTTCATCGGTGGTGCGGACGATCTGGCGGCCGAACGGAGCGGCCTCGACGTCGACCGCCCGGCCGCGCAGCCAGGTGGTGCGGACGACGCCGCTCAGGGTCTTGCCGGCGTACGGCGTCACCGGGTTGCGGTGGTGCAACTCCTCGGCGACCACGGCGAATTCGGCGTCCGGGTCGAAGGCGACCAGGTCGGCGTCGCAGCCGACCGCGATGGCGCCCTTGGTGCCGGTGAGGCCGGCCAGCTCGGCCGGGCCGCCGCTCATCCAGCGGACCACCTCGGCCAGCGAGTGGCCGCGGCGGCGGGCCTCGGTCCAGATGGCCGGGAGGCCGAGCTGGAGGGAGGCGATGCCGCCCCAGGCGGCGGCGAAGTCGCCGCTGCCGCCGTACCGCTTCAGCAGCTTGAGGTCCGGGGTGGAGGGCGAGTGGTCGGAGACCACCGCGATGAACTCGCCGGCCGCCAGGGCCGTCCAGAGCAGGTCGCGGTTGGACTCGTCGCGGATCGGCGGGCAGCACTTGAAGGCGGTGTCGCCGTCCGGCACCTCCTCGGCCGCCAGGGTGAGGTAGTGCGGGCAGGTCTCGGCCGTCACCCGGACGCCGTCCTCCCGGGCCTGCCGCAGCAGCGGCAGCACGGCGGCCGAGGAGACGTGCAGGATGTGCACCCGGGCGCCGGTCCGGCGGGCGGTGTCCAGCAGCCGGGCCACCGCGGCGGCCTCGGCGTCGTCGGGGCGGGAGGCCAGGAAGTCGCGGTAGTGCACGCCGGGCTGCTGCGGGGCGGCCTCCAGCACGGCCGGGTCCTCGGCGTGGATGATGGCCAGCGCGCCGATCCGGGCCTGCTCGGCCAGCGCGGCCTCCAGCTCCTCCTGCTCGACGTGCGGGAACTCGTCCACCCCGGACGGGGCGAGGAAGCTCTTGAAGCCGAACACGCCCTCGCGGTGCAGCGGTTCGAGGTCGCCGACGTTCCCCGGGATCGCCCCGCCCCAGAAGCCGAGGTCCACCCAGCTCTGGCCCTCGGCGATCTTCCGCTTGGCCTCCAGGCCGTCGACCGTGGTGGTCGGCGGGACGGAGTTCAGCGGCATGTCGATGATGGTGGTGACCCCGCCGGTGGCCGCCGCCTTGGTGGCGGTGGCGAAGCCTTCCCACTCGGTGCGGCCGGGCTCGTTCACGTGCACGTGGGTGTCGACCAGGCCGGGCAGCAGGGCGGTGTCGCCGAGGTCGGTGAGCAGCGCGTCGCCGACCAGCAGGGAGCCGTGCGCGGCGATCTGCTCGATCCGGCCGTCCCGGACCAGCACGTCAGCGGGGCGCTCGCCGTCCGGCAGGACCACGCGGCGGGAGCGGATCACCACCGGGCTCGCGGGCGTCTCGCTGATGGGCATGGGGACCTCCGGGGATCACGAAGGCGGACAAGGGAGTTGAGGGCCCGTTCACCGGTCCGTCAGCTGCGATTGCTCGGAGCCTAGGCCCGCCTTCAACAAAACGTCAATGTAGGAAAGTACGATCGGTTCAGCCGTGCAGCAGCTCGGCCGCCAGCCGCTCACCCGCGACCTCGGCCAGCTCGCCGGCCTTGGTCATCGAGTCGCCCGGCTGCTCGGCCAGGTCGGTCAGCGCGTACGCGGCGGCGAAGCCGGCCGCCCGCCACTGCGGCTCGGACAGCTCCAGCCGTCCGGCCACGGCGGCCACCCGAACCCCCGCCCGAGTGGCCGCCGCGGCGACACCGGCGGGGGCCTTGCCGTGCAGCGTCTGCGCGTCCAGGCACCCCTCGCCGGTCACGACGAGCCGTGCCCCACGCACGGCGTCGTCGAAGCCCAGCAGTTCGAGCAGCAGCTCGATGCCGGGTCGCATGGTGGCGCCCAGCAGGGCGAGGGCGGCGAAGCCGACCCCGCCCGCGGCCCCGGCGCCGGGGGCGTTGCGGAAGTCCTTGGCGGTGATCTGGTGGATGACGTCCGCCCAGCGGGTCAGCCCCTCCTCCAGGATCACCAGGTCGTCGCCGTCGGCGCCCTTCTGCGGGCCGTAGACGGCGGTCGCGCCGCGCGGGCCGAGCAGCGGGTTGTCCACGTCGCAGGCCACCACGACCTCGACGCCCTTGAGGGTGTCGGCGAGCGCGCCCGGGTCGATCCGGTGCAGCTTGCGCAGCGCGGCGCCGCCGGGGGCGAGTTCGAGGCCGTCGGCGTCGTAGAGGCCGACCCCGAGGGCCTGGACCATGCCGGCCCCGCCGTCGGTGCTGGCGCTGCCGCCGAGACCGAGCACGATCCGCTTGGCCCCGAGGCTGACGGCCCGTCCGATCAGGGTGCCGACCCCGTAGGAGCCGGCCGCGAGCGGCGCGGTCCGGCCGCCGGGCAGCCGGGCCAGGCCGCTGGCCTGGGCCAGCTCGACCACGGCGGTGTCCCCGCGGAGCGCGATCGCGGCGTCCACCGGCAGGCCGGTCGGGCCGGCCACCTTCACGGCGACCTTCTTGAAGCCGGCGGCCAGCGCGGCCGCCAGGGTGCCCTCGCCGCCGTCGGCGACCGGGAGCTCACGGATGTCCGCACCGGGGGCCACCCGGCGGATGCCGGCCGCGATCCTGGCGGCGACCTCGGCGCCCTCCAGCGTGCCCTTGAACTTGTCAGGGGCTACCACGATGTGACCCATGGGGACTCTCCGTTGCTCGCGCTCGTTACGTCGTCAGGCCGATCATCTGCCCGGACCGGCCGGGGTGCGACCCCCTCCCCGCCGTTCCTCCCGTCCCGCTTCCGACGTACGGGAGGCTCCCCTCGGCGAGGAGGGGGCCGGGCGGCGCTGATGCTCGGAACGACCGAAGAACCGAACGCGCCGCCGGCTTGGCACGGTCGGCGGACGGGTGGATGAGCACCGGACCCGTCGGCCGACCGAACTGTGGCCCCCTGGCGACGCGGGCACGACCGGACAGGTACACGCCGCCAGGGGGAGCTGTTGACGAGGGGTCACCCCCTCGTGGGGTTACTTGACCTCGCGGCCCGACAGTCGCTCGACACCGCGCAGCAGGGCCGAGTGGTCGAGCGAGCCGTCGCCGTTGGCGCGGGCCGAGGCGACCAGCTGGGCCACCACGGCGCCGACCGGGAGGGCCGCACCGACGGCGCGGGCGGCGTCGGTGACGATGCCCATGTCCTTGTGGTGCAGGTCGATCCGGAAGCCCGGGGCGAACTGACGGTCGATCATGTTGGCCTTCTTGCGGTTCAGCACGGTGGAGCCGGCCAGGCCGCCGCCGAGCACGTCCAGCGCGGCCGGCAGGTCGACGCCCGCGTTCTCCAGGAAGACCACGGCCTCGGCCAGCACCTGGATGTTGACCGCCACGATCAGCTGGTTGGCCGCCTTCACGGTCTGGCCGGCACCGGCCGGGCCGACGTGGATGACGGTGGTGCCGAGCGCGTCGAACAGCGGCTTGGCCTCGGCGAAGTCGGCCGCGTCGCCGCCGACCATGATCGAGAGCACCGCCTCGACGGCGCCGGCCTCGCCGCCGGAGACCGGGGCGTCCAGGGTGCGGACGCCCTTCTCCTTGGCGGCGGCCTCGACCTTGATGGAGGTCTGCGGGGTGATGCTCGACATGTCGATGACCAGGGTGCCCGGCGCCACGTTCTCCAGCACGCCACCCTCGCCGAGGATGGCCTGCTCCACGTGCGGGTCGGCCGGGACCATGGTGATGACGACCTCGGCGTCCTTCACCGCGTCCGCGATCGAGGTGGCACCGTGGCCGCCCGCCGCCACCAGGGCGTCGATCTGGGGCTGGGTCAGGTTGTAGCCGGTCACGTGGTGGCCGGCCTTCACCAGGTTGGCGGCCATCGGGCTGCCCATGATGCCGAGGCCGATGAAGGCGATCTTGCGGCTCATCGCGATACGTCCTTTGTGGTACGGGGAGGATTGAGGGTCAGGCCGACCGGCCGTTGGGGGTGGCAGGAGGAGCGGCATTGGGGTGCCTGCCTCGGCGGCGCCGAGAAGGGGGCACCTCCCGGCCGGTGGCTGGGACGCCGAAGGCAGGGCGGGGGCACCTCCTGCCCGATGCCGGGCAAGGAGGGCGCGTGCCCCGGCGCCGCGACTCCGCCCCCCGACGGCCGGGCGGCCTAGGAGCGGAGCTCGCGCGGGAGCCACTCGAAGCTGTCGGCGGAGACGCCGGTCGACGGCTTGTACTCCAGGCCGATCCGGCCGGTGTAGCCGGCCGCGGTGAGGCGGGCGAAGAGGTCCTCGAAGTCCAGCTCGCCGGTGCCGGGCTCGTTCCGCGCCGGGGTGTCGGCGATCTGCACGTGGCCGATCCGGTCGGCGTACTTGGTGATCACCTCGGCCAGGTCCTCGCCGTTGCGGGCCAGGTGGTAGAGGTCGCAGAGGAACTTCGCGTTCCCCAGGCCGGTGGCGGCGTTCACCTTGTCCACCACCGCGATCGCGGCCTCGGCGGAGAGCAGCGCGTAGTCCGGGGACTCGACCGCGTTCAGCGTCTCGATCAGCAGGATCGCGCCGATGGAGTGGGCGGCCCGCGCCGCCAGCGTGAGGTGCTCCAGCGCCAGCTCGTCCTGCTCGGCGGCGTCGACGCCGGCCACCCGGTTGCCGTAGAGCGCGTTGAGCGCCTTGGTGCCGAGGGACTCGGCGAGCGCGACGGCCACCGGCAGGTTCTCCCGGAAGCGCTCGCGCTCGGCCGGGAGGGAGACGGTGCCCCGGGCGCCCTTGGTCAGGTCGTCCAGGAAGTTGAGGCCGGTGAGCTGCACGCCCGCGTCGGTGAAGGCCTTGCGGAGCGCGTCCTGCTCGGCGTCCGACGGGGTGTGGTTCTCCCCGAAGGGCCACCAGAGCTCGGCGGCGGTGAAGCCGGCGGCGGCTGCGGCGGCGGGGCGCTCCAGCAGCGGGAGCTCGCTGAACAGGATCGACAGGTTGACCGTGTAGCTGTGCTGGGAAGCGGCAGTCACGTCAATCACCTTTCACTCTTCCATCTCCACAACTTCCATGATGCGGAAGAGGGATTCTGTCTGGTGGAAGCATGCCCCGCGACCCGATGGACCGTCAAGGCTGCCGCAACATTTTGTTGAAGAACCCGGCCCCTTCCCACGAATCCCCTGATCGCTAGAGTGATCAGGTGCGATTGATGGTGGAGTTCACGACAGAACCGTTCGAGCGGGACACGTTCCCCGAGCACGCCGAGGCGGCCCTGAAGGCGGTGACCGACGCCGGACTCGAGGTGGCCGTCGGGCCGTTCGGGACCGACGCCAGGGGCGAGGCCGAGGACGTCGTCACCGCTGTGACCACGCTGCTGCGCGAGACCCTGGCGGCCGGCGCGACCCGGATCTCGGTCCAGGTCAGCGTGCTCGACCAGGAACAGGAAGGAGGGGGTAGCGCGTGAGCGAGGCCCTGGAACACCCGCTGGCAGCGGCGATAAAGCCGCTGCTGGAGGCCGTCGGCGCGACCGAGGTCACGCTCGACGAGGCCCGTCCGGACGACGTGGTGCTGGAGTGGGACGGCCGGGCGGCGATCGCCGTCCGACTGCCGCACCTGAGCAGTGCGCTGGACCGGCTGCTGGCCGAGATGGCCCGTCAGTTCGACGGCCGCCCGCTGGCCGAGCTGGACCGGTACGAGAAGCAGCGCGTGGTCGCCCTCCTGGAGGAGCGCGGCGCCTTCACCGTCCGGCACGGCGTGGAGACCGTCGCCAGTGCCCTCGGCGTCAGCCGGTTCACGGTGTACAACTACCTGAACCGGCAGGACGGTTCGAAGGGCTGACCTGACGGCGTCCGCCCCGTCCACTGGCTGCGGCCGGGGCGACCGGCCCAGTCTTTCCGACACGACGGGCCGGGCACGATTGGTGAATCGCACACCAAAAGGGCTGGTCAGCGCCCTCGGCTCAAAACGTAACCACCAACAGTTCAACAAAGTGTTGACGACCTCCGGTGGCGGATCTAGCTTTTGCGGGTGGCACCACTCTTCAGGAGGCCCACCCGTGACCAGCCCCATCGACGCTCTTGACGCCCTGGCGGCGGCCCCCGCCGCCGAGCTGACGGAGACCCTGCTGGAGATCTGCTCCAGCCCCAGCTGGGCCGCCCTCGTGGCGGACACCCGGCCGTGGTCCGACCGGGCCGAGCTGCTCGCCGCCAACGAGGCGGCGATGGCGAAGCTGACGGTCGAGGACCTGAACGACGCGATGGCCGGCCACGCCCGGATCGGCACGCCCAAGGCGGGCGACGCCACCTCCGAGCGGGAGCAGGCCGGCATCCGGGGAGTCGACACCGCACTCCTCGACGAACTGCACGGAGCGAACGCCGCCTACGAGGCGAAGTTCGGCCACGTGTTCCTGATCTGCGCGACCGGCCGGACGGCCGACACCATGCTCAGTGCGCTCCGCGAGCGCTTCCCGAACGACGCCGCCACCGAGGCTTCGATCGTCCGGGGCGAGCTGCGCAAGATCAACGACATCCGGATCAACCGACTGCTGGACGAGCCCCTCAGCTCCTGACAGCACGTCAACTCCTGCCATCAGTAAGGTCATTCAACCCATGACTGGCATCTCCACGCATGTGCTCGACACCAGCCTCGGCCGTCCGGCCGAAGGCGTCCCGGTCGAGCTCGCACTGCACACCGAGGGTGGCTGGCAGGTGCTCGGCACCTCCGCCACGGACTCCGACGGCCGGGCCAAGGACCTGCCGGCCGTGGAGGCGGGCTCGGTCGTCCGGCTGCTCTTCGACACCGCCGCGTACTACGCGGCCAAGTCCGAGGAGCCGCCGTTCTTCCCCGAGGTCTCGATCGTCTTCACGGTCGCGCCCGCGCAGCACCACTACCACGTGCCGTTGCTGCTCAACCCGTTCGGATACTCGGTCTACCGCGGAAGCTAGTGGACCGCTGGAACCCTTAGGAGCCGTCATGGCCCACGTGCTCGGTCAGAACCAGTACGGCAAGGCGGAGAACCGCATCGTCCGGGTCTACCGTGACTCCACCCGTCACGAGATCAAGGACCTGAACGTCTCGGTCTCGC
This sequence comes from Kitasatospora sp. NPDC096147, assembly GCF_044763225.1. Classification (NCBI taxonomy): domain Bacteria; kingdom Bacillati; phylum Actinomycetota; class Actinomycetes; order Kitasatosporales; family Streptomycetaceae; genus Kitasatospora; species Kitasatospora sp. NPDC096147. The sequence goes on along the minus strand of NZ_JBIWFX010000004.1, from coordinate 359,953 downwards.
TGCGCGGCGAGTTCGACGACGTCCACCTCACCGGCTCGAACGCCAACTGCCTGCCCACCGACACCACCAAGAACACCGTGTACGCCTTCGCCAAGGAGTACGGCATCGAGTCGGCGGAGGCCTTCGGCATCCAGCTGGCCCGCCACTTCGTGGACGACACCGAGCGCGGCGTGGTGCACAGCGCCCGGATCCGGATCGAGGAGTACACCTGGGACCGGATCAAGACCCCGGACAACTCGGCCCGCTTCATCGGCTCCGAGGAGGTCGGCCACTCCTTCGTCCGCAACGGCGGCGAGGTGCGCACCAGTGAGATCGTCTACGACGGCACCACCGTCTCGGTGATCTCCGGCCTCAAGGACCTCACCGTGCTGAACTCCACCAACTCGGAGTTCTGGGGCTACATCAAGGACAAGTACACCACCCTCCAGGAGGCGTACGACCGGATCCTCGCCACCCAGGTGACGGCCCGGTGGAAGTACTCCTTCGACGGCACCGAGGGCTCGGCCGAGCCCAACTGGAACCGCTCGTACCAGCACATCAAGCGCCACCTGCTGGAGGCGTTCGCGGAGACCTACTCCTACTCGCTGCAGCAGACCCTGCACGGGATGGGCACCCGGGTGCTGAACAATCGGGCCGAGGTGGACGAGGTCCGCCTCGAACTCCCCAACAAGCACCACTTCCTGGTGGACCTCTCGCCCTTCGGCCTGAAGAACGAGAACGAGGTCTACTACGCCGCCGACCGGATGTACGGCCTGATCGAGGGCACCGTGCACCGCGAGGGCGTGACCCCCGTCATCCCGGTCGCCTGACCACCGGCTGAGGCACCGTCATGACCGCCGTCCCGCACCGCAGCACCCACCGGCCGCACCGGGCCGGACGGTGCCGGACGGCCCGCTCCACCAGCACCAGCTGTTTCTCCACCCCCACCCACCGGAGATCGTGCTCGCCTCACGGCGGCCGGCCCGGGGCGCTGGAGAAGCCACCCGGAGGACTCTCGTACCGCCGTCCCGCCTCCGGGTCCTCTCCAGCGCCACGGGCACGCCGGGAGTCACGAGCACAAGAGGGGCTCGACATGGCACTCCCCAACACCCGTACCACAGACGGCGGTTCCACCCCAGAGCAGTCCGTGCACCCGGTCGACGAGGTGCTGCCGACGGTGAAGCTGTTCACCAGCGGCCTGCAGCACGTCGCGGCGATGTACGCGGGCGTGGTCGCACCGCCGCTGATCGTCGGCGCCGGTGTGGGCCTCTCCCCCACCGAACTCGCCCTGCTCATCTCGGCCAGCCTGTTCACCGCGGGCCTGGCCACGCTGCTCCAGACCCTCGGGTTCTGGAAGATCGGCGCCCGGCTGCCGTTCGTGAACGGCGTCTCGTTCGCCGGCGTCGCGCCGATGCTGGCGATCGCCAAGGAGCACAGTCCGCAGGACGCGCTCCCGGTGATCTTCGGCGCGGTCATCGTCGCGGGGATCCTGTGCTTCCTCGCGGCACCGTACTTCTGCAAGCTGATCAGGTTCTTCCCGCCGGTGGTGCAGGGCACCGTGATCACCCTCATCGGGGTGTCGCTGCTTCCGGTGGCGGTCAACTGGGCCCGCGGCGGCACCCCCGGTGCCCCCGGCTACGGCTCGGAGAAGGCCATCGGGCTCGCCGCCCTCACCCTCGTCGCGGTGGTGCTCTGCAACAAGCTGCTGCGCGGCTTCTGGCAGCAACTCTCGCTGCTGATCGGGCTGGTGATCGGCACCGTGCTGGCCTTCCCGCTCGGGCTGGCCGACTTCGGCGCGGTCGGCGGGGCGAAGGTCTTCGCGCTGCCCTCGCCGTTCCACTTCGGCGCGCCGGTGTTCGACCTGACCGCGATCGTCTCGATCTGCATCGTGATGATCGTGGTGATGACCGAGTCGACCGCCGACATGCTGGCCCTGGGCCGGATCGTGGAGCGGGAGGCGGACGAGCCGACCCTGGCCGCCGGCCTGCGGGCCGACGGGCTGGCCACCGTGATCAGCCCGGTCTTCAACGGCTTCGCGGCCAGCGCCTTCGCCCAGAACATCGGGCTGGTGGCGCTGACCAACATCCGCAGCCGCTTCGTGGTCGCGGCCGGCGGCGGCATCCTGGTCATGCTCGGGCTCTTCCCGGTGCTCGGCTCGGTGGTCTCGCTGGTGCCCGCACCGGTGCTCGGCGGCGCCGGGCTGGTGCTCTTCGGCACCGTGGCCGCCAGCGGCATCCGCACCCTGGCCGAGGCAGGCATGCAGTCCGGTGCCAACACCATCCTGGTCTCGGTCTCGCTCGGGGTCGGCATCATCCCGATCGCCGCCCCGACCTTCTACGACGCCTTCCCGGAGGCCGTCCGCACCCTGATGCACTCCGGCATATCCGCCGGCTGCGTGCTGGCCGTCCTGCTCAACCTGCTCTTCCACCACGTCGGTGCCGACCGCACTGCCCCGCAAGGCGGTCCGCACGGCGCGGCGGCGTCAACGGCGACGCCGTCCTGACCGGTGCGGGGCGCACAGCGCTCACTGCGCGCCCCGCACCCACCCGTCGCCCGCCGCCACCCTTCTTGGGACGCGCTCCGCGCGACGCCCCCTCGCCCCATAGGAGACACACCATGGCAGTCCAGCCCCCGCCCGCCGACCAGCGGATCGTGATCGAGAACGTCGCGATCGCGACGGTCGACGCCCAGGACACCGAGTACGCCCGCGGCCACGTGGTGGTCCGCGGCAACGTGATCGAGTCGGTCGGCGACGGCCCCGCGCCCGCGTGGCTGGACAACGTGGTGCGCCGGGTGAACGGCGAGGGCCACCTGATCACCCCGGGCCTGGTCAACACCCACCACCACTTCTACCAGTGGATCACCCGGGGCCTGGCCCAGGACAACATCCTGTTCGACTGGCTGGTGGCGCTCTACCCGACCTGGGCCCGGATCGACGACAGGCTGGTGCACGCCGCCGCCCAGGGCTCCACCGCCGCGCTGCTCAAGTCCGGCTGCACCACCGCCTCGGACCACCACTACGTCTTCCCGCAGGGCGGCGGCGACATCCTCGGTGCCTCGATCGAGGCCGTCCAGGAGCTGGGCATGCGCTTCACCGCGCTGCGCGGCTCGATGGACCGCTCGCAGAAGGACGGCGGCCTGCCGCCGGACCACGCGGTGGAGAAGACCGAGGACATCCTGATCGCCTCCGAGGCGGCCGTGGACAAGTGGCACGACTCCTCCTTCGGCTCGATGCTGCACGTGGCCATCGCGCCCTGCTCGCCCTTCTCGGTCTCCACCGAACTCCTCAAGCAGTCCGCCGAGTTGGCCCGCCGCAAGGGCGTCCGGCTGCACACCCACGGCTCGGAGACGGCCGAGGAGGAGGAGTTCTGCAAGCAGCTCTTCGGGATGGGCCCGACCGACTACTTCGAGTCGACCGGCTGGCTGGGCGAGGACGTCTGGATGGCGCACTGCGTCCACATGAACGACTCCGACATCGCCAAGTTCGCCGAGACCGGCACGGGCGTGGCGCACTGCCCGTCCTCCAACGCCCGCCTGGCGGCCGGCATCGCCCGGGTCCCGGACATGCTGGCGGCCGGCGTGCCGGTCGGCCTCGGCGTGGACGGCACCGCCTCCAACGAGTCCGGCGAGCTCGGCACCGAGCTGCGCAACGCGCTGCTGATCAACCGGCTGCACGGCAGCCCGAAGGCGCTCACCGCCCGCTCGGCGCTCCGCCTGGGCACCATGGGCGGCGCCCGGGTGCTGGGCCGGCAGTCCGAGATCGGCTCGATCGAGGTCGGCAAGCTGGCCGACCTGGCGCTCTGGAAGATCGACGGCGTGATGCACTCCTCGATCGCCGACCCGGTGGCCGCCCTCACCTTCGGCGCGCTGCCCCCGCTGGCCCTGCTGCTGGTGAACGGCAACCCGGTGGTGGAGAAGGGCCTGCTCACCACCGTGAACGAGGACCGGATCGCCCAGAACGCCGCGAAGGCCGCCCGCGAGCTGGCCTCGCGCGGCTGATCTCCCCTCAACTCCGGGCCGCACCAGGGACGGTGCGTCACCCGGACTCCACCCCCCGGGGTGGAGGCGGCCCCGGACCCACGGCGAGGGTCCGGGGCCGTCCCGTGCCCGTCACCTGCCCGCCCTCCGGTCGTCCGGCACCCGGGACCTGAAGATCCTTTCAGCTTCGCCCGAAGCTGCTCGTACACTGCCTACGCTGACCGGATGCGACTGCTTCTGGTGGAGGAGGAGACCGAACTCGCCCGCTCGTTGAGCCAGGGACTCCGGGCCGAGGGTTACACGGTGGACGTGGCGGGCGACGGCCTGGAGGGCCTCGCCCTCGCCGAGAGCGGCGGCTACGCGGTCGTGGTGATGGACCTGATGCTGCCCGGCCTGAACGGCTTCCGGCTCTGCCGACAGCTGCGCGAGCGCGGCAGCACCGTCCCGGTGCTGATCCTGACCGCGAAGAACGGCGAGTACGACGAGGCCGAGGCGCTGGACAGCGGGGCCGACGACTTCCTCGGCAAGCCGTTCTCCTACGTGGTGCTCACCGCCCGGCTGCGGGCCCTGATCCGCCGGGGCGCGGTCGGCCGCCCCGCCGTCCTGACGGTCGGCGACCTGACGGTCGACCCGGCCGCCCGCCGCTGCCGGGTGGCCGGCGCCGAACTCCACTTCACCACCAAGGAGTTCGGTGTCCTGGAGTGCCTGGCCCACCGGGCCGGGACGACCGTGCCGAAGACCGAGATCCTGGACGCGGTCTGGGACCACGCCTACCGGGGCGACCTGAACATCGTCGAGGTCTACGTCGCCGCGCTGCGCCGCAAGCTGCACGCGGCCGGCGCCCGGTGCGGGATCGACACCGTCCGGGGGATCGGCTACCGGCTGACCGACCGGCGCGACCTCCATTGACAACTCCCCCGGGCTGACCGACAGTTCCCTCGACACGTCGAGCGCCGGGGGGCGGCATGGGCGGTGCGGACGACCAGGACCAGGACCAGGACCACGATCATCCGGCCGACCACGACTACCCGACCGACGTGGACGAGGGCGGGGTCACCGAACTCGTCGTGCACGGTGTCGGCGGCTCCGGGCCGGCCGAGGTGCTGGACGACCCGGAGGCCCGCCAGGTCACCGGCTCCAAGCTGGCCGGGATCTGGCGCGGACGGGACGCACAGCCGTCCGGGCGCCACCGCGAGGTGTACTCCTGGGGCGGGCTCACCTCGCGCTCCTGGGCCACCGCACTCTGGTTCCTGCTGCTGCCGTTCGCCTTCGTCAACACGGCCGGCTGGATGGCCCACGGCACCGGCCGCCAGGTGCGCTTCCAGCAGGCCACGGTGCGGATCATCGCGCTCTGCGTCACCGCCACCTACCTGCTCTTCCTCACCCACGTGCTGGTCGACCAGGCCGCCTGGCAGTGCCTGGCCGTCGCCAACTGCCGGGCCCAGCCGTTCTGGCACGCGCTCCAGTTGCAGGGCCGTCCCTACCTCGCGGTGGCGGTGGCCGCCCTGCTGCCCGCCCTGCTGGTGCTGCTGCTGCACGTCGGCACCAGCCCCAACCGCCGCTGGGAGGCCGGGGACGGCAGCGCCGGCGAGAACGACCGCCCCGGCCACCGGGACCTGGCCCGGGCCGAGCTCACCGACCCGGGCTTCTGGGAGGGCGGCGCGTACTCCACCCGCCACCGCACCGTGCACACCTGCTCCGCACTGCTGCTGCTCACCCTGGTGCTGCTGCGCACCGCACGCACCGGCGGCCGGGCCACCGGGCTGCTGACCGTCCTCGAACTGCTCACCGTGCTCGGCCTGTTGCTGTTCACCGCCGCCGCGCTCGGCGACCGGCCCCGGGCCCGGCTGGCCGGCGGGCGGATCTCCCGCCGGGTCAGCTGCACCTCGACCACGATGCTGCTGGCCGGAGCGATGCTGGTCTGCGCCGTCCAGCCCAGCTCCCGCCGGCACGGCGCGACCGGGATCAGCGGCGCCGCGATCGGGATGCCCGACCTGCTGGAGCTGTTCAACCTGCTGCTGCTGGTGCTCTACACCGCCGGGCTGGCCCTGCTGGCCGGCGCCTGGCGGGCCAAGGGCTCGGCCGGGCAGCGCGGACTCCCCAGGCTGCCACCCGCGTTCACCACCGTCGCGGTCAGCAGCGGCCTGCTGTTCGCCATCTGGTCCGGGGTGGCGCTCTCCGCCGCGCACTGGCTCAGCCCGCCCGGACCGGCCGACGGCGGGGCCGCCACCCAGGTCGGCATCCTGCCCGGCTCCGAGGTGCTGGCCCGCTACAGCATCGACGGGATGGTGCTGCTGGTGCTCTGGTTCGGCGTGGTCTGGTACTGGCACCGGCTGCGCCACCCGGTCGACCTGACCGAGGAGTTGGACCACTGGGAGCGGCGCACCCCGGGCCTGCGGCTGCGCGCCCCGGCACCGCACCCGGAGAGCCCGCGCGGCCTCTGGCTGGCCGAGGTGCTGCGGCGCAAGCGCAACGGCGAACTGCTGCTGCGCCGGATGGAGGGCCTCACCTCCGGGGCGGCGGTGCTGCTGGCCGCCTCGGCGGTCACCTTCGGCATCTGCTACCTGCTGGCCTGGACCGACGGCCCCAAGCCCGATCCGACCACCGTCTGGGCCGGTCTGCCCGCGCCGAGCGCGGCGCTGGCCGGGGCGATCCTGGTGCTCGGGCCGGTGCTGCTGCTCCTGCTGGTCCGCGAGTCGCTGGCCGACCAGAACACCCGGCGGGTGGTCGGCATCGTCTGGGACGTCGCCACCTTCTGGCCGCGCGCCTTCCACCCCTACGCACCGCCCAGCTACGCCGAGCAGGCGGTGCCCCAACTCGCCGAGCGGGTGCGGCACCTGACCTCGCAGGGCGGCTCGGTGGTGCTGCTCGGGCACAGCCAGGGCGCGGTGATCGTCACCGCCACGGTGGCCCGGCTGGCCGGCACCGCCCCGGAGACCGGAGCCCGCCTCTCGGTGGTCACCTACGGCAATCCGGTCCCCCGGCTCTACCGCCGCTGGTTCCCCCGGCACCTGGCCGACCACCTGACCGCCGCCCGGTTGAGGGCCTTCCCCACCCCGCCCAGCTGGCACAACTTCCACCGCGCCACCGATCCGTTCGGCGGCCAGCGCCTGACCACCCCCGGCATCACCGACGTCTGGCTGCCCGACCCGCCCACCGCCGAACGCCGCCCCGGCAGCGAACTCCCGGTGATCCGGGGCCACCACCACCGGGGCTACGTCCGCCAGTCCGCCTTCGCCGCCCGCCTGGACCGTGAGACGACCAGGCTGAACGGCCCCTGACGGGCTGTCGGCGGGCGGCGGTAGCCTGCGGCGGGTGAAGCACACCTCCCGCCTCCTCGATGGCGTCATCCACGTGTACGAGCTCGCCGGCGGGCCCGGCGAGCTGGCGCCCGCCGCCCGCATCCGGCCGGTGGCCGGGGACGAGCCGGTCGCGATCTCGGTCACCTCGGACCTCGGGCGGGTCTGCTACACCACCCTGAACGCCGTGGTCTGCGTCTCGGCCGACGGCAGCGAAGTCTGGCGGCACCCACTGGAGCCGCACTCCTCGGCGCGGTACGGGCACCGGCCGGACTGCGCGTACTCCCCCGACGACCGGACGGTCTGGGTCTACCGGCCGGACGTGATGGCCGACCGGAGCCCGGTGGACCTCTGGGTCGTGCTGGACGCCGCGACCGGCGGGCAGATCGACGGCGCTGAGCTGGAGACCGCCGGCCACGGCGGCTCGCAGTACTTCCACCCCACCGACGGCCACGTCCTGTTGGAGCTCGGCGAGGGCCAGGACGGGGTGGCCGCCTTCCGGGGCCGGCTGGAGGCGGGCCGCCTGGAGGTGGTCCGCTACCCGTGGCACGACCGCTGCCTGATCGACCTGTCCCCGGACGGCACGCGCTTCATGACGGTGGACCACGGGCAGGCCGACGTCACCTTCCACCGCTACCCCGGTGGTGAGGAGGTGCTCACCCTCGCCGTCGAGGACTTCGGGCCCGAGGCCGAGGACGGTGTGGTGGAGTGGGGCGGCGGCTTCCTGTCCGACGGCACGGCCGTCGTCACGCTGGCCGGCGAGGACGAGGAGACCGAGCAGGAGTGGCACCGGGACCACCTGGTCGACCTGGCCACCGGCAGCGTCACCCCGTTCGCCTCCGGGAGCGCGGACTCCTACGACATCACGCCGCTCGGCGACGGCAGCTGGCTGCTGGCCGGGCCCACCGGCCACCCCGTCCGGTGCACTCAGGCGGTGCGGCCCAGCGTGGCCAGGTAGGCACGCCAGCCGCCGAAGCCGGTGATCTCGTGGTGCACGCCGCGCGCCAGCTCGCCGCGGGCCAGCAGCATCGAGAGGCAGGCCGAACCGTCGGCCAACTCGATGACGCCCAGCTCCAGTTCGGCCGGCTCGCCGGGGAGGATCACGTCCCGCAGGTGGGCCAGCTCCACCTCGTACAGCTCGCCCTCGATCGCGGTGTCCACCGCCGGGTCGGGGAGCAGCCCGGGGCACTCGTCCCGGATGGAGAAGAAGCGGTAGCCGGGGGCGGTGGTGACGGGGCCGATCAGCGCGTCGGCGACCGAGGCGTGGAACGGACCGCCGACCATCGCCTGACCGTTGAAGAAGATGCGTGCCATCTGTGAAGTCCCTTCGGTGGCAAGGACGTACGGCCACCCCGGGCGCGGGGTGGCCGTACGGTTCGTCCTAATCGGCGCGGCCAGTGCTCCAGCACGGCAGGCGGCACGGCGACCGCGCCTCGCTAGATTGGGGTCAGTCGAGCAGGGCCAGCGCGGGCAGGGTGAGGAAGTCGACGAACTCCTCGGCCAGCGCGACCTGCTCGAACAGCCGGGCGGCCTCGGTCCAGCGCCCACCGGCGTACGCGGCCTCGCCCAACTCGGCCCGCAGCGCGTCCAGTTCCTCGGCCACCAGCCGGCGGACCAGGTCGGCGGTGGTCTTCTCGCCGGTGTCGGCGAGCACCACGTCGTTGCGGATCCACTGCCAGATCTGCGAGCGGGAGATCTCGGCGGTGGCGGCGTCCTCCATCATGTTGAAGATGGCCACCGCGCCGAGCCCGCGCAGCCAGGCCTCGATGTAGCGGACGCCGACCTGGACGGCGTTGTGCAGCCCGGCCTGGGTGCAGCTGCCACCCGCACCGGCGATGTCGAGCAGCTGAGCGGCCGTCACCGGCTCGGCCGGGCCGGGGTTCTGCTTCTGGTGCGGCTGCTCGCCGAGCACCGCGTCGAAGGAGGCGCGGGCGACCGGCACCAGGTCGGGGTGGGCGACCCAGGAGCCGTCGAAGCCGTTGCCCGCCTCGCGGTCCTTGTCGGCCTTGACCTTCGCCAGCGCGGCGGCGTTGACCTCGGCGTCACGGCGGGACGGGATGAAGGCGGCCATCCCGCCGATCGCGTGCGCGCCGCGCCGGTGGCAGGTCTGCACCAGCAGGCGGGTGTAGGCGGCCATGAACGGCGCGGCCATGGTCACGGTGTTCCGGTCCGGGAGGATGTAGTGCTCCCCGGCGTCCCGGAAGTTCTTCACGATGGAGAACAGGTAGTCCCACCGCCCGGCGTTCAACCCGGCGGCGTGGTCCCGGAGTTCGTAGAGGATCTCGTCCATCTCGAAGGCGGCGGTGATGGTCTCGATCAGCACCGTGGCGCGGATGGTGCCGTGCGGGATGCCCAGCTCGGCCTGCGCGTGGGTGAAGACGTCGTTCCAGAGCCGGGCTTCCAGGTGGCTCTCGGTCTTCGGCAGGTAGAAGTACGGCCCGGAGTTCGGGTCCGCCTCGCCCTTGGCGATCAGCCGGGCCGCGTTGTGGAAGAAGTACAGGCCGAAGTCCAGGAGGCCGCCGGAGACCGGCACGCCGTCCACCAGCACGTGGTTCTCGTCCAGGTGCCAGCCCCGGGGGCGGACCACGACGGTGGCCAGCTCGGCGGCGGGCTTCAGCGCGTAGGTCTTGCCGGCCTCGGTGGTGAAGTCGATCCGGCCCTCGTAGGCGTCGATCAGGTTGACCTGACCGCCGATCACGTTCTCCCAGGTGGGGGCGGAGGCGTCCTCGAAGTCGGCGAGCCAGACCTTGGCGCCGGAGTTCAGCGCGTTGATGACCATCTTGCGGTCGGTCGGGCCGGTGATCTCGACCCGGCGGTCCTGGAGCGCACGCGGGGCGGGCGCGACCTTCCAGTCGCCGGCCCGGACCTCGGCGGTCTCCGGGAGGAAGTCGAGGGTGCCCGTCGCCGCGATCTCGGCGCGCCGGGTCTTCCGGCGGGCCAGCAGTTCCTGCCGGCGGCCTTCGAAGGCACGGTGGAGACCGACCACGAAGGAGACGGCCTCGGGAGTGAGCACCTCCTCGCTGCGGGGGACGCGCGGACCGGCGACAGTGACGACCGGAGCGGCGGAGGGGGCGCCGACGGGGTCCTGGTCTGCAGCCATGGGCAGAACACTCCTTGGACAGTTGAGCCAGCAGGGAGGCTCCGGTGGGAGCTTCCTCGATACCGACCCACCTACTGGCGGGTTCGGTTCTGTAAGGTGGAGACTAGTTTCCGCGATACAGAATTTCAACGGTTTGTTGAGGTAGATCGCCGGGACTCTACTCCTCCCCGACAGCAGAAGGGAACGCCGGTGGCCACCACCCCCGCAGCCGCACCGAACGGGGCCGAGCGCGCCAGCGGCGGCGTCCAGTCCGTCGAGCGCGCCTTCCAGCTGCTCGAAGCCCTGGCCGACTCCGGCGGCATCGCGACCCTGAGCGAGCTCTCCGCCAGCTCCGGCCTGCCGATGCCGACCATCCACCGCCTGATCCGTACCCTCGTGCAGCAGGGCTATGTCCGCCAGGACACCGCCCGCCGCTACACCCTCGGCCCCCGGCTGATCCGGCTCGGCGAGACCTCCGGCCGCCTGCTGGGGAGTTGGGCCCGCCCGTACCTGACCGAGCTGATGGAGGCCACCGGCGAGACGGCCAACCTGGCGGTGCTGGAGGGCGGCGAGGTGGTCTACGTCGGGCAGGTGCAGTCACGCCGCTCGATGCGGATGTTCACCGAGGTCGGCCGCCGGGTCCAGCCGCACTGCACGGGCGTGGGCAAGGCCCTGCTGGCCCAGTTGGACGAGCCGGAGGCGCGGGCCGTCCTGGGCACCCAGCCGCTCCAGTCGCACACGCCCTACACCGTCACCGACCCGGACGAGCTGTTCGCCCAGCTGGGCCGGGCCCGGGCCTCCGGCTACGTGGTGGACGACCAGGAGCAGGAGATCGGGGTGCGCTGCATCGCGGTCGCCGTGCCCGGCGCGCCGGCCCCGACCGCCCTCTCGGTCTCCGGCCCGGAGGCCCGCATCCGGGCCCTGGAGGCCCAGGCCGGGGAGACCTCGCTGGTCCCCGTGATGCAGCAGATCGCGTCCCGACTCGGTCAGGTCCTGGCCCCCTGACGGCGGGTCGGGCGGTGCCCGACCCCGGCTCCGGCCACGTCCGATCCCGACCGGTGTCGGTGTCGGGCGCGGTCCCATCGGGCCGGGTGCGGTCCGGCCGGGGTCGGGCGCGGTCCGGCCGGGGTCGGCCTCAGTCGTGGTCGGGGTCGGGCCCACCAGCCTGGGCCGCCATCAGCTGGAAGACCGTCAGCTCCGGCTCCACGCCCACGGTGCGGAACAGCCGGGGCGCGGCGGCCAGCTTCGGATCCGCCCGGACGGCCTCCAGGGCGGCCCGGTCCCGCCACAGGCTCTGCACCCGCCAGCGGCCGTCCGGCCCACGGAGCAGCTCCGTCCTGATCAGCCCGGCCGGCAGCGGCTCGGCCACCAACTCCCGGTAGGACGTCACCAGTTCGGCCTCACGATCCGGCCCGACCACTCCGGAGACCTCACTCAACACCCGCACGGACACCCTCCTCACTTCCACCTGCCTGGCATCCTCCGCCGATACAGTCTGCACAGAGAGTGACCACGCGGGCGAACGGAGTGGACCATGGGTGGACGGAAGCTGACCGCCGTGCTGGCCGGTGCGGCGGCGCTGGTGCTGGGGGTGACCGTCCCGGCGAGCGCGGCACCCTCGCGCTCCGACCTGGAGGTGGTCCGACTCGACCCGGAGGCGGCGCCGCCCGGCGGGACCACCACCGTGCACGGCTTCGTCGCCAACCTCGGCCCGGACCGGACCGGCTCCCCGTTCACGGTGCTGCTGACGGTGCCGAACGGCTTCACCTTCCGCGGCCCGTACTTCCCGACCGACTGCCTCGCCCTGGCGGGCGGCCACACGCTGACCTGTACCTTCGGGGCCGGCCTGCCCCGGTACCGGACCGCCACGGTGCTGGCCCCCGTCCAGGTGGACGGCGGCCTGCCCCCCGGCACCAAGGCCGAGGGGCAGGTCACGGTGGTCAGCCCGGACGACACGAACCCCGCGAACAACTCCACCCCGTTCACGCTGTCCGTGAGCTGACTCAGCGGTAGACCCGGACCCAGTCCGCCGAGAAGCCGATCGGCGCGGTGCCGATCGGCCCGGGGTGGTACTTCCCGGCGCCCACCGAGAGGTTGAGGATCAGGTAGGCGGACCAGTCGGCGCCGACGCCGGCCCCGTCCGAGAAGACCTTGGTGCCGTTCACGTACCAGTCGACGGAGTCCGCGCCGTAGTACGTGCCGATGGTGACCCAGCGGTCGTGGCCGACGGCGGCCACGTCGGTGTGGTAGCGCTGGGCCGGGTTCACGTGGTTGGTCAGCTCCAGCAGGCCCGGGTTGTCCGGGTGGTACTCGAAACTGTCGATCTCGCCGTTGCCGTCCTTCCAGGTCCACAGGGCCGGCCAGGCCCCGGGGGTGGCGGGCAGCTTGACCCGGGTCTCGGCGTAGTCGCCCGTCCGGACCTGGAAGCCCTCCCCGGAGTACTCGGTGGTGAGCAGGCCGGTGTCCCAGGCCCGCTTGCCGTTCTCCAGGGTGTGCGCGGAGGGCGTGGCGGTGAAGGTGGCGACCCCGTCGGCCACCGAGACGCCGGACGGGCTCAGCCAGTCGAGCTTGTTGTCGTCCGGGTTGTGGGTGCCGTAACGGTAGCTGCTACTCCGGTCGTTGACCCACTTGGCGCCGAGCGCCGGCGGGGCGTCGAACTCCTCCGACCAGGTCAGCGCCTTGCCCGGCACGGGCGAATCACCGGGCTCGGGGGTCGGCTTCGGGTTCGGGGTCGGAGTCGGGGTCACCGAGCCTGCGCTGACCGTGAGTTGACGGGACGGCAGGTTGTGCCAGCCGCCGTTCTGGTCCTGCCAGAAGCCGAACTGGGTGTAGGTGCCGGCCGGCAGCGCCCGGGCCCCGCTGGTGAAGGTCACCCCGCCGGGGCAGATCCGGACGTTGCCCGCGTTGCCGGGGAAGTCGAGGTTGGCCCCGGCCGCGTCCCGGACGCCGATGCCGACGGTCTTCGCGGTGAAGCAGCGGGCGGAGTGCACGGTGAGGGCGGCCGTGCCGGGTACGTCGGCGGTCATCGAGCTCGGGGTCAGCCGGTCCTGGGTGACGGTGGTGGCGGCCTCGGCCGGGCCCGCCAGCGGGACGGCGGCGACCAGTGGGAGGGCGACCAGCGCGGCAGCGCCGAGGCGTGCCGGGGTGACGGTTGTGCGCATGGGCAGGAGTCCTCTTTCGACGCCTGCGAGGTGAGCTGTCGGGTTCGGGCATGAGGGAACGCCCGGCCGCTGAAGCGGCTTCACCCCGAGTGCCCCGGCGTCGGACGAGCGAGCAGGGGTCACGTACTGACCTGGTTCCCCCGCTCCTGCCCGTACTCGGTGTGGTCGAGTGACCGTCGGCGGGCAGGCAGGACTCGGCGCCCCGCGACGGCGTCCGCCGGTACGCGGACTGCTCCGTGCAGGCTAGGCAGGTGCCGGGCCGAGCGACAAGGAGAGTTCCCTCACACCGGCCCGCCGGGCCCGGGGGCCGGCCGCCGGGAGGACGGCGGCCGGGAGGACGGGGAGGGATCAGAAGGCGATGTCGATCTCCTCGCCGTCCTGGCCCAGGGCGGTGGTCCGGCGCACCGGGCCGGAGGAGGGGGTCCCGACGATCAGCCACTCCGGATCGTGCATCAGCTCACCCCGGTCCCCCTGCCAGGTCACCGTCAGCCGGTCGCCGGCGACGGTGTCCACCGGCATGCCGCTCGGCTCGAATTCCACCGTGCACTCCGGGCCGCCGGTCACCACGGTGAAGGTGACCGGCGTGATCCCGCCGTCCGGCGAGTCGCGGAACACGCGCTCGTCGTCCGGGCTGTCCCAGCGCCAGTACCGGACCGGCCGGTCCGGCTCCGGCGAGACGATCACCAACTGCCCCGGTTCGTGACGCACTTCCCCGCCGTCGGCCGTCCACTCGACGGTGAGCGCACCCTCCCCCGGGCCGAGCCGGACGGTCGGACCGTCCGGCTCGAACCGGACCGGCAGCGGGTGGTCGGAGCTGCAGACGATGAACCTCATGGTGCTCCCCCGGGGGCGACGGTGGTACCGCCCCAGTCTTCCAGGGCCGCGCGGACACAGGTCCGGCACTTCCGTCGCGTGCCGGTGACCGGGCCGTCACCTGGATTCACAGGTGGTTGACCACCGGTGAAGTGTTCCCGCTTCGCTTCCTCCGGGACCTGACAAGCCATCAGGCTGGAGCCATGCGAATCACTCGACGCGCGTTGAAGACCCGGGCCGCCGCCGCGGTGGCCGTCGGCCTGCTCACCCTCGCCCCCACCGCCGTGTTCGCCACCGACGCCTCCGCCGCCGTCAGCGGGAGCATCTGCCTCTCCGCGCTCCCGCCGGAGGGCCGCACCACCATCCAGCTGATCGACCGGGGCGGACCGTTCCCGTACAGCCAGGACGGCATCGTCTTCCAGAACCGGGAGGGCGTGCTCCCCCAGCAGTCCACCGGCTACTACCACGAGTACACCGTGAAGACCCCGGGCTCCTCGACCCGCGGCGCCCGGCGCATCGTCACCGGCAAGGTCTACCACGAGGACTACTACACCGCCGACCACTACGCGACCTTCCGCAAGGTCAACTTCAGCTGCTGACAGAGCAGTTGCCCACCAGGCCGCCCGCCCCGCTTCCCCGGGGGCGGGCGGCCCCACGCGTCACCGGGCCGGCCGCCCCGGCCGCTGACTGAGCCCCATCATGCCGAACGCGGCTGCCAGGAGGACGGAGCCGAGCCCCACCAGCGTCGAACGGAAGCCGAAGTCCGCGACCAGCAGACCGAAGAGCACCTGCCACCCCAGCGCGAGCGCCGCCACCACCTGCGCCCATCCGTGCAGCCGGGGCCGGCGAACGTACCTCCGGTTCAGCGGGAGCATCCACCCCCGGGCCAGGGTCGCGACACCCGATGCCAGCAAGAACACCGCCATCGCCAGGACGGGTACGGCGAGCCAGACCCTCAGCACCATCCACCCCCACGCGCCGGCCAGGCGCCGGGCACAGGCGCGATCATGGCACCGCGCCCCGCACGCGTCCAGCGCGAACTCCCGGCCACCGGACCTGACGGCCGGTCTTTACGGCGGGTTCACGCCCGGATACCCTCCTGAAACATCTTGCGGCAACTTGCGCAAGACGGAGCGTCAACTCCGGTCGGTGGCGTGCGCCGCAGGGCCCCACCCCTGTGCCCCGCCGGAGCGGGCGGCTCCCTCCCCCACCCGTCAGGCATCCGAGGAGTCCCTCCGTGGACCGTGAAGTCGCACGCCACCACCGCCGAACGCGTCATCCGCTGGCCGCCGTCCTGGTGGTCGTCGCCGGGCTGCTGGCCACCCTGCTGCCCGCGCTCGCCGCGCACGCCGCCACCACCGCGACGGTGTACTACAAGCCCGCCACCACCTGGAGCGGTGCGTACCTGCACTGGGCGCCCGCCAACGGGAGTTGGACCACTCCGCCCGGTGTGGCCATGGCCCCGGCCTGCGCCGGCTGGTACCGCACGACCGTCGAGCTCGGCACCGCCACCACCCTCCAGGCCACCTTCACCAACGGCTCCGGCAGCTGGGACAGCCGGGGCGGCGCCAACTACCAACTGGGCGGCGGCGTCAGCGCCGTGACCGGCGGCACCGTCGGCACCACCGACCCGTGCGCGTCGGCCACCCCCACCTCCGCCACCGTCTTCTACTCCACGGCCGGCCGCAACTGGCCAGCCACGTACGTCCACTGGGCCCCGGCCGGCGGTGCCTGGACCACCGCGCCCGGCACCCTGATGACCGCGGCCTGCACCGGCTGGGTCAAGCAGACCCTCGCCCTCGGCCTCGCCACCAGCTGGCAGGCGGTCTTCACCAACGGCACCGGCACCTGGGACAACAGCGGCGGCGCCAACTACCAGCTGGGCACCGGCTCGATCACGGTCAAGGACGGGGTGGTGGCCCACTCCGACCCCTGCGGCAGCACCACCCCGGACCCGACCCCGACGCCCTCGCCCACGCCCACACCGACGCCGACGCCCGCCACCGAGGCCACCGTCTGGTACGCCACCACCAGCGTCGGCTGGTCCACCGTCAACCTGCACTGGGCGCCCGACGGCGGAAGCTGGACCACCAGCCCCGGCACCGGCATGACCGCCGCCTGCACCGGCTGGGTCCGCCGCACCGTCAGCCTCGGCGCGGCCACCACCTGGCAGGCGGTCTTCAACAACGGCAACGGCGTCTGGGACAACAACAACGGCGCCAACTACCAGCTCCGCAGCGGCAACAGCACCGTCAAGGACCGGACCGTCACCCCGAACGCCACCGACCCCTGCGCCGCCGTCCTCCCGGACACCACCGCCCCCACCGCGCCCACCCGGGTCGCCGCGACGGCGACCGGCACCGCCACCGTGCTCACCTGGACGGCGTCCACCGATGACCGCGGGGTGACGGGCTACCAGGTGACCCGTACCGGCGGCAGCAAGGGCGAGGTGCTGGTCGACACCGCCTCCACGGTGTACTCGCAGAGCGGCCTGGAGCCCACCACCACCTACTGCTGGACCGTCACCGCCCGGGACGCAGCGGGCAACCGCTCGGCCGCCTCGGCCCCGCCCGCCTGCGCCACCACCGGCACCGCCGAACCCACCCCGCCGACCGGCACCCCGCTGGGCGGTGACCCGCGCAAGGACCCGATCTACTTCGTGCTGACCGCGCGCTTCAACGACGGCGACAGCTCCAACAACCGGGGCGGCAGCCAGGACGTGAAGTCGGGGAACGCGGCCAACGCCGACCCGATGTTCCGGGGCGACTTCAAGGGCCTGGTGCAGAAGCTGGACTACGTGAAGGCGCTCGGCTTCTCGGCGCTCTGGATCACCCCGGTGGTGCTCAACCGCTCCGACTACGACTTCCACGGCTACCACGGCTACGACTTCTACCGGGTGGACCCGCGGCTGGAGTCGGCCGGCGCCTCCTACCAGGACCTGATCAACGCCGCGCACGCCAAGGGCATCAAGGTCTACCAGGACGTGGTCTACAACCACAGCTCCCGCTGGGGTGCCAAGGGCCTGTTCACGCCCACCGTCTACGGCGTCCGCGACAGCCAGTGGAGCTGGTACTACGACGCCCCGAACTCCGGCTTCGAGTACGACGGCCTGACGGTGGACCCGGTCTCCGGGAAGTCGTACTACAACGGCGACCTCTGGTCCACGGCCGAGCCGACCGGCAACACCTGCCTCAACTGGGGCAAGCCGACCGGGGCGAGGAGCCCCGAGGGCTACACCCTCTACAACTGCCAGTGGCCGGGCGCCACCACCGGCATGTTCCCCAAGGCGCTCTACCACGCCTGCTGGATCGGGAACTGGGAGGGCGAGGACTCCCGCTCCTGCTGGCTGCACGAGGACCTGGCGGACTTCAACACCGAGAACCCGGTGGTCCAGCAGTACCTGATCGGGGCCTACGACAAGTACATCGGCATGGGCGTCGACGGCTTCCGGATCGACACCGCCGTGCACGTCCCCCGGGTCACCTGGAACCGCCGCTTCCTGCCCGCGATCCGGGAGGGCGTCACGCGGAGGTTCGGCGCGGAGAAGGCGAAGGACTTCTTCGTCTTCGGCGAGGTCGGCGCCTTCGTGAACGACAAGTGGAACCGGGGGTCGGTCAACCACTCGGCCCAGTTCTTCACCTGGCAGGAGCGGCGGGAGTACACCTCGGACGACGTACAGGCCGCGCTCGACCAGTTCGCCTACGAGAACGCCCTGGGCACCGGCAACCAGCCCACCTCGACCAACGCGGTGCTGAACGGCAACGAGTACCACGCCCCCGACCACTCGAAGTTCTCCGGCATGAACATCATCGACATGCGGATGCACATGAACTTCGGCGACGCCTCCAACGCCTTCGCGAACGGCCGGGACAGCGACGACTCCACCAACGACGCCACCTACAACGTGGTCTACGTGGACAGCCACGACTTCGGCCCGAACAAGTCCTCGACCCGCTACGCCGGCGGCACCGACGCCTGGGCCGAGAACATGGCGCTGATGTGGACCTTCCGGGGCATCCCCACCCTGTACTACGGCTCGGAGATCGAGTTCCAGGCCGGGAAGCAGATCGACTGCGGTCCGACCTGCCCGCTGGCCACCACCGGGCGGGCGTACTACGGGGACGCGGTGGCCGGTGAGGTGACGGCCAGTCGGTTCTCGGTGGCCGACTCGGCCTCCGGGCCGGTGGCCGGCACGCTCCAGCAGCCGCTGGTCAAGCAGCTCCAGCGGCTGAACCAGATCCGCCGCGCGGTGCCCGCGCTCCAGCAGGGCCAGTACTCGACCCAGGGGGTCTCGGGCGGCATGGCCTTCAAGCGCCGGTACACGGCGGGCTCGACCGACAGCTTCGCGCTGGTCGCGGTCACCGACGCGGCCACCTTCGCCGGCATCCCGAACGGCACCTACCGGGACGCCGTCACCGGGGACGTGAAGATCGTCACCACCGGCACCCTCGCGGTGCCGGCCTCCGGCAAGGGCAACATGCGGGTGTACGTACTGGACTTGGGCGGGGCGAACGCCGCCCCGGGCAAGGTCGGCACGGACGGCCCTTACCTGAAGTAGACGGCATTCCGGGCCGAGGGTCCGATAGGTTGGTGGGTGCGGGCGGTCCGCCGTCCGCACCCACCACCAGCCGCCGTACCACCAGACGAGGACGCCCCCCGAGATGACCGCGCCCCTGCCCGCCTTCGCCGGACACACCTACCTGTTCCAGGTCGACAACGGCGCCGCCTTCCGCAACACGTACTCGGCGGACGGCACCCGGCTGCGCTGGGAGGGCCTCGGCGAGTCGGCCGGGCAGTGGGAGGACGTGGCCCTGCACGTGGCCGAGGTCGCCCCGGCCGTCTACTTCGTCAGCTGGACGGAGAAGGGCGGCATCACCGTCAGCCACGTGATGGACCTGACGCGGCTGACGGTGCGGGCCTTCTGGACCTACGAGGGCGAGGGCGGCCGGGTCGGCGAGCTGCACACCGGCTCGCTCACCCCGGAGTCCTGAGGCCCCGTCCGCTGACGGACGGTCACCCTCACTCGAAGGCGGCGGCCGCCTCCTTGAGCGCGGTGGCCACCGTCTCCGGGTCGTACGGCGCGGGCTCGCCCGGCAGGTAGGTCACCGCGTGCAGCCGGCCGCTGTAGCGGAAGCTGCGGTGGCGCTCGTACACCGGCCAGGAGACCGGGGACTTGCGGTCCACACCGACGCTGATGCCCTGGAACGGGGCCATCCCGATCAGCTGGTGCACCGGCCCCAGACGGCCCGTCACCTCGCCGTCCACCAGCAGCTCGAACTCCCACTTCAGGTCGGCCACCGCGTGCGCCCGCAGGCCCACCGTCCGGGCACCGGGCGCCAGCGGGCCGCCGTCCGCCTCGAACAGCTCGCCGTACTGGTTGTAGGCCAGCCGGACCGACCCGTCCTCCACGTAGAGGCTGTAGCCGCCGCCCTGGTCGCCGTGCGAGACCAGCACGCCCTGGTCACCCTCCCGGTGCGCGGTCAGCTCGGCCAGCACCTCGAAGGAGCGGAAGGCGATCAGCCGGGAGGAGCGGTAGCGCTCCAGCTCGGGGGTGCCGGCCAGCAGGGTGAGCGGCTCGCGCAGCGCGGCGTCCTCCGGGTGCCGCAGGACGAAGCCGCCGGAGCGGTCGGCCAGCGGGAAGACCCCGTTCCGCCAGGCCGCGTCCTCCCAGGCCTCCGCCAGCTCCTTGACCACCTCCGGGTACTCGGCGGCCACGTCGGTGGTCTCGGTCGGGTCGGTGCGCAGGTCGTGCAGCGCCCACTCGCCGTCGTCGTAGGGGCTGCCCGGGCGGTGCAGGGTGACCAGCTTCCAGCCGTCCCGGTAGAAGCTGCGGTTGCCGGTCATCTCGCAGTACTGCTCGGTGTGGGTGGAGTCGGCCGCCGGCTCGCGCAGCACGGCGGCGAAGCTGATGCCGTCCAGCTCCTGCACGGTCTGCCGCCTGCGCTCCACCGGCCGCTGCACGCCCGCGAGTTCGAGCAGCGTGGGCAGCACGTCGGTGACGTACTGGTACTGCTGCCGGACCCCGGTGTCGCCCTCGGCGCGGGGCAGCCCGGCCGGCCAGGAGAGCACGAACGGCACCCGGACGCCGCCCGCGTGGGTCTGGCCCTTGTAGAGCCGGAAGGGGGTGTTGGAGGCCATGCCCCAGCCGCGCGGGTAGTGCACCAGGCTCTGCGGACCGCCGATCAGCTCGATCTCCCGCTCCACGTCCGGATTCCAGTCGGCGGGCAGCCCGGGGTGGTGGACGAAGCGGCTGAAGTAGCTGCGGGTGCCCTCGGCACCGCCCTCGCCGGTGCCACCGTTGTCCGAGGTGAACAGGATGATGGTGTCGTCCAACTCGCCGAGCGCGGCCAGGGTGTCGGTGAGCCGGCCGAGGTTCTGGTCGACGTTGTCGACCATGGCCGCGTAGACCTCCATGTAGCGGGCGTACAACTTCCGCTCCGGCTCGGTGAGTTCGTCCCACGGCCCGACCTCGTACCCGGCCTCGCCGTTCCGCTCCGGCAGCCGGGTGCCCTCCGGGAAGTGCCCGGCGGCCAGCTGCCGGGCGAAGCGCTGCGCCCGCAGCTCGTCCCAGCCCTGGTCGTAGCGGCCCTTGTGCCGGGCCAGGTCCTCGGGCTTGGCCTGGAGCGGGCCGTGCACCGCGTTGTGCGCCAGGTAGAGGAAGAACGGCTTCTCGCTGTCGTGCGCGCGCAGCGACTTGACCATCGCGATGGCCTGGTCGGTGATGTCGTCGGTGTAGTAGTAGCCCTCGGGCAGCTCGTCGATGTCCAAGGGGCTGTTGTCGCGCACCAGTTGGTGCGGGTGGTACAGGCTGGTCAGCCCCTCCAGCACGCCGTAGTACTGGTCGAAGCCCTTCTGCAGCGGCCAGTTGGCCCGGTCGTTCGCCGCATTGGAGGCGGAGTCCCGGGTCAGGTGCCACTTGCCGACGGCGTAGGTGGCGTAGCCGTTGTCGTGCAGCAGTTCGGCCAGGGTGGGGATGTCGCCCGCCACCTCCATGCCGTAGCCGGGGAAGCCCGGGTCCGCGTTGGCCACGAAGGAGTAGCCCACCCGGTGCGGGTTGAGGCCGGTCAGCAGGGCGGCCCGGGCCGGCGAGCAGAGCGGCATGGTGTGGTAGTTGGCCAGCTTGACGCCGTTCTCGGCGAGCCGGTCCAGGGTCGGGGTCGGCACCTCGGCGCCGAACGGGCCGATGTCGCTGTACCCGAGGTCGTCCACCAGGACGACCACGATGTTCGGCGCCCCGGTGCGGGCCCGACGGCGGGGCGGCCAGGCGGCGGTGGACTCGCCGAAGGTGCGGCCGACGGTGCCGGGGAAGCCGGCGTACGGGTCACGGCGGGTGCTGGTCATGCGGCGGCGCTCCGGTGCTGGTGGGTCGGCTCGGTCAGATGGGGTACGGCGGCGAGCAGTTCGGCCGTGTAGGGGTGCTGCGGGTCGGTCACCACCCGGTCGGCGGGGCCGGTCTCGACGATCCGGCCCCGGTGCATCACGGCGATCCGGTGGCTGACCTGCCGCACCACCGCGAGGTCGTGGGCGATGAAGAGGATCGCCAGCCCCAGCTCGCGCTGGAGGCCGGAGAGCAGCTCCAGCACCTGGGCCTGCACCGAGACGTCGAGGGCGGAGACCGGCTCGTCGCAGATCAGCACGGACGGGCGCGGGGCCAACGCCCGTGCGATACCGATCCGTTGGCGCTGTCCGCCGGAGAAGGCGCGCGGGTGCCGGTCGGCCGCGTCCGGATCGAGCCCGACCTGGGTGAGCAGCTCGGCGACCCGCTCGGCCCGCTCGGCGGCGGTGCCGAGGCGGTGCGCGATCAGCGGCTCGGCCAGGATCCGGCCGACCGTCATCCGGGGGTTGAGCGAGGAGTACGGGTCCTGGAAGACCAGTTGGACCTCGCGGCGGGCGGCCGGGGACCGGCCGAGCTCCTCTCCCTGGTACCGGATGCTCCCGCTGCTCGGCGCGTGCGCCTGGACCAGCGCCCGGGCCAGCGTGGACTTGCCGGAGCCGGACTCGCCGACCAGGCCGAGGGTCTCACCGGGGTGCAGCTCCAGGCTGACGCCGGCCAGCGCGGTGGCCTGCTTGCGACGCCGTCCGTAGGTCTTGGTGACCTCGCGGACGGTGAGCAGCGGCTCCGGGCCCGGGGTGGAGTTCGCGGCGGCGGTGGACGGGGCGTCCAGCCGCGGCACGGCGGCCAGCAGCTGCTTGGTGTACGGCTGCCGGGGGTTGGCGAGGACCTCGTCGGTGCGGCCCTGCTCGACCACCTCGCCCCGGTGCATCACCAGCAGGCGGCGGCTGGTCCGGGCGATCACGCCGAGGTCGTGGCTGATCAGCACCAGGGCGGTGCCGCGCTCGCGGTTGATCCGCTCCAGCAGCCGGAGGATCTGCTCCTGCACGGTCGGGTCCAGTGCGGTGGTCGGCTCGTCGGCGACCAGCACCTCCGGGTCACCGGCCAGCGCGAGGGCGATCATGATGCGCTGACGCTGGCCGCCGGAGAACTGGTGCGGGAAGTCGCGCAGCCGGCCGGCCGCGTCGGGGATGCCGACCAGCTCCAGCAACTCGGCTGCTCGGGCGGCCCGTTCGGCCTTGGAGCGGTGGAGTCCGTGGGCCCGCAGCGCCTCGTCCAGCTGGCGCCCGACGGCCAGCACCGGATTGAGCGAGGACATCGGGTCCTGGAAGATCATCGCGATCCGGCGGCCGCGCAGCCCGCGCAGGGCCGGCTCGTCCAGCGTCGCCAGGTCGTGCCCGGCGAGCTCGATCGACCCGCCGGACACCCGCCCGCCCGCAGGCAGCATCCGCAGCAGCGCCAGCGCGGTGGTGGACTTCCCGGAGCCGGACTCCCCGACGATGCCGAGCGTCTCCCCGGCCGCGAGCTCGAAGGAGACCCCGGAGACGGCTTCGACGCCGTCGAACTCGACCCGCAGGTCGGTGACCTGGAGCACCGTGGAGACCGTGGTCTCCGGCAGTACCGCCGTCATCGTCGTATCCCTTCGTTCAGCGCCTCGGCGATCGGCGGCGGGCCGAGCACCGGCCGCGTACCGCCGACCGGCGGGGCAGCGTGCGACTCCCCCGCTCCCGGCCCGCCGCCGGGCGTCCGCACCGTCATCGTCGTATCCCTTCGTTCAGCGCCTCCGCGATCAGCGTGAAGCCGAGCACCAGCGCGGTGACCACGACCAACGGCGCGGCGGCGAAGGTCGGGTGGCTCGACAGGTAGGCCATCGACTGGCTGAGGATGCCGCCGAGCGAGGGCTCCGGCGGGCGCAGCCCGACGCCGAGGAAGCTCATCGCACCCTCGATGAAGACCGCCAGCGAGAAGGCGATGGCGCCCTGGACGATCAGCGGGTCGGTGGCGTTCGGCAGCACGTGCCGTAGCAGCACCCGGGCCTTGGAGGCCCCGCCGAGCCGGGCCGCCAGGGCGTACTCGCGCTCCCGCTGGACCAGGATGCCGGCCCGCAACTGCCGCCCGAAGCCCGGGATCTCGGCCAGCGCGATGACGATCACCACCGGCCAGCGGCCGGGCCCGAGCACCGCCGTCACGGCCAGCGCGAGGATCAGCCCGGGGAAGGCGAGCAGCAGGTCGAAGACCCGCTGGACGGCCACGTCGGCGCCGCGCGAGGTGGCGGCCAGCAGGGCCAGCGAGCAGCCGAGCACCGCACCGGCCGGGACCGCGATCACGCTGATCAGCAGGTCGGCCCGGATGCCGTGCAGCACCCGGCTGAACAGGTCGCGGCCCAGGTCGTCGGTGCCGAACGGGTGGTCCGCGCTCGGGCCGGCCAGGGCCAGCGCGCTCTGCGCCAGCGGGTCGGCGGAGGTGAGCAGCGGGGCGAGCAGCCCGGCCAGTACGACCAGCCCGACCAGGGCCAGGCCGGTGGTGCCGCGCAGGGTGTGCAGGCCCGCCGGGAGGAGGTGCCGGCGGCGGGGTGCGCCGACGGCGGAGAGCGAGGCGGTGGTCATCAGGGTCACTCCCACCTGATCCGGGGGTCCAGCCAGGTGTACACCAGGTCGGTGAGCAGCTGGACCGCGACGTAGACGGCGACGAGCAGCAGGAGCAGGTCCTGCACCACGGGGTAGTCCCGGCGCAGCACCCCCTGTTCGGCCAGCTGGCCGAGGCCGGGCCAGGCGAAGATGGCCTCCACCAGCACGGCGCCGCCGAGGAGTTGGCCGACCTGGAGGCCGAGCACGGTGACGGCGGGCGGCAGCGCGTTGGGCAGCGCGTGCCGCCAGACGATCCGGCGGCGGGAGACCCCGAGCGCGGTGGCGGTGCGGACGTAGTCCTCGGCCAGGGCCCGCTCCAGGCCGTCCTTGAGGTAGCGGGCCAGGATGGCGGCGCTCGGCAGGGCGAGGCAGAAGGCGGGCAGCAGCAGGTACTGCAGGCCGATGTCGGGCTGGTCGAGGATCGACTCGTGGCCCCCGGCCGGGAGCAGCCGGAGCGTCACCGCGAAGACCAGCACCAGCAGCACGCCGGTGACGAAGGGCGGCACGGCCAGCACGGTGGTGGTGAAGGCCCGGATCGCGGCGGCCACCGGGCCGCGCCGCACGGTGGCGCCGAGCACTCCGAGCGGCAGGCCGATCAGGATCACCAACAGCAGTGCGCCCACGGTGAGTTCGACGGTGGCGCCGAGGCCGTCGCCGATCAGGGTGGCCACCTCGCCGCCGATCGCGTAGCTGGGGCCGAGGTTGCCGGTGAGCAGGTCACCGAGCCAGGTCAGGTACTGGGAGAGGAAGGGCTGCTCCAGCCCGAGGCGGGCGCGGATCGCCGCGACCGCCTCGGGGCCGGCGTCCGGCCCGGCCAGCGTGGTGGCCGGATCACCGGGGATCAGCCGGAGGATGGCGAAGATCAGGAAGGAGGCGGCGGCCAGCACCAGCAGGCCGGAGGGCAGTCGCCTCAGCAGGAAGGTACGCATCCGTCAGGCCGTCAGGTAGGCGTCGTCGAGGTTCAGGTACGTGAACTTGTTGAGCGTGGCTCCCTGCACCTTGCCCGCCACCTCGATCTGGCCGCCGATGGCCAGGTCGATGACGAACTCCTCGTCCAGCAGGATGTCGGTGATCTGCTGGTAGAGCGCCTTGGCCTCGGGGCTGTCGGCGTCCGGCCGCTTCCAGGCCCGCTGCACGACGTCGGTGTAGGCGGGCGAGGTGAAGTGCGAGCTGTTCTTGGCCTCGTTGAAGGGGTAGGCGCTGACCGCCAGGGTGGCCGGGTGGAGCTGGGCGAAGCCGTGGCCGAGGGTCCACAGGGCCGGCATGGTCTGCGAGATGAGCTGCTTCTGCATGGTCGGCGAGTCGGTGGGCTGGAGCACCGTCTCGATGCCGACCTGCTTGAGGTCGTGCTGGATGATCTGGGCGATGGCGATGCCGTCCGGGGTGTTGGAGTGCGCGAACGGCAGCGAGATGCCCGAGACGCCGGCCTCCGCGAGCAACTGCCTGGCCTTCTCCGGGTCGTGGCGGTACCTGGTGGCGTTGGCGTCGCTGTAGGCGGGCGAGGACTTGGGCCACGGCGCGGCGGAGGGCAGTCCGTAGCCGCCGAGGGCCTGCTGCACCAGCCGCTCGCGGTCCACCGCCCAGGAGATGGCCTGGCGGACCCGCTTGTCCTTGACGTGCTCGGAGGTGACGTTGACGCCGACGTAGAAGGCGCCGGAGCCGGTGTCGTAGGGGGTGAGCCGGAACTGGCCGGAGGACTTGAGCGCCGCCAGGTCCTTGCCGGGCACGCTGTAGGAGAGGTGGCTCTGACCGGTCTTCAGCGAGGCGACCAGCGAGTCGGCCTGCGGGATCACCCGGATCTCCACGCCGTCCAGGTAGGGGCGGCCCGGGTTCCAGTACTTCTCGTTGCGGGTGAAGGTGATCGAGGAGCCGGGGGTGCGCTTGCCGAAGACGAACGGGCCGGTGCCGATCAGCTGCTTGCCCGCGACGGCGTCCTCGACGGTGGCCGAGTCCGTGATGATCATGAACTCGAAGAGGTCGAAGAGGTTGCTGACCGGGTGGGCCAGGGTGAGGGTCAGCTCGTGGTCACCGTTCTTGGTGAACTCGGTGACGGTGGCCGCCGTGGTCCTCAACTGGGCCGAGCGGACCGGGTTCTGCAGGTTCTTGATGGCGAAGATGACGTCGTCGGCGGTGAACCTGCGACCGTTGTGGAAGGTGACGTCGTCGCGCAGCTTGAAGGTGATGCCCTTGCCGTCGGCGGCCAGTTGCCAGGAGGTGGCCAGCTCGGGCTGCGGCTTGAGCTGGTCGTCGTAGCGGGTGAGGGTGTTGAAGACCAGGCGCTGCACCAGGGTGTTGGCACTCTGGGCGAAGAGCAGGCTCGGGGTGAAGTCGATGGTGGTGGCGACGGCGAGGGTGCCGCCGCGGCGCGGGCCCCCGGACGGCGAAGCGGCGGAGCTCGCGCTCTCGGCCGCCGAGCGGCAGGCCGCGAGCGAGAGCAGGCCGGCCGCGGCGACGGAGCCGCGCAGGAGGGAGCGGCGGGAGAGCGTGGTCATCGTTCGGTGTCCTTCGTGGGGGATCGGTTTTTTCGGTGGTGAAAGTAACGACGGCAGCCGGAGCTGCCGTCGTTACGGCACCAAGGGGCTTGCCGGGATCAGGAGTTGACGGCGGCTTCGAGCTGCTCGGCGGGGACGATGCCGGCCACGGCCGGCGGGTCGGCCGGCTCCAGCAGGCGGCTCGGCACACCGTCCGGACCGACCGGCAGGTCGCCGTCCAGGGTGATCCGGCGGACCAGGCGGGGCTCGTCGCCGTAGT
Source organism: Kitasatospora sp. NPDC096147 (assembly GCF_044763225.1). NCBI lineage: Bacteria > Bacillati > Actinomycetota > Actinomycetes > Kitasatosporales > Streptomycetaceae > Kitasatospora > Kitasatospora sp. NPDC096147. The sequence continues at coordinate 332,933 of NZ_JBIWFX010000004.1, read as the reverse complement.
CGTTGACGGCGTAGTGCTGGGTGGCGCGGTTGTCCCAGATCACCACGTCGCCGACCGACCAGTCCCAGCGGACGGTGTTCTCCAGGCGCTCGACGTAGCGCTGGAAGAGGGTGATCAGGGCCCGGCTGTCGGCACCCGAGACCCCGACGATCTTCTGCGCGAACGCGCCCAGCAGCAGGGTCTTCTCCCCCGTCACCGGGTGCACCCGGACCAGCGGGTGCTCGGTCTTGAAGGCGGTGGAGACGAAGACCGAGCGGAACAGCTCGGCCACCTCCTTGTTGTCCGCCAGCTCGGGGGTGAGCGCCAGCGAGGCCGCGTAGTCGTAGTCGTTGGTGTGCACCGCCCGCAGGCTCTCGGCCAGCGCCTTCAGCGGGGCGGGCAGGTCCTCGTAGGCGGCGACCGTGTTGGCCCAGACGGTGGAGCCACCGGCCGGGGGCAGCTCCAGCGAGCGCAGGATGGACGCCTTCGGGTAGGACGGCACGAAGGTCACGTCGGTGTGCCAGTTGTTCGCCCGCACGCCCTTGGTGGCGTCCAGCTCGAAGATGTACCGGCCGTCCGCGCTGGGCACCGTCGGGTGCCCCACCGGCTGGCCCAGCAGGCGGGCGAACGCCTCGTGTCCGGCGTCGTCCAGGTGCTGCTGGCCCCGGAAGAACAGCACCTTGTGCTCGTACAGCGCGGCCTCGATCGCGGCCACCGTCCCGGCCGGCAGGTCGCCGCCGAGCTTGACGTCGTGGACGATCGCGCCGATCCGGCCGGCGGCGGGGGTGATGGCCAGGGTGGTGTCGGTCGTGGCGTCGGGCGTGGTGACGGCAGTGGTCATGACGGTCCCTCGGTTCTGGTGAATGGGGGTGCCGGGCACGGCGGCAGCGCAGGGCACGGAGAACGTGCCGGCGGCGCGGAAGCCCGGCGGGAAGAGGTGTGGTGAACGGACGCGACGGGGCGTCAGCGGGTACAGCGGCGACACGGACAGGAGGCGGACGGGGTACGGGACGTACGGACGGTCATCGCTCCTCCTTCGCTCGCTCGTCGGCCGCTCGAACTGCGGCTCGGTGCATGGGCATCATCGTGGTGACCGCGAGCCGGTCTGTCAAACACCATCTCGCCTGGTGGGAGCGGGTGTTGCGGCTTCGTTGCGCCGTGTTGCGGTCGATGGCGGAGCCCGGCGGGGGTTGTCCTTCCTTCTAGGGCGAGATTAACTTTCCCTACGAAATTAACTCGGACCGAGAGCAGCCCCCACCATGACGACACCGACCGACCGCGCGGCGCCCGCCGAGAGCGCCCGGCACAACGCCGCCACCGTGGTGCGGACCGTGCTCGCGCACGGCCCGATCCCCCGCCACCGGATCGCCGAACTCACCGGCCTGTCGGCCGGCACCATCTCCCGGCTCACCGGCCGCCTGGCCGGCAGCGGCCAACTGGTCGAGCTCGAACCCGAGTTGGGCCCCAGCGCGACCGGCCGGCCACGCATTCCACTGGACCTCCCGGTCGAGGAGACGGCGGTGGCCGGGGTGCACATCGGGACGCTCCGCTCCACCCTCGGCCTGGTCGACCTGCGCGGCGGGGTGCTGGCCCAGTGGGCCGTGCCGCACGGCTCCACCGACCCGCGCGAGCTGGTCGGCGAACTCGCCGAGGCACTGGCCGACCTGACGTCCTGGCAGTCCCACCGCCGGCTGCTCGGCGTCGGCGTCTCCACCGGCGGCTGGGTCGACACCGAGGCCGGCACGGTGGTCGAGCACGGCCCGCTCGGCTGGCACGACGTCCCGCTGCACGCCGAACTCACCGCCCGGCTGGCGCCGCCCGTCCGGCTGGACGGCCTGGTCCGCGCACTCGCCCTGGCCGAGGGCTGGTACGGCGCCGGGCAGCGGGCCGAGAGCCTGCTCGAACTCTTCGTCGGCAACGTGGTCGGAGCCGCCTTCACCGTCGGCCGCCGGATCCACCGGGGCCCGCGCTCGGCCTCCGGCGGCATCGCCCACCTGCGGCTGCCCGGCGTCGAGGGAGCGCCCTGCGACTGCGGCGCCTCGGACTGTTTACAGGCCGCGCTGGCCGACGGCTCGGTCCTCCGACTCGCCCGCGAGGCACGGCTGATGGGACCGGACGAGCCGCTCGAGACGCTGGTCCGGCTGGCCCGGGACGGCCACCTCGGGGCGATCCGACTGCTCCGCACCCGGGCCCGCTCGCTCGGCCGCGCGGCGGCGGTGCTGCTCGACCTGGTCAACCCCGAGCTGCTGGTGCTCTCCGGTGGCCCGCTGCACACTCCCGAGTACCTCCCGGACGTCCGGGCGGAGTTGGTCCGCCACAGCACCCTCGGCCTGGCCGCAGCCGACCGGCTGATCCCCTCCGGCCTGGGCGAGCACTCGCTGGTGCTGGCCTCGGCCGCCGTCTTCCTGAACGCCTGGTTCTCCGACCCGCTGGCCCACCTGGCGGCCGCCGGGTGAGCGGCGACCGGCCATCGGGGCCACCGGCCGGAGGGTGAGCGGCGACGGGTCGCGGAGGCCACCGGCCGGCGGCCGCCGGGTGGGCCGGCAGGCCGGACGGTCGCAGCAGTTGACGAGCCGGTGGTCCAACCGCTCGACTGATCACCACCACCCGACCGCCCCGCACCGGCACCGGTGCGGGGCGACTCCCCCCGCCGCCCCGAGGAGCCCCATGCGCGCCGAACCCGCCGACAGCCACCGCCTCACCCTGGGCGAGGGCCCCCGCTGGGACGCCGGGGCGCAGCGGCTGTACTGGCTCGGCATCCCTGACCAGGAGATCCGCTGGCTCGACCCGGCCACCGGCCACACCGACGGCCTGCGCCTGGACGTCACCCCCGGCTGCCTGGCTCCGGCCGGACCGGACCGCCTGCTGCTGGCCACCGAGCGGGGCTTCGAGACCCTCGAACTCGGCTCCGGAATACCGGAGTTGAACACGCCGGTGGAAGCCGATCAGCCCGACCGCCGGATGAACGACGGCGCCGTCGACCCGTTCGGCCGGATCGTGGCGGGCACCATGCGGCGAGCCGTGCCGCACACCGACGGGCGCCTCTACCGCCGCGAATCCGACGGCAGCGTCCGGCAGTTGCTCGACGGCCTGGCCATCCCGAACGGCCTCGGCTGGCCGGAGCCGGACCGCTTCTGGCACGTCGACAGCCCGGCCAAGCGGGCCACCCTCTACGAGTACCCCGAACAGGGTCCGCTCGGGCCGCAGGTCCGCGTGCTCGACCTGGCGGAGTACCCGGGCGAGCCGGACGGCCTCGCCCTGGACCCGGAGGGCAACCTCTGGGTGGCCTTCTGGGGCGGCTCGGCCGTGCACTGCTTCTCCCCCACCGGCACCCGGCTGGCCACCGTCGAGGTGCCCGTCCCGCGTGCCACGGCCTGCGCCTTCGACGACGCGGGCACGCTCTGGATCACCACCGCCGTCACCGCCGACCACCCGGACTCCGGCCGGCTGTTCCGGGCGGCGGGGGTGCGCTAGGGATCCGTCCGGGGCGACGAGGAGACCGGCCTCGGGTCGAGGGTCAGGGCCGCCTGGTGCCATGCCGGCTCCCCGGCCAGCGCGGTGAGCTCCGCCTCGGTGAGCAGCGGGGCGTTCGGAGCAGGCTCGCGCCCGTCCCCCGGGCCCGGAACGTTGCTCGAGGAGACCGTCACCTGCGTGCCGTCCGGACGCAGTCGGCTGACCTCCCAGTACTGCCTGCCGTTCGCCGCCTGTGCGGGGAGGTAGACCCTGATCCGCCCGCCGTCCGGCAGGTCGGTGTCGGTGCAGCCCGGGGTGGTGCACCGGGGCCGGTCGGCCGGGCGGTTCACCGGCCACCGGCTCACGTGGAGTCGGGCGTCGCCCCGGGCCGCGCCGACCTGGAGCGACCAACCCACGTTGATCTCGTACGCGCTCGCCGCCCCGACCGACGGGCCGGAGGTCCCGGTGACCGTCAGCCGGGGCGGCAGCCTGGCCCGGAAGGCCTCCTGCAGCTGCGGAGCGCTCGCGGGCGCCGTGGCCGAAGGGCTCGGCACGGCGGGGCCGCCCGTCGGGGGGGCGCTGTGTGCCGCCGGAGGCTCCGACGGCAGCCCGGGGAGGGACGTCGGCGGGGTCGGCAGCAGCACGGACACGGCTGTGGCCACCGCTCCGATCCCGACCGCCACCGCGGCCACTCGGGTGGTGGCCCGCAGCCGGCGCCCGCGGCGCCCGCGGCGGAGCAGCTCGTCCACCGGCACCGGGCCGGTCACCTCCTGACGGTCCGCCAGCTCGCGGAGCGCGACCGCGACCGCCCGGTCCGCCCGGTCCTGTTCGGTGCTCATCGGGTGGCCTCCAGGTGGCCGGTCAGGGTGGTCCGGAGCCGGGCCATCGCCCGGGAGTTCTGGCTCTTCACCGTGCCGACCGAGCAGCCCAGCGCGGCGGCGGTGTCCTTCTCCGACAGGTCCTCGACGTGGCGCAGCACCACCACCGCCCGCTGCCGCTCGGGCAGCGCGAGCAGGGCGCGGCGCAGCTCCTCCGTCCCGTCGGGGAAGACGACCTGCGCCACGCCGTCGGGCGGCGTGTCGGTCAGCAGCTCGCGCCTTCGGCGCCGCCACCAGCTGACGTGGCCGTTGGCCAGCATCCGGCGCAGGTAGGCGTGCGGGTCGTCGGTGACGGTGTGGCGCCAGCGGACGTACAGCTTGACCAGGCAGTCCTGGAGCAGCTCCTCGGCGCGGTGCCGGTCGCCGGTGATCAGCGTGGCGGTGCGCAGGTGCCGGTGCCAGGCGGCCTCGACGAATGCCGCGTAGGCGGCGTCCTCGGATTCTCGACTCACGACGGACAGACGCGGCGGCCCCGGTGAAAGGTTGTCAGCCCGTACGACTCCGCTTCCGCTCCCCGAGCCGGTTCCCGATCACCACCAGCAGGGCGCCGATCCCCAGGAAGGCGACGGTGATCATCGCCGAGGCGACCGCCACCCGGGCGTAGCCGCCGGACCGCCCGGGGTCCAGGAAGGGGTACGGGTACCAGTCGACCACCAGGCCCCGGAGCAGCGTGTAGGGCAGGTAGAGCAGCGGGAAGAGCAGCCAGCGCAGGGCACGGTGCGGGTCGATCCGGCGGCGCGGCGGGTCGAGCAGCCAGTCCGCCAGCACCACCAGCGGCATCGCCCGGTGGAGCACGTCGTTCACCCAGGGCAGGGTCAGCCCGAGGCCGAGGCCCTGGAGGGCGACCAGGTAGACCAGGCCGGTGATCGTCAGGTAGAGCGCGGCGGCCCCGCGCAGCAGGTCGGGGACCCGGCCGCCGCCGCGCAGGCCCCGGTAGCCGCCGACCAGGAGGACGCCCGCCCCGAGCACGTTGCTGAGGATGGTGAAGTAGCTGAAGAAGTTGCCGACGGAACCGCCCTGGGTGCCCAGCCGGTACAGCTGGAAGCCCAGGGCGGCGGCCGTCAGCAGGCCGAAGGCCAGCCGCAGCCCGTTGAGCACCCGGTCCGGCACGGGGCACCGCCTCTCGCTCGGGACGATTCACATCATCACGGGCGTGACGGTCCGTCAGGCGCTACCCCGGCCGGTGTGTCGGGTGGTGCGTGGACCGGCTCAGGCGTGGGTGCCGCCGTCCACCCGGATCTCGGTGCCGGTGACGAAGGCGCCGTCGTCGGAGGCGAGCATGGCGATCACGCCCGCCACCGTCTCCGGACCGGCGAAGTTGTACGCGCTGTCGGACTGCAGCGCCGGGGTGAGCTTGGCGTAGAGCGACATGTCGGCGTCGGCGGGCAGGCCCGGTCCCCGGTTCTGGCCGCTGGCGCCGGAGGCGTCGGTCATCCCGCTGCTGATCGAGCCGGGGGCGACGGCGACCGCGCGCAGGCCCTGCTTGGCGTACTCCACCGCGATGGCGTGGGTGAAGGACTGCACGCCGCCCTTGCTGGCCGCGTAGGCGGACATGTAGGGGTGGGCGAAGCTCGCCGAGGTGGAGCTGAAGTTGACCACCACGCCGCGGCCGGAGGCGAGCAGTGCGGGCAGCGCCTCACGGGTCATCAGGAAGGTGCCGGTGAGGTTGACCCGGAGCACCGTGTCCCACAGGTCGAGGCCGGTGCGGTCGGTGTGCTCGGAGCGCAGGATGCCGGCCGCGTTCACCAGCACGTCCAGCCCGCCGAGCAGGTCGACGGCCCGGGCCACGCCCTCGACCACGGACGCCTCCTGGCCGATGTCCAGGGTGAGGGTGGTGAGGCGGCCGTCGGTGCCGTCGGCGGCGGCCAGCTCGCGGGTGGCGGCCAGGCCCGGCTCGGCGATGTCGGCGCCGACCACGGTGCCGCCCTCGGCCAGGACGCGGCGGACGGTGGCCTGGCCGATGCCCGAGCCCGCGCCGGTGATCAGTACGCGGCGGCCGTCGAAGCGGTTCATGGTGCTCTCCTGCTGGTCGTTCCGGATCTCGCTGTTCACGGTACGCCTGGGTGGCACGTTGTGCCAACCATGCATCTCGTGCCTACTGGGCCGGTCGTGCAGCTCCCGCCGCTAGACTGCGGAGGGTGTCCGACCACCGCCCCTCCCTCACCGAACGCCGCAAGGCCGCCACCCAGCAGGAGATCGCGCTCGCCGCCGCCCGCCTGTTCGCCGAGCACGGCGCGGCCGGCTGCACCGCCGAGGCGATCGCCCGCACCGCCGGGGTCTCGCTGCGCACCTTCTACCGCTACTTCCGCACCAAGGAGGACGCCGTCGCCCCGCTGCTGGCCGCCGGTGTCCGGCACTGGATCAGCGAACTCGCGCTCGGCCCGCCGGAGCTGACGCTCCCCCAGGCACTGGAGCGGTCCGCCCGGCAGGCGATGGCCCCGTCCGCCGACTTCCCGCCCGAGGTGCTCGGCTGGGTCCGCGGCCTGCTCCGCCAGGCCCCGGCCGAACCCGACCTGCTGGCGGTCTGGCACCGCGTCCACCACGAGTCCGAACTCGCCCTGGTGCCCGTCCTCACCGCCCTGGCCACGCCGGGCACCGACCCGCTGGAACTCCGGCTGGCCGCCGCCGCCGCGAACACCGCGATGCGGGTCGCCACCGAGACCTGGGCCGCCGAGGACACCCCGCCCGAACAGGCCGCCGAGCTGGCCGCACGCTGCGTCCGCGAACTGACCGCCGGGCTGCGGCTCTGGGCGTGATTCCGGGCCGCGCCCCTTGTGAGGGGGCGTCAGGGTGCGGGAACGTCAGGGGTGTCGGTGCCGCGCGGGCACCCGGGAACGACGTGAGGTGGACCGGTGGTCCGAGGTGGGTGGGGGCGGGCGACGGCAGCGCTCGGCGCGGCCGTCCTGCTGTGGACGGTGACGGCGCCGGCGGTGGCCGGCGACCGGGGCGACGACGACCGGATCATCGTGTCCGGCGGCGGGGGCGGTGCGAGCGACGTCCGGATCGGTGACGGCTCCTCCGGCAGCGGCTCCGGCAGCGGGTGGAGCGGCTCCGGCTCGGCCGCCAACGCCCCGGTGCCGCTCGGGACGGCCGGCACCTGGACCGTCGTCCCGGGCCAGGTGATCCCCTTCACCGCCGACGGCCGGGCGTACACCCTCGCCATGCAGGGGGACGGGAACCTGGTCCAGTACGACACCGCCCGGTCCGCCGCCGTCTGGTCCACCGGCACCTGGGGCAGCCCTGGCGCGTCCGCCCGGCTGACCGCCGACGGCCGGCTGGAGGTGACCGGCGCCGGCGGGCAGCAGCTCTGGCGCTCCGCCACGGCGGGTGGCCCCGGGGCCACCCTGACGGCGGGCACCGAGGGCAGCCTGCTGATCAGCGACGCGCAGGGCCGGGGCTGGTGGATGAGCTCCACCTCCGGGTCGTTCGCCACCCTGCTGCTCCCGCCCGGCACCGCCGTCTCCGTGACGCACCATCAGCTGGTGATGCAGACCGACGGCAACCTGGTCTGGTCCGACCGCGCCGGCCGCCCGCTCTGGGCCACCGGCACCTCGGGCCACCGGGCGATCACCGCCCGCTTCACCGACGGCCGGATCACCCTGCGGGACCCCACCGCCGCCCTCCTCTGGGCCTCCTCGAACACCGCCACCCCGGGCAATGCCCTGGGCCTCCAGGGTGACGGCAACATCGTGATCTACGACCGGGCCGGCCGCCCCGTCTGGGCCTCCGGCTCCGCCGGCTGACGGCCGGTCAGACCGGGACCACCGCCACCGGGCAGTGGGCATGGTGCAGCACCGCGTGCGCGGCGGTGCTCAGCCGCAGCCCCAGCCGGGGCGCGGGAGCGTGCCGGGGCACCACCAGCAGGGCCGCCTCGGCCGAGGCGTCCACCAGGGTGGCCGCCACCGGACCGGCGAAGTCCTCGGCGTCCAGGTCGAGTTCGGGGTGGTCGGCGCGGACCGGATCGACGGTGCGGCGCAGCAGCTGACGGTGCAGGTCCGACTCCTCGCCCAGCTCGTCCACCATCGCGGCGGCGCCGGCCACGTCCGCCACCACCGGGGACCAGACGTGCAGCACCCGCAGCGGCAGCCCGGCCTGCTCCGCCTCCCGGGCCGCGAATCGGACCGCCCCGGCGTCCCGCTCCTCCCGGACCCCGACCAGCACGTGCCGTCCCTCGGCCCGGTCGCCCCGCACCACCACCACCGGGCAGCCGGCGTGCGCGCAGACCCGCAGGCTGACCGAACCGAGCAGCAGCGAGGCGAAGCCGCCGTGCCCCCGGGTGCCGACCACCGCGAGCTCGGCGTGCTCGGCCGCCGTCACCACGGCGGCGGCCGGGTCCTTGGGCACCACGTCCCCGGTCGGCCGCAGCGCGGGGTGCGCCGCCCCCAGCTCGGCCAGCGCCCGGTCCAGCACCTCCTGGGCGTTGCGCAGCAGCAGATCGGTGACGGCCGCCCCCGACCTGGCCGGCACGGTGATCGTCCCGGTCTCCACCGCGTGCACCAGGTGCAGCGCGCACCCGCGCCGCTCCGCCTCCCCCGCCGCCCACTCGGCGGCCAGCGCCGCGTGCGGCGATCCGTCCACCCCGACCACCACGCCCGCTGGGGGTCTGATCTCCATGGCCGCCTCCGAAGGGTCCGCTGCCCCTCCCTCCAGCATGCGCCTGCCGAGAGGTCCCGGACCGGCGGGCCCTCCGGAGCGGCGTCGGGAACGTCGCTGCGGAGCGACTCCGCCACGAGGGGCGGACGGGCACGGCGTCGGACCGGGAGCCCGGGCTCGACCCGGCAGCTGCGCTCCCGGCCGCGCGCCACGCACCGGCGCCCCGGTACAGCACGAGCGGGGTGGACGGACCGGTCGTCCGCCCACCCCGCTCACCCACTGGCGGTCAGCCCTTGGACTGCTCCCACTCGGCCTGGTAGTCGAGGAAGATCTGCCGGAGGTGGTGGCCGATCTTGAGGTAGTCGAGGTCGTCGAGGTTGGCCAGCGAGACCCGGACGGACCACTCGGGGCCGTCGAAGCCGCCGCCGTTGAGCAGGACGACGCCGGTCTGCTCGGCCAGGCGGAACAGCGGCTCGGTGGGCTCGTAGTTCTTCAGCAGGTACTCGGCGAACGCCGGGCCGGCCACCCGCTCGGCCTCGGCCTGGAGGTCCAGCTCGATGTAGTAGCCGGCCCGGCCGGCGTCCTCGGAGATCTTCATCTCGGAGCCCTCCAGCAGCAGGGCCAGGCGCTGCTGGACGATCGACTGGACCTTGGCCTTGTAGGCCTGGCCCTCGGGGAGCAGGTCGAAGAGCGAGAAGAGCGTCATCTGCACCTGCTGCGGCAGCGACAGCCCGGCGGTGTGGTTGAGGGCCACCTGCCGGGAGTCGGCGACCAGGCGGTCGATGAAGCGGATCTTCTCCGGCTCCAGGGTGAGGGTGCCGTAGCGCTTGGCCAGCCGGGCCTTCTCCTCCGCCGGGAGCTTGCCGAGCATCTCGTCGATGACGTTGTCGTGGTGCAGGCCGATGACACCGAGGCGGTGGCCGGTGCAGCCGTAGTGCTTGGAGTAGGAGTACACCAGCAGGGAGTTGCGCGGCAGGTCGGCGGCGATGGTGCGGAAGCCGTTGACGAAGGTGCCGTAGACGTCGTCGGTGACCACGATCAGGTTCGGGTTCTTGGTGGCGACGATCTGCTTGATCTGGTCGGCGACCCGCTGGGAGAGCGCCAGCGAGGGCGGGTTGGAGGGGTTGACCAGGCAGACCAGCTTGATCGCCGGATCCTCCAGCTTGGCGACCTCCTCGGTCGGGTAGCGCCAGCCGCGCACGCCGGTCTCGGTGAAGCTGGACGCCTCGACCTTGACCACCTCGAAGTCGAAGGTGTCGAGCTCGGCGATCTCGATGTAGGGGGTGAAGACCGGCACCATCAGGGCGATCTTGTCGCCCTTCTTCAGGATGCCGTTCTTCATCAGCGAGTCGAAGATGTAGCACATCGCCGCCGTGCCGCCCTCGGTGGCGAACAGGTCCAGCTGGTCGGCGGGCGGCTGACCGTGCATCAGTTCCTGGTGCAGGTAGCCCCGGACGATCTGCTCGGCGTTGACCAGCATCCGGTCCGGGACGGGGTAGTTGTCGCCGATCGAGGAGTCGGCCAGCTCGTGGATGAACGCCTCCCGGTCCAGGCCGAAGCGGTCCACCGCCAGGCCGATCGAGGCGGTCAGCATCTCGATGCCGGGCAGCTCGGGGTGCGAGCGGGCGAAGCGGTCGTAGCGCTCGGCGATGCCGTGCTTCTCGGGCATCCCGCCGAGGTTGTCGGCGGTCCACACCCGGCGGCTCTCGGAGAGCGCGAAGTGGCCGAGGGCGAGGTACGCCTCGCGCGGGCCGGTGGCGATCCAGTTCGGATTGCCCCGGCCGGCGTTGAGCATGTGCGAGGTGGACTGGCCCTTCTGGCCCGGCTGGTCGGCCTGGTAGGCCTGGGCGAGCCGCATGAACTCGCCCTTCAGCTCGAACGGGCTCAGCTTGGACAGCCGGCGGATCTCCTCGCGGCTGATCGAAGGCTTGCTCACGGTGCTCTCTCCTAGCCGAGCAGGGCGACGATGATGGCGCCCCAGATGGTCAGCAGGACGTTGCCTGCCGCGTACGGGATGGTGTAACCGAGCGTCGGGATCTGGGACTTGGCCTCTTCGTTGATCGCGCCGATGGCCGCCGTGGTGGTCTGCGCACCGGCGACCACGCCCATCAGGATCGGCACTCTGATCTTGAAGACGAAGTGCCCGACCAGGATGCCGACGATCAGCGGGATCACGGTGGCCACCGCGCCCCACACCAGCAGGCCCCAACCCGCTTGGGAGAGACCGCTGCTGAAGCTGGGCCCGGCGTTGATGCCGACGATGGCGACGAACGCGCAGAGCCCGAAGGTGTCCATGAACCACTGGGCACCGGGCGGCACGTTGCCGTAGGTCGGGTAACGGCCCCGGATCCAGCCGAAGATCAGCCCCATGATCAGGGCGCCGCCCGAGGTGGAGAGCGAGATCGGCACGCCCCCGGCGGTGAGCGCCGGGATGCCGATGCAGCCGCCGAGGAAGATGCCCAGGCCCACCCACACCATGTCGGTGGCGAAGCTGGTCGGCACCGACTTGCCGATCGCGGCGGTGGCCGGGTCGACCAGCCGCTTGGGGCCGGTCAGCACCAGGGTGTCGCCGCGCTCCAGCTCGGTGGACAGCCGGTACGGGAACTCGGCACCGGCCCGGTAGACCTTGTCCACGTAGACGCCCACCATGAAGGGCTCGCGCCGGAGTTGGGCCACCGTCTTGCCGAGGTGCTCCTTGTTGGAGGCCACCACGTGCAGGTGCTCGGTCTGGTAGCTGAGCAGCCCGGCGTCGTCCGTCTCCGGGCCGATCTGCCGGGCCGGGTCGAAGTCCACCAGGTCGTGCCGGAGCGCGGAGACCGCGATCGCGTCGCCCTGCTGGATGACGGTCTGCTGGGTGTGGTCGATGATCTCGCCGTCCCGGCGGACCCGGGTGATGTAGATCCGGCGGCCCTGCTCCTTCTGCTGCGCCTCGATGTCGTCGATGGTCCGGCCGACCAGGCCGTTCCCGGCGACGGTGAAGGCGCGCAGCACCACCTCGTAGTAGCCCTCGGCGAGGTCCGGGTTGGACTCCGGGGCGTCCAGCTCGACGGCCAGCTGCCGGGAGTCCTCGGCCAGGTTGCTCTTCAGCAGCCGGGGGGCGATGTTGGCCAGCAGGATGGCGCAGAGGATGGTGCCGAGCGGGTAGGTGACGGCGTAGCCGACCGGCACCAGGTTCTGTTCGGCGGTGATCTGTTCGGGCGTCAGGCCCTGGATGTTGGCGATGGCGTCCTGGGCGACGCCGATCACCGCCGACTGGGTGAGCGCGCCGCCCAGCAGGCCGGCACCGAGGCCGGGCCCGTAGCCGAGCATCACGTCGAAGCCCCAGCAGACCAGCAGACCGGTGACGCAGACCACCACCGCCACCGTGACCTGCGGGAGGCCGTCCTTCTTCAGGCCCCGGAAGAACTGGGGGCCGACCTTGTAGCCGAGGGCGAACAGGAACATGATGAAGAACACCGACTTCACCGTGCCGTTCACGCTGACCTCGGTCACCCAGCCGGTGAACAGGCCGGCGATCAGACAGCCCGTCACCGCGCCCAGGCCGATGGCCTTGTAGCGGATCTTCCCGACCAGGAAGCCGAGCGAGATGGTCAGGAAGATCAGCAGTTCCGGATACGGCTTGAAGACGTGGTCCGTGATCCAGTCCATGGTGGTCCCGCTCCTTCCTCAGAGGCCGATGATGCCGACCAGCACCGGACCGGTGAGTGGCAGCAGGAAGTTGGAGATGGTGTAGGTGATCGTGTAGCCGAGCATCGGCACGCTGCTCTGCGCCACGTTGCTGACGGCGGTGATCGCGGGGGTGGAGCACTGCTGGCCCGCGATGGCGCCGATCAGGATCGGTTTCTCGATCTTCAGCAGCTTGCGGCCGACGAAGAACGACAGGAAGGCCGGGATCAGCACCATCAGGATGCCGGCGGCCGGCAGCAGGACCGGGTACTGCTTCAGCAGCGGGCCGGCGTCCGGGCCGGCCGCCATGCCGGTGACGGCGATGAAGATGGCCAGGCCGAGGTCCTTGGCGGTCTGCGCGGCCACCGGCGGGTAGGCGCCGAAGGTCGGGCGCTGGGCCCGCAGCCAGCCGAAGAACAGGCCGACGATCAGGCAGCCGCCGCCGGTGCCGAGGGCGAGGTTGACGTCCCCGGCGTGGATGGTGACCTCGCCGAGCAGCACGCCCAGGCAGATGCCGAGGCTGATGTAGATGTAGTCGGCGGTGTCCTGACGGACCGTCGCACCGACCTTGGCGGCGAACTTCTCCACCTTGGCCCGGGCCCCGACCACGGTCAGCGTGTCGCCCTGGTGCAGCTCGGTCTCGCCGACGGCCGGCAGGTGGTGGTCCACCCGCTGGATGTCGGTCAGGTAGACCCCGCCGACGGCCTGCGGCTCCTTCGCCCGGAGCTGGTTGACGGTGCGTCCGTTCAGCTCCTTGCGGGTGACCACCACCTCGCGGACGGCCAGCGGGCTGTCCAGCCCGGGCACCCCGGAGGTCTCCGGGCCGAGCTCGTGCCCGGCGTCCATCACGGCCTCCCGGGCGCCGACCACCAGCACCCGGTCTCCCCGCTTCAGGGTCAGCCCGGGCTCGACGGTGAGCACCTGGTCGCCGCGCTTGACGCCCTCGATCGAGACCAGCTGGCGCTCGGCCGCCTCGAAGTCGCCGACCTTGGAGCCCTCGCCCTGCGAGACCAGGTAGGTGCGGCCGACCAGCGCGGGCAGCGCGGCCTGCTCGCCGGCCTCCAGCCCGGCGTCGTCGCCGCGCATCCGCTCCCAGATCTCCCGGCAGGCGTCGGCCAGGTTGATCCGCATCAGCATCGGGAAGATCTGGCTGGTCAGCATGACGATGGTGACCAGGCCGAACAGGTAGCAGACCGAGTACGCGGTGGCCACGTGGGCCTGGAGCTCCTGCGACTGGTCCGGGGTGATCCCGGCCAGCTTGGTGATCGCCTCCTGCGCGGTGCCGACCACGGCCGACTCGGTCGCGGCCCCGGCCAGGATGCCGGAAGCGGTGCCGACGTCCAGGTCGAAGCCGGTGGCGAAGCCGATCGCCATCAGGATGACCACGCCCGCCTCCAGCACCGAGAGCACGCCGAAGCGCAGGCCCTTGGCGTTGAGGTTGGCGACGAACTGGGGCCCGGCCATGTAGCCGAGCGAGAAGATGAAGAGCGCGAAGGCGACGTTCTTCACGTCGGCGTTGACGGAGACCTTCTGGGCGCCGATCAGCATCGAGACGATCAGGGTGCCGCAGATCCCGCCGAGCTGGATCGGGCCCACCCTCAGCTTGCCGATCAGGTAGCCGAGGGCGAGGCAGGCGAAGAGCGCGAGGACGGCGTTCTCCCGGAGCAGGCTCAACTCCGGCACCTCCGCTCTGACGGGGGTTCGGACAGGGGTCGGGTCATGACTGCGATTAGATCGCAATTGTCCAAACTTGTCCGTTTCTGACACTCCGTTCGGGGAGGCCCTTGGAGAGCGGTCACGAACCACCCCAAGTGAGCTCCAAGTCGCGCGCCCCAGGCTGGCCCTGACCGACCGTCCGGACCCGCCGAAAGGCACTGCGATGTCCTCCTTCCTAGGCCGCCTCGGCGGCTCCGCCGCCGCCAGACCCTGGCGCACCCTGCTCGGCTGGCTGGTGCTGCTGGCCGTCGCCCTCACCCTGGCCGCCACCCTCGGCGGCGAGCCGCGCGAGGACTACCGGGTGCCCGGCACCCGCTCCACCGCCGGCGCCGACCTGCTGCGCGAGCGCTTCCCCGAGCTGTCCGGCGCCAGTGCCCGGGTGGTCGTCCACGACCGGGGCGGGCAGCGGCTCCCCGAGCAGCCGCTGACCGAGCTGCGCGAGCGGCTGGCGAAGCTGCCGCACGCCGCCTCGGCCGGCGCCCCGCTGCTCTCCGCCGACGGCGCCACCGCGCTGATCCAGGTCGACTACCTGGTGCCCGTCACCGACTTCGAGGGCTCGGTGGGCCTGGACGCGCTGCGCTCCGCCGCCGCCCCGACCGAGGCGGCCGGCCTCCAGGTCGCCTTCGGCGGCCAGCTGCCGGAGAACTTCTCCGCGCCCGACGGCACCGCCGAACTGGTCGGTGTGGTGGCCGCGCTGGTGATCCTGGTGGTGGCGCTCGGCACCCTGGTCTCGGCCGGGCTGCCGCTGCTGGTGGCGCTGGCCGGGCTGGGCCTGGGCACCGCGCTGACCACCCTGCTGTCCGCCGTCACCGACATCAGCGCCACCGCCCCGACGGTGGCCACCATGGTCGGCCTGGGCGTCGGCATCGACTACGCGCTGCTGCTGGTGAGCCGTCACGTCGAGGGCCTGCGCCGGGGCCTGACGCCCCGGGAGGCCGCCGCCGAGGCCACCGCCACCGCCGGGTCCTCGGTGGTGATCGCCGGGGCCACCGTACTGGTCTCGCTGCTCGGCCTGCGGCTGGCCGGGCTCTCCACCTACTCCTCCTTCGGCTACGCCACCTTCGTGGTGGTCGGCGCCGTGATGCTGGCCTCGCTCACCCTGGTGCCCGCGCTCTGCGCGATGGCCGGGCCCCGGCTGCTGCGCAAGGCCGAGCGGCTGGGCTGGAAGCCGGGCGTGGCCTTCGGGCGCAAGGGCACCGACGGGCCGACCCGCACCGAGCGCTGGGCGCAGCTGATCGGCCGCCGCCCGGTCGCCGGCGCGCTCGCCTCGCTGGTGGTGCTGCTCGCGCTGGCCGCGCCGATGCTCGGCATGCGCACCTGGCCGCAGGACGCCGGCAGCCAGGCCGCCGACCACACCACCCGGCAGGCTTACGACCTCACCGCCGCCGCCTTCGGCCCGGGGGCGAACGGCCCACTGGTGGTCGCGGTCGACCTGCGCACCGTCCCGACCGCCGAACTGCCCTCGCTGGCCGCGCGGTTGAAGGACGCGCCGGGCGTCGCAGCGGTCACCCCGGCGGTGATCAACCGGGCCGGGGACGCGGCCGTGATCACCGTCCGGCCGACCACCGGGCCGCAGGACGTGAAGACCAAGGAGCTGCTCGACCGCCTGCGCGGCGGCCTGCTGCCGGCCGGCGCCGAGGCGACCGGCGTGGTGGCCGCCTTCGCCGACATCTCGGACCGGCTGGCCTCCCGGCTCTGGGTGGTGGTGCCGTTCGTGGTGGCGCTCTCGCTGATCCTGCTGACGGTGCTGTTCCGCGCCCCGGTGCTGGCGGTCAAGGCCGCCGCGATGAATCTGCTCTCGGTCGCCGCCGCCTACGGCGTCACCACCGCCGTCTTCCAGACCGACTTCGGCGCGGAACTGCTCGGGCTGCCGCACGCGGTGCCGGTCTCCAGCTGGGTGCCGATCCTGATGTTCACCGTGCTCTTCGGGCTCTCGATGGACTACGAGGTCTTCCTGCTGGCCCGGGTCCGGGAGGACTGGCTGGTCACCAAGGACGCGCACGGCAGCGTGGTGCGCGGCCTCTCCGCCACCGGCCGGGTGATCAGCAGCGCGGCCGCCATCATGGTCGCGGTCTTCGTCGGCTTCGCCCTCGACCCGGACGTCACGGTCAAGATGATGGGCGTCGGCATGGCCGCCGCCGTCCTGGTCGACGCCACCGTGGTCCGCCTGGTCCTGGTGCCCGCCACCATGACCCTGCTCGGCCGCGCCAACTGGTGGCTCCCGGCCTGGCTGGACCGTCTGCTCCCCGAGCTCAGGATCGAGCACGGCGGCGGCGAGGACCCGGCCCCCGCGCCGCGCGAGCCGGTCACCGTCTGACGGCCCCTCAGGAGCCGGGCCCGCCACGGGGGTGCGGGCCCGGGCGGGCAGCGCCCCCGGAGACCAGCGCGGTGGTCTCCGGGGGCCTTGCCCGTACCGCGCTACGCCTGCGGCGGATGGGCCGGGCGCGGGGGCGGCAGGGTGGGCAGCGGCGGGAGCTCCGGGCGGCGGAGCCAGGCGTCGAAGAGGGCGTCGAGGGGGGCCGGGGCGTAGCGCCCGGCGTGGGTGAGGAAGTCCGCGGTGGAGACCACGCCGTGGCGGTTGAGGACGGCCCAGTCCTGGACCAGGCGGAAGAAGGCCTGCTCGCCGACGGCCGCGCGCAGGGCGTGCAGGACCAGGCCGCCGCGCTGGTAGAGGCGGTCGTCGAACATCAGCCGCTTGCCGGGGTCGCCGAGCACCAGGTCCTGCGGCTGCCCGGCCAGCAGGGCGTGCGCGGCAGCGGCGTGGTCGGCGGCGGAGCGGCCCCCGGAGTGCTCGGCCCAGAGCCACTCGGCGTACTTGGCGAAGCCCTCGTTCAGCCAGATGTGCCGCCAGTCGGCGATGGTGACGCTGTTGCCGAACCACTGGTGGGCGAGCTCGTGCGCGACCAGCCGCTCGGAGCCGCGCTGCCCGCCGAGGTGGTTGCGCCCGAAGGTGGCCAGGCCCTGGGCCTCGACCGGGACGTCGAGCTCCTCGTCGGCCACCACCACCGCGTACTCGCCGAAGGGGTAGGGGCCGAACAGCTCCTCGAAGAGGTGCATCATCCGGGTCTGCCGCCCGAAGTCGTTGCCGAACTCGGGCAGCAGCCGCAGCGGCAGGTAGGCGGTCTGCGGCACGGTGCGGCGCGGGGCGCCGGGGTCGCCGCCCTCGACCAGCCGGACCGTCTCGTACAGGCCGACCGAGACCGAGACCAGGTAGCTGGCGGTCGGCGCGGCCTGCTCGTAGACCCAGGTGGTGGAGGAGGAGCGGCTGGTGCGGCTGAGCAGCCGGCCGGTGGCCACCACGGTGAACGGGGAGGCGGTGGTGAGCGAGATCAGGTAGCTCGCCTTGTCGGCCGGGCGGTCGTTGCACGGGTACCAGGAGGAGGCGCCGATCGGCTGGCTGGCCACCAGGGCACCCTCCGTCAGCTCCTCCCAGCCGAGGCCGCCCCAGGGGCTGCGGACCGGCTTGGGGTTGCCGGTGTAGTGCACCTCGACGGTGAAGGCGGCGCCGGCCGCCGGCGCCTTGACCGGGCGGATCCGCAGCTTGCCGCCCCGGTGGGTGTAGCGGGCGGCCTTGCCGTCGACCAGCACCCGCCCGATCCGGAAGTCGGCCAGGTCGAGGGCGAACTCGGCCAGCGCCGAGCCACCGGCCACCGCCAGGATCCGGGCCGAGCCGCCGAGGCGGTTCGGCCCGGGACGGTAGTCGAGGGTCAGCTCGTAGCGGTGCACCCGGTAGCGCGGGTCGCCGTGCTCGGGGAAGTACGGGTCGACGCGGGGGGACGCGCCGGGGGACTGCACCTGCTTGGGACTCAACGCTTCGTACGCTCCTGCTCCAGACGGACCGTCAGGACTGCCAGGACTCGATCGGATTGCCCAGCCAGCGGGTGTCCGCCGGCACCGACTCGGCCCGCATCACGAGCGAGGCCGGGCCCAGGGTGCTCCGGGCGCCCACCGAGCTGCCGGGCAGCACGATGCCGCCCGGGCCCAGGGTGGCCCCTTCGTGGAGGACCACAGTATCCATGCGCATGATCCGGTCGTGGAAGAGGTGGGTC
Organism: Kitasatospora sp. NPDC096147; assembly: GCF_044763225.1. NCBI lineage: Bacteria > Bacillati > Actinomycetota > Actinomycetes > Kitasatosporales > Streptomycetaceae > Kitasatospora > Kitasatospora sp. NPDC096147. The sequence goes on along the minus strand of NZ_JBIWFX010000004.1, from coordinate 314,599 downwards.
TGCACCACGCAGCCCCGGTTCACCGTGGCCCCGTCCCCGAGGGTGACCAGGTCGGCCTCGGGCAGCCAGTAGCTCTCGCACCAGACGCCCCTGCCGACCTTGGCGCCGAGCGAGCGGAGCCAGAGGTTGAGCACCGGGGTGCCGGGGACGGCGCCGACCAGCCAGGGCACGGCGAGCACCTCGACGAAGGTGTCGGCCAGCTCGTTGCGCCAGACGAAGCCGCTCCACAGCGGGTGCTCGACCGCCTTGAAGCGGCCGACCAGCAGCCACTTGGCCGCCGCCGAGACCAGGCAGGCGAGCAGCCCGGCGGCGATCAGCACCGCGCCGGAGAGCAGGGCCGCGCCCCACAGCGGAAGCGCACCGGCCAGGCCGGCCAGGGCGGCCAGGGTGAGGACCAGCAGGCCGGTGGAGGCGAGCACCGGCACGAAGCGGCAGACCTCGACCAGGCCCCGGGCCCAGAGCAGCCGGGCCGGCGGGTCGTAGGTGAGGCTCTGGTCCGCCGTGTCGGCCGAGCGCGGCAGCTTGACCGGCGGCATGCCCAGGTAGGAGCTGCCCTTCTTGGCCTTCTTCGGGGTGGCCGAGAGCACCCCGACCAGGCCCCGGTCCGGCACCGCGCGGCCCGGCGCGGTCATCCCGGAGTTGCCCAGGAAGGCGCGCTTGCCGATCTCCGCCTGACCGATCTTCAGCCAGCCGCCGCCCAGCTCGTACGGGGCGATCAGGGTGTCGTCGGCCAGGAAGGCGCCGTCGCCGACGGTGGTCAGGCTGGGCAGCGCGAGCACGGTGGAGACCTCGGCCCGGCTGCCGATGGTCATGCCGAGAGCGCGCAGCCAGACCGGGGTGATCAGGCCCGCGTAGAGCGGGAAGAAGATCTCCCGGGCCTGGTCCATCAGCTGGCTGACCGTCCAGGCCTGCCAGGCGATCCGGCCGTGCAGCGGGTGGACGCCGGGGGTGAGGCCGATCGAGAGCAGCCGGACGGCCGCCAGCAGCAGCCCGGCGTGCACCAGGCCGTAGGCCAGGGTGGCCGGGACGAGGGCGATCAGGGCGCCGGTGAGGGCGGCCCCGAGGCCGTCGCCCGGGTGGACGAACCGGCCCGTCACCAGCAGGGCGGCGGCCAGCGGGAGGACGGGTAGCAGGGTGAGGCCGAGGCCGCTGGCCCCGTAGAGCGCGGACCAGGCGAGCCGGTGCGGCGGGCGCTGCTTGGGCCAGTTCCGCTCGGCCTTGCCGAGCTTGACGGCGGGGGCACCGGCCCAGCGCTGGCCGGTGGGCACCTGGCCGGTGACGCCGGAGCCGGGGAGGACCTGGGCGTTCTTGCCGACCTTGGCGCCGGGCAGCAGGGTCGAGCGGGTGCCGATCACCGCTCCGGCGCCGATCTTGATCGCGCCGATCTCCAGGCGGTCGCCGTCCAGCCAGTGGCCGGTGAGGTCCACCTCGGCCTCGACGGCGGCGCCCCGGCCGAGCTTGAGCAGGCCGGTGACGGGCGGCAGCGAGTGCAGGTCGACGTCCTGGCCGATCTTGGCGCCGAGCGCCCGGCCGTAGCGGACCAGCCAGGAACCGGAGAGCGAGGTGGCGCCGCTGACCTCGGCCAGGCGCTCGGCGGTCCACAGCCGCAGGTGCACCGAGCCGCCGCGCGGGTAGCGGCCGGGGCCGACCCCGCGCAGCAGCAGCCGGGCGCCGCCCGCCGCGACGGCGAGCTTGCCGGGCGGACTGAACAGCAGCACGGCCGCCGCGCCGACCGCCCACCAGGAGGCGGTGGGCGCCCACGGGTAGTCGCCGAACCAGGCGAGGACGTTGCCGAGCGCCAGCAGGCCGGTGGTCCAGCGCAGGCCGGTCAGGGTGAACAGCGGGATCAGCAGCAGGAGTTGGAGCAGCTTGGCCCGGGTCGGGACGAGGGCGATCTCCCGCTGCTTCCCGTCGCCCTGGCCGCTCTGCTCCAGGTGGCGGGCGAGCTTGCGCAGGGTCGGGTACTGGTAGAGGTCGACCACCGCCACTGAGGGGTAGCGCTCACGCAGCAGGGTGGTGAGGCGGGCGGCGGCCAGCGAGCCGCCGCCGATCGCGAAGAAGTCCTCCCGGGCGCTGCCGACCGGCACGCCGAGGATGGCCTCCCACTGCTCGGCCAGCCACGCCTCGGTGCCGTACAACTGCTCGACCGGACCGGCCGGTTCGAGGTCGGCCAGCGGCCAGGGCAGCGCGTTGCGGTCCACCTTGCCGGAGGTCCGGGTGGGGAGCGAGTCCACGGGGGCGAGCAACGGGACCAGGGCGGCCGGGAGTTCGGCCCGCAGTCGCTCCACGGCGGCGGCCCGGTCGAAGCCCTCCTGGGTGACCAGGTAACCGACCAGCAGCTGGTTGCCGCCCTTGGCGGTGCGGACGGCGGCGGCGGCGCCGGCCACCCCGGGCAGCGCCTGGAGCGCCGCGTCCACCTCGCCGAGCTCGATCCGGCGGCCACCGAGCTTGATCTGCTCGTCGCCCCGGCCGAGGAAGAGCAGACCCTCGGGCTCGGCCTGCACCACGTCGCCGGAGCGGTAGGCGCGCTCCCAGCCGAGCGATTCGAGCGGGGCGTACTTCTCGGCGTCCTTGGCCGGGTCCAGGTAGCGGGCCAGGCCGACGCCACCGATCACCAGCTCGCCGGTCTCGCCCATCCTGACGGGGTGTCCGTCCGGGCCGACCACCACCAGGTCCCAGCCCTGGAGCGGGAGTCCGATCCGGACCGGGCCCTCGCCGTCCAGCAGCGCGGCGCAGGCCACCACGGTGGCCTCGGTCGGGCCGTAGGTGTTCCACACCTCGCGGCCCTCGGTGACCAGGCGCTGCACCAGCTCGGGCGGGCAGGCCTCGCCGCCGAAGATCAGCAGCCGGACCTCGTTCAGCGCCTCGGCCGGCCAGAGCGCGGCGAGGGTGGGGACGGTGGAGACCACGGTGATCTCCTGCTCGGCCAGCCAGGGGCCGAGGTCGGCGCCGCCGCGCACCTGGGAGCGCGGCACCGGCACCAGGCAGGCGCCGTGCCGCCAGGCCAGCCACATCTCCTCGCAGGAGGCGTCGAAGGCGACCGAGAGCCCGGCCATCACCCGGTCCCCCGGGCCGATCGGCTCCTCCTGGAGGAAGAGCGCGGCCTCGGCGTCCACGAAGGCGGCGGCATTGAGGTGGGTGACGGCGACACCCTTGGGCTTACCGGTGGAGCCGGAGGTGAAGATGATCCAGGCGTCGTCCCCGGTGGCGGGCACCTCGCCGGTGCGGCCGCCGGGCTGACGGCCCGTCAGCGCGAGCGCGCGGTCCGCGCCGAGCACCCCGACCGCCTCGGCCTCGCCGAAGACCAGCTCGGCCCGCTCGTCCGGGTCCTCGGCGTCCACCGGAACGTAGGCGGCGCCGGCCGCCAGGGTGCCGAGGATGCAGACGTAGAGGTCGTTGCTGCCCGAGGGCACCCGGATGCCGACCCGGTCGCCGCGGCCGATGCCGGCGGCCGCCAGGCGGCGGCGCACCCCCTCCACCTCGGCGCTCAGCGCACGGTAGGAGAGGACGGCGCGGCCGTCGTCGAGGGCGGGTTCGCCCGGGTGTGCGCGGGTGGTCGCCGCCAGCACGTCGAGCAGGGTGCGCGGCTCGGGCACCGGCCCTGCCGTGTACCGGGCGGTGGGCCCGGTCCCCTCATCCTGCGGTGTCGTCACCTGTGTCAGCACGGCCATGTGACACGATGCTAATGGCTGATGGTTACGGCGCCCGTCGAGTGGATCACCTCCGGGCATCGTCCGCCCCCGATCGGACCGGCCTTCGATACGTACCCGATCGATGCCTCCGAGCTGCGGAATCAGGCCTTTTCCCGGACCTGCCACAGGCCGTCGCACACCCGTGCGGGAGTGTGGCCAAGCGCACAGCCGGACACCCGGACGGCTCCGGGAGTTCGTTCGGTCTTCACGGGCAGGACATCTTTCACCCCGTCAGCGGAGCCCCCCGACGGGGCAGCCGGGCGGCCAGCTCGACCGCCTCCCGGCGGTGGCCGGCCGCCCACCCGGGCTCGCCGAGGTAGTCGGCCAGCTCGGCCAGGGTGAGCGGGACCGGGCGCAGCGCGATCGAGGTACTGGCCGCCCCGGCGATCATGCCCCGGTGCGGCAGCAGATCGGCGTAGACCTCGGCCGCCTCGGCCCGCTCGTCCAGGGCGATCACCGCCAGCGCCCGCAGGGTGAGGAAGAAGGAGCGGTAGTAGTCGGGCGGGATCGGCCGCCGCTCCACCCTGGTCGCCCGCACCTCGGCCACCGGGCGGCCGGCCTCCAGCAGGGCCAGTGCCCGGACGTCCTCGACCAGCGGCCCGTAGAGCTGGCCGCCGCGCTCGATCAGCGGCAACTCCTCGGCCAGCGTGCCGCGTTGGAACGCCCGGGTGAGCCGGAAGAGGGCGTCGAAGCCCTCCGCGTGGATCGAATCCCGGGAGTACAGGCCCTCGATCGCGGCCCGGAAGCGGGCGTCCGCCTCCTCCTCCCGGCCCTCGATCAGCGCCAGCATGCCCAGCTGGCAGCGGCCGACGTCCACCAGCTCGGGGAGGTGGTAGGCCTCGGCGATCCGCAGCCCGGCCAGCGCGTGCGCGCGCACTCCCGCGAAGTCACTGCGGACCGCGGCGGCCGTGCACCACAGGTGCTCGGCCAGCCAGCGGTAGGCCGGCAGGTCGTGCTCGGTGGCGAGGGCGGAGAGCTCCTCGGCGATCGCGGTGCGCAGCTCGATCTGCAGCTCGTAGTCGTGCACCCGGGCCTGCGCGGCCAGCGCGTGCGCCAGCAGCACCGGCTCGCCGACCTCACGGGCGATCGCCACCGCCTCGGCCGCCGCGTCCCAGCCCTCCGGGCTGCCGGAGCAGTCCAGCTCGTAGGTGAGCGCGTCGAGCAGGTGGCAGCGGGTGGCGGGCGGCAGGTCCGGGCGGGCCAGCAGCGCGTTCAGCGCCTCGACCGCGGCGTGGTCCACCGTGCCGTACGGATGGGCCACCCACGGGGTCGGCTCGGTCCAGGAGGTCCAGGCGGCGACCGCGAGCTCGAACCGCCCGCTCTCCCGGGCCTCGGCGATCGCGGTGGCCCTTGTCGCCAGCGCGGCCCGGATCGCGCCGGCCCGGACCTGGGCCCGCAGCAGCGCACCGAGCAGCTCGATCCGGCGGGCCTGCTGGTCCACCAGCTCGGCGGGCACCAGCGGCAGCAGGTCGAGGGCCTGCCGGTAGAGGGCCGCGCAGGTCTCGTGGGCGTAGCGGCGCTCGGCCGCCTCGGCGGCGCGGACGGCGTACTCCACCGCCAGGTGGGCGGTGGCGGAGGTCGCCGAGTGGGCGAAGTGGTGGGCCAGTGCGGAGAGTTGTGTGGGGCGACGGGAGCGGATCGCCTGCGCGACGCGGGCGTGCAGCCGGGAGCGGCGCAGGCGGGTGAGATCGCCGTAGAGGGTGTCGCGCACCAGGGCGTGGGTGAACCGGACCACACCGGGGCCGGGCTCGGTGAGCAGGCCGCCGTCGAGGGCGCTCTCCAGGGCGGCGTAGAGCTGCTCCTCGTGCAGCGCCGCCGACGCCGCGTCAGGGGTGGAGCCCTGGGGCGGGTACGGGGCGAGGGTGGACGCCGCGTCCAGGACCCGGCCCGGGAGGACCAGCGGGGCGGCTCCCGTCGCAGGCCACCCGGCGGGGGCCGACGACAGGCCCGGGGCCGACGCCGCGTCAGGGACCGGCACTGCGGCTGGAACCGAAGGCGGGACCGGGCCCGACGGTGGGTCTGCGGTGGCGCCCGGAAGCTCGAACGGGCCGCGGCTCGGCCCGGCCCCGGGCCCGAGGGCCGACGCTGCGTTCGTGACGAGGCCCGGGAGAGGTCGCGGCGAGCCCGGGCCGGCGCCCGGGATCGGGTCGGCGGCCGGGCCGGGGCCGGTGGCGGCGAGCAGGATGTCGACCTCGGCCTCGCGGCCGACCACGGCGGCGAGCCGGAGCACCTCCAGGGTGGCGGGCGGCAGCCGGTCGAAGCGGCGGCGCAGGACGTCGGCGACGCCCTGCGGCACCTCGGTGACGGCCACCAACGCCCCCTCGGCGGCCAGCAGCCGGGCGCTCTCCCGGAGGTAGAAGGGGTTGCCTCCGGTGCGCTCGGCCAGGGCCGCCACCGTCTCCGGCCGGACCGGTGCCGCACAGACCGCCTCCACCAGCCGCCCGGCATCGGCCGCCGCCAGGCCGCGCAGCGGCAACCGGCGCGGCGACAGCCGGGCCAACTGGCCCAGCATGTCGGTGAGTTCGCCCTCACCGGGACGGTGGGCCAGCACCAGCAGCAGGCCCGGCACGGCCGGACCGGTGGCCAGCTCACCGAGCAGCGCCCTGGTCTCCCGGTCGGCGGCGTGCAGGTCGTCCAGCACCAGGGCGACCGGCCGGGCGGCAGTGGCGGCCCGCAGCCAGTCGGCCACCGCCCGGTGCAGCCGGAAGCGGCCCGCGAGCGCGTCCTCCCGGCCGGGGCCGTCCGTCGGGGCCTCCGTCTCCAGCAGCGGTGCCAGCAGACCGGCGAGCGCGGGCGAGGGCGCACAGCGGGCGGCCAGCGCGCGCAGCGCCTCCGTCCAGGCCCAGGCGGCCGGCGCCCCCTCCGTCTCCGGGCACCGGCCGGTGGCCACCAGCCAGCCCGCACCGGTCAGTTCGACTCGCAGGCGGTGCAGCAGGGTGCTCTTCCCGGCCCCGGCCTCCCCGCTCACCAACACCACGCGGAGCCCGCCTGCGGCCACCTCGGCAGCCGACTCCCGCACCGCCCGCAGCTCGGCCTCCCGGCCGACGAAGAGCTCGCGGGCGTCGTCGGGACCACCGGGCGGTACGGCCGCAGGCGGGACCGCCTCCGCAGCACCGCCCGCCCACCCGGCGGGCCCGGCATCTCCGGGAGCGGTCCAACCGGTCACCGCGAAAGACCCCGCCACCGGACCGTCGGGACCGGACGGACCGCCGGCAGGTCCCGGCACCGCCGCCGGCCGGGGCGCAGCGCCCTCGCCCGCCGGACCCGGCCCGACACCGTGCACGCCCGGTCCGGCCGCCCCGGCGGAACGCCCGCCGTCCACCGTCACGCGGCCCGCCCCGGACCCTCCATCCGCTGGCCTGGCCCTCGCCGCCGAGGCGCCCCCCGACGACTCGGGCCGCCCTCCCGACTCCGCGGGACTCCCCTTCTCCGACAGGCCGTTGAGCGTCATCCTGTCCCGGGCACGGGGCGGCAGCAGCTCGGTGTGCTGGTGCAGGACAGCCGCCTCCAGGTCGGCCAGGGCCGGGCTCGGGTCCAGGCCGAGCTCCTCGCCGAGCAGCGTGCGGGCCCGCCGCAGGGCGTCCAGCGCCTCGGCCTGCCGGTGCCCGGCCCAGAGCGCCAGGGCGAGCAGCCGCCAGCCCTCCTCCCGGTACGGATGGTCCTCGGTCAGCGCCAGCGCCTGCGGCACGGCCACCGCAGAATCGCCCTGTTCAAGCTCCAGCTCGATGAGCAACTCCCGCGCAGAGAGCCGCAGTTCACCCAGTCGGGCGACCTCTCGGAGCGCCCACGGGCGGTCGGCGAACTCCCCGTAGACCTCCCCGTGCCAGAGCGCCAACCCCTCCCGGGCCGGGCCCGGGCGCCGCAGCTCGCGGGCCCGGACCAGCAGGCGTTCGAAGTCCCGGGCGTCCAGCGCTCCGCTGCGCGGCAGCCGCAGCGCGTACCCGGGCCCCTCGCTGACCAGCAGCCGGGCCGGCTCGCGCGGTCCCCGGGCGGGCTCCAGCAGCCGCCGCAGGTTGGAGACGTAGGCCTGGAGCGAGGCGCTCGCCTTGGCCGGTGGCCGACCCTGCCAGAGCCCGTCGGCCAACCCGTCGGCGGACACCACCGCACCGTCCGCGACCAGCAGTTGGCCCAACACCGCGCGCTGGTGCGGGCCGCCCAGCCGGACCGGCCGCCCGTCCACCTCGGCCCCGAGCGCCCCCAGCACCCGGAACCGCACCGCCCCCGCGTTCCGCTCCATCGTCCGAGCTTAGCCCGCGCCCCCGGCCGGTCCCGCCCTGGCCCGACCCGCCACCGGTCAGGCCCCTCCCGGTCCCCGGTCCGGCCCGCAAGGCCGGGGAGACGTCGGCGGCCGGCCGCCCGTACCGTTCGTGCCGGGCCGATGCGGAGAGCGCACGGGCAACGCTGCCGACGAGCGCGAGGCGGACTGCCGAGCGGGCGCCGGGGCGTGGCGGTCTCCCCTGCGGGCCTGACGGCACGACCACGGGCCACCCTTCCGCACTGGGACCGGTCCGCTCCGAGAACGACCCCGCGGTCACACCCCGGCGGCACGTCCCGAGCCCCTTCCCGTGCCGCCGGGGTGTGCCCGGCCGGTCCTCGCACCCGCCCCCGTCAGGCCCCCGGGCCACCGCTGCGCAGCACCACCGCGCTGAGCGGTACGAACCCGCCCGACCCCCCGGTCGCCGGGTCCTCGCCGGAGAGTCGGCGCAGCAGGGCGACCGCGATCCGCTCGCCCTGGGCCTTGGCCCGTTCCGCGCGCGGTCCCTCGTGCAGGCCGTCGACCGTGGCCTGCCAGAGCTGCACCCAGCGGCCGAAGTGCTCGCCGGTGAGGGGCTGTTGGGCGTGCAGGACGGCATGTGGCTCGAACACGTCACGCCGGTACTCGGCGGTCCGCAGCAGGGCCCGCTCCCAGAAGTCGGCGATGTGCGGCAGGTGGCGCTCCAGCCGGGTGCCGGCCAGCGAGGTGAAGTACGGACCGATCAGCGGATCGGCGAAGGCCGCGCCGTAGAAGCGGCGCAGCAGCGTCTCCAGATCCGCGCGGTCCTCGATGTCGGTACGGTCCACCCGGCCAGGCTACGGCGGAGGTCCGGTGAAGGGCAGGGTCGTAGGTCCCACCGCCCGTACTGAGCTGGCAGGATGCAGGCATGACCTTCCTCGCCGCCGCTGACCGCTACTCCTCGATGACCTACCGCCGGGCCGGGCGGAGCGGGGTGCTGCTCCCCGCGATCTCGCTCGGCCTCTGGCACAACTTCGGCGACACCCAGCCGCTGGAGGTGCAGCGTGCCGTGCTGCGCCGGGCCTTCGACCGGGGCGTCACCCACTTCGACCTGGCGAACAACTACGGGCCCCCGTACGGCAGCGCCGAGAAGAACTTCGGCACGCTGTACGCCCAGGACTTCCGTCCGTACCGGGACGAGCTGTTCATCGCCTCCAAGGCCGGCTACGACATGTGGCCCGGCCCGTACGGCGACGGCGGCAGCCGCAAGTACCTGCTGGCCAGCCTGGACCAGTCGCTGGGCCGGATGGGCCTGGACTACGTGGACGTCTTCTACTCGCACCGCTACGACCCCACCACTCCGCTGGAGGAGACCATGGGGGCGCTGGACACGGCGGTGCGGTCCGGCCGGGCGCTGTACGCGGCGATCTCCAACTACCCGGCGGAGCAGCACCGGGAGGCGGTGGCGATCCTGCGCGAGCTGGGCACGCCGGTGCTGCTGAACCAGTCCCGCTACTCGATCCTGGACCGGGGGGTGGAGGCGGAGGTGCTGGACGCCGTCGGTGAGACCCAGACCAGCCTGATCGCCTACTCCCCGCTGGCGCAGGGCCTGCTGACGGACCGCTACCTGACCGGCGACGTGCCGGTCGGCTCGCGGATGTCGGTCGGGCACTTCCTCAAGGAGGAGGCGCTGACCGGGGCCAAGCTGGAGCAGCTGCGCTCGCTGGCCAAGGTCGCCGAGCGGCGCGGGCAGTCGCTGGCCCAGCTGGCGCTCAGCTGGGTGCTGCGCGACGACCGGGTCTGCTCGGTGATCATCGGCGCCAGCAGCGTGGCCCAACTCGACCAGAACCTGGACGCGTTGGCGGCCGGCCCGCTGACCGCCGAGGAGCTGACGGAGATCGACGCGCTGAGCAGCTGAGCGGTGGCCGGCCGCGGTGTGGCCGGCCGGCCGAGCGGCGCCGTAGCGCCGGGGAGAACGAGGGAGGCGGTGCCGCCCCGGGGAAGCAGCCCCCGGGCGGCACCGCCTCCGGTCTCAGGCCGCCGGGGTGTACTTGTAGCCGACCCGGCGGACGGTGACGATGCTGTCGCGGTGGGCCGCGCCGAGCTTGCGGCGCAGCCGGGCGACGTGCACGTCGACGGTGCGGCCGTCGCCGACGTGGCCGTAGCCCCAGACGGCGGTGACCAGGTGGTCGCGGGTGTGCACCCGCTGCGGGTGGGCGGTCAGGTGGGCGAGCAGCTCGAACTCGAGGTAGGTGAGGTCGAGCAGGCGGCCGTCCACGTGGGCGCTGCGCCGCTCGGTGTCCACCACGATGCCCCGGCCCGGACGGGCCGACGGGGCCTGCGGGGCGGTGCCCGGCGCCGGGACGGCGGCGAGCGGGGCGGGCTGGGCGGCCGGGACCTCGCCGGTCGGCACCAGCACCAGATAGCCGACCAGCGGGTGGCCGGCCGTCTCGGTGCCCGCGAACTGGGCACCGTACTGGGCCAACAGGCCCTGCGGGATGGCGGACTGGGGCAGGGCCGCGACCACGGTCGCGCCCTCGGGCAGGGCGGTCAGCAGCTGCTGGGTCGGCGCCGGGACGGCCGACACGTGCCGCCGGTCGGCGGGCGAGGTGACGGAGCGCAGGGCGCGCAGGTGCGGGGTGGCGGAGGGGGCGGTCAGGGTGGCAGTGGAGGAAGACATGGTGTGCCGCTTTCGCGTGTGACGGATGGGTGGTGGTCGCACGGGCGGGCCGGCTGTGCACGTTCAGCCGAGAAAGAAAGTCGGTGCTGCCAGGATCGGGACAGGCGGAGGGAGCCGTTCACCTGGAGGCGGCACCGGGATTCGAACGACGTGCGGACGGGCCCGGGGTCAGCGACAACAGGCGCTGGAACACAGCGCCTGGTCGATGTACCGACGCATGGTCAGGACCTCGATCACGGGCGCGGGTTGCTTCACCGCGCTGTCGTGCTCTGCTGCCATGCTTGGTACCTCCCCCCAGGGAACGCCGCGACGAACTGTCCGCATGAGCGTTCCATGCGGACCACCCCTGCGGCAAGCCGATTGACACAGAACGTCCACTGGATGGGACGATTTCTCAAGGTCTGAGACCCCGGCGCTCCAGAGCGTGCTCGGCGAGCCGGATCAGCAGTTCCTTGCCGTCCTCCCGGCGCCGTGCGTCACAGAGCAGCACCGGGACCCCCGGGTCCAGGTCGAGGGCGTCGCGGACGTCCCCGGGAGCGTAGGTCTCGGTGCCTTCGAAGCAGTTGACCGCCACCACGAAGGGGATGCCGCGCCGCTCGAAGAAATCCACCGAGGGGAAGCAGTCGGCCAGCCGCCGGGTGTCGGCCAGCACCACCGCACCGAGCGCGCCCTGCGCCAACTCGTCCCAGGCGAACCAGAACCGGTCCTGCCCCGGGGTGCCGAACAGGTAGAGCGACAGCCCGGGGCGGAGGTCGAGGCGCCCGAAGTCCATGGCCACCGTGGTGGTCCGCTTGGCCTCCACCCCGGAGGTGTCGTCCACCCGCTCGCCGGCCGCCGTCAGCTGCTCCTCGGTGCGCAGCGGGCGGATCTCGCTGACCGCGCCGACCAGGGTGGTCTTGCCCGCGCCGAAGCCCCCGGCGACCAGGATCTTCACCGCCACCGCGCTCCACGGCGAGGCGGGGCCCAGCGGCCGGTCGGGTCGGTCAGGTCCGTCGGGTCGGCCAGGTCGGTCAGAGTGCACGGAGGCCATTGATCACGTCTCGCAGCAGTCGCTCGTCCGGCAACTGGGCGAGCGGAACGGGCCGGGTGACGGAGATCAGCCCGGAGTCGTGCAGATCGCCCAGCAGCACCCGGACCACGCTCACCGGAAGGTCCGAGAACGAGCCCAACTCCGCGACGCTGAGCGGTTCGTCGCGGCAGAGGTCGAGAATCGCCCGGTGCTCCAGGTCGAGGTCGGACTCGCCCGACCCGTCCCGGTGCACGGCGGTGATCAGCGAGATCAGGTCGAACAGACCCTCCTCGGCCGGCCTGGTCCGCCCCTTGGTCATCGAGAACAGCCGGACCACCGGACCGGCCTCGTCGTCGAACCACTGATCCTCGACGGTCATCTGACGGTCAACTCCCCCATCTGCGGATCATCTCGCGGCGTCACTGCGCGGCTCGGCGGACAGGTGCTCGCCGACCCGCTTGACCAGCAGGGCCATCTCGTAGGCGATCTGGCCCACGTCCGACTCGGCCTCGCTCAGCACGGCGAGGCAACTGCCGTCACCGGCCGCCGTGATGAACAGGAACGCCTCGTCCAGCTCCACCATGGTCTGGCGGACGCCGCCGACCTGGAAGTGCCGGCCCGCGCCCTTGGCCAGGCTGTGGAAGCCGGCCGCGACGGCCGCCAGGTGCTCGGCGTCCTCCCGGCCCAGGCCCTGCGAGGCGCCGGTGGCCAGGCCGTCGCTGGAGAGGATCACCGCATGCCGCAGCGCCGCGACCCGCCCCACCAGATCGTCCAGCAGCCAGTTCAGATCTCCCGACGGCTGTGCCGTACCGGTCATGATCGGTTTCCTTCCGTTGGTGCAGGTTGTGCGGGCTGTGCAGGGTGTGCAGGTCGTGCGGGCTGTACAGGGTGTGCGGGCTGTACAGGGTGTGCGGGCTGAGCAGGTGTCACATGGTCACCGGTCCCGGCCGGGAGGGCCTGGGGCCGGGGCACCGAGGCCAGTTCGGCCCGGCGACCGCCGGGCGCCACGGCGAACGGCAGTCCGGTGGAGGGCACGGCGGGCGGCGGCACCGGGAAGGCGGGCGCCCCGGGCGCCGGGTCCGGCACCACGGTGAGCGAGGTGGGCTGCCGCTGGTCGCCCCGGCCGCGCTGGTAGCCGCGCTGGAACGAGGCGAAGGCCGAACGGGCCTCCTCCGGCGAGCGCTCGCGGCTGCTGGGCTCCGGCGCGGGTGCGGCGTCCTTCAACTGCGGTGCCAGATTGGCCTGCCGGACCCGCCGGGGCAGCAGACCCCCGGCCGGGGCACCCGTCGGAGCCGCGGCCGGGGCCGGTGCGCCCGTCGGGGTCGCGGCCGGGGCCGGTCCGGCCGGGGAGCCGACCGGGGTCCGGTGCTCGGGTGCGCCGGGCTCCGCGCTGCGCTCCTCCGGGCTGTCCGCGCGGCGGTGCCGCCCGGTGCCGATCGAGTCGGCGGGCACCAGGACCGGGCCGGAGCCGGGGGCACCGGGCGGCCCGGAGCGCCGCCGGGGCAGGCCCCCCGGGGTCCGGGCCGGGTCGGCCGTCGAGGGACGCGGGCCACCGGCCGGCCGGGTGCCGGCCCGGGCCTGCGGCTCCTCCGGAGCGGCCGGGCCGCGTCGGCGGCCGGCGCCCTGCGGCTCCGGGTCCGGCACCGCGACCAGGTCGGCCCGGCCCGGCGTGGGGGTGACGGCGGCCGGGGCCTGCGGGGCGGACGGCACGGCGGCCAGGTCCGGGCGGGCCGTGGCGGGCGGGGTGGCGGGTGCGGCCGGCGGCTCGGTGAGCAGGTCCGGTGCCTCGGCCAGCAGTTCACGGGGGATCAGCACGATGGCGGTGGTGCCGCCGTACGGCGAGGGCCGAAGGTGCACCCGGATGCCGTGCCGGCGGGCCAGCCGGCTGACCACGAACAGGCCCAGCCGGTCGGTGTCGGCCAGGTCGAACTCCTGCTCCACCGAGAGCCGTTGGTTGATCTCGGCGAGCGCGAGCTCGCTCAGCCCGAGGCCCCGGTCGTCGATCTCCAGCGAGAAGCCGTGCGCCACCACCTCGCCCTGCACGGTGACCTGGGTCTGCGGCGGCGAGTACACCGCCGCGTTCTCCACCAGTTCGGCGATCAGGTGGGTGACGTCGGCGACCGCGCTGCCCAGCAGGCCGGTGCCGGGGAACGGCCGGACGATCACCCGGGCGTAGTCCTCGACCTCGCCGACGGCGGCCCGGACCACGTCCACCATCCGGACCGGCTTGCGCCAGGCCCGGCCCGGCGAGCCGCCGGAGAGGATGATCAGGCCCTCCGCGTGGCGGCGCATGCGGGTGGTCAGGTGGTCGAGGCGGAACAGGTCCTCCAGCTCGGCCGGGTCCTCGGTGCGCCGCTCCATGGTGTCCAGCAGGGTGAGCTGACGGTGCAGCAGCACCTGGCTGCGGCGGGCCAGGTTCACGAAGACGGCGGAGACGCCGCGGCGCAGCTCGGCCTGTTCGACGGCGGCCTCCACGGCCACCCGCTGCACCTGGTTGATGGCCCGGCCGACCTCGCCGATCTCGGCGGGGCCGAACTCCAGCTCGGGCGCCTCGGCGGCGATGTCCACCGGCTCGCCCCGGCGCAGCTTGAGCATCACGGCGGGCAGCCGGGTGCCGGAGAGCTCCAGGGCGGAGTTGCGCAGGCCGATCAGCTCGCGGGCCATGCCCCGGCCGATCCGGTAGGAGATGACCACCGAGGCGACCACCGCGATCAGACCGATCAGGCCGGCGATGCCGCCGCGCACCAGCTGGTTGATCGCGTAGGACCGGGCCCGCTCGCCGATCTCGCCGACCAGCCGGGCGTTCAGGGTGCCGAGTTCGTTCAGCCCGGCGTCGGCCGGGCCGTTCCACGAGACCGGCGGGATGCCGAGGACGGCCTGCCGGGGCTCCGGCGAGCCGAGGAAGAGGCCCTCGGACTCGGCCACGGCGGTGAGCGCGTTGCCGTTGCGGACGGCCAGGTAGTCGACCCGGTCCTGCTCGTCCAGCTCGGGTATGTAGACGGTGAACAGCGCCTGCTCGTTGTGGAGCGCGTCCTTGGTCACCTGGTACATGGCCGGGGTGGGCTCGGGCCGGTCCTTGGGGCTGGCCTCCTTGAGGTCCAGCATCAGGCGCAGGCCCCGGATGCCGGTCTCGCCCTGCGAGAGGTACTCGCGGGCCCGCACCAGCTCCGTCAGCACCATGCCCTGGCGCGGGAGTTGCCCGGTCTGCCGGCTGACGAAGGCGGACCGGAAGGCGAACACCGGGAGCACCAGCTTGCTGTACTCGCCGATCACCACGTCCCAGTCCTTGAGGCGCTGGTCCACCTGGTCGCGGATGACCGCGATGTCCTCGGCCGCCTTGAGCATCTCGTCCAGGCGCAGCCGCTGCACCCCGTCCAGCTTCCCCTTGTCCGAGGAGTCGGCCTGGTAGCGCAGCAGCTGGAGCGAGCGGTCGGTGACCAACCGGGCCTGCAGGAAGCGCTCCTGGAGCTCCTTGTCCCGCGGGTCGGCCAGCCGGAGCACGGCGGCCCGGCGCTCGCTCTGCACGTCCCGGGCGTACTGGTCGGTGGGCGTGCCGAAGGTGCGGTACGCGGTGGAGACGTCCAGCTGGGCCCAGACGTCCCCGGTGGTCACCAGGGTCGCGTACACCCACAGGCCGGTGAGCGCGACGATGGGCACCAGGAGCAGCGCGATCATCTTCGCGCGGATCGAGCTGCTGCGCAGACGCATGGAGTCCTCGGTGCGGGGAGCAGGTGCGGGGAGGGCCGGTCCTGGAGGCTGGTCGTGGAGGCTGGTCATGGACACGAAAAGCAGGGTTCGGGCACGTCCGCTGCCCGAGATCTGCGTCACCTTACTACTCCCTGACCACTCGTTCGAAGGGTCGAAAGGGCAGCCGGAACCAAACGGTGATGTTCCTCCCGGTATCCGCCATCTGCGGAGGTCTGTCCCCCGGCACCCCCCGGGGCGGCGGGTGCCGATCCGGCCTGACGGTGCGACAGCTCTGGGCACGGCCCCGGCGATCGGGTAGCTTCGCTGCGTGCCGCGCCGGGGCGGCGGGCCCGGCCGACGGGTCGGGCGGACGGGGGTGGCCTTGCGGCAGTTCAGCGGACCGGCGGCCCCTCCCCCGGCGGTCGGCGGACTGGCCGACTCGCTGTACGACACCGCCGAGCGCACCCCCGAGCTGGTGCAGCTGGCCCGGCCCGGGCCGGACGGCTGGCGTCCGCTCTCCGCGCTGCGGTTCCGGGACGAGGTGCTGGCCCTGGCCAAGGGGCTGCTGACCCACGGGGTGCGCTACGGCGACCGGGTCGCGGTGATGTCCGGCACCCGGTACGAGTGGACCCTGTTCGACTACGCGCTCTGGTCGATCGGCGCCGTCCCGGTGCCGGTGTACCCGACCTCCGCCCCCGAGCAGGTGCGCTGGATCCTGGCCGAGACCCAGGCGGTGGCCTGCGTGGTGGAGCACGAGGACCACGCCATGACGGTCGGCGCGGTCTGCGACGCGCTGCCCGGGCTGACCGCCATCTGGCAGCTGGACCAGGACTGCGTGGCCGTCCTCTCCCGGGACGGCCGGGGCCTGCCGGACTCCCTGGTACACCGTCAGCGCCTCGGCGTCGGCGCCGAGTCGGTGGCCACCGTGATCTACACCTCCGGCACCACCGGCCGCCCCAAGGGCTGCCTGCTCACCCACGGGAACCTGGCGGCCGAGGCGGACGCCCTGCTGACCGGCTGGGCCCCGGTGCTCCGCGAGGGCGGCACCCAGCCGGCCACCCTGCTGCTGCTGCCGATGGCACACGTCTACGGCCGGGTGGTGCAGATCGCGGCGGTGCGCGGGGGCATCCGGCTCGGCCACCACGGCGAGCTGACCACCGACTCGCTGCTGCCCGCCCTGGCCTCCTTCCGGCCGACCTTCCTGCACCTGGTGCCGTACGTGCTGGAGAAGGTCGCCCAACGGGCCCGGCAGGCCGCCGAGGAGGCCGGACGGGGCGAACTCTTCGAGCAGGCCCGGCAGGTGGCGGTGGAGTGGGCCGCCGCCCGGGAGCAGCGGGCCTTCGGCACTGGCCCCGGCCCGGGCGCCGCGCTGCGGCTGCGGCACGCCGGCTACGACCGGCTGGTCTACCAGCGGCTGCGGGCCGTCTTCGGCGGCCGGGCCCGGGCGCTGATGTGCGGCGGCTCCCACCTCGGCCGCGAACTCGGCCTGTTCTTCACCGGCGCCGGGATGACCGTCTACGAGGGCTACGGCCTGACCGAGACCGGTGCCGCGATCACCGCCAACCCGCCCGGCCGCACCAAGGCCGGCACGGTGGGCCGCCCGGTGCCCGGCGCCGAGGTGGTGATCGCCGAGGACGGCGAGGTCTGGGTGGCCGGCCCGACGGTCTTCGCCGGCTACCTCAACCAGACCGGACCGGCCGTCCACGACGGCTGGTTCGGCACCGGGGACCTCGGCTCGCTGGACCGCGACGGCTACCTGACCATCACCGGCCGGAAGAAGGAGCTGATCGTCACCAGCAGCGGCAAGAACCTGGCGCCCAGCCTGCTGGAGGAGCGCGTCCGGGCCCACCCGCTGATCTCCCAGTGCCTGGTGGTCGGCGACAACCGCCCGTACGTGGCCGCCCTGGTGACCCTGGACCCGCTCGCCCTGGCCCACTGGCTGAAGGCCAACGGCCGGGCCCAGCTGGACCCGTGGGCGGTGCTGGCCGACGAGGCGCTGCACGCCGAGGTGCAGCGCGGCATCGCCGCCGCCAACTCCACCGTCTCCCGGGCCGAGTCGATCCGCGCCTTCCGGCTGCTGCCACGGGAGTTCAGCGTGGCGGAGGGGCTGCTCACCCCCTCGCTCAAGCTCCGCCGCCCGGCCATCCTGGCCCACTGGGCGGACGACGTCGAGGAGTTGTACACCGGCTGAGCCCGGCCCCGACGGCGTACCCGGCGGATCGCGGGGGCAGGACCGGGCAAGCCGGGACAAGGTGTGCACGCTCCGTCCGCACACCCTTGACGGAGCGTCTGGTCCAGTCCAATGTGGGGCCCCGGCCGGTACCCCAGGCCCGGCCCGGATGTGCGGCGGGCCGCCCCCTCTTCCCCGCCCCTCCGGGGAGCAGCGTCCGTCCCCCACACAGGAGTTCACCCGTGCACACCTCTCTGCGCCGGCTCGCCTGCGCCGCCGTCGGCGCGCTCACCGTGCTCGGCGCCGCCGGGCCGACCACCGCACTCGCCGGCACCGCGGGCACCGCCGCCGCCCCGGCGGTCAACCTGGCCACCAACCCCGGCTTCGAGATCCCCACCCTCCCGCTGGCCGACTGGGGCTCGATCCCGGGCTGGCAGTGCGCGAGCGGCGAGGCCGCCGTCGGCGCCGGCGCGGCCCGCACCGGCACCGCCGGTCTGACCGTGACCCCGGCGAACGACCACAGCAACGGCGAGTGCGCCCAGACCGTCGCCGTCCGCCCGAACTCCAGCTACACCTACTCGGCCTGGGTGCGCGGCAGTTACGTCTTCCTCGGCGCCACCGGCACCGGCAACGACGTCGCCCCGGCCTGGACCGAGACCACCTCCGGCGGCTGGCAGAAGCTCACCACCCGCTTCACCACCGGCCCGAACGCCTCCACCGTCCGGCTCTACCTGCACGGCTGGTACCAGCAGGGCGCGTTCTCGGCCGACGACGTGGAGCTCAGCGGCCCGGCCGTCGACCCGGCCTGGGCCACCTGGAACGTGCCGTACGCGCAGGCGATCCAGGACAAGAAGGTCTTCTTCACCATCGACGACGGCTGGGCCCGCCCGGCCGACGTGGTGAGCTTCGTGGAGGCCAACCACCTCCCGGTCACCACCTTCCCGCTGTCGATGCCGATCGGCTTCGAGCCCGACTACTTCCAGCGGGTCAGCGGGGCCGGCACCGGCGGCTCGGTCGAGGCGCACAGCGTCTCGCACCGCGACCTCACCACCCTGCCACTGGCCGAGCAGCAGGCCGAGATCTGCGACGCCCGGGACGTCATCACCAAGCGGTACGGCACCGTCCCGAAGGTCTTCCGCCCGCCGTACTTCGCCTTCAACGCCGACACCCTGCAGGCCGCCGCCAACTGCGGGCTGCGCACCGTGATGACCGCCACCGCCGACTACAGCTGGGGCGCCTCCAACAGCTACCACGGCGGCCTGCAGGCCGGTGACGTGGTGATCTTCCACTTCTCCGACACCCTGGCCGCCGACCTCCAGCGGGCCCTGGCCGACGCCACCGCCGCCGGCCTGACCGTCGGCGGGCTGCGCAGCTACCTGAGCTGACCGTCCGTCACCCGGCCCCGTGCAGCGGCCGAGCCCGCACCCCCTTGCCGCCCGCGTCAGGGCCAAGGGGGTGCGGGCTCGGCCCGGTCGGTACGGTCACACCCCGCCGGAGAAGGCGGGCAGGTAGCCGCCGGACTGGCCGGCCGCCTTCGGGTGGTAGCTCTCGTCCACCGGCAGCACGGTGGAGTTCAGCCAGGTCGTGCCGGTGCCGCAGATCTCGTGGGTGGTGAAGAGGCCCCGGACGTCCCGGTAGGTGAAGCCCGCGTTCGCCGCCCGCTTGGAGATCACGTCGTCCAGCGTGTCGGCGGCGCCGTTGATCGCCGCCCGCTTGGTGTCGCCGATGCCGAACACGCAGTCCCCGCCGACCTTGTAGAGGCGCGGGTACCCGATCACCACCACCTTGGCGTTCGGCGCCTTGCTGCGGATCTGCGAGTAGACCTGGTCGAGCTTGCCCGGCAGCGTGCCGGTCGCGTACGCCTTGGCGTTGTTGACCGCCGTCAGGCAGGAGCTCTCGGAGTTCAGCACGCAGGTCTGCATGGTGCTGGCGAAGCCCGCGTCGTTCCCGCCGATGGTGATGGACACCAGCGTGGTCGAGGAGTTGAGGGTGCCGAGCTGGTTGGCCAGCACGTCACCGGTTCTCGCCCCCGAACAGGCCAGGAAGGAGAAGGAGGCCGGGGCGTTGGCGTTCTTCCACAGGTACGGGTACGCGTTGGTGCTCCGCTTGCAGCCACCGCTCTCGCTGGTGTAGCTGCCTGCCCCCACACCGGAGGAGTAGGAGTCGCCGAGGGCGACGTAGCGGGCCCCGGCCGCATGGGCGGCGGGAGCGGCGACGAGGGTGGTCAGGGTGAGCAGCATCGCCGAGACGGCGACGGAGACAGCACGGACTGGACGCACGGGCACCTCCACTGGAGTGACGCGGGTCACGTGACGCGGGTCACATTTTTGATACCAGGGAGTAGCTTCACCGGGAAGTGGCCATGCCAAAGTTGTTGCGAGGATTAGCCCGTATGACACCGCGCGCTCGACGCGGTGTCAGTTCCCGCTCATCCGTGACCGGCTGACGGCCCGACACCACTCGGCGGCCCGGCGGGGGTCGGCAGTCAGATCAGCGGAAGACCGCGCCGGTCGGCGGCAGCTCCTCGATGGTCTCGTTCGCGGCCCCGGGTATGCCCAGCAGCCGGACGGCCACCTCCACCGCCGCCCTGGCCTGCCGCAGTCCCGGCCCGCCCCAGCCGAGCAGCTCCACCGCCAGCCCGGGCGCCACCAGCAGCCGGCGGTAGTGCCGCCCCGAGGCCGGGTCCGGCGCTGTCGGGCCGGCCGCGCGCAGCGGGGCCGCCATCCGGACCCGGGCGCACTCGTGCCCGCCGTTGGCCGACCCGATCCGGTCGTAGAGGTAGCCCAGGTAGTGCGCGGAGCCGATCACCGCCTGCGCCTCCTCGCCCGCCTCCCGGGCCAGTGCCCGCGCCGGGTCTCCGGCGTCCTCCGGCTCCAACGAACCGCCGGGCAGGCTGACCACCCCGTCCCTCGGGTTCACCAGCGTGAGCACCCGGCCGTCCGGCACGAACAGCCACCCCCAGGACTGCTTCACCGGCAGCCCGTCCGGCACCTGCTCCCCCGGCCGCCAGGGCCACCCCGCCGTCGGGCGGCGGCGGACGCGACCGAGCAGCTCGGCGATCTCGGCGCTGTACTCGATGCCGCCCACGCGTCCCCCTCCCTCGGTCTCGGGTGCCGCCCCGCCTCGGACGCGGGGGCGAATCGGAGTCGGGTCCTCCGAGTGTTGATCTTCCCCGAACATCCGGTCGATGAACAGTCCTGGCCGCCGCCCGGGGCACGGCGGGCCGCCCGCCGTTCAGCTCCCGGCCACCGCCCCGCCCCCACCGGGCACCGGCAGCGGGAACCCCGGACACCCCGTCACCCCCCGCTCCGGCACCGGCAGCTCCGGCCCGACCACCCCGGCCCCGCCCGCCCCGAGCTCCAGCACCGCAGCCGTCTCCGCCGCCGTCATCGGCCGCAGCCAGCCGTCCACCAGCACCCACCCGTGCACGGCCCCGTCCGCCCGGTACAGCATCAGCTCACCCGAGCCGCACCCCGCCACCGCCGCCGCCAGCGTCACGCAGAACGCCTCCACCTCCCGCCCCAGCCCGGCCGGCTTCCCGTCCTGCACCGGCAGCCCCGCCACCGCCGTCAGCTCCTCGCCGTCCAGCAGCCCCAGCGAACGGACCGTCACCCGGTGCGGCCCGTCCCCCGCCCCCTCGGCCAGCGCCATCACCACCTCCGACACGTACCCCAGCACCGCCGCCACCCGCTCCTGCGGGCTCGACTCCCACCCCACCGCCGCCAGCAGCGCGGCGCACCCGATCGAGATCCGCACCCGCGCCCGGTGATCCTCCGTCAGCACCGGCAGCAGCTCCGCCAGCCCCTCGCCCTCGTAGGCGAACGGCTCCCCCGCCAGCTCCGGATCGGCCGCGTACGCCACCTCCGCCACCGGATCCGCCGGGTCCAGCAGGTGCTCCGCGCAGAAGTCCTCGAAGTCCACCGGCTCCAGCACCCGCAGGTGCACGTCCACCCCCGTCCCCCGCAGCGCCCGCAACCGGCCCTCCGTGCACCGCAGGTACGCGCCGAACTCCACCCCCTCGAACAGCCCGCACCGCCGCAGCCGCGCGTAGGCCGCCGCATCCGTCGCCACCGCCAGCGCCACCGTCTGCCGCACCTCCGCGCCGCACACCCGCCGCACCTTCCGCCCCCGCCGCTTCCCGGCCATCCGGACCCCCTCCGCGCACTCACGCCACGACCCCCGGACCACCCGGGCGCCGACGACCCGAAACGTACACACAGTCACTGACAGAACACACGGGGCAATCGGCCGGTCGCCGCCGGGATCCGGTGGGCGGGTGCGGGATTCGAGGGTTGTCGGGGGGAGAGGGGATACTCGGGGACGGTCCTGGTGGAGTGCGAGACGTGTGGGGGTTGGGTTAGGTGCGACTGCTGCACACCTCGGACTGGCACCTGGGCAGGTCGTTCCACCGGGAGAGTCTGATCTCCGCCCAGCGGGAGTTCCTGGAGCACCTGGTGACGGTGGTCCGGGAGCGCGGGGTGGACGCCGTCCTGGTCGCCGGGGACGTGTACGACCGGGCACTGCCGGGGCTGGACGCGGTGGAGCTGTTCGACGGGGTGCTGCACCGCCTCGCGGAGCTGGGCGTGCCGACGGTCTTCATCAGCGGGAACCACGACTCGGCCCGCCGGCTGGGCGTGGCGGCCGGGCTGATCGGGCAGGCGGGCATCCACCTGCGGACGGACCCGGGCGGGGTGGCCGAGCCGGTGGTGCTGGCGGACGAGCACGGGCCGGTCGCGGTCTACGGGCTGCCGTACCTGGAGCCGGCCCTGACCAGGGAGCGGTTCGGGCTGGCCAAGGGCGGGCACGAGCAGGTGCTCGGCGCGGCCATGGAGCGGGTCCGGCAGGATCTGGCGGGCCGGCCGGCGGGGACCAGGGCGGTGGTGCTGGCGCACGCCTTCGTCGTGGGCGGAGAGGCCAGCGACAGCGAGCGGGACATCACGGTGGGCGGCGTCGCGGCGGTGCCCTCGGCGGTCTTCGACGGGGCGCACTACGTGGCCCTCGGCCACCTGCACGGCTGCCAGACCATCGCCCCGCACCTGCGCTACAGCGGCTCCCCTCTCGCCTACTCGTTCTCCGAGACCGACCACCGCAAGACCATGTGGCTGGTCGACCTGGCCGCCGACGGCTCGGTGGAGGCCGAGCGGGTCGACTGCCCGGTGCCCCGCCCGCTCGCCCGGCTGCGCGGGAAGCTGGACGAGCTGCTCGGCGACGAGAGGTACGAGCGGCACACCGGCTCCTGGGTGCAGGCCACCCTGACCGACCCGGCCCGCCCGGCGAAGCCGATGGAACAGCTGCGCACCCGCTTCCCGCACACCCTCCAACTGCTCTTCGAGCCCGAGCCCACCGACGGCGGCCCGGTCGAGTCGTACGCCTCCCGGGTCAGCGGCCGGACGGACCTGGAGGTGGCCGAGGGCTTCGTCCGGCACGTCCGCCCCGGCACCGAGGCCGAGCCGACAGAGCGGGAGTGGCTGCGCCGGGCCTTCGAGGACGTCCGCCGACTCGACCACCAGAAGCAGGAGTTGCCCCGATGAGGCTGCACCGGCTGCGGATCACCGCGTTCGGCCCGTTCGCCCGCACGGAGCGGGTGGACTTCGACGAGCTGAGCGCCTCCGGCCTGTTCCTGCTGCGCGGCGCCACCGGGGCGGGCAAGAGCAGCGTGCTGGACGCGGTGTGCTTCGCGCTCTACGGCGAGGTGCCCGGCGCGCGGCGGGGCAATCCGCTGCGCAGCGACCACGCCGAGGCCGGCCTGCTCACCGAGGTCGAGCTCGAACTCACCCTCGGCGGGCAGCGGTTGAAGGTCCTGCGGCGCCCCGAGCAGCTGCGGCCGAAGAAGCGCGGCACCGGGATGACGGTGGAGAAGCCGGAGACCCTGCTCAGCGAGTGGGTGCCGGACGCCGGGGAGGGCGCGCCGGGCTGGCGGGCCGTCAGCAAGTCGCACCAGGAGGCCGGGGAGCAGATCCACCGGCTGGTCGGGATGAGCCGGGACCAGTTCTGCCAGGTGGTGCTGCTCCCGCAGGGCGAGTTCGCCCGCTTCCTGCGGGCCGATGCCAACGACCGGGCCAAGCTGCTCCGGCAGCTCTTCGACACCGGCCGCTTCGAGCAGGTGGAGCGCTGGCTCGGCGAGCAGAAGTCCCGCCAGGAGGCGGTCGTCCGGAGCGACCGGCAGCAGGTGCACGAGCTGGCCACCCGGGCCGAGCAGGCCGCCGGGCCGCAGGCACAGCCGCTCGCGGCGTGGGTGCCGGAGTCGGCCGGGCCGGAGGCGTTCCTCGGCTGGGCCGCCCTGCTGCGGACGGACGCCGCCGAGTGGGCCGGCATCGCCGCACGGGCACTGGCCGAGGCGGAGCGGGTGCACCGGCAGGAGCAGGAACGGCTGCGTGCGGAGCAGGAGTTGGCGGAGCGTCAGCGGCGGCACGGCGAGGCCGTGCAGGCCGCGGCCGAGCTGGCCGGTACCGCCGAGAGCCACCGGCAGGACCTCGCCCGGCTCGGCGTCGCCCAGCAGGCCGCCACCGTGGAGCCGGTGCTGCGCCACCATGCGACCGCCGTCGCCGCGCTGGCCGCCGCCGAGTCCGCCGAACGCCGCGCCCGCAGCGCGCTGGCCCAGGCCGAGCCGTCCCCGCCGGTCGGAAGCGGCGCACCTGCCGGGAACGCCGCACGGACCCACCAGGACGTCGACGCCGTCGTCGGCGACCAGGCTCGGGACCGCGAGCAGGCCGTCGTCGGCGACCAGGCTCGGGACCGCGAGCAGGACCGGGACGGCGAGCGGGCCGGAGGCGGCGGGCTCGCCGGGCAGCTTCTCGCCGCTGCGCAGGACACGCCGGTCCGGCCGGAGGGCGTCCGGGCGGGCGGCCGGCCCGCGCCGGGAGCCGCCGACGGCAGCACCCGGGCCGAGCCGGCCGCCCCGCACGGGCCCGGACTCCCCTCCCCCGCAGGCGCCGAGGGCCGGCTCCGGCTCGCCGAGGCCGACGCCGAGCAGCTCGCCGGAGCGGAGCGCGGCCTGCGCGCCGACCTCGGCCGGCTCGACGCGGCCCGGGCCGACGAGCGCCGCCTGCCGGAGGCCGTCCGGGAGGCGGAGCAGGCCGGGCACGGGTTGAGCCGCGCCGAGGAGGCGGCCGACCGGGCGGCCGACTGGCTGGTCGACTTCGACACCCGGCTCAAGGAGCTCCAGGAGCGGCAGGCCGACGCCCAGGCCGCCCGGGCCCGGATCGAACAGTTGGAGGCGCGCGGCACCGAGCTCCGGGCCCGGCTGGCCGCCGCGGCCGAGCGGGATCGACTGCGAGGCCGGATCGCCACCGCCGAAGGGGAGTTGATCCTCCTGCGGGAGCGGGCCGGCGACGCCCGGGAGCACAGCCTCGACCTGCGGGAGCGCCGCCTGGCCGGGATGGCCGCCGAGCTGGCGGCGCAGCTCACCGACGGCGGCCCGTGCCGGGTCTGCGGCGCCACCGCGCACCCCTCCCCCGCCCGACCCTCCGGCGCCCCGGTCGGCCGGGCGGACGAGGAGCGGGCGCAGGCCGCACAGCAGCAGGCGGAGCAGCAACGGGACGCCGCCGCACAGCAGTTGGCCACCCTCCGGGTGGCCGAGGCGACCGCTGCCGCGACCGCCGGGGACGACGCGGCCGAGCAGCTGGCCGCGGCCCTCACGGCCGCCGGGGCCGAGCACCGGGCGGCCCTGAACGAGGCCGATGCCCTGGGTCAACTCCAGCGCCAGGCAGACCGGTTGACCCAGCAGCAGCAGGACCGTCAGGCCGAGCAGGAGCAGGCCAGGCTGCGCGCGGCCACGCTGACCAGCAGGCTGCAGATCCTCGCCGAGGAGCGGAGCCGGCTCACCGAGCGGATCGCCGAGGCCCGGGGCGGCGCCCCGACCGTGGCTGCCCGGGCCGCCGCCCTGGCCGCGCTGGCCGACGCGGTGGCCGCCGCCCTGGCCGCCACCCGGGCGCGGGCCGAGGCGGCGGAGCGGCTGGCCGACGCCGCGGCGGAGCTGGCCGAGGTGAGCCGCTCGGCCGGTTTCGGTTCGCCCGCCGAGGCCCGGGCAGCGCTGCTGCCCGCCGCCGAGCGGGAGGCGCTGCGGGCCCGGACGGACCGGGTCCGGGCCGACCGCGAGTTGGTCGAACACCAGCTGGCAAGGCCCGAGTTGGTGGCCGCTGCGGCACGGCCCGCCGCCGATCCGGTCGCCGCCGGGCAGCGGGAGCAGCAGGCCCTGACGCGGCTCCGAGCCGCCTCCGCCACCGACAGCACGGCCCGCGAACGGCTGTCCGCCCTGACCCGGATCGGCCGCCGGCTGGAGCAGCTGACCGAGGCCATGGGCCCCGCCCTGGGCCGCTACGAGCAGATCAAGCGGCTGACCGAGCTGGCCTCCGGCACCTCGACCGAGAACGTCCTCCGGATGCGCCTGGAGTCGTACGTGCTGGCGGCCCGGCTGGAGCAGGTCGCGGCGGCGGCCAGCGACCGGCTGGTCCGGATGTCCGGCGGCCGGTACACCCTGGTGCACAGCGACGGGCGGGCCTCCGGCAACCGCCGCTCGGGCCTCTCGCTCCGGGTGGTGGACGCCTGGACCGGCCAGGACCGGGACACCTCCACCCTCTCCGGCGGGGAGAGCTTCTTCGCCTCGCTGGCCCTGGCCCTCGGCCTGGCGGACGTGGTGACCGACGAGTCCGGCGGCATGCCGCTGGACACCCTCTTCATCGACGAGGGTTTCGGCAGCCTGGACGAACAGGCCCTGGAGGAGGTGCTGGACGTCCTGGACGGGCTGCGCGAACGGGACCGCGCGGTGGGCATCGTCAGCCACGTGGCCGACCTGCGCTCCCGCGTCCCGGCCCAGCTGCTGGTGCAGAAGGGGCGGCACGGCTCGACCCTGCGGCTGGCCACCCGGGAGCGCTCATGAACGGACGCGAACGCACCTGATCGCGCACGGGCGCGTGGGAACCTGCACGTTTCCTGTGCGTACCTGTGAATTGCCCGTGAATGCCCGTGAACTCTGCCCGATCGGGCGCATCCACGGCCGGGGTACGGCGCGTCCTCCCTGCGGTGGCCCACCGGGGGCACGGGGAGGAGCGGACAGTGGCGACACCATCGAGGCGGCCGTGGCGCCGACCGGGCGCGCTGGTCGTGGTGGCCTCCGTCGCGGTGACCGCGCTGCTCCTGGGCCACCGCCTGGTGCCGAACCGGATCGGACGCCTCGGCAGCCTGCTGGAGACCTTCCTGCCCTGGCTGGGGCTGGCGGTGCCGGTGCTGCTGTTCTTCGCCGTACGCCGCCGCTCCCGGGGCGCGGCGCTCGCCGTGCTGCTCCCGGTGGTGGCCTGGGCCGCGCTCTTCGGCGGCCTGCTGCTCACCCCGAGGGCCACGGCGGCCGGCACCCTGACGGTGGTTCAGCACAACGTGAGCGACCAGAACCCCGACCCGGCCGGTACCGCCGAGACCCTGGCCGGGGCCGGGCCCGACCTGATAGCCCTGGAGGAGCTGACCCCCACCGCGCTGCCCGCCTACCGGCGGGCGCTGGCGGCGCAGTACCCCCACCACGCGGTCTTCGGCAGTGTCGGCCTCTGGTCCCGCCACCCACTCTCCGACGCCCGCGAGCTCGACATCAGACCGACCGGGATCACCGACCCCGACTGGCGGCGCGGCCTGCGCGCCACCGTCCGCACCCCGCACGGCGACCTCGCCGTCTACGTGGCGCACCTGCCCTCGATGCGACTCGGCCCCACCGGTCTCGGCAGCGGCCGTCGGGACGGCAGCGCCCGCCGGCTGGCCGCCGCGCTGGACACCGAGAAGCTGCACGACGTGGTCCTGCTGGGCGACCTGAACGGCACCCTGGACGACCGCGGCCTGCGCCCGCTGACCAGCCGCCTCACCCCGGCCCGCTCGCGCTTCGACTTCAGCTGGCCGTCCTCCGTCCGGCTGGCCCGGATCGACCAGATCATGAGCCGGGGCCTGCGGCCGATCTCCACCTCCACCCTCCCCGCCACCGGCAGCGACCACCTCCCGGTGCTCGCCCGCCTCGGCCGCTGACCTGACACCGGCTCAGCCCTCCGCGAATCCGCCGCCCCGGCCGCCCGCTCGGTGGTGGGGTGGCGGGATGACCGAGAACACGACGTCCCACAGCACCGACACCGCCACGGGCACCGGCACGGGAACAGGCACCGGCACCGGCACCGGCACCGGCACCGGCACCGGCACGGAAGACCCGGGCCGCGCGCCGCTGGACCGGCTGCGCGCGGCGGTGCGGCGGACCGCCGAACTGACCGCCGGGCGGCCCCGCACCGGGCGGGGTGCCGAGCAGGCGGACCCGACCGAGGGCACCTTCGCCACCGACGGGGCGGTCGGCTTCGACCCGTTCCCCTTCCTGCACGCCTTGGACGCGGCGGGTTCGCGCGCGGTGCTGGTCGGGCAGGTGGCCGGGATCCTGCACGGGTCGGCCGAGCTGACGGGTGATCTGGACCTGCTCTGGGACGGCTCCCCGGGCGAGGCCGAGGCCCTGCGGCAAGCGCTTACCGCCGCCGGCTGCACCGAGTTGCCCGACCTCTCCGACCCTCGGACGGCCGCCGCCTACCGGGTCACCGGCGCGACCGGCGACCTCTGCACACCCGCGCTGGACTGGGGCGGCCTGGACGTCAGTGGCTTCCCGGACCGCGCCGTGACCGCCCTGGACCGGGCACCGCACGGGAGCCGGGGAAGCGGCCCGGACGGAGGCCGGGACGGAGGCCAGGACGGGCTAGCGGTCCGCTACGTGGCACTGGACGACCTGATCCGGATGCGGCGGGCGATCGGCCGCCCGAAGGACCACCGCCGCGCGGACGAGCTCGAACGCCTCCGCCCGACGGCGCACTGAGCCCGGCGGGCCGCCGGGTGGCCTGCCGGGTGGCCTGCCGCGGCTCATCAGCCCGAGCAGGCCACCCGCTGGGCCTCCTGCCAGGCGCAGACCGGACAGAGCGTCAGCCCGGGGTGGTCCGCAGGGTACTCCGTGGGCTCGCCGCACTGGACGCAGTCCGCGCGCGGCCCGTCCCCGGTGGCCGGGGTCAGCGCCACCAGGGCGTCCACCCTCGGCGGCACCTCGCACTGCGCGACGGCTTCCCGGATGCGTGCTTCGTCCTCGCTCATACCGCCCACGATACGACGCCCGGCAGCACGGGTGAGGGTCCTCGATCCGTCCGCACTCCGTCAGTTCGCAGCCGGTGCGGATGCACGGCCGGCGCTGGTACGTGGCCTGCCGGTTCGTGGCCTGTCAGTTGGCGGTCGGCCGGGCGCGGCACCGCGGCGGGGGCGCGCCCCGCCCCCCCCCCGCCCCCCCCCCGCCCGGGAGCCGGCCGGGGCCCCCGGGGGTGTGGCCCGTGGGGGGCCCCCGCCCCACCCACCGGCCGCAGCCCC
>NZ_JBIWFX010000004.1:273981-285784 GCF_044763225.1 Kitasatospora sp. NPDC096147 | reverse complement strand
ACGTGGGGGGGGGGGGGGGGGGGGGGGGGGGGGGGGGGGGGGGGGGGGTGGGGGGGGGGTGGGGGGGGGGGGGGGGGGGGCGCCGCCGGGGGGGGGCCCCCCCCCCGCCCCCGACGCTGCTCAGCCCAGGAAGGAGAGCCGGACGGTCCGCCGGGGGTTGTCGACGTTGGTGTCCACCAGCACCACCGACTGCCAGACGCCGAGGGCGAGTTGGCCACCGATCACCGGCAGGGTGGCGTGCGGGGCGACCAGCCCGGGCAGCACGTGGTCCCGGCCGTGGCCGGGGCTGCCGTGGCGGTGGCGCCACCGGTCGTCGGCGGGCAGCAGGTCGCGCAGGTGGGCGAGCAGGTCCTGGTCGCTGCCGGCCCCGGTCTCGATCACCGCGATCCCGGCGGTGGCGTGCGGCACGAAGACGTTGAGCAGGCCGTCCCGGCCGGGGGCGACGGACTCCAGGAAGGCGGCGCAGCGGTCGGTGATGTCGAGGGCGGTCTCGCGGCTGCCCGTGGTGACGTCGAAGGTCAGGGTGGAGAAGCTGTCGGACATGCCCTCATCCTTGCAGCTCCCGGCCGCGCCCGGCTCCGCGAGGCCGTTCGCTCGTGCGTCCGGGCATGCAAGGGACCCGGCGGACCGTCAGGTCGGCCGGGTCGTCCGGGGCGGGGGCGGTCAGCCCCTGCTGCCGAACAGGCTCCGCTTGAGCCGCCGCAGCGGCGCGAGCAGCAGCACCCGCGTGCTCCGGCGCGTGACGGCCGCCGGGGGCGTGACACCACGGGGCGTCAGCTCCCTTATCAGGCCGAGCGCCTCGGCGGTGTCCACCGCTGAGATCGCCGGAGCTCCGAGCACCGAGAGATGGCGATCGAGGCGGCGGCCGGTCGAGCCGACACCGCACTGGATCGCCGGCACCCGGGGCCGGGGCCGCACTTGCATGTGTTCCATCAGTTTCCCACCCCTACGAGGCGCCAGGGCCGTGAGTCGAAGACTATCCGCGAGTACCGGAGTCCGCGCAACCGTCCTGGTGTATCCGCCACCGTATCGTGCGAAGCGAACTGACGCCGCACCAGATCCGGACGGAGTCGATCACGAGTGCGCATCGACCGGGGCGGGCGGGGTGCGCGGCGGGGCGGGGTCGAGCATCCAGCCGACCCCCAGTCCGGACAGACCCAGCCCCAGCAGCGCGCAGAGCACCAGCACCACCGCCCAGGCCCCGGTCTCGCCCCAACTCACCTGCCCCGCCTCGCGAACCAGGCCGACCAGGCCGAATCCACCCGTCACCAGCAGGGCCGCCATGCCGTTGCGCACCCGGCGGAGTTCGGCCTCCGCCCAGGTCAGCAGCAGGGCAGCGCCGAAGACCAGACACCAGGCACCGAGCATCCGCACCTCCAACTGACCTGCGACCCAAGGCCAGTGACGGACCGCCAGACCCGGGGCCGCGTACAGCAGCAGGCCGAGCGCGGTGAGCCCGAAGCCGTGACCGGCCACCGGCCCCGCCACCCACCAGGGCAGCCGGGGCGGCCGGGCCGGCAGCTCGCCGCCCGTCCGCCACTGGGCGAGCAGCGCGACCAGCCCGACCAGCGGCGCCCCCGCGTGCACGGCCGCCCACCCCCAGGCGGCCAGCACCCCGAGCAGCGGCCCGCCGGTCAGCTGGAGCGACGCCCGGCCGAGCAGGGTGGCCAGCCCCGCCAGCGGCATGAACAGCGCCCCGGCCGCGACCGCGACCCGGACGTCCACCCAGCGACGGGCCCGCAGCGCGAGCAGGTACATGGCGCAGCTGCCGCCGTAGCCGGCGCCGAGCAGCGCGGCCGAGACCGGGGACATCCGCCAGGCGAACAGCTCGCCCGTGGAGCCCGGGAAGAGGGTGAGCAGCAGGAAGAGGTACCCGGCGCCGAGCGCCAGCGGCGCCACCATCAGCGCCTTGAGGACCGGGCTGACCATCGGACTCTCCTTGTGAGACTTGGCGTCAATATAGGAGTTCGCCAGGCTCACGACAACCAGTCGCACAAGATTCAGGAAGTGAACACATTCAGGGGATTGACGCGGTCGAAACCTACAAGCAATATCTCTATCGACGCCGAAAGGCGGGTCAGCATCGGTCGAATGAGTTCGACTGCTGAACACCAGAACTTCCGACACCAGGTGAGCCACTGTCCGGCCGTCTCGACGCTGCGGCGGCCCGGCTCGGTCCTGGTGGACGGGAACGGCGGTCGGCCGTTGAGGGTCGGCCGAACCGCCAACACCGGACCGCCGGTGCCCGCGCTCGCACGGCGCGGGCACCGGCGGTCGCCTTTTCCGGGCCGGCTCGGGCGGACAGTAGAGTGGCGCCAGACCCGGTCGGCCGCCCCTCGGCCCGGCGATCCCCCCGTCCGGCATCCCCACGGAGTGATCCAGCGTGAGCCCCCTCCTCAGCATCGTGCTGCCCGTCCACGGCGTGGAGCGCTTCCTCCCCCAGTGCCTGGCCTCGCTGGCCGGCCCGCCGGACGGCGAGGTCGAGGTGATCGCGGTGGACGACCTCTCCCCCGACGGCTGCGGCGCCCTGCTGGACGCCCACGCGGCGGGCGACCCCCGGTTCACGGTGCTCCACCTGACGGAGAACCAGGGGCTCGGCGGCGCCCGGATCGCCGGGATGGCCGAGGTCACCGGGCAGTACGTGTGGTTCGTCGACAGCGACGACTGGGTGCCGGAGGGCACCCTGGACGCGCTCCTCGCCGAGCTGCGCAAGGAGACCGCCGCGGAGCACCCGGTGGACGTGCTGCTCACCGACTTCGTCCACGTCTACCCCGACGGCGGAACCGAGCCCAACCCCTGGGGCCACGTGCTGCGCGGCTCCCCACTGGAGGCCGGCTGCCGGGCCGCCGACCACCCCGCGCTGTTCCAGAGCGTGATGTCGGTGTGGAACAAGGTCTTCCGGCGGGACTTCCTGCTCGGCCTGGGCGTGGAGTTCGGCCGGGGCTTCTACGAGGACATCTCGGTCACCTACCCGGCGCTGCTCACCGGGCGGCTGCGCTACCTCGACCGCTCCTGCTACAACTACCGGCGCGGACGCCCCGGCGCGATCACCGCCACGTCCTCCCCCAAGCACGCCGACGCCTTCGCCCAGTACGACGCGATCTTCGCCACCCTGGACCGACCCGGCAACGACCCCGGCCCCGCGCTGCGCCGCCTGGTCTTCGACCGGACGGTCCGTCAGGCCCTCAACCTGTACGACGCCCCCGGCCTGGTCCCCGCCGAGCTCCGGGCCGACTTCTTCACCCGGATCGCCACCCACTTCGCCCGCCACCGTCCGGCCGGCTACCGCTTCCCCGGCGGCGTCCGGGGCATCCAGTACCGGCTGGCCGCCCGCGACTCGCGCGTCGCCTACAACCAGCTCCGCCACGGCGACAAGCTGCGCCGGGCGCTCGGTAAGTAGGCGCGCCGCAGCCCCGCGCCCGGAGGTGGTGCGCTCCCACCCCCGGGGTCTCCCGCTCTCCGGGGGCTCAGTGCACCTCGCGGCCGAGCCAGGCGGCGAGCTGCGCCGTCGGGCCCGCGTCGGCCGGGGCCGGGCGGACGGGGCCGAACGGCACGGTGGCGTCGCGGGTCTCGGCCGGCAGGGTCTGACGGGCGACGGCGAGCGCACCCCGGGCCAGGTCCTCGTCGAAGGCGGTGTCGGGGGCGACCACCTGCGCGATGTCCCAGGTGTGGGTGACGGCCTCCATCAGGTAGCCGCCGAGGGCGAAGCGGCCCGGGAGGGTGCCCCACGGGACGGCGGCGGGGAGGTCGAGCTTGGCGTCGTCGGCCCAGGCGGCGACGGCACGCGCCCGGGCCCGGCCGAGCGCCTCGGCCCACTCGGCGTCCCCGACCTCACCCACCGCCGCCACGACGTCCAGGCTCCGGCCGCCCTCGCCGACGTAGGCGATCCGGTGGACGCCGCCCACGGTGTGGCCGAGCAGTGCCCGGAGGTCGTACGCGTCGCACGGGGTCGGGCGGTCCAGCTGCCCGGGGGTCACCCGGAGCAGCAACTCCGCCAGTTGGTCGAGGGCGCGCAGGTAGTCGGGGCGGGGGTCGAAGGCGGTGGTGTCCACGGGTGGCACGACCTCTCTCTGCTGTCTCCGAACGGTGGTCCTGACGGCCCGTCGGGCCGACGCGGAGCACTCTGCCCCCGATACCGGACACCCTCTGTCAGGTTTTAGGCTGGGCCGGTGCGAGCCGACCGCCTGCTGTCGATCATGTTGCTGCTCCAGACCCGGGGTCTGGTGCCGGCCTCCGAACTGGCCGAGCGACTGGAGGTCTCCGTCCGCACCGTCTACCGGGACGTGGAGGCACTGTCCGCCGCCGGCGTGCCGGTCTTCGCCGAGCGGGGCCGCACCGGCGGGATCCGGCTGCTGCCCGGCTACCGGACGGACGTCACGGGGCTGACCGCGGACGAGGCCCGGGCGCTGTTCGTGCTGGCGACCGACGGCACCCACGACGCGCTCGGCCTCGGCGGGGCGATCGGCTCGGCGCTGCGCAAGGTGATGGCCGCGCTGCCGGCGCCGCACCGGCCGGAGGCGGAGCGGACCAGCGAGCGGATCCTGGTCGATCCGCACCGCTGGGCGAAGGGCCCGGCCGCTCCCGGCCAGACCGAGCTGGACGAGCTCCAGCGCGCGGTGTTCGGTGACCACCGCCTCGCCCTCACCTACCGGCACGGCCGGACGGGCAGCGGATCGGACGGGCCGAGCACCTACACCGTCGATCCGTACGGCCTGGTGAGCAAGGCGGGCGTCTGGTACCTGGTGGCGGACCTGGACGGCGTGCCCCGGCTGTTCCGGGCCGACCGGGTGGTGCGCGCGGCGAGCACCGGGGAGCCGGTGCGGCGGCGGCCCGGGCTGGGGCTGGCCGGGGTGTGGGCCGGGCTGCGGGCGCAGGTGGAGCGGCAGCGGGACGAGGTGCGGGTGACGGCCCGGGTGCACCGGCAGCGGCTGGACCTGGTGCTGCGGATCCACTCCTCCTCGGTGCTCGCCCCGCCGGTGCCGGACGGTCCGTCACACCTGCTGGTGGAGTTCGGCTTCGGGGCACCGGCCGAGGTCAGGACGCTGCTGCCGTTCGGCACCGACGTGGAGGTGCTGGCCCCGCCGGAGGCCCGCCGGCTGCTGGCCGGGGCGGCGGCCGAGACGCTGCGGATGTACACGGATGCGGGAGGCGCGGGGGACGGTCCGTCAGGGAGCGCGCCGGAGGCGGGCGTTCCGGACCCTCCGGAGTGACTCCGGAGTGACGTGGATCGCACCGTCCCACCGAGCGGAGCAGTGGACGGACGGCGGGGGCGATGACGTAACCTGCGGACTGGTCCCGCTCGAAGTTACCGGGCAGGAACTTAGCGCGACGACCAGCCGGCCAGGGAGACCCGATGATCAACCTCATCACCAAGCTCGTGCTCAAGCCCCTGGCGAGGGTGGTCTACCGCCCCGTCATCGAGGGCTTGGAGAACGTGCCGCGCGGTGGTGGCGTGATCCTGGCCAGCAACCACCTCTCGTTCGTGGACAGCGTGGTGATCCCGCTGGCCGCGCCGCGCCAGGTGTTCTTCCTCGCCAAGGCCGAGTACTTCACCGGCACCGGCTTCAAGGGCGCGCTCTCCAGGGCCTTCTTCACCGCGATCAACGCGGTGCCGGTCGAGCGCGGCGAGTACCGCTCCGCGCAGGCCTCGCTGGAGTCGGCGCTGGAGATCCTGAACGACGGCAAGGCGTTCGGCATCTACCCCGAGGGCACCCGCTCGCTGGACGGGCGGCTCTACCGGGGCAAGACCGGGGTGGCCTGGCTGGCGCTGACCGCCGGGGTGCCGGTGGTGCCGGTGGCCCTGGAGGGTCCGGAGCAGATCCTGCCGGTCGGTAAGCGCTTTCCGCGCCTGAAGAAGGTCACCGTCCGCTTCGGCGAGCCGCTGCACTTCGACGAGCTGCACGGCCAGGCCCGCTCGGCCCGGGCCCGCCGCGAGGTCACCGACCGGGTGATGGCGGCGATCCACGAGCTCTCCGGCCAGGAGCTGGCCGAGGTCTACAACGAGCGCCCGATGGCGGCCTGACGCTCCGTCTCCTCCGCCACCCCGGCCGGGTCGGCCGCGTCGTCAGCGTCGGCCGGCAGCTCCCGGCGCAGCAGCGCCGCGTACCGTCCGTCCAGCGCGAGCAGTTCCTCGTGCGTGCCCAGCTCCGCCACCCGGCCGCCGTCCAGCACGGCGATCTGGTCGGCCCGGCGGACGGTGGAGAGCCGGTGCGCGATGGTGATGGTGGTGCGGCCCTCGGAGAGGGCGTCCACCGCCTGCTGGACGGCCCGTTCGGTCTGGTTGTCCAGCGCGCTGGTGGCCTCGTCCAGGATCAGCACCGGCGGATTGCGCAGCACCGTGCGGGCGATCGCCAGCCGCTGCTTCTCGCCGCCGGAGAAGCGGTAGCCCCGCTCGCCCACCACCGTGTCGTACCCCTGCGGCAGGGCGGCGATCAGTTGGTGGATCTGGGCCGCCCGGGCGGCCTGCTCCAGCTCCTCGTCGGTGGCGTCCGGCTTGGCGAAGCGCAGGTTGTCCGCCACCGAGGCGTGGAACAGGTAGGTCTCCTGGGAGACCACCCCGACCGCACCGGCCAGCGTGTCGAAGCCCAGCTCGCGCACGTCGGTGCCGTCCAGCGTCACCCGACCCGCCGTCACGTCGTAGAGCCGGGGCACCAGGTAGCTCAGCGTGGTCTTGCCCGAGCCGGTCTCGCCGACCACGGCCAGGGAGCCGCCGGCCGGGATCTTGAGGTCGATGCCGGTCAGGGTGGGCCGCTCCTGCTCGGGGTGGTAGCGGAACTCCACGCCCTCGAAGACCACGTCGCCCCGGACGACGGCCGGGCGGACCGGCTCGGCCGGTTCGGCGATCTCCACCGGGAGGTCCAGGTACTCGAAGATCCGGTGGAACAGCGCCAGCGAGGTCTGCACCTGCACACCGGTGGAGAGCAGGCTGACGGTCGGGCGCAGCAGTCCCTGCTGGAGCGAGACGAAGGCGACCAGGGTGCCGATCGAGACGAACGGCGCGCCGCCCGCCACCGACAGCCCGGCAGCCCAGTAGATCAGGGCAGGCATCGCGGCCATCACGATCCCGATGGTGGCCATCCGCCAGCGCCCGGCCATCGAGGTGCGCACCTCCAGCTCGGCCAGCTCGCCGGACTGCCGGTCGAAGTCGGCGGAGAGCGAGTCGGAGCGCCCCATGGTGCGGCCCAGCAGGATGCCGCTGACGGACAGCGACTCCTGGACGGCCGAGCTCATCGCGGCCAGCTGCTTCTGCCGCTGGGTGGTGATCTTCTTGCGCTCGTTGCCGACCCGGCGGCTGATCCAGACGAACAGCGGGAGCAGCAGCAGCGAGACCACGGTCAGCCGCCAGTCCAGCGCCACCATGGCGACCACGGTGGCCACCACCCCGGTCAGGTTGGAGACCAGCGAGGTGGCGGTGGAGGTGACGGTGGACTGCATCCCGCCGATGTCGTTGGCGATCCGGGACTGCACCTCGCCGGTGCGGGTGCGGGTGTAGAAGGCCAGCGACATCCGCTGGAGGTGCCGGTAGACGGCGGTGCGCAGGTCGTGCATCACGTGCTGGCCGACGGTGGTGGAGATCAGCGTCTGCAGCACCCCGAAGACCGAGCCGACCACGGCGGTGGCGATCATGCCGAGCGCCAGCAGGCTGAGCAGCCCGGTCCGCCCCTCGGGGATCGCGGTGTCCAGCACCGCCCGGAGCAGGAACGGCGTCACCACCGAGACCAGGGCGGAGGCCGCCACCAGGCTGCCGACCAGCAGCAGGCGCCAGCGGTAGGGGCGGAAGAGGGAGAGGATGCGGCGCCACTGCGCCGGGGGGCGGGGTTCGTCCTTCTCGCGTTCGGGTGGGGTCCAGTCAACTGACGGGTCGGGCCGCACAGGCGTCCTCCATGAGCCGGGTACGCGGGCAGGGGAAGTCCTGCCCACGTACCGAGCATAGCTCATAGTTAGGCACGCTAATAATGAGTTCCGGTCCTGATCCAGCGTCAGGACCCGCGGTCTCAGTCCGTGCGGTAGGTCCGGGCGGCCTTGGAGGAGAGCCCGCCCAGGCCACCGCTCGGCAGCACCCGAGCCAGCGCCACCACGGCCTTGTACCGCTTGCCCGGCACCGAGAGCGAACGCCCGCGCGCCAGGTCGGCCAGTGCGTCGTCCACCACCCGCTCCGCCGAGAGCCAGCCCCAGCCCGGCACGTTCTTGGTGCCCATCCCGGCCCGCTGGTGGAACTCGGTCCGGGTGAAGCCCGGCGCCAGCGCCATCATCCGCACCCCGGTGCCGCCCAGGTCCCGGGCGATGCCCTGGGTGAACGAGACCACCCACGCCTTGGTCGCCCCGTACGTGCCGCGCGGCAGGAAGGCCGCCACCGAGGCGACGTTCACGATCGCGCCGAAGCCGCGCTCGCGCATGCCCGGGATCGCCGCCGAGGTGGTCCGCAGGATCGCCTCGACGTGCACCTTGAGCATGTCGAGCTCCTGGTCCAGCGGCACCGTCAGGTAGGAGCCCCGGTTCCCGAAGCCGGCGTTGTTGATCAGGATGTCCACCGGCTTCACGGTCGCCCGCAGCCGGTCCTCGACGGCACTGATGCCCTCGTCGGTGGCCAGGTCGGCGGGCAGCACCTCGACCTCGACCCCGTACCTCTTGGTCAGCCCGGCCGCCGCGTCCGACAGCCGCGCGACGTCGCGGGCGACCAGCACCAGGTCCCGCCCGTCCTTGGCCAGCCGGGTCGCGAAGGCCGCGCCGATGCCGGCGGTCGCGCCGGTGATGAGAACAGTCGTCATGCACCGACCGTACCGGGCGGTAATCACCCGTGCACCGGCGCGTCGCCGCCGATCTGACGGTGCGTCCGGCGCGCCCCGGGCATTCCGGTCGATTCGTGCTCATAGCGTTGTCGGGTGCGGCGTCAACGTGGACGCCGCACCCGACACCAGGAGACATCTGATGCCCACTCAGATCCGCACCGGGATAAGACCGACCGCCGGCCCGGCCGCCCGTGCCGTGCTGGCCGCCCTGCTGGCCGAGGGCGAGACGACGCTCACCGCCGCACCGGCCCACCGTCCCGAAGCGGTCGGCGCCCTGCTCCTCACCCCGAGGACGCCGGCGGAACGCCCCGCGGCCCGCCCTCCCGAGGAACGCGGCTGACCCGTCCCCCGGCTCCGTCGTCCCACCGGAGCCGGGGGCACCCCGGAATGCAGGCCGCAACCCACCTGGCCGGTGCGCTCCGCAGGGCGTGGGGAACTGCGCGGGGTGGAAGGGCAGCACCTGCACCTTGCCGACAGTGGTTCGGTGGCAGGTGTTGCCCTTCCACCCCGCGCAGTTCCCCACGCCCCCGGCATCACCGTCGACCACCCTTTGCGTGCGGGCACCACCACCCACCCGCGCACCCCGGGCGTCGCCATGCACCACCCTCGCGCGCCCGGCATCAGCACGCGCACCCGGCCTCACGTCCTCGGGAGCCACCCTTGCCACCCACCGGAGCCGTCCTGCGGGACCGGTACACCGATGCCGCCGAACGCCTCGCCACCCGCCTGCTGGAGAGCCTGAACGGCACCGCCCGCCCCGTCGTCACGACCGCCCACCCCACCGACACCCCCGAGTTGGCGGCGCTGCGACTGCTCGGCCCGGACCTGTTCGCACCGCAACTCCTGGCCGGCACCGCACCGGACCGCCGGACCGCCGCCGCACTCGCCAGCGCCCTCACGGTCTTCCCGCCCGCCGCCGATCCGCTCACCACCGCCTGGCTCGACCACGTCTGCGGACTGCTCGCGGGCCATCCGGTGCCGCAGCCGGACCGCACCCCGGACCCACACTCCTGGCAGCACTGGTCGGCCCAACTCGCCCTGCTGGCACCGCTCGCGCTGCCCGGCCTGGACGGGCCGGTGCACCGCGCCGTCCGCCGCGAGCCGCTCGCGCTCGCCCGGGGCACCGTCCGGGCGGTACTGCGCGGGGATCACCGCACCGCGCTGCGCCTGCTCCGCTGGTCCGCCTGGCTGGTCCGACTGGACCCCGCCGCCTGGCCGGCCACCCTCGAACTGCCGCCGCTGCTCGACCGGTTGCGCCTCACCGGCGACGGGAGCCGTCGCAGCGAGCTCCAACTCACCATCGTCACCCACCTGTTGTCCGGGAGGCGGAGTTGAGCACCCGTCTCCTGCGGACCGCCCACCAGCTCTCCTCCCGCGCTCTGCACTGGCTCCACCGGGCCCACCGGCTCGGCCACGGCGCCGTCCCGCCGGACGCCACCGTCGACCCGGCCGCACCGGACACCGCCTACCCCCCGATCGGCGAATCCGCCCTGGCGGCCTCACTGGTGCTGCGGGACGGCGTCGCCGGGCAGCGGGACCTCGCGGCGGCCGGGGAGACCCTGGAGTTCTGCTGGCACCAACTCCAGGGCGGGAACCTGCTCTACGAGCGGCAGTTGCGCTTCCCGCAGGCGACCGATCCCCTGGAGGCGTACGCGCCCTTCGCCCGCTCCGGCTACCGGCACCGGGAGTTGGACGGGCTGCTGCGCTCGCTGGCCGCGCTGCGGGCGGCCGAGGCGGTCGAACTGCTCCCCCACCACCGCCTCGCGGTGGCCAACGCCCGCCGGATCACCGGGCTGGTCCACCGTCCGCCGGACTGGGCCGCACTGGCCGCCGCCACCCTGCTGGGCGGCACCCCCGAGCCCTGGACGGTCGACTGGTCGGCCGGGTACCGGCTCGGCCAGTCCGTCTTCCACCTCACCGACTGGGGCGCCCGGCCGGACGACCTGCCGGAGCGGCTGCGCGGCTACCTCCGCGCCTGGCTCCCGGTCTGGGTGGACGTCTGGCTGGAGACCGGCCAGTGGGACCTGGTCGCCACCCTGCTCGCGGCCGACTCCTGCACGGGTGCACCGGTCTGCGGCCCGGAGCCCTGGGAGCGGCTCTGCGCCGCCCAGCACCCGAGCGGCCTCACCCCGCGCGACGCCGAGCCCGTCAGCCCCGACCCCTCCCGGGCCTTCCGCGACCACGAACGGACCGCCGCCGTCACCGTGGTGGCCGGCACCCTCGCCCTGGCCCGGCTGCTCACCTCACCGCCGGTCTGAGCCGACCGCTCCGACGACCCGGCAGAATGGGCAGCGGCCCCGGCAGCTGAAAGGCAGAGGACATGACGCAGGCAGAGCAGCCGTACGACCGTCACCGCAGGCTGCTCGAGGACGCCCGTCAGGCGCAGGCCGCCATGCCGGCCGGCTACAAGATCGAGATCTCCGGTGACGAGATCATCATGATGGCGGCGCCCACCATCATCCACCAGCGGAACCTGCTGGTGGTGCGACGTCAGTTCGACGCGCACTGCCCGGATGACCTGATCCCGTCGGAGAACACCGACCTCTCCTCTCCCGAGACCGCCAAGCTCCGCAATCCCGATCTCACCTACCTCTCACTCGACGCCGAGCACGGCTTCGGCACCGAGACGCCCGCGCACTACGCCGCCCTGGTGGTCGAGGTGGTCTCACCGACCAATCCCGAGAACGACTGGCACGGCAAGGTCCGCGACTACCCGTCGATGGGGATCCCGACCTACCTGATCGTGGACCCGCGGGACAAGCAGGTCACCCTCCTCTCCGGCCTCGCGTCGGGTCGCTACCACCTGCGCACCACCGTCGACTTCGGGACGCCGCTACCGATCCCGGCTCCGTTCGGCTTCACCCTCATGACCGAGGCCCTCATCCCCTACGCCTGACCGTCCGACGCGCCCGGGGGGGGGCCCCCCCCGGGGGGGGGCCCCCCCCGGCCGGGGGGGGGGGGGGGCCCCCCCCCCGGGGGGGGGCGCCCCCCCCCCCCCCCCCCCCCCCCCCCCC
>NZ_JBIWFX010000004.1:4280-273972 GCF_044763225.1 Kitasatospora sp. NPDC096147 | reverse complement strand
CCCCGTAGCGAGGCCGTGGCCGCCCCCGCCGAGGCTACCCCCTCCGCCACCCAACCTCCCTCCTCGGCCCCCCCCCCCCCCCACGCCCCCCCCCCCCCCCCCCCCGGCGGCGGGGGACGGTCGGTCAGAGCACCTTGCGGGTGGAGTCCGCCTCGCCCCCGGCGCCGACCGGCCGCAGGCGGGTGGCGGCGGTGGCCTTGAGCTGGGGGGCGAGCTTGGCGACGTCGCGGGAGCCGACGGCGGCGATCAGGGTGGGAAGGGTCCAGCGCAGCGGCTGCATGGCGCGCAGCCAGGGCTGGGCGTAGACGTGGGCGGAGCGGCGGGCGATGCCGTCGACGATGCGGTCCACCGCGGGCGGCAGGGGGTAGGTCTTGTTGGCGGGCCAGGGCAGGCGGGCCCGCATCTGGCGCAGCACGTCGTCCTGGTCGGCGCCGCGCACCATGTCGGTGTCGGTCCAACTCAGGTACCCCACACCGACCTTGACGCCCTGGTGGGCGACCTCGGCGCGGAGCGAGTGGGCGAAGGCCTCGACGCCGGCCTTGGAGGCGCAGTAGGCGGCCATCAGCGGGGCGGGGGTCATCGCGGCCAGCGAGGCGATCTGGAGCAGGTAGCCCCGGCTCTCGGTGAGGGCCGGCAGGAAGGCCCGGGCGGTGGCCACGCTGCCCAGCAGGTTGACCTCGATGACCCGGTCGAAGGTGCGCGGGTCGGAGTCGACCAGCGGGCCGCCGATGGCGATGCCGGCGTTGGCCATCACGGCGTCGATCCGGCCGTGGTGGGCCTGGATCTCGGCGGCCACCGCCTCCAGCGCCGCGAGGTCGGTGACGTCGGCCTCGTGCCAGGTCGCGGAGGGGCCGCACAGGGCGGCGGCGGCCTTGAGCTCGGCGGGCTCCAGGCCGACCAGGGCGGGGCGGGCGCCGCGCTCGGCGAGCTTACGGGCCGTCAGGGCGCCGACGCCCCGGGCGGCTCCGGTGACCACGACGACCTGACCGTTCAGCTGGGGGCTCATGAGGCGGCCTTCCGGAGGGGGGCGGGAGTGGCGGGCAGGTGGGCGGCGGCCAGCCGGCGGATCTCGCCGGCCACCTCGGCGGGGCGCTCGACCGGGGCCATGTGGCCGATCCGGGGGAGCTCGACCAGCCCGGCCGGCGCGGGGAGCGCGGAGAGCAGCCGCCGCGAGTGGACCGGCGGGGTGAGCCGGTCGTGGGTGCCGACCAGGACGGCGGTGGGGGCGGCCAGCTTGGCGACCTGCGCGTACAGGTCGAGCGTACCGAGCACCCGGGACCAGCGGTACCGGACGCCGGTCGGGCAGGCGTGCACCACCTCGGCGTTGGCCGCGACCCGGTCGGCGGGGGTGTCGGGGCCCATGGTGGCGTACTTGAGGGCGGCCCGGCTGACCGGGTTGGCACGGCCGAGCGGCATCCGGGACTGGAGCAGCTGCTTGCCGAGGAAGCGCCGCAGCGGGCGCGGGAGGCGGGCCGGCAGCACGTTCAGCTCGGCCAGCAGGTCGCCGGGGCCGGTGGAGACCAGCAGGTTGGCGGCCGTCCGGGCGGCCACCTCGCCGCGCTCGGCGGCGGCCATCACGGTCATGCCGCCCATGCTGTGCCCGGCCACCACGGCCTGCCGCCCCTCGGGGATGACCCGCAGCAGCACCGCCTCCAGGTCGTCGGCGAGCTTGGTGGTGGAGTACCCGGCGGGTGTGGCCGGGACGTCGCTGCGGCCGTGGCCGCGCTGGTCGTAGGCCACCACCCGGTGGTCGGCGGCGAGCCGGTGGACGACGGGGGCCCAGAACAGGGTGGAGCAGGTCCAGCCGTGGGCCAGCACCACCAGCGGGGCGTCCTCGGGGCCGAAGGCGGCGGCGTGGATCCAGTGGCCGTCGGCCGAGCGGATCCGGTACTCCTCGTCCGGGGCGGGCAGCGCGCAGTCGGGCGGAAGGGCGGTCATGCGAGGGCCTCCTGAGCGGTCGTCACGGCGGCGGGGCTGCGCCGGATCACCTCGTACTCGGCCAGGTCGATCCGGCGGGTGGCGCGGCGGAAGGAGCTGGTGGAGCCGGGCCAGAGCACGGTGTTCTT
This sequence comes from Kitasatospora sp. NPDC096147, assembly GCF_044763225.1. Classification (NCBI taxonomy): domain Bacteria; kingdom Bacillati; phylum Actinomycetota; class Actinomycetes; order Kitasatosporales; family Streptomycetaceae; genus Kitasatospora; species Kitasatospora sp. NPDC096147. The sequence goes on along the minus strand of NZ_JBIWFX010000004.1, from coordinate 271,906 downwards.
GCCGTTGCCGTCCAGGTACCAGCTGGTGCAGCCGCCGGTGGACCAGACGGTGCGGTCCATCTTGTGCTGGAGTTCGAGGTTCCACTGCCGCTGGGCCCGGGCGGTGGGCTGCAGGGCGCCGCCGCCGATCGCGTCCAGGGTGGTCAACGCATCGATCAGGTAGTTCAGTTGGGACTCGATCATGAGGATCATCGAGCTGTTGCCCAGGCCGGTGTTGGGCCCGACGACGAAGAACAGGTTCGGGAAGCCGCGCACCGTGGAGCCGCGCAGCGCCTCCATGCCGTCCTTCCACTCCTCGGCCAGGCTGACCCCGTCCACGCCGAACACCCGCTGGGCGATGGGCATGTCGGTGACGTGGAAGCCGGTGCCGAAGACCACCGCATCCACCTCGTGCTCGCTGCCGTCGGAGGCCACCAGGGTGGAGCCGCGCAGCTCGCGCAGGCCGGCGGCGACCACCTCGGTGTTGGGCGCGGCGAGCGCCGGGTAGTAGGTGTTGCTGAGCAGGATGCGCTTGCAGCCGATCCGGTAGTCCGGGGTCAGCCTGGCCCGGAGTGCCGGGTCCTGGACGCCCTTGTGGATGTTGTGCACGGCCAGCTGCTGGACCAGCTTGAGCGCGCCGGGGCGGCGGACGAAGGCGTCCACCTGGAGCTCGCGCAGCGCGAACAGCACGCCCCGGCGGAGCTTGCCGGTGGGCGGCAGGGCCGCGTGCAGCCACTTCTCGGCGCCGGAGATCTCCCGGTCGTTGCGCGGCAGTACCCAGGCGGGGGTGCGCTGGAAGACCGTCAGCTTGCCGACCTGCGGCTGGATGGCCGGGATGATCTGGGCGGCCGAGGCACCGGTGCCGACCACCGCGACCCGCTTGCCGGTCAGGTCGAAGTCGTGGTCCCAGCGGGAGGAGTGGAAGACCTTGCCGGTGAAGTCCTTGAGGCCCGGCAGGTCGGGGATCTGCGGGTCGGCCAGCGGGCCGGCCGCCGAGACCACGGCGTCGGCGGTCCAGCTGCCGGCCGTGGTGGTGACCCGCCAGCGGTTCTGCTCCTGCTCCCAGCGCAGCTCGGTGACCTCGGCGTTGAAGCGCAGGTGCGGGCGGAGGCCGAAGGTGTCGGTGACCTTCTCCAGGTAGGCCCGGATGTCGGGCTGGAAGGAGAAGCTGCGCGGCCACTCGGGGTTGGGCGCGAAGGAGAAGGAGTAGAGGTGCGAGGGCACGTCGCAGGCGCAGCCGGGGTAGCTGTTGTCCCGCCAGGTGCCGCCGACCGAGGCGGCCCGCTCCAGGATCACGAAGTCGGTGATCCCGGCCCGGCGCAGCCGGACGCCGGCGCCGAGACCGCCGAAGCCGGAGCCGACCACGGCGACCCGCACGTGCGGGGTCGCCGGAGCGGGGTCCTTCTGGGTGCGCTTGGGGCTGGCTGCCATGCGTCGGCCTCCTGAGGGGGTGGGAGCGCGGTGTGGGGCGGGCTCGTCCGGTCCATTAGAACCGCGCCAGTGATTGCTGGCACGATTGGCAGGGTAGCCCTTGCTGACACTCAGTGGAAGAAGGCGGACAGCACGGGTTTTCCCTGGCTCCGGCGACCCCGGAGGCGCCTATGCTGGGCGCCGTGGAGATCGAGCAGCGGCGCGAACAGCGCGAGTACCGGGTCGAGGAGCTGGCCGAGGCGGCCGGGATCACCACCCGCACGCTGCGCTTCTACCGGGAGCGCAAGCTGCTCCAGCCGCCCCGCCGGGAGGGCCGGATCGCCTGGTACGGGCAGCGGCACGTGGAGCGGCTGCGGGTGATCGGCGAACTGCTGGAGCGCGGCCACACCCTGGGCGGGATCGCCGAGTTGATCGGGGCCGGGGAGAGCGGCCAGGACGTGGCCGATCTGATCGGGCTGCGCGACGCGATCACCGCGCCCTGGTCGGACGAGACCCCGGTGCACCTGAGCTGGGCCGAGCTGGAGCAGTCCTTCGGCACCCAGCTGACCGAGGACACCACCGCCGAGTCGATCGCCCAGGGCTACGTCACGGTCGAGGAGGACGGCATCACCCACGTCAGCCGCCGGCTGATGGACGCCACCCGGGAGCTGGTCGCCGAGGGCGTGCCGCTGGCCGCGGTGCTGGCCGCCAGTCGGAAGGCGCAGGAGTACGCGGACGCGATGGCGGAGGCGTTCACCACCCTGATCCGCGATCAGCTGCTGGGCGCGCTGGAGCGCGCGGAGGAGCTGACGCCGGGTGAGGCGGCCCGGCTGGCCGAGCAGGTGCGGCGACTGCGACCGCTGGCCCGCTCGGTGGCGGACGCGCAGTTCGGTCTGGCGATGGACCGGCGGGTGGCGGCGGAGTACCGCGCACTGCTCGAATCCTGAGACCTCGGCGAGGTGGCTTGCGCCGCCCGCCCACCCCAACTTAGGCTTACCTAAGTTCGCCGCCACGCCGGGCGGATCGTGAGGGGTCGCGACCCCGCCCGGTTCGTAGGACGCCCCCTGACACGGTCCGTCAGGGGGCGTCCTGCTTGGGTGATCCCACTGTTCCTCCGCACCACCCGGCCGCCCTAGGGTCGGGTCACGCACCCGCAGGACGTCCACTCCTTGGGGCCGGTGGACGGGAGGCGGGCGCCCCGAGACCGGCCCGGATTCCCGGGGGGCTGGGATGGCCGGTGCCTTCTCCACGTTCGCGACCGCCGCACGACTGACCGGCGGGCGGGTGCTGCTCTGGTCGGCGCTCGGCCGGCTGCCGAACGCCATGTGCCCGATCGGCGCGCTGCTGCTGGTCACCCACGACACCGGCAGCGTCTGGCGCGGCTCGGCCGCGACCGGCGTGCTGGCCCTCGGCCAGGCGGCCGGCGGCCCGCTGACCGGCCGGCTGGCGGACCGTCACGGGCAGCGCCGGATCGGCCTGGTGACCGCCGCCGCGAACGCGCTGGCGATCCTGGCCCTGGTGCTCGGCTCCCGGCTGGCCGCCCCGTTCGCCCTCCAGCTCGCCGCCGCCACCCTGATCGGTCTCTCGGTGCCGCTGATCGGCCCGCTCTCCCGCAGCCGCTGGGTCCGACTGGCGGGCGGGGACCGGGAGTTGACCTCGGCCACGCTCTCCCTGGACGGCACCGTGGACGAGATCAGCTTCACCGCCGGCCCGGCCGTGATCGGCCTGCTCGCCACCCTGTCCGACCCGGCCGCCGGGCTGCTGCTGGCCGCCGCCCTGGTCGCGGTCTGCGGCACCCTCTTCGCCCTGCACCCCACCGCCGCCCCCGGCAGCACGGCCGGGCGGCGCTCCCCCGGGCGGCTGCTGAGCACCCCGTACGCGCTGCTGCTGGCCGGCATGGCGCTGCTCGGGGCCTGCTTCGGCTCGGTGCAGGTCGGGGTCACCGCCTCGGCCGAGGCCTTCGGCCACCCCGGCGCGGCCGGGCTGGTCTACGGGCTGATGGGCGGCACCAGCGCGGTGGCCGGAGTGGTCACGGCCGCGCTGCCCACCCGCTGGGACCTGCCGCTGCGGCTGCGGGTCTCGGCCGCGCTGCTGCTGGCGGCGGCCCTGCCGCTGCTGCTGGTCTCCACCGTGACCGGCCTGGCGCTCGCGGTCGGCGGGCTGGGGTTGGCCGTCGCACCGCAGATGATCACGATGTTCGGCCTGGTCGAACGGACCGTGCCGCTCCCCCGCCTGGGCGAGGCGATGGCCGCCCTGGTCAGCTCCATCACGCTGGCCCAGGCGGCCGGCACCCTGGCCGCCGGACGGCTGGCCGACCTCCACGGGCCCACCGCCCCGTTCGCCCTGACGGTCTCCTTCGCGCTGGCCACCCTGCTGCTCACCGCGCTGACCGCCACCGCCGCGCGCTACCGCCCGGCCGTGGCGGGGACGGGAGCCGAGGTGACGGTCTGAGCGGGGCCGCAACGGGGTGACGACTGGCAGGCTGAGGCTGGATCCTGATCGACCGTCAGGCGCGCCCGCACCGGTGCGGTGGCCCACCGGCGGTGCCGGCTCCCGCCGCCCTCAGGAAGTGGCGGGAGCCGGAGCCGGTGGGCTTCGTGCGCCGCTCCTCCACGGTACGGAGACCGGAGGCGGACCGGACAGCGGGCCGTCGGCTCTCTGTCAGCTGCCGGGGCGTCAGACCTCGAGTCGGGCGACGCGTTCGGCGTCGGAGGTGCGCGGGCAGGTGAGGCAGGCGGCGGGCGGGTCGACCGCGTAGTAGAGGCAGCAGCCGAGCCGGGTGCGGGTCAGGTGGGTGCGGCCCTCGGTGCCGGGCAGGCGGCGGAAGTCGGCTCCGCCGGGGAAGGGCGCGGTGGCGCCGGGCAGCACGGCCTCGGCGGTGCGGACCGCCTGCTCCTCCTGGCCGAGCTGGCGGCCGAGGTACCAGATGCCGGAGGCCAGGTCGTCCGTCACCATCCCCCAGAGGGCGCGCGGCCCGCGCTTGAGGTGCGGCCCGAAGGCCTCCAGGACCGGGGTGACGTGGCCGGCCACCGCCGCGCGCAGCTCGGCCGGGCCGCCGTCGGCCCAGCCGCCCGGGCGGAAGGCCAGGTCACCGGTGGCGGGGGCGGTCCAGAGCCCGGCGGGGTCGATCTCCGGGATCCGCCCGGCCAGGTACCAGGGGCCGCTGAGCAGCAGGCAGGCCGACCAGAGGTAGTGGTGCAGGAAGCGCGAGGCGGCCACGTGGGAGCGGGGCACCACGCCGAACTGCTCGGCGATCCTGGTCGCCTCACCGGCGATCAGGTCCTCGACCCGGTCGGCGAGTTGGGCGTACGGCACCCATCCGCCGCCCGGGCCCGGCCCGGGGCCGCCGACCGCACCCGGTTCGACCGGGTGCAGCCTGAGCCCGGGGCACAGCCCGGTCAGGGTCCGCAGGGTTCCGGCCAAAGGTTCGGTGGCGGAGGGTACTTGAGGTGCCGCCTGGAGCATCCGCACTCCCTAGATCGACTAAGGTAAGCCTCACCTTACAGACCTGGCAGCGAATTGAAGAATCGTCAGCTCCGACATGACCGACTCCGACCGGCTCCCCCCGGGATACGCTGCGGCCCGCACCTTCCGGCTTCACCCGTTCGGCCCCGCACCTCGGAGAGGACCCCGACCATGCGGCTGTACCTGCTCGCGCTCAACCCGACCGACTCCGTCACCCAGGGCTTCCTGCCCGCGGCGGCGAGACTCGGGCTGACGGTCACCGTGCTCACCGACCACGCCGAGCCGCACCGCCGCGCCTACGCCGGATCGGAGCACGCCCCCGAGGTGCTGGAGTGCGCCGTCCGGGACCACCGCGAGGTGATCGCGCTGATCTCGCGGCTCCCGCGCCCCGACGCGGTGTTCAGCAACAGCGACCACCTCCAGGAGCAGACCGCGCTGGCCGCCGGGTACTTCGGCCTGCCGGCCAAGGACTGGAGGGCCGCCCTCCGCACCAAGAACAAGGCCGAGCTGCGCCGCCACCTGGCGGCTGCCGGGCTCGACCACGTGCACGCCGCCGAGCTGCCCCCGGGCCTGCCCCCGGCCGCCCTCGCCCCGCCGTTCCCCTGCGTGGTCAAGCCGCGCGAGGGCGTGGCCAGCGAGGACGTGGTGCTGGCCGAGGACGCCGACGCGCTGGCCGCCGCCGTGGCGGACATCCGCACCCGGCGGCCGGACGCGGCGCTGGTGGTCGAGGAGTACCTGGCCGGCGAGCTGCACACCCTGGAGACGCTCGGCGACGGCACCGTCCGGCACGTGCTGGGCGGATTCCACACCCGGCTCTCCCCGCCGCCGCAGTTCGTCGAGGAGGCGCTGGTCTACCTCCCGGCCCACCCGGAGGCGGTCACCGCCCAGGTGCTCGCCCAGCTGGACGCGCTCGGGGTCGGCCTGGGCGCCTGCCACACCGAGTTCGTCCTCCAGGCCGACGGCCGGGTCCGGCTGGTGGAGGTCAACTACCGGGCGATCGGCGACACCTGTGACCTGATGCTGGCCGAGCTGCTGGAGATCCCGTTCTTCGAGCACGTGCTGAACGCGCACCTCGGCGTCCCGTTGCCGGCCGAGCTGGGCGCCCGCACCGACCGCCGGGCCCGGAACCAGGCGGTGATCGCCGACCGGGCCGGCACCCTCACCGCCGCCCCCGGCCCGTACCGGGGCGAGCGGGACGGCGTCACCCTGTCCTACCAGCCGGCCCGGGAGCTCGGGGAGAGCCGGCCGCTGTCCGGCACCAACCGGGATTACCTCGGCCTGGTGCGGGCCGTCGGGCCGGACCAGCGGTCGGTGGACCGGGCGGTGGACGACTTCCTGGCCGCCCACCGCTGGGAGATCACCGGATGAGCGCGCTCCGCGAACGGGCCACCCCCGCCGACCGGTTGACCCTGCGGGTGCTCGGCGCGCTGCTGCGCGAGGACGTGCTGGGCCTGCGCACCGGGAGCACCCGTGAGCAGCGGGTGGACGGCCCCTGGCTGGTCACCGGCACCGGGCCCGGGCGGCTGGAGCTCCCGGTCCGGCCGGACGGCTTCCAGAGCGAGTGGACCGCCCGGCTGCCGCTGCTGCTGGCCGGCGGGCGCGAACTGACCTCGCTGGACGGCATCCTGGCCCATCTCGCCGAGCTGGCCGAGCCACCGGACCGGGGCGGCTACCGGGACTTCGCCGAGGAGGCCCGCCAGACCCTGGCGACCATGGAGCTGCACGAGCGCGTGCACGGGGAGGTGCTCGACCGGCTGGCCCGGCAGCACGGCCCGGACCCGGCGCGCTGGACCGGCCTGGGCGCCTCGCTCGCCTTCGACACCCTGGCCGCCTTCCTGGACCACCCGGTCTACCCGACCGCGCGCGGCCGGTCCGGCCTGACCGACGACGAACTGCGCCGCTACGCACCGGAGTTCCACCCCGCCTTCGAGCTGCGCTGGCTGGCCCTGCCGACCGGGGCACCGACCGCCGACACCCTCGGGGAGCGCCCGGGCTGGTGGCCGACCCCGGCCCGGCTCGGCCTGCCCGAGCTGACCGGCACCCATCTGACCCTGCCCGTCCACCCGTTGAGCGCCGACGCGGCCCTGGCCGCCGCGCCGGACGGCACGGTGCTCGCCGGGCTCCGGTACCTGACCGTGGTGCCCACCCTGTCGATGCGCACCGTGGCCCTGACCGAGCACCCCGGATGGCACCTCAAACTGCCTCTGGCCACCGCCACCCTGGGCCTGCGCAACCGCCGCACCATCAAGCCCGGCGTGCTGGCGGACGGCGCGGCCGGCCAGCGGCTGGTCGAGGCCGCCACGGCTCGCGAGCCGCGCTTCACGGGCCGGATCCTGCACGCCGACGAGCAGCGCTACGCCCACACCGACCACGAACTGCTGGCGGTCCTGCTCCGGCAGTACCCGGCCAGCCTGGAGCGGGCCGTGACGGTGCCGCTGGCCGCCCTGCTGGCCGAGGCACCCGGCGGCCCGCCGCCGGACGGGACCGCAGGGCCGGTGCTGGTGGTGGACCGGCTCGCCGAGCGCTTCTTCGGCGGCTCGGTGCTCGCGCTGTACCGCGCCCTGCTGGAGCTGCTGATCGACTGGCAGACCACCCTGTACGCGGCCGGCATCGCGCTCGAATCGCACCAGCAGAACACCTCGCTGGTGCTGGACACCGTCGACGGCACGACCCGCCTGCGACTGCTGCTCAAGGACAACGACGGCCCCCGCGTGCACACCGGCCGGCTCGGTGCACTCGCCCCACTGGCGGCGGCCTTCACCGACCCGCGGACCTGCACCGAGGACGACGGGCCGGTCGGCGACCTGTTCACCACCATCACCGTCCACCTGTGCACCGCCGCCCTCGCCTTCGGCCTGGCCGAGCACGGCCGGGCGCCGCTCGCCGACACCCTGGGGCTGCTGCGGGACGGGCTGGAGCGCGCGGCAGACCGCCTCGGGCCGGCCGGGGAGCGGCTGCGGGCCGCCGTGCTGGACGCCGAACGGCTGCCGGTGAAGGCGATGGTGACGGCGGGCTCCCTGCTGGGCAAGGATCGCTCGGGTGCCGCCGACATCAACAAGCACTACACCACCGGCCCCAATTACCTGCGCAGGAGCCGCTGATGCCCGCACCCGCCCGCCCCGGCCACCCGTACGCCCGGCCCCGCACCCCGGCCGCGCCCACCCGACTCCCGCGCGCCGACGAGGCGGTGGCGCACACCCTGCTCAACTGCCTGCTCCGCGAGGTCTCCGGCCCGGAGCGGACCAGCGCCGTCACCGACGGCTCCCTGCGCCTGCGGCTACCCCGCCGGGGCGTCACCCTGCGGGTCGCGCTGCGCCGGGCCTCGCTCACCGGAGCGCACCGCTTCACCGGCCCGGTGATCGAGGAAGGCACGGACCAGGAGCGGGAGTTGGGCTGGCGCGAGCTGGCCGAGCACGTCCAGGCCGAGCTCACCCTGCGGACCGGCGTGCGGAACGAGGAGTTCCTCGGGCAGCTGGCCTCCAGCCGGGCCGGCGTCGCCCACGGCCTGGACCGCCGGCCGGCCCCCGGCCCGGACCGCTACCTGGAGTCCGAGCAGGCCCTGCTCTTCGGCCACCGCTTCCACCCCTCCCCCAAGTCCCGCTACGCCGAGCGGGGCCGCTGGGACGACTACGCCCCCGAGGCGCGGGCCGCCTTCCGGCTGCGCCACCTCGCGGTGCGCCGCGAGTACGTCGCCCAGGACAGCGCGGACCCGGGTGCGCTCGCGCTGCTGGACTCGCTCGGCGAGGTGCCGGACGGCCACGTCCTGCTGCCCGTCCACCCCTGGCAGTACGAACTCCTGCACGACCACCCCGGGTTGACCGCCGCCCTGGCTCGCGGTGAGGTGCTCGACCTCGGTGAGCGCGGCACCGACTTCACCGCCACCGCCTCCGTCCGCACCCTGCACGGCGCGGGCGCCTTCCTCAAGTTCAGCCTGAACGTGCGGATCACCAACTGCCTGCGCAAGAACGCCGCCTACGAGCTGACCGGCGCCGTCACCCTGACCCGGCTGCTGGCCGAGCCGCTCGCCGCCCTGGCCCGGCAGTACCCCGACGCGGCGGTGCTGCGCGAGCCCGCCTTCCGCACCCTCGCCCTGCCCGGCCCCGGCGGCGCCCCGGACCTCTCGCTGCACGAGGGCTTCGGCCTGATCGTCCGGGAGGGGCTGGAGCGCCACCTGCGACCGGGCGTCACCGCCCTGCTGGCCGCCGCCGTGGCCGACGAGTACCCGACCAGCTCGGCCCAACTCGGCTCGCTGCTCGGCGACTCCGGGCCGGCCGGGGCGCTCGACTGGTGGGGCGCCTACCTGCGGCTGGTGGTGCCCCCGGTGCTCACCGCCTACTTCGAGCACGGTGTGGTGCTGGAGCCGCACCTGCAGAACGTGCTGATCGGCGTGGACCGGGCCGGCCGACCGGCCCAGGTGCTCTTCCGCGACCTGGAGGGCACCAAGCTGCTCCCCGAGCGGAACGCCGCCCTGCTCGCCGCCCTGCCGCCCGAGGTAGCCGGGCCGATGACCTACGACGCCCGGCACGGCTGGGACCGGGTGGTCTACTGCCTGGTGGTCAACCACCTGGCCGAGTTCGTCTCCGCGCTGGCCGATCTGCACCCCGCCCTGGAGTCCGCCTTCTGGGCCGAACTCCGCACCGTGCTGGGCGACTACGCCGACACCCACGGCTGCCCGCCGAGGCTCGCCGCCCTGCTCGCCGGGGTGCCGCTGCCCGCCAAGGCCAACCTGCTGACCCGCTGGGCCCGCAAGGCCGACCGCGAGGCCGGTTACGTCCCGCTGCCCTCGCCGCTGGGCGGGCCCGCCCACGCCCCCGCACTGAGCCGGAGCTGCCGATGACCCCCGCCGTCCGCCGACTGGTCGCCGCCCTGACGGCCGAGCAACTCCCGGCCTACGTCCACGACCTGGCCGCCCTGCGGGCCCACGCCGCCGCCGTCCGGGCCGCGCTGCCCGAGCGGGTGGAGCTGTACTACGCCGCCAAGGCCAACCCCGACGCGCCGGTGCTGGCCGCGCTGGCCGGGGCGGTGGACGGCTACGAGGTCTCCTCCGGCGGCGAGGCGGCGCACCTCCGGGCCGCCGTGCCGGGCCACCCGCTGGCCTTCGGCGGGCCCGGCAAGACCCCGGCCGAGATGGCCGCCGTGCTGGCGTCGGGGGTGCGGCGGTGGCACGTGGAGAGCGAGCACGAGCTGCGCCTGCTCGCCTCGATGACCTCGGCGGACCCGGCACGCCCGGCGGGTCCGAGGAGTCCGGCGGGTCCGAGGAGTGCGGCCGAGCGGGAGGGCGCGGTCGGCCCGACGGGCCCGGAGGGCTCCGGAGACTCGGACGGCTCGGGAGACCCGACGGAGCCGGACGGCGCAGCAGGGGCGACGGGCTCGACGGGCGCGTCGGCGGACGGGCCCGTGGACGTGCTGCTGCGGGTGAACCTGCCGGTCACCGACGGCTCGCTGGACGGCGTCAAGCTGGCCATGGGCGGCCGGCCCACCCCCTTCGGGCTGGACCCGGCGGTGGTTGAGCGCTGCGTCCGGCTGCTGGCGGAGCCCGGTTCCGGGCGGCTACGGCTGCGCGGGGTGCACGCACACCTGGCCAGCGGGCTGGACGCCGAGGCCCAACTCGCCCTGGCCGAGCGGGTGGTGGAGTGGTCGGCGGCCCTGGCGGCGGAGCACGGCTTCCCCCTGCACGAGGTCAACGTCGGCGGCGGCATGGCGGTCGACTACGCCGACCCCGACGCCCGCTTCGACTGGACCGCCTTCGGCAAGGGCCTGGCCGAGCTGCTGGACCGTCACCCCGGCCTCACGCTGCGGATCGAGCCGGGCCGCGCGCTGACCTCCTACTGCGGGTACTACGCCACCGAGGTGCTGGACGTGAAGCAGAGCCACGGCGAGGACTTCGCCGTGGTCCGGGGCGGCACCCACCACCTCCGCACCCCCGCGACCCGGGGTCACGACCAGCCCTTCGCCGTCCTGCCGGTCGAGCACTGGCCGCACCCCTGGCCGCGCCCCGCCACCACCACCGGCCTGGTCACCGTGGCCGGCCAGCTCTGCACCCCGAAGGACGTGCTCGCCGCCCGGCAGCCGGTCGAGGTCCTGCGGGCCGGCGACCGGCTGGTCTTCGCGATGGCGGGTGCCTACGCGTGGAACATCTCCCACCACGAGTTCCTGATGCACCCGCACCCCGGCTTCCACTACCTGGACTGACCGGCCGTCGCAGCGGCCCCGCACGCCGCGGCCCCCTCGGCCGGTCCCCGGCTCGGGATCAGCCCTCCGGTGCAGCCACAGCGCCCGCACCCTCGCCGCCGGTCGCCCCCGCCGAGGCCAGGGCCGCCAGCAGCCGGTCCCGCAGGGCTGTCTGACGGGTGATCCGGTCCTCCAGGACGGCGAGCCGGGCACGGGCCACGGCCAGCCCCTTCGGAGACGGCGGTGCCGCAGCGAGGTCACCGTCCAGACAGTCGAGGAAGACCCCGACATCGTCCAGGGTGAGCCCGGCGTCCAGCAGGAGCCGGATGTTCCGGACCCGGACGGCCGCCGTCGGGTGGTAGCTGCGGTACCCGTTCGCGGCACGCTCCGATCGGATCAGACCGGCCTGCTCGTAGTGGCGCAGCGCCCGCGCCGTGGTCCCAGCCTCGGCCGCCAACTCACCGATCCGCACCGGCCCCACCTCCGGCCACCATGCTGTCACGCGACCACCGCGCCGCCGTCCACCGGCAGCACCACCCCCGTCACGAAGGAGGCCCCCGGACCGGCCAGCCGGGTGATCGCCCAGGCGACCTCCTCCGGCCGGCCGATCCGGCCCATCGGGGTCCGGGCCAGCTGCCAGGCCCGGACCCGGGCCCGCTGCTCGAGGCTCAGGCCCTGGTGCTCGCCGATCGGGGTGTCCACCGCCCCCGGGGCGACCGCCACCACCCGGACCCCACGCGGCGCCAGCTCGACGGCCCAGCTGCGGGTCAGGGTCTCCAGGGCGGCCTTGCCGGCCGCGTAGACCGAGGCTCCGGCCCAGCCCCGGCCACCGACCGCCGTGGTGACGTTCACGATCACCCCACCGGCCGCCTCCAGGGCCGGCAGTGCCGCCTCGGCCAGCAGCACCGGGGCGACCAGGTTGACCGCCAGTTGCGGCAGCACCCGCTCCGGGCCCAGCCCGCCGAGCGGGCCGCCCTGCACGATCCCGGCGTTGTTCACCAGCACGTCCAGCCGGCCGTAGCGCGCCAGCGCGGTGGCGACGATCCGTCCGGGCCCGTCCTCCGCCGTCAGGTCGACGGCCAGCGTGCCGATCCCGGGCCGGTCGGCGGCGGTCTCGGCCAGCGGGCCGGGCCGACGGCCGACCGCCAGCACCCGGGCCCCCTCCTCGGCGAACGCCCGCGCGGTGGCCCGCCCGATGCCGGTGCCGGCTCCGGTGACCACCACCACCCGGGGCCCGCCACCGCAACCGGTGCCGCCCGGGCCGGTGCTGACGGTGTCGGTCCGTGTCCTGCTGCTGCTCTCGCTCATGCCCGCATCCTGGAACCCTGCCGCCAGCGGCAGGGTCAAGCCCCGGGCCCCGGCGGGCCCGCTGACGGTCCGTCGGGCCGTCCCGGCAGGTCGGCGCGGGTGGTGGCATGGGAGAGTGGTGGTGGGTGAAGGGAGCACAGAGGTGCTGATGGAGAAGGTGGCCGAGATCCTCGCCGAGGCGTCGGCCGAGGCGGTCGAGCCGCGGTTCCGGGCACTGGCGGACGGCGAGGTGATGGAGAAGGCCCCCGGCGAGGTGGTCACCGTCGCCGACCGGGAGGCCGAGGTGATCATCTCCCGGCGGCTGCGCGAGCTGCTCCCCGTCCCGGTGGTCGGTGAGGAGGCCGTGTCGGCCGATCCGGCGCTGGCCCGGGCGCTGCTCGACGAGCCCGCCGCCTGGCTGGTCGACCCGGTGGACGGCACCGCCAACTTCGCGGGCGGCCGGCCCGACTACGCCGTGATGGCCTCGCTGGTCCGCTCCGGCCGGACGGTCGCCTCCTGGATCTGGCAGCCCGTCACCGGGACGGCCTACGCCGCCGAGCTCGGCTCCGGTGCCTGGCGCAACGGCCAACCCCTGCGCCGCCCGCCGGTCACCGATCCGTCCGAGAAGTGGCGCGGCTTCCTGAAGAGCCGGTTCCTCGACCCTGCGGAGCACCGCCGCCTCCGGTCCGCCGCCACCGTCCTGGGCCCGACCGCCACCGGTCTGGGGTCGGCCGGCATCGAGTACCCGTTGGTCGCCGTCGGCGACCTCGAGTTCATCCTCTACTGGCGCACCCTCCCCTGGGACCACTCCCCCGGCTCCCTGCTGGTCACCGAGGCCGGTGGCGTCTCCGCCCACCTGGACGGCTCCCCGTACCGCCCGACGCCCCCGGGCGGGCCGGACGGTCTGCTGGTCGCCGCCGATCCGGCCGTCTGGGAGCAGGTGCACGCGGTGCTGACGAGCCGGTAGGCCGACCGGACCGACGGCGCTGACACCCGGTCAGCCGCGCGTGGTGCGCCGCCCGCTCACCACGCGCACCACCGCATCGTCAGCCGCCTCACCACAGCACCGGCAGGCGCTCAGGCAGCCGCTTGATGAAGCCCGGCCGCCAGGCCAGCTGCTCGATCGGGACGGCGGGCCGCAGTCCGGGCAGCCGCTCCACCAGCACCCGCAGGGCGACCTCCGCGTGCATCCGCCCGAGCGCCGAGGCGGGGCAGAAGTGCCGGCCCGCACCGAAGGCGAGGTGCGGGTTGGCCTCCCGGTCGAAGTCGATCCGGGCCGGGTCCGGGAAGACTGCCGGATCGTGGTTGGCGCCCTCGATCAGCACCAGCACCAGTTCGCCCGCCCGCACCAGGACGTCCCCGACCCGGACGTCCGCCAGCGCCAGCCGGGGCAGCGCGTCACCGATCGACAGGTTGTACCGGAGCAGCTCGTCCACCGCCCGGCCGATCACCGCCGGGTCCCGCCGCAGCCGCTCGGCCAGCTCCGGCCGCTTCAGCAGCGCGATGACCGCGTGCAGCAGGAAGGCCGAGGTGGACACCGCCCCGGCACCGAACAGCGAGAGCGCCACCGTCGCCAGCAGCTCGTCCTCCTCCAGCTCGGCCCGCTCGGCCCGCAGCGCGGCAAACCGGCCGAGCAGCCCGTCCTTCGGGGCCGGATCCGCCGTCAGCTTCCCCAGCATGTAGCCGAGATCGCGGTACCAGTTGGCCGCCGCCCCCTCGAACGGCTCCGGGCTGGTCAGGAAGGCCAGGTCGATCCCGGACATCAGCTGCCGCCAGTCGTCCGCCGGGATGCCCAGCAGGCGGCAGTGCAGGGCCGCCGAGTAGGGCTCGGTGAAGCCGTCCCGCAGCTCACCGGGGGCGCCCTGCTCCTCCAGCCGGTCCACCAGCCGGTGCGCCTCGCGCTCCAGCCAGCCGGCCAACTCCCGGTCGGCACGCGGGGAGAGGGTCTTCATCACGGCGTCCCGCAGCCCGGCGCTGTTGATGTTCCCCATGTTGTTCACCACCTCGGGCGGGATGGTCAGCGCGTACTGGCGCGGCACCCCGGGGTTGGCGGTGTCCTTGAGGCTGAAGCGCTCGTCCTCCAGCACCTGCCGGGCCAGGGCGTGGCTGCTCACCAGCCAGGCCGGATCGCCGGTCAGCGTGGTCACCGGGGCGATCGGCGCCCGCTCCCGCAGCAGGGCGACCTCCTCGGGCGGCACGTCGCCGCGCCGGTCGAGCGGGAATTCGGTCGGGACGTACGGGCACTGCGCGTGCGTGGTCATCGTGCGGGCTCCTCGGGGAAGGTCAAGGGTCAGGCGGCGCTGGCGAGTTGCGGTGCGACCCGGGGGCGGATCACCGCGTAGCCCTGGCCCGGCGCGGCCCGGAGGCCGTGATCGCGGCCGAACAGGACGGGGGTGAGCGGGAGCTCGACGTGGTAGCAGGAGACCGAGCTCTCCACCCCGAGCAGGCTCGGGGTGTCCAGGAAGAACGGCAGCTCGGCGGCGATGTAGCCGATCCCGGCGGCCAGTTGGTCCGCCGTCGGCGCCTCCCCCTCGGCCAGCCGGGAGGCCAGGAAACCGGCCGCCATCAGCTCGGTGGCGGCCCGGAGTTCGGCGTCCTCGGCCAGGCCGGTCGCCACCTCACCGCGCAGCCGCCGGTAGGCGGCCGTGCCGGTGAACTCGGACAGGGCGTGCACACCGACCCCGGCCCGGCCGGCCAGCGCGACCCCGCGCTCGATCCGGCGCCTGGTCGCCTTCACCTCCTTGGCGGCCCGGCGCAGGGCCAGCTCGGCCGGGTAGCCGTGCACGGCGTACTGGGCGTCCACGTGCAGATCGGCGTGCACCACGTCCACGGCGGCGAAGAACTGCCGTCCCCAGCGCACGAGTTGGGCGATCCGTAGCTGACTGAAGTAGCTGTTGCCCGGGCTGACGCCGATCAGCAGGTGGTCGCCGCGCTGCCAGACCCGGTGGCAGCGGTCGGAGAACGGCAGTGCCTGGAAGGTGCTGGAGCTGGTGCTCAGGAGTGTTTCGGTCATGCCGAGGCGCCTCCGCGTCGCAGGGCTGAGTACGGGGGAAGGGTCGTGCGTGGAACGGGTACGGGAGTGGCCGCGCCGGATGACGGCGGGTTCGCTGCTCCCTCGCGCCGCAAGTCCCGAGGAGCCGTGTGCTCCTGGTGTGGCGGCGGCTACTAGAAGTTACCGCCCGGCTTCGTCAGATCCGCAAGCGCGCACCGGGCGTTGGCGAGAACCCGCCCGAGTGCGGCCGAAAACCGCTGGACAGCAGCGGAGAAGGTATGTCCACGGAGCCACCCCGGCCGGACCCACGGGGTGTCAACTGCTCGTCCCTAGCTACGAATTGTGACAGCCGGGGCGGGGCCCCGGCTGTCCTTTCCACCAACTCCCCGGTCAGTCACCGAGGGTGGCGCTGACCACCCGGTCACCCGCCCGCAACTGCTCGACCACGTCCATCCCCGCCGTCACCCGGCCGAAGACCGCGTAGTTCATGTCCAGGAAGGGGGCCGGGCCGAGGGTGATGTAGAACTGGCTGGAGGCGCTGTTCGGGTTCTGGCTGCGGGCCATCGCCAGCGCACCGGCCTCGCCGTGCTTCAGGGCGGGCTTCACCTCCAGCGGGATGGTGCGCTCGGTGCCGGTCTCCGGGTCGGTGAACCCACCGGTGCCGTTGCCCTTCGGGTCACCGCCCTGGATGACGAAGCCCGGCTCGTGCCGGTGGAAGGTGAGCCCGTCGTAGAAGCCCCGCCCCACCAGGTCGGCGAAGTTCGCCGCCGTGACGGGCGCCTCGTCCTGGTAGAGCTCCACGGTGACCGAGCCCTTGGAGGTCTCGATCAGCACGGTTCGGTTCGCCACCGCCCACCACCTGCCATCGCTGTGAGTGTCCTATTTCCTCACCATATGTCACTCGTGCCGGGGCTGACCGGTTCTGATACGCCCTCCGGTCGCCACCACCTCGGCCAGCACCGCCGCCGTGTCGGCGGGCGTGGTCTCCGGGTTCAGCAGGGTCAGCTTCAGCCTGATCCGGCCCGGCCCCTCCCCCGGCAGCTCGGTCCGGCCGACCACCGCCCGGCCGGTCCGCAGCAGCTCCCGCCGGAGCTCCGCGTTCAGCCGGTCGAGCTCCTCCGGCCCGGCCCCGCTCTCCGGGTGGTACCGGAACACCACCGTGCTCAGCACCGGCTCGCCGTGCAGCTCCAGCCCCGGCACCGCCCGCACCGACTCGGCGGTGGCCAGCGCCAGTTCGTGGCAGGCGTCCACCCGGGCGCCCAGCCCGGCCCGGCCGAGCGTGCGCAGCGTGACCAGCAGCTTGAACGCGTCGGCCCGCCGGGTGGTGCGCAGCGAACGCCCGAGCAGGCTCGGGTACCCGGCCTCGTCGTCGTCCGCCGGATTGAGGTAGACCGCCCGGCGCTCCAGCGGCCCGTAGTCCGCCGCCCGCCGGGTCAGGAACACCCCGGCGGCGGCCGGCTGCCAGCCGAACTTGTGCCAGTCCAGGGAGACCGAGTCGGCCCGCTCGATCCCGGCCAGCAGCGGCGCCAGTCGCTCCGAGAACAGCGCCCCGCCACCGTACGCCGCGTCCACGTGCAGCCAGGCCCCGTACTCCGCCGCCAGCTCCGCCGCCGCCGGCAGCGGGTCCACCGCCCCGGTGTCCGTCACCCCGGCGGTGGCCACCACCGCGACCGGCAGCCGCCCCTGACGCACCGTCTCCTTCAGGAGTCCGGCCAGCGCCACCGGGTCCATCCGCAGGCTCCGGTCCACCGGCACCGGCAGCACCGCGCGCTCGCCCAGCCCCAGCAGGGCGGCGGCGCGCTGGACCGAGAAGTGGGCGGCCTCGGAGGCGAGCACCACCCCCTGCGGCTGCGGCGGCAGCCCGTCGCGGGACACCTCGGCGCCGAGGGCGCCGAAGGCGCGGTCACGGGCCAGGAAGAGGCCCATCAGGTTCGACTCGGTCCCGCCCGTGGTCAGCACCCCGGCAGCACCGGCCGGATCGAAGCCGACCAGGGCGGCCAGCTCGGCCAGCAGCTCGGTCTCCATCGTGGTGGCGGCCGGGGCCTGGTCCCAGGAGTCGAGGGAGGGGTTGAGCGCGGAGACCGCGAGGTCGGCGGCGACCGCGACGGGGTGCGGCGGGCAGTGCAGGTGTGCTGCGCACGCCGGATGCCCGGGATCGGCGGAGCCGTACGCGAGCAGCTCGGTGAAGCGCAGCAGTGCGTCGTCGTCCTGCTCCTGGAGCCGCAGCACGCCGCGCACCTGCTCCGCCAACGCCTCCGGCGTCACCCGGGGCACCGGTCCGTCGCGCCGCGCCGACCCGACCTCCAGGCCGATCAGCACCAGCTCCACCGCATCCCGCAGCTCACTCCGCACGGGGGCTCCTCTCCGACTCCGGCCGCACCCTCGGGGGGACCGCTGTGATTCCTGACGGCCCCGACGCACGAGGTCCGGTTGCGATGCACGAGCTGCGGTTGCAGCACCCGGGGGTGCTAAGAATGGCGCGGTACCGGACGGCGGCTCACCGGCACCTGACCCACCGTCAGCCAGTCGCACGTGCTGCCTTCCCACCCCGCGCCCACACGGCGGAGCCGCACCTCAGTAGGGCCTCGCGCCCCTGGCGCGCCGCGAACGAGCCCAGCGCCAAGAGCCGCTGCCACGGTTCGCTACCGCGCGGACGCCTCGATCGCGTCGGCGATGCGCTCCAGGACCGCTTCGACCTGCTCGTCCGTGATGGTGAGCGGCGGCAGGAGCCGCAGCACCGCGTCGTGCCGCCCGCCGAGCTCCACGATCAGGCCGCGCTCCAGGCACGCCTCGCGGACCCGCCGGGCGAGCGCCGGGTCGGCCGGGTGCGCGCCGCAGCGGTCGGGCTCGCCGGTCGGGTCGACCAGCTCGACGCCGATCATCAGGCCGCGGCCCCGTACGTCCCCGATCACCGGGAGCCGCCCCTTGAGGCCGTCCAGCCGTGCGGTCATCCGCGCGCCGAGCAGCGCGGCGCGCTCCACCAGCCCGCGCTCCGCGACGTACCGGAGGGTGGCGGCGCCGGCCGCCATCGCCAGCGTGTTCCCCCGGAAGGTGCCGGTGTGGGCGCCGGGGAGCCAGCCGTCGTAATCCTCCCGGTAGACCACCACCGCGAGCGGCAGCGAGCCGCCGATCGCCTTGGACAGCACCATCGCGTCCGGCACGATGCCGCTGTGCTCCACCGCCCACATGGCGCCGGTCCGGCCGACGCCGGTCTGCACCTCGTCGACGATCAGCGGGATGCCCCGCTCCGCCGTGATCCGCCGCATCTCCCGCAGCCAGCCGTCCGGGGCCGGCACCACGCCGCCCTCGCCCTGCACCGCCTCCAGGATCATCGCGGCCGGGGGCAGCACCCCGCCTGACGGATCGTCGAGCAGCCGCTCCGCGTACGTCGCCGACAGCTCCGCGCCCCGCGCGCCCTCGCCGAACGGGCAGCGGTAGGCGTACGGGTACGGCAGCCGGGTCACCTCGCCGCCGCTCGGCAGCGGGGCCTTGACCTCCACCGAGCCGGTGACGGCCAGCGCCCCGGCGGTCATGCCGTGGTAGGCACCCGTGAAGGCGAGCGCGCCCCGCCGCCCGGTCGCGGTCTGCATCAGCTTGAGCGCGGCCTCGACCGCGTCCGTCCCGGCCGGGCCGCAGAAGTGCACCCGGGAGGAGGAGGCCAGGCCGGGCGGGAGGCTCTCGAACAGCGCGGTGGTGAAGTCGTCCTTCTCCGCCGTGGCCAGGTCGAGCAGGTGGAGCGGGGCACCGCTGTCCAGGGTGCGGCGGATCGCGGCCAGCACCACGGGGTGGTTGTGGCCGAGCACCAGGGTGCCGGCGCCGGAGAGACAGTCCAGGTACCGGCGGCCGTCGGCGCCCTCGACCGTCATCCCGTTGGCCCGCACCGGCACGATCGGGAAGGAGCGGGCGTAGGTACGGGCGGCCGATTCGCGGACGCGCTGGCGGCGCAGGATGGCGGCGCCGGCCGACGGGGCGGCGGTGAGGGACAAGGCGGGCTCCCCTTTAGGTTAGGTAAGCCTAACTTTACTAGCCGCTGGTCAGTGACCCGCTCGCACCCCTCAGGTTCACCTGAACGAGTGCGCCCGACACACCGTCAACGAGCGGGCGCGGCAAGGGACACGGCCCGCAGCCGGGAATCCGCCCGGCGCCGCCCGGTCCCGGATCATCCGTTCGGGTTACGATCGCCGCGGTGGCACCGGTCCCCTGACCGCCCGTCACCACGGAAAGCACGGAATCCGCCGGACCACGCCGGACGCCGCCGACACCCGACCAGAGGGCCACCAACGTGTACGACCACCACGCACCGAACGCCGGGCGCGCGATCCGGCTCATCGTCACCGGTGGCGGCACCGGCGGCCACACCTACCCGGCGCTGACCGCGATCCGCACCCTCCAGGCCCGGCTGGCCCGCTCCGGCGGCTCGCTGGACGTGCTCTGGGTCGGCACCGACAAGGGCCTGGAGGCCCGGGTCGCCCCGGCCGAGGGCATCCCGTTCAAGACCGTGGCCACCGGCAAGGTGCGGCGCTCCTCGAACCCGCTGAAGATGCTCTCCCCCGCCAACGTCAAGGACATGGCCCGGGTGCCGCTCGGCGCCGCCCAGGCCCGCTCGATCGTCGCCGACTACCGGCCGGACGTGGTGCTGGCCACCGGCGGCTACGTGGCGGTGCCGGTCGGCCTCGCCGCGAAGGCCTGCGGCCGCCCGCTGGTGGTGCACGAGCAGACGGTGCGGCTCGGGCTGGCCAACAAGGTGCTGGCCAAGGTGGCCGCCCGGGTCGCGGTCTCCTCCGAGTCCACCGTCGCCCTGCTGCCCGAATCCGCCCGCGCCACCGCCGTGGTGACGGGCAATCCGGTCCGCCCCGAGGTGCTCACCGGCCACCCCGACAAGGCGATCCAGGCCGTCGGCCTGTACGGCTTCGACCGCTCCCTGCCGACCGTCTACGTCACCGGCGGCGCCCAGGGCTCGGCCCAGATCAACGGGTTGATCGCCCAACTGCTGCCCTGGCTGCTCCAGTACGCCAACGTCTTCCACCAGTGCGGCCCGGCCAACGTCGAGGGCCTGGCCGCCAACGCCGCCACCCTGCCGCCGCACCTGGCCGGCCGCTACCACCTCACCGGCTTCGTCGGCCCCGAGCTCCCGGACGTGCTGGCACTGGCCGACGTGGTGGTCTCGCGCAGCGGCGCCGGCACCCTGGCCGAGCTCACCGCCCTCGGCAAGGCCGCCGTCTTCATCCCGCTGGCCAGCTCGGCCGGCAACGAGCAGGCCCACAACGCCCGCCACCTCCAGGAGTCCGGCGCCGCCGCCGCGCTGCTCGGCGAGGCCACCCCCGAGGCCCTGCACCAGCTGATCTCCCCGCTGCTCGCCGACCCGATGCGCCGCACCGAGATGGCCGCCCGGGCCCGCGCCCTCGGCCGTCCCGACGCGGCGGAGCGCCTGGTCGACGTCCTGCTCTCGGTCGCCGGAGCGGTCTGACGACACGTCCGGGCCGGGCCGGCGCTGCCCCCGCGCGCCGACCCGGCCCGCCGACCGTCCCCCTGACCCGGCGTCACCCGGCCGGGCGGCGGTGATCCACCACCACCGGGCGGCCCACTCGACCAGACTGCGGAGCATGGCAGCACCCGAACGCGCGTACCCCGTGCTCCACACCCCCGACCTGGCCGAGGCCGTCGCCACCGCCCACGACCTGCTGGCCCTGGCCGGCCTGGCCGAGACCACCGTCCGGTGCGCGGCCCGGGTCACCGACCCGGACCGGTGGCAGCGGCTGCTGACCGCCCTGCCCGGCGCCCGGACCGTTCGGGACCCGTTCGCCACACCCGTGCCGCACGACGGGCCGTGGCCGGGGGTGCCGGTGGAGGTCTTCCGGGAGGAGGCGCCGCTCGGCACCGTCGAGGACGCCTTCCTGGCCGCCCTCGACCACACCCCCGGCACCCTGGAGTGGTGGCCGGTCCGCTGGCCGCCCGTCCCCCGGCTGCGCCTGCCCGGGTACGCGGGCGCCCACTCCAGCGTCGAGCTGCTCGCCAACTCCGGGGCGCCGCAGGGCACTTCCCGGTCCGTCGGCCACACGGTCCTGGTCCACGTCCGGGGCTCCGACCTCGCACGCGCCCAGTGGCTGGCCGAACGGGTCGGCCGCACCGTCATCGGACCGGCCGTCGTCACCTGAGCCCCTGCCCCGTGCCCCCCTGTCCGCGGCGGTGGTCCGGAGCGGGCTTCCGTCGGCCGAGGCGCTGTGGTGTGCTGGAGGGGATCACCGAGGAGGCGTCCCGGATGAGCCGGACGAGAGCGCACCGCACCATCCCGACCGTGGCCGCGGGAGTGGCCGCCGCCCTGTCGGCCGTCGGCTGTTCCTCCTCCACCCCGGGGCCGAGCGCCTCCGGCACCACCTCGGCGACCGCCACCGCCACCGTCCGGGTGGCCGGGACGGTGGCCGAGGGACTCGACTCCCCGTGGGGGCTGCTCCGCCTGCCGGGCGGCGACCTGCTGGCCGGCTCCCGGGACACCGGCCAGCTCACCCGGATCGGCGCGGACGGCGCGCGCAGTGCGTACGGCACGGTGCCGGGGGTGGTGGCCGGCGGCGAAGGCGGGCTGCTGGGCCTGGCGCTGGCCCCCGACGGACGGCAGCTGTACGCGTACCTGACCGCCGACACGGACAACCGGATCCTGCGCTTCGACCCGGGGCCGACCGGTCCGGGCCCCGCGACCACCGTGCTGACCGGCATCCCGAAGGCCGCCACCCACAACGGCGGCCGGATCGCCTTCGGCCCAGACGGGATGCTCTACGCCGGCACGGGCGACGCGGGACGCCGCGAGGCGGCGCAGGACCGGGCCTCGCTCGGCGGCAAGATCCTCCGGCTCACGCCGGAGGGCGCCCCCGCCCCGGGCAATCCGTTCCCCGGCTCGCCCGTCTACTCGCTCGGACACCGCAACGTCCAGGGCCTGGCCTGGGACGCCCGCGGCGCGCTCTGGGCCGCCGAGTTCGGCCAGAACACCTGGGACGAGCTGAACCTCGTCCGCCCCGGCGTCAACTACGGCTGGCCGGTGGTGGAGGGCCGGGCCGGACGCGAGGGCTACGCCGATCCGGTGGCGCAGTGGAAGCCGGCCGACGCCTCTCCCAGCGGGATCGCCTACGCCGACGGCGCGATCTGGCTGGCCGCCCTCCGGGGCAACCGCCTCTGGCGCGTCCCGGTCGACGGCGGCAGCCCGGCCTCCTACCTGGACGGTGCGTACGGCCGGCTGCGCACCGTCCTCGCCGAACCGGACGGATCGCTGCTGGTCACCACCAGCAACACGGACGGCCGGGGCGAGGTCCGCCCCGGCGACGACCGGGTGCTCCGGGTCACCCTGCACTGAGCCCCGCCCGGTCGGACCGGGCGGGGCTCCAGCTCCGGCTCCGGCTCCGGCTCCGGCTCCGGGATCAGACCGGGCGGGTCAACTCCCAGGTGTCGACGGCGAAGTCGAGCGCCATGCCGTGCCGCTCGTAGAGTGCGAGCGCGCCCGAGCTGTTGTCGGTGTCGACGCCGAGGCCGACCCGCTCACGGCCGATGACGGTCGCGTAGTGGGCGAAGAAGTGCCGCAGCAGGTAGCTGCCCAGGCCCCGGCCACGGGCAGCGGCGAGCACCCCGAGATTGGCCGTCCAGCCCATCGTGGTGCGGTCGTTGCGGGTGCGGATGGCAGCCACGTCCTCGCCGTCCAGCGAGGCGATCCAGACCAGCGACCAGTCCGCGCGCTCACCGTCGATGTCACTCAACCACTGCTCGTAGCTACGCGGTTGGAAGTCGAAGTGCTCGGCGAAGCTCTCCTGGATCAGCCGGTGCGCGGTCCGGCGGTCCGCCTCGTCGGTGCAGTCGCGCAGGACCACCCCGGTGGGCGGCTCGGGGATCGGGTGCTCGGCGGCGACCAGGTCCCGGGCCATCACGTTGTAGCGCCGGACGGTCCGCCAACCCCGGGCCCGCATCGCGTCGGTGTCGACGCAGGGCTCGATGTTGAGGTGCAGGTGGATCACGGCCCGGTCGGCGCCGTTGCCCGCCGCCCGCTCGGCGGCGCGGGCCTCCATCAGCTCGAACAGGTACTCCGTACCGTCGGGCCGGTCCGGCAGCACGTACTGGTCGATGTCGATCCGCTCGGCGCCCGAGTCGTCCCAGAGCAGCCCGTAGCCGATCAGCCGGTCGCCCTCGAAGAGCAGCCAGGAGTCCTTCTCCAGATCGACCTCCGGATGCTTGAGGTCGGCCTCGACCTCGTTCAGCTCGGTCTCCTCCCGGCCGATCTCCAGCACGTCGATCGCGTTCAGCAGCGCGGTGACCGCCCCGGCGTCGCCGAGCGTCGCGGGCCGTACCGTCAGCCCGGCGGGGGGCGTTCCTGTGGTGGTCATACCCGCCACCCTCGCACCGGGCCGCACGACCCGCGAGCGATTTTCCGGGCCGCTCCCCGTCCGGCGGCGCGGCGGCTCGTAGGCTGGCGGCATGCCACAGGACCGAGCGGCCGTCCGGGCCTTCTTCGCCGAGCGGGCGGCGGGCTGGGACGCGAAGTTCGCCGCCGACCCGCCACGCTACGCGGCGGCCATCGCCCGACTCGGGCCGCTGGACGGGGCGTTCGCCCTGGACATCGGCTGCGGGACGGGCCGTGCGCTGCCCCTGCTCCGGGCCGCCGTCGGGCCGGGCGGGACCGTGCTCGGGATGGACCTGACCCCGGAGATGGTGGCCCTGGCCGCCACCCGCCCCGGAGCCCTGGTGACCGTCGCGGACTGCACCCGGCTCCCCCTCCCGGAGGCCACCGCCGACCTGCTGCTCGCCGCCGGCCTCCTCGGCCACCTCCCCGAACCGGCCACCGCCCTACGGGAGTTCGCCCGCGTCACCCGCCCCGGCGGCCGGCTCGCCCTCTACCTCCCGCTCTCCCGCACCGCCCTCGCCGCCCGCCACGGCCGCGACCCCGCCACCGACCCGCAGGCCGAGCCGGTCCTGCGCCCCCTGCTCGCCGCCACCGGCTGGCGCCCCGTCAGCCACCACGACACGGACGACCACTACCTCGCGGTGGCCGAACGCACTTGACGGGCACTCCGCTCCGGACGCGGCACCGCCCGGAGCGGAGGCGCCCATCCCGTCCCCACCGTGCCCCGGAGCCCACCCGGCCCCCGGGCCCTAGGCTGCTGGCCATGGCACACGAAGCGAGCATCCCCGGCATCCGCGAGTTCTTCGCCGCACGGGCGGACACCTGGGACTCCAAGTATCCCGACGACAGCCCCCGTTACGCTGCCGCCATCGCCGAACTCGGCCCGCTGGACGGCGCGTTCGTCCTCGACGCGGGCTGCGGCACCGGCCGCGCACTCCCACTGCTCAGGGCCGCCGTCGGCCCCACCGGCACCGTGCTCGGGGTGGACGTCACCCCCGAGATGCTCCGCCGGGCCGCCGCCCACGCCCCCGCCGCCCGGGTCGTCCTGGCCGACTGCCAGCGCCTCCCGCTCCCCGACGCCACCGCCGACGTGGTCTTCGCGGCCGGCCTGGTCAACCACCTCCCCGACCCCGCCGCCGGCCTGCGCGAACTCGCCCGGGCCGCCCGGCCCGGCGGGCGCCTGGTCCTGTTCCACGCCATCGGCCGCGCCGTCCTGGCCGCCCGCCACCAGCGCGCCCTGACCCCCGACGACCTCCGCGCCGAGCCCAACCTCCGCCCCCTGCTGGCCGCCAACGGCTGGCGGATGGACTCCTACACCGACACCGACGACCGTTACCTGGTGATCGCTGTCAAGCGCGGAGAGTGAGTGACACCAACGGTGGTAGCCTGGCGCCATGTCTGAGTCGCCGTTCAAGAAGTACAGCGTCTCGATGCCGGAGGAGGTCGCGGAGGACGTCCGCAACCGCGTCGGCAAGGGTGCTTTCAGCGCGTACGTCACCGCTGCGGTCGAGCGCCAGATAGAGCGTGACCGACTGGCGGAACTGGTGGACGAGCACGAGCAGCGCCACGGAACGGTTCCCGACACGTCCGTCCAGGAGGCCAACCGCAGTTTCGACGAGGCCGAGCGGAGGTACGCGGAGTGGCTCGCAAGCCAGGCGGACGAACCCCTGGCCGGCTGACCGCCGGCGCACTGGTCCTCGACAGTCAGGGGCTCGCGCTGGCCGCCTCCGACGATCTGAAGGTGGCGGGCTTCCTGAAGTCCGCCGTCGCACGTGACATCCGGGTCGTCACCAGCGCCCTCACTCTGATCGAAGCCGTCAATCCGAAGCAGTCGAAGGCTCGTTGGGACTACCTGATCTCCCGGATCCAGGTCGAGGAGGTGACTCTGGAGCTGACCCTGCACGCCATGGGCCTACTCCGCGCAGCGGGTCTGCACGGCCACAAGTACGCCATCGACGCGGTGGTCGCCGCCACCGCGATGGCCTGTGCCGGTCCGGTCACCATGCTCACCAGCGATGTCGACGACATGGCGAAACTCTGCGACCCACGGGTCCTGCTCGTCCAGGTGTGACCGCCCCGCTACGGACGGCCGGTGCGCCAGCGGTAGTGGAGTTCGGGGCGGCCGACCGTGCCGTAGCGGGGCTCGCGGTCGGCGAGGCCGGTGGTGACGAGGTGTTCGAGGTAGCGGCGGGCGGTGATCCGGGAGACTCCGGTGGCGGTGGCCGCCGCCGTGGCGGTGAGGCCGTCGGGGGCGGTGCGCAGGACGGTGGCGAGGGTGTCCAGGGTGGGGGCGCTGAGGCCCTTGGGGAGGGCGGTGCGGTCGGGAGTGCGCAGGGTGGCGAGGGCCTGGTCGACCTCGTCCTGCCCGGTGGCCTGACCGGTGCGGGCCAGGGTGGCGTGGTAGCGGGCGTAGCGGTCCAGACGGTCCGTCAGGGCGGCGCTGCCGAAGGGCTTGAGCAGGTACTGGACCACTCCGGCGGAGACCGCGGAGCGGACCATGGCGAGGTCGCGGGCCGAGGTGACGGCGATCACGTCGGCGGTGTGGCCGCCCGCCCGGAGGGTGCGCAGGAGTTGGAGGCCGTGGCCGTCGGGCAGGTGGAGGTCGAGCAGGATCAGGTCCGCGGGGACGCCCTCGCTCCGGGCCCGGTCCAGCAGGCGGAGCGCCTCCGCGCAGCTGTGCGCCGTCCCGGCGGACCGGAAGCCCGGGGTGCGGGAGACGTAGAGGGTGTGCGCGTCGGCGGCGACCGGGTCGTCCTCGACGACGAGTACGGAGATGGTCATGCGGGGGCCTCGTCGGGGACGGGGGGACCGGCCGGGGTGCGGTGCGGCAGGGGTGGCGGGGTCATCAGCCAGCCTCCCGCCGGAGCGGGAGACGGACCGTCAGGACGGCGCCGTCCGCCGGGGAGCCGCCGACGGTGACGGCGCCGCCGTTGCGGCGGGCGGCCTGCCGGACCAGGGCGAGGCCGAGGCCGCGTCCGCCGGAGGAGGCCTTGGTGGTCCAGCCCCGGTCGAAGACCTCGCCGGCCGCCGAGGGGTCGATGCCGGGGCCGGAGTCGGCGACCCGGAGCAGGAGTTCGGTGCCGTCCACCCGTGCCGTGACGGCGACTTCGGGGGCGCGGGCGGGGGCGTTCTCGATCGCGGCGTCCACCGCGTTGTCGACCAGGTTGCCGAGCACGGTGACCAGGTCGCGCGGGGCGAGACCGGGCGGCAGCACGCCGTCGTCGATCCGGCTGTCCTCGGTGAGCGTGAGCTCGACGCCGCGCTCGGCGGCCTGGGCGGTCTTGCCGAGCAGCAGGGCGGCCAGCACCGGTTCGCCGACGGCGGCCACCACCCGGTCGGTGAGCTGCTGGGCGAGTTCGAGTTCGGCGGTGGCGAACTCCACCGCCTCGCGGTGGCGGCCGAGCTCGATCAGCGAGACCACCGCGTGCAGCCGGTTGGCGGCCTCGTGGGCCTGCGCACCGAGCGCCTCGGCGAAGCCCCGCACCGAGTCCAACTCACCTGACAGCGACTGGAGTTCGGTGTGGTCCCGGAGGGTGACCACGGTGCCCAGGCCGGGGCCGACGGCCGAGGTGTTGACCACCACCACCCGCTCCTCGGTCAGGTGCACCTCGTCCCGGACCGGCTCGGCCCCGCCGAGCGCCCGTACCAGCGAGGGCGGCAGGCCGAGCGACCGGACCGGGACGCCGTCCAACCCGCCGGTGAGGCCAAAGAGTTCGCGGGCGGCGTCGTTGCAGAGCACCACCCGGCCGTGCCGATCGAGCAGCACCAGGCCCTCCCGGACGGAGTGCAGCGTCGCCTGGTGGTAGTCGTAGAGGTGGCTCAGCTCGGCCGCACCCATGCCGTGGGTGTGCCGACGCAGCCGGGCGTTGGCCAGATAGGTGGCGAGGCCGCCGAGCAGCACGGCCGCCCCCGCGACCGCCCCCAATGCGAGGAACGGACCCCGCAGTTGGGCGCTGATGGACTGCACGGTGATGCCCGCACTGACCAGCCCGACCACCCGGCCGCCGTCCTGCACCGGGACCACCACCCGGACGGACGGCCCGAGGGTGCCGGTGTAGGTCTCGCTGAACACCTGGCCGGCCAGCGCCTGTTCGGTGTGGCCGAGGAAGCGCTTGCCGATCTGCTCCGGATCGCGGTGGGTCCAGCGGATGCCGTCGGGGGCCATCACGGTGACGAAGTCCACCCCGGTGTCCCGGCGGACCTGCTCGGCGTACGGCTGGAGCGCGGCGGAGGGCGCCGGGGCCAGCGCGGCCTCCCGGACGTTCGGCGCGTCGGCCACCGAGCGGGCCACGGCGGTGACCTGGCGGAGCGCGGCGTCCTCGGCCCGGCCTGCCGTGAACAGGTAGGCGAGCAGCGCTCCCCCGGCCACCACGGCGGCCACGATCACCACCTGCACCACGAACAGCTGCCCCGCCAGGCTGCGGGCCCGGCGGGGTTTGGGGAGGTCGGGGTGCTGGTCCATGGGAGCCAGTGTGCCCTGCCGGGCGCCGGAGCCCGCCCCGGCCGGAGCGTGAACTCTATGAACGGAAACGTGACCGGGGTCACGCCCGCGCGCGAAAGTCTTAGCGGCCCGCCCACCCAACGGGCCGCCGCCGCACCGCCGGCGAAGCCGTACCGCAGGCGAAGGAGCCTCCCCCATGACCAGCACAGCCGCCCCCGGCCGCAGAGACCGCACGCACTACCTCTACCTGGCGGTGATCGCCGCCGTGCTGGCCGGCGTCGCGGTCGGGCTGGCGGCGCCGGACTTCGCGGTGGAGCTCAAGCCGGTCGGCACCGGATTCGTGAACCTGATCAAGATGATGATCAGCCCGGTGATCTTCTGCACCATCGTGCTGGGCATCGGCTCCGTCACCAAGGCGGCCAAGGTCGGCCGGGTCGGCGGGCTGGCGCTCGGCTACTTCCTGCTGATGTCGACCGTGGCGCTGGCCATCGGCCTGCTGGTCGGCAATCTGCTGGAGCCCGGCTCGGGCCTGCACCTGACCCAGGCGCTGGCCAAGGCCGGCCACGCCCAGGCCACCGCCGGGCACGCCCAGTCGACCACCGACTTCCTGCTCGGGATCATCCCGACCACGCTGTTCTCCGCCCTCACCGAGGGCAAGGTGCTGCAGACCCTGCTGGTCGCCCTGCTGACCGGCTTCGCGCTCCAGGCGATGGGCTCGACCGGTGCCCCGGTGCTGCGCGGGATCGAGCACGTGCAGCGGCTGGTGTTCCGGGTGATGTCGATGATCATGTGGCTGGCGCCGGTCGGTGCCTTCGGCGCGATCGCGGCGGTGGTCGGGGCGACCGGGGTGGCTGCCCTGAAGAGCCTCGCCGTCATCATGGTCGGCTTCTACCTGACCTGCCTGCTGTTCGTGGTGCTGGTGCTCGGCGGGCTGCTGCGGTTCGCCGCCGGGGTGAGCATCTTCGGGCTGCTCCGCTACCTCGGCCGGGAGTTCCTGCTGATCCTCTCCACCTCCTCCTCGGAGAGCGCCCTGCCCCGCCTGATCGCCAAGATGGAGCACCTCGGGGTGAGCCGCCCGGTGGTCGGCATCACCGTGCCGACGGGCTACTCCTTCAACCTGGACGGCACCGCGATCTACCTCACGATGGCCTCGATCTTCATCTCCGAGGCGCTGGACAAGCCGATGTCGATCGGGCAGCAGCTGGGCCTGCTGGTCTTCATGGTGATCGCCAGCAAGGGCGCCGCCGGGGTCACCGGGGCGGGCCTGGCCACCCTGGCCGGCGGGCTGCAGTCGCACCGGCCCGAACTGGTCGACGGCGTCGGCCTGATCGTCGGCATCGACCGCTTCATGTCCGAGGCCCGCGCCCTCACCAACTTCGCGGGCAACGCGGTGGCCACCGTGCTGATCGGCCACTGGACCAAGGAGCTGGACCGGGCCCGGATGACCGAGGTGCTGGCCGGCCGCCTGCCGTTCGACGAGACCACCCTGGTCGACGGCGGCCACGGCACCGTCCCCGAGCAGGCCGCGGCTCCCGCCCCCGCCCCCACCCTGGAGAAGGCGCACTGACGCCCCCTCACAGACCGCAGGCCCGCCCGAGGACACCACGCTCGGGCGGGCCTGCCGCTTCCCCCGGCCGCGACCCGGGGCGGCGACGGCGCCGCTCGGGGTCGGGGCGGGCACCGCTCAGGGGTCGTAGCGGGCACCGCTCAGTGCCCAGGACAGACCCGTGGCCGGGTCCTCCAGCGCGAGGTGCAGGAAGCGGAGCTCGTCGTCCGGCTCCTGCCAGGTGAAGCAGCGCAGCCGCGCGACCAGGGCGTTCACCTCAGGGACCGAGACGGTGTCGGCCCCGGTCATCGCGGCCAGCAGGCGCCAGAGCGCCAGCCGGCCCTCCGCACTGCCCTGCCAGGGCCGCTCGGTCGCGGCCTGGAGCAGCGCCGGGTAGACCGCGCCGAACGACACGTGGCCGCCGGTGACCCGGCGGGCGGTGGTGAGCTGGGCGGCGGCGGCCGGGCCCGGCCCCCGGACGCAGCGGGCGGTGACCCAGGGCACGGTGGTCGCCAGCAGACGGGTGGCGGCCAGGCCCATCACCTGCTCGCCGCGCTCCGGCAGCTCGACCGGGCCGAGGCCCTCCAGCCCGGCCGGCAGGGTGAGCAGGGCCCGCCGGGCACCGCCCTTGGGCAGGTACTCCCGGACCAGCGCATCGGGCTGACGGGCCGCCAGCTCCCAGGGCTCCAACGCCGGGGGCACCCCCTCCGGATCCGGCTCGGCGGCCGGGCCGAGCTGCTCACCGAGCAGGATCCGGGTGTGCCGCACCAGCCGCCGCACCGGCTCCGGGCCGAGCAACGGGGCCAGCCGCCGCCAGGTGTGACGAGTCGCCAGCACCTCCCAGAGCGGGCCGCTGTCGTGGTCCGCCGTGGTCGCGGTGGTCCCCGGACCACCGTCCGGGTCGAACAGCCGCGCCGCCAGCTCGGGCGGCGCCCCGTACGCGATCAGATGGCCCAGCGGGGCGGTCTCCGCCGCCCCCTGGGACTCGCCGCGCAGCGCGGCGCCGACGGCGCGGGACTCCCGGTAGAGCCCGAGCAGTTCGGGCCAGCGCTCCTCGTCGGCCAGGGTCCGCAGCGAGCGGCACTCGTAGGTGATCACATTTTCAGCGTACGGATCGTGACGGCCCGTCAAGGGAGGCGCGGCCGGGCGGAACGGTGGATGGAGCGGGCGTCCGACCGCCGGGCGGTGCTCCGGCCCCCGCTGTCCGGGGTGGCATGGCCGGAGCACCGCCCGGCACGCACCGTCAGCGGACGAGCCGGACCTCCTCGATCGCCCGCTGGCCCGCCTCGCGGCGGGCGGCGCGCTCCTGGGCGGGCGGCGAGAGCGCGACGGAGGCGGCGGTCAGGAAGAGGAGGGAGCCGAGCCCGGCCGCGAGCGGGACCACGAACCGCACCGGCTCGGCCACGCCCGCCCCGACCTCGCCCTGACCGACCCCGCTCCCGCCCCCGCTTTCGACCCCGCCCGCCCCGGTCCGGGAGTACTCCGGCCGGACCGCCGTCGTGGTGGCCGTCCCGGTGCCGTGCATCAGGCTCACCGCGACGCCCATCAGCAGCGCGGCGGCAGCCGCCGCGTAGCCGTTCCTCAGCGTGGTCGCGGCCCACAGCGCGGCGGTCGAGGCTCCGACGGCGAGCAGCACCGGGACCACGACCGCGCCCGGCTCGTGGCGGAGGTGGCCGGACGGCCGGACGGCGGCAGTACCGAGGTGGTGCACGGCGGCCACCCCGAGACCGGTGATCAGACCGCCGAGCAGCAGGGCGCGTCCCCGGTGCCGGCCGTGAGCGACCGTCAGGACCCCGAGGCCGGCCGCCAGGACGGCGACCGGCAGGCCGAGCGCGGCGTGCGGCAGCTGTCGACACAGCTCGGTGGTGTCCACGGTGAAGCCGAGCAGGGCGACGAGGTGCATGGTCCAGACGCCGGAGCCGAGCCCGACGGCGGCAGCGGCGAGCAGCCGGTGCCGCCGGGCGGCGGTGACGGCCAGGGCGCGCACGGCGCAGCGCAGGCCGAGAGCGGCGCCGACGCAGGCCGTCGCGTACGAGACGAGCGGGATCGGCCAGCCGAAGCCGACGTGGTGCAGGTGTGCCATCGAGCCCCCGTTCGATGAAGCGTCAGGCACCGGGTCGTCCTGCGGACGGGCCCCGGACCGGACCTTGGGCGCAGGACGCTATGCGGCATCGAGCGGGGGCATCGGACCATCCGGAAAACGGCCCGCCCGGGGGCCTGCGTGTGCTGAACTGGCGTGCGCCCCATGCGCTCTGTGCGCTCTGTGCACCGGGCGCACGCCCCGGGCTCGACCACCTTCCGCTCAGCGGCGCTTCAGTGTCAGCCGGACCGGGCCGGCCGCCTCCAGGGTGATGCCGTGGGTCAGCGCCACCTCGCGGTCCACCGCCGTCACCTCGAAGGCACGCAGCACCGCGGCCAGCCCGAGCACCGACTCCAGCATGGAGAAGTGCTGGCCGATGCAGGCCCGGGGGCCGCCGCCGAACGGGAACCAGGCGTACCGGTGCCGGGCGGCCTCGGCCTCCGGGGTGAACCGCTCGGGGTCGAAGCGCTCCGGGTCCTCCCAGTGCCCGAGATGCCGGTGGATGACGTACGGGGAGACCATCACGTTGGCCCCGGCCGGGATCACCGTGCCGCCGATCACGCTCTCCGCGACCGCCCGCCGCCCGATCACCGGGGCGGCCGGGAAGAGGCGCATCGCCTCCTTCAACACCATGGTCAGGTACGGCAGTTCGTTGTAGTCGGCAGCGGCCGGACGGCGGCCGTCACCGAGCAGGCCGTCCACCTCCGCGTGCACCCGGGCCTGCACCTCGGGGTGCTGCCCCAGCAGGTGCAGGGTGAAGGTGAGCGAGGTGGCGGTGGTCTCGTGCCCGGCCAGCAGGAAGATCAGCACCTGCTCGCGCAGCTCGGTGGCGTCCAGCCGCTCGCCGTCCTCGCCCCGGGCCGCGGCCAGCAGGCCGAGCAGGTCGTCGGACTCGGCCGCCGCACCGCCCCGGGCCGCGATGATCGCGTCGCAGACCCCGTAGAGCGCCCGCTCGGCGGCCATCGCCTCCCGGTTGGTCGGGGTCGGCCAGGTGCGCGGGATGCGGACGGGCTGGAAGCCCCGGGCGGTGACGTAGTGCGCCAGCACCGGGAAGTTGGTCCGCACCGGGTCCAGCGCGGTCTCCACGTCGGCGCCGAACAGGATCCGCGAGACCGCGCGCAGCGCGAACCGGGACATCTCGTCCACCGCGTCCACCGTCCCGGTCAGTCCGCCCCAGCGCTCGACCAGCGTCTCGGCCTCGACGCCGATCGCGTCGGCGTAGCCGTCCACCCGGCGCCGGGTGAAGAGCGGCTGGATCAGCCTCCGCTGGCGCTGGTAGTCGGCGTCCTGCGAGGTGAGCAGCCCGTTCCCGAAGCTGGACCGGATCTCCTCGTAGAAGCTGTTCTCCTTGCGGAAGTCCGCGGCCTGGCCGGCCAGCACCTGCTGGGCGCCGTCCGGCGAGTAGACCCCGTAGAACTCGGCCCGCAGCCCGGGCGGCCCGGCGGTGAACCGCACCACGTCCCCGTGCTCCCGGTGGCCGGCCAGATAGGTGCCCAGCGGGTCGCGCTTCAGGTCGAACATCGAGCCGAGCAGCGGCACGCCGGCCGGCCCCGGCGCCTGCGCCGCCCCGGTCGCCCCGGTCGTCTGATTCGTCTGCGTCGTCGGCAAAGGATCCCCCCAGTGTCGGAACGGTCGTCCGCCGACCACGCTAGCTGACGAACTGTCAGCCCAGACAGGGCGCACCCCGGCGCACGCGACGCCGCCTGTCACATCGCACATGCACCCCACGAAGAGCCCGGATACTGGCCCGTGCAATGAGACAGGCGACTTTCCCGCCGCAACTGCGGCACTATGATCCGGTCACCACACCATGAGGGGAATCGCTCACATGACCGTCACCGTCCGCCGCGCCGCCTTGGCTGCCACCGCCTTCGCCCTGGCCGCCGGGCTCACCGCGTGCAGCAGCTCCGGTTCCCCGACCGCCTCCCCCTCCGGCTCGGCCTCGGCCACCGGCCCCAAGCTCTCCGGCACCGTCACGGTCTTCGCCGCGGCCTCGCTCAAGGAGAGCTTCACCGAGCTGGGCAAGCGCTTCGAGGCCGCCTACCCGGGCGTCAAGGTCACCTTCAACTTCGGCGGCTCCTCCGCGCTGGCCACCTCGATCACCTCCGGCGCCCCGGCCGACGTGTTCGCCGCCGCCTCCACCAAGACCATGAAGACCGTCACGGACGCCAAGGCCGCCACCGACTCCAAGGTCTTCGTGCGCAACACCCTGGCCATCGCCGTGCCCAAGGGAAATCCGAAGAAGATCGCCGCCCTGAAGGACCTGGCCGGCGGCGACCTCAAGGTCGCGCTCTGCGCCAAGGAGGTCCCGTGCGGCGCCGCCGCCCTGGACGCCCTGAAGGCCGGCGGGGTCAACCTCACCCCCGTCACCCTGGAGCAGGACGTGAAGGGCGCGCTCACCAAGGTCGAGCTCGGCGAGGTGGACGCCTCCCTCGTGTACAAGACCGATGTGAAGGCCGACGCTGCCAAGATCGACGGCGTGGACTTCCCCGAGGCCGCGCAGGCCGTGAACGACTACCCGATCGCCGCGCTCACCAAGGCCCCCAACGCCGACGGTGCCGCCGCCTTCACCGCCTACGTCCAGTCGGCCGACGCCCGACGGTTGCTCACCGAGGCCGGTTTCCAGGCCCCGTGACGCTCGCTCAGCCCGGCCGCGAGGTGCCCGGCCGCACGACCCCCGGCCGCACCCGCCGCCATCGCCCACGGGCCCGGATCCCGTACGCCCTGCTGCTGCCGGCCCTGCTCGGCCTCACCTTCCTGGTGCTGCCGCTGCTCGGCCTGCTGATCCGGGCCCCGTGGAGCGACCTCCCCGAGCAGCTCACCAGCCCCGAGGTCTGGGAGGCGCTGCGGCTCTCGCTGTTCTGCGCCACCGCGGCGACGGTGGTCTCGCTCGTCCTCGGGGTGCCGCTCGCCTGGCTGCTGGCCCGGACGGACTTCCCCGGGCGGCGGCTGGTGCGGTCGCTGGTGACCCTGCCACTGGTGCTGCCGCCGGTGGTCGGCGGTGTGGCCCTGCTGCTGGTGCTCGGGCGGAACGGGATCGTCGGGCGGTACCTGGACGCCTGGTTCGGCATCACCCTGCCGTTCCACACCGCCGGGGTGGTGCTGGCCGAGGCGTTCGTCGCGATGCCGTTCCTGGTGATCAGCGTCGAGGGCGCGCTGCGGGCCGCCGACCCGCGCTACGAGGAGGCCGCCGCCACCCTCGGTGCCTCCCGGCTGACCGCCTTCCGCCGCGTCACCCTCCCGCTGATCGCCCCAGGCGTCGCGGCCGGCGCCGTGCTGGCCTGGGCCCGCGCGCTCGGCGAGTTCGGCGCCACCATCACCTTCGCGGGCAACTTCCCCGGCAAGACCCAGACCATGCCGCTCGCCGTCTACCTGGCCATGGAGTCCGAACCGGCGGCGGCCATCGCGCTCAGCCTGGTGCTGCTCGCGGTGTCGATCGCGGTACTCGCCGGGCTGCGCGGACGGTGGATGTCGTGAGGCCGCGCACGGGCGCGGGGGCACCCCGCCGCAGGGCGCGGCGAATCGCGTGCCGGCGAACGGCACCGCAGGCGACCGGCACCCCCGTCCCGACCCCACCCCGATCGGCCCGCCGACTCGCGCCCGTCCGGCGGAGCCGCGCATCAGCAGAGCGCCGCACCCCCGGCGCCACGGAGCGTTCCCTTGTCCCTTGATGCCCGTCTGATCGTCGAGCGCGCCCCCCGGGAGGGCCGGGCCGGGTTCCGGCTGGACCTCGAACTGGCCGCCGCCCCCGGCGAGGTGGTCGCCCTGCTCGGCCCCAACGGCGCCGGGAAGTCCACCGCGCTGCGCGCCCTCGCCGGGCTGCTGCCGCTGACGGACGGTCACCTCACCCTGGACGGGGCCGAACTGGAGACGCCCGCCAAGGGGGTGCACACCCCCGCCGAGGCCCGTCCGGTCGGCGTGGTCTTCCAGGACTACCTGCTCTTCCCGCACCTCTCCGCGCTGGACAACGTCGCCTTCGGCCTCCGCTGCCAGGGCCTGGGCCGCCGGGCCGCCCGCGAGGCCGCCCTCCCGTGGCTGGAGCGGATGGGGCTGGCCGAGCACGTCCAGGCCCGCCCGGCCGGGCTCTCCGGTGGCCAGGCCCAGCGCGTCGCACTGGCCCGCGCGCTGGCCGTGCACCCCCGACTGCTCCTGCTGGACGAGCCGCTGGCCGCCCTGGACGCCCGGACCCGCCTCGACGTCCGGGCCCAACTCCGGCGCCACCTGGCCGAGTTCGAGGCAGTGGCGGTGCTGGTCACCCACGACCCGCTGGACGCGATGGTGCTGGCCGACCGGCTGGTGGTGGTGGAGGAGGGGCGCGAGGTGCAGTCCGGCCCGCCGGCCGAGATCGCCCGACGGCCCCGCACCGACTACATCGCCCGGCTGGTCGGGCTCAACCTCTACCAGGGGTCGGCGGACGGACACACCGTCACCCTCCCCGACGGCGGCCCGGTCCTCACCACCAGCGAGGACCTGAACGGCCCGGCCTTCGTGGCCTTCCCGCCCTCCGCCGTGGAACTGCACCGCTCCCGCCCGGACTCCAGTGCCCGCAACGTCTGGCCGGTGCGGGTGACCGGCCTCGACCTGCACGGCGACCAGGTCCGGGTGGACCTGACCGGGCCGCTCGACCTCGCCGCCGACCTCACTCCGGCGGCCACCGCCGAACTCGACCTGGCTCCCGGCAGCACGGTCTGGGCCACCGTCAAGGCGACCCAGACCCACGCCTACCCGGCCTGATCAGCGCCTCCGCAGCCGCCGCCCGGCCACCACCAACCCGGCTCCCGCCAGCCCGAGCACCAGCGCCCCGGCCGCCGGCCGCTCCCACCCCACGGCCGCACCGGTCTCGGGCAGGCTCCCGCCGCCGTCCGGCGGGACGGGCACCGGCGGGGCACTGCTCCGCGTCGGGCTCGGCGTCGGCGTCCGCGTGGGCGTAGGGCTCGGGGTGGGCGTGGGGGTGGGGGTCACGGTCGGGCTGGGCGTGGGCGTCGGGGTCGGGGTGGGAGTCGGCGTGGGTGTCGGCGTGGGAGTTGGGGTCGGCGTGGGAGTGGGCGTCGGGGTCGGCGTGGTGTTGTCCTTGCAGTGCGCGTGCACCTCGCCCAGCCGCATCGTGGTGATGTCGCCCTGGTACACCTGGGCCCCACCCGTGTCGTTCAGCACCCCGCTGACCTCGATGTCCAGCCACGCCTCCGCGTCGTAGTCCCGGCTCTGGGCCGGCGGGACCTGATGCGGCGTCACCACCACGGTGAGCATGCTCGGTCCGACGCCGGGCGCGCCGAAGTCGGCCCCGGTGACCGCCAGCTGCGTCGTGCCGACCCCGACCCGCTGCCCCAGCACGGTGATCTGGGCACCGTCCGTCCGGTTGTAGGCCAGCGCGTACGGCCCGACCGGCGGCGGCACGCACTCCGCGTACGAGTCGATCGACGCCACCCCGCTGCCGCCCGGGGCCACCCGGATGCTCACCAGCGGCTTGGCGTTGTGGATCATCTCCAGGTCGGTGAGCTGCGCCTGCCCGTAGATCTTGCTCTCGGCGGCGTCGGTCCGGCTGACCTGGGTGGCGATGGTGAGCTTGGCGAGCACCCCGTCCGGATCGGAGAAGTCACCGTTGTCGGTGTCCCCGAACGCGACGCTGTCGGCCGTGCCGTAGGTGCCGCTGAAGGCGGTCATCCCGATCGGATCCACCTTCTGCTGGGTCAGCTTCACCAGCTCAGCGGTGGCCAGCGCGTTCGGGGCCACCGCCCTCGGCCCGACCGCCATCGAGGGCACCATGGCCAACGTCCCGAGCGCCACAGCCGTACAACCCGCCACTGCGAACCGTCGTGTCATGGGGCCAGACATACCATCTCAAAACGCCCGCACCCGGGCGACGCGCTACCTCGGCACGAACCCCGACTCGTACGCCACGATCACCGCCTGCGTGCGGTCCCGCGCGCCGAGCTTTCCGAGCACGCTGCTCACGTGCGTCTTGACCGTCTGCACCCCGAGGAAGAGCCGCTCGGCGATCTCGCCGTTCGAGAGCCCCTGGGCCACCAGCCGCAGCACCTCCGCCTCACGCTCCGTCAGCCCGGCCCGGGCCATCGCCTCCGCCGCCGGCCGGTTCGCCCGCTCCCCCGCCAGCCGGCGGATCGCGGCCGGGAAGAGCAGCGACTCGCCCGCCGCCACCAGCCGTACCGCGTGCGCGATCTCGGCCGGCCGGGAGCGCTTGAGCAGGAAGCCGTCGGCCCCGGCGCGCAGCGCCTCGTAGACGTAGTCGTCGTTCTCGAAGGTGGTGACCACCAGCACCTTCGGGGCACTCGCCCCGCCCGCCGCCAGGATCGCCCGGGTCGCGCTCAGCCCGTCCACCTCCGGCATCCGGACGTCCATCAGCACCACGTGCGGCCGGAGCGTCCGGGCCAGCACCATGGCCTCCGCGCCGTCCGCCGCCTCGCCGATCACCCGCAGGTCGCCCTGCGCCTCCAGCACGGCCCGCAGCCCGGCCCGGACCAGCTCCTCGTCGTCCACCAGCAGGATGTCGATCATGCCGACAACCGTAGCGGGAGCCGCACCGAGAGCACCCACTCCGCCCCTTCCCAGCCGGCCGAGGACTCGCCGCCCAGCAGGGTGGCCCGCTCCCGGATGCCGCGCAGGCCCTTGCCGCCGCCCCGCCGCGAACCACCCTCCGACGCACGGCCGTTGGTGCTGCGGATGAGCAAGTCCCCTTCCTCCACGGCGAGTCGGACGGTGATCGGCTGCCCGGGCGCGTACTTGAGGGCGTTGGTGACGGCCTCCTGGACGATCCGGTAGGACTCACGGGAGAGCACCCCCGGCAGCGCCCCGGCCGTCACCGCGACCACCGCCCGCACCGGGCTGCCGGCCGCCCGGGCGGTCTCGAACAGCCCGGCCAGCTGCTCCACCCCCGGCTGCTCCACCGCCGTGCCGTCCGCGCTGTCCCGGAGCAGCACCAGGGTGCGCTCCAGGTCGTCCATCGCCCGCCGGCCGGTCTCCTCGATCACCTCCAGCGCCTTCGCCACGAAGGCCGGGTCCCCCACCTCCCGGGCCGCGCCGGCCTGGAGCACCGTCACGGTGAGCGCGTGCCCGATCGAGTCGTGCAGCTCCCGGGCCAGCCGGTTGCGTTCCAGCAGCCGCTCGGCCCGCTGCTCCGCCTCGACCAGCCGCTCGGCTGGTGACGGCCCCAACAGCCGCACCGCCATCGCCAGTTGGAGCCTCCCGGCGAGGGCGGCGACCAGCACGACCAGCAGCAGCACCAGCGCCACCACCGGCAGGTAGGCCAACGGCGGTACCTCCCTGGGCAGTTCCAGCCCGAACGGCTCCGGGTGCCGCCCGGTCACCACGTACGAGACCGTGGAGACGCACCCGGCCACCCCGAACAGCGAGACGTAGCCCACCGGCAGGCCCAGCGCCGTCCGCCCCAGCAGCCAGGCCGCCGTCCGCCGCCGGTCGGTCCAGCCCACCGAGGAGGCGGTGCCGATCTCCTCCTCCCGCTCCGGCACCAGCAGCAGCCTGGCCTGCACGCCCTCGGCCCGCCGGACGGCCGGGATCAGCGCGATCAGCACCAGCAGCGCCGAGACCGTCGCGGCCCACTTGGCCATCAGTTCGAGCACCCCGACCCCGGGCTCGATCCCGGGATAGACGAACAGCACCACCCCCGCGAAGATCATGCCGATGATCAGGTGCAGCCAGCGGGCATAGGTGGCGGGCGCGAGCAGCGGCGCGAAGATCGTCGTGAGCACCCGCCCATGGTGCCAGCCGCACTGCCCTCCCCGGCTCCCTCCCGGGAGGGAGGCCGTCCCCTCCCCGGCGGGATCCGCCCACCGCCCGCCACCGCTGGAATGGACCACGTCAACCACTCCCACAGGAGGCGAACGTGATCCAGGTCCAGGGCCTGAGCAAGAGCTACGGGCAGACCCGCGCCGTGGACGACCTCTCCTTCGAGGTCCGGCCCGGCTCGGTCACCGGCTTCCTCGGCCCGAACGGCTCCGGCAAGACCACCACCATGCGGATGCTGCTCGGCCTCGACCGCCCGACCGCCGGCCGGGCCCTGGTCGACGGCCGTCCGTACGCCGAACTCGCCGCCCCGCTCCGCACCTTGGGCGCCCTGCTGGACGCCAACGCGGTGCACGGTGGCCGCACCGCCCGGGGCCACCTGCTCTGCCTCTCCCGCAGCAACGGGCTGCCGGACCGGCGGGTGGCCGAGGTCCTCGACCAGGTCGGGCTGGCCGAGGTGGCCGGGCGCCGGGTGCGCGGCTTCTCCCTCGGCATGCGGCAACGGCTCGGTGTCGCCGCCGCCCTGCTCGGCGACCCGCCCGCCCTGCTGCTGGACGAGCCCGTCAACGGTCTGGACCCGGAGGGCATCCGGTGGATCCGCACCCTGCTGCGCGGCCTGGCCGCCGAGGGCCGCGCCGTCCTGGTCTCCTCGCACCTGATGACCGAGATGGCCCTGACGGCGGATCACCTGGTGGTGATCGGCCGGGGCCGGCTGCTGGCCGACTCCACCCTGGACGACTTCATCGCCGAGCACGGCCGCCCCCGCCTGCGGGTGCGGGCCGTCGACCCGGAGAAGCTGGACCGCCTGATGGCCGACACCTCCCTCACCGCGTCCCCGGCCGGGGACGGCGCCTGGGAGGTCGCCGGGGTGACCGGCGAGGAGTTCGCCCGCTACGCCGCCTCGCACGGGGTGGTGCTCTACGAGATCGCGAGCCGTCAGGACTCGCTGGAGGAGGCCTTCATGCGGATGACCGCGGACAGCGTCGAGTACCGGGCGGTGGCGGCATGAGCACCGTCCTCCCCGACGCTCCGGTCCTGCGCTCCGAGTGGACCAAGCTCACCACCCTGATCTCCCAGTGGTCCACCCCCGTCCTCTCGGTGGCCCTGAGCGTGGGCATCACCTTCCTGGTGAACTTCCACTACTCCGACGACGGCTCGCTCACCGAGGACAAGGGCGTCGGCATCTTCTACGGCTTCAACTTCGGCCAGGTGCCGCTGGCCTGCCTCGGCATCCTGCTGATCGGCCAGGAGTACAACTCCGGCACCATCCGCGCCTCCCTCACCGCCGTCCCGCACCGCAGCCGCCTCTACGCCGCCAAGGCCCTGCTCGGTGCCGGCCTCGGCCTCCTGGTCGGCCTGCTCACCACCGGCGGCTCCATGCTGGTGGTCGCCAACACCACCGGCCTCGACCTCTCCGCCCCCGGCATGCTCCGCACCGCCGTGGCCGGCGTCCTCTACTGCCCGATGCTGGTGCTGATCTGCTTCGCCGTCACCGCCTGCTTCCGCAACCTCAGCGCCGCCCTCGGCCTGCTCACCCCCCTGGTCTTCTTCGGCACCACCGCCCTGGCCGCCATCCCGGGCGTCCGGGCCGTCGCCCAGTACCTCCCGGACCGGGCCGGCCAGTACGCCTGGAAGCAGCAGCCCGACCCGCACATCGCCTTCGGCCACTGGACCGGCCTGCTCCTGATGGCCGCCTGGACGGTCACCCTGCTCTGGCTCGGCCACCGCTCCCTGACCCGCAAGGACGTCTGACGCCCTTCACCGCATCGCCCCCCGTGGGCTCTGCGGGGGGGATCGCCTCCCGGTGCCCGACGGGTGGGGCGGCAGCACCGTCCTCGCCCGTAGGGTCGCGCCTCGATGAGCACCGGCCCCGGTGGGAACGTGAGGTTCCATGCTTGACGGGCACTCGTTCCGTCGGGGTCGGGTGAGCAATCGGCACCCTCCGAGCACTTTGGCGGCACCTGTGCGTAGGGACGGCGCCGGGTAGGTGGCGGGCTCCGCAGCGACGGTGCCGAATCGGATGCGCAAGCGCCGTACCTCGCATGGAGCCCGAGCCGGTGCGGTGGCCACCTCT
Organism: Kitasatospora sp. NPDC096147; assembly: GCF_044763225.1. Classification (NCBI taxonomy): domain Bacteria; kingdom Bacillati; phylum Actinomycetota; class Actinomycetes; order Kitasatosporales; family Streptomycetaceae; genus Kitasatospora; species Kitasatospora sp. NPDC096147. Next base: position 230,326 of record NZ_JBIWFX010000004.1, on the reverse strand, counting down.
CCGTCTGATCACCTGACATGACACAGCATCAGGTCGGATCGGCCGGTCCGTGGACTCGCCTTTCGGGTGAGTCCACGGACCGGCACCCAGGCGGATCGCCGCAGGCGATTCGGGGTCAGATCCAGGTGTAGTTCTGATCGGTGATCGGCTCCAGCTCGAACGTGTGCACCGGGGCGGTGGGCGCGTCGAGTTCGGCGATCTGCTTGCCGATCGGCGGGAAGAGCGGGAGGCCGTCGACCTTGCGGTAGTCGTGCCACTCGATCGTGCCGACCTCGTGGCTGCCGTCGGGGAGCTCGTCGAACTCCTGGACGGCGAGCCGGGCGCGGACCTCGGGGGTGACGTGGAGGCGGTAGATCAGGTGGAACTTGCGGGGCGGCGGGGTCGGGCCGGGCCGGGTGATCCGGGCGTCCGCCATCCAGATCAACTCCGGCTCGGCGGACGCCTGGTCGCGCCTGAGGCCGAGCTCCTCCTCGAGCTCGCGCAGGACGGCCTCGCGGTAGTCCTCGCCGTCCTCCACGTTGCCGCCGATGGTGGTGTAGTGCACGGAGTCGGTCCGGTCCCGTCGCAGCAGCGCGACGTCGTCGCCACAGAAGACCAGGCCGGTGACGCGGACCTTGATCCTGCTGAACGGCTCGGGCGTCGTCGCTTCGGTGGTGCTCATCGAGGTGATCTCCTTGGCGGGATGGGGTTGCGCCGGAGGGTTCCATCGGGCCTCCCGGCTCAACAGCCGGGAGGAGTCGGCGCGGTGTACCCGGCTTCGCCGGCGAGTTGGGCGAGGAACGCACGCTGGGTGCGGCCGTTGCCTTCCCGGAAGGGGTGAATGGCGTTCACGTCGCCGTACGGGTCGGCGAGAGCACGGACGAACGCCGGGCGGTCCAAGCCTTGCAGGTGGTGGTTGTCGGCCAGCCTGCGGAACACGTCCTCAGCGAACGAGACGATGTGGATCGACGGGCAGAATGACGTGCCCTTGGAGATCTCGATGGTGCGCAACTCCCCGGCCCACGGGTACACACTCCCGAAGATCTGCTGGTGAAAAGCCTGCAGGTGCGCGAGGTCGTAGTTGCCGGGCAACGGCTCGGCGTCGAGGATGGTGAGCTCCACCGCGGCAATGTCCGCTTCGGCCCCGGAGAGCTCGGCTGCGTCGGTGATGCCGAGACTGTTCCGGAGGACTCCGGTGGGCTCGCTGTACGGATCGATCACTCAGCAGCCTTGCGGGTGTAGCGCGCGAGGGTGCGGGCGCGCACGGCTGCGGCGTCGAGCTCTCCCCGTGCGTAGGAGTCAAGGTCGGAGGTGGTGTCCGCGCTGACACGCAGCCCCTCGGCCTCGGTGGAGCCGATGGCGGAGGCGACTGCCTGGCGGCGGCGCCGGACCGACTCGCTCCGCTCGCGTCGCTCGTACTCCTCCAGGGACTCGACGTTCACACGGCGGTGCGTACCAACCATCCGGAAGTCGATCGCACCCTTGTCGAGAAGCTTGACCAGATGCGGCCGGGAGACGCCGAGGGCCTTCGCCGCCTGGATGGTGGAGAGCTCCGCACTCCTGGCGACCACCTCGACCGAGCTGCCCGAGGCCATGAGCGCGATGGTCTCCGCCAGGACCGCCAGGGCTTCACGCGGCACCTCTATGGCGCCCTTGCCCGCTTCGGCGACGGTCACGTGGAACGTCGCGGCGCTGCTCGTCAGAGCATCGCGGAGGCGAGGGACGGCCTCCTCCGCGGTACGCCTGACCTCGTGGGCCGAGGGCGCCGCACCACCGGCGGTGACGCGCTTCACCTGCTTGACCCGCTTGACCGATTTCTGATCCTGCTGCGTCGCGGGCATCAGTGCGTCCCCAGCTTCGAGAGAGGTGCCATCCGACCTCAACCATATGCAGCAAGTGCATCAGATGCAATATGTGCAACTGCTGAGAGCGGCCGCATCAGGCCCAGCCCGAGGGGGCACCCGGTCAGACGCGGAGCGCGGGGTGGTCGGCGACGACGGTGCAGGAGCCGGGGGCGATCTCGGTGAAGCCGGCGTCGCGGACCACCGGGAGGTGACCGGACGTCAGGTCGGGCCAGGCGTCCTTCGGGGCGGTGCGGACGATGAGGGGGAAGCCGGCCCCGGCCCAGGCCCTGCGTTCGGTGTCGTCCAGGCGCCACCAGGCGAGTTGGGCGGCGTGGCCGGTCTGGGCCATGGTCTTGCCCGCGCTCATCTCCAACTCGGGGTTGAGCCAGAGCACCGGGGCGCCGTCGGCGACCGGGGCGGGCTCCCGGCCCTCGGGGTCGTCGAGGTCGGTGCCGGAGACCTGGAGCTTGGCGAGGTCCTTGGGCCAGCCGTCCAGCGGGATCGGCGGGTAGACCCGGACCTCGGCCTGACGGCCCGTCACGGTGATGCCCGGCAGTTCGTTGGCCTTGCGCCACTCGCCGCCCCGGGCCCGCCGCACCACCTTCCGGATCCGCGCGTCCTCCCAGGCCGCCACGCGCTCGGCCCACTCCCCCTCGGGCTCGGTCACCCGGGGGTCCGCCAGCAGCGTCAGCACCGCCCGCGCCGAGGTCTCCAGGGCGTCCGTCCGGGCCGGCGGGTCGGCCTTCTCCAGCCGGACCACCAGGGGCAGCACGTACTGCGGCTGGGCGTCCCGGGGGTCCTCGGCGGCGGGCGTGCTGGGCGCGGTGAAGGGAGAGCTGGTCACCGGTCGAGCTTAGACGGGCCGGACGGCGGCCCGCTCACCCGCCGACCTCCCCGGCCGGTCGGCCGAGGGGACGTCAGCGGCGGTAGCCCCGGGTCGGGTCGCGTTCCTCGGCGTCCTCGTAGGTGAGGAACCAGCCCTCGGGGTGGGTGGCGGCGAGCAGGGCGTCGGTGCGCTCGGTGGCGTCCAGCTCGGGGTCGCCGTCGTCGGGGCCGAAGACGCCGAACAGCTCGTCCGCGCAGCCGTCCCAGTCGTAGTCGTAGAGATCGACGGGGAGCTCGCCCATCATGTCGGCCACCGCCTGCGGCTGGGCGCCGAGCAGTTCGCGGGCGTCCACCAGGGCCAGCCGGAGGGCCAGCTCCTCGGCCAGGCCGCGCGGCAGCGGCCACTCGCCGAGGGCCAGGTCGTCGGCGAGGTCGTCGAAGGCGCGGGCGAAGGCCCGGCGCCAGCTGCGGTGCAGCTGCCAGGTGCGCTGCGGGAGGCGGGCCAGCACCGCCCAGTCGGCCTCCTCCTCCTCGGTGACCGGGTCGTCCTCGTGCTCGTCCAGGTCGTCGTAGGCGGCGTCGGCCAGCGTGATGAGCTGGGTGTGGATCAGGCAGGCGGTGCGCGGGGTGAGGGTCCAGTCGCCGGTGCCGCCGCCCTCCTCCTCGTCCAGGTCGAGCGGGAAGAGCTCGGCGAAGTCCGGAGCGAAGTCGTCGGTGAGGGCGATCTCCAGGGTGCCGCCGATCGCCTCGATCCCGGGGATCGCGGCCACCAGCCGGTCCGGGTGGAGCAGGGCGCCGAGCGCCGCGTTGGCGTCCTCGGAGACCTCCGCCAGCAGCGCCCGGCGCTGGCCCTCCGGATCGATCCCGGTGAACTCCAACTGCTCGACCGCGGCCCGCGCGGCTCGGCGCAGCGCCTCACCGTCGGTGATCCGGATGCCGAGCACCACCGTCGCCTCGATCTCCTGCGCGCCGGAGTCAGCCGCCGCGCCCGGCCCCTGTGGATGATCGCTTCGCTCGCCCATGGGTCCAGGTTTACAGGCTGTGGTCGAGCGAGTCCACCTGCTTGGCGGGTCCCGGAGTTGCAGGATGGCAACCATGAGCAACCTCGAAGAGTTCGGCGGCGGGCAGGGCCCGGGCGCCGACGTACTGGTGGTCACGACCAACGACGTGCCGGGCTTCCGGGTGGAGCGGGTGATCGGCGAGGTCTTCGGCCTCACCGTGCGCAGCCGTCACATCGGCACCCAGATCGGCGCCTCCTTCAAGTCCATGCTGGGCGGGGAGTTGAAGGGTCTGACCAAGACCCTGGTGGAGTCCCGGAACCAGGCGATGGAGCGGCTGGTCGAGCAGACCAGGGCACGCGGCGGGAACGCGGTGCTGATGATGCGCTTCGACGTCACCGAGGCGGCCGACCTCGGCACCGAGATCTGCGCGTACGGGACGGCCGTGGTGATCTCGCCGGCGCAGTAGCCGAACGCGGGAGCCGGGAGCGCACGGGCCAGGAAGGCACGAGCCGGGAACACGGTCCACGTCCCCGATGTTTCACGACCGTGACTGTTTACGGTGCAACAACGGTGGACGTCGACGTCGTGGTGGTGGGCGCCGGGCAGGCGGGCCTGTCCGTCGCCTACCACCTGCGCCGACGCGGCTTCGCCCCGTACACCGGCTTCGTGGTGCTGGACGCGGATGCGGCCCCGGGCGGCGCCTGGGCGCACCGGGCCCCCTCGCTGCGGATGGCCACCGTGCACGGCTTCCACGACCTGCCCGACTTCGAGCTGCCGGAGCCGGACCCCGAGGCCCCGGCCCGCGAGGTCGTGCCCGGGTACTTCGCCGCGTACGAGGCGCGGCACGCGCTGCCGGTGGTCCGGCCGGTCCGGGTCTCCTCGGTGGAGTCGCTGCCGGACGGGCGGCTGCTGGTCAGCGCCGACACCGGGCAGTGGCGGGCCCGGGCGCTGGTGAACGCGACCGGCACCTGGACCAGGCCCTTCCTGCCCTTCTACCCCGGGCACTTCACGGGCCGTCAGCTGCACTACGCGGACTACCGGGGGCCCGAGGAGTTCACGGGCCGGCGGGTGCTGGTGGTCGGCGGCGGCGCGTCGGCGATCCAGGTGCTCTCGGAGGTCGCGGCCGTCGGCGAGACGGTCTGGGTGACGCGGCGTGAGCCGGAGTACCGGGACGGGCCGTTCACCCCCGAGTCGGGCCGGGCCGCCGTGGCGCTGGTCGAGCAGCGGGTCCGGGAGGGCCTGCCGGTGCGCAGCGTGGTGAGCGTGACCGGCCTCGGCCCTTCGGTCGCCTACCGGCGGGCCGAGGAGCTGGGCGCCCTGCACCGCCGTCCGATGTTCGACCGGCTGACCGAGCACGGGGTGGCCTGGGACGGGCACGAGGAGCCCTTCGACGCGATCGTCTGGGCCACCGGCTTCCGCCCGGAGACCGCCCACCTCGCCCCGCTGCACCTGCGCACCCCGGCCGGCGGCATCCGCCTCACCGGCACCCGCGCCACCGACGACCCCCGGATCCACCTGGTCGGCTACGGCCCGTCCGCCTCCACCGTCGGCGCCAACCGGGCCGGCCGCGCCGCCGCCAACGAGATCGCCACCCTGCTCGGCATGCCTGCCGGGGCCACCGCCCCGACCGCCCGCTGACCGGCCGGTCGCGGCCCTACTTCGGCCGCCCCTCGGCCCGTACGTCCACCGGCTTCGAGTTCGGTCAGTGGGTCTGCCGGGGTGTCCGGGAGCGGAAGCTGTGGCCGAGCTCAGGGCCCAGTCCGTAGTAGTGACGGAAGTTGTAGATCAGCGGGCTCCACGTGGCCGGGTCGACGTGCTGGGAGCCGGGGACGACGATGCGCGGATCGGCGTGGACCTTGAGCACGTGCGCTTCGACGATGAGGAACTCCCCGGAGGCGTCGGGTCGGACCCGGGCTGCGCGGGCCTCCAGCTGGAGGGGACATTCGGCGGCCCTGGGCGGCCGGACCAGCTCGGAGGGTTCGGGTCGCAGGCCGGCCGCGGCGAACTTGTCCGGTTCGAAACGGAAGGTGTCGCGCTTGTCCTCGGGGACCGGGGTGCGTCCGGTCAGCGGCGCCAGCCGCTCCACCGCCGGCCACTGGGCGGGCCCGGGGAGGTTGATCACGAGATCGGGTCGGGTGCGGAGATTGTGCGCGGTCTGTCCCCCGGGGCCCAGACCGAGGACGATGACGTGACCGAGTGCCCAGGCCGAGGACATCGGCGCGAGGTTGAAGGAGCCGTCCTCGTTCTCCGTCGAGAGCAGGACGACCGGCGTGCCGAAGTACAGGATGCTCGGCTCGATGGTCACGTGGGCGGCCGACGTGGTGCCGGGCGTGGTGCTGCGTGTGGCGGTGTTCATGGGGGTCGACCGTAGGGTGGGGACGCTTCGGCCAGCACCGAAGGATCGCCGGTGGATGATGGACGGCGATGAGAAACCATGACGCGCACCCGGAGGGCCCGGACCTCGCCGCGCTGGCCGGGCTCCTGGCGGACGGCACCCGCGCGAGCTTCTGTCTGGCCCTCCTGGACGGCCGGGCGTGGACCGCGACCGAGCTGGCACGCCATGCCGGGGTGGCCGCCTCGACGGCCACCGAGCACCTGAACCTCCTGGTCGGCGGAGGACTGCTCGTCCAGGAGCGTCAGGGACGCCACCGCTACGTGCGCCTCGCCGGTCCCGAGACGGCCCGACTGATCGAGACCCTCGCCTCGATGGCGCCCCGTCGCGCCGATCGGCCCCGTTCGCTGCCCGCCGTCAACCGGAGCCGCGCACTGGCCCGCGCCCGTACCTGCTACGACCACCTCGCGGGCGCCCTCGGGGTCGCGATCACCGAGGCGATGGCCGACCGGGGGCTGCTGGACCGGGAGCAGGGGCTGACACTCACCGGCGACGGCGTCGCCTGGCTGGCCGGTCTCGGCATCGCGCTACCGCCCACCACCCGGCGTCCGCCCGTCCGCGCGTGCCTGGACTGGACCGAACGCCGCCCCCACCTGGCCGGTGCCGTCGGTGCCGCCCTGTGCCGCCACGCCTTCGACGCCGGCTGGATCACTCGGATCGGCACCGGCCGCGCCGTCGCCCTCACCGAGATCGGCCGGCGTGCGCTTCAGGACCACCTCGGCCTGTCCGACGGGACCGGCACTCCGGTCGGCTGAACACCGCTCCCGCCCGGTCGGCCCGCGCCGCACACCCTGTCGCCGCACCCTCCTGCGTCACCGGGACACGCTCCTAGCGGTCGAAGTCGACCGTGACCTTGTCGGAGACCGGGCGGGCCTGGCAGGTCAGCACGTAGCCGGCCGCCAGCTCCTTCTCCTCCAGGGCGAAGTTGCGCCGCATGGTGGTCTCGCCCTCGGTGACCAGGGCGCGGCAGGTGCCGCAGACACCGCCCTTGCAGGCGAACGGCAGGTCGGGGCGGGCGCGCTGGGCGCCGTCCAGGATGGAGCGGTCGCGCGGGAGGGCGAGGGTGCCGGAGCGGCCGTCCAGGATCACCGTGACCTCGGCGGCGTCGGTGTCGACGGGCTCCTCGGCCCGCTCGTGCTCGACGGGCTCCTCGTCCTCGGCGTGGAACAGCTCCTGGTGCACCCGCTCCGCCGGCACGCCCAGCTCGTGCAGCAGCTCCTTCGCGCCGAGCACCATGCCGTACGGGCCGCAGAGCCACCAGTGGTCCACCTCGGGCGCGTCCACCAGCGCCGCCAGCAGCGCCCGCACCCGCTCCGGGTCGAGCCGGCCGCTGAGCAGCTCGGCGTCCCGGCTCTCCCGGGAGAGCACGTGCAGCAGCTGGAAGCGGCCGAGGTGACGGTCCTTCAGGTCGGCCAGCTCGTCGGCGAACATCACCGTGTCGCTGCGCCGGTTCCCGTACACCAGCACCACCTTCGAGACGCCGTCGGCCAGCACCGAGGCGGCGATCGAGAGCATCGGGGTGATGCCGGAGCCGGCCGCCAGCAGCAGGTGGGTGCCGGGCACCGACAGGTCAGGGGTGAAGAGGCCGACCGGCGGCAGCACCTCCACCTCGGTGCCGGCCACCGCCTCCCGGACCAGCCAGCGGGAGAACAGCCCGCCCGGCACCTCGCGGACCGCGATCCGCAGCCGGCCCCCGGCCGGGGCACAGATCGAGTACGAGCGCCGCTCGTCCACCCCGTCCACGATCCGACGCAGCGTCAGGGTCTGGCCGGGACGGAAGGCGTACTCCTCGGCGAGCTCCGGCGGCACCTCGAAGGTGACCGCGACGGCGTCCTCGCAGAGCGGCTCCAGCTCGGCGATCCGCAGCGGGTGGAAGGCGAGCCGGCGCGGGGCGGAGGCGGAGGGCGACGGGGCGGTGGTGGTCACGGGTCAGATCTCCTTGATCCGTTCGAAGGGCTCCCGGCACTCCCGGCAGCGCCAGAGCGCCTTGCAGGAGGTGGAGCCGAAGCGGGACAGCTCCTCCGTCTCCCGGGAGCCGCACTGCGGGCAGACCACCGCGAGCCTGGTCCGGCCGAGGGTGAGCAGCCCGGGGGACGAGGCGGCGGCGTGCGGCGGGGCGATCCCGGCGGCGGCCAGCTTGGCCCGGCCGGCCTCGGTGATCAGGTCGGTGGACCACGGCGGGTCCAGCCGCAGCCGGACGTCCACCTCGCGGTACCCGGCGGCCCGCAGCCGGCCCGCCAGGTCGGCGGCCATCTCGGCCACCGCCGGGCAGCCGGAGTAGGTCGGGGTGAGCCAGGCGGTGACGGCGTCGCCCTGCTGCTCGACGGCGGCGAGGACGCCGAGATCGGCCAGGGTGAGCATCGGCAGCTCCGGGTCGGGCACCTCGGCGGCCACCTCCAGCGCCGGGCGCAGCGCGGCGCGCGGGGCGGCGGTCACCACGTCGCCCCCGGGTGGGCCCGGGCCACCACCTGGAGCTCGGCCAGCAGCAACCCGAGCGCCTCGGTGTGCACCCCGTCCCGCCCGGCCCGGCCACCGACCCGGGCCATCGGCGCGGCCTCCGGCAGCTCCAGCCCGGCCTCGGCCAGCACCTCGGCCAGGGTGGCGAGCACCGGCTCGCGCAGCCCGGCCACGTCCACCCCGAGGCTCAGCTCGACCTGATGGGGCGTGAACAGCTCGTCCAGCAGCGGCCAGACCGCCGCCAGCCCGGCCCGCATCCGCTCGGCCGAGTACGCGGTGCCGTCGCCGAGCCGCAGCGTCCAGGAGGCGGCGTACTCGCGGTGGTAGGCCAGCTCCTTGACGCCCCGGGCGGCGACCGCGGACAGCACCGGGTCGGCGTGGCCGGCCAGCCGCTCGTACAGCGCGTGGCGGGCGGTGGAGAACAGCAGCAGCCGGGCGACGGTGTGCGCGAAGTCGCCGTTGGGCACCTCGACCAGGCGGACGTTGCGGAACTCGTGGTCCTCGCGCCAGTACGCCAGGTCGTCCTCGGTCCGCCCGGTGCCGTCCACCTGGCCGGCCCGGGTGAGCAGCTGCCGGGCCTGGCCGAGCAGGTCGAGGCCGAGGTTGGCCAGCGCCACCTCCTCCTCCAGCTCGGGGGCCCGGGTGCACCACTCGATCAGCCGCTGGGCCAGCACCAGCGCGTCGTCCCCGAGCATCAGGCAGTACGCGGCCAGCGCGGCCGGGTCCACCCCGGCCGGGACGGCCCGGTCCACCCCGAGCAGCGGGTCGGCGAAGCCGGTGCCGTACGCCCAGCGGGCCTCGCCCTCCGGGCCGGCCCCGGCCTCGGCGAGGCTCATGTACACGTGGTCGTGGACGTCGTGGTGGTCGTGGTCGTCGCTCATGCTGTTCCCCCGTCAGATGTGCGGGACATCCTCGGGGATGTCGTAGAAGGTCGGGTGGCGGTAGACCTTGTCCCCGCTGGGGGCGAAGAACGGGTCCTGCTCGTCCGGGGTGGAGGCGGTGATCGCACCGGACGGCACCACCCAGAGGCTGACGCCTTCGTTCCGCCGGGTGTAGAGGTCGCGGGCGGCGAGCAGCGCCATCCGGTCGTCGGCGGCGTGCAGAGAGCCGACGTGCACGTGGTTCAGCCCCCGCCGGGGGCGGACGAACACCTCGTACAGCGGCCAGTCGGCCTTGCTCATGCCTCGTTCTCCTTCTGCCTCTGCTTGGCCGCGTGGGCCAGGGCGGCCTCGCGGACCCAGGCCCCGTCCTCGTGGGCGGCCCGACGGCGCTCGACGCGCTGCGCGTTGCACGGGCCCTGACCCTTGATCACCTGCTGGAGCTCGGACCAGTCCGGCTCGCCGAAGTCCCAGCCGCCGCGCTCCTCGTTCCAGGCCAGCGCCGGGTCCGGGAGGGTGACGCCGAGGTGCTGCGCCTGGGGCACCGTCATGTCGACGAAGCGCTGGCGGAGTTCGTCGTTGGTGTGCCGCTTGATCCGCCAGGCCATGGACTGCGCGGTGTTCGGCGAATCGCCGTCCGGCGGGCCGAACATCATCAGCGACGGCCACCACCAGCGGTCCACCGCGTCCTGCACCATCGCCCGCTGGCCCTCGGTGCCGCGCATCAGCGTCATCAGCAGCTCGTAGCCCTGCCGCTGGTGGAACGACTCCTCCTTGCAGACCCGCACCATCGCCCGGGCGTACGGCCCGTAGCTGCACCGGCAGAGCGGCACCTGGTTGCAGATCGCCGCGCCGTCCACCAGCCAGCCGATCACGCCCACGTCGGCGAAGGTCAGCGTCGGGTAGTTGAAGATCGAGCTGTACTTCTGCCGCCCGCTGATCAGCTTCTCGGTCAGCTCGGCCCGGTCCACCCCGAGGGTCTCGGCCGCCGCGTACAGGTACAGCCCGTGCCCGGCCTCGTCCTGCGCCTTGGCCAGCAGGATCGCCTTCCGGCGCAGCGAGGGGGCCCTGGTCAGCCAGTTCCCCTCGGGCTGCATGCCGATGATCTCGGAGTGCGCGTGCTGCGCGATCTGCCGCACCAGCGTCGCCCGGTACGCCTCCGGCATCCAGTCCCGGGGCTCCACCCGCTGGTCCGCCGCCACCACGGCCTCGAACCGCGCCGCCAACGCCTCGCCCGTATCGGCCACCGTCACCGCAACCCACCTCCCGACTGACCGTTCGGTCGGTACCAGTGTGCAGCCCGGACGCCTCCCCTGACAAGGGCGGCATGCCGCAGCCGCACGCCCCGCTGTCGGTGCCGCCCGCTAGGGTGCCGGGCACCGGCCGGACGGAGCGCCCTCGGGGCTCGCGGCGACGGGGGGTGGGGGCAGTCCCGGCTTCGGCTCGGACTCCGTCTTCACCGCGACCCACCCCCCGCACCTCTGCTCCGACGGAGCGTCAGCCCTCGCCGCTAGCCTGGGGGGATGGAGCAGCTGGACGGGGTCGAGGTCATCGCGTTCGCGGACGGGGCGGCGTACGAGGGGTGGCTGGCGGAGCACCACGGGCGCGCGGCCGGGGTGTGGGTGAAGGTGGCGAAGAAGGGAGCCGGGGTCCCTTCGGTGACCGAGGACGAACTGGTCGACGGCGGGCTGTGCTGGGGGTGGGTGTCCGGGCAGCGGCGGTCGCTGGACGGGCAGTGGTACCTCCAGCGGTACGTGCCCCGGCGCCCGCGCAGCCTCTGGTCGCAGGTGAACGTGGACAAGGTCGCCGAGCTGACCGCCGCCGGCCGGATGCGCGAGCCGGGCCTGGCGGAGGTGCGGCGGGCGCAGCAGGACGGCCGCTGGGCGGGCGCGTACGCCCCGGCCAGTACGGCCGCCGTGCCGCCGGAGCTGGCGGCGGCACTGGCCGCCGACCCGGTGGCGTCGGCCGCGTTCGAGGCACTGGACCGGACGGCGCGGTACCAGCTGATGCTGCCGCTGCTCCAGGCGCTCACGCCGAAGAGCAGGCAGTCCCGGCTGGAGCGGGCCCTGCGGCAGCTGGGCGGGGGCTGACCAGAGGCCGACCGGGGACCGACCGGGGCGGGCTGTCGGACCGGCCTGTCATGCTCGGCTCTCCGGTGGGCGACGGACGAGGGGGCGGTGCGCATGAGCGGTCTGCGGTGGCTGGTGGAGAGTGACCTGTCGGGGTTCAGCCTGGTGTTCGGCCACGGGCTGACGGCACCTCAGCTGCTCTCCCGGATGGGCGCTTACTCCGGCACGCTCGCCCTCCGCGACGAGGAGACCTTCTTCGAGGACTTCGAGGAGGAGCTCCACGACCCCGACGGCCACGTGGTGACCGCCGGGCGGTACGGCGAGTGGGCCTGGGCGTGGGAGCACTACGGCCCGCGCCGCTGGGGGAACGAGGAGGCGCTCGCCGCGGTGTCGGTGGGCACCGCCGCCCTGGTCCTGACCTCGAACGCCAAGGCCCACCGGACCTTCCGGTACGCCGAGGACGGCCGGCGGCTGGCCTGCGCGGACAATCTCGACCTCGACGCGGGCACCGACCTCGACCACTTCCGGACCGAGCTGCTCGCCCTGGGCGTCGACCCTGACCGGCCGGAGGACGGACCGGTCAGCGGCCTGAGCCTGGCGGTACGGCTCGCCGAGGGCCTCGGCATCGACCTGCCGCCGGACGGCCCTCCCGTGTGGGAGGGCTGGAGCGCGCGGCTGCGGCCCTGAGCCGGCCGGGCCGGGAAATCCGGTCGCGGACGGAGCACCTGCCGTGCCAGGGTGCGCCGCATGACGATCCCTCAGCGCCTCGCGCCCCTGCTCGCCCAGTACGACTTCGCCCGCCGGCGGCTCACCGACCGGATGGCCGGGCCGACGGTGAACAGCGGGAACGGGCTGGACGTCGCGGTGGTCACCATGACCGACGAGGAGTACCGCTGGGAGCCGGTGCCGGGCTGCTGGTCGGTGCGGCGGTGGGCGGACGGGCCGGGCGAGGCGGCCGGCTTCCTGGTCGGGCACCGGGGCGAGTGGGGGCGGGATTCGGCGCCCTGGCCGCATCCGGAGCCGGCGCCGTTCACCACCCTGGCCTGGCGGCTGTGCCACCTGACCGAGATGCTGTGGCTGCGCTCCGACCACACCGACGGCACCCGCGCGCTGGACCGCGACGACCTGCCGGTGCCGGGCACGGCGGCGGAGGCGGTGGCCGACTTCGAGGCGGCCGCGACGGCCTGGCGGAAGACCGTGCTCGCGGGCGGCGAGGCCGCACTGGACACCGTCGGGTACTGCACCTTCCCGTACGGCGGGGACGCCGAGGAGCCGTTCGTCGAGATCGTCTGGTGGGTGAACCAGGAGCTGCTGCACCACGGCGCCGAGATCGCCCTGCTCCGCGACCTCTACCGGGCGCGGCACTGACGCACCCCTCAGGGCCCACCGGGACGGTACCCGGCGGGCCCTGAGGGACGGTCAGCCGCGCAGCCGGGGCAGCGGGACGGCCAGCAGGGCGGCCAGCAGGGCGATCCTGGGGGCCAGCAGGTCGGTGCGGATGTGCTCGTGCCGGGCGTGCGGTCCGGCGCCGACCGCGCCGAGGCCGTCCAGGGTGGGCAGGCCCCGGGCGCCGGCCGCGTTGGTGTCGCCCGCGCCGCCGGCCGGGGCGCCGTCCAGCTGCTGCCCGAGGGCGGCGGCCAGCGAGCGGACGTGCCGCAGCAGCGGGTCCCCGCTGCGCACCGGCCAGGTCGGGCGGCTGGAGACCACCTCGGCCCGGACCTTGGCGCCGGGCCGCAGCGGGGTGAGCCGGGCCAGGGTGTCCAGGGTGCGGCTCTGCGCCTCGGCGGTGGCGAACCGCAGGCCGAGCTCGGCCTCGGCCCGGCCGGCCACCACGTTGGCCCGGGTGCCGCCGAGGATGCGGCCCGCGTTGAGCTCGGCGTCGGGGTGGCAGATCAGGCCGCGGACGGCGACCAGCTGGTCCACCAGCTCGTCCACGGCCGAGACGCCGAGGGCGGCGTCGTTGCCCGCGTGCGACTCCTTGCCGGTGACGGTCAGCCGGACCCGGCTGCTGCCCCGGCGGGCGGTCTTCAGCCGGCCGTCGGGGTGCGGCGGCTCCAGGCCCAGTACGGCGGCGGCACCGCTGAGCTGACGCTCGACCAGGCGGCGGCCGTCCGGGCTGCCGAGCTCCTCGTCGGAGACCACCACCAGCCGCACCGGGCGGTGCGGGCGCTGGCCGAGGTCGGCCAGCAGCGCCAACGCGCCCTCGACCAGGGCGAGCCCGCCCTTCATGTCGAGCACGCCGGGGCCGGTCAGCACCCCGTCCTCCTCCTCGACCGGCCAGTCGGCCAGCGTGCCGGCCGGCCAGACGGTGTCGTGGTGGCCGACCACCAGCACCGGGGCGAGGTCCTCGCGCCGCCCGGGCCAGTCCAGCACCAGGTGGTCCCCGGCCTCGTTCGGCACCCGGCGCACGGTGGCCCCGGTGGCGGCGTACCCGGCGGCCAACTCCTCGGCCAGTTGGTTGAGTCGGACGGTGTCGCCGGTCGGCGACTCCATCCGGGCCAGCTCGGCGATCCGGCGCCGGACCGGACCGGCCAGCGTGCCGGCCCGGGAGCGGAGGGCGGCCGGCAGGCCGGGCAGCGCCCCGGTGTCGGCCCCCTCGGCCGGGCGGCCCTCGGCGGGGTCGGCCTCGGCGGGGCGGAGGTCGGTCGGGCGCTCCCCGGTCGGGCGGTCTCCGGTCGGGCGGTCTCCGGTCGGGCGGTCGAGGACCAGGTCGAGGTCCAGATCGGGCAGTTGGCCGGGGGCGGACTGGGTGGTCATCGTTCGCCTCCCCGACCGCCGCCGGTACTCGACGCCTGACCCGGCGTCGGGTGCAGCCGGCGTGGCGGGTGGGCGGCCCCGGCGCGCACGGCGCCTTCGGGGCAGGGCAGGTGGAGCGGCCTCGGGCTGGGCAACACTGCGTCCTCCTCGCTCGGTCCGGTGACCCCGGCTCGGCCCGGGGCCCGTGGACGGCGGCTCCCGCGTGCGGGTGCGAACGGGCACCGGCACGGGGGAAGTCGCGAGGCGAGCCTAGAAGATTCGTTCGTTTCCCTGCGAGTGGCCCGGCGCTCCCCGCACCGGCGGCAGGCCGGAGCCAGCCGTCTTCCGGGGCGCTCCCGGCCCGGATCGGCCGGGGCCGCGCTCCCCTCCACCATGGACCCGGAACCCGTCGGACGCGCCGCGAACCGCGCCTTCCAGGGGCCGATCCACGCCTGACGGGTGACGGAGGGTCAGCCACTGGTACCAGTGCGGCCCCCTGGGGCCACCGGGCACCTAGGGTGGGTTTCGTCCCGATTTGACCACCCGTCACCCGGGCCCGACCAAGGGATCGACAATGTCAGAAGCAGTCCAGGTACATGACGTGGAGATGAACGGCCGGTTCGAGGCCACCCTGGCCGGACAGCCGGTCGGCTTCGCCGAGTACATCCGCAACGACCGCCTGGTGGTCTACCCGCACACCGTGGTGGACCAGGGCCACGAGGGGCAGGGCATCGGCGGACTGCTGGCCCGGACCGCCCTGGACGACGCGCGCCGGCGCGGGCTGCCGATCCTGGCCACCTGCCCGTTCATCAAGGCCTGGATGATCGCGCACCCGGAGTACGCCGACCTGGCCTACGAGAACCGCAGCCGGGTGAGCGACTGATGGCCCCCGCGAAGGAGTACCGCGCCGACGGCGTCTCCGTCAGCTTCGACCCGGCACTCTGTCGGCACGCCGCCGAGTGCGTGCGCGGACTCCCCGAGGTCTTCGACACCGGCCGACGGCCGTGGATCTCCCCGGGCGAGGCCGCTCCGGAGACGGTCGCCGAGGTGGTCCGTCGCTGCCCGACCGGCGCACTGACCTACCTGCTCACCCCCGGCGGCCCGGAGGCCCCGGACCGCCCGACCACCGTGACCGCCGCCGGGGACGGCCGCCTGCTACTGCGCGGCGACCTCCGGATCGACGGCCGGACGGCGACCCGGGCCATGCTCTGCGGCTGCGGCCGGACCGCCGGGCCACCGTACTGCGACCGGGCCGGGAGCTGTGGGGACGAGTAGTGGATGACAGATATTGAAATCTGTCATCCCTCATGCCATAGTTGACGTCAGTTGCCCCTGCCACCCCCGGAGCCCCTGATGACCAGCACCACCCCCCGCACCCGCCTCGGCGCCACCGGCCCCGAGACCTCCGCCCTCGGCCTCGGCCTGATGGGCATGTCCGACCTCTACGGCCCGGCCGACGAGGCCGAGTCGATCGCCACCGTGCACGCCGCGCTGGACGCCGGCGTGACCCTGATGGACACCGGCGACTTCTACGGCATGGGCCACAACGAGCTGCTGCTGCACGAGGCCCTGCGCGGCCGGGACCGCGAGTCCGTCCAGATCAGCGTCAAGTTCGGCGCCCAGCGCGGCCCGGACGGCAGCTGGCTCGGCTACGCCGCCGACCCGGCCGCCACCAAGACCGCGCTCGCCTACACGCTGCGCCGCCTGCGCACCGACCACGTCGACGTCTACCGCCCGGCCCGACTGGACCCGGCCGTGCCGATCGAGGAGACCGTCGGCGCCATCGCCGAGCTGGTGAAGGCCGGGTACGTCCGGCACATCGGCCTCTCCGAGGTCGGCGCCGAGAACCTGCGCCGGGCCGCCGCCGTGCACCCGATCAGCGACCTGCAGATCGAGTACTCGCTGCTCTCCCGCGGCATCGAGCCCGAAATCCTGCCCGCCGCCCGCGAGTTGGGCATCGGCGTGACCGCCTACGGCGTGCTGTCGCGCGGCCTGCTCAGCGGCCACTGGAGGGGCGACCGGGCGGTCGCCGCCACCGACTTCCGCGGCTTCAGCCCGCGCTTCCAGGGCGAGAACCTCACCCACAACCTCGGCCTGGTCGAGCAGCTGCGCGCCATCGCCGAGGCCAAGGGCGCCACCGTGGCCCAGGTCGCGATCGCCTGGGTGGCCTCCCGGGGCGCGGACGTCGTCCCGCTGATCGGCGCCCGTCGCCGTGACCGGCTGGCCGAGGCGCTCGGCGCCCGGCAGGTGGAGCTGACCGAAGCCGACCTGGCCGCCATCGAGGCGGCCGTCCCGGCCGGGTCGGCCGCCGGGGACAGGTACGCTGCGGCACAGATGGCCCACCTGGACAGCGAGCACTGACCCGCTGCCCGGCCGAGCCGGCGTCACCCGAGCAGAGGAAGACCGTGACCAGCGACAGCGCCGCCCTGACCTCCGAGCAGATCCTCCGCGCCGCCGAGGACGTGCTGCGGCGGTACGGGCCCGCCAAGGCCACGGTGGTGGACATCGCCCGCGCCCTCGGGGTGAGCCACGGCAGCGTCTACCGGCACTTCCCGAGCAAGGCCGCGCTGCGCGAGGCGGTCACCCAGCGCTGGCTGGACCAGGCCCACCACGAGCTGGCGGCGATCACCGCCGATCCGGGCCCGGCCGCCGAGCGGCTGCACCGCTGGCTGGCCACGCTGTTCGCCGCCAAGCGGCGCAAGGCGACCGACGACCCGGAGCTGTTCGCCACCTACCTCACGCTGGTCGGCGAGCTCTCCAGCACGGTGGACGAGCACGTCGGCACGCTGGCCGCGCAGATCGCGGTGATCCTGGCGGACGGCGTCCGGACCGGCGAGTTCCGCCCGATGGACACCGACGCCACCGCCCGCGCGGTCTTCCAGGCCACCGCCCACTTCCACGACCCGGCGCACGCGGCCGAGTGGTCCGACCCGCGCTGCGAGGCCGACTTCGAGGCGGTCTGGGCGCTGGTGCTCTCCGGCCTGGCGGCCTGACGGGTCGGCAGCAAGCCAGCGGCACAACCGCACGCGAGCGCAGCAAGCCAGCGGGGCGGCGCCCTCCCACCTGACGGGTCGTCGGGGGGATAACCGGTGGCCCGGCAGGTACGCCGGCCGGAAGGATGGAGGCTCCGAACGAGCCCGATCCGAGCCGAGGAGAGCCGAGCCGTGCCCATCGTCGTCACCCCGCCGCAGAGTCTCGAGAGCCTGCACGGACTGGCTCTCGGCGACGCCTTCGGCGACCGCTGGTTCCAGGTCTCGACCGACGAGGCCCCCGTCGAGCTGACGGCCCGTCGGCCGAGGCCGGGCCCGTGGCACTGGACCGACGACACCGCGATGGCGTACGTGCTGTACCAGCACCTCGCCCGCCACGACGAGGTGGTGCCCGACGTCCTGGCGGCCGACTTCGCCGCCGAGTACACCGCCCACCCCGGGCGGAAGTACGGCGCCTCCATGCACCAGGTGCTCCGGCGGATCCAGGACGGCGAGGACTGGCGGTCCGTCACCTCGGGGATGTTCGAGGGCCAGGGGTCCTGGGGCAACGGCGCCGCGATGCGGGTCGCGCCGCTGGGCGCCTGGTTCGCCGCCGACCTGGCGGAGGTGGTGGAGCAGGCCCGGCTCTCCGCGCTGGTGACCCACTTCCACCCGGAGGCGGTGGCCGGGGCGATCGCCGTCGCGGTGGCGGCGGCCCTGGCCGCGCGCGGCCGGGGCGGGCCGGCGCCGGAGCGGTCGGCCTTCCTCGCCGAGGTCGCGGACCACCTGCCCGAGAGCGACGTGCGCTCCGGCCTACGGACCGCCGCCCGCCTCCCGGCCGGGACCTCGGTGCGGCACGCCTCGGTGGTGCTGGGCTCGGGGCTGCTGATGTCCGGGCCGGACACCGTGCCGTTCGCCCTCTGGGCCGCGGCCGGCTCGCTCGACTCCCTGCCGGAGGCGATCTGGCGGACCCTGGAGGGCTGGGGCGACATGGACACCACCTGTGCGATCGCCGCCGGGGTGGTGGCCGCCCGGACCGGCCTGCGCGGCGTCCCGGTGGGCTGGTGGCTGGCCCGTGAGCAGTTGCCGCCGCTGCACCGGTACGCGCCGCCGGTGTTCGCGGAGATCGACCCCTTCCTCTACGACCTGGGACCGTACCGGAAGTGACGCCCCCTCACGACGCCGCACCCCGCCCCCGGAGCTCCCGGGGCGGGGTGCGGCGTCCGGCTGACGTCCGGTCAGTCCCGGGAGTTGCCGAACAGGATGCGGTAGGCGACCAGCAGCACGAACGCGCCGGCTATCGCGGCGATCCAGGTCGCCGGGTCGTAGAAGCTGGTGGTCACCGGCCGGTCCAGCACGGTGCTGGAGAGCCAGCCGCCGACGAAGGAGCCGGCGATGCCGATCAGCGTGGTGACGACGATGCCTCCCGGGTCGCGCCCCGGGAGGATGAACTTGGCGATGGCCCCGGCCACCAGGCCGAGGATGATCCAACTGATGAAACCCATGGTGTGCTCCTGCCCTTCCCCGTCCCCGCCCAAGCACCGGCGGTCCCGTGGGGAAGGACGCGCCGGATGCCCGGCGGGTTCCCGGTCCTGAGCGGGCGTCAGCCCGCCCTGGACTCCGGAGCCGCCGACCGTCCGGCACCGCCGATCCACCACTGCCGGTCCACTGCCGGTCCACCACCTCGGCCGGGCGACCTGACAGCGTCCGGGCCGTCCGCCGCCGCTCTCATCAGGCGGGACGTGCTTGACTCCGCCGCCGCCCGCCGTCAGGATCACTCCCATGGATACCGGCGCCACCCTGGTCTGCCGCCTGCACGTCGATCTGCGACGCCAGGCGAGCGACATGTGTGCCTGCTGACGCGTTCCGCCTCCGGCGCGTCGCCCCTTCCCGCCCTGTGACCTCCGCCAGGGCCGCGTACCCCCGGGCCTGACCCTCCCTCCGAGGGCCCCTGCCCCGCACCCCGCTCCGGCTTCAACGGTCGGCCTCCGCATGGGCCGATCGCTTTCGGCTACCCGAGGACCGTCATGACCGTCGAACTCGACCACGCCCCCAGTGGCACCGCCAAGCCGCTCTCCCTCACCGAACTGCGCACCATCGTCCGCGAGTTGGCCGAACGCCCGGCCGGCTGGCTGCACCGGGTGCGGCTCTCCGCCGACGAGCGCTGGTACGAGCGGATCGCGCTCACCGAGGACCACGAGGTCTGGCTGATCAGCTGGCTGCCCGGCCAGTCCACCGGCTTCCACGGCCACGGCAGCTCGCGCGGGGCGTTCACCGTCGCGCTCGGCGAGCTGGCCGAGCTCACCCTGGGCGGGCCCGAGCACGACCTCCAGGTGAAGGCCCTGGGGGCCGGGACGGTCCGCTCCTTCGGCCCGGACTTCCTGCACGACGTGCGCAACACCGGCACCGGCCCGGCGGTCACCATCCACGCCTACTCCCCGCCGCTGAGCGAGATGGCCCGGTACGAGCTGCGGGCCGGCGGCCTGGTGCAGACGGCGTACGAGCGCGCGGAGGAGTGGGCGTGAGCACCGACGACCGGCCGCTCGGCGGCATCGAGGCCCTGCTGGAGCGCAGCCGGGAGGGCGTGCACCGCCCGGGCCCGGGCGAGGCACGGGCGGCGGCCGGGCGCGGCGCGCTGCTGGTGGACATCCGCCCGCAGGCCCAGCGGGCCCGGGAGGGCGAGATCCCCGGCGCCCTGCTGATCGAGCGGAACGTGCTGGAGTGGCGGCTCGACCCGGCCGGCAGCCACCGCATCCCCGAGGCCACCGGACCCGGCCTGGAGGTGATCGTGCTCTGCTCGGCCGGCTACGCCTCCAGCCTGGCCGCGGCGGCGCTGCGCGAGATCGGGCTGCCGAAGGCGACCGACCTGGACGGCGGCTTCCAGGCCTGGGCCGCGGCCGGTCTGCCCACCGCCCCGGGCGGGACCCCGTCGTACGACGAGGCCCGGCTCGCGGAGGAGTCCGGGGCACCGCAGGAGGGCGCCCCCTGACCTGACGGAGCCTCACCCGACCGGCCCCGTCCGACCTGACGGAGGCCGCCGCAGCGGCCATGCTCGGTCCGACCGCAGGTTTACCCTCCGGCCGGGCCGGGCAGGCGCAAGTGTCCTCATGATCGGCAATCACCATGGCGCAGCGCGCCACGACTAGGAACTTCCCCGTGATCAGATTCGACGGCGCCGCCAAGCGCCACTCCGACGGCACCCTGGCCGTCGAGGGCCTGGACCTGGAGGTGCCCGCCGGCCGGATCACCGTGCTGGTCGGCCCGTCCGGCTGCGGCAAGACCACCATCCTGCGGATGGTGAACCGGATGGTCGAGCCGACCGGTGGCCGGGTGCTGCTGGACGGCGCCGACGTGGCCGGGCTGGACGCCGCGAAGCTGCGCCGGGGCATCGGCTACGTGATCCAGCAGGCGGGGCTGTTCCCGCACCGCCGGGTGATCGACAACGTGGCCACCGTGCCGTACCTGCTCGGCTGGGACAAGAAGCGAGCCCGGGCCCGGGCGGCCGAGCTGCTGGAGCTGGTCGGCCTGCCGCCGGAGAGCGCGAAGCGCTACCCGCACCAGCTCTCCGGCGGCCAGCAGCAGCGGGTCGGGGTGGCCCGGGCGCTGGCCGCCGATCCGCCGGTGCTGCTGATGGACGAGCCGTTCAGCGCCGTCGATCCGGTGGTGCGCGCCGGGCTCCAGGAGGAACTGCTGCGCCTCCAGGGCGAGTTGCACAAGACGGTGCTGTTCGTCACGCACGACATCGAGGAGGCCGTCCGGCTCGGCGATCAGGTGGTGGTGCTCCGCGAGCACGGCCGGATCGCCCAACTCGCCGACCCGCACACCCTGTTGACCGCTCCGGCGGACCAGGGGGTGGCCTCCTTCCTGGGCCGGGACCGGGGGCTGCGCGGTCTGGGCCTGCGCCCGGCCGACACCATCGCCACCGTGCCGCTCGCCGAGCGGGCCGGCGCCGACGGCTGGCTGCTCCGGCTGGATCCGGCCGGAGCCCCGTCGGAGTGGCGGCAGGAGGGCCACGCCGCCCACCCCGCGCTCGGCTACCACCCCGGCACCGACACCCTGCGGACCGCGCTGGACGCCGCCGTGCTCTCCCCCGCCGGGCTGGCCGTGGTGCTGGACTCCGACGGGAAGGCCACCGGCACCGCCGACCGGGCCGCCGTACTGGCCGCGCTCGGCCCGGCCACCACACCGATACCCGCCGCACCGATATCCACCGTGACGACACCGGCCGCGCCGACACCGCCCGCCGCGGAGCCGGCCCCCGCCGAACCGGGAGCCGACCGTGCCTGAGGACGAGCCACTGATCCGCTGGGGCTGGCTCGGCGACCACCTCGGCTACCTGGCCCAACTCACCTGGGACCACGCCGTGCTGGCGCTCCCGCCGGTCTTCGTCGGCCTGCTGCTGGCCGTCCCGCTCGGCCTGTTCTGCGCCCGCTACCCGAAGGTCTACCAACCCGTCGCCGTGGTGCTGAACGCGGCCTACGCGCTGCCGGCCCTCGCGGTCTTCGCCATCCTGCTGCCGTACTTCGCACCGGCCAGCTACCCGCTGGTGAGCGTCCCGCTCACCGCCTACGCGGTCGCCCTGCTGCTGCCCACCACGGTGGAGGGCCTGCGGACGACCCCCGATCCGGTCCGGCAGGCCGCCACCGCGATGGGCTACGGCCCGTGGCGGCGGCTGGCCGCCGTCGAACTCCCGGCCGCCGTGCCGTACGTGACGGCCGGTCTGCGGGTCGCCGCGGTCTCCTCCATCTCGATGGCGGCGATCGGCGCGCTGGTGGGCCGGGGCGCCCTGGGTTACCTCTTCATCGACGGCTTCCAGCGGACCTTCACCACTCCGATCCTGGCCGGGATCGTGCTGGTGGTCGCGCTCGCGCTCACCGTCGACCTGCTGCTGGTGCTGGCCGGGCGGCTGCTCGCCCCCTGGGCCACGGCGCCGGAAGGCGGGCTCCGGTGAACTGGATCGACTGGCTGCACGCCTTCTTCACCGACCCTGCCCTGCAGAGCGGCCCCGACGCGATCCCCCACCGGATCGCCGAGCACCTCGCCTACACCGTCGAGTCCCTGGCCTGGGCCACCCTGCTGGCCGTCCCGCTCGGTCTGCTGCTCGGCTACCTCGGCCGGGGCGCCGTCCTGGCGACGGTGCTGACCGGCACCGCCCGGGCCCTGCCCACGCTCGGCCTGGTGACCCTGGTGGTCCTGCTGGCCGGCGTCGGCAAGGCGTCCACCGTGATCCCGCTGGTGGTGCTGGCGATCCCGCCGCTGCTGGTCGGCGCGGTCGAGGGCGTCCGGGGCACCGATCCCCAACTCCGGGACGCCGCCCGGGGCATCGGCCTGACCCACCCCCAGGTGCTCCGCCAGGTCTGCTTCCCGGCCGCCCTGCCCAGCCTGCTGGCCGGGCTGCGCACCGCCACTATCCAGGTGATCGCCACCGCCACGGTCGCGGCCTACGTCGGGATGGGCGGCCTCGGCCGCTACGTGATCGACGGCCTGGCGCTGCGCAAGTACTACGTGGTGGCCGGCGGCGCGGTGCTGGTGGTGGCCCTCGCGCTGGCCGCCCAGCTCTTCTTCGCCCTGCTCATCCGGTACGCGCTGCCGCCCGGCAGCCGCCCGGTGCGCCGGGGCACCGTCCGCAAGGGCGCCGTCCGGCTCCGCCGGAGCACCGGCTGACCCACCACGACCACCGCGCCCGCACGGGCACGACCACCGCACCCGATCCCACCGAACGTCACCTGCCGCGAAGGAAACCTCCCATGACCCCCCGTCTGCTCCGCACCGCCACGGTCACCGCCGCCCTCCTGCTGGGCACGGCGGCCTGCGGCTCCTCCGGCGGCAGCGACCCGCTGGCCTCCCCCTCCTCGGGCTCCTCCGCCTCCGCCTCCGGCGCGGCCTCCGGCTCCGGCAAGACCGTCGTGGTCGGCTCGGCGAACTTCCCGGAGAACGTGCTGCTCGCCTCGATCTACTCGCAGGCCCTCAAGGCCAAGGGCGTCAAGGTCGAGGAGAAGTTCAACATCGGCAGCCGCGAGGTGCTCTACGGCCAGCTGAAGAGCGGCGGCCTGACCGTGCTCCCCGAGTACAACGGCGCCCTGCTCGGCTACCTGGACGCCAAGAGCCCGGCGCTGTCCGGCGGCACCGAGGCGGTCAACGCGGCCCTGCTGACCACCCTGCCGGCCGAGCTGACCGTGCTCGACTCCGCCGCCGCCCAGGACAACGACTCCCTGACGGTCACCCAGGAGACCGCCGACAAGCTCGGCCTGAAGTCCATCGCCGACCTGGCCGGCAAGTCCGCCGACTTCGTCATCGGCGGCCCGCCGGAGTTCAAGAGCCGCCGCGAGCAGCAGCTCAAGGACGCCTACGGGCTGACCTTCAAGGAGTGGAAGCCGACCGGCGAGACCACCGCGAACGCCATCAAGGACGGCAGCATCCAGGTCGGCAACGTCTTCACCACCGACCCCAAGGTGGTCACCCTGAAGCTGGTCTCGCTCACCGACCCGAAGTCCGTCTTCTCCACCCAGAACGTCCTTCCGCTGGTCAACAAGGCCGGGGTGGACGCCACCGCGACGGCCGCCCTGAACGCGGTCTCCGCCAAGCTGGACACCCCGGGCCTGACCGCCCTGATGAAGCGCGTCGCGGTCGACAAGGACGACCCGTCGGCGGTGGCCAAGGACTGGCTGAAGACCAACGGCCTGGTCTGACCCCGCGTCAGCGCCCCGCGCATGCCGAAGGCCCCGCCCCGGACGTCCGGGGCGGGGCCTTCGGCCGCCCGCTACCGGTACGGCCCGGTACCGGTGCGGCTCAGTACCAGTGGTGGTTCTGCCAGAACGCCCAGGCGGCGTTCGGGCTGCCGTACCGGTCGTTCATGTACGCGAGCGCCCACTTGATCTGGGTGGCCGGGTTGGTCTTCCAGTCGGCGCCCGCCGAGGCCATCTTCGAGCCCGGCAGGGCCTGGGCCAGGCCGTACGCACCGGAGGAGGCGTTGGTGGCCTTGACGTTCCAGCCGCTCTCGTGGCTGATGATGCTGCTGAACGCGGCGAACTGACCGGCCGGCACCAGGCTCCGGGCCAGCTCCTTGACCGCGCTCGGCGAGGTGGCCCGGGTGGCCACCGACAGGTCGGACCGCTGCTCGGAGCGGGAGGCGGCGGCCTCGTGCTGCTCCTCGGCCTTCCGCTCCGACTGCTGCGCCTGCTCCTGCTCGGTCTGCGGGGTCTGCTCGGTCTGCGGGGTCTGCTCGGCCGGGGCCGCCTGCTGCCCGGCCGTCGGCGCCTGGGTGACCTCCACCGTCACGGCGGAGGCCTTCTCCTCCGGGAGCGCCACGGCCACCACGGAGGCGGCGCAGGCGGTCGCCAGTCCGGCGGAGGCCAGCACCAGGGTGCTGCGACGGCGCATGACGGCAAGGAGGGAACTACGCATGGGGCGGACGACCTCAATCGTGTGGACCGGCCCGGGGGTGCCTCGCTGCCCGGGCGGCCGGGGGCCGTTCCGACGGGCAGCCGCACCACCGGCCGTGAGCGCCCCGATCGGTGCCGGGCGCCGGGCGGCGCGCTCCCCGGGACCGGCCGGGACCCGGGAGCGGGTGGCCGGTGCGGACGGCGGGAGCGCCTTGCGACTCCACCAGTCTTAACGCGCTCCCTACCTGCCTTCAATCGCGCGAGCTACGACGCAGCATCGTAGCCCGGCCCGTACCTTCGATCGTCGGCCGCTCCCCGGCCCGCCGAACCCGCCTTCCACCTCCCCCGCTGCCTTCGATTCCTCTGTGTCCCGGCTCACCTCCCCCACCACGCTCCGTACCCGGACCGGTACGCGCACCGCCGTTCGAATGCCCTAGGATCACGGCTCATGAGCGACGGGGGCACAGGACGGCAGCAGCAGCGGACACCGGGGCAGGAGGGCGCCTTCCCCGCCTTCGGGCCACCACCGCCCGCCGTCCCCGCCGACGGAGGGTGGACCCGCCCCGACGCCACCGAGCCGGACTGGTCCGAGCTGGCCCGCCGGCACGAGGCGCAGCAGCTGCGCCGCCGGCGGCTGCGCAACGGCGGCGCCGTGGCCGGCGCCGTGCTGCTGGTCGGCGGCATCACCACCACGGCCCTGCTGATCGGCCGGGGCACCTCTCCCGCGACCTCCGACGCCCCGTCAGCCCTGGCCGCCGGGACCGTCTCCGCCTCGGCCCCGGCCGATGCTCCCAGCGATCCGCCCGGGGCCTCCACCGTTCCCACGCCGACCTCGGGCCCGAGCCCCACCGGCTCGCCCTCCCCCTCGGGCTCGCCCTCCGCCACCGGCAAGCCCTCCGGCAGCCCGTCCGCCAAGGGCTCCCCCACCGCCCCCGCCCCCTCCGCGTCGCCGTCCTCGGCCCCGCAGAGCCCGGTGGCCCCGGCACCGCAGCCGCCGGCCCCGCCGAGCAGTGCCGCCCCGCTCGACCCGCTGACGGTCATCTCCTCGGCCGCCACCGACACCGCGCCGCTCGATCCGAACGCGCTCTTCCCGTCCGCCACCCTCAGCTTCGGCGGCAAGACCTGGACCCGCCTCACCACCGCCGCCACCGGCACCTGCTGGAACGCCACCACGGGCGGCCTCGGCAACGTGCTCACCCCGCAGGGCTGCCAGACCCTGCTGCGCGCCACCTACACCTCCGGCACCAGCGCCGTCACCATCGGCGTCGCGGTCTTCCCGCAGCGTGCCAACGCCGACGCCGTCACCGCCGCGCACACCGGCCAGGTGCAGGGGCTCGTCCCGGCCGGCAGCATCTCCTACTGCACCTCGGCCGGCTGCGCCAACACCCATGCCGCTGTGGGCCGTTACACCTACTACACGGTCTCCGGCACCACCAAGCCCGGCGGCACCGCCGCCGACCCCGCCGCCACCGCGGCCGGCCCGGACTTCGCCGCGCACGCCCGCGCCCGGCTGCTCGCCCGGGGCGCCCGCTGACCCAGGCCGGACCCCGACCGGAACCCGGCCGGACCCCAACCGGACGCCGGCCGGTCCCCGGCCGACGGTCAGTCAGGTTCGCCGAGCCCCTCCCGCCACCCGAGGCCGGGCTCCGGTCCGTCGAGCAGCCGGGCGAGCAGGCCCTCCAGGTCGACGTACCGCTGCTCGGTCCCGGGCGGCACGAGCCGGTCCGCGTACCCGAGGAAGGTGCGCACGGCCGTGGTCGGGGCGAGCAGCAGGACGGTGCCGGTGTCCCCGTCCAGGGAGAGGCAGGTGCTCTGCCGGTCCTGGTCGGTGCCCGGGAAGACCGAGACGTCGCCGGTACCGGCCCAGCCGTGCAGGCCGGTGGCCAGCAGCTCCCGGGCGAAGGTCCAGCGGACGGGCATGCCCTGCCCGAGGTGGAAGTCCAGGTGGACCGCGTACGGGTCGGCCGAGGAGTACCGCAGGCAGGCGGTGACGGGGACCCGGACGCCCGGCCCGGCGACCAGGGCGAGGCCGAGCGGCATGACGCAGCCTCCGGCGCTGGTGCGCTGGGCGGGGACACGAGGGGCGCTGCGGTGGGTCATCGCCGGGCCCCCGCGTAGCCGGGACCACCCGGGCCGGCCGGCGCTCCCGGCCCGGCCGGGAGCGCGCGCGGCGCCCCGGACGGGGCGGGCGCGGCGGACGGGCCGGGCAGCCCCGGTGCCTCGGGGGCCGCGGCGGACCACCCCGGCTCCGCCGGCGGACGCTGCCGGACGACCGGAGGGGCCGTCAGGGACAGCCACTCGCGGTCCGGTTCGCCGGGCACCGCCCGGCCCGCCCGCCGCCACCGACCCACCAGGTCGGCGAAGATCGGGCACTCCAGGAGCAGAATCGTTTCTTCAATGCTGGCGCCCACGCCCCGGTCAACACTCACAACCGGAACAACGATCTCCGCCTCCGCCAGGACACTCACTCGATCGTGGCTTCCTGACGGACTGTCACACAGCCTGCGGTCCGGGCCGCCGGCACAGCAGGGCGAAGGCCGACAGGCCCGCCAGCGCGCAGCCGAGCACCACCACTCCCAGCAGGCCCATCGACGGCCGGTCCCCCAGGCTGCTGAGCGGCGCCACCAGCGCACCGCAGCTGAAGGTGCCGACCCCGAGCAGCGCCGAGGCCGAACCCGCCGCGTGCGGCGCCATGGTGAGCGCCTGCACGGAGGAGTTCGGGAGCGCGATGCCCATCCCGGCCATCAGGACGAAGAGCGCGGGCCAGACCGCCGACAGGCCGAGGTGCCAGACCGAGGTGAAGAGGATCAGCGCGGTGCCCGCCAGCGCGGCCGTGCCCATCCCGATCAGCAGCAGGACGTCCAGCTTGAGGTGCTGCACCAGCACCCGTCCGTTGAGCTGGCTGAAGCCCACCACCGCGAGCGAGTTGACCGCGAAGATCAGGCTGTAGGTCTGCGGGGAGACCTGGTACACGTCCTGGATCACCACCGAGGAGGCACCGACGTAGGCGAACAGCGCGCCGAAGCTGAAGGTGCTGGTGAGCACGTAGCCCACGAAGCGCGCGTTGCCGAGCAGGCCGCCGATCGCCCGGAAGGTGCTGCCCAGTCCGTCCCGGTGCCGACGCTCGGGCGGCAGCGACTCGGTCAGCCGGAACAGCACCCCGAAGCTGGCGAGCGTCCCGTAGACCATCAGGGCGCCGAAGGTGCCCCGCCAGTCGGTGAGCCACAGCAACAGGGCGCCCAGGGCCGGGGCGCAGATCGGGGCCAGCCCGCTGATCACCCCGAGCGAGGCCATGAAGCGGACCATCGCCACGCCCTCGTAGCGGTCCCGGGCGATCGCGCGGGAGATCACCAGCCCGGCCGCGCCGGCCATCCCCTGGAGGAAGCGCCCCGCCACCAGCACGGTGATCGAGGGCGCCAGCGCGCAGACCACGGTGGCCACCGTGTAGAGCACCATCCCGGCCAGCAGCGGGCGGCGGCGGCCGAGCCGGTCGCTCAGCGGGCCGAACAGCAGCTGACCGATCGCCAGACCGAGCAGCGAGGCGGTCATGGTGAGCTGGACGGCCGGGAAGGTGGAGCCCAGGTCCTCCCGGAGCGACGGGAGGGCGGGGAGGTAGAGGTCGGTGGTGATCGGGCCGAGCGCGGTCAGGCCGCCGAGCACGATGATGGTGGCCTTGCCGGGTGACGCCGAGGGTATGGCGCCGTCGGTCTTGGTCCCGGGTAGGGAACCGGTGCCGGTGGTCAATGGGGCTCCTCGCGAGGTGATCGGGTGTCACCCGTCATATCGCACTCGAACCCCCGTCCGGTACCCGCCCCCGCCCACTCCACCGGGTGGGCGGCCTGGCCCCGGTCACTCGGCGGTGGTGCCGGCCTTCCGCGCGGCGATCACCACGTCGTCGTCCTGCCAGCCGTAGAGCTGGTCGCCGATCAGCGCGACGTTGTACAGCCCGCAGCGCAGGTCGGCCCGGGCCACCGCCTCGTCCGGGAACCACGAGGCGCTCAGGTTCACCGGCCCCTCGGGCTGCCCCTTCCGGCACTCCGCCGGGGCCGACCCACCGGGCAGGGTGGCCCGGATCAGCCGGTCTCCGCCGGTGGTGGACATCAGGTAGGAGACCCCGGTCGCCCCGTCCGGCAGCCAGCGCGGCACCGAGGTGCGGTCCTGCTTGGCGGCGGCGCCGCTGTCGTACGCGGCCTGCTGCTGGTGCCGACCCTCGGCCCAGCCCCGGGCGATCGGCACCCCGGCCACCACGCCGGCGGTCACCACCGCACCGGCCGCCACCACCGAGACCGCCACCTTGCCCGCCACGCCCATGCCACTGCTCCCTCGCACTCGTCCGTCCTCCGACTCCTCCATCCTGTCCGGCCGGGAGCTGCGGACGGTCAGCACCAGGTACCGGACCGGTCTCCACCTCCGGGCGTACGTGACCCCGCCGGCCTCAGGGGTCGGCGGGGTCACGGAGGGGCCCGGGGTACGACGGTCCGTCAGGCGGGCGGGACCTCGCCCCCGGGACGGAACTCCCGGGTCACCTCGATCCGGCCGACCAGGTGCCGGTTGAACTCGGCCAGTTCCTCGGCCGGCACCCAGAGCTCCAGGATGGTCCGCCCGCCGGCCTGCCGGACGGGGTAGCGGGCCAGGAAGTCCGTCTCCACCTCGAAGCGGGTGACGTAGCCGACGCCGGAGGCGGGCACGTTCCAGTCCCGGGCGATCCGGACGGCGTAGTCCTCGTTCATCACCGGGTAGAAGATCGGCTGGTCCGGCAGCCGGGGCGGCCAGGCGCGCCACCCGGACGCCTCGACGAGCGCCAGCTCCTCGGGCCCGGTGGGGCGCCACAGTGTGGTGGTCCCGGTCATCGTTCCGCTCCTCTCCTGCTCCGGTCGTCCGTCGTGGCGACTCCAGGATCCTAGGGGCCGGTCGGGGCGGTGGCCAGCGGTTTCCGACCCGGCGTCAGCGGTAGGCGGCCTCACCGGTGATGGTCTCGCCGAGCACCAGGGTGTGGATCTCCGAGGTGCCCTCGTAGGTGAGCACCGACTCCAGGTTGTTGGCGTGCCGGAGCACCGGGTACTCCACCGTGATGCCGTTGGCCGCCAGGACGGTGCGGGCCGAGCGGGCCACCTCGATCGCGGTGCGGACGTTGTTCAGCTTGCCGAAGCTGATGTGCGCGGGCCGGCACTGCCCGGCGTCCTTGAGCCGCCCGATCCGGTGGGCCACCAGGTAGGACTTCTCCACCTCCAGCATCATCTCGACCAGCTTCTGCTGGGTCAGCTGGAAGGCCGCGATCGGCCGGTCGAACTGGATGCGGGTCTTCGCGTACTCCAGCGCGGTGGTGTAGCAGTCCCGGGCCGCACCGACGGTGCCCCAGAGGATGCCGTACCGGGCCTCGCCGAGCGAGGCGAGCGGGCCGCGCAGGCCGGTCACCCCGGGCAGCACCGCGTCGGCCGGGAGCACCACCTCGTCGAACGCCAGCTCGCTGGTGACGGAGGCGCGCAGCGAGAGCTTGCCGTGCACGTCGGTGGCGGTGAAGCCCGGGGTGCCGCGCTCGACCAGGAAGCCGCGCACGCCCTCCTCGGTCTGCGCCCACACCACCGCGACGTCCGAGACGGAGCCGTTGGTGATCCACATCTTGCTGCCGTTGAGCACCCAGTCGGTGCCCTTGCGGCGGGCCCGGGTGCGCATGTTGGCCGGGTCGGAGCCGAAGTCCGGCTCGGTCAGGCCGAAGCAGCCGACCGCCCGGCCGGCCGCCAGCTCCGGCAGCCAGCGCTGCTTCTGCTCCTCCGAGCCGTAGGCGTGGATCGAGCGCATGGCCAGCGAGCCCTGGACCGAGACGAAGCTGCGCAGCCCCGAGTCGGCCGCCTCCAGCTCCATGCAGGCCACGCCGTACTCGACCGCCGTGGAGCCGGTGCAGCCGTAGCCCTCCAGGTGCATCCCGAGCACCCCGAGCTTCCCCAGCTCCGGCGCCAACTCCCGGACCGGGAAGACCCCTTGGTCGTACCACTGACCGACGTGCGGCCGGATCCGGTCATCCGCGAACTTCCGTACGGTGTCCCGGATCAGCCGCTCCTCGTCGGTGAGCAGGTCGCCGACCGCGAGCAGGTCGGCCGGGTCGAGGGGGGTGCCTGCCATGGTGTCTCCTCGCGTACGCGTCAGGGTGCGCACGCAGTATCGCGTAACACCGGCGCAACAGGGAGCTGGCAGGGTGCGAGACACTGACCACACCCGGAAGGCCGCACCATGCACCTCACCGCCCTGACCAGTGCCGATCTCGCCGACCACACCGGGGCGCTGGGCGAGCTGCTCGCCGACGCCGTCGCGGGCGGCGCCTCGGTCGGCTTCTCCGCCGGACTCACCCCGGACGAGGCGGCCGGGTGGTGGCGCGGGCTGGCCGGTCCGCTGGCGGAGGGTCAGCTGCTGCTCTGGGCCGCCTTCGAGGACCACCCGACCGAGCGCGGAGGGAGGCTGCTCGGCACCGTCCAGCTCCGGCTGACCTCCTACCCCAACGGCCGGCACCGGGCCGAGCTGGCCAAGCTGCTGGTGCACGGCGCCGCCCGGGGCCGGGGGCTCGGTCGGCGGCTGCTGGCCCACGCCGAGGCGGAGGCCGCCGCGCGCGGTCTGACCCTGCTCCTGCTGGACACCGAGACCGGCAGCCCGGCCGAGCACCTCTACCGCTCGGCCGGCTGGACCGAGCTCGGCACCGTCCCGGGCCACGCCACCGACCCGGGCGGGCAGCTCCGGCCGACCACCTTCTACTTCAAGACGCTCGCCGGAGAAGGGAGTTCGGCGGTGGCCTCGGCCATGGTCAGTGGTGCGACCTCCCCCACCGTGTAGCCGAAGGCCAGCAGCGGCACCTGCGCGGCGGCCAGCAGCGCCCGGGCCAGCACCAGCGCCTGCGGCTCGCCCTCGGCCCGGACGTGGGCGACCAGCTCGACCCCGCCCGGGGCCGAGCGCACCCGCAGGCGCTCCACGCCGTACGCGGGCACCGCGCAGGAGCGGAGCAACTCGCCCACCAGGTGGGCCTCGCCTTCGGTCGCCTCTCCTCGGCTCCGGTGGAGCAGGAGGGCCGTGACCATGCGCATGTGGGTTCTCCCGGGGTGCCGGTGGCAGCGTGGCTCCGAGCCTGCCGGGTCGACGGCTCCACCGGAAGGTCCGGCAGCTGGCAGCAAGCGGTCCGTCACCTTCTGGCCAGCACTCGGGGGCCTTCCCGCACCGGCCGGGGCGAGCCGGCGGTCCGGTGATTCCCCGTCAGCTCCGGGCTCCGGCCGCCGCGCCCTCCGTCGCGGCGGGCGACCCTGCCGCCAGGTCCGGCATCCGCGCCAACCGCCGCTCACAGCCCCGGCGTTGAAGCACCGAGAGCCCCGCGATGCCACCGCCCAGGGCGAGCCAGCCGAGCGGCCCGGCGGTGATCACCGCCCCGGTGATCAGCAGCGGGCCCAGCGCCTTCTGCGCCGACTGGGCCATGCCCGCCACCCCCAGGTAGGAGGCCCGGGAGCGCTCGGGCGCGAGCGAGACGGCCAGCTCCCAGGAGCTGACCGACCGCATCAGCTCGGCGCCCGAGACCAGCAGCGCGGAGCACAGCAGCACGATCGAGGCACTCCAGGCCCCGCCGCCGGTGCCGAACGCCAGCAGGGCGCAGCCGGCCAGCATCGCCAGGCCGTTCAGGGTGACGGCGGCGGTGGCCCGGCGCGGGCCCTCGGCCCAGCCGGAGATGCGGAGTTGGAGCACCACCACGAGCACCGTGTTGAGCACCAGGAAGGCGGGGGCCAGGGCATGCGGCGCGTCCGTGCTGGTGATCAGCCAGAGCGGGAGGCCGACGCCGAGCACCGAATCGTCCAGGCTCATCGGGACGTCGAGCAGCACGAAGCGCAGGTAGCCCCGGTCCCGCCACGGGCTCGAGCCGGAGGCTTCGCGTCCGACCGACGGCTCGCTGGCCGCCGGGGCCGGGTCCGGCCGCTGCTCGCCGGTGCGGGCGACCAGGGCCGCCGTCACCGCGAAGGACAGCGCGTTGGCCAGCACCAGGGCCTGGTAGGCGGCCGTCGTCCCGATGGCCAGGCCGATCGCGGCCAGGCCTGCGCCGACGGCGTAGCCGGCGTTCATCGCGGTGCGGGCCAGCGCCCGGTAGGTGGTGCGCTGCCCGTCGGTGGCCCGGGTGGCGAACAGCATCTCCAGCGTCTTGGCACCGCGCTCGGCCAGGCAGGTCACGGCCATCACCGCGAGCAGCGCGGCGAAGTCGCGGGAGACCAGCAGCAGGAGCATGGTGCCGAGCCGGAGCAGGTGACACCACATCAGCAGGGTGCGGGCCGAGTACCGCTCCGCCAACTGCCCGGCGATCGGCGAGCCCGCGATGCCGGCCACCGCCGCGACCCCGAGCAGCAGGCCGACCTGCCCGGCGTCCAGGTGGGAGACGAAGGTGAAGTACAGCACCGAGGCCGCCGCCCACACCCCCGTCCCCAGCCGGTCCAGGAACTGGACCAGCAGCATGATCCGCCCGTCCCGCCCGCCCGGTGGCCGGCGCAGCTGCGCCAGCAGCCCGCCGCTCCGCTTCTCGTCGTGCATGGTCCTGCCCCCGTGTCGTTCGTCGGTACGGGAAGCAGCCTGGACCAGATTAATCTCGACGTCAAGATACTTGATATCGACATACCTCTCGCGCGGACGCCGTACCCCGGGCAGAATGCCGCCGTGACCACCGACCACCCCCGCGCGCCGATCCCGCTGCTCACCACCGAACTCGCCTCCGCTGCGCACCGGGTGGGCACGAGCGCACCGCGACCTACCGGTGCCCGGACGGGACGCGGCAGGCCACCGTCCACCACGGGCGCGACCAGTCGGAGCTGAACGTCCGCCTGCGGACCGCCGGCGCCTCCCTCGCCGACGGCTGGACCGGCGATCCGGCTGCCGCCGTCCGGGTGGTGGCGGGCTGGCTCGGCGGCGCGGGCCTGGCGGAGACCGAGATCGCCGCACCGTTCATCCGCTACAGCCCGTGGGCACTGGTCCACGAGCGCGAGCCGCTCGACCCGGTCGAACTGGCCTGGCAGCACGGGCTCGACCTCCGCCGCCGCCCGGTCCGGCGGACCTTCCCGCACGAACTCGCCCTGTGGGAGGCCGCCCACGCCCGGCCCGAGCTGCGCTGCCTGGTCCCGTCCACCAGCCACCGGATGCTCCGGTTCCGCGCAGCCGACGAGGAGCACTCCCGACTGGTCGGCGGAGGCGTCGATCCGCTGCCCGACGGCAGCTACCAGGTGCGGGGACTGGAGCTTCCGGACCCGGCGCCGACCACCGACCCGGCGGAGGCGATCGCGGTGGTCGTGGCCTCGGTGCTCCGTGCCGAGGACCGGTCAGTTTCGGAGAAGCACGGGGACGGGTCGGCTTCCTAGAGTGGTGCTCAGCCCGATCGGGCCACGACCACGAGGAGCACACCATGGCCACCACCGCCCGCAGGACCACCGCCGCCAAGTCCTTCGACGGCTTCTCCGAGGAGGAGCGGGACGCGATGCGCGAGCACGCCAAGGACCTCAAGACCACCGCCCGGCGAGGCGGCAAGGCCACCAAGGCGGACGGTGAGGCCGACGTGCTGGCGAAGATCGCCGAACTGCCGGAGGCGGACCGGGTGCTGGCCGAGAAGGTGCACGCGATCATCACGGCCAACGCCCCGGAGCTGGCGCCCAAGACCTGGTACGGGATGCCCGCCTACGCCCGGGACGGCAAGG
Source organism: Kitasatospora sp. NPDC096147 (assembly GCF_044763225.1). Lineage (NCBI taxonomy): Bacteria > Bacillati > Actinomycetota > Actinomycetes > Kitasatosporales > Streptomycetaceae > Kitasatospora > Kitasatospora sp. NPDC096147. The sequence continues at coordinate 196,096 of NZ_JBIWFX010000004.1, read as the reverse complement.
TGGTCTGCCACTTCCAGAGCGCCCAGAAGTTCAAGACCCGCTACGCCACGATCGGGTTCAGCGACCAGGCCGGCCTGGACGACGGCGAGCTGTGGCCGGTCGCCTTCGCGCTGACCTCGCTCTCCGCCGCCACCGAGGCCCGCCTGGTCGAGCTGGTCCGCCGCGCCGCCGGGGTCTGACGCAGGGTCAGCCCTCCCAGATCCCGCTGTCGGCGGTGGCCCGGGCGTACGCCGCGAAGTCGCGCGGCTCCCGGCCCAGGGCCCGCTGCACGCCGTCGGCGAGGGTGGCGAAGCGGTTCTCGGCGATCCAGCCGAAGAGCATCTCCAGCAGTCCGACGAAGTCGGCCGGCAGGCCCTGCCCGAGCGCGTAGTCGGTGAACTCCCCGGCCGGCACCGCCCGGTGGACCAGCGGACGGCCGGTGGCCCGGGCGATCTCCTCCGCCACCTGCGCCAGGCTCAACAGCCGGGGCCCGGTCAGCTCGTAGGACTCCCCCGCATGCCCGTCCTCGGTGAGCGCCGCCACCGCGACGTCCGCGATGTCCTCCGCGTCCACGAACGGCTCCACCCCGTCCCCGGTGGACATCACCAGCGCGCCGTCCAACACCTGCTCCAGCCAGAACGCCTCCTCGTCGAAGTTCTGCGCGAACCAGGCCGGCTTCAGCAGCGTCCACTCCGCCCCGGACTCCCGCACCGCCCGCTCGCACGGCAGCTTCTCCTCGCCCTGCGCCGGTACCCAGTCCCGGTGGGAGAGCAGCACCAGCCGTTCCACCCCGCTCTGCGCCGCCAGCTTGGCGAAGTCCGTCATCAGCTCCCCGGCATCCGCCGTCAGCGAGTCCACCAGGTACGCCGCCCACACCCCCTCCAGGGCCGGCTCCCAGGTCGACCGGTCCGCCCAGTCGAAGCGGGTGGTCCCGTTCCGCGAGGCGGCCCGGACCGCGTACCCGCGCTCCCGCAGCCGGGAGACCACCCGGCGGCCGGTCTTGCCGGTGCCGCCGAGTACCAGGAAGGGGTGGTGGGCGAGGTGAGGGGTGGTCAGGTGCCCGGTGTCGTTCCGCGTCGTCGTCATGCCCTCAGTACACCGGCGGTCCCCGGCCCGCCGGAATGGTCCGGACGCTCACCCCGATGTCCGGGCGTCTCACCCGGCGGCCGACCGGGCGGCGGGACGTAGGGTCGGCGGGTGCACCCACTCACGAGTCTCCTCCAGGACGTGCGCTCCGACGGGGCGTTGTTCAGCCGCAATCTGATGGACCCTCCGTGGTCGGTCCGGTTCGCCGACGAGGCTCCGCTGACCCTGGTCGCGGTGGAGCGCGGGACGGCCTGGGTGGTGCCGGACGGGGCCGCGCCGGTGGCGGTCGGGGAGGGTGACGTGGTGCTGCTGACCGGGGCGGCCGGGTTCACGGCGGCCGACCGGGCCGAGGGGTGGGGGGACCCGCTGTATGTGGTGCACCCGGACCGCTGCACGACGGCGGACGGCGGCGAGGTCCCGGCGGAGGTGTACTTCGGGCTGCGGACCTGCGGGACGGGGCCCGACGGCGCGACCGTGCTGCTCACCGGCGGGTACCGGGTGGACGGCCGGGTCTCCGCGCGGCTGCTCGGTGCGCTGCCGCGCGCCCTGGTGGTCCGGCAGCAGGGGCCCGGGCCGCTGCTGGAGCTGGCGGCGGCGGAGATCGGCCGCGACGACCCCGGCCAACAGGCCGTGCTGGACCGCCTGTTGGACCTGCTGCTGCTCTCCACCCTGCGGGAGTGGTTCGCCCGGCCGGAGGCCGATCCGCCCGGCTGGTACCTGGCGCTCGGCGACCAGGTCACCGGCCCCGCGCTGCGGCTGCTGCACGAACGGCCCGACCACCCCTGGACGGTGACCGAGCTGGCCCGGGCAGCCGGGGTCTCCAGGGCCACCTTCGCCCGCCGCTTCACCGAGCTGGTCGGCCGCCCGCCGATGACGTACCTGACCGACTGGCGCCTCTCGCTGGCCGCCGACCTGCTGGCCCGCACCGACGCCACCGTGGAGTCGATCGCCCACCGGGTCGGCTACCGCAGCGCGTTCGCGCTCAGTGCCGCCTTCCACCGGGTCTACGGCACCCGCCCCAGCGACCACCGCGCGGGCGCCGCCCACCGCGCGCCGGAGCGCCCGCGGCGGGCCGTCAGCGCTCACTCCGCCGCACCGGAGCCGACACCGGGGCCAACACCGGGGCCGGGGCTCGCGGCCGTTTCCGGGGCCGCCCGCCGGTAGGCCTGCGGCGAGCAGCCGTACCGCTCGCCGAACCGCCGGGTCAGGTGCGGGTGGTCGGTGAAGCCGGCCGCCGCCGCGATGTCGGCCAGCGGCAGGGCGCTGCGCCGGATCAGCTGGGCCGCCGACTCCAGCCGGACCGCCAGCAGTTCGGCCCGGAAGGTGGTGCCCCCGGCGGCCAGCAGCCGTTGCAGCGTGCGGGAGGACAGCCCGAGGGCCGCTGCCGCCTGCGGCAGCCGCCAGGCCCGGGCCGGGTCGAGCGCGATCCGGGCCCGCAGCTGCGGCAGGGTCCCGGCCGGTGGCCCCGCCTCGGCCCAGCGCAGGCGCCAACCGTCCAGAGTGGCAGTGGAGTTCGAGCAGGCCGCCGAGGGCGTCAGCTCGCCCGAGGCGGCCAGCAGGACCAAGACCGGCTCCCGTCCGGCGACCAGCCCGGTCGCCACCTGGTACGCCGCCGCCACGAAGAGCGTCTCGGCCGGCGACGGTGGCCCGCCGAGGTGCGGCAGGTGACGGACGGTCAGGCCGAGACCGTCGCGGTCGTACGTGGCGGCCGTGGTGTGTCCGACGTGGAACCAGCGCTCCAGCAGCCGCGACCGCGCCAGGAACTCGGCCGGGCCGCTGCTCGCCGCCAGGGTGGCCACCAGCGGATCGCGCGGCCGGTCGAGCAGGTGCCCGGCCGCCGCCCGGACCGCCGGCCAGCCCCGTCGCCGCAGCGCCACCAGCAGCTCGGCGTGCAGCAGTTCGGGCACCGGAGCACCCACCGCGAGCAGCTCCTCCGCCCGGCCGACGGCCGCGCCGACCCCCGCCCCCGCTCCCATCCCCGGCGAGCGGCGCAGCGCCCGGACGGCGGCCCGGGCCAGCACGGGGTGGACGTTACGGGCCGGAGGGGACATGGGCACCGATGGTAGGCCAGGCCCACCCGGGACGCCGCCGGGCTCCGCCCCGTGGGCGGCGGTTCACTGCGTGGCTGTCCCCACCGCTCGCCCGGGCCGCCGTCCGGCAGCGTCCCGGCCGTGGCGCATCCGTACAAGTGCCGACCCGGCCGGCGGACCAGCATGGCGGCATGGAGATCAAGGGCAGGCGGGTACTGGTCACCGGCGGCACCTCGGGGGTCGGGCGGGCGCTGGCGGCGGAGTTGACGGCGCGTGGGGCGCGGGTGGTGGTCTGCGGGCGCAGCGCGGCGGGCGACGGCCAGGTGGCGGTGGACCTGGCCGTGCCGGGGGAGGCGGAGCGGCTGGTGCGGGTGGCGGCGGAGCGGCTGGGCGGGCTGGACCTGGTGGTGGCCAACGCGGCGGTGCAGCACCACGACCGGCTGACGGCGGGGATCACCCCGGGTCTGCTACCGAGGCTGGAGCAGGAGGTGTCGGTCAACCTCCGCTCGGTGGCCGAGCTCGCGGCCGCCGCCTGGCCGTGGCTGGCCACCAACCCGGAGGCCGCGTTCGTCGCCGTCACCTCGGGGCTGGCGTACGCACCCAAGCGGAGTGCGCCGGTGTACTGCGCGACCAAGGCGGGGGTGCACGTGCTCTGCGAGGCGCTGCGCTACCAGGCGTGGGCGGACACCCCGCAGGTGCGGGTGCAGGAGGTGGTGCTGCCGCTGGTGGACACCCCGATGACGGCGGGCCGGTCCGGGCCGGTGCGCAAGCTGAGCCCGGAGGCGGCGGCCCGGGCGGTGGTCCGGGGCGTGGCCCGGGGGTCGGCGGTGGTCCCGGTGGGGGCCTCCCGGGCGCTGCTGGTGCTGCTGAGGGTCTGCCCGCCGCTGGCCCGCCGCCTGCTCCGGGACGGCTGAGCGCCGATCGGCAACCGCTGCGCCGCCTGCGGAGTCCTGATCGGGGACGGCGGAGAACGGGGACGAGGGGGCGGCGGACGGTGCGACTGAAGGTGCTGGGGCTGATCGGACTGACCGTCACGGCCGGGCTGGCCGTGACGCTCGCCGTGCCCGGGGAGGTGGGGAACGCGCTGCGCGACGCGCTCTACACCGTCGCCTGGTACCTGGCCCTGCTGCTGGCCGCGCCCCGCACCCGCCCGGCCGTCGCGGCGGCCACGGCGGCCGGGCTGAGCTGGGCGGTGGAGCTGTTCCAACTGACTGGGATCCCGGCCGCCCACCCGCAGTGGCGCCTGCTGCTGGGCACCGGCTTCACCGCGCAGGACCTGCTCTGGTACGCCCTCGGCGCTGCGGCCTGCGCCGCGCTCCACCACGCGGCCCGCCCCGGCCCCGCGTCCCGTCCCGGAGCCCCGACCACGGCCTCCGAGTAGCCCCGGAGACCCGCCCGTTCAGAGCAGCACCGCGACCTTCCCCCGTACCTTCCCCTCCTCCAGGTACCGCACCGCGTCCGGCACTTCGGCCAGCGGGAAGGTGCGGTCCAGCACCACCCGCAGCCGCCCGTCGGCGAGCAGCTCGCGCAGGTGCACCAGGTCGTCCTGCTTCGTCCGGGCCAGCAGGCTGCGCAGCCGCTGCCGGGCGAACGGGGCGAGCACGGCCGCCCGCAGCTGCTTCGCCACACCGCCGAACACGCGCCCGCCACCCTCGCCACCGGCCAGCACCAGGGTGCCGCGCGGGGCGAGCACCCGGCGCAGCCGGGGCAGCGGGTGGTCACCGGCCAGGTCGAGGATCAGGTCGTAGGCACCGGCCGGGCCGTCGGTGCAGTCCTCGCGGGTGTGGTCGAGCACGGTGTCGGCGCCGAGCTCGCGGACCAGCCCGGCCTTGGCCGGGCCGCAGACGGCGGTGACCTCCGCCCCGGCCAGCTTGGCGAGTTGGACGGCGTAGCAGCCGACGCCGCCCGAGGCACCGATCACCAGCACCCGCTGGCCGGCCGCGATCCGCCCGACGTCCCGCAGGCCCTGGAGCGCCGTGACGGCGGAGATCGGCACCGCCGCCGCCTCGGCGGGCGTCAGCCCCGGCGGGCGGAGGGTGAGCCGGTCGGCGCGGGCCCGGGCGTACTCGGCGAAGGCTCCGGCGCACTCGCCGAACACCTCGTCACCGACCCGCAGTCCGACCACGTCGGGGCCGACCTGCTCCACCACCCCGGCGCACTCCAGGCCGAGCACCGCCTTCCGGGGGCGCGGTATGCCGGTGAACAGCCGTACCAGGTACGGGAGTCCGGCCATCAGGTGCCAGACGCCGCGGTCCAGTCCGGCCGCCTCGACCTTGACCAGGACCTCGCCGGAGCGGGGCACGGGCCGCTCCAGCTCGCGGAGTTCGAAGACCTCGGTGGTGCCGTAGCGGTGCCGGACGATGGCTCTCACGGGGACTCCTCGGCTGCGGACGGGTACTGGAAGACCTCGGTCAGTGGGGTGCCGAACACCTCGGCGATCTGGAAGGCGAGCTCCAACGAGGGCGAGTAGCGGCCCTGTTCGATGGCGATCACGGTCTGCCGGGTCACCCCGATCCGCCGGGCCAGCTCGGCCTGGGTCATCTCGCCGTGGGCGAAGCGCAGGGCGCGGATGGCGTTCTCCACCCGGGTGGGCTTCACCACTGGGGCAGCCCCCGGCGGTAGGCGGCGACCTTCGCCATCGCGCCGAGCACGGCGGAGAGCACGAAGGCCAGGTAGACGGCGTTGGCGATCCAGAACGGCGCCGCCTCGGCCAGCGCCAGCAGCAGGGCCGCAACCGCGCCGATCACCACGAAGGACTGGCCGACGTGCTCGCCGAAGCGGTGGATCTGCCGGTCCCTCAGGTCCTTGGCCGCGCCCTCCTCCGGGCGGATCGCCGCTGCCGCGACGCTGAGCAGCACGGTGACCACGACCGCCGCCCCGATGCTCCACAACAGTGCTGCGGCGTAAGGCCGTTCGGCCAGCGACCGGCCGTCACCCCCCACCAGCAGGGCGACCAGGTAGCCGCCGTAGCCGAGCAGCGCGACCACCCCCGCGATCCAGGCCCGTCGTTCTTCCAGTGCCATCCCCGCCCACCTCCGATGTCAAGAAAAGCTGACACGATGGAAGGTAAAGCAGACCGGACACCGCGTCAAGAATCTTTGACACCACCCGTGACCCGGGGACCGGCCGGCCGGTTGTCCGGGCATGCGTACCGTGACCCGGCTCATCACCGCCCTCGCCACCCTGCTCGCCATCGCCGCCCCCGCCTCGGCGGTGCCGTCCGCCGACGGCCACAGCATCCCGGTCGGCGCGATCAGCGACCTGGGCAGCGTGCTCACCCTGGCCGACGTCGGCTACGACTTCGCCACCCTGCTCGGGCAGTAGCGGCCGACCGGAAATACCCGGGACGCCTTCGGGGCTGGCAGGTACAGGAGGTGCATGGAGCCATGCAGGAGTACCGGATCGAGCACGACTCGATGGGCGAGGTGCGGGTGCCCGCGTCCGCCAAGTGGCAGGCGCAGACCCAGCGCGCGGTGGAGAACTTCCCGGTGTCGGGGCAGCGGCTGGAGCGCGCGCACATCGCCGCGCTGGCCCGGATCAAGGCCGCCGCCGCGAAGGTGAACGGCGAGCTGGGCGTCCTGGAGCCGGAGACGGCCGCCGCGATCGCGGCGGCGGCCGAGGAGGTGGCCGAGGGGACGTGGGACGGCGAGTTCCCGGTGGACGTCTTCCAGACCGGCTCGGGTACCTCGTCCAACATGAACGCCAACGAGGTGATCGCCACCCTGGCCACCGAGCGCCTCGGCCGCCCGGTGCACCCGAACGACCACGTCAACGCGAGCCAGTCCTCCAACGACGTCTTCCCGTCCTCCATCCACATCGCCGCCACCGCCGCCGTCACCGGCGAGCTGATCCCGGCCCTGGAGCACCTGGAGGCCGCCCTCGCCCGCAAGGCGGACGGCTTCGCCGAAGTGGTGAAGTCCGGCCGCACCCACCTGATGGACGCCACGCCCGTCACCCTGGGCCAGGAGTTCGGCGGCTACGCGGCCCAGGTCCGGTACGGGGTCGAGCGGCTGCGCGCCGCCCTCCCCCGGGTGGCCGAACTCCCGCTCGGCGGCACGGCGGTGGGCACCGGCATCAACACCCCGCCCGGCTTCTCCGCCGCCGTGATCGCCGAGGTGGCCCGGGCCACCGGACTGCCGCTGACCGAGGCCCGGGACCACTTCGAGGCGCAGGGCGCCCGGGACGGCCTGGTCGAGCTGAGCGGCCAGCTGCGCACCGTCGCGGTCGGCTTCACCAAGATCGCCAATGACCTGCGCTGGATGGGCTCAGGCCCGCGCACCGGCCTCGGCGAGCTCAACCTGCCGGACCTCCAGCCGGGTTCGTCCATCATGCCGGGCAAGGTGAACCCGGTCCTGCCCGAGGTCGTGCTGATGGTGGCCGCCCAGGTGATCGGCAACGACACCACCGTCACGGTGGCCGGCGCGAGCGGGAACTTCGAGCTGAACGTGATGCTCCCGGTGATCGCGCGCAACGTGCTGGAGTCCGTCCGCCTGCTCGCCAACAGCGCCCGCCTGCTCGCCGACCGCACCGTGGACGGCCTCACCGCCAACGTCGAGCGGGCCCGCGAGTACGCCGAGTCCTCCCCCTCCGTGGTCACCCCGCTCAACCGCTACATCGGCTACGAGGAGGCCGCCAAGGTGGCCAAGCAGGCGGTGGCCGAGCGGAAGACGATCCGTCAGGTGGTGCTGGAGCGCGGCTACCTGGAGGGCGGGAAGCTCACCGAGGCCCAGCTCGACGAGGCCCTCGACGTCCTGCGGATGACCCGCCCGTAGCGGCGGCGGACGCTCCCGTGGCGCGGCCGGTGACCGGCCGCGCCACGGGCGGGATACGGCTGATCAGCCTCCGCTCGCCATCCCGCCCGGCCGACCGGGCCTCATCAGCCCCGCCGCCATCGAGACCGCCGCCATGCCCAGGCAGACCATCAGGCCGCCGGTGATGACGTTGGTCAGGACGGTGCGCCGGACGGCGTCGGTGCCGGCCGCCGCCCACGGGGCGATGACCGTCCAGGCACCGATCATGGTCGCGGCCCACGCACGGGCGTGGGTGCGCTCGTACCCGGAGCCGTAGCCCGCCATCAGGGCGGCGAACGCCAACCCGAGCACCAGGTTGCTGACCGTCAGACCGGAGAAACCGGAGAAACCGACCACCCACGGGGAGATCGCCAGGAACAGACCGGCCGCCACGGCCAGGGCCTCGACGGCCTGGGCACGGGGCGTGGAGACGATCCGCTCGTACTGGTCACGCATCTCCAGGATGTCGGGGTGGTGCTCCATGCTCATCGGAAGCTGGGTCGACACCGGGACCACCTCCTTGGCTCGCGACTTGACAGGCGCCTGCTCACTACCCGTTTTGCGACAGAAATAACGGTTTGTCCGACATTCACCCGAGAAAGTCCGTGACCGCCTCGGCCTCGGCCGCCCAGACCGCCTCCGGCAGCGGCTCGAACGCCTCCACCACCGGCTGCCCGCCCTTCCCCTTCGACCAGACCCCGAGCACCCGGCCGTCCACCACCAGGGCCGGCTTCACCACCCCGCCGCCCGCGTTCACCCGCTTGGCGAAGCGCTGATCCAGCATCAGCGAGCGGTCCCGGTATCCCATCAGGAAGTTGTCGTACGCCCCGAGCAGCCGCACCAGCGGCGCCCCGGCCTCCGGCGGCTCCCCCGTCGCGTACAGCCCGTCGCCCACCTCCGGCAGCCCGGCGAAGGCCCGCCGACCGACCGCCTGCGGCAGTCCCGACCAGGCCGCGAAGTCCGCCACCGAGACCGGTCCGAAGGCCGCGACGTACCGCGCCGCGAGCTCGGCCGCCGCCCGCTCCGGATCCGCCGCCTCGGGCACCAGCGGGACGTACCCCGGCTCGCGCGGGGCCACCTCGGCACCCCGGCAGAGCAGCCCGCGTCCGGCCAGGTAGGCGGTCAGGTGCGCGGGCGCCTGCCCGGCGGGATCGACGCCGACGCCGCACCGGTTCAACCCCGCGACCAGCCCGGCCCGGCTCAACGGCCCGGTCAGCACCTCGGGCAGCGCTGCGACGGCCCGGGCCAGCACCTCTTCCGTCAGCCCCAGCTCACGGCGGCGCCGGGCCCCGGCGGCGATGTTCCGCTCCCCGAACAGCTGAATCAGGGACAGCAGTTGATCCCTCGGCACCAGGTGCAGGGTGCCCCGCATCAACCAGCTCGCCACCACCTCCCCCGCCGCATAGGCCCGCTCCACCGCCGCCGCCTCCGCCAGGCCGCGCGCCCGCAGCCCGAGCCGGGCGGCGGCCGCGTCCTGGGCCTGGACACCCGGGGCGCGAGCGGAAATGGCGGCCACCGTGCCCCCACCGCCGAACTGACTGTGCATCCGCCACCGGAGCAGCTCGCCGTCATCGATCACGGACCCATTCTGCGGGCCCGGCCACCCCCTGGCGGAGTGTGGCGAAAACGTGTTCGTACGGAGCGGTTGGTGCCAGTACGATCAAGCGGTCTCGTTTGACCTTGCCTTTGCACATCCGGGGGACCACTTGAACATCCGTCGTTCGCTCGCCACCGCCGTTCTGCTGGCCACGGCCGCCGCCCCGCTGGCGACCGCCGCCCCGGCGTTCGCCGAGAGCACCCCCGCCGGGCTGGAGAAGATCGACGAGGCCGGTGCCAAGGTGGCCGACGAAGAGAACATCGCCACCATCAAGGCGCTGCTCGTCTACCCGAACGACTACCTCTACACCGCCCCGAGCCAGTACCTGCGAGACCGCGTGGCCGGGGTGCTGGCAGGCACCCCGGAGGACCGGGCGCGCTTCCTGGCCCAGGAGGTCGCCGGCATCCGCGAGAGCGACGCCCGGGTGAAGCTCACCCAGATCATGTCCGTCGGCGGCCCGGCGGTCCGCGCCGCCGCCGGCACGGCCATGAGCGGGACCATCGAAGACGTCCGGCGCTTCCTCGACTCCGGCCAGTACACCGCCCGGACCGAGGACGAGAACCGCGCGAAGCTGCAGAAGCTCCTCGACGACCCCACGACCCCGGACAACGTCCGCGAAGCCGCCGGGAAGGCACTCGCGGGCACCGCCGCGGACGTCGAGACGTTCCTCACGACGGACCTCGCCCGGCTGTTGGAGGGCAACGACCGGCTCCTGCTCACCCAGATCATGTCCCAGGGCGGCCCGGCGGTGAAGGCGGCGGCCGGCAAGGCCATGCTCGGCAGCATCGAGGACGTCCGGCAGTTCCTGAAGGTCGGTCAGTTCGTGGCCCGGGCCGAGGACGAGGGCCGCGCCGAACTCAAGCGCCTCATGGAGGACCCGGCCACCGGCCCCGGTGTCCGGGCGGGTGCCGCGAAGGCGCTGGCCGGGACCGCCGAGGAGGTGGCGAACTTCCTCAAGACCGAGCTGCCCAAGCTCACCGCCACCGACAACCGGGTCAAGGTCAGCCGGCTCATCCACGGGGGCGGCCCCGAGGTGCAGAAGGCCGCCAGGATCGCCTTCGACGGCTCCAACGAGGACATCGCGGCCTTCCTGAAGGAGGGGCTGTACGTCGCCCGCGCCAAGGACGAGGCCAACGCCAAGGCCGCCGCCGAGAAGGCGGCTGCGGAGAAGGCCGCCGCCGAGAAGGCCGCCCAGGGCAACGACGGCGGTGCCGGGCAGACCGGCAGCACCGTCACCCCGGTCACCGACACCACCGCTCCCCCGGCCACCGGCACCGGCACCGGCACCGGCGGCACCCCCGCCGTGACCGAGGACCAGCCCGTGGGCGGCGGACGCCTCGCCTACACCGGCACCGACGCCCCCCTCGGCCAGCTCGGCGCCCTCGGCGGCGCAGCCGTCGCCCTCGGCGCCGGCGCCCTCCTCGCCACCCGCCGCCGCACCGCCACCCAGGACTGACCCACCCTCACCGTCCGGCCCGGCTCCCCGCCCAGGGGGCCGGGCCGTGCCGCGTTCCGGTGCCGCTCGTTGGACGGGGTGTGGGTGCCTCTCCGTTCGTAGCCGGGCCGCGCGGGTGGCCGTTGGTCGGGTGCCTGCCCGCGTTCGGGCGGGATCCGCTGGGCTTCCTGGCGCGGCTGCACCGGGACCACGGGGACGCGGTGGTCTGGCGGCTCGGCCCCCTGCGCATCCTGTCGCTGGCCGATCCCGAGCGGATCGCCGAGGTCCTGGGATCACCGCTGGACCACGGGGTGCTGGACATCGGGTGGATGTTCCGCCAGTTGGTCGGCGACAGCGTGATCCGCAGCGAAGGGGCCGCCTGGCGGCGGCGCCGGGCGCTGGTGCAGCCGGCCGTGCGGCCGAACCGGGTGCGGGGGTTCGCCCCGGCCATGGCGGAGTGCGCGGCCGAGCACCTGGACGGCTGGACGGACGGTCAACGGGTGGACGTCCTGCGGGAGATGACCCTGCTCACCCAGCGGATCGCGGTGCGGACGCTGTTCGGCGCGGAGCCGGGTGCCCGGGCGGCGGCACTGGCCGGGGCGATGGCGGAGGCGGCGCACGAGATCGGGGTGGAGCTGCGCGGACCCGGGGTGCTGCTGCCCGGGTGGGTGCCGACGCCCGCGCGGCGGCGGATACGGCGGGCGGTCGGGGTGATCGACACCGAGCTGGGCGAGCTGGTCCGGGAGCGCGCACGGGAGGGGAGCGCCGACGACCTGGTCGGGAGGCTGCTGGCGGCCCGGGACACGGAGGGCAGGGCCCTGACGCCCCGTGAGGTGCGGGACGAGGCGGTGACGCTCTGGGCCGGCGGCCACGAGACGACGGCGACCGCGCTGACCTGGGCCTGGTGCCTGCTGGCCCGCTCGCCCGACGCACGGGACGCGCTCCACCGGGAGGTGGACGAGGTGCTGGGCGGCCGGGCGCCCGAACACGCCGACCACGACCGGCTCCCGTGGACCCGGCGGGTGGTCGAGGAGACGCTGCGGCTGCATCCGCCGGTCTGGCTGGTGCCGCCCCGGGTGGCGGTACCGGGCACCACGGTCGGCGGGCGGGCGGTACCGGTCGGGACGGCGATCTGGTGCAGCCCCTGGGTGACCCAGCGGGACGCCCGGTGGTTCCCCGACCCGCTCGCCTTCCGGCCCGAACGCTGGGGCACTCCGGACGCGGACGCGCGGGCCCACTTCCCGTTCGGCGCCGGCCGCCGCGCCTGCCTGGGCGCACGCTTCGCCCAGGTCGAACTGGTCCTGCTGCTGGCCGCCGTGGCCCAGCACTTCCACCTCGACGTCCGGGGCGGGATCCCACCCCCGCTCCCGGGCCTGGTCGCCCACCCGGCATCTCCGGTGACGGCCTTCCTGCGCCGCCGAGACCCGGCCCCGCACCGACCCGGCACCTGACGGACCACCAGAACACCGAGCCACCGACCGGGCAGGCCGCAGGCCCGCCACGGTGCCGGGCGCACCGCTGCCGGGCGCCCGCCTGCGGCGGCAGCCCCGCCCCGCGCGCGGAGCGGCGTGCACCGACCGGACCACCCACCACGGCGCAGCCGGGGCGCAGCCCACCCCGTCCCCTGCCGGACCGCTCTCGTCCCCCCACGGGCACCCCTCACCTGCTTCCCGCCCCGCCCGGTCCGCCCTCGGTCACCGCAAGCGCCTCGACCCACGCCTGCGAGCCCGCCGCAGGCGTGATCCGCGTCTCACCACGGCGCGGCGGCGTTGCCTATGCAACTCGTTGCATAGCAGGATGCGGTCATGGCACTGGAGCACGCGATCCTCGTCTCTCTGCTGGAGCAGCCCGGCTCCGGGTACGAGCTGGCCCGCCGGTTCGACCGTTCGATCGGGCGGTTCTGGACCGCGACGCACCAGCAGATCTACCGGGTGCTCCGCCGGATGGAGGCGGACGGGTGGATCACCGCGCAGGAGGTGCCGCAGGACGGACGGCCGGACAAGAAGGTCTACGCCGTCGCCGCCGACGGGCGGTCCGTGCTCGGGGACTGGCTGCGCGAGCCGGTCGAGCCGGAGACGGTGCGGCACGAGCTGGCGGTGAAGATCCGGGCGGCGGCCTTCGACGACCCGGCGGCGCTGGTCTCCGAGGTCGAGCGGCACCGCGCCGCGCACGCCGCCCTGCTGGAGCGCTACCTGACCGGCGAGCAGCGCGACTTCCCGAGCGACCCGGCGGACCAGAGTCCGCAGCAGCAGCTCCAGCACGTGGTGCTGCGCGGCGGCATCGAGTACGAGCGGATGACCCTCGCCTGGCTGGACGACGTCCTGGCCACCCTGCACCGACTCTCCGACCGACCCTCACCCCACAGGACCTGACGACATGCTGTTCAACCCGAGCACGTACGACCCGAAGCAGTTCGACGACACCACCCGCCGGCTGCTGCGCGCGACCGTGGACTGGTTCGAGTCGCGCGGCAAGAAGGCGCTGATCGACACCTACGTCGACCGCGCCTGGTACGGGGACTTCCTTGAGTTCGCCGCGAAGGAGGGCCTCTTCGCGGAGTTCCTGACCCCGTCCTCCGCCGACCCGGAGAAGCGCTGGGACACCGCCCGGATCGCCGAGCTGAACGAGATCCTGGGCTTCTACGGCCTCGGCTACTGGTACACCTGGCAGGTCACCATCCTCGGGCTCGGTCCGGTCTGGCAGAGCGAGAACGAGGCCGTCCGGGCCCGCGCCGCGAAGCTGCTGACGGAGGGTCACGTGATGGCCTTCGGGCTGTCCGAGCGCAGCCACGGCGCGGACATCTACTCCACCGACATGATCCTCACCCCGACCGCCGACGGCGGCTTCACCGCCACCGGGTCGAAGTACTACATCGGCAACGGCAACGTGGCCGGCCTGGTCTCGGTCTTCGGCCGCCGCTCGGACGTCGAGGGCCCGGAGGGGTACGTCTTCTTCGCCGCCGACTCCCGCCACCCCGCCTACCACCTCGTCAAGAACGTGGTGAACGCGCAGATGTACGTCTCCGAGTTCCGGCTGGAGGACTACCCCGTCCGGGCCGAGGACGTGCTGCACACCGGCAAGGCCGCCTTCGACGCCGCGCTGAACACGGTGAACGTCGGCAAGTTCAACCTCTGCACCGCCTCGGTCGGCATCTGCGAGCACGCGATGTACGAGGCCGTCACGCACGCCCACAACCGGGTGCTCTACGGCCGCAAGGTGACCGACTTCCCGCACGTGCGGCGGGAGTTGGCGGACGCCTTCCTCCGGCTCAACGCGATGAAGCTGTTCAGCTCGCGGGCGGTGGACTACTTCCGCACCGCCTCCGCCGAGGACCGCCGCTACCTGCTCTTCAACCCGATGACCAAGATGAAGGTCACCACGGAGGGCGAGAAGGTCATCGACCTGATGTGGGACGTCATCGCGGCCAAGGGCTTCGAGGCGGACACCTACTTCGACAAGGCCGCCAAGGACATCCGGGGCCTGCCGAAGCTGGAGGGCACCGTCCACGTCAACCTGGCGCTGATCCTCAAGTTCATGGCCAACTACCTGTTCGCTCCCGCCGAGTACGCTCCGGTGCCGAGCCGGCCGGACGCCGCCGACGACGCGTTCCTGTTCCGTCAGGGCCCGGCCCGCGGCCTGGGCGCGATCCGCTTCCACGACTGGCGGACCGCCTACGACGCGCACGCCCACCTGCCGAACGTGGCGCGCTTCCGCGAGCAGGCCGACGGCCTGTGCGCGCTGCTGCTGGAGCACGCGCCGACCGCCGAGCAGGCCCAGGACCTGGACTTCCTGCTGGAGATCGGCCAGCTGTTCGCGCTGGTGGTCTACGGTCACCTGGTGCTGGAGCAGGCCGAGTTGACCGGTACCGAGGCCGACGTGCTGGACGGGATCTTCGACGTCCTGGTCCGGGACTTCTCCGCGCACGCCACCGAGCTGCACGGCAAGACCTCGACCAGCGAGGCACAGGCCGCCTGGGCGCTCACCCAGGTGCGCCGCCCGGTGGCGGACGCCGAGCGCGACGCCGCCGTCTGGGCCCGGGTCGAGGCGCTCTCCGGCGCGTACGAGATGCGGCCGTAGGGCCCCAACAGCGGGTGCGGGCCCCGGCTTTCACGCCCCGGGGCCCGCACCTCTCACCTGTCCTCCACGGCCTCAGGAGCCGTTCGGGAAGCTCAGCAGGTCAGGTCAGGTCAGAAGGTCAGCTTCCAGCTGTTGATGTAGCCGGTGTCCTGCGCGGCGATGTCCTGGACCTTGAGCTTCCAGACGCCGTTGGCGACCTCGCTGGAGGCGTTCACCGTGTAGTCCGCGATCACGTTGTCGGCCGAGTCGTTGGTGCTGGAGTTCTTCAACCGGTAGGCGGAGCCGTCGGGGGCCACCAGGTCGATCACCAGGTCGCCCCGGTAGGTGTGCCGGATGTCGACGCTGACCTTGAGGGCGGCGGGGGCGTTGCCGGTGACGCCGCTGACGGTGACCGAGGAGGTCACGGCCGCGCCGTTGTCGGGGATCTGCACGTCGGCGGTGTTCTCGAAGACCGTGCCGGGCTGCGGCGGGGCCTCGGTGCCCAGCGCCCAGACGGCGTAGGCGATGGAGTCGCTGCCCCGGTCCAGCGCGGTGTCGTTGATGTTCGCGCTGGTGTCGCAGGAGGCGTGGTAGCAGGCGTCGAAGGCCCGGCCCGAGGTGCCGCCCCACTTGGCGGCCTGGGCGGCCGTCTTGGTCTCGTCGCCGCCGGTGTACAGACCGCCGACCTTGATGCCGACGTTCTTGAACGGCGCGTGGTCGGAGCGGCCGTCGCCGTTGGTCTCGATCTCGGTCGGCACGTTGACACTGGCGAAGTAGCTCTTCAGCACGCCTTCGAGCTTGGAGTCGTCGTCGTAGACGAAGTAGCCCGGGTTCGGCGACCCGATCATGTCGAAGTTCATGTAGGCGTCGATCTTCGCCCGCTCGGCGGTGGGCAGGTTGTTGACGTAGTACTTGGAGCCGATCATGCCCAGCTCCTCCGCCCCCCACCAGCCGAACCGCAGGTGCTTGGTGGGCTGGAGGCCCGCCCGGGAGACGGCCAGCGCGGCCTCCAGGACACCGGCCGTGCCGGAGCCGTTGTCGTTGATGCCCGGGCCGGCCGTCACCGAGTCCAGGTGGGCGCCGGTGAACACCACGTGGTTGGTGTCACCGCCCGGCCAGTCGGCGATCAGGTTGTAGCCGGTGGCGCCGCTGCTGGTGAAGGTCTGCACGGTGGTGGTGAAGCCGGCCGCGTCCAGCTTGCCCTTGACGTAGTCGAGCGAGGCCTTGAAGCCGGGCCGGCCGTGGGCGCGGTTGCCGCCGTTGGCGGTGGCGATGGACTGGAGCTGGGCGATGTGCGCCTTCACGTTCGCCACCGGGATGTCCGGGGCCGCCAGGGGCACCGCGACCGGCGCGGGTGCCGGGGCGGCCTGGGCGAGTGCGGCGGGCACCAGGAAGCCGGCGGTCAGGGTGACGGCGGCGACGGTCGCAAGGGCGGAGCGGTGCAGGCGGGATCGCCGCGGGGCACGCTGCTCGGCATGCTGGGACAAGGGGAGCTCCAGATTCTGGTGGGGCAGAACGGAACGTACGTGGGCAGCCGGGACCGTGTCGGCCCGGCGAGGGTGTGCTGACGTGCCCATGATGATTGGGTGAAGGGCAAGAGCGCGTCAAGGGGTTCAACATCCGTGCCTGGCAAGGCCCCTGACGGTTCGCGGACCGTCCGCGCACGGAGCAGGCAAGATGACACGGGGCGGCAACACCGGTGACACGGGAGGCCACCGGGACCGCACCGGGACGGCTGCCTCATGCGGCCGGGACCACGGGGACGCGACGGTGGGGGCACACCGACCACCCCGGAGGCCGACCGTGCCCGCATCCACCCCGCCCCCGACCGCCGACCTGACCAAGTTCCTCGACCCGCTGCGCATCCCCGCGGTGCTGCGCCCGGGCCCGGACGGGGAGTTGACCGTCCGCCAGGTGTCGGCCGAGGTCCGGCTGCACTCCCAGCTGCCGCCCACCCCGATGTGGACCTACGAGGGCACCTTCCCCGGCCCGACCATCGAGGTGCGGCGCGGGCAGCGCCTCCGGGTGGACTGGCAGAACCGGGTCTCCACCCCGTACCCGGCCCTGGTGGGCCACGTCCCGCAGATCACCGCGCCGCCGGCCGAGAACGTGCCGGGCATCGATCCGGCGCTGCTCAACCCCGACGGCCCGAAGCTGCCGCCCTGGCTGGTGGTGCACCTGCACGGCGCGGTCACCGACGGCGGCCACGACGGCTGGACGGACAACGCGGTGCACGCCGGCCGCTCCCAGCTCTCCGAGTACCCGAACGACCAGCCCGCGATGACGCTCTGGTACCACGACCACGCGATGGGCGTGACCCGGCTCAACGTGCTGGCCGGCCTGGCCGGGATGTACCTGGTGCGGGACGAGGAGGAGGACCGACTGCGGCTCCCCTCGGGCGAGTTCGAGGTGCCGCTGGTGCTCTGCGACCGCAACCTCGCCACCACCCCCGACGGCGCCCCGACCGGGCAGCTGCTGCACAAGACCGTCGGCCCGCTGCCGTACTGCGGGCGCTACACCCTGGTGAACGGCGTGATCTGGCCGCACCACCCGGTGCAGCCGCGCTGGTACCGCTTCCGGGTGCTGAACGCGGCCAACTCCCGCCCCTACCGGCTGCACCTGGTGGACGAGGCGAACCAGCGGGTGCCCGGGGTGGTCTGGCAGATCGGCAGCGACGCGGGGCTGTTCGGCACCCCCGTGCCGGTCGGCGGCACCGGGCTGAGCCTGGCCCCGGCCGAACGGGCCGACCTGCTGGTCGACTTCACCGCCCTGGCCGGGCGCACCCTGCGGCTGGTCAACTCCGCCCCGGCCCCCGCCGAGGGCACGCCGATCGGCGAGACCGACCCGGTCGGCGTGCCGGACCCGGCGCACCGGCTGCCGGACCCGGAGGTGATGGAGTTCCGGGTGGCCCCACCGGCCGACTGCGCCGAACCGTTCGCGCTGCCCGCCGTGGTCTCGCCGAGCTTCCGGCGGCTCAGCCACGACGACATCCCGCACGACCACGGGCACCGGATGCTGATGATCCACCAGACCCCGGAGACCATGTTCGAGTTCTGGGAGATGGAGCAGGTGCCGGAGGCCGAGGTGCCGCCGGCCGGCACCCTGCGGGACGGGCTGGTGCAGCTCCGGCAGGCGGGCCGGCCGACCGCCACCTACCGGCGGGTGGCCCGGGAGTTCAACGACCGGCTCAACTGGCGGGTGATGGAGGACGCCTGGGAGCAGTGGACCATCGTCAACCTGGCACCGCTGGCGCTGCACCCGGTGCACATCCACCTGATCCGGTTCCAGATCCTCACCCGGGCCGCCTGCGACACCTCGGCCATGGACCGGACGGCTGGCGGCACGCCGGTCGGGCGCCCGGTGACCTGGGACACCCCTGCGGTGATCGCCGCCGCCGAGCAGGGCTGGAAGGACACCGTGACCGTCGCCCCCGGCGAACTCGTCCGGGTGGCCGGACAGTTCACCGGCGCCACCGGCAAGTACATGTACCACTGCCACATCCTGGACCACGAGGACGACGGCATGATGCGGCCCTTCACCGTCTCCCCGATGGCCGTGATGGCGCTCGACCCGAGCATGGGCCCGATGCCCGGCCACGGCCACTGATCCGCACCCGCCCGCACCTCGGCCCCGGGATCCCCCCGGGGGCCGGGGTACGGGCGTGCCCGGAATTCGCCGGCCGTCGCGGCCGTGGTTCTGCTCAGCTTGCCCGGCCGATCTTCCGAACGATCCCGATCGGAGCAGGACATGACGACCGATCAGAACCTCCTGGTGCCCGTCCCCGGCGGCGAGCTGTTCAGCACCCGGACCGGGGCCGGCCCGGACCTGGTGCTGCTCGACGCCGGCTCGGTGGACCTGCGGATGTGGGAGGGGAACCTCCCCACGCTCACCCCGCACCACCGGGTGACTAGGTACGACGACCGCCCGGTCGGCCGCCGCTCCTCCCGGGCCACCACGCACTGGTCGTTCACCGGGGACCTGCCGGCCGTGCTGGACACCCACGGGATCGGGCGGGCCACCCTGGTCGGTGCCTCCGACGGCGGCCGGAAGGCGCTGGACTTCGCGGTGGCCCACCCCGAGCGGGTCGAGCGCCTGGTGCTGGTCGGCACCGCGACCGAGCTGCCCGACCCCACCCCGGCCGAACGGGCCGACCTGGACGCCGTGCTGGCGGCCCTGCTGCCGCGCACCGAGGCCGTCGAGCGGGGCGACCTGGCCGCCGCCGCCCTGATCGACCTCGACGTCCGGGCCCCTCGCGCCGACCCGGCCGCCCGGGCCCGGCCGGCCGAGCTCTACGCGGACTCCCCCGACTTCCTGCTCGGCACCCCGGCCGAACCGCTCTCCCCGGCCCGCCCCGGCATCGCCCGGCCGGCCGAGGTGACCGCTCCGACCCTCGCCGTGGTCGGGGAGCACGACATCCCCTTCGCCCGGCGCTGCGCGGCCCGGATCGCGGCGGGGGTCCCCGGCGCCGAGCTGGTCACCGTGCCGGGCGGCGACCACTTCCTCGACTTCTCCCGGCCGGACCGGTTCGCCGCACTGGTGCTGGGCCCGCGCTGAGCCCGGACGGCGGAAGGCCCGGACAGCGGAAGGCCCGGCCGGGGGCTGCCCGGCCGGGCTCGGTGCTGACGGGGTCTCAGAGCGAACGGGAGGTGCCGGTCAGGGCCGGTTCCTCGTCCGGCTCCGGGGCCGGCTCCGGCTCCTCCTCGGATCCGTTCTTCCTCGGCTTGCGGGGCTTGCCGGGGAAGCAGGTGATCCGCAGCGGCCGGTACGTGGCCGGACCGGTGGTCGGTGCGGGCCGCTGCCCGGGCACCTTCGGCCGGGTACGCGCGACTGTGGTCATGGGATCGCCTCCGGTGTGACGGCCCGCCGGGGTGCGGGCTCTGCCACCACTCTCCGACCGGGCCGGTCCCGTCCGCATGAGCCCCTGGTCCCCGCCCGGTCCCGGGACCCTCGCACCCGGCCCGGCGGCCCAGCGGCCCGGCCGGACGGCAGCGTCCCGAACAGCAGCGGCCCGGCCGGATGGCAGCATCCCGGACCGCAGCGGCCCGGCCGGACGGCGGCGGCTCAGCCGTGCGAGCGCGGGAAGACCGCCCGCACCCGGGCGCCGCCGGAGTCGTTCACGGCGGTGAAGCTGCCGCCCAGCTCCTCGGCCCGCTCGGCCATCGAGCGCAGGCCGACCCCGGCGGTGGAGCGGTGGCCGGGGAAGCCGGCCCCGTCGTCCACCGCCTCGACGGTGACCTCCTCCGGACCGACCCGCAGGCTGAGCCGGGCCGAGGTGGCCCCGGCGTGCCGCACCACGTTGTTCAGCGCCTCGCCGCTGATCCGGTAGACCGCCACCTCGACGGCGGCGGGCAGCGGCGGCAGTGGGTCCGGGTCCAGCTCCAGGGTGACCCGCAGCGCCCGGTGGCCCAGGCCCTCGGCCAGCCCGCGCAGTGCCCCGGCCAGACCCTCGCCGTCCAGCGCGGCGGGTGCCAACCCGTCGGTGATCCGGCGCAGTTCGGTGATCGCGGAGCCGATCCCGGCCGAGGCGGCGGTGAGCGACCCCGCGGCGGCCGAGCCGGGCTCCAGACCGGTCTGCGCCGCGTCCACCTGGAGCCGCAGGCCGGAGAGGGCCGGACCGAGACCGTCGTGCAGGTCGTGCCGCAGCCGCCGGCGCTCCTCCTCCCGGGCCAGCACGATCCGCTTGCGGCTGTCCTGGAGGTCCTCGTACAGGCCGACCGAGGCGATGGCGGGCGAGGCCTGGTCGGCCAGCAGCCGGAGCAGCTCGCGGTCCTGCCGGTCCAGCTCGCGCTGCCCCGAGCGCGGAGGGACCGTCAGGTGCCCGATCACCGCGCCCTCGTAGCTCAGCGGAAAGCTTTCGGCAGCCGGCCCGAGCTCGCCCAGCCCGGCCAGCTCCCGGGCGCCCGCCCTGGTCTCCACCTGCACCCGGGCTCCGGGCAGGCCAAGCGCCTCCACCACCGTCCGGCAGAGCAGCGGCGGGGCCTCGGCCGGGCTGACGGTGTGGCTCATCCGCTCGGCCAGACTGCGCACCAGCTGGTACGGCTGGGCCCGTTCGCCGTAGTAGTACTGGTCGACCAGCCGGGTGACGAAGTGGGCCGCCGGGTGCAGCAGCGCGCCGAGGGCGCCGACGCTGAGCAGCAGGGCCCAGCGGGCGGCGGGCGAGCCGCCGGGGAGCAGCAGTTGGGCCAGCGCGGCGGCGGCCGTCACCGCCACGAACAGCAGCGTGCCGAAGGCGTACCCGGCCAGGTAGCGGCGGGTGGCCCGGTCCAGGCCGAGCGAGTGGTCCCGCCGCAGGGCGGCGGCCGGCACCAGGGCCCAGGTCACCACGCCGACCGCGAAGGTGGCGTACACCAGCCAGTCGGCCCGGTAGTCCAGGTAGTACGGGACGGTGACCAGCAGGTTCCAGATCAGGTAGGCGGCGACCAGCTCGCGCTGGTACGGGCGCGGCCCGGGCGAGCGGGCCCAGCGGACCGCCGCGACCAGCAGGGCCAGACCGGTGGCGGCGGCCAGCACGTGGTACGAGACGGCCAGGCCGAACCACCCGTCCAGCCAGGCGTTCAGCGCGCTGCCGGCCAGCGGGTTGGGGCGGCCGTAGAACTCGTCGCTCAGGCAGGTGTTGACCATGCCGAGCGGCAGGGCGAGCAGGACCACCACCGGCAGTGCCCAGCGCGCGGCGGGGGGCAGCCGGAGGTCGGGCAGCCAGAGCGGCAGGGCGATCAGCACGGCGACGAAGCAGACCTCCGAGGCGTACACCACGGCTGTCACCAGCCACATCGCGGACGGCCCGGCCCCGGCCAGCCCGGCCAGCAGCTTGGCCGCCGTCCCGACCGGGATCAGCAGGCCGGTGGCGAGCAGCAGGGCGCCGAGGCCGGAGGCGGTGCGGTTCAGCACCAGGGCCAGCCCGGAGAGCGCGAAGGTGAGCCCGAAGGCGACCCAGCCGGCGTCGTAGAGGTACTCCTCGGTGAAGCCCCGCCCGGGGTTGGCGATCGCCAGCGCGGCCCACAGCAGGGCCGCCAGCAGGGCGAGCCCGGACCCGGCGAGGGCCCGGGCGGTACGGGTGGTCTCCGGTTGGCTCATCGGCTGTGCTCCTCGCCCTGGCCGAGTGGGATGCCCATGCTCCCCCGGCCGTTGTCCCGACCGCACGGGACGCCGGTCCCGTCCTGGCCCCGACCCGCCGGTCCCGAGCCCCCGTCAGTCGTCGCCCAGGCCCATGTCCCGGGCCCGGGCCACCGCCTCGGCCCGGGTGGCGACGTGCAGCTTCTCGAAGATGTGCGTCACGTGGTTGCGCACCGTCTTCTCCGCCACCACCAGCTCGCGGGCGATCCGCCGGTTGTCCAGCCCCTTGGCCACCAGGTTGAGCACCTCGGCCTCCCGGGCGGTCAGGGTCGGGAAGAGCTGCCCGGCCTCGCGCAGCTTGGTGCCGGCCAGCAGCGCGGTGATCCGGGCCGCGATGTCCGAGCCGAAGACCGCCCCGCCGGCCGCCACCGTGCGGACGGCGTGCAGCACCTCGTCCCGCCCGGAGCCCTTCACCAGGTAGCCCCGGGCCCCGGCCTGGAGGGCGGCCAGCAGGCTGCCGTCGTCGTCGGCCATGGTCAGCATCAGCACGGGGGCGGTCGGCGTCGAGGTGGCCAGTTGCCGGGCCGCCTCCAGACCGGAGCCGTCCGGCAGCGAGAGGTCCAGCACCACCACGTCGGGCAGGCAGTCGGCGACCGCGCCGGGGACGGCGGCCACCGTCTCGGCCTCGCCGACCACCTCGATGCCCTCGGCGCTCTGCAGCGCGGCCCTCAACCCCTCCCGGAAGAGGGGGTGGTCATCGACGATCAGTACACGCACCGCACCGGCGTCCCTCTGCTGCTCATCCACCCGGCCGACACTACCAGTGGCGAATGTATGACTTAGCGTGACATGCGGGCGCCGGTGCCGGGGTTGACGGCGGGTCAGTCCATCACCAGCACCGGCTTGACCGCCCCGCCCGCCTGCCCGGCCGCCGCCGCCCGCTCCACCTCGGCGAACGGGTAGGTCCGCACCAGCCGGTCCACCGGCAGCCGGCCGGCCAGGTGCAGGTCCACCAGTGCGGGCAGGAATCGCCCGGGCAGGCTCGCCCCCTGGTTGACGCCGACGATCACCGGGGTGCGGTCCAGCAGGGCCGAGACGTCCAGGCCGAGCTCGCTGCCCCGGGGCGGGGCGCCGACCACCGCGCAGGTGCCGCCGACGGCCAGCGAGCGGACGGCGGCGGCGAGCGCGGCCAGGCTCCCGCTGGTCTCCAGCACGCACTCGGCGCCCCGCCCGGCGGTCAACTCCCGGACGGCCTCGGCCGGATCGCCCGCGCCGGCGTCCACCACCGCCGTGGCGCCGAGCTCTCGGGCCAGCGCCAGCCGCTCCGGCCGGACGTCCACCGCGATCAGCCCGGTGGCCGGGCTGAGCCGCGCCGCCAGCAGCGCCGCCAGGCCGACCGCCCCGGCGCCGTACACCACCAGGGTCCAACCCGGCTTCGGGCGCAGCACGTTGAGGACCGCCCCGGCGCCCGTCTGCACCCCGCAGCCGAACGGCGCGAGCCGCTCGGGCGGCACCCCGTCGGGCACCGGGATCGCGTTCCGCGCGGTGACCAGGGCGTGGGTGGCGAAGCAGGACTGGCCGAAGAAGTGCCCGTGCAGCGGGGAGCCGTCGGCCGCCCGCAGGGTCGGGCTGCCGTCCGCCCGGGCTCCGCCGAACAGGTTGAGCCGGGGCCAGTGCTCGCAGCGGATCGGCTGCGCGGTACGGCAGTTCGGGCACCTGCCGCAGGAGGTGAAGGTGAGCACCACCGGCTGCCCCGGCCGCAGCCCGGTCACCGAGCGGCCGATCCGCTCGACCACGCCGGTGCCCTCGTGGCCCAGCACGGCCGGCAGCGGCACGGGGGTGTGCCCGGCCCGGGCGCTCAGGTCGGTGTGGCAGATGCCGGCGGCGGTGATCCGCACCAGCACCTCCTCCGGCCGGGGCTCGTCCAGCAGCACCGGCTCCAGCCGGAAGGGTGCACCGGGACCGCGGACGACGGCAGCGGTGGCGCTGATCATCGGTCAACTCCATTCACCGGTCGGGCAGTAGAGCCGGGCCTCGGTCTCCCGTTCGTACGGCAGACCGGGCGGCAGGTCGATCAGCTCCAGCTGGAGGCCCCAGGGGGCGCGGAAGTAGACCCAGCGGTCGCCGTCGATCGGACCGCCGTCGGCGACCGTCTCGGGCTCGCCCATCACCTCCACCCCGCGCGAGCGCAGGTAGGCGGCGGCGGCGTCCACGTCGGCCACCGCGATGGCCAGGTGGTGGCCGCCCCAGTCGCTGTTGCGGGGCTGCGCGCGGCGCTGGTCCGGGGCCCGGTACTCGAAGAGTTCGAGGTTGGTGACCGGCCCGAACCGCAGCATCGCGATCCACGCCACCGCCCTCGGGTGGACGCCGAGTTGACGCTCCATCCAGCCGCCGTCCGGGTCCTGGACCGGGCCGGTGCGGTAGACCGGCTCGGCGCCCAGCACCTCGGTGAAGAAGGCGACCGCCTGCTCCAGGTCGGGGACGGTGAGGGCGAGGTGGTGGACGGCCCGGGCACCGGGGATGCCGCTCACGGCCGGACGGCCTTCCGCAGGCGCGGGCGGCGCTTCGGCCGGGCCGGGGTGCCCAGCGTGAGGCAGAGCAGCTCGGCCCCGAGCGGCCCGGCCCGCAGGGCGAGGTCCTGGCCGGCCGGGACCAGCAGCAGGTCACCGGCGTCGGCCAGGTGGCGGGCACCACCGGGGTGCTGGTCGGCGAGGACCGGGCCGCGCAGCACGTACCAGGCGCCCTCGGTCTCCCGGCGGCCCGGGCGGCGGTGGGTGGCGCCGGGGCTGAGCCGCAGGTGCTCGAAGGACTCGCAGTCGGCCCGGACCAGGTCGCGGCGGGCCAGGCAGGAGACCCGGGTGCGTGCGCTGCCGGGGCCGACCACGGTCATCGCGGCGGCGGAGGCAGTGGTGACGATCATCGGGGTTCGCCTCCCGGATCGGAGGGGACGGGCGGGACGGACAGCACGGCGTGGAAGTACTCCAGACCGGAGTCGCCCGCCGCCAGGGTGAGTTCGCCGCCGAGCGGCAGGGTGACGGCGGTGCCCTCGGCCAGCGGCACCTCGGTGTCCGGGGTGGCCGCCGTGCCGGAGCCGGCGGTGATGTAGAGGGTGTGCTCGACGCCGTCCGAGGTGAGCCGGATCGCGTCGCCCGGGTCGAGCCAGGAGAGCCCGACACCGCGCAGCGGTCCGGTGAGCACCCGGCCGGGGTCGACGGCGCGGCCCCGGTGGAGGGCGGTGATCGCGGTGCTGGTCATCTCGGACGCTCCTCGTTCGTTCCTGATGCTTCGACGATGGCCCGCCCGCCGTCCCGGGCGGTAGGGCGCGGAGTCCCGTTCCGGCCCGGGCCGGTCCCGGGTTCACCCCTTCCGCACCAGCAAGTCGGGCCTGCGGGAGGGGAGTTCGCCGCTGACGGTGGCCGGGGTGACGGTCAGGCAGAGCAGCTCGGCACCGAGCGGCCCGCCGTGCAGGTGCACCCGGCCGCCCTCGGGGGCGAGCAGCAGATCGCCCTCGGTGAGGGTGCGCAGCGGCTGCTCGGGGCAGTCCAGCAGGGCGACCGGACCGCGCAGCACGTACCAGGCGGCCTCGGTGGCGGCCCGGCCGGTGAGGTCGTAGCAGGCGCCGGGGCTGAGCCGGACGTGCTCGACCGCCTCGGTCTCGCTGTGCAGCATGCCCCGGCGGGCCAGGCAGCGGGTGCGGACCCGCTGGGTGCCGGGGCCCAGGTGCACGGCGGCGTGGGTGGTGTCGCTGACGATCATTCGGCTGCGCCTCCTCCGGAGGGCGGTGCCACGGCGAGCACCGCGTGGACGTACTCCAGCCCGTCATGGCCGGCCGTGAAGGCCGCCGAGGTGCCGAGCGGGAGGGTGACGGACCGTCCGGGCTCCATCGGGACCCGGACCTCCCCGGCGGCGGCCCGGCCCCGGCCGGCCGTCACGAAGACGGTGTGCTCGACGCCGTCGGCCGCCAGTTCGACCCGGGCGCCCGGCGCCAGCCGGACCGCCTCCAGGCGGATCAGCGGCCCGGTGAGCACCACGCCGGGGTCGATCGGGCCGACCCGGCGGAGGTTGGTGACCACCGCGTGCCGCATGATCGGCACGCGGGGGCGCGGGAAGGGGGCGGGCGGCCCGACGGGGCGCGCGTCCTGGTGGTCGTGGGAGTGGGGTCGGGCGGGCATCTCGATCACCAGCCAGTCCAGCGCTTCGGCCCCGGTGTTCCGCAGGCCGTGCGTGGTGCCGAGACCGGTGAGGACGACGTCTCCGGCCTCGACGGGGTGGGGGTGGCCGTCGAGCGTGATCTCGCCGCGGCCGGTGAGGAGGACGTAGACCTCCTCGGTCCTGGTGTGCAGGTGCTCACCGCTGACCCCGCCGGGCGGCAGTCTGGCCCACTCGACGGCCTCCCAGCCGCCGTGCAGTCCGGCCCGCCGGGCCAGGCAGGTCCAGTGGGTGAGCCCGTGGGTGCCGTGCACACCGTGCACGTCGGCCGGCCCCCGGGTGTCGGCCACGATCACCGCGCTGCGCATGCCAGTTCCTCCAGTTCGGCGGCGGCCGAGGCGATCTCGGCGGCCGTGACGTCGTCGGCGAAGCAACCGGCGCCGATGCCGACCGGGAGCGGGAAGCGCTGCCGCCCGTCCCGGTGCCGGACGGTGTCGGCCAGCGCGTCGGCCAGCGTCGCCTCGTCCAACAGCGGGTGCCAGAGCGGCAGTCGGAGCTTGCGCATGACGCCCAGCACCCGGTCCTGCTGGGCCGGCTCGACCAGTCCCCTCCGCCGGGCGAGCACGGTGGTGAGCGCCATGTCGAGGCAGACCGCCTCGCCGTGCAGGAGCTCGGGCAGCGCGCGCATCTCCACCGTCGGGCTGAACGAGTGCCCGTAGTCCATCGCGCGCTCCAGGCGGTGCTCCCAGAGGTTGGGCTGGAGCTCCTGGAGCATCCCGTGCACCGCCCTGGTCAGCACCTCGCCGCCCGGGGTCGGGCCCTGGAAGCGCTGCTCGATCAGCGCCTCGCCGGTGGAGTCCAGGAGTTCGAACAGCCGCCGGTCCTTGATCAGGGCGACCTTGAGGATCTCGGCCAGCCCGTTGCTGAGGTGGCGGCCGTCCAGGGTGGCCAGGAAGGCCGGGTCCAGCAGGGTGGCCACCGCCGGGTGGTAGGTGCCGAGCCGGTTCTTGTGCGGGCCGAAGTTGACCCCGGTCTTCGCCCCGACGCCCGCGTCGACCAGGCCGATCAGCGTGGTCGGCACCCGGACGAAGGGGGTGGAGCGCCGGTACAGGCTGCAGGCCAGCCCGACCACGTCCATCAGCACGCCGCCGCCCATCGCGATCACCGGCTCGTGCCGCCGGGAGACGCCGAAGCGGTCCATCCGCTCGGCCACCCGGAAGACCGACTCCATGGTCTTCACCTCCTCGTGGGCCGGCAGCACGCAGAGCGCCGCCTCCAGCCCACGGGCGTCGAAGTAGGCCCGGACGCGGTCCCCGTACAGCCAGTGCACGGTCTCCTCGACCACCACCAGGCGGCGCCCGGGGGTGGCTCCGGCACGGGCCAGCGCGGGGTTGGCCGGGCCGAGGATCTGCGGGGTGAAGGCCACCCGGTAGGTGACCGGCAGGGCGGTGGTGACGGTCCAGGCGTTGACCGGCTCGCCGGTGGTGAACAGGCCGTGCGCGGGGGTGTTGGTCTTGGCGGCCACGGGTGGCCTCCCTCGTTCCGTTCTCGATTCGGAGCTCCAAGGTCCCCGGCCTGCCGTCCCGGGCGCACGGGTGCTGCGCCACCATCCGGTCCCGGTCGCGGCCGGGCCGCGTCCCGGCCCCGGCCCGGGACCTGCGGACGTACGGTGGGGACGGGAGGCGGGACACGTGCACTTCACCGACCGCGGGGACGCCGGGCGGCGGCTGGCCGCCCGGCTCGGGCCGCGCCCGGGGGTGCTGGTGGCCGGGCTGCCGCGCGGCGGGGTGCCGGTGGCGGCCGAGGTGGCCGCCGCGCTCGGGGCTCCGCTGGACGTCTGCGTGGTGCGCAAGCTGGGGGTGCCCTGGCAGCCGGAGCTGGCGATGGGCGCGATCGGCGAGGACGGCGCCCTGGTGCTGGACCGGCGGGTGATCGCGGCCGGCGGGGTGACGGAGGCTCAACTCGCCGCCGTGGTCCGGGCCGAGCGCGCCGAGCTGGCCCGGCGGACCGCCCGGTACCGGGGCGGGCGCCCGCCGCTGCCGCCGGCCGGGCGCACCGTGATCGTGGTGGACGACGGCCTGGCCACCGGCTCGACCGCCCGGGCCGCCTGCCGGACGCTCCGTCAGCGCGGGGCGGCCGGGCTGGTGTTGGCCGTCCCGGTGGCCCCGGCCGGCTGGCGGGCCGAGCTGGCCGGGGAGGCGGACGAGCTGGTCTGCGTGCACGAGCCGGCCGACTTCGGCGCGGTCGGCGCGTTCTACGCCGACTTCGGCCAGACGGCGGACCGCGAGGTCCTGGAGATCCTGACCAGGGGACCCTAACCTTCAGCTGCTGGGCAATCTGTCCAGCACCACGGGTGGACCGCTGCCCATCTTGTACACATTGAGCAGGCCGGAAGCGACCTGTTGCCCAACCGACCGGACGGGAGCAAGCTCAGCGCACCGCATGCCTCGACGTGGAGGAAACCACCCATGACCACCAACGCCGTTGAACTGACCCCCGAGGAGCTGGAGGCCGGCCTCGACGCGGAGCAGCTCCGCCGCCTGGTCGGTCTGGTCGAGCACGACGCCGCCGGTGACCCCTTCCCGGTGACCGCGCAGGACGCGGTCATCTTCGTGGTGGGCAACGCCACCCAGACGGCGCAGTTCTACCAGGCCGTGTTCGGCATGGAGCTGGTCGCGTACTCCGGCCCGGAGACCGGCCGCCGCGACCGCAAGGCGTTCGTGCTGCGCTCCGGCTCCTGCCGGTTCGTCATCAAGGGCGGCGTCTCCCCGGACAGCCCGCTGCTGGACCACCACCGCCGCCACGGGGACGGCGTGGTCGACCTCGCCCTCGAGGTGCCGGACGTGGACAAGTGCATCGCGCACGCCCGGGCCCAGGGCGCCACCGTGCTGGAGGAGCCGAACGACGTCTCGGACGAGAACGGCACCGTGCGCCGCGCCGCCATCGCCACCTACGGCGAGACCCGGCACACCCTGATCGACCGCTCCCGCTACCAGGGCCCGTACCTGCCCGGCTTCGTCGCCGCGCAGACCCGGGTGCAGCGCCCGGAGGGCCACCCCAAGCGCCTGTTCCAGGCCCTGGACCACGCGGTGGGCAACGTCGAACTCGGCAAGATGGACGAGTGGGTGGCGTTCTACAACCGGGTCATGGGCTTCGAGAACATGGCCGAGTTCGTCGGCGACGACATCGCCACCGAGTACTCGGCGCTGATGAGCAAGGTGGTCGCCAGCGGCAACCACCGGGTGAAGTTCCCGCTGAACGAGCCGGCCATCGCCAAGAAGAAGTCGCAGATCGACGAGTACCTGGAGTTCTACGGCGGCCCGGGCTGCCAGCACCTGGCGCTGGCCACCAACGACATCCTGACCACCGTCGACATCCTGCGCTCCAACGGCGTGGAGTTCCTCTCCACCCCGGACTCGTACTACGACGACCCGGAGCTGCGCGAGCGGATCGGCAAGGTCCGCGTCCCGGTCGAGGAGCTGAAGAAGCGCGGCATCCTGGTGGACCGCGACGAGGACGGCTACCTGCTGCAGATCTTCACCAAGCCGCAGGGCGACCGGCCGACGGTGTTCTTCGAGTTCATCGAGCGGCACGGTTCGCTGGGCTTCGGGAAGGGCAACTTCAAGGCGCTCTTCGAGTCCCTGGAGCGCGAGCAGGACATCCGCGGGAACCTCTGAGACCGGCCCAGGAGGAGCAGGACGATGGCGCACTACCGGCAGCTCGGCAGCATCCCGCCGAAGCGGCACACCCAGCACCGCACGCCCGAAGGGGCGCTGTACTACGAGGAGTTGATGGGTGAGGAGGGGTTCTCCTCGGACTCCTCGCTGCTCTACCACAAGGGCATCCCGTCCGCGATCACGGACGCCGCCCCGTGGGAGCTGCCGGACCAGTCCACCACGGCCAACCTGCCCCTGCTGCCCCGCCACCTGAAGCTCCACGCGCTGTTCCCGGGCGAGGAGTGGAAGGACGTCGACGCCGTCGCCGGGCGCCGTCTGGTGCTCGGCAACGGCGACGTGCGGATCTCCTACGTGGCGGCCGGCGCACCCAGCGAGCTGTACCGCAACGGGCTCGGCGACGAGTGCGTCTACGTGGAGTCCGGCACCGGCGTGCTGGAGACGGTCTTCGGCTCGCTGGAGGTCGGCGAGGGGGACTACGTCATCATCCCCCGCGCCACCACGCACCGCTGGGTCCCCACCGGGGACGCCCCGCTGCGTGCCTACTGCATCGAGGCGAACAGCCACATCACCCCGCCCAAGCGCTACCTGTCCCGCTTCGGCCAGCTGCTGGAGCACGCTCCGTACTGCGAGCGCGACCTGCGCGGCCCGGTCGGCCCGCTGCTGGCCGAGCAGGACGGCCCGGTGGACGTGCTGGTCAAGCACCGGGGCCCGCAGGGCGTGGTGGGCACCCGCTACACCGTGCCGCACCACCCGTTCGACGTGGTCGGCTGGGACGGCTGCCTCTACCCGTACGCGCTGAACATCAAGGACTACGAGCCGATCACCGGCCGGATCCACCAGCCGCCGCCGGCCCACCAGGTCTTCGAGGGCCACAACTTCGTGATCTGCAACTTCGTGCCGCGCAAGGTGGACTACCACCCGCTCTCCATCCCGGTGCCGTACTACCACGCCAACGTCGACAGCGACGAGGTGATGTTCTACTGCGGCGGGAACTACGAGGCCCGCAAGGGCTCGGGGATCGGCCAGGGCTCGATCTCGCTGCACCCCGGCGGCCACACCCACGGGCCGCAGCCGGGCGCCTACGAGCGCTCGATCGGCGCGGAGTTCTTCGACGAGCTGGCGGTCATGGTGGACACCTTCCGCCCGCTGGAGCTCGGCGAGGGCGGCACCGCGACCGACGACGGGGCGTACGCCTGGACCTGGTCGGGGGGCCGCAAGTGACCCTGCCCGCGCTGTTCCTGGGGCTCTTCGACGACGCCTCGGTCTTCCCGCCGGGGGACCTGCCGCTGGGCGAGGCGGTGCCCGCCCACCACGGGCACCGCTCCGCCTGGTACGCACCCGCCGTCGGCCCGTTCCTGGTCGGGGCCGGCCGGGCCGGTGAACTCTCCGCGCTGCGGCCGGAGTTCCCCGTCGCCCTGGTGCTGGCGCCGGGCACGGCGGAGTACCGACCGGTGGCCGGGCTGGACGTCACCGGGGTCGAGGTGGCCGCCGCCGAGCTGCCGGCCGGCCTCCCGTCCGGTCTGGTCGCCGCGCTCGAACTCCCGCCGGGCGAGCTGCTGTTCAAGCAGCTCGACCAGCTGGCGGGCACCCGGCACCGGGCCAAGTTCCGCACCGGCGGGCTGGCTGCGGAGGCCTTCCCGACCGAGCCCGAGCTGGCCGCCTTCCTGGCCGGCTGCGCCGAGCGGGGCATCCCGTACAAGCTCACCGCCGGGCTGCACCACGCCGTCCGGCACACCGACCCGACGACCGGCTTCGAGCACCACGGCTTCCTCAACGTGCTGCTCGCCGCCGCCGATCCGGACCGCGCCGCCGACTACCTCGCCGAGCGGTCGGGGGGCCGCCTCGCCGACGCCGCACGGCAGTTGACCGATCGGCAGATCGCCACCGCCCGCCGATCGTTCACCGCCTTCGGCACCTGCTCCATCGCCGAGCCGCTCGCCGACCTGGCCGAGCTCGGCCTGCTCACCCGGGAGAAGTCTTGACCAGCTGGCTCGCCTCCGCGCAGGATTCGCCGTTCGGCCTGCACAACCTGCCCTACGGCGTCTTCTCGACCGCCGAGGAGCCCGGCCGCCGCCGGATCGGCGTCCGGGTCGGCGACGCGGTCCTGGACGCCGGGGCCGCCGCCTCGGCGGCCGGGGAGCCGTCCGAGCTGCTGGAGGCGGCGAACCTCAACCCGCTGCTGGCGGCCGGGCGTCCGGCCTGGACCGCGACCCGCGCCTCGCTCACCCGCTGGCTGACCGACGAGTCCCACCGGGAGGCGCTCACCCCGCACCTGCACCCGGCCGACGCGGTGACCCTGCACCTGCCGTTCGAGGTGGCCGACTACGTCGACTTCTACGCCTCCGAGCACCACGCCACCAACCTGGGCCGGATCTTCCGCCCCGGCACCGAGCCGCTCACCCCCAACTGGAAGCACCTGCCGATCGGTTACCACGGCCGCTCCGGCTCGATCGTGGTCTCCGGCACCGACGTGGCCCGCCCGCACGGCCAGCGCAAGGCCCCCGCCGACGAGCTGCCGTCCTTCGGCCCGAGCCGCCGCCTGGACATCGAGGCCGAGGTCGCCTTCGTGGTCGGCGCCGGCTCCGAGCTCGGCACACCGGTCTCCCAGGCCGACTTCCGCGAGCACGTGTTCGGCGTCTGCCTGCTCAACGACTGGTCCTCCCGGGACATCCAGGCCTGGGAGTACGTGCCGCTCGGCCCGTTCCTCGGCAAGTCCTTCGCCACCTCGCTCTCCCCCTGGGTGGTCCCGCTGGACGCCCTGGAGGCGGCCCGGGTCGCCCCGCCCGCCCGGGACTTCGAGCTGCTCCCCTACCTGGCCGACGTCGAGGGCGAGCCCTGGGGCCTGGACATCGCGCTGACGGTCCGTCTGAACGGGCAGGTGATCTCCCGCCCGCCGTTCGCCGGGATGTACTGGACCGCCGCCCAGCAGCTGGCCCACATGACCGTCAACGGCGCCTCGCTGCGCCCCGGCGACCTGTTCGCCTCCGGCACCGTCTCCGGCGAGGAGCGGGAGACCCGGGGCGCCCTGATCGAGCTCACCTGGAACGGCCAGGAGCCGGTCAAGCTGGCCGACGGCACCACCCGGACCTTCCTGGAGGACGGCGACACCGTCACCATCTCCGGCACCGCCCCGGGCCCCGACGGCACCGTGGTCTCCTTCGGCGAGGTCACCGGCCGGATCGTCCCGTAGCACCCGCACCGCCGGTGCCCCGCCCACTCGGGCGGGGCACCGGCGCGTCCGCCTGCGATGATCCCTGGGGCGACCGGAACGACGACGAACGGAGAGTGCGCTCCACATGGCGACGACGACGGATGTGCTGATGGCCCGGGACGGCCGGGCCGGGCGGATCATGCTGAACCGGCCCCGGGCGCTCAACGCGCTCACCCACGGGATGCTGCTCGCGGTCCGCGACCGGCTGACCGCCTGGGCCGAGGACGACGGGATCGCGACGGTGGTGCTGACCGGGACGGGCGAGCGCGGCCTGTGCGCGGGCGCGGACATCCGGGCGCTGCACGACGACGCCAAGCTCGGCGGCGCCGGGGCCCGGGCCTTCTTCCGGGACGAGTACCTGACCAACCACCTGATCTCCCGCTACCCCAAGCCCTACGTGGCCGTGATGGACGGCATCACCATGGGCGGCGGGGTCGGGCTCTCGGTGCACGGCAGCGTCCGGGTGGTCAGCGAGCGGACCACGGTGGCGATGCCGGAGACCAGGATCGGCCTGGTGCCGGACGTCGGCGGCAGCCTGCTGCTGGCCCGCGCCCCCGGCGAGCTGGGCACCCACCTCGCCCTCACCGCCGCCTCGATGGGCCCGGGCGACGCCCTGCTCTGCGGCTTCGCCGACCACTTCGTACCGGGCACGGCGCTGGCCGCCTTCACCGCCGCGCTCTCCACCGCCACCCCGGCCGAGGCGCTGGCCGCCCACGCCACCGAGGCCCCGGCGGCCGGCCTGGCCGCACACCGGGAGTGGATCGACCGCTGCTACGCCGCCGACACGGTGGAGGAGGTCCTCGACCGCCTGGACGCCGAGGGCACCCCCGAGGCCAAGGAGGCGGCCGAGCAGATCCGGGCCAAGTCGCCCACCATGCTCAAGGTCACCCTGGCCGCCCTGCGCCGGGCCCGCACCCACCACGCGCTGGCCGAGACCCTCGACCAGGAGTACCGGATCTCCTGCACCGCCCTCACCACCCCCGACCTGGTCGAGGGCATCCGCGCCCAGGTGGTCGACAAGGACCGCAACCCGCGGTGGCACCCCGCCGACCTGGCCGGGGTGACGGACGCTCAGGTCGCCGCCTTCTTCGCCCCGCGCCCCGGCGACGAGCTCGGCCTCGGCCTCGGCCTCGGCGGGAGCTGACACCCCGGCCGGGGCGGCGGCGTAAGGCCCGCTAGCGTCGTGGCATGGCCGTCCTGGAGCCCGTCACGCCGCACCCGCCCCGGACCGTGGGGCCGACCCTGCTCACCCAGTCCTGGCTGGACCTGACCTTCGTGCACTGGGCCGTGGAGCCGGCGCTGGTGGCGCCGCTGCTACCCGCCGGGACCCGGCCGGACGAGTTCGAGGGGAAGACCTACGTCGGGCTGGTGGCCTTCCGGATGGACCGGGTCGGCTGGCTCAACCTGCCCGGGGTGCCGTACTTCGGCTCCTTCCCGGAGACCAACGTCCGGCTGTACTCGGTGGACGCCGAGGGCCGCCGGGGCGTGGTCTTCCGCTCGCTGGAGGCCACCCGGCTGGCCCCGGTGCTGGCCGCCCGGCTGGGGTTCAAGCTGCCGTACGTCTGGGCCAGGATGACGGTGGAGCACGCGCGCGGGACCATCCGCTACACCAGCCGGCGCCGCTGGCCCGGCCCGGTCGGGGCGCGCTGCCGGCTGCGGGCCGAGATCGGCGGGCGGATCACCGAGCCGACCGCGCTGGAGCACTTCCTGACGGCCCGTTGGGGCCTGCACAACACCGTCGGCGGCCGACTGCGCTACCTGCCCAACATCCACCCCCGCTGGCCGCTGCACCGGGCCCGGCTGCTGGACCTGGACGAGGACCTGCTGAGCGCGGCCGGCCTGCCCGGCGTCGGCGGCGAGCCGGACAGCGTGCTCTACTCCCCGGGCGTCCCGGTCCGCTTCGGCCGCCCGGCCCGGTACGGCGCCCCGACCCGGTACGGCGCCCCGGCCCGGTTCGGCAGCCCGGCCCGCTGAGCCCGCACCGCCCACGGCCGGCCCGGCGCCGCCGTGGCGCGTTGCCTCCCGGCCCCCGGCGGTCTTGACTGGACGTGCGCACACGTCCCGTCCAGCCTGGGAGGCAGCATGAGCTCGGGCCACGCGATGCCGGGCAAGGCCGACTTCGCCGCCGCGTACGCCGGGCCGGACCCGCGCGGGTACTTCCGGACGCTCGGCCCGTACGAGTACCTCACGCCGCACCACGCCCAGCGGGTGTTCCGGCTGCTGACCGCCGCCCGGGCCCCGCGGGCGGTGCTGGACCTGTGCTGCTCCTACGGGGTGAACGCGGCGCTGCTGAACCACCAGCTCACCCTCACCGACCTCTACCACCGCTACACCGACCCGGCCCTGGACGGCTTCCCCGGCGCCGAACTCACCCTCCGGGACCGGCAGTTCTACGCGGCCCGGCGCCGCCCCGACGCGGTCCCGGTGGTCGGCCTGGACGTGGCCGCCGCCCCGGTGGAGTACGCCCGGCGGGCCGGGCTGCTGGCGGCCGGCTTCGCGGAGAACCTGGAGCGGGCCGCGCCCTCCGCCGCCCTGCGCGCGCTGCTGCCGGACGTCGGCCTGGTGACCGTCACCGGCGGCATCGGCTACGTCTCCGAGCGGAGCTTCGACCACCTGCTGGCCGGCTGCCCCGCACCGCCCTGGGTGGCCGCCTTCGCCCTGCGGGCGGTCCCGTACGGGCCGGTGGCCGGAGTGCTGGCGGAGTACGGGCTGGTGACCGAGCGGGCCGACGGGACCTTCCCGCAGCGCCGCTTCACCGGGCCCCAGGAGCGGGACGGCGCGGTGCGGGCGGCGGTGGCGGCGGGGCTGGACCCGGCCGGGCTGGAGGCGGAGGGCTGGTACCACGCGGTGCTGTACGTCTCCCGGCCGGCCGCGCAGGTGACGGCCCGTCCGCTGGCCACCCTGCTGCGCTGATCCGCACCCGGCCGTCGCCCCCGACACGTGATCATCGTCTCGGATCGCGAGACTGGTGCGCGGCGCCCTCCGTCGGGAAGGCTGTCCCCCGGAATGACCCGCAGCGTACCGAGGGAGTCAACGAGGATGACCGAGTACCGGACGATCCTGGTGGAGCAGAAGGGGCGGGTCGGGCTGATCACGCTCAACCGCCCGGAGGCGCTGAACGCGCTGAACAACGAGCTGATGCGGGAGGTGGTGGCCGCCGCCACCGCCTTCGACCGGGACCCCGAGGTCGGCTGTACCGTGATCACCGGCTCGGAGAAGGCGTTCGCCGCCGGGGCCGACATCAAGGAGATGCAGGGCAACGAGTTCCCCGGGGTCTACCTGGAGGACTGGCTCGGGCCCTGGGACGAGCTGGGCCGGCTGCGCAAGCCGGTGATCGCCGCCGTGGCGGGCTACGCGCTGGGCGGGGGCTGCGAGTTGGCGATGCTCTGCGACATCCTGATCGCGGCCGACACCGCGAAGTTCGGCCAGCCGGAGATCAAGCTCGGCGTGATCCCGGGCATCGGCGGCTCGCAGCGGCTGACCCGGGCGATCGGCAAGGCCAAGGCGATGGACCTCTGCCTGACCGGCCGGATGATGGACGCCGAGGAGGCCGAGCGGGCCGGGTTGGTGGCCCGGATCGTGCCCGCCGCCGAGCTGCTCACGGTGGCGCTGGCCACCGCCGAGACGGTCGCGGGGATGTCCGCGACCGCCTCGGTGATGATGAAGGAGAGCGTGAACCGGGTCTTCGAGACCACCCTCGCCGAGGGCGTCCGGTTCGAACGGCGGCTGTTCCACGCCCTGTTCGCCACCGCGGACCAGAAGGAGGGGATGGCCGCCTTCGCCGAGAAGCGCAAGCCGTCCTTCGAGAACCGCTGACCCCCGGACCCGGCCGGGGCGTTCAGACCCCGGCCGGGATCTCCTTGGAGCGGCGGCGGACCTGGAGCGCGGTGACGATCTCGATCACCCCGAGCACCAGCAGCCACACCCCGGCCAGCACCGTGAGCGCCGCGATCGAGCCGACCGGCCAGACCATCAGCAGCACGCCCGCCAGGGTGTTGAGCACCCCGCCGAAGACCTGCCAGCCCCGGGCCGGCATCCGCGGGTCCGAGGAGGCCGCCGCGATCTGGGTGATGCCGCGGAACAGCCAGCCGATCCCGATCCAGATCCCCAGCAGGGCCAGCGACTGCACCGCGCTGCGGAAGCAGAGCAGCCCGAGCAGCAGGCAGAGCGCCCCGCTGATGAAGGCCAGCACCCGCAGCGCCGTACTGGCGTGGGTGCCGAACGCGGCGACCAGCTGCACCACGCCGATCACCACCAGGTAGAGGCCGAACAGCACGCCGACCACCCAGAGGGTCTGCTTCGGCCAGACGAAGACGATCACGCCCAGCACCAGCGAGACCACCCCCGCGCCGAGCAGCACCTGCCAGGCCATCTTGGCCAGCCGCTGGATCGGCCCCTCGAAGCCGGGGTGGTCGTCGTCGGGGATCGGGGTGGGGCGGTAGACCTCGTTCACGGCGCGGCTCCTGACGGGCAGTGGGGTCGATCGTTCCCACTCTGCCGCCCGCGCGGTGGCCCCGCCGACTGGTACCGCCGAAGGAGGGACGGCCGGGGAGCCTCGCGGACGACCGGGGCGCTTCGCGGACGATCGGCGGCTTTCCGAACCGGCCACCGGAGCGCCATCCGCCGGACACCCGGCTGGCTATGATCGGAGGTGGGGGCCGCACCACGGGGCCGGAGCGGTGCGAGGTCGGGGGACCGGTTGAGCCACTACCTGGTGTGCGGCGGCAATGCGCTCGCCCACCGTCTGATCCGTGAGCTGATCGAACACTACGACGTCCCGGTGGTCGCGCTGGTCCCGGACCTGACGCAGGATCACGGGCCCAGGATCAGCCAGATCCCCGGGCTGGCGGCGGTGCACGAGTACCCCGCCATCTCCGCCGAGACGCTGCGCGCCTGCGGCATCGAGGAGGCCAACGGGATCGCCTTGGTGGACGGCACCGACCAGGGGAACATCCACGCCGCGATGGCCGCCGAGGGCCTCAACCCCGGCATCCGGATCGTGCTGCGGATGTACAACCAGCGGCTCGGCCAGCACATCGAGCGGCTGCTCCCCAACTGCACCTCGCTCTCCGGCTCCGCCACCGCCGCCCCGGCCTTCGCCAACGGCGCCCTGGAGCGGCCCAACTCGGTGCACGCGGGCGGCCGTTACCTGTACGTCGCCTACGACGAGGAGATCCGGGACAACCAGCTCTGCGTGGTCGCCGACGGCATCGACCCGCAGGACCTCGGCCGGCTCCGGCTGCTCCCGGACACCGCCGGGCGGGCCGCCGAGTTCATCGCGCTGGCCCGCCGCTTCGGCGACGAGGGCCAGGGCGGGCCGCCGCCCCCGCCGCCGCCCGGGCACGAGCCCGGCGGACTGGCCGCGCTCCAGGCGCTCACCGAGCGCCCCCCGCTGCGCATCCCCTGGTGGACCAGGCTGCGCTGGCGGGTGCTGGACGCGCTGCGGTTCTTCACCAGCGCCCGGCTGCGGCTGCTGCTCACGGTGGCGCTGGTGGCGGTGCTGCTGGGCGGGGCGGTGATCTGGTGGTCCACCGGCCACCTGGGCTGGGCGCTCTACTACACCCTGCTGGACGTGGCGGGGGCGGCCGACCCCGACCGGCCCGGCGACTCCCCCGGCGACGGCAGCGGGCCCTGGGCCCGGGCCGCCCAGGTGGTGGTCACCTTCTGCGGCATCACCTTCGCCCCGGTCGCCACCGCGATCGCGGTGGAAGCCCTGGCCACCGGCCGGCGCGGCCTGCCCCGGGGGCCCGGGGCCGGGCTGCGCGACCACGTGGTGGTGGTCGGGCTGAACAACCTGGGCACCCGGGTGGCCGGGATGCTCCGCGAGACCGGGGTACCGGTGGTCTGCGTGGAGCGCGATCCTCAGTCCCGGGGCATCGCCGCGATGCGGGCGCTCGGCGTGCCGGTGCTGGTCGGTGACGCCCCGTTGGCCGGCCAGCTGCGCCGGGCCCGGGTCCAGCACGCCCGCGCGGTGGTCTCGGTGACCAGGGACGACGCGGCCAATCTGGAGGCGGCCCTGGAGGCCCGGGCGATCCACCCGGAGATCCGCATCGTCTGCCGGCTGTTCGACGACGACTTCGCCCATCACGTCTACGCGACCCTGGGGAACGTGGTCTCCCGCTCGGTCTCCTACCTGTCCGCCCCCGGCTTCGCCGCCGCCCTGATGGGGCGTGAGGTGCTGGGCACCCTCTCGGTCTTCCGGCACGTGCTGCTGCTCGCCGAGCTGACCGCCGAGGACGGGTCCGGTCTGATCGGACGGACCGTCTGGGGGCTGGAGGAGCCCGGTGGGGTCCGGGTGGTCGGGGTCCGGCTGGCCCGCCGCCCGGGGGACGTGCTGTGGAACTTCGCCGACCGGGGCTACCGCCTCCGGGCCGGTGACCGGGTGCTGCTCGCCGCCACCCGGATCGGTCTGGCCCGCCTCGGCCCGGCGCCCGCCGAGCCGCCACCGGCGCCCGGACCGCAGCCCGCGCCGGCCTCAGGACCCCAGCCCGCGCCGGCCTCCGGACCGGTCGGCCCGCCGCCCGCCGGGCCGGTCAGCGGACCGGTGCCGGAGCCGCGATCGGGTGGAGCCGGCTGAAGTACTCCGTCTCGCCGCGACCGGTGCCCCGCATCCGCAGCGCCCAGCTGACCAGCGCGTGGTCCAGCAGGTAGAGCCGGGCCCCTTCCTCCACCCCGTCCGGCGAGAGGTGGTCCACCACCCACTCGGTGGCGGACAGCCCGCCGTACCGGGCCCGGGGGGCGAACAGCCGCCGCCACTCGCCGATCTCGCCCAGCATGTTGAGCACGTAGCTGAACGGGTAGG
Organism: Kitasatospora sp. NPDC096147; assembly: GCF_044763225.1. NCBI lineage: Bacteria > Bacillati > Actinomycetota > Actinomycetes > Kitasatosporales > Streptomycetaceae > Kitasatospora > Kitasatospora sp. NPDC096147. Next base: position 156,231 of record NZ_JBIWFX010000004.1, on the reverse strand, counting down.
GCCGGTTCACCCGGTCCAGGTCGGTGACGTCCAGGTCCGGGTAGGAGTCCACCACCCGCTCCAGCAGCCCGTCCGTCACCAGCTCGGTCCGGCCGGTGACCATGGCGGTCTCGATCAGGTAGGCGTAGGCGATCCCGTTGAGGAAGAAGTTGGCCCCCGGGTCGATCCCCTCCCACTGGCCGACCAGCTCCGTCACGAAGCCTTCCAGGTCCGGGAGTTGGTCCTCCAGCCGACCGAGGTTGAGCAGCGCGACCAGGTAGTAGAGGCCCATGTGGGTGCGCTCGGCCGGGGCGATCCGCTCCCACAGCCCGCGCATCTCGGCCAGCCGGTCCCGGCGGTAGGTCAGGTACTCGGGGCGGCCGGCCACCGCGATCGCGTTCAGCATCGTGACCAGCGGATAGACCTGGGAGAACGCCGGGGTCATCGGCTGCGGGAAGGAGGCCGGGCCGAGCTCCTCGCCCCGGTCCAGGTGGTCCAGCACCTCCTTCATGAAGTCCCGTTCGCCGTCGAAGATCCGGTCCCCGTGGCCGAGCAGACTGATCGCGGAGAGCAGCACCGAGCCGCCCCGGCCCCGGAAGAACGGCGAGGGTATCCGCTCCAGCAGCCCGAGTGCCTCCCCGATGTGATCCCGCTCGGCCGTCACCAGCCGCTCCCCCAGGCCGAGTTGGCCGAAGGCGAGGAAGACCGCCGAGTAGCCGGAGAGCCGCTCGTAGTCGCCGTGGCCCCCCGCGTTCTCGTCCTTGATCTGGTCCGGGCGGATCGCGTCCACGGTGGCCAACACCTCGGCCGGGACGTCGAGTTCGCCGTTCACCAGCAGCCCCCGGTCCAGCTCCAGCTTGGCGAAGGCGTCCAGCAGGATGCAGCCCAGGCTCAGCCGGTGGTACGGGTTCGGCTCGGCCCGGAAGGCGTCCACCACCGGGCCCAGGTCCCGGGCCACCGACGCCCGGCCGTACTCCCGCTCCGGGTCGGTGACCTTGAGCACCAGCTCCGCCAGCAGCCGGGAGAACAGGGTGTAGGAGTTGCCGGCCGGCACCCTCCCGGCCAGTCGGCCGAAGGTCGCCCGGATCGCGGCGGCCACCTCCGGGTCGTAGGCCACGGGGTACTGGCCGAGGCCGATGCCCCGCACCATCCGGCTCCACGGGGTGGCCAGCACCCGGGATTCGTTGGAGAGTTCGCCGAGGCCGGTGACGGGCGGCCGGTTCAGGGAAGTGGTCATGACGGTGGTGCTCCTCTCGGATCGGGCGGCGTACGGAGGGGGATCAGGCAGCCAGGCGGTCGGTGCCCGGCGGCAGCTGCCGGCCGCCGGTGCCCTGGATGACCGAGAAGCGGCGGGCGAACCACGGCAGCGGCGGCACGGCCAGGCCGAGGAAGTCCTTGCGGCGGCCCTCCAGCATCTCCAGCGCCCAGTTCAGCCACTTGACGCCCTCGCAGTAGATCGCGACCGGGCGGCGCTGGGTCTGGTAGCCATCCGTCAGGGTGCCGTCCAGCTCCGCCTGGAAGTGGAACGGCGGCATCGCGGTGAAGTGGGTGCCCATCAGGAAGACGAAGCGGATCAGCCAGTACGGGTCCTCCCGCAGGTAGGCGGAGTCCGGGTCGTCCAGGTCGTAGGCGGCGGTCATCACCGGGGCGAACCAGTCCTCCATGCCGAGCCGCTCGCCGGCCCCGCGCACCTGCTCGCCGGCCGCCGTCACGTCACGCACCCGGTAGGCCCGCTGGTAGGGGTTGCCCTCCTCGAACTCGACCTCCACGCTGGGGTGGTGGCCCGGGCCGGTCTCCACGGTGAGCTTGAAGCGCTCGAAGTGGATCTCGTCGTAGTGGCCCACCGAGTTGTGCCAGGGCTTGTTGTCGTACATCGGGTCGTCACGGGTCTCGGCGCCGTCGGTCTTGAAGCCGATCGAGCGCGGGTCGAGGAACTTGATGCCCAGCGACTCGGCGGTGATCGCCGCCAGCGCCTCCTCGATCTCCGACTGCGGAGCGCCCGCCTCGATCAACTCCTGGGCCCGCAGCAGCGGTTCGGGGGTGGCCAGCTTGACGTTCTCGGTGTTGGTGTCGCCCATCACCAGCGAGTGGAAGCGCGGCTCCAGCACCTCCAGGTACTCCGGGTGCTCGCGGAACTGGCGGAGCAGCGCACCGGAGTTGAGGTAGGAGACGCCGTTGATGGTGATCCGCTCGGTGTCCAACAGCTCCGGCGAGAAGGTCAGCGGGGCGGTCCGGCGGCTGAGCGCGAGGCGGTCCTCGATCTTGCGGAAGTAGGAGACGTCCAGCGTCTCACCGGGCGCGGGCACCCGGCCGACCGCGTGCACCTGCTCGTTCAGCACCCGGAAGAGCTGCTCGTACAGCCGGGCCAGCACGGCCGGCGGCGGCGAGTGCTTCTCCACGAAGCGGCTGACCTCCTCGCCCTCCACGTAGCTCATCTCGTAGATGACCTCCTGGTGGCCCTCCCGGACGTCCCCGGCCAGGTGTGCGGGGACCGGCAGCACCCGCTCCAGCACGTCGAAGACCTCGGGGAAGTTGGCCTTCACCGACTCCGGCAGCGCCTGCAGGTACTCGGCCTGCTTGCGGGCCTTGGCGAACGGCGGCAGCATCACGCCCTCGCCGTCCTGGTCCCAGCGGGCGGTGGTGAGCGCCTCGCTGAGGATCTTGCGCACGGTGATCCGGCTCTCGCCCTCCCGGCGCAGGAAGAAGGTCATCGACTCGCTGCCGCCCTGCCCGAAGCCGACCACCTCCTCGTCGGCGTGCAGGTAGGCCCGGACGGTGCCGGCCAGCAGCCGGCGGCCCCGGGCGTAGCGCAGCAGCTTGGCGTCCTCCTCGGTCCGGGCCAGCGCGGCCCGGTCCTCCGCCTCGTCCAGCTCCCGGTAGGCCCCGCGCTGCCGGATGCCCTCGGCGCCGGGCACCGGGACCAGCTCGACCGGGAACGGGCCGGCGTCCACCCGCAGCGGTGCCGCCCCGAGCGCCAGCACCAGGCAGCTGCCCCCCAGGTGGACCGGCCGGGCGTCACGGGCCAGGGCACCGTCCAGCAGTACCGCGCGGGTGGCGGCGGTGAGGTCCTTGGCGGTCTCCAGCGGGATGCCGTCCGGCGAGATCACCGGCACGGTGACCGCACCGATCGTCACCTCGGCCAGCTCCTCGGCGAGTTCCTCCCGCGATCCGTACCGGGCGGTGGCCAGCAGCGCCTCCGCCCGCTCCACCGGGAGCGCTCCGGCGACGGCCAGCGCGGCCAGCCAGCCGGCCCGGTCGGAGCCGGCCAGGTAGTGGTCACTCTGCTCGAACAGCACCGGGCGGCTCTCGGCGAGCAGGCCGTGCAGCGCGTACCGCCGTCCGACCTCCCCCGCCGCCTCCCGCCCGCCGCCGAGGTGCACCACCAGCACCTCGGGCCCGCCCGGCGCCGTGCGGGTCTCGGTGCGGCCGTCGGCGCGCAGCACCCGCAGCTCGGTGTAGGCCAGGCCGAGCTCCTCGGGCGCCCCCTCGATCCGCTTGCGCAGCCGGGCCCGCAGCACCAGCTCGCCGGACTCGGCGTCCAGCAGGGCACGGTGACGGTGGCTCAGCCGGGCGGTCTCCAGCAGCCGCCGGGCGGTGGAGCCGGCCGGCGGCTCGGGCCGGTCGGTGCGGGCCAGCGTGCGGCCCAGGTACTGCTCGGCGAAGGGGCTGCGGGCGGCCCGCCGGAGCACGTCGCGCAGGGTGGCGAGCTCCGGGGCGGCGGGCGCTCCGGCGGCGTCGGCTAAGCGTTCGAGGGTGGCCTCCAGCTCCTCGGCCGCGCTCACCGCACCCAGCAGTAGCTCGGTCTCCTCGGGCGCTCCGGCGTACGCCAGCGCGGGCGCCACGGCATTGTTGTCGGTCAGCAGCTGAACGGACTTGTTTCCCATACCGAGCTCCAGGGTCATGTCGATGCGGAGGCCGTCCAGGATTTCCACGGTGGTCCTGGAGGCCATGATCTCGTCGGCCATCGCCAGGACTCCGTCCCGTATCCCGGCGGCCGTGGCGAGCATTCCGGTGCCGTTGTTGGAGATCACCGGAGTGTGCGGGGTGCGGAATTCCACCCCCTGACGGTCGATGTACTTCTCGAAGGCGTTCCGGGCCTCGCGGAGGCGGGCCGAGTGCGCCAGGAAGGTGGTGGGCGATTTCAGTTCCTCGGCCCGCACCCCGGGGAATGCCGTGAGGAGGTCGGCGAATTCCGACCGGCTCCCGGCGGCGACGTACACGTTGGTCTGCCGCGGTGAGTAGAGTTTGTGCACCTCGACGGCTTCGGCCGGGAAGTGCCGGGCCAGCCCGTCCAGCGCGGCGGCCAGCTCGTCCGGCTCCCCCCGCAGGGCGACCACATGGGCCGCCTCCCGCACCAGCGGGCGCTCCCGCACCTCCGGCGACAGGCAGTCGACGAGCTCCCGGGCGTACGGACCGTCGGGCGCCGCTCCCTCGGCCGCCAGCAGCATCAGCGGAGTGAAGGCCCGGGCGATCCGGACCCCGTCCAGCACCGAGAGCGAGCCGGCCGCCACCGCCGCCGCCAGCACCCCGAAGCTCTCCCCCGTGTAGGCGGCGAACTCCAGCCGGACGCCGCGGCGGGCCGCCTCGGCCCGCAGCAGGGCCTCCAGCGCCAGCCCGTGCACCAGGAAGGCGGCGCCGACGAATCCCTGCTGCTCGGACCGGACGGCCGGCAGGTTCTCCGCGGCCAGCAGGATGCGGCCGGGCTCGCCGGGGAATCCGATCGCCGCCGCGCCGTCGCGGTAGATCGCGGATATCTCCGGATTCCCGGAATCGAGCAGGGAGCTGCCGAGCTCGCGATAAGCGGCACGGCTCCCGAGACCGGGGAAGAATCCCACGGCGTGAATCCCATTGTTCACGACGATCTCCGTTCCGAGGGGGAAGGATGTCTGTGCGAACAACTTTAGGAGGCGTACCAACCCTCCGGACATCACGGATGCCGATGGGGTATGACGATCACACCGATGCCGGAACGGAAACTGGACCTGACGAAGTCTCGATCGGTACGCAGACGAAACTGGCCCGCCGAAGTTATGAAGAGCTACTTTCCATGAAGACCCTCACGCCCATCCGCACACACCCCTGCCCATGCACGACTACGGAGGTCCCACCATGCCCATCGGGCTCATCGCCTTAGCCCTGGGAGGCTTCGGCATCGGCCTCACCGAGTTCGGGATCGTGGGTCTGCTGCCCGAGGTGGCGGCGGACTACCAGGTCACCGAGTCGGTGGCCGGCTACCTGATCTCGGGGTACGCGCTCAGCGTCGCCATCGGCGCCGTCCTGCTGACCGCCGCGATCGCGCGCTTCGACCGCAAGAAGGTCCTGCTCTCGCTGATGGTGCTGTTCATCATCGGCAACCTGATCTCGGCCGTCGCCCCGACCTACGGCATCCTGATGGTCGGCCGGATCGTCGCCGCGCTCTGCCACGGCGCCTTCTTCGGCGTCGGCGCGGTGGTCGCGGCCGACATGGTCGCCGAGAACAAGCGGGCCGGTGCCATCTCGCTGATGTTCGGCGGTCTCACCGCCGCCAACGTGCTGGGCGTCCCGCTCGGCACCTTCCTCGGCCAGCAGCTCGGCTGGCGCTCCACCTTCTGGGCCATCACCATCATCGGCGTGGTCGCCCTGGCCGGCATCAAGCTGCTCGTCCCGCAGACCGCCAAGCCCCAACACTCTGGCCTGCGGAGCGAGTTGGGTGCCTTCCGGCGCGGCCAGGTCTGGGTCTCGCTGACCCTGAGCGTGCTCGCCTTCGGCGGTGTCATCGGCGCCTACACCTACATCGCCTTCACCCTCACCGAGGTCAGCGGCTTCTCCACCGGCGCGGTGCCGTGGCTGCTGGTGCTGTTCGGCGTCGGCACCTTCATCGGCAACTTCGTCGGCGGCAAGGCGGCCGACCGCGCGCTGAACGGCTCGCTGATCCTGATCATGGCGGTGCTCGCCGTGGTGCTCGGGGTCTTCGCCCTCACCGCCGGCAACAAGGTGATGACCGTCATCTCCCTGCTGCTGATGGGCACCGTCGGCCTGGCCACCGCGCCCGGCCTGCAACTGCGCACCATGAAGTACGCCCAGGACGCCCCCATCATGGCCTCCGGCGCCAACATCGCCGCCTTCAACGTCGGCAACGCGCTCGGCGCCTGGATCGGCGGCCTGGCCCTGGCGGCCGGCTACGGCTTCGTCTCCCCGCTCTGGGCGGGCGCCGCCATCACGGTGGCCGGCCTGCTGGTCGTCACCTTCGGCTCGCTCCGCACCCAGGGCCAGCTCGGCCCGGTCGGCGACCACGCCAACGCCGCCACCCTGGACAGCCCGGTGCCCGCCGCGAAGTGACCCTCCGTCAGGCACCGGCGCCGCCCGCACCGATCACCACCGGTGCGGGCGGCGCCGCGTTCACGGCCGGGGTGCCGCCGGCTCGGCGGCCGGCGGCAGGTGCTCGAAGTGCGCCACCGAGGGCGGGTGCTCCAGGAAGCCGAACTCGCCCTCCGCCCAGACCGGCCGGATCCGCCACATGGTGCCCGCGTAGGCCCGCAGCGCCGCCTCGTCCCGCCAGCGGGTCACCACCAGCACCCGGTGGTCCAGGGCGGAGACCGACCGCAGCAGCTCCGCCCCCTGGTAGCCGTCGGTCCCGTCCAGGGCCGGGATCACCTCGTCGGCCAGCCGGGCACAGAACTCCTCCCTGCGAGCGGGGACCACCTGGGCCTCCCAGATCCGGACGATCATCGCCACCACCTCCGGTCCCCTCCATTGTCCGTTCGGCCGCACGCGGTTGCCCCGCCCCGGGGCCGGTTCGAGAGTGGAAGCGCGCGGCCGGCCCCGGCCGGGCGCCTTCCCGGATCGAGACGGAGCATCCCCATGGCGGTCTGCGTGGTCTGCGGCAACGACTACTGGCTGGCCTTCGAGATCAGGACGATCACCGGCGACAGCTACACCTTCGACAGCTTCGAGTGCGCGATGGAGAAGCTCGCGCCGCGCTGCGAGTACTGCCAGGTGCGGATCGTCGGCCACGGCGTCGAGGTCTCCGGCAAGTTCTTCTGCTGCGCCAACTGCGCCCGCCGCGACGGCGGCCTCGGCGAGCAGATCCGCGACGCGGTCGGCACCCACCCGGCATAGGCCCACCGGGCCCACCGGGCCTACAGCCGGGCGTGGGTGGTGATGTCGGCCTCGAAGTCGGCCACCAGCTCCGGCGTGACGGTCGGGCGGCAGTCGGCGATCGCGGCCAGGTAGTCGGCGGTGGTGGCGCCGGCCGTCGCCGCCGGGTCCGCACCGGTGTCCCGCTCGAACGCGGCCTGGGCCGCCGCGCGGGCGGCGTGCTCGATGTCGGCCGGGGTGAACAGGGCGCTGCGCTCGACCAGCAGGCCGAGGTCGACGCCCGCCCGGCCCTCGGTGTAGCGGGCCCAGATGGCCCGGCGGGCCACCGGGTCCGGGGTGCCGATCGGGATCAGGTAGTCGAACCGGCCGTGGCGCAGGAAGGCCGGGTCGATCGAGCGGATCGAGTTGGTGGCGCAGACCAGCAGCCGCTCGCCGCCCTCCCGGAAGCCGGGGATCAGCTTGAGCAGCTCGTTGGTCACCCCGTGCAGGCCGGCGTGGGCCGCGTCGCCCCGGACCGGCGCGATCTCCTCGACCTCGTCGATGAAGACCAGCACCCGCTCCAGCTCGGCGATCCGGCCGAAGGCGGTGCGCAGCGCGGCGGCCAGATTGCCCTCGTCGGCCAGCCGGGAGGGCAGCAGCTCGACGAACGGCCAGCCCAGCCGGGAGGCGACCGCCCGGGCGAAGGTGGTCTTGCCGGTGCCGGGCGGGCCGAACAGCGCGATCGCGCGCGGTGGCCGCACCCCGTGCCGGGCCGCCCGCTCCGGCTCGGCCAGCGGCCGGACCACCCGACGCTCGATCAGTTCCTTCTCGGTGCCCATCCCGGCCACCCGCTCCCAGAGGTCGTCCGGCAGCAGCCGTCCGCCCAGCTCGTCCAGCAGCCCGCCGCCCGGTCCGGCCTGCGGCTCGGCCTTCTCGAAGTACGCCACCGCCGGACGGCGGGCGTACCCGGCCTTGCGCAGGCCCTCGCCGAGCAGTTCCTCCTCGGGGAGCACGTAGGCGATCCGGCGCACCCTGCGCTCCAGCAGCCGCCGCTCCAGCTCGCGCAGCAGCGCGCTGGCCAGCCCCCGGCCGCGCCAGCCGGGGGCGATGGCGATCCGCATCACCCAGGCCCGGTCCCCCGCCAGGTGGGCCAGCGCGGCCCCGATCGGCTCGCCCCGCCGGACCGCCACCACGGCGGGCTGACGGTCGGTCAGCGCCCCGATGCACTCGGCCAGCGAGAAGACCGACTCCTGGCCCAGCGCGGCCGTGCTGTCGATCAGGTGCACCACGGCGGCCAGGTCGTCCTCGCGGTAGTCGTGTATCAGCCACTCGTCCATGGCCCGGAACGCTAGGGCCCCGGCCCGGCCCGGACAGCCCGCCGGAACGGACAACCGAACGGGGCGAACCGTACGTCCTGCCGCTTGCCCGGCCCGGCTCAGTACGCCAGCCGCAGCGCCTTGACCCGGTTGTCGAAGCTGGAGTGCACCAGGGCCGGCTCGCCCACCGAGCGGATCCGGGGCAGCCGGGTCAGCAGCTCGCGGAACAGCACCCTCATCTCCTGCCGGGCCAGGTACGCGCCGAGGCAGAAGTGCGGACCGCCGCCGCCGAAGCCCAGGTGGGGATTGGGCGAGCGGGTGATGTCGAAGGCGTCCGGGTCGGTGAAGACCGCCTCGTCCCGGTTGGCCGAGCCGAAGAACAGCACCACCTTCTCCCCGGCGGCCAGCCGAGTGCCGTTCAGCTCGTGGTCGACGGCCACCGTGCGGCGGAACTGGATGATCGGGGTGGCGTGCCGGACCATCTCCTCCACCGCGCCGCCGAGCCGCCCGTCCAGGTCGGCCGTCAGCAGCTCGCGCTGCTCGGGGTGGGTGGAGAGCAGGTGCAGTCCGTGCGCCAGCGCGTTGCGGGTGGTCTCCACCCCGGCGACCAGCAGCAGGGAGAAGAAGGCGCCCAGCTCACGGGAGTTGAGGCGGCGGCCGTCCACGTCGGCGGTCACCAGGGCGGAGATCAGGTCGTCGGTCGGCCGACGGCGGCGCTCCCGGCCGAGCGCGGCGATGATCTGCTGCATCCGGGCCAGTGCCATCAGCCCCCGGCCCGGGACGCGCAGCCGGCTGCGGGCGACGCCGGTGTGCTCGGAGGCGTCGTTGACCAGGGCGAGGATCCGCCGGCGCTGCTGCTCCGGCACCCCCATCATGTCGCAGATCACCCGATAGGGGAGCTGGGCGGCCACCGACGGGACGAAGTCGGCGGGCCGGTCGGCCGCCACCCGGTCGACCAACTCCCGCGCCACCACGCGGATGTCCTCCTCCACCCGGGAGATCAGCCGGGGCGTGAAGGCCCGCGAGACGATCCGCCGCAGGTCCGCGTGGCGCGGGTCGTCCAGGTTCACCATCGAGTCGCCGAAGACGGTCCGCACCCAGCGGGCCGGCTCGGGCGTGGTGACGCCGGGGCCGCTCAGGAAGACCTTGGAGTCACGGCTGGCCGCCACCACGTCGGCGTGCCGGACCAGGGCGTGGAAGCCCCGGCCGGTGCGCAGGTCGGTGAAGTACAGCGGCCCGTCCAACGCCCGGAGCCGGGCGAACGCCGCCGCCCGCTCCGGGAGCGGGAGCCGCCAGAACTCCGGGTCCGCGAGGTCGATCCCGTCGGGAGTGTGCCGCCGCCGGGCGAGGTCCGCCGTTGCCTTCATCCGGGCAGTTATGGTGCATCATTTGGCGGAATGTCAAGTTCCGCTGGCTTTGTCCTATTTGCTTACTTCTGCCACCCCTGCACCGGCCAGATCGCCTCGTCCTCGCCCTCCTCCTCGGCCTCTTCGGCCTCGTCCGCGGTCTCGACCGGCGCCAGGTCCCGGGCCAGCAGGGTCGCCCCCGCCACCGCGCCGGGCATCGCCAGCACCGTCACGAACGGCACCAGGAACAGCACCATCAGCGGCGCACCGAAGCCCAGCGCCAGGCCGAGCCGGCCGCGCAGCAGCCGCAGCCGCTCCGGCTGGGCGATCCCGCGCCGCTGCAGCGCCACCGCCGACAGCTCGGCCGCCATGAAGTACCCCGAGACGCAGATGCCCAGCACCGGCACCACCGTCTGCCCCACCACCGGAACGAACCCGGCCAGGAACAGCACCACCCCGAACGCCAGCACCCGCACCAGCACGTACAGGCTGTCCCGGGCCGAGACCACCAACTCCCGCCAGAGCGGCACCTCTGGCTTGGCCGGCGCCCCGCCCTCGGTCTCGTCCACCTTCTCGCACAGCGACTCGTAGAACGGCTGCCCGATCAGCAGCGTCACCGCCGTGAACGTCACCACCGACAGCCCGAAGCCCACCCCGAGCACCGCCACCTGCACGGCCCCGCGCACCAGCCCCTGCCACGGCGAGCCCCAGTCGTCGGCGAACGGCGTGGCCCACTGCGCGACATCGTCCGCGTACACCCCCAGCACGCCCAGCGCCGCCACGTACCCCACCAGGGCGATCAGCGCCGGGATCATCCCGAACCCCCACCACCGCCCGTGCCGCGCCACCCACTTCTGGCCCTTGACCAGGTACCCCATCCCCGCCACGAAATCACGCATGCCCGCAGCCTACGGGCCTGCCGTGACGGGCCTTCAGTAGGGCAGCAGCACCGAGGTGTCCAGCACGAAACCGAAGGGGGCGGGGACGTGCACCGCCTCCCCGAAGTCGGCGTCCTCCCGCATCCGGTAGCGCCCGGCCTCGGGCTCCCGGAAGAGCGTGACGGTCTTCCGGGTGGCGTCGACCAGCAGGTAGAGCGGAATCCCCATCAGGGGGTAGTCGCGGAGCTTGCCCACCCAGTCGTTCTCCGGACTGGACGGGGAGACGATCTCGACGGCGATCAGCGCGAGCTCGGTGACCAAGGGCCCGTCCGATCCGGGACCTGCTACCCGTCGGGGGCGGCCGAGGGAGGGATAGGTTGTGAATGCATTCACAAGCGATGCGAGAGCCCTACCGAAGAGGTGCATCACGATGGCCACCCTGCTCGACCGTCCCGTCCGTGCCGAAGCCCTCCTGAGCGACCGTCAGGACGGTCCGGTGGTCCGTTCGCGGGCGGCGCGGTACGCGCTGGCCGGGCTGCGGGTACTGGTGGGATGGACCTTCCTCTGGCCGTTCCTGGACAAGATGTTCGGCCTCGGATTCGCGACGAAGTCGGCCTCGGCGGTGGTCAACGGCGGTTCGCCGACCGAGGGCTTCCTGCTGCACGGGACGCAGGGCCCGTTCGCCCACGTCTTCGACTCGGTGGCCGGATCGCCGGTGCTGGACGCGCTGTTCATGACCGGCCTGCTCGGCATCGGCCTGGCCTTCCTGCTGGGCATCGGCACCCGGATCGCCGCCGCCTCGGCCACCCTGATGATGGCCTTCATGTGGCTGGTCACCCTCCAGCCCGCCACCAACCCGGTCACCGACGACCACTGGATGATCGCCGGCGCCGCCATCGTGCTGGCCACCACCGCCGCCGGCGACCACCTCGGCCTCGGCCGCCGCTGGAAGGCCACCCCGCTGGTCCGCCGCTTCCGCTGGCTCGCCTGACCACCCGTCACCCCCTCCGCCGCCGGCCCCCGCACCCACCACGTGCGGGGGCCGGCGGCGTACGCCCGGCCCGTGACCGACCGCACCCGTCGCCGTCGCCGTCAACCGGTCCACCCGACTGCACCGGCGCCAACCCACTGGCGGCAAGGGGCAGTTCGGAAATCCGATCGCCCGCTGTCGGCCGCCCCGGCTACGGTCCGGAGGTGAACCGATCCGACTACGCGTCCGCCCTCCGCCGCCACGCCACGCTGATGGCCGAGGCCGCGACCGGCGCCGACCTCACCCTCCCCGTACCCGGCTGTCCCGGCTGGACCTTCGGTGACCTGCTGGACCACACCGGGACCGTGCACCGGTTCTGGACCGGGATCGCCGACGGCACCCTGACCGACCCGGACGCCTGGACCGGCGTCGACCGCCCGGCCGACGCCGAGCTGCCCGGCTGGCTGGCCGACGGCGCCGAGCGGGCCGCCGCCGCGCTGGAGGTGCTCGACCCCGAAGAGCCGCGCTGGTCCTGGGCCACCCGGAAGGACGCCGGCTTCATCCAGCGCCGGATCGCGCACGAGACGGCCGTGCACGCCTGGGACGCCCTGAGCACCCTGGGCCGGGACGAGCCGATCGAGCGCGAGCTCGCGGCGGACGGCATCGAGGAGTTCCTCTCGATCTGCCGTCACGAGACCCCGCCGGCCGGCTACCCCGCTGCCGGCCTGCACCTGCACGCCACCGACGGCCCCGGCGAGTGGACCCTGCGGGTCGGCGAGGACGGTGGCTGGCGGCTGCTCACCGAGCACGCCAAGGGCGCCGTCGCGGTCCGGGGCGCCGCCTCCGAGCTGCTGCTCTTCCTCTGGCAGCGCCGCGCCCCCGAGCAGCTGGAGGTGTTCGGCACCCCGGAGGACCTGGCCGCCACCCTCACCGCCTTCCGCCGCAACTGAGACGGGCGCACGCACGGCGCTCCCCTCCCACGACACCCGCCCTCCTGCCGACCGACCCGCCCCACCCACGACTGGAAGAAGTCTGGGCGGGGTTGGTTGTCACAATGGAGCTGTCACGGGATATCTTGATGTCGAGACGTTGTAGCCGTGAAGCGGAGTACCGATGACTGACTCGACCATCATCTACACCCACACCGACGAGGCGCCGGCCCTGGCGACGTACTCGTTCCTCCCGATCGTCCAGGCCTACGCCTCGACCGCGGGCGTGCGGGTGGAGACCCGTGACATCTCCCTGGCCGGCCGCATCATCGCCGCCTTCCCGGAGCGTCTCGAAGAGACCCAGCGCATCGGCGACGCCCTCGCCGAGCTGGGCGAGCTGGCCAAGACCCCGCAGGCCAACATCATCAAGCTGCCGAACGTCTCGGCCTCGATCCCGCAGCTCAAGGCCGCGATCGCCGAGCTCCAGGCCCAGGGCTACGCGCTCCCCGCCTACCCGGACGAGCCGCAGACCGACGAGGAGCGCGACGTCCGCGCCCGCTACGACAAGATCAAGGGCTCGGCCGTCAACCCGGTCCTGCGCGAGGGCAACTCCGACCGCCGCGCCCCCGCCTCGGTGAAGAACTACGCCAAGGCCCACCCGCACCGCATGGGCGCCTGGACCCCGGAGTCCAAGACCAACGTCGCCACCATGGGCGTCAACGACTTCCGCTCCACCGAGAAGTCGACCGTGATCACCGAGGCCGGCGCGCTCAAGATCGAGCTGGTCGCCGCCGACGGCACCACCACCGTGCTGCGCGAGTCCGTCCCGGTCCAGGCCGGCGAGGTCGTCGACGCCTCGGTCATGCGGGTCGCCGCGCTCCGCGAGTTCCTGGCCGCCCAGGTCGCCGAGGCCAAGGCGCAGGGCGTGCTGTTCTCGGTGCACCTCAAGGCCACCATGATGAAGGTCTCCGACCCGATCGTCTTCGGCCACGTGGTCCGCGCCTTCTTCCCGCAGACCTTCGCCAAGTACGGTGCCGAGCTGACCGCAGCGGGCCTGAACCCGAACAACGGCCTCGGCGGCATCCTCGACGGTCTGGACAAGACCGCCAACGGCGCCGAGATCAAGGCCTCCTTCGAGGCTGAGCTGGCCGACGGCCCGGCCCTGGCCATGGTCGACTCGGACAAGGGCATCACCAACCTGCACGTGCCGTCCGACGTCATCGTCGACGCCTCGATGCCGGCCATGATCCGCACCTCCGGCCACATGTGGGGCCCGGACGGCCAGGAGGCCGACACCCTCGCGGTGCTGCCGGACAGCTCCTACGCCGGTGTCTACCAGGTCGTCATCGACGACTGCCGCGCCCACGGCGCCTTCGACCCGGCCACCATGGGCTCGGTGCCGAACGTCGGCCTGATGGCCCAGGCCGCCGAGGAGTACGGCAGCCACGACAAGACCTTCGAGATCGCCACCGCCGGCACCGTCCGCCTGGTCGACGCCTCGGGCGACGTGGTGCTGGAGCAGGCCGTCGAGGCCGGCGACATCTTCCGCGCCTGCCAGACCAAGGACGCCCCGATCCAGGACTGGGTCAAGCTGGCCGTCAACCGCGCCCGCGCCACCGGCTCCCCGGCCGTCTTCTGGCTGGACGAGACCCGCGCCCACGACGCGGTGCTGATCGGCAAGGTCAACGAGTACCTGCCGCAGCACGACACCGAGGGCCTGACCATCGAGATCCTCTCCCCGGTCAAGGCCACCGCCTACTCGCTGGAGCGCATCCGCCGCGGCGAGGACACCATCTCGGTGACCGGCAACGTGCTGCGTGACTACCTGACCGACCTGTTCCCGATCCTGGAGCTGGGCACCAGCGCCAAGATGCTCTCGGTCGTCCCGCTGATGAACGGCGGCGGCCTGTTCGAGACCGGCGCCGGCGGCTCCGCCCCGAAGCACGTCCAGCAGCTGGTCAAGGAGAACTACCTGCGCTGGGACAGCCTGGGCGAGTTCTTCGCGCTGGCCGCCAGCTTCGAGCACCTGGCCCAGACCACCGGCAACGCCCGCGCCCAGGTCCTCGCGGACACCCTGGACCGCGCCACCGGCACCTTCCTCAACGAGGACAAGTCGCCGAGCCGCCGCCTCGGTGGCATCGACAACCGCGGCAGCCACTTCTACCTCGGCCTCTACTGGGCCCAGGAGCTGGCCCAGCAGACCGCCGACGCCGAGCTCGCCGCCGCCTTCACCGGCCTCGCCAAGACCCTGGCGGAGCAGGAGGAGACCATCGTGGCCGAGCTGATCGCGGTGCAGGGCTCGCCGGTCGAGATCGGCGGCTACTACCAGCCGTCGCCTGAGCTGGCCGCCGCCGTGATGCGTCCGTCCGCCACCCTCAACGAGGCGCTGGCCCAGCTGGGCTGACGCACCGTCAGGAACGCGTGACAGAGGGGCCCCGCGGCTGTGTGCCGTGGGGCCCCTCCCCCTTTTCCGCCCGCCCCGCACCGCTCCGATCCCTGCTGCAGACCCCCGACCGAACGGAACAGCGATGTCGCACCCCGCACCGCAGCCGGACCCGCTCGCCAACCCGGCCCACTCGGCCCTGTTCGGCCCGCACGCCGCACTGGCCGAGCGGCGTGGCCGAGCCGCCCGCTACCCCGCCGACGTGTCGCCCTTCCACGCCCTGCCGGACGACCCCACCGAGGCCGACTGGGCCGACCTGGCCGCGCTCACCGGCCCCGGCGGCTTCGCCCTGCTGGCCGGGAACGGGATCGCCCCGCCGCCCGGCTGGCAGGTGACCTTCGAGCTCGGCGGCGTCCAACTGGTCGGCGACCGGCTGGCGCACGCCGCCGACCCCGAGGCGGTCGAGCTCGGGCCCGAGGACGTGCCGGAGATGCTGGCCCTGGTGGCGGCCACCCGCCCCGGCCCGTTCGAGGCCCGCACCATCGCCCTGGGCCGGTACCTGGGCCTGCGTCAGGACGGCGTCCTGGTCGCGATGGCGGGCGAGCGGATGCACCCCGTCGGCCACACCGAGATCAGCGCCGTCTGCACCGCCCCGTCCCACCGGGGGCAGGGCCTGGCCGCCCGGCTGGTCCGCGCCGTGGCGGCCGGCGTCCGCGAGCGCGGCGAGGTCCCGTTCCTGCACGCCGCCGACGACAACGTCAACGCGATCCGGCTCTACAAGGCCCTCGGCTTCACCCAGAGCCGCACCATCACCTTCCTGGGCGCGCTGGCCCCGGGCGGGGCGGCTCCTGACGCCTGAGGTCTTGCTCCTGACACCTGGTCAACCGGTCGAATTGGCCCAAGGAGATCGATGATCGAATGGACCAGAAGGCTGGGCCGATTCCCCCATAAGCTGATCACCGAGGCGAGCGAGATACGCTCCGCCGCACGAGGGGGAACCGCATGTCCGAGAACCACGACGTCGTCCTGATCCGCGCCGCCGCCGCCGAGGTGCTGACCGACGCGCCCGGCAGCCTGATCACCCTGTTCGCCGACTCGGCCACCACCGGTGGCAAGGTGACCAGCAACCGGGCCACCTTCGAGAAGGGCGCGACCGGCGCACCGCCGCACTTGCACACCCGGGCCACCGAGTTCTTCTTCGGGCTGGCCGGCGAGTTGGACGTCCTGATCGACGACCGGATCGAGACGCTCCGCCAGGGCGACTTCCTCGCCGTCCCGCCCGGCACCCGGCACGCCTTCGCCCCCGCCGACGGCTCCACCGCCGACGCGCTGGTCTTCTTCACCCCCGGCATGGACCGCTTCGACTACTACCGCCTGCTGGACCGGGTCAACAAGGGCGAGGCCGACTGGCAGGAGATCCGCGAGTCCGGCGAGCACTACGACAACCACTACGTCGAGAGCCCGACCTGGCAGGCCCGGACCGGCCGCTGAACGTACGGAACCCCCTGGGCCTTCGCGGCCAAGGGGGTTCCGTACGGACGGCCTCGGATCAGGAACGGGCCTCGGCCACGGCCGGGGCCAGCGCCTCCTTGAGGCGGGGACCGACCCGGGAGAAGCCGAGCTCCTTGACGGCGGCACGGAGCAGCTCGTCGTCGCTGCGCTCGGTGCCGTCGCTGTCCAACCACCGGACCAGGGCGGTCAGTTCGGCGGGCTCGTACGCGGTGACGGCCCGGCCGGCGGTGATGGCGGGCTTCTTCGGACGCCGCGCCTTCTTCGCCGACGCAGCGGCCGCGGCCTCGGCGGCCTCCACGGCGACGGGCTCCGGCTCCTCGACAGCAGCCACGGCAACCGGCTGAACGACGGGCTCCGGCTCGGCCTCGACGAGCACCTCGGCGACCGGCTCGGCCGAGACCACCGGCTCGGCCTGGGCCTCGGGCTCCGCCAACTCCTCGGCCACCGGCTCCGGTTCGACCGACGTCGCCACCTCGACCTCGGCCCGCACCTCGGCCTCCACCACCTCGGGCACGACCGGCTCGGCCACCGGCTCAGCCTCAGGCACGGCCTCGACCTCGGGCACCGTGTCGACCTTCGCCTCGACCTCGACCTCAGGCACCGCGACGGGCTCAGCCTCGACCACTGCCTCGACCTCAGGCACGGCCACCGGCTCAGCCTCAGGCACGGCCTCGACCTCGGGTGCCGTGTCGACCTTCGCCTCGACCTCGACCTCAGGCACCGCGACGGGCTCAGCCTCGACCACTGCCTCGACCTCAGGCACGGCCTCGACCTCGGGTGCCGTGTCGACCTTCGCCTCGACCTCGACATCGGCCTCAGGCACGGCCTCGGCCTCAACGTCGGCCACGGTGTCGGCCTCGACCTCGATCACGGTCTCCACCGCAGCGACCGGCTCCGCCTCCCGGGGCCCGGCGGCCAGGGCCTGGATGGCCTCCGCCTCCGTCGCGGTGCCGTGCAGCCGGTCGTACGCGGCGAGCGCCGCGTCCCGGTCGGCCTGACGCTCCGCCAGGTCCTCCAGCAGCCCGTCCAGCTCCGGCTCCGCCGTGAGCAGCGCGGAGCGCAGGGCACGGAGCGCGGGCAGCCGGTAGAGGGTGCCCTCGTCGGCGGCCAACCGGTCGACCAGGTCGGCGAGTTCAGCGAGCGGAAGGGCGTCCAGGGAGTACTCGGGGAGCAGCGAGCCGAGCGTCCGGGCGGCCTGGCCGATCTCCTCGACGGTCTGGGCGAGGGCGGTCAGCGAGGCGGGGTCGGCGACCACGGCCGGGCGGCCGATGGCGCCGGCCGCGGCCCAGTCGCCCTGGGTGGTGGCGGCGGCACGGACGGCGTCGAGCAGGTCGGCGCGGCGGGCCCGGGTGTCCACGGCGAGCTGCTTGGCCTGGGCGCGGAGTGCGCGGCGGCGGCCCCAGCCGAGCTTGACGGCCTGGTCGCGGCGCTCCCGCCACGGGACCAGGGCGGCGGTGAGCGCGTCCAGGTCGGTGTCGTAGACCTCGGGGCGCAGGGAGGCCGAAGTGCCGTGTGCGCCCTGGAGGATGGCGGTGAGCCGGGCCAGCTCCGCCAGGTTGGCGGGGGTGGCGGCGGAGCCGAGCAGGTCGGCCAGCGCGTCCCGGGTGGCGAGCAGGTCGTGACTGCGCAGCTCGGCCAGCGCGGTGGAGGCGGCGCGGGCGTCCTCGGGGGTGAGGACCGTCCCGGCGGCGTTGACCCAGGGGTTGGCGTCGGCGGCGAGGGAGAGGCCACCGAGCTCGGCGTAGCGGCCGAGGTCCTCGCGGGCCTCGCCGGAGGGCGTGGCGCTCGCGGAGGGTGAGGTGTCCACCGCCGGGCGGTCGGCGTCGTTCAGGTAGTTCACGGTCATGTGTGAAGTCCGGTTCGTGGCTGGGCGGACAGGGCGGTGGCGGCGGGCGGATTCCGCCGGCACGGGGCGAGGATGCGGGCGCCCGGTGCGGACGCCAGGATACGGGTGGGCGTTCGAGCCCTGCACGCAACCCGGCCCCTGCGGGAGCGGCGGGGCGGGTGACGTGCCGGGCGAGCGGCGGAGTTGTGCGGGTTCAGTGCGGATCACCGCGCACCTGCGGGAAGTCGGCGAGGGCGACCGGGGGCAGGTACTCGCGCACCAGGGTGCGCTCCCACCAGGCTCCGGTGCTGCGCAGGGTCCGCAGATCGGTGAAGCGGTAACGGTACAGCCGGGCACGGACGTACGTCGGCGGCGCGCCCGCGAACGGGTCGTGCCGCAGCAGCCGCAGGGTGTCCCGGTCCCCGGCCAGCAGGCGCCGGACGAAGGGGGTGAACCAGGGCCGGGCGTACGCCGGTGAGATCCCGGCGAACCACATCTGCCAGTCCAGCCGCAGGTGGTAGGGGGCGAACTGACGGGGCATCCGGTACGGGTCCCCCGGCTTGCCGCGGAAGCCGTACTCCCGCCAGCGGGTGTCCGGGCCGGGGCGGGGCTCGTCGGTGCCCTCCACCACCACCTCCAGGCGGAGCCGGTTGACGGAGCCGAAGGCCCCGTAGGCGTTCACCAGGTGGAGGCGGTCGAACGAACGGTTCATCACCTGCCGGTGCGAGAGCAGGTTGCGCACGGGGTGGTGACTCAGCACCACCACCAGCAGGGTGTACGCCCCGACCAGGCCGAGGTACCAGGCCGGGCCGACCGGACGGTCCCGGGGCGCGGCCGGGACGGCGGTGCAGGCGAGTGCGACGGTGAGCCAGTTCAGCCAGGCGAAGTTGCCCGAGAGCACCAGCCAGAGCTGGGTGACGATGATCAGGCCGGCGCACACCCCGGCCACCGGCTGGGGCAGGAACAGGCCGACCGGGACGGCGAGTTGCACCCCGTGGTTGGCGGCGGCCTCGACCCGGTGCAGCGGGGCGGGCAGGTGGTGGAACCACCAGCTGAGCGGGCCCGGCATCGGCTGGGTCTCGTGGTGGTAGCGGAGGCAGCTGAGCTCGCGCCAGCAGCGGTCCCCGCGCAGCTTGATCATCCCGGCGCCGAACTCGACCCGGAACAGCAGCCAGCGGGCCAGCAGCAGCACCGGGAGCGGGGGCGCGACCCGGTCGTTGCCGAGTGCGGCGGCCAGCAGACCGGCCTCCAGCAGCAGCGACTCCCACCCGAACGAGTACCAGAGCTGCCCGACGTTGACGATCGAGAGGTAGAGCAGCCAGAGCACCGCCCAGAGCAACAGGGCGGCGGCCAACGGGAGCTGGTCCGCCGCGCCGGCCAGCACGGCGGCGGCCAGGGCGGCCCCGGACCACGCCGTGCACGCGAACACCCGGTCCGAGTAGTGGAACCGGAACAGGCTGGGGGCCTGGCGCCACCCCGTCCGGGCGGTGAAGCGCGGCACCGGGAGCATCCCGTGCTCGCCGATCAGCGCGCGGAACTGCCGTGCGGCGGCCAGGAATCCGAGCAGGTAGACAAGGGCGACCAGCCGCTGGAAGAGCACCCGCCCGAGCCAGTACTCGGGTGCCGCGACCCACTCCACGCCGCCTCCTCCCGCCGGACCGGTCCCATGACTACCACTCGGGCCGCGCGCCCCGGCCCAACTCGACCGAGAGCATCAGCCACTCGGCGCACCGGAGAGCGTCCACCGGGCGGGACCGCACGCCCGGGGGTCGGACGGCGGAACGGCGGCGACGCGACGGGTAGGGACGGTCGGCGAGACGAGACGACGGGACGTCAGACGGCTCGGCCACCACGCGCTCCGCCCGCGAGCCCGATCGGCGCTGGTCAGCTGGCAGCAACTCGTCCGACCTTGGCAGCCCGGGCGCTGGCGCGGGCCGGAGCGACTGTGGTGCCATGTCTGCCGACAGCACCAAATTCAGGAGAGACTCATGACCGCCGCGCCCCGGCCATCCGCGGACACCCCCACCCTCCCCACCTCCTCCCCCACCTACGCCCTCCCCGGCACCGTCTCCCCCCTCCGCTCCGTCACCCCCGCCGTCTGGGCCGCCCTCGCGGTGGTCTACGTGGTCTGGGGCTCCACCTACCTGGCGATCCGGGTGGTGGTGGAGACCATGCCGCCGTTCCTCTCCGCGACGCTCCGCTTCATACCGGCCGGCCTGCTGCTGCTCGCACTGGTGGCGGCCAGGAGCGGCCCGGCCGCGCTCCGGGTGACCCCCCGTCAGCTCGGCTCCGCCGCCCTGGTCGGCCTGATGCTGCTGCTCGGTGGCAACGGCATGGTGGTGCTGGCCGAGCGCGACGTGCCGTCCGGCCTGACCGCGCTGATCATCGCCGTGGTGCCGCTCTGGCTGGTGCTGGCCCGCTGGGTCACCGGGCACCGTCCGGCCTGGACCACGGCGGTCGGCGTCCTGCTCGGCCTGGTCGGCCTCGGGGTGCTCTCCAGCTCCGGGCTGAGCGGGGACGTGAAGCCGCTCGGCGTCGCACTGATCCTGCTCGCCACCCTGTCCTGGGCGGGCGGCTCGTTCCTCACCAAGCGGCTCCGGATGCCCGCCAACGTGTTCGCGACCAGCGCCTACGAGATGATCGCCGGCGGCCTCGGCTGCCTGCTGGTCGCCGTGCTCAAGGGCGAGCCGCAGCGCTTCCAGCCGGCCGAGGTCTCCACCGCCTCGTGGATCGGGCTGGCCTTCCTGGTGGTGTTCGGCTCGGTGGTGGCGTTCACCGCCTACGCCTGGCTGCTCCAGGCCGCCCCGCTCCCGCTGGTCGCCACCTACGCGTACGTAAACCCGGTGGTGGCCGTGCTGCTCGGCTGGCTGATCCTCTCAGAGCCGCTCACCCTGCCGGTGGTGCTCGGCGGCGCGATCGTGGTGGCCGCCGTGGTGCTGGTGATCCGCACCGAGGGCTGACGTTCCGTCAGGCCGTCAGGCCCGCCCCGCCTACTTAAGGTGAAGGCGGGCCCTTGGCATATACCAACCAATCGGGCGACTGCCTTCGGGTCCATAACGATTGACTCAGCACACCGTTTCGTAGGGTTTAATTATTGACGACAAGTCGGATCAGAGGCTTGACTCCCTCCGCACTGCCGCGACGCTGCGGCAGGCAGTCAGGGAGGCACCACCCACCATGAACGCACCACTGCGTCGCACCCTCGTCGGCACGCTCGCGCTGTCGACGGCGCTGACGCTGGCCGCCTGCGGCCAGGACGGCAAGCAGGCTTCGTCGGCCGGCAGCAAGACCATCGGCCTGCTGCTGCCCGAGCGCTCCTCCTCGACCCGCTACGAGGCCTTCGACAAACCGCTGATCGAGTCGGCCATCAACGGTCTCTGCACCAAGTGCGTGGTGGACTACGCCAACGCGGACGGCGACGAGACGGTGCAGAAGCAGCAGTTCGACGCGCTGCTGGCCAAGGGCGTCAAGGTGGTCCTGCTCGACCCGGTGAACGCCCAGGGCACCGCCCCGTGGGTGGCCGAGGCCAACCGGCGCGGCGTCAAGGTGGTCGCGTACGACCGACTGGCGGCCGGCAGCGTCGCCGCCTACGTGTCCTTCGACAACCAGCGCACCGGCGAGCTCCAGGGCCAGGCCCTGCTGGACGCGCTCGGCCCGAAGGCCGCGCAGTCCACGGTGGTGATGATCAACGGGGCCGACTCCGACCCGAACGCCGCCATGTTCAAGGCCGGCGCCCACAAGGTGCTCGACGGCAAGGTCAAGAAGATCGGCTACGAGCAGTCCGGCGAGTGGAAGCCGGAGGTGGCCGCCCAGAAGACCGCCGAGGCGGTCAACTCGCTCGGCAAGGACAACATCCAGGCCGTCTACTCCGCCAACGACGGCATGGCCACCGCCATCATCGGCCAGCTGAAGGCCTCCGGCGTGAAGAACGTCCCGGTCGGCGGCCAGGACGCCTCGGTCGAGGCGATCCGCCGCCTGCTGACCGGCGAGCAGAGCTACACCATCTACAAGCCGTACAAGCCGGAGGCCGACACCGCCGCCTCCATCGCGGTCTACCTGCTCAACGGCATCGACATCACCGGCGTGGCCAGCTCGGTGACCGAGAGCGGCGGCGAGCAGATCCCCTCGATGCTGCTCACCCCGATCGTGGTCACCAAGGCGAAGGTCGCCGAGACCGTGATCGCCGGTGGCCTCTACAAGCGCGAGGACATCTGCGACCAGGACCACGCCCAGGCGTGCGCCGCCGCCGGCATCAACTGACGGACGCCTGACGCCCCCTCAGGACGGCCCGTCCCGAGGGGGCGTCGGCCGGCCCGGCCCCTGCCGGAAGCCCCGCCCCAGCGGCCCGCAGGCTGCACCCGGGTGCCGGCTGCCGTGCGCGGCGGTCCTTAACCGGAGGCGGTCGAGAGGCACACCGGATAGCATCCGCAGTCGCCGTGCTCGACCCGTCAGCCGATGGAGGAACCCGCCCCATGCCGAGCCGTCCGAGGTCTCCGATCACCGAGTTCCCCGTGTCCGGCCGGGACGCGGGCCCCTACGGAATCACCTGCGGCCCCGACGGCGCACTGTGGTTCACCTTGGTCCACCACGGACGGATCGGCCGGGTCACCCCCGACGGCGACGTCACCACCCACCAGCTCGAATCCGCTTCCGGTGGACCGTCGACCATCACCGCGGGGCCCGACGACGCCCTGTGGTTCACCGAGTTCCGCAGCCACCGGATCGGCCGCATCACCACGACCGGGACCATCACCTCGTTCCCGCTGCCGACACCGGACGCCGGACCCTTCGGCATCACCGCCGGCCCCGACGACGCCCTGTGGTTCACCGGGACGAGCGTCGACCGCATCGGCCGCATCACCACCGACGGCCGGGTCACCGAATTCCCCCTCCCCCTCTCGGGAGCCTTCCCGTCGGCCATCGCCACCGGCCCGGACGGCCGGCTGTGGTTCACCATGAACCAGGCGAACGCGATCGGTGCCATCGGACTCGACGGCCGGGTCGCGGTCCACCCCCTGCCCACACCGGCCGCCGCCCCGGTCGGCATCACCGCCGGTGCCGACGGAGCCATGTGGTTCACCGAGATCGGTGCGGGCCGGATCGGGCGTATCGCACGGGACGGAAGGATCGACGAGTTCGCCCTGCCCGACCCCGCGTCACGCCCGCACGCCATTGCCGCCGACGCCGACGGAAACTGCTGGTTCACCGAATGGGGAGCCAACCGCATCGGCCGGATCACCAGCGACGGCCGGATCGACGGACACGACCTCCCCACCCCGTCCTCCGAACCGCACGGCATCGCCCTGGGGCCGGACGGTGCGATCTGGACGGCCCAGGAGATCGGAACGGTGGCCCGGCTCAGCCCGTGCTGAGCCCAGGCCTCCCGGCCGGAGCGACCACGTGCACCGGCGCCGTCCACCGCCACGCGATCCGGTCCGCACGGCGCGGCACCACCCCGCCGGACCGACGTCCCGCTCGAAGGACGGCCCGGACCGGCCGCTGACCCTCCGTCAGTGGACCTCGGTCCACGGGCGCTCGCCGACCGCGCAGTGGTAGCAGCGGGCCGACCGGGCGTCGTGGCGGTACCACTCGTGCGCGCCGCAGTCCCGGGCTCCCTTGGGGGCCAGGCCGATCAGCCGCCAGGGCAGCAGCCTGCGCAGCGCGGTGCGCCATCGGTAGCGGCCGGTACGGATCATCCCTGGAGGCTACCCCGGCCACCGGTGGTGGTGGCGAGGGGTCCTCCCGGCGGCCCTCCGCTCACCGCCGGCCGGCCCGCTGGGTGACCGCGATGCAGGCCAGCACGCCCAGCGCGGTCAGCGGCGCCGCCGGGGACGGCGTCTCGGAGAGCAGCAGCACCGCCCAGCCGAGGGTCAGCAAGGGCTGGGCGAGCTGGAGTTGACTGGCGCGCGGGACGCCGATCTGGGCCATGCCCCGGTACCAGAGCACGAAGCCGCCGAACTGCGAGACCGCCGCGATGTAGGCCAGCCCGGTCAGCGAACGGACCGTCAGCTGGACCGGCTCGGCCGGCAGCGCGAGGGCCGCCACCACGGCCGTCAGCGGTGCGGCGGCCAGCGCCGCCCAGGCGATCACCTGCCAGCCCGGCAGCTCCTTGGCCAGCCGGCCGCCCTCGGCGTAGCCGACCGCGCAGACCAGCAGTGCCCCGAAGAGGTAGAGGTCCGCCAGGCTGAAGGCACCGCCGCTCTGCTGGAGCGTGAAGGCCAGCACCACCGCCGCCCCGCCCAGCGCCGCACTCCAGAAGGTGCGGGAGAGCCTGGTGCGCGAGCGCAGCGCCGAGGCGGCGGCGGTGGCCAGCGGCAGCAGGCCGACCACCACGGCGGTGTGCGCGGTGGAGGACTGCTGGAGCGCCAGCGTGGTGAGCAGCGGGAAGCCGAGCACGCAGCCGACCGCCACCGCCGCGAGTCCGGGCCAGTGTCGGCGCGCGGGCAGCGGGGCCCGGCTGGCCCGGAGGCAGACGGCGGCCAGGGCGGCGGCCAGCAGGCCGCGCAGACCGGTGGAGCTCCACGGGCCGAAGCCGTCCAGGGCCCAGACGGTGGCGGGGAAGCTGAGCGAGAAGCAGACCACGGCGAGCGCCGCCCGGACGGTGCCGCCGACCCGCTCGTCGTTCCCGGCGCCCCCGGTGGTCCCGACGCTCGCGGCGGCGGTGGCGGTAGTGGCGGTGGCGGTGGCGGCGGTGCTCCCGGCGCCGACCGCTATCGTGCTGGACCGGATAGCGCTATCGTGTACTCTCATGCACGAGCGTAGCAGTGTCACCGAACTGGCCGCCATCCTCCGCCGGGAGCTGGACCGCTACTCTCCGGGTGAGAAGCTGCCCTCCAGTCGGGCCCTGATCGACCGTCACCAGGTGAGCCCGGTGACCGTCTCCCGGGTGATCGCCGCGCTCGCCGCCGAGGGTCTGGTGGTCAGCCGGCCGGGCGCCGGGGTCTTCCGGGCAGCCGCCCGCACCGCCGCCACCGCCGAACGCCGGGACGTCTCCTGGCAGGAGGTCACCCTCTCCGCCGAGCCCGCCGTCGGCCCGGACCGCCGGGTGGACGCCACCGGGGTGCTCACCTCGCTGGCCGTCCAGCCACCCGGGGTGATCGACCTCAAC
Source organism: Kitasatospora sp. NPDC096147 (assembly GCF_044763225.1). Classification (NCBI taxonomy): domain Bacteria; kingdom Bacillati; phylum Actinomycetota; class Actinomycetes; order Kitasatosporales; family Streptomycetaceae; genus Kitasatospora; species Kitasatospora sp. NPDC096147. The sequence goes on along the minus strand of NZ_JBIWFX010000004.1, from coordinate 130,929 downwards.
AGCGGCTACCTGCACCCCTCCCTCCAGCCCGAGCGGGCGCTCGCCGCCGCGCTGGCCCGGGCCGGCCGCCGCCCCGGCGCCTGGAGCCGCCCGCCGGTGGAGGGGCTGACCGAGCTGCGCGAGTGGTTCGCCCGGGAGATCGGCGGCCCGGACGGTACGTTGCACGCCTCGGACGTGCTGGTGACGGCCGGCGGCCAGGGTGCGCTGAGCACCGCGCTGCGCTCGCTGGTCGCACCCGGCGCCCCGGTGCTGATCGAGTCCCCCGGCTACCCGGGCACCCTGGCGGTGGCCCGGGCCGCCGGGCTCCGGCCGGTGCCGGTACCGGTGGACCGGGACGGGGTGCGGCCGGAGCTGCTGGCCGAGGCGTTCGCGGCCAGCGGGGCCCGGGCGTTCGTCTGCCAGCCGCTGTTCCACAACCCGACCGGCGCGGTCCTGGCCGCCGACCGGCGGGCCGAGGTGCTGCGGATCGCCCGGGCCGCCGGCGCCTTCGTGGTGGAGGACGACTTCGCCCGGATGCTGGTGCACGCCGACGCACCGTCACCCCTGCCGCCGCTGGCGGCCGATGACCCGGACGGCGTGGTGGTGCACGTCCGCTCGCTCACCAAGATCGCCTCGGCCAGCCTGCGGGTCGGTGCCCTCACCGCACGCGGCCCGGCCTTCGAACGGCTGCGCGCGGTCCAGGCGGTGGACTCCTTCTTCGTCCCCCGCCCGCTCCAGGAGACCGCCCTGGAACTGGTCGGCGCCCCCGCCTGGGCCCGCCACCAGCGCACCGTCTCCGCCGCCCTGGCCGACCGCCGGCAGACCACCGCCGCCGCGCTGGCCCGCCACCTGCCCGCCCTGCTCCCCGACCCGCTCCCGCAGGGTGGCTACCACCTCTGGCTCCGCCTGCCCGACGGCACCGACGACCGCGAACTCGCCGCCGCCGCCCGCCGCGAGGGCGTCGCCCTCACCCCCGGCCGCCCCTACTTCCCCGCCGAACCACCAGCCCCGCACCTGCGCCTCTCCTACGGCGCGGCCCCGCACCCCGCCGACCTCACCGAGGCGGTGGCCCGGCTGGCCCGTGCCCTATCGGGCGCCTGACGGCGGATCATGGTCGACAGGTCCGTCGACGGGCGCCGCCCTTCCCGTCGCCACCCTCACCCCGGGTGCGGGAGTCGAACGAGCCCTCCGGACCGGAGCGGCCCGGCCGGTCGCGCCGACGCCCGGCGATCGGCCCGCAGCAGGACCGTGCATCCGGCTCCGTGCCGTCAGCCGGGCATCGCCCCCGAGCCGGGCACCCGTCACCTCCACTAGGCTGGGCGGTATGCCCGAATTGCCGGAAGTGCAGGCGCTGGCCGAGCGGATCGCGGAGCTCTCCGAGGGGCGCACCATCGCGCGGGTGGAGGTGCTCTCGGTGCAGGTGCTGAAGACCTTCGACCCGCCGGTCACGGCGCTGCACGGACTGCCCGTCAGCTCGGTGACCCGGCACGGGAAGTTCCTCGACCTGCTGGCCGGGGACGGGCCGCACCTGGTGCTGCACCTGGCCCGGGCCGGCTGGATCCGGCACCGCGCGGCCTACCCGCCGCCCAAGCCCGGTGGGGCCCGGCCGGGCCGCGGGCCGCTCGCGCTGCGGATCGTGCTGGACGACGGCTCCGGCTTCGACGTCACCGAGCAGGGCACCACCAAGCGGCTGGCCGCCTACGTGGTGACGGACCCTCAGCTGGTGCCCGGAGTGGCCCGCCTCGGCGCCGACCCGCTCGGGCCCGCCTTCACCGAGCAGCGGCTCGCCGAGCTGACCGCCGGGCAGCGGCACCGGCTGAAGACCCTGCTCACCGACCAGACCGTGCTGGCCGGCATCGGCAACGCCTACTCGGACGAGATCCTGCACGAGGCCCGGCTCTCCCCCTACGCCCTCGCCTCCGCCCTCACTCCCGAGCAGCTGACCGCCCTGTACGGCGCGATCCGGCAGACCCTCGGCACGGCGGTGGCCCGGGCCCACGAGAGCGCCGTCACCGACCTCAAGGCGGAGAAGCGGGCCGCGATGGCGGTGCACGGCCGGGCCGGCGAGCGCTGCCCGCGCTGCGGCGACACCGTACGGTCCGTCAACTTCGCGGACTCCTCGCTCCAGTACTGCCCCACCTGCCAGACCGGCGGCCGGACGCTGGCCGACCGCCGGCTGTCCCGGCTGCTCAAGTGACGCCCTCGCACCCCGCGTAGTACAGCCGGACGGCGACCGGACGGGCCAGCAGGGCGGCCGTCCTTCCGGCCGCCCGGTGCCGGTGGAGCCGCCAGCCGTCCAGGCAGCTCCACTCCTCGAAGACCGCCATCCGCTCGGGACGGTTGGGGTCCACGTAGAGCTCGTACGCCAGACAGCCGGGCCACTCCGCCGCCGGCTCCAGCAGGGCCTCCAACTCGGTGCGCAGCCGGTCCTGCTGACCCGTCCGGGCCTGGTAGCGGACCAGCGCGGTGAGCAGCACGGAGGATCAGATGGTGCCGGCGTCGATGACGAAGCGGTACCGCACGTCACCGGCCAGCACCCGGGCGAAGGCCTCGTTGATCCGCTCGGCCGGGATCACCTCGACCTCCGCGCCGAGACCGTGCTCGGCGCAGAAGTCCAGCATCTCCTGGGTCTCCGGGATGCCGCCGATCATCGAGCCGGCCAGCGAGCGGCGCCCGCCGATCACCGAGAACAGGTTGAGCGAGATCGGGTCGGCCGGAGCACCGACGTTCACCAGGGTGCCGTCGGTCTTCAGCAGGCCCAGGTAGTCGTCGAACGGGAGCACGGCCGAGACGGTGCTGACCACCAGGTCGAAGCTGCCCGCCAGTTCGGCGAAGGTGGCCGAGTCGGAGGTGGCCCGGTGGTCGGCGGCGCCGAGCCGCAGGCTGTCCTCCTTCTTGCGCAGGCTCTGGCTGAGCACGGTGACCTCGGCGCCGAGCGCAGCCGCGATCTTGACGCCCATGTGGCCCAGCCCGCCGAGGCCGACGATCGCGACCTTCTTGCCCGGGCCCGCCTGCCAGTGCTTCAGCGGGGAGTAGAGGGTGATGCCGGCGCAGAGCAGCGGCGCGGCCTCGGCCAGGCCGATGCCCTCCGGGATGCGCAGCGCGTAGTTCTCGTCCACCACGAGGTGGCTGCTGTAGCCGCCGTAGGCGGGCTGCCCGTCCGAGCCGACGGGGTAGGTGGCGCTCATCCCCACGGCGCAGTACTGCTGCAGCCCGGCCCGGCAGTTGTCGCACGTCCGGCAGGAGTCGACGAAGCAGCCGACGCCGACCCGGTCGCCGACCGCGTACCGGGTCACGCCCGGGCCGACCTCGGCGACGATCCCGGCGATCTCGTGGCCGGGGACCATCGGGAAGGGCGCGGTGCCCCAGTCCTCGTTCACCTGGTGGATGTCGGAGTGGCAGATGCCGGCGTACTTGATCTCGATCAGGACGTCGTGCTCGCCGACCGGCCGGCGCGGCACGGTGGTCCGCTCCAGCGGCGCCTTCGGGGCGGGGGCGGCGTACGCGGGGACGGTGGTGATGCTCATCGGGCTGGGACCTCCATGGCCGTGCTTGCTGTCACCGGCCATGCTGCTCGCCCCGCGAGCCGCTACCCAGTCCCCCGCCCCACCTGGGAACCGCCGAACCCAGGTCTGCCAGGACCACCTTCGGCGCCGGCACCCCGCCACCGTAGGATCGTCGGCATGGGGAACCGAGCAGAACTGGGCACCTTCCTGCGCTCCCGCCGGGCCCGCCTCAAGCCCGAGGAGGCCGGCCTGCGCCAGTACGGCGAGCGGCGGCGGGTGCCCGGCCTGCGCCGGGAGGAGCTGGCGCAGCTGGCCGGGGTCTCGGTCGACTACTACGTCCGCTTCGAGCAGGGCCGGGCCGAGAACGTCTCCGACACGGTGATCGACGCGGTCGCCACCGCGCTCCGCCTCGACCAGTTCGAGCGCCGGCACCTGCTGCACCTGGTCCGCCCCGACCACACCGGTGCCCGCCCGGCCCAGCAGGTCCGCCCCGGGCTGCGCCGACTGCTCGACTCGGTGAGCGGCACGCCCGCCTTCGTGGTCGGCCGCCGCACCGACCTGCTGGCCTGGAACGACCTGTTCGCCGCGCTGCTCACCGTCGATCTGGACGCCCTCCCGCCGGAGCGGCGGAACAAGATCTGGCTGGCCTTCTGCCACCCGGTGGTCCGCGGACGGTACGTCAACTGGGAGCACAAGGCCGCCGACCTGGTCGCCCAGCTGCGGATGGAGCTCGGGCGGCACCAGTGCGACCCGGAGTTCCAGGACTTCCTGTCCCGGATGTCGGCCGAGAGCGCCGACTTCCGCCGGCACTGGGAGGCCCAGGAGGTGCGGGAGAAGAGCCACGGCCTCTACCACCTGCGCCACCCGGCGGCCGGGGAGTTCACGCTGTCCTACGAGTGCCTGCTGCTCCCGGACGACCAGGACCAGTCGCTGGTGGTGTACACCGCCGAGCCGGGATCGCCCTCCGAGGCGGCCCTGCGGCTGATCGACTCCCGGGTCGGCACGGCGTCCTGACGCTCCGTCGGCCGGGCCCGGGCGACCCCGGGCGAACCCGGCCAACGGAGGTGCGAGGGGCACCGGTCAGGAGGCGATGCCGCAGTACTGCTGCTGCTTGCCGATCACCCGGTACATGCAGTCCGCCGTCTCCAGCAGCATCAGCACGGCCGTCCGGTTCCGGGCGGTCTCCCGGCTGATCACCTCGTCGGGCGGGTAGAAGCCGCCGCCCCCGCTGCCGGTGGGGTACATCTCGAAGGTGTAGGCGAAGATCCGCTGCGCGCCCCACAGCCAGTCGTCGATGGTGCCGTCGGTGATGTAGAGGTCACTGGACTGCTCGGGGGTGTAGCCGTTGGTGGCGGCCATCGACTTGCCGAGGGTGGCGAAGGTGTTCCGCTCGTCGGTGGTCATGCCCGGTGCGGTGTCGTTGTAGGTCCAGCCGAACGGCCAGAGCACCAGCTCGCTGTAGGTGTGGAAGTCGATGGCGGCGGTGATCTGCTGCTTGCCGCCGACCACCCGGCTGCGCACGAAGTCGGCGACCACCTTCACCTCCTTGGCGGACTCCGGCGCGCTGCCCCGGTAGGTCTCGCTGGAGGTGGAGCTCGAACTGCCGCCGCAGCAGCCCCACTTGTAGTCCCAGTTGCGGTTCTGGTCGGTGCCGACGCTGCTGGAGCCGGAGTTGGGCTGCCGGTTCTTGCGCCAGCTGCGGTAGCTGCCGGTGGCGATGTCGTACTCGCCGCCGTCCGGGTTGACGTCCGGCACGATCCAGATCTCGCGGCTGTTCACCACGTTCGCGATCCGGCTGTCGGTGGCGTACTTGTCGCCGAACTCCTTCAGCAGGTAGAGCGCCATCTCCACGGTCAGGTGCTCGCGGGCGTGCTGGTGCGCGGTGAACAACACCTCCGGCTCGGCCTCGTCGGTGCCCACGTTGTCGCTGATCTTGATGGCGAACAGGTCGCGGCCCTCGTAGGACTTGCCGATCACCCGCTTGCTCATGATGGCCGGGTACTTGGCCACCAGGGTGTTGATCTCCGCCGTCGCCTCGGCGTAGTTGTGGTACATCGAGTCCTTGCTCGGGAAGTCGTAGAGCGTGGCGTCCTTCGAGCTCGGCGCCTGCAGGCTCTCCTGGCCCGGCAGGACGGCCAACTGCCACCCCATGGTGCGCAGTCGGGCCGCCTCGGCCCGGGTGGCGGAGACCACCACCGAGTGGGCGTCCACCTCGTCGATCGACACTCCGGTGGCGGCGATCGCGGTGCGTTCGGCCACCGTGCTCGGGCCGTCCACGGCGTACTGGAGGATGGTCTCCTCCGCCACCGCCGAACTGTCCTTCGGTACGGCGGGTTTGGCGCTGGCCTCGGTGCCGAGCGGCACGGCCAGGGTGAGCGCGAGCAGCGCGGCAGCAGCCACGGCGGGCTTTCCGCGACGGGGCAGTCGCATGACTGTCCTCCTGTGGGGGTCGGGTAGGACGGAAGGGAGGGAGGAGCTGCGGCGCGCGCCAGCACGATGGTGGGGCCAGTGTCATGACGGGGTCAAGGGCGTACGTGGCGCACGCTTCCTGCCAACTTCCTTGTCATGTCACCGCACGTCCACTCTCATGGTCCAGCCTGAGCTGCCGCCAATCCTCGTGTCTGGAGCCCGCCTTGACCCTTCGTCGGACCGCCGCCGCCCTGCTCACCGCCACCACCCTCGCGCTGCTGCCGCACGCCCCGGCCGCCGCCGCGCCGGCCGGGCCGCTGCCGTTCACCGGCGCCACCACCGTCGGCCTGCACAACACCTACGACCCGGCCGCCTTCCCCTTCCTGGCCAAGGCACTGGACACCGGCACCTCGCTGATCGAGCTGGACGCCTGGACCAACACCGTCACCAAGGAGTGGAAGGTCAGCCACTCCAACCCGCTGGGGAACGCCAACAACTGCGTGGCCGCCACCGACGCCTCGCAGCTCTACGGCGGCGGGGGCAACAAGAACCTCGAACACTGCCTGGACGACATCCGGATCTGGCTCGGCGCCCACCCCCAGTCCGGGCCGCTGGTGGTCAAGTTGGAGCTCAAGGGCGGCTTCGCCGCCAACCGCGGCATGGGGCCGGCCGAGCTCGACGCGCTGATCGCCGCCCACCTCGGCCCGGCCGTCTTCCGCCCGGCCGACCTGCTGGGCAGCCACCCCACCCTGGACGCCGCCGCCAAGGCCGGCGCCTGGCCGTCCCGGGCCGCGCTGACCGGGCGGGTGCTGATCGACGTCATCCCCGGCACCGTCGAGGAGCAGAACCCCTTCGACACCCTGCACACCGACGTTGAGTACGCCCGCCACCTGCGCGACCTGGCCGCCGCCGGCCGGATCGGCCAGGCCCAGGTCTTCCCCGCCGTGCACGGCGCCGCCACCGGCGACCCGCGCACCAAGTACGCCGACACCACCATCCGCCCGTGGTTCGCGGTCTTCGACGGCGACGCCGCCGCCTACCTCACCAACGGCGCCGACCTCTCCTGGTACGACCGCAACCACTACCTGCTGGTCCTCACCGACGCCCACAACGTCGCCCCGGCCATCTCCGGCACCACCCCCACCCCCGACCAGGCCCGCGCCCGGGTCACCCAACTCGCCGCCGCCCACGCCTCGATCACCACCAGCGACTGGCGGACCCTCCCCGACATCCAGTCCCTGGTCCTCCCCCGGGGCTGAGCCGGCGCCAGCGGAGCGCGCCCGTGGGCGCCGCCCGCCTCCCCGGGCGACCGGGGAGGCGGGCGAGCCCTCGTCCGCGCGGGCCGTTGCGGGACCTCCGAGGCACCTCCCGGACCACCCCTGACCGGCCGTCCGCCCCGTGCCCTTCCGCCCCACGCCCACCACGCGTATCAGCACGTGGAAAGGGCTTCTGGCAGGCCGGGCCCGGCTCGTACGCTCGGGGGATGACCCGAGCCGAGCTGCCGCCCTTCGCCGCCCGCGCCGCCTCCGTGGCGCCGTCCGCCGTACGCGAGATCCTCGCCCTGACCGCGCGGCCGGAGGTGGTGTCGTTCGCGGGCGGGCTGCCGGCGCCCGAGCTGTTCGACGTGGCCGGGCTGCGGGCGGCGTACGACGGGGTGCTGGCCGAGGCGCCGGACCAGGCGCTGCAGTACTCGACCACCGAGGGGGACCCGGCGCTGCGCGGGGCGGTGGCCGCGCGGCTGACGGCCCGTGGGCTGGCCACCGACGCGGACGACCTGGTGGTCACCACCGGGTCGCAGCAGGGGCTGACGCTGCTGATCGCCGCCCTGCTGGAGCCGGGTGACGTGGTGCTGGTGGAGGACCCGTGCTACCTGGCCGCGCTCCAGGCGTTCGCCTTCGCGGGCGCCCGGGTGGTGCCGGTGCCGACCGACGGGGACGGCCTGCTGCCGGACGCGCTGGCGGAACTGGTGGCCACCGAGCGGCCCAAGCTGCTCTACCTGGTGCCCAACTTCCAGAACCCGACCGGGAGGACGCTCCCCGCCGAGCGCCGCCGCGCGATCGCGGAGCTGGCCGGCCGGCACGGCTTCTGGATCGCCGAGGACGACCCGTACGGCGAGCTGCGCTACGACGGCGAGCCGCAGCCGTGGATCGCCTCGCTGCCCGGGGCCGAGGACCGGACCGCACTGCTGGGCTCCTTCTCCAAGGTGCTGGCACCCGGCCTCCGGCTCGGCCACCTGCGCGCCCCGGCCGCGCTGCGCCGGGCCTGCGTGGTGGTGAAGCAGTCGGCCGACCTGCACACCTCCACCATCGACCAGGCCGCCGCCGCCCGGTACCTGCGGGACGCCGATCTGGACGCCCACCTCGCCAGGATCAAGGCGGCCTACCGGGAGCGCCGCGACGCACTGCTCGCCGGACTGCCCAAGACCCTTCCCGAGGGCAGCAGTTGGAACGCACCGGAGGGCGGCATGTTCCTCTGGGTCCGGCTCCCCGAGGGGTACGACGCCACCGCCCTGCTGGCCACCGCCGTCCGGCACGACGTGGCCTACGTCCCGGGTGCGCCGTTCCACGCCGTCACCCCGGACCCCCGGACGCTCCGGATGTCCTTCACCACGCACTCCCCCGCCGAGATCGAGGAGGGCCTGCGCCGCCTGGCCGCCGCGCTCGCCGCGCACTGAGCCCGGCACGCGGGTGGCCCCGCCCGCCGGATCGCGGTGGGCGGGGCCGTTCGGTTCAGGGGTGGGTCAACGACCCTCTCAGAACTCGGTCTTGATGCTGACGCCCTCGAAGCCCTTGGCCGCGAACAGGCTGATGTAGACGTAGCCGGCCGGCGGCTTCTTGATGGTCAGGGTCTCGGCGTTGCCGTTCTTGACCGAGCGGGCGGTCCAGTCCGAGGTGGTGGCCCAGCCGGTGGGGTTGTAGTAGAGGTCGGCCTCACCGGTGCCACCGGAGACGGTGATCTTCAGCGAGTTGACCTTGGCCGGGAGGTAGACGAAGAAGGCGCTGTGGTTCCCGGCGGTGGCCGAGACGTTCGAGCGCTGGCAGTTCTTGCCCAGCTCGTCCAGGCGGGCCGAGGTGCACTCGCCCTTGGGCGGGGCCACCACGGTGACCGGCTTGCTGGTGCTGGCGGTGGCGCCCTTGTCGTCCGTCACGGTCAGCTTGACGGTGTAGGTGCCGGCCGCCGCGTAGACCTTGGTCGGGTTGGCCGTGGTGGTGTTGGTGCCGTCACCGAAGTCCCAGGCGCGGGAGGCGATGGTGCCGTCCACGTCGGTGGAGACGTCGGTCAAGTTGACCGACAGGCCGTTGGCCAGCGCGGTGAAGCCGGCCGAGGGGGCCTGGTTCTCCGGCGCGGGGGTGCCGCAGTCGCCCTTGGCGCACTTCGCCAGCCAGGCGGCGAAGTCGGCGTCGTAGCGGGTGCCGATGGTGGTGGCCAGCAGGGTGCGGGCCGCCGCCCAGTTGCCCGTCCGGTAGTGGCCGAGCAAGGTGTCCACGTCGGCGCGGTGCGACTGGAGCAGGTAGCGCACCGCCAGGTAACCCCACTGGTAGACCTTGGTGGAGTCGGAGTTGTCGTAGGTGCTGTCGAACAGCGTGCTGAGCTTGTAGGTGTTCTTGCCGGCCTCGGTGATCGCCCGGTCGTAGGTCTCGTTGCGGTAGGTGTAGGAGACGTACTCCGCGAAGCCCTCGACCCACATCACGGTCGGGATCTGCTGCCCGGCCTTGAAGTCGCCGTACATGTCGAAACGGCCGTCGAGGTAGTGGGTGTACTCGTGGTTGAGGTTCCAGATCTGGAAGTCCGGCCGGAGCCACTCCGCCTCGTAGGCGATGAAGCGCGGCTGGTTGCCCGCCTCGGCCGGCTTGCCCTCCAGGTACATGCCGCCGTTGTCGGTGTCGATGCCGAAGATGGTGCCGGCGTAACTCTTGTAGTCGTTGCTGGAGTTGAAGACGACGACCTCGATCGAGGAGTTCAGGTCGTCCTTCACCGGGCCGCTGTCCTTCGCCACCTTGTGGAAGAACGCGTCCTGGTTGGTCAGGCTGGTGCAGGCCGCCGCCAGGTTGGCGTCGGTCATCTCCTGCGCGATGATCCTGATGCTCGGGCTGCAGGTGTACTTCACCGGCAGGATCGCGGCCTTGATCTTCGCGGCCAGGTCACAGGTGTCGTAGTAGGCGCAGTTGGCCTGGTCGTACGAGTCGGTCATCTCGGCCAGGCCGATCCAGAGCGAGCCGGTGCGGCCGGTGATCTGACTGCGGCCCAGCAGCTCCTTGACCAGCGGGCGGACGGTCGGCTTCAGCGCGTCGTGGCGCAGGAAGCGGCCGAGCTCGCGGCCGGCGTTGGCGGCCAGGTACCACTGGTCGGTGCCGAGCAGGTCGTCGTGGGCGACGGCGAAGTCCCGCAGCACGGTGAGCAGTGCCGGGTCGGCCTGCACGGCGGGCAGGAAGTCGTCCATCTGGTGGCCGCGGAACAGCACGTTGTACACGCTGTTGGTCGCGGAGACCATGTACCAGGAGCCGTTCCAGGAGTTCTGGTAGGCGGTCAGCAGGCGCTTGAGCACCGGGAGGTAGCGGGCGTTGCGCTGCGAGCTGTCGATCAGGGTGACGGTCTCGGCCAGGATGTTGCCGTTGGCGTCGTTCACGTCCGCCGAACGCGGGGCCGCGAAGTAGGCGTCCAGGGCGCCCTCGATGGAGCTCTTCAGCGCCGGGCCGTAGTCGCCGACGGCGGTGTCGTACCACTGGACGAAGTAGCCGGCGCGCAGGAAGAGCACCAGCTGGAGGGTGGACGTGCTGTTGTCGCCGGGGTAGGTGGCGACGTTGGCGCGCAGCGCGTCGGCGATGGTGACCATCTGCGCCTCGCGGAAGGCGGCCTGGGCGTCGGCACCCTTCAGGTTGAAGAGGGTGTTGACGCAGCCGGGCTCGGCGGACTTGACCTGCTGGACCAGCGCGGCGCCCGTCTTGGAGGTGAAGTCGGAGACGGTGCACGCGGCGGCGGCGGCCGCGGCGGCTCCGGCGGAGAGCTTGGAGCGGATCTGCTCGCTCTTCGCCGGGGTCTCGACGGTCTGGAACGGCGCGCGCTGCGAGACGTCCACCGTGGAGTGGGCGTCCTCGGCGCGGACGTCCTTGGCGATCGAGGAGATGGCGGGCTGCGGGGCGGCACCGGTGCGGGGCGCAGGGACGGACTGCGGACCCTCGGTGCCGTTGGCCACGGCCCTGGTCATGGGAGTGAGCAGGCTGAGGCCCAGACAACAGATCAGGGCGGCTATCAGGAGCCGCACGATGTCCTTCGTCGTGGGGGTACTTCGCATGGAGTGGCCTCCGGGCCGGTCTGCGGGCCGTGTTGGGGCACGGCGTCTGAGGGTGCGGACCGTGAAGGGCGCCGGGAGTGGTACTGGGGTCTTCTCCCGGAGCTGACGTGAACACGGTGGGGAGTGTGCCATGTACCATGGCACACATCACATGGCTTAGAAAGGGGTTGGTGAAGGTTTACTGAGAGCCTGACCCGGCATCAGTTGCCCTCTCCTATTCACCCCTTGGCCCGTTCGTGTCCACTCCGCCATCCGCAGACCCGGAGGTGGGTGGTGAACCGTCCCTCCCCGTCCAGCACGTGGAACGCCACCGAGGGCGGCAGCTCGTGGTGCACGTGCGCGTCCGGGGCCGGCCGCCCCTCCCACGGCAGCCGCAGCGTGGACACCACCCCGGGCGCCACCACCAACGGCCGGCCCGCGAAGGTGGTGGCCGTCGCCAGGTGCGCATGCCCGCAGAGGAAGGCCACCACGTGCGGATGACGGGCCGTCACGGCCGCCAGCCGCTCGGCCCCGAACTGGCGCAGCCGGTCGATGAACGGCACGCCCAGCACCACCGGTTGGTGGTGGAACGCGACGAACACCGGCACCCGCACCTCCCCCAGCACCCCGTCCAGCCAGGCCAGGGTCCCGTCGTCCAACAGCCCGTCGTCCCGCCCCGGCCGGGTCGAGTCGCAGAGCGCGACGGCGAACCGCTCCGCCACGTACAGCCGGTTCACCGGACCGCCGTCGCCCGGCTCCTCCCCCAGCAGGTCGCTCCGGAACGCCGCCCGCTCGTCGTGGTTCCCCGGCAGCACCAGCAGCGGGTGCCGGGTGCTCAGCAACTCCCGTGCCTCGCGGTACTCCTGGGCGCTGCCGTGATCCGCGACGTCACCGCTGACCAGGACCGCGTCCAGGTCGTACGGCAGTCCGTTCAGGTACGCCATCACCGCGCGGGTGCGGGCAGCGGCGCGCGGCGAACCGTCGAGGTGGGTGTCGCTGAGGTGGGCGATGACGATCACGGTGTCTCTCCTGCATCGGGGGCGGGCGGCCCTGACCGGCCGGTCGGGGCCGGACACCCGGGGCCGGGCGGCCGGAGCCGGGCAGCCGGTCGGGGCCGGGCAGAACCGGGCAGCCAGGCGGCCGGGACCAGCCGGTCGGAGCCGGGCGGCCGGGACCTACGCTAGGTAGCAGCCGGACCAGCGGTAAGGTCCGGTTGCGTGTCTGAAGACTGGTCCGGTCCGCCCGCCATCCGCCTCCCGCAGGGCCTCGACCTGCACCTGGAGCTCGGCCCCGGGCCACGCCAGGCCGGCCTGGAGGACGCCCTGCGCACCGCCGTCCGCGACGGACGGCTCGGTGCCGACGCCCGGCTGCCCTCCACCCGCGCACTGGCCCGTCAACTCGGCCTGGCCCGGGGCACGGTGACCGCCGCTTACGACCAGCTGGCGGCCGAGGGCCTGCTGCTCACCCGCCCCGGCGCGGCCACCACCGTCGCCCGCCTCCCGTCCGCCGCCACCCCGGTCACCCCCGCCACCGACACCGCTCCGCCCGTCCGGCACGACCTCCGCCCCGGCATCCCCGACGGCAGCGCCTTCCCCGCCCGCGCCTGGCTGGCCGCCACCCGCCGGGTGCTCGCCCGGGCCCGCCCCGAGGACTTCGGCCACGGCGACCCGCAGGGACGCTACGAGCTGCGCGCCGCCCTGGCCGGACAACTCGGGCGCACCCGGGGGGTGTTGACCTCACCCGGGCAGATCGTGATCACCTCGGGCTTCTACCAGTCGATCGGCCTGCTCGCCTCGGTGCTGCGCGCCCGCGGCGCCGCCGAGCTGGCGACCGAGGACCCGGGCCACCGCACCTACCGCGAGGTGGTCACCCGAGCCGGCCTGCGGGTGGTGCCCGTCCCGGTCGACGAGCACGGCGCTCGAGTGGACTCCATCACCGCCCCCGCCGTCCTGCTCACTCCCTCGCACCAGTACCCGACCGGCGTCCCGCTGCACCCCGACCGCCGCCGCGAGCTGGCGAGTTGGGCCCACCGCACCGGCGGCCTGGTGATCGAGGACGACTACGACGGCGAGTTCCGCCACGACCGCCGCCCGGTCGGCGCCTTCCAAGCCCTCGCACCCGACCGCACCGTCTACTGCGGCAGCACCTCCAAGACCCTCGGCCCCGCCCTGCGCCTCGGCTGGCTCGCCGTCCCGCCCGATCTGGTCCGCCCCGTCACCGAGGCCAAGGAGCGCGCCGACTTCTACACCGAGACCCTCGGCCAACTCACCCTCGCCGAGCTGATCACCACCCACGCCTACGACCGCCACGTCCGCGCCGCCCGCCTGCGCTACCGCCGCCGGCGCACCCTTCTCCACCAACTGCTGTCCACTCACCCGGACTTCACCCCGCACGGTGTCCCGGCCGGCCTGCACACCCTGGTCACCACCCCGCACCCCGAGCCCGCGCTGCTGGCCCGCTGCGCGGCCCACGGCATCGCCCTGCGCGGCCTCACCGAGCTCCACCACACTCCCGCCCAGGACCGTCCGGGCGGCCTCCTGATCGGCTTCGGCGCCACCACCGACCACGGCTTCGCCCGAGCCCTCCGGGCGCTGGACGAAGCCCTCCCCGGCTGACCGCGGACCGGCCGACGGGCAGCCGACCGCCCGATCGGCGCCTCAGCGCCGCGCGCACGGCCGCACCCCCGGTCCACCTGCTCGTTCACGCCGCCTCCGCAGGCTGCCAACTCACCCCGCAGCCACGGAAGACGGCGTCCCCGCGACCGCTACGGCCGCTCCGCCAGGACCGGAGGGAGCCTCGGCCAGCGGGTGAGTGCGGCCTCCCAAAAGGCCGCACAGAGGGCCGCCAGCTCCCCGAGGTCCGACCGGCTCGCGGCCAACTGTCCGACCACTCCGAGGCGGTGGACCAGCCGGCGGCGGGCGGTGGTGGTCCCCCAGGTCCAGTCCTCGGCCGGGAGTCGGGCCAGGTGGTCGGTGCCGTCGCGCTCGGCGCGCGGCACGAGTGCACCGCCCCGGAGCAGCCAGCCGGTGCAGGCGTCGGTCAGGTCCTGGCCGAGGGCGTGGCCGGTGAGCTCGTGCCAGGTGTCCCGGTAGGCGGCCTCGGCCCGGTGCAGCAGTGGGTCGGGGGCGGCGGTGACGCACCAGCAGGTCGGGAACCCGATCCGCAGGTAGGCGAGTTCGACCAGGCCGCTGCCGAGCGAGGCCTGTTCGAAGTCGATGAACCGGACACCGTCCGGGGTGTGCAGGTCGTTCCCGGGGCACGGGTCGCCGTGCAGCAGGGCGTGGCCGGGAGCTGCGGCGAGCCGGTCGACCAGTGCGCCGAGGGCCTCGGCCAGCGTGGCCGGTGCGGACACCCCGAGGGTCTCGGCGAGGGCGAGGAAGGAGTCCACGTCCGCCCGGTCGGGGCCGCGCCAGCGGGGCAGCGCACCTGCGTCCTGCGGCCCGGCCGTGGCGTGCATCCGGGCCAGCGCCCGCGCGTAGGCCACGATCCAGTCCCCGGAGGGTCGTTGGTGCTCCAGGTGCTCCAGCACCAGCACCCGGGCCGCCGGATCGACCCCCAGTACGGCCGGCACCACCGGCACCCCGCCGACCCCGGCCCGGCCGGCGATCCGCAGCCCGGCCAGCTCCCGGGCGTACCGCTCCTCGGCGTCGGCACCCTCCACGGCCTGCTTCACCACCGCCGGCCGACCGCCCAGCTCGACCCGCCACACCCTCGAACGCGGGCTGCTGGTCAGCCGTTTGGCCTCCCTCGGCACGCCCAGCTCGGCCCGCAGCTCATCCCCGAACGGCACTCGTGACCACATCGGGCCATCCTCACACGGGCACGAACCGACCACCCGGCAGTTTTTCCGAACCACCTGTCCGAGGAGCGCCTGACCGACGCCCCGACCAGCAGCGCCCGCCGCACCGTCACCCCGCCGGGAGGGTCGTCCGGCGGGGCCCGGCGGCGTCGGTGGTCCGGCACGACCTCGCGGATCGGACGACCCCGGAGCGGAATGAGCCGTGTACGACGGAAACCCCGCCGCCGGGCGGACGGCTGACGTACCGTCCTCTCATGCTCGACACCTACCGGCTCCGGTTGCTCAAGGCCGACCACGCGCCCGCCGTCCTCGCGTTCGAACGCGCGAACCGCGCGTACTTCGCCGCCTCGGTACCCGACCGGGGCGACGCCTACTTCGCCCACTTCGACGCCCGGCACCACGGCCTGCTGGCCGACCAGGAGGCCGGGATCTGCTACTTCCACGTCCTGCTCGGCCCCGACGGCGCGGTGGTGGGCCGCTTCAACCTGGTGGACGTGGCGGAGGGCGAGGCCGAGCTCGGCTACCGGGTGGCGGAGGCGGTGGCCGGCCGGGGGCTGGCCACCGCCACCGTGCAGGGGCTCTGCCGGCTGGCCGCCGCCAAGTACGGGCTGACCGCACTGCGGGCCCGCACCACGGTCGGCAACGCCGCCTCCCGGGCCGTGCTGGCCCGGGCCGGCTTCGTCCCCACCGGCGAGGCCGCGCCGGACGGCGACCTCCCGACCCTGACGTTCCGTCTGGACCTGGAGGCCGCCGCCGGTCGGCGCCCGGGGGATCAGGCGCCGTAGACCCGGACGTTGTCGAGCGCCCAGTACCAGTTGTTGCTGCCGGTGTAGCGGAACCGCAGGCGCAGGTCGGTGGCCCCGGCCGGGACGGTCAGGGTGAGGGTCTGACGGCCGTTCACCAGGGCGCCGTAGGAGGCGATCTGGACGGGGGTGCCGCCGCTCCAGGAGGCCAGCACCCGGGCGGTCTGCGAGCCCTCCTGCTGGTAGTAGCAGGTGTACTCGACCTTGACGGTGGCCAGGCCGGAGACCGGGTAGGCGGGGCTGACCAGGGTGGTGTCGTAGTTCCCGGTGAAGGACTTGTCGGCCCACTCGTCGGAGTCGGCGACCGCGAAGACGTTCCGGGAGCGGACGTTGAGCTCGCGGTACTGGTCGCGCTGGGCCTTGGTCCAGAACTCGTCGGTGGTGAAGGCCCAGCCGCGCCACTCGGTGACCCCGCCGGTGCCCATCGCCGAGTTGTCGACCGACCAGCCGCTCGGGGCGGTGTGGGTGAAGCCGAGCACCCCGGCCGGGATGCCGGTCTCGTCCACCCGGCCGGTGAGCTGCGGGCGCAGCGCGTCGAAGGCGTCGGGGGTGAGGGTGGCGATCGGGGCACCGTCCAGGCCCCAGGCCGGGTCGATGGCGATGCCGAGGTGGGCCAGCGCGGTGGGCGCGATGTCCACCATCTTCACGTCGTACCGGACCGAACCGGCGGCCAGGCCACCGCCGTTGGCGATCACGAAGGTCTGCCGCTCCTCCCAGGTCGAGCCGCCGTGGCCGCCGGTCGGGGTGTGGCCGTGGTCGGCGGTGACCATGATCAGCCAGTTCTCCTGGGCGTAGGTGGCGCGGCCCCGGACGGCGGCCACGATCTGGCCGACCTGGGCGTCCACGCCCTTGATGGCGTCCAGGTACGCCTGGCTGGCGGAGCCGGAGGCGTGGCCCGCGTGGTCGACGTTGTCCAGCTGGACGAAGACCGCGTCCGGGTTGGCGTCCCGCAGCCGGGCCACCGCCCGCGAGGTGGTGCCGGTGTCGTACTCGGCGCTCGGGGTGGCGACCCGGGTGTCCACCTTGGCGGAGTAGATGGTGTTCGGGATCGAGGCCCAGGAGGCCACCACGTAGGTGGCCAGGCCCGGGCGGGCGGTCTCGGCCCGGGTCAGCCAGTCCGGGTAGGCGGCGAAGTTCGGTGCGGTGAAGTTGTTGTCCACCACGTTGTGCTTGTCCGGCCAGACGCCGGTGGCGATGGTGGACCAGCCCGGGCCGGAGGAGGTCTCGGCCATCGGCTTGGTGTAGAGGCTGCTGGCGGCGGTCAGGCCGCCGGCCATCAGGGCGTCCAGGTTCGGGGCGTCGGCGTCCTTGATCCGGTTGAGCATGGTGCCGTCCAGGCCGATCACCAGCACCTTGGGGGTGGGGGCGGCGGCGGCCAGCGCGGTCCGGGCCAGCGGGCCGGCCGTCAGGGCGGCGACGGCGGTGCCGAGCAGCACGCTGCGGCGGGGAAGTCCTGCGGTCACGGCGTCCTCCTGAGGAAGCGTCAGGGAGCGGAAGGGTGGAGCGGGGCGGCGACCAATGTCCGGCCGGCCGGTGGCGCGGGCTCTCCCAATCGCGGTACCACGCGTGAACTCCGCTCGAACTTCGGTCCAGACCCGTTATCCTCCCGTGACCACGGAGGCCCGTCGGGCGGCCTGCCGGCGGGTCAGGCGCCCGGCCCCAGCCGGGTGGTGAAGCTGAACCGGTCACCCCGGTACAGCGAGCGGACGCGCTCCAGCGGGGTGCCCTCGGTGTCCCGGGTCAGGCGGTGCAGCAGCAGCATCGGCAGCGCGGGCGGGGTACCGATCAGCAGCGCCTCGCGCGGGGTGGCCAGCACCGTCTCGATCCGCTCCTCGGCGCTGCCGAAGCCGATGCCGAGCTTCTCGGTCAGGAAGGCGTACAGCGAGGACGACGGGTCGAACTCCTCGGCCAGCGTGGGCAGTCGGGCCACCGACAGGTAGGTGCTCTCCAGGCCGACCCGCTCGCCGTCGGCCAGCAGCACCCGCTCCAGGTGCCAGACCGGCGCCCCCTCGGCCAGCCCCAGCTGCGCGGCCAACTGCCGCTCGGCGCCCAGCCGTTCCAGCTCGATCAGGGTGCGTCCCGGCACCCGTCCCTGCCGCCGGACGCCCTCGGTGTAGCTGGCCAGCGAGAGCGGCTGCTCCAGCTTCGGCCCGGCCGCCACCGTCTGCCGGCCCTTCCGCCGCACCCGCCCCTGGATCAGCAGGTCCCGCAGGGCCTGCCGCAGCGTCTCCCGGGACACCTCGTACCGGGCCGCCAGCTCCCGCTCGGTGGGCAGCGCGCCGCCCTCCCCCAGCTCCTCCAGCAGGGCTTCCAGCTCGGCCTTCACGGCGTAGTACTTGGGCACCCGTCCGTGCTCGGGCACCCCGGAACGGTTCGGCAGGTCGGCGGCGTGGTTCACCCCGCCATGCTGTCACGCCGTCAGAGCCAGTCCCGCCGTTTGAAGACCAGGTAGAGGCCGCCGCAGACCAGGGCCATCAGCCCGATCGCGAAGGGGTAGCCGAAGACCCAGGCCAGCTCCGGCATGTGGGCGAAGTTCATCCCGTAGACGGTGCCGATCAGGGTCGGGGCGAACAGGATGGCGGCCCAGGAGGAGATCTTCTTGATCTCGTTGTTCTGGGCGTGGCCGGCCTCGGCCAGCTGGCGCATCTCCTCGTTCTGGGCCTGCGAGACCAGGGTGGCGTTCAGCAGCAGGATGTTCTGCAGCAACTGGCGGAAGCCGTCGACCCGTTCGGCCGCGGTGGTGGCGTGGTCGGCCACGTCCCGCAGGTAGCGCTGGAGCTCCTGGTCGGTGCCGTACTTGGCGAAGCCGGCCTCCAGGCTGCCCATGATGTCCAGCAGCGGGCGGGTGGCGCGCTGGAACTCGACCACCTCGCGGGAGAGCTCGTAGATCCGGCGGGAGACTCCGGGGTCGCCGCCGAACACCTCGGTCTCGATCTCGTCGATGTCGTGCTGGAGTCCGGCGATCACCGGGGCGTAGCCGTCCACCACCGCGTCCAGCACGGCGTAGAGCACCGCCTCGGGGCCGAGCGCCAGCAGCCGGGGGTCGCCCTCCAGCCGGCGGCGCACCACCGAGAGGTCCGGGGACTGCGAGTGGCGCACCGTCAGGACGAACTGCGGGCCGACGAAGAGGTGCAGCTCGCCGAAGTCCACCTGCTCGGTCTCGTCCAGGTAGCGGGCCGCCCGCAGCACCACGAAGAGGGTGTCGCCGTAGCGCTCCAGCTTGGGGCGCTGGTGGGCCACGATGGCGTCCTCGACGGCGAGTGCGTGCAGGCCGAAGCGTTCGGCGGCCTCCAGCACCTGGGCCTCGGCCGGGCGGTAGAGGCCGATCCAGGCCATCGTGCCGGGCTCGCCGGGCAGCCGGCGGTAGACCTCGGGCAGGGTGTCGGCCCCGGTGATCCGGTGGCCGTCCCGGTAGACCGCCGCGTCCACCACGGAGCGCTCCAGGGAGACCCGGGGCGCGTCCTGGCCGCGCTCGGAGCGCGGGTCCATCGAGTGCTCGGGGGCCCGGTCGGCCGGGCGGCCGTCGGGGCGGGAGAAGGGTCGCAGTCCGGCTCGGGCCGCGCGGGAACGCCAGTCGGACATGGGAAGACCTCCGCCGCCCAGTCTGGGACGCGACGACCCGCCGCGCACGGTGGCGCGGCGGGTCGGGGTACGGCGGGCAGGGGTGCGGCGGGGCGGGGCGGGCGGCGGCGCGCGGTCAGGCGGCCGGCACCGGGGCGGGCCTCGGCGGGGTCTTCTGCTGACGCAGGAACAGGTACAGGGTCGGCACCAGGTAGAGCGCCCAGACCCAGACCTGAAGCTTCGTCGGGTCGGGCTGGAAGTTGAAGACGCCCTTGAGCAGGGTGCCGTACCAGCTGTCCTGCGGGATGGTCGAGGAGATGTCGAAGGCCCGCTTGGCGTTGATGCCCGGCAGGATCGCCGCCTCCTGGAGGTCGTGCACGCCGTAGGCGAGCACCCCGGCCGCGACCACCACCAGCATGGCGCCCGTCCAGGTGAAGAACTTGGCCAGGTTGATCTTCAGCGCGCCCCGGTAGAACAGCCAGCCCAGCACCACGGCGGTGAGCAGACCGAGCCCGGCGCCGACCAACGGACGGATGCCGTCGCTGGTCGCCTGGACGGCGGCCCAGATGAAGAGCGCGGTCTCCAGGCCCTCCCGGCCGACCGCCAGGAAGGCGGTCAGCACCAGCGCCAGGGTGCCGGTCGCCACCGCCGCGTCCAGCCGGCCGTGCAGCTCGGCCTTGAGGTGACGGGCCGTCCGGCGCATCCAGAACACCATCCAGGTGACCAGCCCGACCGCGATGATCGACAGCGAGCCGCCCAGCGCCTCCTGGGCCTGGAAGGTCAGCTGGCTGGAGCCGTAGGTGAGCAGGGCGCCGAAGGCCATGCTGAGGCCGACCGCGACGCCGATCCCGGTCCAGACCGGAGGCAGCGCCTCGCGGCGCTCGGTCTTGACCAGGTAGGCGATCAGGATGCAGACCACCAGGCTGGCTTCCAGACCCTCGCGCAGGCCGATCAGGTAGTTGCCGAACACGCGCGTGTCCTCCGTTTCTGTGCTGGGTCGACGGGGGGCGGCTGGTCAGCCGAAGAGCGACTGACCCCACCACTCGCCGGGCTTGCGGACGCCGGGCGGGCAGGCGAAGTGCGCCGAACCGACGTGCTGGATGTACTCGTTGAGCGCGTCGTTGGCCGCCAGCCGGCGCTGGACGGTGACGAAGCCCTTGCGGGTGTCGCGCTGGTAGGCCAGGAAGAACAGGCCCGCCTCCAGCCGGCCCAGGCCGTCGGTGCCGTCGGTGAAGGAGAAGCCCCGGCGCAGCAGTTGGGCCCCGCCGTTGCTGTCCGGGTGGGCGAGGCGCACGTGCGCGTCCTTCGGCATGGCCGCCAGGTCGGGCGCGTCGTGCTCCTTCTGCTTCCCGAACGGGGCACCCTCGCGCTTGTTCCGCCCGAAGATGTCCTCCTGCTCCTTGAGCGGGGTGCGGTCCCAGGTCTCGATGTGCATCCGGATCCGCCGGGCCACCAGGTAGGAGCCGCCGGTCATCCACTCCGGGCCGTCGCCGGGCGCGGCCCAGACGTGCTCGCCGAGGGTCCTGTCGTCGGTGCCCGCGATGTTGCGGGTGCCGTCCTTGAAGCCCATCAGGTTGCGCGGGGTCTGTGCGTCCGGGGTGGTGGAGGAGGTCTTGCCGAAGCCGAGCTGGGACCAGCGGACGTTGACCACGCCCATGCCGATCCGGGCCAGGTTGCGGATCGCGTGCACCGCGACCTGCGGGTCGTCCGCGCAGGCCTGCACGCAGAGGTCGCCGCCGCTGCGGGCCGGATCCAGGCTGTCGTGCGGGAAGGGCGGCAGGTCGATCAGGCCCGCCGGCCGCTTGGCCTTGAGGCCGAAGCGGTCGACCCCGTCCTTCTCGAACAGGGTCGGCCCGAAGCCGATGGTCAGGGTCAGCCGGGACGGCGGCAGGCCGAGCGCCTCGCCGGTGTCGTCCGGCGGGGCCTCCGCCAGGCCGGTGGCCCCGGACCCGACCTCGCGGCCGCCGGTCATCACGGCGGCCGCCTTGGTCCACTCCTTCAGCACCCGCACCAGCGCGTCCCGGCTGGTGGTGGAGACGTCGAAGGCGGCGAAGTGCAGCCGGTCCTGGACCGGGGTGGCGATGCCCGCCTGGTGCTCACCGTAGAAGGGGACCTCGGGCACCGCCTTGAGGGCGGCCTCGTGCTGCTCCCCCGAGTCACGGGTGGCCGCCGCCACCGTGCCGACGGCGGCGGCGCCGAGCGCCACCCCGGCGCCGGCCCAGCCGATCACCGCCCGGCGGCTGACGCCGCCCTCCCGGGTGGCCCCGGTCTGGTCCTGCTGCTGCTCGGTCATCTGTGCCGCCTCCCCCGGGACTTACTTGACGACGGTCGCGGCGGCGAGCTTGGAGAGCGGCTCGGCCAGCGCGTTGACCGCGTCCGAGAACGCCTTGCGCTCGCTCTCGCCGACCTTGTCGTAGGAGGTCCAGGTGCCGCCCTGGTTGTACTTGGCGAGCAGGGCCTGGATCGCGGCGAACTCCTGGTCCAGGGTCTTGGCCAGCTCGGCGTCCTGCTCCGCGACCACCGGCTTGAGCAGCTGGTAGGCCTTGAGCGCGCCCTCGACGTTGGCGTTGAAGTCCGGCAGGTCGGTGTGGCTGTAGCGGTCCTCCTCGCCGGTGACCTTGCCGGTGGCGACCTCGTCCAGCAGCTCCTTGGCGCCGTTGGCCATCGAGGTGGCGGTGATCTCGGCGCTGCCGACCACCTTCTGCCAGTCCGTCAGGTCGGCGACCAGCTGGTCGGCGAGCTTCTTGTCGGCGTCGGTGATCGCGCCGTCGGCCCAGAGCGACTTCTCCAGCTTGTGCCAGCCGGTCCACTCCTGGCCCGGCTCCAGGCCGTCCTCACGGGTGTCGGTCTTCGGGTCGATGTCGCCGAAGCTCTCGGCCACCGGCTCGGTGCGCTCCCAGCCGGTGCGCGACGGCGCGAAGGCGGCCTTGGCGGCCTCCAGGTCGCCGGCCTTCACCGCGTCGGCGAACTTCCGCACCAACGGGATGGTGGCGTCGGCCTGCTCCTGCACGTAGGTGCGGTACGCGGCGACGGCGGCGGTCAGGCGCGGGTCGGTCTTGGCCTGCGCGGCGTCGCCGGTGACGGTGATCTTCTGGCGGATGCCGTCGCCCACCATGCCCGGCTTGCAGGCGACTTCGTACTCACCGGCCTTGATCTCGGCGGTGATGGTGGCCTTGGTGCCGGGGCCGATGTTCTCCCGCTCGGTGACGATCTTGTCCTCGGCGGCGTAGACGTAGACCTCGGTGGTCTTCGAGCCCTTGTTGCTCACGGTGAAGTTGACCGGGCCGGCCGCGAAGGTGGTCTTCGACAGCTCGCAGGCGGAGTCGGAGGCGTTGATCTGCACCGCACCGTCCGAGGACGCGGCGTCCTTCTTCTGCTCGGTGCAGGCGGTCAGCCCGACGCCGGCCACGGCGACGGTGAGCAGCGCGGCGAGGTACGGACGGCGGACGGGCATCTGAGGACTCCACGGGCGGGGAAGGGCATGAGGGAGGGTGAGGGGCACTTAGGCCACCCTCACCCACAAGTAAAGTAAGGCATACCTCAGCTCGTGCACACCTCACGGCGGTAACGGATGGGCAAAACCCTCCGGCCGGACACTCCGTCAGCTGCCCCGGAGCGCCCGGGGACGCGGCTCCCGCCCGGGGGCGGGCCGTCCGGGTGACCGGCGCCGCGTGTCGCCGGGGACCGGCCGGACCGCCCGGCAGAGTCGGGGCTCCCGGCCTCCGATCGAACGGGACGACCCCGCATGCCCCTGCCCGTCCGCCCCGCCGCCACCGTCACCGCGCTGGCCGCCGTCACCCTGCTGGCCGCCGCCGCACCGGCCGCCGCCTCCGGCACGGAGTACGGCGCCTGGGACCTGCCGGGCCGTCGGCTGACCGTGCCGGCGGCCGGCTTCCCGGCTGCCTCCGTCACCACCGACAGCACCAACCCGACCACCCCGAGCGGCAGTTCGTCCTTCCTCAACCGGGCCACCCCGTTCGGCGCCGCCTTCGGCAGCTCGCAGGGCCTCCCCTACCTCAGCCTGCGGGCCGCGTCCGGGAACTCCCCCTCGACCACCACCCTGGCCTTCGAGACCGCGCCGCCGGCCGGGAGTTGGGGCTTCGCCCTGGGGGACGTGGACGCCGACACCGTGACCGTCTCCGGCACCGCCGCCGACGGCAGCGCATTGACCGCCGCCGACCTGGGCTTCCGGGGCGCCTTCACCTACTGCACCGGCTCCCCGCTCCCCTCCGGCTGCGGCGGCCCGCAGACCGACCTGCCCCGCTGGGACGCGGCCACCGCCACCCTGGTCGGGAGCGGAGCGGACACCTCGGGGGCGGCCGGCTGGTTCCGCCCGGCCAAGGCCGTCCGGAGCCTGACCCTGACCTTCACGGTGCAGACCGGCATCCCGCTCTACCAGCTCTGGGTGGCCGCCGACACCACGGCCGTGGCCGGCCGGGTCGGCGCCACCGGCTGCGCCGCCCCCGACCGCACCACGCTCGCCCTGCTCGCCGCCGACGGCACCCCGGTGACCGGGCCGGACGGCCGCCCGGTCACCACCACCACGGCCCCGGACGGGAGTTACGCCTTCACCGGCCTGGCCGCCGGGGCGCACCGGGTCCGGGTGGAGCCGCCGCCCGGCTACACCGCCCGGACCGCGACCCGGGACACGCCCGCCGGGGCCGACGCCACCGGCGTGGACTTCGCCCTCACCTGCCGCCCCGTGCAGTTGCCGCCCCGCAAGGCCCCGGCCCGCACCGGCGAGGAGCAGCCCGTGCTGGTGGAGCTCCCGGCCGAGCTGTGCGGCGGTACCCACCTGACCATCACCCGCCCGCCGCAGCACGGCACGGCGCGGATCGTGGACAACTGCCGGGTCCGGTACACCCCGGAGCCGGACTACACCGGTCCGGACGCGTTCTCCTACAGCGGGCACACCACCGCCGGTCTCCCGGTCACCGGCACCGAACGCCTCTCCGTCACCGCCCGCCCCAAGCTCGCCGAGTCCGGCCGCCCGACCGGCCCGCTGCTCGCCGCCTCGGCGGGCTGCCTGGTGCTCGGCGCTGCGGCCCGGTGGCTCTCCGGCCGGCTGCGCCGCCGAGCCGTCTGACGGCTCGTAGGCTGCCGGCGGCTCGTAGGCTGCCGGGCATGACGGACTACCTGGTGGTGACCACCACCCACGAGAGCGAGCAGCAGGCGCGGGAGCTGGCCGGGGCGGTGGTGCGCGAGCGGCTGGCGGCCTGCGCGCAGGTGTACCCGGTGCGGTCGGTGTACTGGTGGGAGGGCGAGGTGCAGGACGCCGAGGAGTGGCGGGTCGACCTCAAGACCAGGAGCGGACTGGCCCGCGAGCTGCGGGAGTTCGTCGCGGCCCGGCACGCGTACGACACCCCCGAGCTGATCGCGGTCCCGGTGGTGGACGGCAGTCCGGCGTACCTGGCGTGGTTGGCCGCCGAGACCCGCTGACCGGACCGGCCGACGTGCGGTCGGTGCCCGGCCGGGAACGCCTCGGGGCCCGCCGACGGTCGCGCGTGCGGCGGGCCCCGAGGAGTGGAGCGGGGTGGAGCGGGGTGGAGCAGGGGCAGGTCAGGCGGCCGGGACGGGTGCGGCGGCCGGAGCGGCCGGAGCCTGACGGGGCGCCAGCAGGCGCTCCGCCAGCAGGCCGAAGACCAGCGCGAAGGCGGTCCACAGCACGGCCTGGATGCCCAGGGTGGCCACCCGGAACTTCCACAGCAGCGCGGCCGGGAAGGACTCCCGGACCGCGTCGCCGTTGCCCGGCAGGAAGACGAACGCCAGGGTGACGGCCACCGCGAAGGCGAGGCCGGCCACCACGGAGGCGTTCCAGTTGCCCAGCCTCGGCGCCAGGCGCCGGCCCAGGATCAGGGCCGCGACTCCGATCAGCACGCTGAGCAGGACCATCAGGAAGAACAGCGTGGTGCGCTTCCCGATGGTGTCCGGGTTGCCGACCGCGGGCGGCGTCGCCGGGTACTTGAGGAACGGCACCAGGTACACGGTGGTGAAGGCCGCCGCCGCGACCAGGGCGGCGGACGCCCGGGGCGAGAAGCGACCGATCCGGCCGAGCGCGAAGCTGTACACCAGGGCGGCGATGCCGCCGAGCGCGACGCCGTAGACCAGGACACCGGTGGCCAGTCCGGCGGTCGACTGCAGCGACCGGCTGACCAGTTCCTCTTCCTCCTCGGCCGCCGGAGCGGCCGGGGCGGCGGCGGTGTCGCCGCCGTGCACGTGCTGCGGGGCCGCGGCGGTGCTCTCCAACGCGATCGACTGGTCGACCGGTCCTTCACCGACGAAGAAGGCGAAGGCGAAGGCGATCACCCCGGCGACCAGGCCCGCGAGCATGCCGCGGACCAGGAGGTTTCTGACAGTTGAGGCAGGCATGGTACGTGACGCTCCGTCAGTGGCAGGGGAAACCGAGCAGGTGGCGGGCGTCGTGCACCCACTCGTGCACACCGGCACCGGAGAAGACGGAGGTGGCGCCCTGCTCGGCGCCCACGAAGTAGAGCGCGACGAGCAGCAGGGTGCCGACGAACGCCGCCCAGGGCAGGATCGCCCGGACGGGAAGGCTCCCGGCCGCCTCGGCGGCGGGGGAGACGATGGCCTGTGCCATGGCAGGACCTCCTTGGGGAACTCGCGTCCCAGTTGTTGGAGCTCGAACGACGGCCATCGGGTCTGACTCACCGGCAACTCCCGCACCGAGGCGGGGCGCTGTCGGCATACAGTGGCGCGACCGTGCCGGGTTCCCACCGGCTTCCGTCCTGCCGTCGTCATGTCGGAGCGAACCGTACCGCCATTCGGGGGAGGCAGCCAAGGGAGCGCGGCAGGGCGCGGACCTCGGCGGAGTGCGCTGCTCCGGGGCCGATCCGGCACCGGGGAACGGAAGTTGGACAGAACGGGAGTGACGGGTGACCACGCGGGTGACGTTCATCTCACCGGCCGTCGGCGCGGAGCTGCGGGCCGCGGCCTTCGAGGACGGAGCGGGCCTGGACTCCTCCGGCCGGGCCCGGGCGGAGGAGGCGGGAGCCCGGCTGCGGAGCGACGGCCGCTCCGTCAGCTCCCCCACCACCCGCTGCCGGGAGACCGCGGCGGCGCTCGGACTCGCCGCCGTGCCCGAAACCGCCCTGGCGGCCTGGTCGATGGGCAGCTGGCGGGGCCGGACGCTGGAGGAGCTGACCGCCACCGACCCGGCCGGGCTCGCCGCCTGGCTGTCCGACCCGGAGGCCGCCCCGCACGGCGGCGAGCCGCTCACCGCCCTGTGCGCCCGGACCGCCGCCTGGCTGGACGCCCTCCCGGACGGCCGGGTGCTGGCGGTGGCCGAGCCCGAGCTCGTCCGCGCCGCCGCCCTGCACGCACTCGGCGCCCCGCCCGCCGCCTTCTGGCGGATCGACGTCCCCCCGCTCACCGCCACCGACCTCACCGGCCGCAGCGGCCGGTGGAACCTCCGGGCGGGCCGGCCGCTCTGACGCCGCGCCGGAGCGCGCCCGCGCTACTCGCCTACTTGCCCTCGGCCAGGGTGGCGGCCACCAGCGCGTTGGCGTGACCGTGCCCGAGGCCGTGCTCGGTCTTCAGCCAGCCGACCAGCTCCATGTGCTTGGTCAGCGGCGAGCTGCGGATCAGCTCCTGCCACTCGGCGATCGGACGGCCGTACTTCTTCTCGATCGAGGGGAAGTAGCTGGCGGGGCCCTTGGGCGCGGTGTTCTCGGTCATGCGGGCGATCCTGCCACCTCCCGGTGACAGCGGACGGGAGGGGGCCCGCCCCCCCCGGGGGGGGGGGCCCCCCCCCCCGGGGGGGGGGGCCCCCGCCGCGGGGGGGGGGGGGGGGGGGGGGGGGGGGGGCGGCGCCCGGGGGGGGGGGGGGGGGGGGGGGGGGGGGGGGCGGGGGCCCCCCCCCCCCCCCCGGGGGGCCGGGGGCCGGGGGGGCCCCCCCCCCGGGGGGGGGGGGCCCCCCCCCCCCGGCGCTGCGGTCAGCCCTTGCCGAGCAGGCCGTTCATGGTGGCGATCTCGGCGCTCTGACCGCTGATCACCGCCCCGGCCAGCTCCCTGGCCGGCCCGTAGGCGCCGTTGGCCCGCTCCTCCTCGGCCATCTTCACCGCCCCGGTGTGGTGAGCCACCATCAGCTCCAGGAAGGCCCGGTCGAAGGCCGCCCCGGTGGCGCCCTTCAGCGAGGCCATCTCCGCCTCGGTCATCATCCCGCCCGCCGCGCCCCCGCCGTGGGCCGCGTGCCCACCGGTGCCACCGGCCGGCGGCACCTGCTCGCCCCAGGCGGTGAGCCAGCCCGAAAGGGTGGCGATCTCCGGGTCCTGCGCGGCGCGGATCTGCCCGGCGAGCTGCTTCACCTCCGCCGACCCGGCCCGGGAGGCGGCCAGATCGGCCATCTCCAGCGCCTGCCGGTGGTGCGGGATCATCCCCTGCGCGAAGGCCAGGTCGGTCGCGTTGTACGGCTTGGCGGACGCCACCGCCGACGCGGTGGCCGAGGGCGCGGCACCGGAGTGCCCGGCCGGGTGCCCGGCCCCGCCGCTGCCGCAGGCGGTCAGCAGCAGACCGCCCGCGAGGAGCGCGGCGGTGACGAGCGGGGTACGACGGATCAGCTTGCTGTTCATGGGTGTTGGTTCTCCTCCGAAGACGGACGGGGGCTCCTGGTACACGGCCCGCCTATCTGCGCAGGACCTGGAGCTCCGCCGGATCCGGTGGCGCCCGCCCGCCCTCCGGCCACTCCGGCGCCGACTCGCCCGCCGCGCGCTCCGGTCGGCCGGGCCACCCGAGCGGTGCCGGCCCGGGCGCCCCGGGCAGGTACGGCGCGGCCACCGCCCCCGCGAGGCACATCGGCCCGGCGTGCAGGTCGTGCCCGCCGCCACCGTCCTCGCCGTGCCCTTGGTGCTCCCCCGTCATCGCAGCCGCCACCACCGCAGCCGGCTGCGCCGGCGCCGGCACCGCGCCGAGGCCGTGCATGCCGAGCACCCCGAGCAGCACCACCAGGACGGCCAACACCCTTTGCGGGGCTGGTCGGTGGCGGTACTCGGGGTGCACGGAAGCCGTCCTTCTGCCGGTGGTCCTGGTCTTGGTTCTCGCCCTGCTCCGGCCGGGTTCAGTGCCCGTGGTCCTGGTGGCCGCCGTGGTACGCGTGCACCACCGCGTGGCCCTTGCCCCGGGCGATCAGCCAGCGGTTCACCGGGACGGTGAGCACGAAGGCCACCACCAGCGAGAACGCCAGCGCGAGCCAGAACAGCGCGCTGCCCAGCCCGGCGTCCATCGCCCCCGGCACCCCGACCATCACGGCGTTGTCCACGATCTCCATCACGACGATCGAGACGGTGTCGGCGGCCAGGGCGACCTTGAGCGCGCTGGGCAGGTCGAGCCCGGCCTTCAGGACGCCCCGCATGGTGAGCGCGTAGCCGAAGACGAAGGCCAGGGCGACCGAGAGCACCACGGTGGCCCCGTTGTGCAGCCCGAAGGCGGTGCCGAGGACCATGCCGAGCACCTCGCCGATGGCGCAGCCGGTGAGGCAGTGCAGGGTC
Source organism: Kitasatospora sp. NPDC096147 (assembly GCF_044763225.1). Classification (NCBI taxonomy): domain Bacteria; kingdom Bacillati; phylum Actinomycetota; class Actinomycetes; order Kitasatosporales; family Streptomycetaceae; genus Kitasatospora; species Kitasatospora sp. NPDC096147. The sequence goes on along the minus strand of NZ_JBIWFX010000004.1, from coordinate 102,097 downwards.
GCCTGGGCGGCGGTCCGCCAACTCCCGGCCCGGGCGGCCGGCTCGTGCCCGTGCGGCCCGTGACCGTGGTGGGCGTGCTCCTGGTGCGCGTCTGCGTGCGCGTGCTGATGGGCCATCGGATCTCCCCGTGCTCCGTCGCGTCCGTTCCGTCCGGTCCTCCGGACGCCACCGAACATATACCCCCCGGGGGTACCTTGCAAGCGCCTCAGGCGGCGGGGCCGGGCACCGTCAGCGCGCGGTAGTCGCTGCCGCTGCGCAGCATGCCTGCCACCCGCTCGGGCTCCATCGGCCGGGCGAACAGGTAGCCCTGGCCGAGCGGGCAGCCCATCTTGACCAGCAGCTCCCGCTGGCGGACCGTCTCGATGCCCTCGGCGATCACCCGCACGCCCAGCGTCTCGGCGATCCGGGTGATGCCCTCCACCAGGGCGTACTGCTGCGGGGAGCCGTCCAGGCCGTCGATGAAGGACTTGTCGATCTTCAGGATGGTGATCGGGAACTCCCGCAGGTAGCTCAGCGAGGAGTAGCCGGTGCCGAAGTCGTCGATGGCGAGCCGGATGCCGAGCTCGCTGAGCGCCGCGAGGTCGTCCCGGACCCGGTCGTCGCGCCGCATCAGCACGCTCTCGGTCAGCTCCAGCACCAGCGAGCTCGGGGCCATGCCGACCTGATCGAGGGTGGCCCGGACCACGTCCACGAAGCCCGGGTCGCGGAACTGACGGGCCGAGACGTTGACGCTGACGTACCGCTCGGCGGGCGGTCCGGACGCTCCGCCCGGTCCGGACGCGCCCGCCTGCGCGGTCCGCTGCCAGCCGACCGCCTCGGCGGCGGCCCGGCCGAGCACCCAGGCGCCCAGCGGGACGATCTGGCCGCTCTCCTCGGCCAGCGAGATGAACTGCTCCGGCGGCACCAGCCCGCGCTTGTCGTGCGGCCAGCGCACCAGCGCCTCGAAGCCCTCCAGGACTCCGCTGTCCAGCGCCACGATCGGCTGGTAGAGCACGTTGAAGGCCGATTCGGCGACCGCGCTGTGCAGGCTCTCCTGGAGCTCGTGACGCTCGATCATGCCCTCCTGGAGGAGCGGCTGGAAGCGCCGCCACTGCTGCTTGCCGGCCCCCTTGGCCGCGTACATCGCCAGGTCGGCGTGGGTGAGCAGCTCGGCCGAGTCGCCACTGTCCTCGGTGGTGGCCACGCCCAGGCTGATCGAGACGTTCACCGGACCGCCGGTGAGCCGGAACGGCTCGTCGAAGGCACGGATCACGTGCTCGGCGAAACCCTCCGCGTCGGCGGGGCTGCGGGCGTCCTCCAGCAGGACGGCGAACTCGTCGCCGCCGAGCCGGGCGGCGGTGTCGGAGGCCCGGGCCATGGTGGCGAGCCGGAGCGAGACGGCGACCAGGAGTTCGTCGCCGACGCCGTGGCCCATGGTGTCGTTGACCACCTTGAAGTCGTCGATGTCGATCAGCAGCACCGCCGCCGACCGGCCGTCCCGCTCGCCGCGCCGGAACGCCTGGGTGACCCGGTCGTGGAACAGCACCCGGTTGGCCAGACCGGTGAGCGAGTCGTGGAAGGCCCGGTGGCTCAGCTCCCGCTCCAGCTCGCGCTGCTCGGTGACGTCCCGCAGGGTCAGCACCAGGCCCGCCACCGTCGGGTCCGCGCGCAGGTCGCTGTGCCGGACCTCCACCTCGATCAGCACGCCGTCGTGGCGCAGCATCCGCCAGTGCTCCTGCCGCTCCCGCAGGCCCGCGCCCGCGCCCGCCCCCGCACCGCGCATCGCGTCCAGTGCCGCGACCACCGCCAGCGCCTCCTCCGAGGGCACCAGGGAGACGATCGGGGCGCCGACCAGCCCCGGGTGGCCGAGCACCCGGTCGGCCGAGGTGGAGGCGTACCGGACCCGGTCGTCCTCGTCGAGGATCAGGATCACGTCGGAGGCGTTCTGCACCAGGCTGCGGAAGTACGCCTCGCTGTTGCGGCGGTTCACCTCCTGGCTCAGGGTGATCCGCTCCAGGGCCAGGGCGGCCTGCGAGGTGAGCGCGTCCAGGGTGTCGGTCAGGGCGGTCAGCTCGCTCTCCGCGCCGCCGACGATCAGCACGCCGATCAGCGGGTCGCCGGTGGGCCGGTCCTGGAGGGCCAGCGGGCAGACCAGTGCCTGCGAGGCACCGCTCAGCTCCTCGGCCAGCTCCGCACCGAGCTCGGCCGTCCGGCACTGGTGGGTGCGTTTGGTGGCGGCCAGCAGGTGGACGGCGTGCGGCACCCGGAGCAGCGGCCAGTCGCGCTCCCGGCCGCGGGAGAGCTGGAAGCGGACCCGGCCGTGGTCGCTCAGCCCGAGCAGCACCCGGCGGCCCGGATCGGCCGGCGGCAGGGAGGCCCCGGCGGCCCGCAGCGCCACCGTCACCTCCTCCACCCGGGTGGCGGCGGCCAGCGAGCTGACCGCCACCCGCAGCAGCCGCTCCCGGGCCACCGCCTCCCGGTGGGTGGAGACCACCAGGGCCAGCCGGGCCAGCACCAGGAGGTAGAGCAAGGCGGAGAAGGCGGCCACCACGCCGACGTTGCTGATGTCCCCGACGAAGGTGTCCACCAGCAGGATCGCCGGGGCCACCAGGGCGGCGGAGGTGAGCAGCACGATCCGGCCCCGGGCCACCTCCGGGGTGCGCGGGCGCGGCACCGGCCTGGTCATGCCGACCATCGAGGGGTGCAGCGCGGCGGCGCCCCAGGCGGTGTAGAAGGCCGCCCAGCCGAGGTCCACCGGTGTGCCGATCCTCCAGGTGCCGTGCAGCTGGATCAGGCCGAAGGCGATGTCCGAGACCAGCATCCCGAGGGTGCCGACGGTCAGCAGCCGCAGCGACCAGCTGCGCGGGCCGTGCGGCACCAGCAGGCGCAGCAGCATGGCCAGCACCAGGATGTCGCCGAGCGGGTAGGCGATCGAGAAGGCCTTCTGAATCCACGTCAGTTCGGAGTTCTGCGCGGAGGGCAGCACCTGGTAGATCCAGAGCAGCAGGCCCAGCCCGGCGGTGATGGTGAGCGCGTCGATCAGGCTGCCGCGGTCCCGGCCGGCGCTCCGGCGGCGGACGAAGAGCAGCAGCCCGGTCGCGTACAGCGGGTAGGTGAGCAGGTAGAACCCGTCCGCGATGGAGGGGAACGGGTTGACCAGGTGCAGCAGTTCGGTCTGCACCACCTCGGCGACCTCGCCGGCCGTGAAGGAGAGGTTGGCGGCTGCCAGCAGGTACCACGGGAGCGGGTGGGCGGGCCGGTTGCGGAGCGTGCCGAGCACGATCGCCACCACACCGCTCAGACCGATGCCGGTCCACCAGACGATCCGCTGGTCCGGGTGCGCGTAGTACATCGACGTCAGCAGGACCATCCACGCGAGCAGAACCAGACCCGGGTACGGCCAACGCCAGCTTGTCATCGCGGCCTCTGGGCACGGAGAGCGAATGGAATTCCCGACCAGGATACCTGACGGCGTATATCACGCGTATATTCGGAAACAGATCGCCGGGGGCTCCGGAGCACACCGGGAGGGCCAAGGTGGCAGACCGTGAAATGCGGGTGACAGTGGTCGACGGACAGGGGCGTCACGCCCTCTGGCCGCTCTCCTCGGAGATACCTCAGGGATGGCAACAGGTCGGCCCGGCAGGGCCGTTGAGCGAGTGTGCAGCCCGGGTCGACGCGGCCTGGACGGATATCCGGCCGAATTCCCCGGACGGCCCGGCGGTGCGAACGGTACCGGAACTCGTCGCGGACCGCGCGCGGGAAATGCCGGACCACCCGGCGGTGATTTCGGAACACGGATCGCTCGATTACGGGGAGTTGGACCGCGCCGCCGACCGGCTGGCCGCGCGGCTGCGCCGGCCCGGCGTCGGCGAGACCGCCGAGGGCCGGCGGGCCGGGGCGCAGCGCCTGGTGACGGTCTGTCATGACCGGAGCCCCGGGATGGTGGTGGCGCTGCTGGCGGTGATGCGGGCCGGGGCCGCCTTCCTGCCGCTCGATCCGGGGCTGCCCGGCAGACGGCTGGCCCGGCTGATCGCCGACTCGGGCTCCGAGCTGGTGCTCACCGACGCGGCGCACACCCGGCTGGCCGAGCACACGATGGCGGTGGACGCGCCCGAACCGGAGGAGGAGCCGGACAGCACCGATCCGCCCCTGCTGCCACCCGCCCCGGACGACCCGGCGTACCTGATCTACACCTCCGGCTCCGGCGGCGCCCCCAAGGGCGTGATGGTCAGTCACCGCTCGCTGGCCTCCACGCTCGCCGGGCTGGTCGCGGCGTACGGGCTGCGGCCCGAGGACCGGGTGTTCCAGCTGGCCGCGCTCGGCTTCGACACCTCGCTGGAGCAGGTGTTCGCCCCGCTCACCGCCGGGGCCACCGTGGTGCTGGCGGACCGGCGCGGCTGCGCGCCGAGCGAGCTGGGCGGGCGGCTGGCCGCGCACCGGGTCACGGTGGCCGACCTGACGCCCGCGTACTGGCACCAGTACCAGAACGCGGTGGAGCGGGACCACTCCGTGCCGCCCGCCCTGCGGCTGATGATCGTCGGCGGCGAGGCGGTGCCGACCGAGGACTGCCGCCGCTGGTTCGACCTGCACCCCGGGGTGCGGCTGATGAACGCCTACGGCCTGACCGAGACCACCATCACCTCGCTGCTCTGCGAACTCACCCCGTCGCTGCTGACCGGGCCGCAGGACGCACCGGCCCCGATCGGGCACCCGGTGGGCGGAGCCACCGTGCACCTGCTGGACGAGCGGCTGCGGCCGGTGCCGGACGGGGAGACCGGGGAGCTGTACGTCGGCGGCCCCGGGGTGGCGCTCGGCTTCTGGCACGAGCCCGGCCGGACCGCCGAGCTCTTCCTGCCCGACCCCTTCGCCGACACCCCGGGTGCCCGGATGTACCGGACCGGTGACCTCGCGCGGCGCCGGCTGGACGGTGAGCTGGAGTACCTCGGGCGGCTGGACCGGCAGCTGAAGATCCGGGGCTACCGGGCGGACCCGGCCGAGCTGGAGGCGGCGCTGACCGCCCACCCGGCGGTCGGCCAGGCGGTGGCGGTGCCCGAGGACGGCGCGCTGGCCGCGTTCCACACCGCCCGCGCCGCGGTCGCCGAGGCGGAGCTGCGGGCCTTCCTGGCCGAACGGCTCCCCAGCTACCTGCTGCCGGCCCGGCTCACCGAGCTGGCCGAGCTCCCGGTGGACCACAACGGGAAGCTCGACCGCCGGGCCCTGCTGCTCGCCACTCCACGGGCCACCGGCCCGCAGCCGGACCCCGAGCAGTCCGGCCGGAGCGCGGAGACGGGCAGCGGAGTGGCCGAACTCTGGTGCAGGATCCTCCAGTTGGAGCAGGTCCGGCCGGAGGACGACTTCTTCGTGATCGGCGGCAACTCGCTGCTGGCCACCGAGATGCTGGCCCGGGCCCGGATCATGTTCGGCATCGGGGTCAGCCAACTCCGGTCCCTCACCAGGGCGCTGCTCCAGGAGCCGACGCTGGCCGCGTTCACCCGGCACACCCAGGCCGCCCGGGCCGGCACGCTGGCCTCCGGCGACCGGCCGACCGACTTCGCCGCGGAGTCGGTGCTCGGTGTCCCGATCCGGCTGGACGGCGGGCCGCCGCCCGACTGGCGGCACCCGCGCGAGGTGCTGCTCACCGGGGCCACCGGCTTCTGCGGCATCCACCTGCTGGACGAGCTGCTGACCACCACCGACGCCCGGGTGCACTGCCTGCTGCGCGGGGACGACCCGGAGGCCGCGCTGGCCCGGCTGCGGGCGGCGGGCCTGCGGCACCTGCTGCGCGATCCGCTGGCCGGACCGCGCGGCGCGCGGGTGGTCCCGGTGCTCGGGGACCTCGGCTGGCCGCTGCTCGGGCTGCCGGAGCGGCAGTTCGCCGAGCTGGGCGACACCCTGGACCTGGTGCTGAACTCCGGCGCCCGGGTCAACTTCGTCTACCCGTACGGCGAGTTGAGCGCGGCCAACGTGGCCGGGGTGCGCGAGCTGGTCCGGCTCGCCGGGTGGTCGCGCGGCATCCCGCTGCACCAGGTCTCCAGCATGTCGGTGCTGGCCGGGTACGGGACGGCCGGGGTGCGGCAGGTGACCGAACGGACCCCGCTCGGCCACCCGGAGCACCTCTCGGTCGGCTACGCCGAGACCAAGTGGGTGGCCGAGGAGCTGCTCCGGCAGGCCGCCGAGGCCGGACTCCCGGTCACCGTGCACCGGTTGAACGACGTGACCGGCGCCCAGGACACCGGGGTGATGAACCCCGGCACCGAGATGTGCGCGCTGATCCGGCTGTTCGCCGACGCCGGGTGCGCGCCCGACGTGGACCTGCCGCTGGACTTCCTGCCCGCCGACTGCTTCGCCCGGGCCCTGGTGCACCTGGCCACCCACCAGGAGGCGGCTGGCCAGGCCTACCACCTGACCACCGACCCCGGGCACCCGCTGCTCGGCGCCCTGGTCGCCCGGCTGCGGACCTTCGGCTACCCCGTGGCCGAACTCCCGTACCGGGACTGGGTGAGCCGCTTCGCCGAGTACGCGGCCGGGCATCCGACCCACCCCGCCACCCCGTTCCTGCCGCTGTTCGTGGACCGCTGCGCGGCCCGCCCGGAGCTGACGGTCAGCGAGATGTACTTCCGGCGGACCTTCCCGCGCTTCGGACGCGAGCAGCTGGTGGCCGGACTGACCGGCAGCGGGATCGTCTTCCCCCCGGTGGACGGGGCCCTGCTGGACCGCTACCTCAAGCACCTGATCGGCATCGGCTACCTGGCCCCGGCGAGCGCCACGCCCGGCGCCGGCGTGAGGTGAACCAGTGCCCTGGTGGGAGGAGTTGGAGCTGACCGGCGCTCCGGCGGACGGCCCGGTGGCGTTCGGCGGCGGCCTGGACCCGGCTACCCTGCTGGGCGCCTACCGGGCCGGGCTGTTCCCTTTCCCGGCCGCCGACCCGGCGGCGGCGGCCTTCAACGAGGTGCGATGGGAGGACGGCGGCGCCGCGCTGGTCGGGGCCGAGGACCCGTACGCACTGGCCTGGTGGTCGCCCGACCCCCGGCCGGTGCTGGCCGCCGGGCGGCTGCGGCCCCGGCTGCGGGCCGGTTGGGAGCTGACGGTGGACCGGGCCTTCGAACGGGTGCTGGAGGAGTGCCGGACGGGGCGTGAACCTGCTTGGCTGACGGATGAGTTGGCGGCCTCGCTGATCGCACTGCACGGGGCAGGGCGAGCGGTGAGCGCCGAGGTGTGGGCGGCGGACGGGGAGCTGGTGGGCGGGGTGTACGGGGTGCGGGTCGGGCCGGTGCTGAGCCTGGACTCGATGTTCCACCGGAGCCCTGGGGCGGGCCGGGCGGCGGTGGCCGGGCTGGGCGCGCGGTTCGCGGCGGCGGGGGGACGGGTGCTGGACGCGCAGTGGGACACCCCGCACGTCCGACTGCTGGGGGCGGAGCCGGTCCCGCGCGGTGCGTACCTGGCGTGGCTGCGGGAGCCGGAGGTCCGGGCGCTAGAGCCCGGCTGAGAGGACGAACTCCCGGTCGGCGGTGGCGGCGAGCTCCCGGTCGTGGGTGATCAGGACCACCGCGAGGGCGGTGCGGCGGCGCAGCTCGGCGAGGTGGGCCAGGATCCGGGCGCGGCTCGGGGCGTCCAGGCCGGAGGTGATCTCGTCGCAGACCAGCACCCGGGGGCGGGCCAGCAGGGCGCGGGCCAGGGCGGCGCGCTGGAGTTCACCCCCCGAGAGGGTGGAGGCCCGGCCGTCGAGCGGGACGCCGAGGGCGGCGAGGACCTCGGCGGCCTCGGTACGGGCCGCCCGGGTGCTGCGGCCGTGCAGCCGGACGGCCGCCCTGGCCACCTGGTGCAGCACCGGGCGGTGGTCGTCGAAGGCGGCGCGGGCGTCCTGGAAGACGTACTGGACGGCCGCCGTCTGGGCGGTGCTGCGGGAGCGGAGACGGGGCGGGAGGGGGTGGCCGTCCAGCCGGACGGTGCCCTGCCGGACGGGGTGCAGGCCGGCCAGGCAGCGGCCGAGGGTGGTCTTGCCGCTGCCGGACCGGCCGGTCAGGGCAAGCAACTCACCGGCGCCGAGGGTGAACGAGACCTCGGTCAGGACTAGGGCGCCGCCCGGGTGGTGCGCGGTGAGGGACTCGGCGGAGAGGAGGGGGGTGCTGGTCGGGGGCGGCGTCGGAGGTGAGGGCGGGGAGGTGGACAGCAGGTGGCGGGTCCAGGGGTGGGACGGGTCGGCCAGGAGCGCGGCGGCGGGGCCCGACTCGATCACCCGGCCGTCCCGGAGCACCACCACGTGGTCCGCCAACTCCCGTACCGTGGGCAGGTCGTGACTGAGCAGGAGCAGACCGAGGCCGCCTCGGACCAGCGCGGCCAGCTCCCCCACCAGGCGGGCTCGGGTGGCCGGGTCCTGCCCCGTGGTCGGCTCGTCCGCGACCAGCAGACGGGCGCCGGAGAGCAGCGCCTGGCCGATCACCACCCGCTGCTGCTGGCCGCCGGAGAGTTGGTGCGGGAAGCGCCGCAGCAGCTCCGCCGGACGCTCCACCCGGGCCCGGTCGAGGGCGGCGCGGACCTCCTCGGCCGTGCCCAGCTCGCGCAGCTGCGAGCCGATCCGGCGGGCCGGGTTGAGCACGGTGGCCGGGTGCTGCGGGACGTACCCGACCGGGCCGGGTGCGGTCCGGATGGTGCCGGACCGCCTTGCGCCGGGCGGGAGTTCGCCGAGCACGGCGAGCCCGGTGGTGGTCTTGCCGCTGCCGGACGCGCCGAGCAGAGCGGTCACCCGGCCCGGACGGACCGTCAGGCCGATGCCGTCCACCAGGACCCGGCCAGCCAGCTCGATCCGCAGGCCGTCCAGGGTGAGGAGTGGCTCGTGGAGTGCGGTCACCGTCGGCCGTCCCGTCCGTGCAGGGCTGCGTCGAGCAGCAGGTTGGTGCCCATCGCGAGCGCGGCGATCAGGGCTGCGGGCAGGGCCACCGCCCAGGGCTGGAGGTCGATGCCGGGCCGGTTGCGGTCCACCATCACCGCCCAGTCGGCGGCGTCCGGGGCCACGCCGACACCGAGGAAGGCGGCGGTGCTCACCAGGTAGAGCGCGCCGACCAGGCGGGTGCCGGCATCGGCCGCCAGGGTGCGGCGGAGTTCGCGGACGGTGAGGCCGAAAGCGATCCGCAGCCAGGACTCCCGGTGCAGCCGCATCGCCTCCACCACCGGACGGGCCGCCACCTCCAGCGCGCCCGCCTGCACCACCCGGGCGGCGTCCGGCACCACGACCAGGGCGACCAGCAGGGCGAGGCCGGGCAGCCCGGGTTCGAAGGCGGTCGCCACCAGGAGCAGCAGGATCAGCGAGGGCACCGCCAGCAGCACGTCCAGCGGTCGCATCAGCAGCTCCTCCAGCCAGCGCCGCCCGGTGAGTGCCGCCGCCAGGCCGACGGGCAGCGCGACGGCGTAGACCAGCGCGGTGGCGGCGACCGCGACGAGCACCACCGACCGTCCCCCGAGCAGGAGTTGACGCCAGACGTCGCGCCCGGTGAAGTCGGTGCCCAGCCAGTGCCCCGGCCCGGGCGCCGCGTACGACACCCCGCGCGGACCGGCCTCCCCCGCAGCCCAGGGGCCGGCCACCGCGAGCAGCAGCGGCACCGCGACCAGGGCGGCACCCAGCAGGTACCGACGCAGCCGCCTGCGGCGGGCGCGACGCGCAGCGGGCCAGGGCACCGGGGCCGTAACGGAGTCGGCCCGCTCGCCGTGCCGCGTGTCGGGCGACTGCGGCACGCGGGCGGCGCGGTCCTCGGCGTGCTGCGCCGCACCCGCCGCAGGCGGCTGCGCCGGGGCGAGGGCATCGCGGTCCGGCCCCCTCGTGCCCTGCTCCGAGCCCGCCGCTGACGGCTGCATGCCAAGGAAGCATTCACCGCCCTGCCGCACAGCACCCGCCGCAGACGGCAGCACCGACGCGGGGGCATCGCAAGCCCGCTCCCCCGCGCCCCCGTCCGAGCCCGCCGCAGGCAGCTGCTGCGCGCCCAGGGTGCGGTCACCAATCTGCCGCACGGCAGTTGCGGCAGACGGCTGCACCGGGACGGGGACATCGCACGCCCGCTCCCTCTCATCCAGCTCCGAGCCCGCCGCAGACGGCTGCATGCCAAGCGAGCATTCACCAATCTGCCGCACAGCATCCGCCGCAGACGGCTGCGCCGGAGCGGGGGCATCGCAAGCCCGCTCCCCCGCGCCCTGCTCCGAGCCCGCCGCAGACGGCTGCGGGGGCGTGGACCTGGGTGGGTGGGTCATGCGGTCACCTCCGAGCGGGGCGCGAAGCGGCGGGCTGTCAGGTCGGCGGCCAGGTTGAGGACGACAGCGAGGAGGGCGAAGACCACGGCGAGGCCTTGGACGACCGGGACGTCCCGGGCCGCGACGGCGTCGAGCAGGACGCTGCCGAGGCCGGGCAGAGCGAAGAGGGACTCGACCACGACCACGCCGCACAGCAGCCAGTCGCAGGTGCGGGCGAGCTGCTGGGCGGCCGGGGCGAGGGAGTTGGGCAGGGCGTGCCGCCAGAGCACCCGCCGTTCGGGGACTCCGTAGCGGCGGGCCTGGCGGACGTACGGGCGGGCCAGGGCGTCGAGCATGCCGGCCCGGACCAGGCGGCTGATCGAGCAGACCGGGCGGGCCAGCAGGACGAGGGCCGGGAGCACCAGGACCGCCGGGTCGTCGGCGATGCCGCCGAGGGCGGTCGGCGGGAGCCAGCCGAGGCGCAGGGCGAAGACCGTGACCAGGAGCACGCCGAAGGCGAACTCCGGTGCGGCGTAGACCGCGAGGGTGGTGGAGCCGATCAGGCGGTCGAGCGGGCCGCCCTCGTGGCGGGCGGCCCGAATGCCGAGCCAGACGGCGAGCGGCACCAGCGGGAGCAGGACCAGGGCGGCCAGCAGCAGGGTGGTGCCGAAGCCGTGGGCCAGGTAGTCAGCGACGGAGCGTCCGGTGACCAGGGAGCGGCCGAGGTCGCCGTGCAGCAGGGCTCCGAGGCGGTCGGCGAGCCGTTCCGGGAGCGGGCGGTCCAGGCCCATCGCCTCGCGCAGCCGGGCGATCCGCTCGGGGTCGGGGCTGTCTCCGGCGAGGGCGACGGCGGCGTCGCCGGGGAGCGCCTCGGTGAGCAGCAGGACCAGCACCAGGACGGCCGCCGACTGCGCCGCGCCGAGCAGCAGCCGGCGGCCCACCCAGGCCCCGGTGGCGCCGCTGCTCACGCCAGCCAGACCCGGTCGAACCGGGCCCAGTCCAGGGTGTTGGCGGGTGCCTCCGTCGAGACGCCCCGGACCTTCGGGGCGGTGGCCACGATCCAGTCGGCGAAGCCCCAGATCAGGAAGCCGCCCTCCTCGTACAGGCGGCGCTGCATCCGGCCGTAGAGGGCGGCGCGGGCGGCGTCCTCGCGGGTGGCCTGGGCCTGCCGGTAGAGCTCGTCGAAGTCCGGGTGGCGCCAGTGGGTGGCGTTGGTGGTGGAGTCGGAGAGCAGGCGCTGGGAGAGGTGGGACTCGATCGGCATCGCGCCGGAGCGGTAGGAGGCGAACACGCCGCCGTCCAGCACGTCCTTCCAGTAGGTGTCCTTGTTGCCGACCTTCACCTCGACGGTGACTCCGGCCTTCGCCGCCTGGTCCTTGAAGATTCCGGCCGCCTCGACGAAGCCGGCCGCCACCGGGGAGGTGTCCAGGGTGACCTTCAGGCCCTCCTGCCCGGCCTCCTTGAGCAGCGCCCTGGCCCGCGCCAAGTCCTGGGTGCGCTGCGGGAGTTCGGCCGCGTAGTACTGGGCCCCCTTGCCGAACAGGTCGTTGCCGATCTCCCCCGCGCCGGAGAGCGCGCCGTCCACCAGCTCCTTGCGGTCGGCGATCAGGAAGAACGCCTGCCGGACCCGGGGGTCGTCGAACGGCGGCCGGTCGGTCTTGAGCACGAAGCCCTGCATGGTGGAGTTGCGCAGCCGGATCACCTCGACCCGGCCCCGGCCCTCCTGCGCGCGGGCAGTGGCGGGGTGCAGCTCGTGGGCGTAGTCGGCCTGGCCGCCGAGCAGGGCGCCGATCCGGGCGGACTCCTCGTTCGCCACCAGCACCTCCAGCTCGTCCAGGTGCGGGGCGCCGTCCCAGTACTCGGGATTGCGCCGCACCAACAGCGAGCGGCCGGGCTCGAAGGAGACGAAGCGGAACGGGCCCGAGCCGACCGGCGAGCCGAACTCCTGGGCACCCTCGGGGACGATGTACGCGCCGAACGCGGCCAGCACGTTGGGGAATTCGGCGTACGGGCGCTTGAGCCTGAACTCGACGGTGGCCGGGTCCACGGCCCGGCTGGCGGCCAGGTCGATCGGCTCCAGCGAGGCCCGGGCCCGGTACGCCTTCTTCGGGTCGGCGATCCGGCGGTAGCTGTAGAGCACGTCGGCGGCGGTGACCGGCCGGCCGTCGTGGAAGGCGGCCTTGCGCAGCCGCACCGTCCAGAGGTCGAGGGTGGCGTTCGGCTCCCAACCGGCCGCCAGCCGGGGCACGGCGGCCAGGTCGGAGCCGGAGTCGGCCAGCTTGTCGAAGAGCGCCTTGGCCCGGGCCGCGTCCACGAAGAGGTTGGCCAGGTGCGGGTCCAGGGTCTCGTTGGTGCCGCCGCCGGCGAAGACCGCGCGCAGCTGCCCGCCGCCCCGCGGGGTGGCGGAGGCGGCGGCCCGGTCGGCGGCGGCCGGCGTGGCCGGGCGGGAGCAGCCGACCGCGCCGAGGGTGAGGGCGGAGGCCAGCAGGAGGGCGCGGCGGGCTATCCGGGGGTGCGTCAAGGTCGGCTTCTCTCATGGGTGTTGACAGTGGCGGTGGTGATCTCGCCCGGGGCGGCGGCGAGGCGGGCGATCAGGTGGAGGCGGTCGGAGTCGGCGCTCTCGGCCGGTGCGGCGTCCTCGGTCCAGGCGGGCTCGGTGCGCGGGCCGGGCCGGTCGTACAGGCCGAGCACCTCGAAGCCGTGCGCGGCCAGCAGGTACCGCAGCTCCTGCGGGAAGAGCAGCCGCCAGGCGGAGTGCTGGACGGTGACCGGGCCGGTGTCGGTGCTCCAGGCCCGGGTGCGGCGCAGGAGTTGGGCGGCGTGGTCGATCCGCAGGGTGGTGCGGGAGGTGTACCGGACACCCTCGTGCTCGACGGTGTCGGTGCGGACGCCGTCCAGCAGGTCGGTGCGGCCGAGGAAGTAGGCGCCGTTGCGCATCTCGGCCACCAGCAGGCCGCCGGGGGCCAGGTGGCGGCGGCAGCGCGACAGCAGGGCGTCCAGGTCGTCGTTGGTGTGGCAGTACAGCAGGGCGCTGTCCAGGCACAGCACGGCGTCGAACGACCGCTCCCCGAGGTCGAGTTCGCGCATGTCGCCGAGCAGGTACTCGGGGCCGGGGTGGCGGGTGCGGGCGTGCTCGACCATGGCCGGCGAGCTGTCCAGGCCGGTCACCCGGCGGCCCGCCCGGTGGTGCAGCCAGGCGGCGTCCCGGCCGGTGCCGCAGCCGAGGTCCAGGACCCGCGGCCCGGCGCCGTGCGCGCGGAGCACGGATTCGGCCCAGCGGGCGGCCAGGTGTCCGGGGTCGGGGAAGCGGAGCTCGTACAGCTCGGGGGTGTCGGTCAGCAGGTTGCCGTCGGTGGGGTGGGTGGTTTCGGTGTGGGTGGTTGCGGTGTGGGTGGTTCCGGTGCTCATGTCGCTGCTCCGAGGGCGGAGTCGGGTTCGGGGAGGGTGCGGCGCTGGTGCGCCACGGCTGCCGCGCAGGCCAGGCCGAGGGCGGCGCAGAGCGCCCAGGGCGCCCAGGAGGAGGTGTCCATCGCCCAACCGACCGCCGCGTTGCCGAGGGCGGCGGCCAGGCCGGAGACCAGGTAGAAGACGCCGTAGTAGGTGCCGGTGAGCCGGTCGCGGCCGAAGGCGGGTATCAGCTCCAGCACGAAGGGCTGGGCGATCATCACGCCGATCCGCAGCAGCACCACGGCCAGCAGGACGGGCACCGGGCCGGGGGCCAGCAGCGGGGGCAGGAAGCCGAGCCCTGCGACCAGCATGCCGCAGGCCAACCAGCGCCCACGGCCGCCGAGTTGCTGGAGCCTGGTGGTGATGCGGAGCTGGAGCGCGAGGTTGACCACCGTGCTGACCAGGAAGACCAGGCCGACGGCGCCCTCCCAGCCGGTGGCCTCCCGGGCCGCCTCCGGCAGCAGCAGGTAGAGCTGGCTCTCCAGCGCGTAGAGGCCGACCAGGGCCAGTGAGAAGGCGAGGAATCGGCGGTCGGTGAGCACCTCGCGCCAGTCGCCCAGCACCGGGGTGGCGGTCCGCTCCACCGTGTGTGCCGGCAGCACCGCGGCCTGGGCCACCGTCAGCACCGCGAAGATCCCGGCCGCGCTGAGGGCGGCGGCCCGGAAGTCCACCAGCAGCAGCACGGTGCCGAGCACCGGGCCCAGCAGGGCGCCGGTGTTGGCGAAGACGCTGAACAGCGCGAAGGCCTCGGCCCGGCGCTCCCCCGCCTCCTGCGCCAGGTAGGCCCGGACGGCCGGGTTGAACAGCGCCCCGGCCAGTCCGCTGAGCAGCGAGGCGGCGAGCAGCACCGCCATCCCGTCGCCGAGGGCGAACAGGCCGAACCCGAGGGTGCGCAGGCCGCAGCCCGCGATGATCACGCCCCGGGCGCCGAGCCGGTCGGCCGCCGAGCCGCCCAGGATGAACAGGCCCTGCTGGCTGAGGTTGCGCACGCCGAGCACCACGCCGACCGCCACCGCCGACATCCCGAGGTCACCGCCGAGGTGGGCGGCGAGGTAGGGGACCAGCAGGTAGAAGCCGGTGTTGACGCCCAGTTGGTTCACCAGCAGCAGCCGGACCGCGAGCGGGAAGGAGCGGACGGAGCGCAGGGTCCTCACGAGGCGCTCTCGCCGTGCGGCCCCGGTGCGACCGGGTGGACGCCGAGGCCGGCCCGGTCGGCGGCCCGGACCACCCCGTCAGTGCCGCCGATCCCGCGCCAGGGGTCGTGCCGCAGCAGCAGGTGCCCGTCCAGGTCCACCCAGCGGGCCCGGTCCACCAGGTGCACGGCCGGGGCGATGCCGAGCGAACTGGCCGTCAGACAGCCGAGCATGACCTCGGTGCCGGTGCCGTGCAGCGCGGCGCAGATCCGCAGGGCGGCCGAGACCCCGCCGCACTTGGCCAGCTTGACGTTCACCCCCTGCACCCGGCCGGCCAGCCGCTCGGCCTCCTCCTCGGTGGCGGCGTCCTCGTCGGCGATCACCGGCAGCGGGGAGGCGGCGGCCACCTCGGCCAGCCACTCGGGATTCCCCGGTGCGGTGGGCTGCTCGACGGCGGTCACGCCCAGCTCGGCGAAGCGCGGGATGAGGTGCAGCGAAGTCTCCACCGTCCAGGCACCGTTGGGGTCCAGCAGCACCTCGGCCTCAGGGGCGCCGATCCGGACGGCGGCCACCCGGGCGAGGTCCTCGGCCGGGTCCGGCGAGCCCGCCTTCACCTTGATCACCCGGAATCCCGCCACCGCCAGCCTGGCCGCCTCGGCGGCGGCCCGGACCGGGTCGGTGATGCCGATGGTCCGGGCCGTGGCGGCGATCGGCGGGCGGAGCGTGCCCAGCAGCTGGTGGACCGGCGCCCCGGCCCGCTTGCCGACCAGGTCCAGCAGGGCGGACTCCACCCCGGCCAGCACACCGGGCGCCAGCTCCTTGAACGGCACGTCGCCGCGCTGGAGTTCGACCAGGGCGGTCTCCGGATCGGGGTAGCGGGCGAGGCTGAGCTCCTGCACCTCACGGCGGATCCGCTCGGTCGGCAGCTGGAGGTAGACGCTGGCCACCACCTCCCCGTAGCCGCTCAACCCGCCGTGCCGGACGGCGAGTTCGACCGCCTCGCGGGCGGCCATCACCGAGCGGGAGATCCGCAGCGGTTCGGTCAGGGTGAGCTGCACCACCCGTATGTCGAGCTTCACTTCTGCCCCTCCAACGGGTCGATGACGGTACGGCAGCGGGCCCAGCCGGAGACCTCGACCGCGCCCGGGTGCGGGATCTCCACCGGACGGGTGACCGGGGCCGGCAGGTCGCGGGCTCGACACCAGTCGTCGTCGTAGACGGTGCCCAGGTAGCGGTGCGGGCCGTCCGGGAAGACGGTGGCGACCACCGCACCGGGCTGGACCCGGGCCGCCCAGGCGGCCACCAGGGCGACCGCACCGGTCGACCAGCCGCCGCTGACGAAGCTGTGCCGGGCCAGCCGCCGGCAGGCGTCCACCGCCTCGGCCGGGCCGACCCAGTGCACCTCGTCGAAGTGCCGGTAGGCGACGTTGCGCGGGTGGATGCTGCTGCCCAGCCCGCGCATCAGCCGGGGCCGGGCCGGCTGGCCGAAGATCGCCGAGCCCACCGAGTCCACCCCCAGCACCCGCAGCCGGGGCCAGCGGCGGCGCAGCGGCTCCACCAGCCCGGCGCTGTGTCCGCCGGTGCCGACGCTGCACACCAGCACGTCCAGGTGGTCGAGTTGGTCGGTCAGCTCACGGGCCATCGAGAGGTAGCCGGCCGCGTTGTCCGGGTTGTTGTACTGGTCCGGCCAGTACGCGCCGGGGTTGGCCGCCAGCACCTCGCGCAGCCGGGCCAGCCGGGCGGCCTGCCAGCCGCCCTGCTCGGCCGGGCGGTCCACCAGCTCCAGGGCCGCGCCGTGCGAGCGCAGCAGCCGCCGCATCGAGGGCTCCAGCTCGGTGTCGCCGACCAGGATGACCGGATGACCGAGCGCTTGGCCGGCGAAGGCCAGCCCGAGGCCGAGGGTGCCTGAGGTGGACTCCACCACCGGTGCCCCGCAGCGCAGTTCGCCCCGGGCATGGGCGCCGCGCAGCATCGCGACGGCCGAGCGGGCCTTCATGCCGCCGGCCGCCAGGTGCTCCAACTTGGCGTGGAATCCCGGCTGTTCGTACGGGAGCGGGGCGGTGATCCGGGCCAGCGGGGTGTGGCCGAGCAGCGCGAGCAGTTCGGGCCTGGCGGTGGTGGCCTCGGCGGTGACGACGCTCAACGGGTGCCTCCGTACAGGTGGATGGTGCCCGGGTTGCCGTCCAGCCAGAAGAACGGGAACGGCTCGGCGCTGACCGCCGTCACGCCCTCGTCGCGCAGCTGCGGCAGCACGGCACTGCCGGTCTGGGCGAACATCACCAGGGGGGTGGCGGTCCGGCGGGCGTGCGCGGCGAACAGCTCGAAGCTGCCGTTGCCGAGCGTCATGCCGGAGACCAGCATCGCGTCACAGTCCGCGAGCACCGCCCCGGCGTCCTGGTGGATCTCCTCGCCCCACTCGGTCCGGCCGCCCTTGAGGTCGCAGGGGAGGTAGCCGGTGCCGCGCCCGCGCAGGCACTCCAGCAGGGAGTTGACCACGCCGACCACCAGGACCCGGCGGGCGGCGGCCGGGACCAGGCCGACCACGGCGGCGGCCCGGGCGCGCGAGCGCTCGATCGAACTCCCCTGCGGGATCGCGACATTGCGGGCACCGTTGGCAGGCGTGTGCGGACGGGCCAGCGCCAGGAAGGCGTCCAGCGCGGCGATCCGGACGGGCGCGAGCGGGTGCGCGAGGAGCTCGGCGACGGTCGCCCCGACGTACTCCTCCAGCGGCGGTAGCTCCCCCGGCTCGACCGCGCAGGAGCCGACGGCCCGGCCGACCCGGAGGCTGAGCACCTCGTTGCGGTAGCCGCCGGAGCGGCCGTCGTGGCGGACGGCCTGGCTGGTGGCGAAGGCCACCGCGACGCGCTGCTCGGCCGGGTCGAGCCCGTACCCGCCGGCCAGCACCCGGGCGGTCAGGCGCCCGACGGCGGTCCCGGCAGCCCTGGCGGCCCCGGCAGCCCCGCCCACGGCGGGCCCCGGGTCGGCGGCGGGGGGCTCCGGGTCGGCGGCGAGCCGGGTGACCTCGGGGGTTGCGGGCCGAAGCCGCTGCACCGCCGGGTACGCGCCCGCCGCGCACCGGGGCTGCGCGGCAACGCGCCCGGCCCCGGGGGCCGCAGGCCCGTCGCTCGACGGCGCGTCCACCGGCACCGCGTCCACCAGCGCCACGTGCATCGGCGCCGTGCTCGTCGGCGTCCGGTCCGTCGGCGCCGCCTGCGCGCGGCTGCCCGGCGCGACGTGCCCCGCCCCGGGGACCGACGACCCGTCAACCGGCGGCGCACCGGCTCGGATGCGCCGGCCCGTGGGCGGCAGGGCGGGAGTGCGGTGCGCGGTCATACCCGGGCCGCCTCTTCGGCGTAACACGGGGTCAGGCGGGCGAGCAGGCGCTCGGCGGTGTCGAGGGCGCCGGGGCCCTCGGTGTCGGTGGTCATCAGGTGGCCCAGGTACTCGTTGTTGCTGACCGCGCGGCGGACCCGGCGGCCGGGGTCGGCGACGGTCAGCTCGACCACGGCGGGGTCGCGGGAGACCTGCTCGGCGCCGTCCACGCCCGCCAACAGGCCGTCCCGCGCCGGGAGCAGGAAGCTCACGGCGGCGCTGGCCACCCCGGTCGGACGGACCGTCAGATCCGGCTCCCGGCCGAGGGCGACGTCGACCGCCGCTGCCGCCAGGTCGAGGCCGGCCACCCGGCGGACCAGCTCGGTGATCCGGTTCCCGGCCGGTCGCGGATTGACCTCGACCACCCGGGGGCCGGCCGGGGTGAGCTTGATCTCGGTGTGCGCCACCACCTGGTCCAGGCCGAGCGCGGCCAGTGCCGCGACGGCCGTCGAGGCGGCGGCTGCGGCGTCCGCCGGATCGAGGGCGGCCGGGAACTGGTGCCCGGTCTCGATGAAGGCGGGCGCCCCGCCCAGGCTCTTGCTGGTGACGCCGACCACCTCCGTCCGACCGCCCCAGGAGACCGTCTCGACGCTCACCTCGGGCCCGGTGAGCAGCTCCTCCAGCAGGACGACCGGCTCCCGCCGCTGCCCGCGCGCGTTCACCGGGAACTCGTCCAACTCACGGTAGGCGGCTAGCAGTTCGGCCTCGTCGGCGACCTTCCGAACCAGCATCCCGGCACACAGGTCCACCGGCTTGACCACCAACGGGTACCCCGCCTCCGCCGCGACCGCGACCGCCTCCGCGCGGTCCCGGCAGAGCGCGTACCAGGGGCCGGCCACCCCGGCGGCGGCCAACCGCCGCCGGGTCAGGTCCTTGCGGCAGGCCGCCTCGACCGCCTCCGCCGACGGCCCGGGCAGGCCGAGCCGCCCGGCGACCAGCGCCACCGTCGGCAGGTAGTAGTCACAGGAGGAGACCACCCCGTCGAAGCCGAGCACGCCGTGCAGCCGTTCGACGTACGGCAGCAGGACGGCCGGGTCGTTGGTGTCGGCGGTCAGCACGTTGGCCGCCGCCAGCAGCGGGTGGGCGGTGTCGCCGGGGGCGGCCCGGAGGTAGTGGTGCAGGTCCCTGGTCAGGAAGGTGAACCGGTGACCGCCCTCCCCGATGGCCCTGGGCAGCAGCCTGCTCATCGATCCGACCCAGCTCTCGATCACCAACAGATGCGCCACGGGACTCCCTCGTCTTCCACCCGGCAGAACGGTGTGAGGCAGCAACGTACTCGACACGCGTTTTCATTTTCAATACAGCTACATGGAAACCATTTCCATGTACGCTGTGATCCCGCCCACCCGTGGAGCCCGCCGAGGAGCATCCGATGACCCGTCAACACCCCTACGAGGTACGCCCCGCACGCCCCGAGGACCTGCCCGGAGCCCGCGCGCTGATCCTCGACACCTTCTACCAGGAGTTCGGGTACGGCTACGTGCCCGCCTGGCACCAGGACGTGATCGACCTCGGCCCGACCTACCTGGAACACCCCCGGCACGCGCTCTTCGTCGCCGTCGCCGAGGACGGCGAGGTGGTCGGCACCACCGCCCTGCACTCGCGCGGCCCGGCCCACCCGCCGCACCCGGCCTGGCTGGCCGAGCGCTACCCGTCCGGGCTCACCGCCCAGCTGCTCCGGGTGTACGTCCGGGCCGGGCACCGCCGGCACGGGCTGGCCCGCCGACTGGTCGCCCTGGCAGCCGGGTTCGCGGCGGCCGACGGCGGCTACCAGCACCTCTACCTGCACACCAACGTGGACGTTCCGGGCGCCGAGGCGTTCTGGCGCAGCCTGGCGGTGGAGGTCTGCGACGCCCGCACCACCGGCGAGCACGGGCCCGGCCTGGCCACCGTGCACTTCGAGATCCCGCTGCACCACGACGCCGGACGGGCCGAGCGACTGGCAGGGGCGAAGGTCTAGATGAAGATGGTTGTCATCCCCTAGTGTGAGCGGCCACCGACCGGTCGGACCACGACCGGGCGGCCCTCGTGCTGCCACGAGCAGCTTCCACGGCAGGGGCGGACATTGACGACCGGACAGCAGACCAGGGCGCGGCGACCCGCCGAACCGCTCACCGAGGACCGACCACCGCGCACCGCCCTGCCGCTGCTCGGCCTGGCCGCCGTGGTGCTGGCCGCCACCGGGGTGCTCGGGCTGGCCCGGGCCGAGGTGGTGGAGGCGTGGCGGACGCTGCTGGTCTCGATCGTGGTCCAGGGCATGCCCTTCCTGCTGCTCGGGACCGTGGTCTCGGCCGCGATCGGGGCCTTCGTGCCGCCCTCGCTGTTCGCCAGGGCACTGCCGAAGCGACCGGCGCTGGCAGTGCCGGTGGCCGGGGTGGCGGGGGTGGTGCTGCCCGGGTGCGAGTGCGCGTCGGTGCCGGTGGCCGGCAGCCTGATCCGACGCGGTGTCACCCCGGCGGCGGCGCTGACCTTCCTGCTCGCGGCACCCGCCGTGAATCCGGTGGTGCTGGTCTCCACCGCGATCGCCTTCCCCGGGCAGCCCGCCATGGTGGCGGCCCGGCTGGCCGCCTCGCTGGCCACCGCGATGACCATGGGCTGGCTCTGGGTCCGGTTCGGCCGGGAGGACCTGCTGCGGCTGCCGAAGCTGCCGGGCGGGCACTCCCACGGCGGCTCGCGCTGGGAGGAGTTCCGGCGCGGGATGCAGCACGACTTCCTGCACGCGGGCGGCTTCCTGGTGGTCGGGGCGATGGCCGCCGCGACCTTCAACGTGGCCGTGCCGCCAGGGGTGTTGGAGGTCTTCGCCGACTCGCCGTGGCTGGGCGTGGTGCTGCTGGCGCTGCTCGCCGTGCTGCTCTCGGTCTGCTCGGAGGCGGACGCCTTCGTGGCCGCCTCGCTGACCGGCTTCTCCCCCACCGCCCGGCTGGCCTTCATGGTGGTCGGACCGATGGTGGACCTCAAGCTGATCGCCCTGCAGTCCGGCTCCTTCGGCCGGGCCTTCGCCGTCCGCTTCGCGAGCACCACCTTCGTGGTGGCCGTGCTGGTGAGCATCCTGATCGGAGCCGTGCTGCTGTGAAGAAGCTCCTGCACCCCGCGCTGCTCGTGCTGCTCGGCGGGGCCCTGCTGCGGATCACCGTCGGCAGCGAGGTCTACCTCCGGTACGTGAAGGAGGGGCTGCGTCCGATGGTGATCGTCACCGGAGCCGTACTGGTACTGCTCGGCGCCGTCGGGCTGGTCCGGGAGGGACGGGCCTGGCTGCGGCAGCCGGTGCTCAACCACCGCCGGGCGGCGGACGGTTCGTACCGGGTGGAGCCGCACGCGCTGCACGCGCACTCCCCTGACGACGACGGCCACGGGCACGGGCCCGGCGCCGGGCCACGGGTGGCCTTCCTGCTCGGGGCGCCCGCACTGGCCCTGCTGTTCTTCGCGCCGCCCGCGCTCGGCTCGTACACCGCCTCCCGGGACGGGGCGGCCGTGGTGGTCGAGCAGGCCGACTACCGGACGCTGCGGGGCAGGGAGTTGACCCCGCTGTCGATGCGGGAGTTCATCGGGCGCAGCATGCACGACGCCACCGGGCTGGCGGGGCGGCAGGTGGTGCTCACCGGGTTCGTCAGCCGGGGCGGTGGCGGGGCGGACTGGCACCTGAACCGGCTGACCGTCAACTGCTGCGCGGCGGACGCCCGTCCGCTCCGGGTGGCGGTGCACGCGAGCGGTGACGCGCCCGCCGCCGACAGCTGGGTGCAGGTCACCGGGCGGCTGCGGGCCGGTGCGGTGGACGCCCGCTCGCCCGTGCCGCACCTGGAGGTGCTGAGCGTGACGGCGGTGCCGGCGCCGAAGAACCCGTACGCCGACCGGGCACCCGAACTCGGCTCCTGAGGACGGTCGTTCAGGCCAGCGGCGCGGCGGACAGCCGGAGCACCTCGGCCGGGCCGGCCCGGAAGGCCGGGCTCTCGGCGTCGGCCGCCAGCATGTGGGGTGTCACGTCGTGGGCGGCCAGCGCCTGCTCGGAGGCCCAGAGCTCCAGCAGGACGAAGCGGTCCGGGTCGCCCTCGACCGCGTGCAGGTCGTACTGGAGGCACCCCTGCTCGGCGCGGACCACGGGGGCCAGGCGCTCGAACGCGGCGATCTGCTCGGCGGCGTGGCCGGGGCGGGTGGTGATGCGGATCTGGAGTCTGACGGGCTGTGACATGCGGCGCAGCGTAACCCCGGTGGCCGGTGCGCGCCCCGGGCGTCCGGATGCCAGACGGCTCCGGGGACTCCGGGGCGCGGGGCGGACGCCGGGGGCCAGGGCGGACGCCGGGGGCGCGGCGTGGGGCGCGGACGGGGCGTGGGGGCAGGGGCGAAGGCGGGGTGCCTTGCCTCTGACCCACGCGTCAGGGTTTACCGTCGCGGCTCCCGAACTCCTGGAGCGCGCCGATGAGCCCCGTCCTGCCCACCGTCACCCGTGAGGTCCGCCTGCTGAGCACGCCCGAGGGGCTGCCCGAGGCCCGGCACTTCGCCGTCGCCGAGACGGCGCTCCCCGCGCCCGGCCCCGGTCAAGTCCTGCTCCGGAACCGGTACTTCCTGGTCTTCCCCGGGCTGCGGACGCTGATCGGCGGCGAGACGGCGGGCGTCCCGCTCCCCCGGCTGACCCCCGGGGACGCGCTGTACGGCCCGGCCGTCGGGGAGGTGCTGGCCGCCCCGGAGGGCGGCCCGCTGCGGCCCGGGGATCTGGTCTCGCACCTGGCCGGCTGGCGTGAGCACGCCGTGCTGGACGCGGCCGACTGCGCACCGCTCGACCCGGCCCTGCCGGAGCCGGTGGCCCAGCTCTCCTCCGGTGAGTCCGCCTACGGCGCACTCACCAGGCTGGCCGAGGTCCGGCCCGGGGACACCGTCCTGGTGACCGGGGCGGCCGGCGGGGTCGGCTCGCTGGCCGGCCGGATCGCCCGGCTGCTCGGCGCCGGCCGGGTGATCGGCACCACCTCCACGGCCGCCAAGGCGGACCGGCTGACCGCCGAACTCGGCTATGACACCGTGCTGTTGCGAGGTGGCGAGGACTTCGCCGAGCGGTTGGCGAAGGCGGCGCCGGACGGGATCGACGTCCTGCTCGACACCGTCGGGGGCGAGCAACTCGCGGCGGCGGTGCGGCTGGCCCGTCCGGGGGCACGGTTCGCCCTGGTCGGCGCGGTGTCCGGGCAGCTGGCGGCGGACCGGGCCGGCGGCAGCGCGCCGGTGACGCTGGACAGCTTCCGGCTGGTGGTGCAGGGCGTCTCGGTCCGTGGCTACCGGGGCCTCGACCACCCCGAGGTGGCGGCCGAGTGGACCGAGCGGTTCGGCGGCTGGCTGCGCGCCGGGGAGATCACCTTCCCGCACGTGGTGCTGCCGGGCATCGAACGGGCCCCCGGAGCGTTGCGGGAGTTGATCGACGGTCACCACCTGGGGGCCGTCCTGGTGGGGATCTGACCGAGGGGGTACGGATGGCCGGTCGGACGGCGGACCGGATGCGGATCGGCGACGCGGCGGCGGTCGGCGGGACCACGCCGCGCGCGCTGCGCTTCTACGAGCAGCGCGGGCTGTTGACCCCGCAGCGCAGCGCGTCCGGCCAACGGGAGTACGGAGCGGAGGAGTTGGCGCGCATCCGGGCGATCCGCGAACTGCTCGCGCTCGGCCTGACGGTGGCGGACGTCCGGGCCTGCGCGGACAAGCTGCACCTGCTCGCGGTGGAGCAGCCGGTCCGTTGCAGCCGGGCCCGGCCCGCCTCCCCCGCCGCCACCGTGGTCGACCGGCGGCTCGCCCTGCTGGACGCCGAGATCGCCCGGCTCACCGCCCTCCGGGACGCGCTGGCCACCCGGCTCAGCTCGGATCCGCCGCCACGGCCCTGAGGGGAGGCCCGGCATGAGCGGCGGGACGCGGCGCCACGGTCCGGGGCGGCGGGCGCGTACCCGGCGGCGGAGCGGCGGTGGCCTCCGGCCGCCGAGCCCGCCCGGTTCGGTACCGCCCATCGGGAGACCAGCGCTGCCGGGACCGCCGTCCGCCGTCCGGCCCGGTCGGCGACTCCGCCGAGCCCGCAGCTCGACGAGCCCGGAGCCTTGCCGAGCCCGGAGGCCCGCCCGGCCCACGGCCCGTGCCTGCGCAGGCACCTCGCGCCGCAGCCGAATCCGCCGCCCGGCCCGGCGATCCTCCAGCCGGGCGGGCCCGGTACACCGACGAGCCCGGCGCCGCCCGGCCCCGGCCGGTGGCGAACCTGCGGAGTGGAAGGCCCCGTGCCCGGCCGAGCCCGCGCACCGGCCGGCCCGCCGTCCGGTGGCCGTCGGGCGTCCGACGGGTCAGTAGGTGTCGGACTGCCAGCCCTCGTCACCGCGCAGCACGCTGTACCCGATGCCGTCCCACCACTGACCGCTGCGGAAGGCGACGCTGCGCAGCACGCCTTCCCGGCTGAAGCCGGCCCGCTCCAGCACCCGCTGTGCGGGGACGTTGGCCACCTCGGTGGCGGCCTCGATCCGCACCATCTGGGTGTTGGCGAACAGGTAGCGGACCAACTGCCGCATGGCCGGGGCCCCGTAGCCCCGGCCCCGGGTCTCGGGGATCAGCGAGATCCCGGTGTTCCAGCAGAACGAGCCGCGCCAGCAGACCACCTCGCGCCAGGAGACGAAGCCGGCCGGCTCGCCGTCGCCCTGGATCATCAGCAGGCCGCTCTTCGGGCCGAGCATGCCGTTCTCCTGCCACTGGCGGCGCCAGCGGCCGGGGTCCTCCCAGCCCTGCCACTGGTACTCGCCGACCGTCTCGGGCTCGGTCGAGAACCGCTCCAGCACCGGCAGGTCGCTCTCCCGCACCGGCCGCAACTCCACGCTCTTCTGGCTCATCCCGTCACACTAGTCCGCCCTCGGACGGAGCATCAGACCCGTGCACCCATCACCCTTTTCGTCCTGATTCGTCCGTTTACGGTGCGCCGCCCCGTCTTCCTTCCCCGGGCGTGATTGGCTCACGCCCGGTACGTCCTCGGGAGGTCTCGTGCGGGTGGCAGGTCAGACGGTTACCCGCACGGCGGCAGCAGGGTTCCTCGCCCTGTGGGCCGTGCTGCCGGGGGCGGGCACGGGTGCGGCGACCGGGAGCGGGGCGGTGCGGGCGGGCGCGCCGGCCCCGCTCTCGGTCACGTTCGCCGCGCGGGCCTGCGACCGCTACGACCAGGTGATGGCCAACAAGGCCCGGAACAACGTGCAGGAGTCGCTGCGCGACCTCGGCCCGGACTCCGACTACGCGCGCACCGAGGCGGTCTCGGCCGCGAAGGAGGCCGGCGGCACCCCGCTGCCGCCCTGCCGGCCACTGCCCGGCTGGGGCTTCTCCACCGGCACCGGCTTCACCGGGAAGACCGCCGCCACCCTCCAGTTGAGCACCGTCCGGGGCTTCATCCGGGACGGCCTCGACACCCAGGACGAGACCCCCGAGCTGGACTCCCAGGGCCGCCCGACCGGCCGCACCCTGGCCGGCGCCGTCACCGTCCAGCTGAACCAGGCCGAGACCGCCGCCGCCGTGCAGAACCGCCTGATCGTCCAGGGCGGCTCACCGTCCCGGCCGCTGAACGGGCTGCAGGACCAGTACGGCTTCGCCGCGCTGCGCTGCTCGCAGGACGCGATCAACGGCGACAACGTCGAGTACGTCACCTTCCCGGCCGGGGCCCGGCACGTGTTCTGCTACTACTACGCCGTCACCCCGCCGCCCGGCGCCGGGACCATCACCGTGGTCAAGCAGCTCGCCCCCGGCTCCAACGGGCCCGGCAGCTTCCGGTTCGAGGGGAACGTCTCCTACGCCGACTCGAACGGCGACGGCGTCAACGACTTCCCGCTCACCGCCGACACCGGCAAGCCCGGCTCGGTCACCTTCGTCCGGGGCGAGACCCGGGACGGCGACGCCCCGTGGACCTTCCAGGAACGCGTCACCCCCGGCTGGCAGCCGCCCGGCCCGCCGTCCTGCACCATCCGCGACGCCCAGGGCGGCCAGGGCACCAGCCGGGTGACGGTCGACTCGGCCGCCACCACCAGCATCCGGCTGACCGCCGGGGACAACGTCACCTGCACCTACACCAACACCCGGGACGCCGGGCAGGCCCTGCTCCAGAAGCAGAGCACCGGCAGCACCGGCACCTTCGACATCCGGCTCGACACCCCGCCCGGCTCACCGCCGATCGCCATCCCCCCGGTGACGACCGCTCAGGAGGACGTACCGGTCGAGGTGGCCTCCGCCGCCGGTGCCGCACCCGGCCGCTACACCCTGCGCGAGCGGATCCCGGCGCCCGACGCCACCGGCAGCTGGCAGACCCCGGACGCCGCCTGCGACGGCACCGCACTGCCCGTCACCACGCTGCCGCCGACCCCCGACGCGCCGAACGGGACCTGGACCGCCGAACGCGACATCGCCTCGCCCGGTGGCACCAGCTGCCTGCTCACCAACCACTTCCGGCCCGGCGGCGCGATCGCGATCGAGAAGGTCTCCGAGGGCGGCACCGGCACCTTCGCCTTCGCCGTCACGCCGCACCCGAGCGACCGTCAGGCCGGGCCCGGCGACCGCACGGTGACCGCCGAGGCGACCACCACCGCCCCCGGCGAGCCCGCTGCCGCCCACCCGACCGGCAGCACCACCGGCCCGGTGGCCACCGCCCTGCGGGTCGGCCCGACGCACTCCTACACCGTGCAGGAGCTGCTGCCCGCTCCGAGCGCCACCGGCCGCTGGGTGCTGGCCGGGGCCGACTGCGGTGCGGGCGCGAGCGCCGTCGACCTGGCCGCCGGCACCGTGGAGCTTGCGCTGACCACGGCGGCCCCAACCCCGGTCTGCCGCTTCACCAACCGCTTCGTGCCGTACGCCACGCTGGACGTCAGCAAGACCACCACCGGGGACACCGCGCTCCGGCCGTCCGCCGCCCGGCTGGCGCTGAGCTGCGAGGACGGCACCGCCGACGAGCTGACCGTGGCCCCCGGCGAGACGACGGGCGCGCTGCCCCGGCACACCTTCACCGCCGCCACCCGGTGCACGGTGACCGAGCCGGAGAGCGGCGCGGCGAGCGGGATCGGGGTGACGGCCTCGGCGGTGCTCAAGGTGACGGGCGCGGCGGACCGGGCCGTGGCCCTGGGGACTCCGTTCGAGCTGACGGACGGTCAGGCCGCGACGCTCGCCGTCGGCAACGAGCTGACCGCGCCGGGCGCCTCGCCCAGCCCGTCGCCGAGCAGCCCGCCCACTCCGTCACCCACTCCGTCGCCCGACACCTCGCCCGGCCCGTCGGCCGCCCCCTCCTCCGACCCCGCGCCGAGCGGCACACCGGCTCCCGTCCCGCCGCCCGGGCCGTCCGCCGGGGGCGGGCTGCCGTGGACCGGACTGTCCGAGCCGATGCTGCTGGCGGCCATCGTCGCGGTGCCGCTGCTGGCCGCCGGGGTCCTGCTTGCCGTGGTCTCGCGCCGGGGCCGTACGGAATAGAACAGCTTTTCGAATCAGGGCGTACGCTGGGCGCATGCACTTCCAAGCGTCCCTGCTGGGCACCGAGCCCCCGTCACCCGGCCCGCTCGACGGCCTCCGCCGCACCGAGCTGGCGCACGGCGCCTGGGTGGACGTGCTGCCGGGCTGGCTGCGCGGGGCGGACGCGGTGTTCGAACGGCTGGCGGCCGAGGTGCCCTGGCGGGCCGAGCGGCGCGAGATGTACGAACGGGTGGTCGCGGTGCCCCGGCTGCTGGCGCACTACGGCGCCGGGGAGGCACTGCCCGTTCCGGCCCTGGAGCAGATGCGGGACGGGCTGAACGCGCACTACCGGGAGGAGCTCGGCGAGGAGTTCGTCTCGGCCGGGCTCTGCCTCTACCGGAGCGGCGAGGACAGCGTCGCCTGGCACGGCGACCGGATCGGGCGCGGGCGGCTCGCCGACACGATGGTGGCCATCGTCTCGGTCGGCGAGCCGCGCGCCCTGCTGCTGCGGCCCGCCGGGGGCGGCGGGCCGACGGTGCGGCACCTGCTGGGCCACGGGGACCTGCTGGTGATGGGCGGCTCCTGCCAGCGGACCTGGGACCACGCGGTGCCCAAGACCGCCCGGCCGGTCGGACCCCGGATCTCGATCCAGTACCGCCCGCGCGGGGTGAGCTGACGGCGGCTCAGTCCTTGACCGCACCTCCGAGCCCGGAGACCAGGTGGCGCTGCACCAGCACGAAGAAGGCCAGCACCGGCAGGGTCATCAGGGTGGAGGCCGCCATGATGCCGCCCCAGTCGTTCTCGTCCGGCTTGAAGAACACCATCAGCGCGGCCGGCAGGGTCTGGTGGTCGGTGTCCAGGATCAGCGTCCGGGCGAACACGAAGTCGTTCCAGGCCATGATGAAGGAGAACACCGAGGTGGCCGCCAACCCCGGTGCCACCAGCGGGAAGAGGATCCGCCACAGGATGGTGAACCGGCTCGCGCCGTCCAGCCGGGCGGCCTCCTCCAGCGACTCCGGCACCGCCGCCACGAAGCCGCGCAGCATCCAGACCGCGAACGGCAGCGAGAAGGCCAGGTTCACCAGCATCAGCGAGCCGAGCGTGGACAGGCCCAACCCCGGTGCCACCGTGCCGAGATCACGGATCAGGAAGAACAGCGGGATGGTCAGCGCCTCGATCGGCACCATCTGCGCCACCAGGAACATCACCAGCACGGTGGTGCGGAACCGGAACTTGAACCGGCTCAGCGCCACCGCCGCCAGGAAGGCCACCCCGGCCGACAGCACCACCACGACCACGGCCACCAGCAGGCTGTTCAGGAAGTACCGGCCGAAGCCGCTCACCCCGAGCGCGTCCCGGAAGTTGTCCAAGGTCGGCGCCCAGGTCCACGGCCGGGGGTGCGCCGAGGTCAGCTCGCCGTCCGGCTTGAGGGCGGACAGCACCATCCAGTACAGCGGGAAGACGGTGACCAGACCGGCCAGCACCGCAAGGGAGTTGGCGATCCGGCGGTTGCCCTTCCGCGTGGCCCGCGTGGTCACAGTTCCTCCCCGGAGCGCCGCAGGGCGCGGATGTAGAGCGCGGTGATCGCCAGCAGGATCAGCGTCATCAGGACGCCGATCGCCGCACCCAGGCTGTAGTCGGAGGCCGCGAAGGCCTCCTGGTAGGCGTAGACGTTCAGCACCAGGTTCTGGCCGGCGATGCCGCCGCCGCTGGTCATCACGTAGATCTGGGTGAAGACCTTGAAGTCCCAGATCACCGACTGGATCACCACGATCACCAGCAGCGGCCGGAGCATCGGCAGCATCACCAGCCGGGCGGTGGTGAAGGTGGAGGCACCGTCCAGCCGGGCCGCCTCCAGCACCGAATCCGGGATGGCCTGGATGCCCGCGTACAGGGTGATCATCACGAACGGGAACGAGTGCCAGACCACGACGGCGCCGACCACCGCGAAGGCGGGCCACTTGTCGTACATCCAGTTGTGCCCGGCCATCCCCAGGATGTCGTTCACCAGACCGGAGTTGGTGTCCAGCAGGAAGAGCCAGACGGTCGAGCCGGTCATCGCCGGGGCGGCCCAGGCGCCGAGCGCGGCGAACATCAGGAACAGCTTGGAGCGCCGGCCGACCCTGGTCAGCAGCACGGCCAGCGCACCGCCGACCGCCAGGGTGGCCACCACGCAGCCGCCCGCGAACACCAGGGTCTGTGCCAGCACCTCCCAGAACTGCGACTTGCCCAGCAGCTCCGTGTAGTTGGCCAGCCCGACGAACGCGGCCGGCACTCCGCCGCTGGCCTGCGGCTGGCCGAAGTCCAGCACCGAGAGCAGGCCGAGCTGGTAGAGCGGGTACCCGAACAGCGGCACCAGCACCACGGCGGCGGGCAGCAGCAGCCAGATCGGGGTCAGAACCCGCTTGCGCCTGGCCGGAGTCGGCGCCGGCGCCGGTGCCTCGGCCGGCTGCGCGACGGTCAGGGTGTCACTTGCCATCGAAGGCGGCGTTCATCGCGACGGCGGCCTCGGCGGTGGCGGCGTTCACGTCCGCCTTGCCGGTGATCACCTTCTGCAGCAGGTTCGGCACCACCGCCTGGGCGTCGATCTTCGCCCACGCCTGGTCCTTGGGCACGAACTTGGTGCCCGCGGTGATGGTGTCGGTGAACGGCTTGAGCCACGGCTCCTTGGCCACCACCTCGGCCCGCGCGGTGGTCAGGGTCGGCAGCGTGCCCATCGCGTCGAACAGCGCGAGCTGGTGCTTCTTGCCGCCCAGGGTCTTCAGGAAGTCGGCCGCCAGGGTGCGGTGCTGAGTGGACTTCAGCACCCCGAGGTCGTTGCCGCCGGAGAACGCCGGGGCGATCGAGCCGGCCGCCTGGCCGGGCAGCGGGACCACCGCGTACTTGCCCTTGGCCGCACCCGCGTCCACCGCGCTGCGCGAGGAGTTGGGCAGGATCGCCATGCCGGCGGTGCCGGAGGCGAACGCCTCCACCGTCTTGCCGCCGGTCAGGTCGGCGCAGCGCTGGGCCGGACAGATGGCGTCGGTGAACAGGTCGGTGTACGCCTTCACCCCGGCCTTCGAGGCGTCGGAGTTCACCGCGGCCGCGTACTTGGCCCCCTGCTTGGCGGCCAGGTCACCGCCGCCCGCCCAGACGAACGGCAGGGCGCCGAAGGTGTACTTGCCGCCGACCGCGATGCCCAGCAGATCAGGCTTGGCGGCCCTCACCTTCGTGGCGGCGTCGACGAGTTCGGCGTAGCTGGTGGGAGCCTTCAGGCCCAGCTCGGTGAACACGTCGGTGCGGTAGTAGAGCGCACGGACGCCGAGCCACCAGGGCAGGCCGTAGGTCTTGCCGTCCACCACGGCGGTGTCGCGCAGGTCGGCGGGGAGGTCGCCGCCCTCGGACCAGCCGGCCAGCTCGGAGGTCAGGTCGGCCAGGCCGCCCGCCGCCACGTAGCCGAACAGGTCGGTGTTGCCGAACTCGACCACGTCCGGCGCGCTGGCCGGGTCGTTGAAGGCGCCCTTCATCTTCTCGGCGCGCGGTCCGGCGTCGGTCGGGATGTAGGACACCTCCACGTCCGACCCGGGGTGGGCGGCCTTGAAGTCGGCCACGGCGGCGGCGACCACCTTCTCCTTCGGGGCCCGGTTGGCCTCGTCGTAGAGCCAGACCTTGAGGGTGCCGGTCTGCTGGTCGGCCGACTTGGTGCTGGAGGCGGTGCCCGGAGCGCAGGCGGCCAACACGGCACCGGCAGCGGCGAACAGGACGAGACGGGACAGCTTCACGGAACCCCCTCGGGAGGTGGTAGAGCGGTGGTAGGGCAGTGAGCGGTGACGGTAGGAAGCCGCCCGGGGCGACAGCAAGACGCCCCGGCGAATGTTGTGCAGTGCAAAACTGTGTGCCGCGTAACTGGTACGCCCGGGGTCCTTGGCGTACGGTCCGTTGAATCCGACGGTCCGTTCATGGGCCGTTCATGGGGATTTCTTGGGGCACCTGAGGAGGGCCGGTGGAGGTCACGCAGCGGAACCAGTCCGCCTCGCTGCGCCGGGCACTCGCGGTGCTGGAGTACGTCCGGGACCACGCGGGCGGCTCCACCGGACTCTCCCTGACCGCGGTGGCGGAGGCGCTCGGCCTCTCCAAGAGCACCGTGCTGCGGCTGGCCGAGCCGCTGCTGGACTCCCAACTCCTCAGCCGGGAGCGGGAGTCCGGCCACTTCCGGCTCGGACCGGGCGCCCTGATGCTGGGCCAGTCCTACCTCTCCGGGCTGGACCTGCGGACGGTGGCGGCCGAGCAGGCGCACCGGCTGATGCACGAGGTCGGCGGCACCGTGCACCTGTGCGTGCCGGACCCGCCGCACGTGGTCTACATCGACAAGGTGGAGAACGAGACCGCCGTCCGGATGGCCTCCCGGATCGGCAGCCGGGCCCCGATGTACCGCACCGCCGTCGGCAAGGCCATGCTCGCCTGGCTGCCGGAGGACGCCTTCGCCGCCGTGGTGGCGGCCGGCCTGCCGCCCAGCACCACCCGCACCCTGACCGAACCCGCCACGCTGCGGGCCGAGTTGGCCCGTATCCGGGCCCGGGGCTACGCGGTGGACGACCGGGAGAACGAGCCCGAGGTGCGCTGCGTGGCCGCCCCGGTCTTCGACCACACCGACACCGTGGCCGGGGCACTCTCGGTCTCCGGCCTCACCTCCCGGGTGACCGCCGCCCGGGTCCGGGTGCTCGGCCCGGCGGTGGCCGCCGCCGCCCTGCGGGTCTCCCGGGCGCTCGGCTCCACCCGGCAGCACTGACGCCACTGCCCCCTCCTACGGGTGCCGGCGGCGGCACGCCCGGGCCGAGGCGCCACGCCCGGACGGCGGCGGCACGCCCGGATGGAGGCGGCACGCCCGGGCGGAGGCGGCGCGCCCGGACGGAGGCGGCGCGCCCGGGCGGACAAGCCATTTGCCCATTCGCCCGCCCTCGGGGCAGACTCGAAGGGACCTCCGGCACGGGCTCCACGCCGTGCCGTGCACACGAACGATCCCGAGGGGAGGCAAGCCATGCGTACCGAACCGCCCAGTCCCGGCTTCCTCCCCGCTGCCAGCTGATCGTTCCCCGTAGCTCCCCGCACCAGCGCACTCCGCCCGCACCCGGGCCTCCTTCCGGGTGCCCGCCGACGCGTGCCCCGGTACGGGTGGAGGTCGTACCGCCATGTCGTTCCGCACCCCGAATCCGCCTGCCCGCCGCCGCTTCTCCCTGACCGACGTCACGGTGGCCGCCGGTGTGCTGCTGCTGTTCTACGCCGCCCTGCGCGTGGGCCACGGCACCACCGTCTCGTTCACCCCGGGCGAGCAGCTCGGCATCGACACCGATCCGTCGCAGCTGCCCTACTACGCGGCGCGCAGCCTGCTGCGGATGTTCGCCGCGCTGGCCGCCGCCGTGCTCTTCACCTTCGTCTTCGCCTACGCCGCCGCGCGCAGCCGCCGGCTCGGCAAGGTGCTGATCCCGGCCCTGGACATCCTCCAGTCGGTGCCGGTGCTCGGCTTCCTGACCGTGGCCGTGACGGGCTTCCTGGCGCTCTTCCCCGGCTCGATGCTCGGGCCGGAGTGCGCGGCCGTGTTCGCCGTCTTCACCTCGCAGGCGTGGAACATGACCTTCGCCTTCCACCGCTCGCTGACCTCGCTGCCCCGTGAACTCGACGAGCTGTCAAGGTCGTTCGGCTTCACCCGGTGGATGCGGTTCTGGAAGGTGGAGCTGCCGTCCGGGACGATCGACCTGGTCTGGAACGGCATGATGAGCTTCGGTGGCGGGTGGTTCTTCCTGGTCGCCTCCGAGATGATCGCCATCGGCGGCCAGGAGTACGCCCTGCCCGGCGTCGGCTCCTACGCCGGGCAGGCCATCGCCGACGGCGACCTGGGCAAGGTCGGCTGGGCGGTGCTGGCGATGGCCGTGATGGTGATCGGGGTCAACTTCCTCTTCTGGCGCCCGCTCACCGCGTGGGCGGAGCGCTTCAAGTACGAGCAGTCCGGCGCCGGGGAGCCCCAGCGCTCGGCCGTGCTGGAGCTGCTGCGACGCTCCAACTGGCCTGGCCTGCTGGCCCGTTGGCTGCGCCCCGTGGCCCAGTCCGCATCCCGGGCCGGGCGGGTCTTCGGCATCGACGACCGGCCGCTGCGGGTGGCCCCCGGACGCCGCCGGGCCGGGGACGCGGCCTTCGCGGTGGTGACCGGCGCCCTGATCGTCTGGGGCCTGTACGACCTCGGCCGCTACCTGCACACCGGCATCGGCCTGGGCGCGCTCGGCGAGCCGCTGCTGCTCGGACTGGCCACCCTGGTCCGGGTGGTGGTGCTGGTGCTGGCCGCCACCGTGGTCTGGGTGCCGGTCGGCGTGTGGATCGGCAGCTCGCCGAAGCTCACCCGGATCGCCCAGCCGGTGGTCCAGGTCCTGGCCTCGTTCCCCGCCAACTTCCTCTTCCCGCTGGCGGTCTGGTTCTTCCTGCGGACCGGCCTGTCACTGGACCTCGGCGGCGTGCTGCTGATGGCCCTCGGCGCGCAGTGGTACATCCTGTTCAACACCATCGCCGGGGCGATGGCGCTGCCCGCCGACCTGCGCGAGGCGATGGACGACCTCGGTGTCCACGGGCCGCGCCGCTGGCGGCGGTTGATCCTCCCGGCCGTCTTCCCGTCCTACGTCACCGGCGGCATCACCGCCTCCGGGGGCGCCTGGAACGCCTCGATCGTCTCCGAGGTGGTCACCTTCGGCGCCACCACCCTCACCGCCACCGGCCTCGGCGCGTACATCGCCCAGGCCACCTCGGCCGGGGACTTCCCGCGCCTGCTGGCCGGCGTCGCCGTGATGAGCCTGTACGTGATCGTGCTCAACCGCGTGGTCTGGCAGCCGCTCCAGCGGCTGGCCCGGACCC
Source organism: Kitasatospora sp. NPDC096147 (assembly GCF_044763225.1). Classification (NCBI taxonomy): domain Bacteria; kingdom Bacillati; phylum Actinomycetota; class Actinomycetes; order Kitasatosporales; family Streptomycetaceae; genus Kitasatospora; species Kitasatospora sp. NPDC096147. The sequence goes on along the minus strand of NZ_JBIWFX010000004.1, from coordinate 67,649 downwards.
GCTACGCCCTCTGATCCTCCCCTGGAGCTTCCCGTGAACCTGAACCTGCTGCGCCCGCGCCGCCCCACCACCCCGACCGCTCCCGCCATCGACGGTGAACTCCTGCTGGAGACCGTCGAGTTGACCAAGACCTACCCCGGCACCGACGGCGAGCTGCCGGTGCTCGGCGGCATCGACCTGGAGATCCGGGCCGGTGAGGTGGTCGCCCTGCTGGGCCGCTCCGGGTCCGGCAAGTCCACCCTGCTGCGCTGCCTGGCCGGCCTGACCGCCCCCAGCTCCGGCAGCGTCCACTACCGGGGCACCCCGCTGAATGGTGCCAACCCCGGGACGGCGATGGTGTTCCAGACCTTCGCCCTGCTGCCCTGGCTGACGGTGCGGCAGAACGTCGAACTCGGCCTGGAGGCGCGGGGCGTGGCCCCCGCCGAGCGGACCGAGGCGGCCCGGCGGGCGATCGACCTGGTCGGCCTGGACGGCTTCGAGTCCGCCTACCCCAAGGAGCTGTCCGGCGGCATGCGCCAACGCGTCGGCTTCGCACGGGCGTTGGTGGTCGAGCCGGACGTGCTGATGATGGACGAGCCGTTCTCCGCGCTGGACGTGCTGACCGCCGAGAACCTGCGCGGCGAGCTGATGGAGCTCTGGGCCTCCGGCACCTTCCCGACCCGGGCGATGGTGCTGGTCACCCACAACATCGAGGAGGCCGTCCTGATGGCCGACCGGATCGTGGTGCTCGGCTCCCGCCCCTACGGCACCGTCCGCGCCGTCTTCGCACCCGGCGAGCTGCTCGGCCCCGGCCGCTCGCGCGACCGCTCCGGTGCCGCCTTCCAGTCCCTGGTCGACCAGGTCTACCGGACCCTGACCGGCCGGGACGCCGCCCCGGCCCCCGCGGTGCCGGCCCCGCGCACCACCGCCAACACCCCCCTCCCGGCCGCCGGGGTGGACGGCCTCTCCGGCCTCGCCGAACTGATCGCCCACGCGGGCGGCCGACGCGACCTGGCCGACCTCGCCGACGACCTCGGCCTGGAGGCGGACGACCTGCTGCCGCTGGTCGACGCCCTGGAGCTGCTCGGCTTCGCGGCGCTCGACGGCGACGAGCTGCGCCTCACCGAACACGGCCGCGACTTCGCGGCCGCCTCCGTCCAGGACTCCAAGCTGCTCTTCGCCACCGCCGCCCGGACCGTCCCGCTGATCCGGCTCATCAGCGCGAGTCTGTGCCAGTCCGCGGACGGCACCCTGCGGGCCGGCTTCTTCCGCGACCTGCTCGCCCACCACTACACGGGCGAGCAGACCGACCGTCAGCTGACCACCGCCACCGACTGGGGCCGGTACGCCGAGCTCTTCACCTACTCGGCGGACCGGGAGGAGTACCGCCGCCTGGACGCCTGAGCCCCGCCCACGCCCCGTCTCCCGCTCAGCCGCCGTCCGACCGGGCCGGGACCACCCGTGCGGGCGACGGTCGTGCGCCGGTGACCCGACCGCCGTCCGGGGGCGGTGCCCGCTCCCCGGGCGCCGTCCGACACCGGGAGGGCGGGAATGCCGGGTCGGTGTGCAGACTTCTCGGTAGAACGAACGGAGCACCGGTCCGGCGTTCCTACCGAGCGGGCCGGGCGAGAGAGGACTGGTGACCCATGGGCACCCCCGTCGACCAGCTGGTGGACCTGCTCGACCTGGAGCAGATCGAGCTCAACATATTCCGGGGGCGCAGCCCGGAGGAGGCCCTGCAGCGGACCTTCGGCGGCCAGGTGGCGGGCCAGGCCTTGGTGGCGGCGGGGCGCACGGTGGACGGCGACCGCCCCGTGCACTCGCTGCACGCCTACTTCCTGCGCCCCGGGGTGCCCGGCGTGCCGATCGTCTACCAGGTGGACCGGATCCGGGACGGCCGCTCGTTCACCACCCGCCGGGTGCTCGGCATCCAGCAGGGCCGCAGCATCTTCGCCCTGACCGCCGACTTCCACGTCCCGGAGGAGGGCGGGATCGAGCACCAGGAGGCGATGCCGGTCGTGCCCGGCCCGGAGGAGGTGCCGAGCGCGCTGGACGAGGTCGGGCAGAAGCTCGGCGAGCTGCCGCCGTTCATCAGCCGCCGCCAGCCCTTCGACATCCGCTACGTGGACCGGCTGCGCTGGAGCAAGGAGGAGCTCGTCGGGGTCGAGCCGCGCAGCGGCGTCTGGCTGAAGACCAACGGTGCGCTGCCGGACGACCCGCTGATCCACGTCTGCGCGCTCACCTACGCCAGCGACATGACCCTGCTGGACGCCGTCCGGGCACCGGTCGAGCCGCTCTGGGGCGTGCGGAACTTCGACATGGCCTCGCTGGACCACGCGATGTGGTTCCACCGGCCGTTCCGCGCCGACGAGTGGCTGCTCTACCAGCAGGAGTCCCCGATCGCGCACGGTGCTCGTGGGCTGGCACGGGGTCAGATCTTCGACCGGAACGGGCAGTTGGTGGTCTCGGTGATGCAGGAGGGCCTGTTCCGCCCGTTGAGCAGCCGCAAGGGCTGACCGGGGCCGCCGTTCTGTGACGGCTGTGTGTCGAGTGTGTACAGGTGGAAGAGGCCGGGCATGGGCCGCGTTCGACCGGGGGCACACACACCGTAGCTCCGGACTCCGGCCACCCCCGGAACCGGCACAGACCTCCGGTGCCCCACCCGTACACCGGGCGGGGCACCGGCGACCCGAGGAGGACGCCGACATGACGACCGACACCGCCGCCGAGGAGTGGCAGACCTGGACGGAGCGCCGCGCCGCCGCCGCCAGTGCCCCGCACGGCACGCTCGCCCTGACCGCCACGCACTGGCTGGAACCCGAGCCGGCCGAGCTGCCCGGCCTGCCCGGCCGCTGGTGGGCGGCGGACGGGGCGGTGCACGTCGAGGCGTCGGCCGCCGACGGCCTGGTCGTCCAGGGCTCGGCGGCGGACAGCGGGGCCGGCCCGGTGGACGGCACCCGGCGGCTGACCCCCGACACCTCCCCCGGCGCCCACCTGCTGACGCTCGGCGAGGTGCTGCTGGTGCCGATCGAGCGCGAGGGCGAGCTGGCGCTTCGGGTCTTCGACCCGGAGTCGAAGGGGCGCAGCTCGTTCGCCGGGATCTCCGCCTTCCCGTACTCGCCGGACTGGGCGGTACCGGCCGTCTTCACCCCGTTCGAGCAGGACGAGGCCGTGCTGGTGGAGAACGCCGACGGCCGGGAGCGCCCGCTCGCCACCACCGGGAAGATCGCCTTCCAGCTGGCCGGCGAGGAGCACACCCTCACCGTGAGCCGGGCCGGCGACCAGCTCAGCGGCGTGATCGCGGACGCGGGCAGCGGCCGGGAGAGCTACCGCTTCCGCTTCATCACCCTGCCCGCACCGGATGCGGACGGCCGCACCGTGCTCGACCTGAACCGCGCCTACCTGCCGCCGTGCGCCTTCGCCGACCACTTCATCTGCCCGTTCCCGCCGCCCGGGAACCGGCTGCCGCTGGTGGTCGAGGCGGGCGAGAAGCAGGTCCTGACGAAGTGACGGCGAGGTAGCGGCGAGTCCGACCGCCTCGGCGGCGGACCTCGTCACACCGGCGAAATCCGTTCGTTCACGGGCTGCGGGGTGGGTGAGGATGAAGCGCGTGACCACGCATCCCACCTCCCCTGCCTCGCAGCCTGCTCCGCCGCCCCCGCAGCCTGCCCAGCCCGCGCTGCGGACTGCGCCGCCGCCCCCTGACGAACCCTCCGATCCGCCGGGCGCTCCCTCGCCCGCCTCGCCGTCGGTCTCCGCTCCTCCCCCGAGTCCTTCCCCGAGCGGACGGTGGCAGCGGCTGCGGAAGCTCGCCTTCGCCGACCTCAGCCCGCTGCGCGAACACCCCGACTACCGGCGGGTGTGGACCGGCCAGGTGGTCTCCGCCGTCGGCCAGCAGATGACGGCGGTCGCGGTCGCGGTCCAGGTGTTCCAGCTCACCCACTCCACCTTCGCGACCGGGCTGGTCGGCCTCTTCTCGCTCGTCCCGCTGATCGTCCTCGGGCTCTTCGGCGGGGCCATCGCCGACACCGTGGACCGCCGCCTGCTCGGCCTGCTCGGCTCGACCGGCCTCGCCCTCACCTCCGCCGTGCTCGCCGTCCAGGCCCTGCTCGACCTGCGCTCCGTCCCGCTGCTCTACGCGATGGTCGCGGTGCAGGCCGGCTTCTTCGCGCTCAGCTCCCCCGCCCGCTCGGCGATGATCCCCCGCCTGGTGCCGGCCCACCAGCTCCCGGCCGCCAATGCCCTCGGCAGCATGAGCATGAACCTCGGCACCACCGTCGGCCCGATGATCGGCGGCCTGCTGATCAGCACCTTCGGGGTGCAGTCCGCGTACCTGGTCGACACCGTCGCCTTCAGCGCCATCCTCTACGCGATGTGGCGGCTGCCCGCGATGCTGCCCGGTGACGGCGCGTCAGCCGCCAGGAAGCGCGCCTCGGTGCTCGACGGCCTCCGCTTCCTGCGCAGCCGCCCCAACCTGCGCACCAGCTTCGTCGCCGACCTGATAGCGATGATCTTCGCCTCGCCCCGGGCCCTCTTCCCGGCCATCGCCGTCTCGGTCTACGCCGGCGGGCCCGGCACGGTCGGCCTGCTGGTCGCCGCCCCCGCCGTCGGCGCCCTGGCCGGAGCCCTGTTCTCCGGCTGGATCTCCCGGGTCCACCACCACGGCACCGCCATCGTGGCCGGCGTCACCGCCTGGGGCCTCGCCATCGCCGCCTTCGGCCTCACCACCCACCTCTGGCTCGGCCTGATCGCACTCGCCGTGGCCGGCTGCGCCGACTCGGTCAGCATGATCTTCCGCAACACCATCCTCCAGGTCGGCGCCCCCGACGACATGCGAGGCCGCCTCCAGGGCGTCTTCATCGTCGTGGTGGCCGGCGGCCCCCGCCTCGGGGACTTCTTCGCCGGCACCACCGCCTCCCTCACCTCCACCACCACCGCCCTCCTCATCGGCGGCCTCGCCTGCATCGCCGCCGTCCTCCTCCTCGCCGCCCGCCGCCCCGCCTTCCTCCGCTACGACGCCCGCCACCCCACCCCCTGACCTGCGCGGCACCACCACCGGCGTCCCCGGAAACCTGGCAGCGAGCACCCCTCCCGGTGCTGTATTGTTTTCCACGTCGCCGGGAGACCGGGGACGAGGTCGGAGAGCCGAAGTCGCGAGGCAGGGGCATTCGGACCACGGGACGTGGCGCAGCTTGGTAGCGCACTTGACTGGGGGTCAAGGGGTCGCAGGTTCAAATCCTGTCGTCCCGACAGCGATGTCGGAAGCCCGCTGAACTGGAGAGATCCAGGTCAGCGGGCTTCTTCGTGTCGTGACGGCTGATCACCTGACGATGTGTAGGCGGCGTACTCCAGGCTCCGTGGGGACCAGCTAGGGACCAACGACCGATCCGGCCCCGGTACGGTCGGCCGCGAAGTGGGAACTGCGTGCCTGCTGACCCGGGAGCTCGATCGAGCGGCGGTCCGGGTGCCGATATGGCTGAGTGGTCGTCAGCGAACTGTGCCCGGTGATCTTTCGCGGAATGCCCACCGAGATACCGGTGAACTCGAAGGTCGGGGGCGGATTTCCGGAGGCGCGAACGGTGCCGTCGCGGCCGGCGGTGGAGAGCTGGGTGGCGTGATCGTGGGGAAGGACGGGGTAGGCCGCTGCGCCGAGGGCAGCGCTGCTGGGATGCAGTGTCAGCGGCAACCGGTTCCGCACTCGGCCGGGCCCGAATGACACCGGGGCCGGCACACGATGTGTGCCGGCCCCGGTCGTGGTAGCGGGGACAGGATTTGAACCTGCGACCTCTGGGTTATGAGCCCAGCGAGCTACCGAGCTGCTCCACCCCGCGTCGGTGAACCCAACAGTACGGCACCGGGCGGCGCATCGGAAATCGAATTGCCTGGTGGGCCGGATGCAGCACCGCCTCCACCGGTCCGTATGAACGGCGGGCACCCGCGAGGGCCAGGTGCAGCCGCCGACCGCGCCGGTGACGAACCGTCATCGGGGGTTCACCCAACTCGCTTGGTGGTGAGGGGAGATGAGGTGAGCACGAGAAGGCTCAGGGCCTCGAAGCGCAAGGGCGTCCGGCCGGTCCGGGCCGCCCTCGCTCCGCCACCCGGGCATCCCGGCTGCACCGCCGGTGCCTCATGGCCCCGACGGAGGTGCGCAGGTCACACCGGACTGCCTCCCTTCACCGTGCTGCCCGGGATGCCGTCGGCGGCTCGGGCGTCGGCGGCGGCGCGTTGGTCGGGGATCGGAGCGTGGTCGTACTGGGAGGCCTGGAGCAGGTAGTTCGTCCGGTAGCGGGTGGGCGGCTCGGCGGCCATCAGGTCGGCGTGGCTGCCGTGTTCGACGACCCGGCCCTCGTGGAGGACGTAGATCAGGTCGGCGGTGGCCGTCGCCGCGAGCCGGTGGGTCACCAGGATCACGGTCTGGCCGAGATCGGCGAGTTCGCGCAGGTTGTCGAAGGCCCGTACCTCGGCGGCCGGGTCGAGGGCGGAGGTCGGCTCGTCCGCGATCACCAGGAAGGGGGGCCGGCCGTCGGGGCCGACGGTGGTGGCGCGCAGGTGGGTCCGGGCGGTGCCGATGCCCTGCCACTGCCCGCCGGAGAAGTCCACGCCGCCCTCGAAGCCCTTGCCGGCGAGGGTGTCCCAGCCCTTCTGCTGGCGGTCGATCAGCTTCTGGAGTCCGGAGAACTCGGCTGCGGCGGACAGGACTTGGTCGTCGTCGTGGTGTTCGGGGCGGCTGGTGGTGACGATGGCCCGCAGGGTGAGCGGCCAGCGGAAGAAGTCCTGCGGCAGCAGGACGGTGGAGGCGAACTGCTGGTCCCGGTCGGCGCCCGGGCCGGTGTCGACGTCGTCCCAGCGGATGGTGCCGCTGTCGGGCAGGTAGAGGCCGGCCAACAGCTTGGCCAGGGTGGTCTTGCCCGCGCCGTTCTCGCCGACGAACGCGACGATCTTGCCCACCGGGATGGTCAGGGTGGCCTTGTCGAGCGACGGGGTGGTGCGACCGGCGTAGGTGAAGGTGACGTCCTCGACGTGGATCGCGGCGGGGCGCTCGGGTAGGCGGTGGCCGCCCGTCGGGATGGCGAGGGCGGCGGCCTCGGTGTCGAGGGTCTGCAGGTCGCCGACGTACAGGGCTTCCTCGAACAGGCTGTTGACGCTGCCGAGCAGGGTGCCGATGTTGGCGGCGCCGGTCCGCACCGCGACTACGACGGTGCCGGCCGCCGCGAGGGTCAGGTGGTGGGTGGCCACCATCCAGCCGAGGGCGGCGAAGGTAGCGACCGAGGCGAGCCCGGTGGCGCTGGCGGCGGCGAGGCCGGTGCGGACGGAGGCGGCGGCGAGGCGGGCCTGCTCGGCCTCGGAGGCCAGCGCCATCTGGCGGAAGTGCCGCAGCAGGAAGTCGCCGACGGCGTGGACGCGGATCTCGGCGGCGGTGTGCGTCTGGGTGAGGAGCTGGGCGATCAGCGCGGAGGCACGCAGGTGCTGCAGCCAGGCCATGACGGAGCGACGGCGCCGACGGGCGGTGATGACGGAACCCCAGGCCCTGGGGGCTGCGATCAGCACCAGCAGGGGCAGCAGCAGCGGTGAGAGGGTGAGCAGGACGCCGCCGGTGGCGACCATCGAGAGGGCGGTGCTGAGGATCCGCACTGACTCGCTGATCATCCGGCCCACCGAGTTGATCCCGAAGCGGGCGCTCTCCAGCAGGCGGTTGAAGTCGGCGTCCTCCAGCGCGGCCAGCTCCACCCGGGAGGCGCGCTCCAGCAGGGTGAGGGTGACGGTGCGTTCGATCCGCGGGGTCATCCGCTCCTCCGCCCAGGCGGAGAGGGCGGCCAGCACGGCTCCGGTGCCGGTGGCGGCCCCGGCCGCCAGCAGGGCGGGCAGCACGGCGCGCAGGGTCTGCCCGGTGTCGCCGGTGGCGCCGAACAGGGTCGCCAGGGCGGCGCTGACGGCGATCAGCGCAACACCGGCGGCGACCGCGCGGCCGACCTCGGAGGCGACCACCACGGCGAGTGCGGGACGGTCCGCGCGGGCGGCGAGCCGCCAGGACAGGCGCAGCATCCCGGGGACCTGCCGGGCGACCGCGAGGATGCCGCTCCGGACCCCGGCGGCTTCGTGGCGGGCCCAGCCCTGGTCGTAGCGCATCCGGCCGCCGAACAGCAGTTGCTCGCTGGGCGAGGGCTCGTCGGGGGCGTCGGTCCCCTCGGCGCGGGTCTCCTTCACGCGGCACCTCCGTCCAGGGGCCGGCGCAGCGTCAGGTAGTGGGCGGCGGGGGTGAAGCCGAGCTTCTCGTACAGCGGCAGGCCGTCGTCGGTGGCGTTCAGCTCCACCGAGGCGCAGCCGGCCCCTTGGAGGGCGGTGACGAGGGCGCGGGTGACGGCTTCGGCGTGGCCTCGGCGGCGGTGGGCCGGGTCGGTGATCACGGAGTGGACCCGGCCCCACAGACCGCCGGTGTAGAGGGGGCCCTCGTAGGCGCGGTAGACCAGGCCGATCGCGCACGCGGCGAGCCGTCCCTCACCCGTGTCGGAGACGAAGGCGTGCAGGCCGGGGTCGGTGCCCAGGCGCTCGCGCATCGCGGCGGGGAAGGCGGCGTGCCAGGGCTCGGGGGTGGCGAGGCCGGAGTGGAGCTCGGCGCGCAGGCGCAGCAGTTCCTCGGCGTCCTCGGGCCGGGCCGGACGGACCAGGGCGGAGTCGAAGGTGCCGGGAGAAGGGGTGCCGGGAGAGGGGGTGTCGGTCACGGGGTCGTCCTTCCAGACGGCTGCCGGGTGCGGGAGGCGGCGTGTGGTGGCGGTGGTGGTCAGGGCGCAGGAGCGGGCACAGCGGGGAGGCGACCGGAGAGCGGTGCGGTCGAGTCCGCAGGTGCGCAGCCCGCCCGGGTGCGGTCGGCGTCGATCCGGCGGAGGGCCGCTTCGGGCAGACGGACGGCCCGTTCACGGGTGGCGATGGTGTCGGAGGACGGCGGCACGCAGGTCTCCTCATGAGCGGAGGTCGGCAGTGGAGTGGGACGGCTGCGGGCGCGGCGGACCGCTCCCCGGGTGCACGCCGGGTGGGGTCCGCCTCGCTGGAGGTCCTCACCGTAGGGGCTCAGGCAGGGCGTGGTCGGCGTGTCGCCGCACATGCCACACGATCCGGTGAAACCGTCAACTTGCTTGCCTTACCGGCCTGTTGATGGCCCTTCCGGATTGTTTCAGAGGGCTGTGACAACGACCTTCGGCCTGGGGAGGACGTAGGGGCTCGCGCCGATCCGATGAGGGGATGGGCGGGGCAGGTGAAGGGTGCAGGCCGGCTCCTTCGTGGGCGTTACGGGGCGAGGTGTCCACCCCGGCACCGGGGCCACCGGATCGCTGCCCGGCTTCTGGCCGGGTCAGACCGGGAACGGCAGTAGCGGGAGGGCGGCCCGGGCCGCAGGCCGCCACGACGCACGGTGCGATGGCGGACGGCAGGCATCGGACGGACGGTGGGCAGGGCATCCAGGGCGAACGTCCGAGTCCCGTGGTCGAGTTCAGCGAGCAGGGCGATGGGCCCCGACCTCACGGGCGACCCGGGTGACCCCCTCGTTGCACGCAAACTGATCCACCGCCCGCAGAGCGTACCCGCCCAGCCGGGACAGCGAGCCAGCGCGCAGCGCGGGAGGCCACACGCCGGCATCGACCACTCCGACCCGCAGCACCGAGCCGCTCCGGCCACAGCAGCGGTCCGTACGGGCCTACGCGTGCGGGCAGGCGTTGCTCGCCACTTCACTGGTCGTCAGCAGGAGGGCCGCTTGGTCCGCCCCGCCGTCACCCGGGTGTGTGCCGCCGGCACTCATCGGCGGTCACCGCCACCGAACGCCTCCGCGAGGACCGGGTGCACCGTGGAGAGCTCGTCCGCGACGGCGCTGTCCAGCGCCAGGTGCGGCAGTAGGAGGGAGCGGGAGCGGGCAGCACCCGACGGTGAGCGCGCGCAGCGCCGCGCCGATCATGACCAACCGGGCTTTCACGCCGACCAGTTGGTGGCTCGTCCACCAGTCGGCGAGCGCCCTGCGCTGGGGCCCGCAGACGCGGCGGGCGGCACGGGTTCGGGTCCCAGCCGGTGGGTCTGACCCTCGGTCGACCACCGTCTCCGGGAGGGACCGCTCCCCCGCTGACCTCCCGCCCCCGCAGCACGGTGGGTGGTAGGAGCGCAGACGTCATCCGGAGCGCACCGGAGCGGGGACACCCCGTGCTCCGGCGGCGGTCGCCGCCACCACCTCGTCGACGACGTCCGCCAGTGACCCGCGGCGGGCGTACACCGCGCGCTGGCGCGAGGCACCCGTGCCGTCCGTGCGGAGTCGCCGCAGCAGCCCGTGGGCGAGCGCGTGGTCGCCGTGGAACCGCAGCCCCGGTCCGGCGAACACGAGCAGGTCCTCCAGGAGCTCCGTGACCGGACGCGGGGTGCCGTCGAACGGGTGCGGGCACCGGGCGGCCGGGCCGTGCAGGGCCACCTCGCGGTGGGCCGCGCGCAAGTCGGCCGGGGACGGCTGCCAGGTCGCCGACCCGGCGGCCGAGGGGCCGTCGTCGCCGAGCAGGACGTACACGAGGGCGCGCAGGAGGCACGCGAGGAGCAGGACGGCCCCGGTGTCGGGGTTGGTGTCGGCGAAGCGGAACTCCAGGGTGGGCAGGTGCTCGCTCGGCCGGGCGTACCAGTAGATCATCTTGCGGTCGAGGACCACCCGGTCCTCGACCAGCCGCCGTGCGGTCCGCTCGTAGCCCTCCTCGTCGAGGACCGGGGCGGGCCCGTGGGTCGGCCAGGCCGCGTAGCGCAGGTCCCGGGTCGACGCGGCGCCGACGTCATCTCCTTCGCAGTAGGGCGAGTTGACGCTCAGTGCCTGGAGGACGGGCAGCCACGGCCGCGCGGCGGCGCTCACCGCGAGGGCCTCGGCGCGGGTGAGGTCACCGATGTGCACGTGGCAGCCGCACAGTTCGCCGCCGACCTGGTCGGCCACTCCGCCCACGTGCGCGGCGAGTTGACGGTAGCGCGGGGCCTCGGTGACGGGCAGGGGGTGGTGGCTCGGCAGGACCGGTAGCGGCAGGGCTGCGAGGCGGCAGCCTGCGGCACCGGCCGCGGCTGTCAACGCGGCACGGGTGGCGGCGAGTTCGGCACTCAGGTCACCGGCCGTCAGCACCGGTCTGGTGCAGGCCTCCACCTGGGTGGCCAGGAACTCCGCCTGCGCGCGGGAACCCAGCCGCCGCGCGGCCGACGGCAGCACCTCCGGGGCGGCCGGCACCGTACGGCGGCTCACCGGGTCGACGAGCAGGAACTCCTCCTCGACGCCGAACCGCAGGCCTCCGCGGGTCCTCGTGACCCGCGACGCGCTCGTCCCGTGCATGGGAAACTCCGAACTGTCGTCGGGTGATGCGCCTGCCCGCCGGCGGCCGGCGGAAACGGCCCCGGCCGGCGTCCGGGCGCACTCGGGCGGGCAAGGCGCAGAGGAGCGGCGAACCGGAGGAGGCGATGGCCGCGCTGCGGGGATCACGTCCGAAGCACGAGCAGCAGCCCGTGGCCGGCGCCCGGCCGGGTGCCCGACCGAAGTGCACGTGAGGGGCGGGGCACGGCGGCCACCGCCGGCTGCCGTCGCTCACTGCTGTCGGGAGGAGCGCCTGCGGGGACGGAGGCACCGTCCTCGGTGCCACCTCCCGCGCGTTGCCGCCGGCCCTGCAAACGTCGGCGGTCCACAGCACGGTGCCCCGGCTCGCCCGGTCTCGTTTCGTACGCGTGGAGCAGGCCAGACGCAGGGGTATGGACACCGTTCGCACCACCCCCGTCTCGCCGTTGCCCGGCTGGCTGGACGCGCCCGCGCGTTGGCCCGTTCTGGATCCGATCGCCGACCGCGTCAAGCACCTCGTGGACGGCCTGCCGCCGGGCCGGGCGCGCGGCCTGCTGCGCGGCTCCTGGCTGGGTCACCCGCTCCACCCCGCACTGGTCCAACTCCCGCTCGGCTGCTGGCTCTCCGCGAGCGTGCTGGACCTCACCGGGGGCTCGCCGGTGGCCGCCCGGCGCCTCACCGCGCTCGGTCTGGCCGGGGTGCCCCCGGCACTGTGGGCCGGCTGGCTGGACTGGGCCGGGCTCGACCGCGAGCAACGCCGCACCGGCCTGGTGCACGCCGCATCCGCCCTGACCGCCGCCGTGCTCCAGCTCCGGTCCCTGCGCGCCCGACGCCGTGGCGAGCACCTGACCGGCATCGGCTACGGCCTGGCGGGCAACGGCGTGGTGGCCCTGGCCGGCGCGCTCGGTGGGCACCTCGCCCACCGCTCGGCCGACGCCCAGCCGATGGCAGACGCCCGCGCGACGGCAGAGCGGCCCGCCACGGTGGGAGCCCCGGCCGGCGACGGCGGACCGTCCGAGACTCCCGAAGCGCGGATGACCGCAGAGGGCGCTCCGCCGCCGGCCCACGAGGAGCTCAAGACCGAGAGTGACGGACCCGAGTACGCCATCACCGACCCGGGCCGTCACACGTCGGGGAGCGGCCACCGTCACGGCGGAAGTGCCTGACCCCCGCCCGACGCCGACCTGCGGCGGCCCGCCGCCCGGCTCGCTCGGAAGGCGACTCCCGAACGTGCCGGCATGAGCGGGCCTCTCTCCGTAGGAAGGGTGACGAGCCGCCCTGGACAACCGGGCCGCCGGGCCGGGCGGGCGGCCTCAGCCGGTGAGCGCGGCGCGCAGGTCGGTGAGGGTGCGGCTGAGGAGACGGGAGACGTGCATCTGGGACAGTCCGAGGCGTCGGCCGATCTCGGCCTGGGTGAGGTCGCCGGTGAAGCGCAGGGCGAGAACGGCCCGTTCGCGCTCCGGCAGGGCGGCGATCAGCGGTTTGAGCGACAGGACGTCGTCGACCGTGACGAAGGACGGGTCCACCTCGCCCAGGCGCCGGTCGACCGCTCCGGGATGCTCGTCCTCCTCCTCACCGGGCGCGTGCGCGTCGAGCGAGCCGGCGGTGCGGGCGACGGCCACCGCGATGCCGTCGGCGACGCCCTCCTCGGTGAGGCCGGTGCGTTCGGCCAGTTCGGCGGTGTCGGGCGGACGGCCGAGGGTCTGCTCGAGTTCGTCGGTGGCCTGGGCGACCGCGAGCCGGGCCTCCTGCAGGCTGCGCGGGACGTGGACGGCCCAGGTGGTGTCGCGGAAGAAGCGGCGCATCTCGCCGAGGATGGTCGGCAGGGCGAAGGTGGTGAACTCGACGTTGCGGTCCGGGTCGAAGCGGTCGATGGCCTTGATCAGTCCGACCATGCCGGTCTGGAGGATGTCCTCCATCGGCTCGTGGCTGCTGCGGAAGCGGCGCGCGGCGAAGCGCACCAGCGACATGTTGAGCTCGATCAGGGTGCCGCGGACGTAGGAGTACGTCTCGCTGCCCGGCTCGGCCTCCGCCAGGCGCCGGAACAGCTCCCTGGACAGCTCGCGGGCGTCACCGGTGCTGGCCGTGCGCGGGTCGGCGAGGGCCGGGTTCGCGCGGGCGGGGTTCGCGGGGGCGGGGTTCGCGGGGGCCGGGTTCGGGACGGTGTCGGCTGCCATCAGGTCTTCCTTCCACAGGCCCCCCACCCCTTCCTCCTGCCCGGTTGGGCTGCGGGGAACCACTCCGGGCCGGATGATGTGCCTACCCGGTGGCCGCTCCGGGGATGGACCGGGCTCGGCTGGGCAGGCGCACGGCATGCAGTGAGCACGGACGAAGCGCGAGCGCGGCAGCCGAGCGCGGCAGCAGCGAGAGCCCGGGTGAGGTGAGAGCAGGTGGCTTCGGATCCCACGGCGTCATCCCGACAGACCGGAACGCCCTCGGTGCGGCCGGTGGAGGTCGACCTGAAGGGCGTTTCCCAACCGGTCACTGTCGCGCGCCGCAGGGTGCACGGCGCTCTGGCCGTGCCTGCGGTACCCGAACTGGTCCGCGAGGACGCCGTGCTGGTGACGGCCGAGTTGGTCGCCAACGCCGCCCTGCACGCCGGCGGGCCCGGTGTGCTGCGGCTGACGGTGCTGGATGACGGGGCGCTGCGCATCGAGGTGGACGATGCCGGCCCCGGACTCCCGCGCCGGAGACCGCCCTCTCCGGGACGGCCGGGCGGGCACGGCCTCCAGGTGGTGCAACTGCTCAGCCGCAGCTGGGGCACCCGGACCCGGCCGGGTGGCAAGACGGTGTGGGCCGAGATCCCGGCCACCGCCGCCGAGGGCGCTTGGCAGGTGGACTCGGCCGGGCGCCTGCCGGGGAAGAGCGGAGAGTCCGGTGGCGGAGCAGCCGGGCGGCCGTGACGACGGGCGGGACGAGACGGCGGAGGAACGGGCGGACCGCCGGTGGAACGACCTGCTCCAGGAGGTGCGGATCGCCCAGACCGGTGCCCAGATCATGTTCGGCTTCTTGCTGACGGTGGCCTTCACCCCGCGTTTCGCGACGATCGACGGGTTCGAGCGGGTCCTGTACGCGACGGTGGTGACGCTGGGGGCGTTCTCCGTCGGGGCGTTGATCGCCCCGGTCTCCTACCACCGGCTGCTGGCCGGGGAGCACGTCAAGGCACGGATGGTCGATGCCGCCGCCCGGCTGGTCGCGATCGGCTTGATGCTGCTGGCCGTCACCGTCTGCGCGGCGCTGCTCCTGCTGCTGCGGGTCGCCGGGCTGGGCTGGGCGGCCTGGATGATCGCCGGGGGCGTGGCGGCCTGGTTCGGGGTGTGCTGGGTGCTGCTGCCGGTCGCGGTGCTGCGCCGCAGGCGGCGGTGAGCGCGGCAGGACCGTCGGAGGAAGGCGCCGGCGAGCAGGTCCACCACGTCCGCGCCCGGTGGTGCGCGGTCGGCGCCGGCGGCACGGACGGGCGCGGGTCGCAGCAGCGCGTCGGCCACGGTCGGGACGAGGCGGGCCGCCGGGCACTGAGCGGGAGCGTGGGGCTCCTGCCACTGTCGGTCTGATTGGAGCGGGCGAAGTCGGGCAGGTTGCGAGCGGACCGCTTTTCCCCTCAGACAGGGGGTCCCGACCATGTCCAAGCCGACGAGCCCGGCCCACGGAGCGAGCTCCGCCGCACGAGCCCCTCACGAGCACCGGCGGGTGCACCGCCTCCCGTGCCGGGGTCACGCCCGTCTCCCCGGTGCCGGACAGCGGTGGGACGCACCCTCACCCCACCTCATCGCCGGTACCGCCGGGCGTCACCCGTCGCGCAGGCGGTGACGGCCGTGGACGTCCCGATGCGCTACGTGATCACCCTGCCGGGCCTGCCGGGTTCGCACCGTCCGCAGGAGGCGGTGATCGTCCACGCCACCGGCGAGACCAGCGAGTGGGGCCGGCCCGTCTTCGAGGCCGGGGCCCTGCGGGTCGACATCGCGGACGGCATCGCCCACGTGCTGGCCACCGCAACCGGGCCGAGCGGCCACACCTGCCTCCCCGCCACTCCCCTGCCCTGACGGCGGACGGCACCCACCAACGGGGGGACGGACGGCACGTCCTCGACCGGAGAAGGCACTCATGATCATCCTTGGGGTACTCCTGCTCGTCATCGGATTCGTCACCGGCATCTCGGTCCTGTGGACGATCGGCCTGGTGCTCGTCGTCATCGGCCTGGTGCTGTGGATCGCCGGAGCGCTGGGCCACGCGGTCGGTGGCCGCAACCACTACTGGTGAGCCCTGCACCGACCCGCGGCGTGGCACCCGCCTGTCCGCCCTGGTTCGCCGCCCGTCGTACGGGCGGCGGACCAGGGCGGACAGGGTCTGGAGCTCGGCCCGTCAGTGCCGGTCTCCTCGCCTGTGCAGGCCGCTGGGCGGCGGTTCACGGTCCTTTCGGCGCTGGCCCAGGACGAACCCGAGCAGGATCACGATGACGATCAGCACCCCGGCCAGGATCAGCCACAGCGCGCTGCCGCCGGCCCCGGCGAGTTGGGTCTGCACTGCCAAGTCGTTGATGTCCATGCCCGGCGCGTTTCCGGATCGGCGGCTCGGAAACATCGGTGCGCGATCGCCCGCCCGGACGGCGGTGTCGAGCTGGTCGGAGCGGGCGTCGGTCACGGCGGCCGGTGGCAGTCCGGCACGCCGCCCGGGGTGAACCGCTCCCGTCCGGGCAGGCGCCCGGCGGCCGGTTCCCGACACCCACGGCGGAGGCAGTCCCATGAGCAGCGACCGGAGCGTCCCGCAGGATCCGGCCCGGCGGTACCCGAGGCCGGAGTCCACGCCGCAGGGCCGGACCGACCCGGGGCCGAGCGATCGGATGGACCCGGTGCCCGACCACGGCGAGCGGACCTACCGCGACACCGGGCGGCTGGCCGGGCGGGTCACCCTGGTCACCGACGGGGGCTCGGGGATCGGCCGCGCGGTGGTCCTGGCCTTCGCCCGAGAGGGTGCGGACGTGCTGTTCTGCCACCCCGCCGACGGGCAGGAGGACGCGGCCGAGTCGGTACGGCTGGTCGAGGAGGCCGGGCGGCGGGCCGTGGCAGTGGCGGGCGACGTCCGTGAGGAGGGCTTCTGCGCGGAGCTGGTGGGGCGCACCGTCACCGAACTCGGCGCCCTGGACGTGCTGGTGAACAACGCCGGCTACCAGCCCGCCGAGGAGGAGGGTCTCGCCGCGATCAGCACCGACCGGTTCGACCGGGTGATGAAGACCGACGTCTACGCGATGTTCTGGCTCTGCCAGGCCGCGCTCCCCCACCTGCGCCCGGGGTCCTCGATCATCAACACCGCCTCCGTCCAGGTGCACCGGCCCACACCGCACCTGCTGGACTACGCGGCCAGCAAGGGCGCGATCGTCACCTTCACCCAGGGCCTGGCCCGCGAACTCGCGCCCCGGGGTGTCCGGGTCAACGCGGTGGCCCACGGTCCGGCCGGATGCCCCTCCTCCCCGCCACCCTGCCGGCCGGGCAGGTCGCCTCCTTCGGTGAGCGGTCACCGCTGGGCCGGCCCGCCCAACCTGCCGAGATGGCACCGGTGTACGTGTTCCTGGCCTCGGCCGAGGCCGGCTGCCTGACCGGCTGCGTGGTGGACGCCACCGGCGGCGCCGCACTGCCCTGACCGGAGGGTGGCGGTCACCAGGACCTCCGGGTGACGGAGCGTCGGAAGCGGGCGGATCACCTGCCCGCCGTCGGAGGACCGGGCGGCGCGACGGGCATGAGGTCACCGGGGCCGGGCAGGCGCCCCGTGGGGCCGGGCTGCCGATGGTTCGGCCGGCGATCGGGAGGAGCAGAGCCACCATGAGCATGGTCAAGCAGTCGATCGACGTCGACGTCCCGCTGCACACCGCGTACGACCAGTGGACGCAGTTCGAGGAGTTCCCCCACTTCATGGAGGGTGTCGACGAGGTCCGCCAGACCGACGACCGGCGCACCCACTGGCGCACCAGCATGGCCGGTGTCGAGCGCGAGTTCGACGCGGAGATCGTCGACCAGCTCCCCGACGAACGCGTCTCCTGGCGCACGACGGGCGGCGAGGTCCAGCAGATCGGCACCGTCACCTTCCAGCGCCTGGACGAAACGCACACCCGCGTCAACCTGGCCATGGACTTCCAGCCCGAGGGCGTGGCCGAGCGGGCCGCCGACGTGCTCGGGATGGTCGACCGCCGGGTGAAGGGCGACCTCAGCCGGTTCAAGACGTTCATCGAGGACCGTGGCCGGGCCACCGGCGCCTGGCGCGGGCGCATCAGCCCCAACTGACCCCCGGTCCGGGGCCGTACCGACGACGGCGGCCCGGACGGAACCCGAGGAGGCGTCATGCCGCGAGGATCCAGCCCGAAGCGGGAGCGGCAGTACGAGCACATCAAGGAGAGCGTCCTGGAGCGCGGGGAGAGCGAGGACCGGGCCGAGGAGATCGCCGCACGCACCGTCAACAAGGAACGTGCCCGGCACGGCGAGTCCAAGACCGCCAGCCGCTCCTCCACCCACGACATCTCCTCCGCCCGCCGAGGCGGCCTGCACTCCCACAGCGGTGCGAAGGGCCCCACCTACGACCAGCTGTACAACGAGGCCCGGCAGCGCAACATCAAGGGCCGCTCCAAGATGAACAAGAAGCAGCTCGAACGCGCCCTCGGGCGCTGAGTCGGCCGAGGGCGACGACCCGGCCACGACGGTGTGGGGGCATCCGGGAGGATGCCCCCACCGGCCTGCCACGGGACTGACGGAGCGTCAGGAGTCGGCGAGCGGACGGTACACAGCACTGGGGCCGCCGGGTCCCGGCCCGGAGCAGCTCGTGGAGCCCGGCCGGGACCCGGCGGTCGTCCGCGCCGTTCACGACGGCTCGGCCGGGGTGAACGGCGGTGTCACGTACGGCCCGTGGCGTCGCGCCTGCCCTCGGCGTCGCGCGGGTGGCCCTGCTCCGCCTGCTCCGCCACGGGTGTTCCGGCCCGTACGCTCTTGGCGGTGCGTGGCTCCGGAGCGCCGTCGCGATGGGCCTTCTCGGTGGCGGCAGCCGGGCCCGGTTCGGAGTCCGGGCGCTCGTGGTGGCGGCCGGGCGCTCCTCCGGCACCGCCCTGCGGGGTGTCCTCCATGGTCTCCTCCTCATCGCTCGGGTCACGACGCCGGCCGTGACCGTGCGTGCGGGGCTCCGCCGGCGTCCGAGGACGCCGTGGAGCGAGTCCTGCTGGGCTCGTCGGCGGCGTCTACCCCGCTGCCCCGGGCTGACACCACCGCCCCCACCGGCCGGGGGCTCGCGGCGGCGGATCGTCCGATCTGCACACCGAGGTGCCGCCGGGATGGACGACCTGACGGTCCGGCAGGTGGTGGCGGGCGCTGCGGTAGCGGCCAGGGCCGGGAGCAGGAGGACACCCGGCACGGAGATTCCCAGGGGCGCGGAGGCTCACTCCTCCCGGACGCGGGCGAGAGCGTCCTCGACGGTCTCGGTGATCGTGAACACGCCCGTGGTACCGGTGGCCCAGAACAGCCGGGAGATGCGCTCGCCGATCCCCGCGACCACCAACCGGGTGCCGGTGGCGGCAGCCGCCCTGCGGGTCTTCAGCAGGGCGTTGAGACCGGCCGAGTCGCAGTAGCCGACCTCCGTCATGTCGACGACCAGCCGGGGCGGCCGGGCCTCCACGATCCGGGTGAGGGTGTCCTCCAGCGCGGCCCCCTGGTCCAGGTCGATCTCTCCGACGAGGTGGACGACGACCGTGCCGTCGGCCTCCCCGGCCGTGGTGACCGTCAGCCCGATCGGTGGGGTCCAGCCGTCGGGGTGCGGGGTGATGTGCGCGGCGTCCATCAGCACACGCTCCTCGGCCGGCGCACCGGCACGGCGACGCAGCCGGGCCGGGCAGGCCCGTTCGCTCGGCCCGGGGGCGGGCGGTGGGTGGGGTGGCAGATCCGCCGGGTGGGGTCAGAGGGGCTCGTGGTGCTCATCTCGATCACCGCCGGGAGGGAGAGGGAGCCGGACCGGAGAAGGAAGGCCGTCAGGGCCGGGATCGTCGAACAGCTCCAGCAGTCCGGCGATCTCGTGACGGGCCTCGGCGGGATGACGGAACGACATGTGCCGGATGACGTCGTAGTGGTTGCGCCGCCCGTTGCGCACCCGGGTCAGGTAGCCGGCCGTCTCCAGGTCGGTCACCACGGACTGCACCGCCCGCTCCGTCAGACCACACGTCGCGGCCAGGTCCCGCAACCGCACCTCCGGGTCACGAGAGACCGTCAGCAGCACCCGCGCGTGCTGGGTGAGGAACGTCCAGCTGCTCCGGGGCTCACGCCTGTCCGTCATCTCTCAAGTGTGCACCCGCATTCCGGCATGGCAACACCGGTGTGCGGGTGCACCCACCGCCGCCCCTGGGGGCGGCCCCGGGTCAGACCTTCGCGTCGGTCCGCTCCGGTGTCGTGCTCCGCTGACGCGCGCCGAGCGCCCTGCCGTAGCGGCGGAGGAGGAGGATCGCGGTGGTGGCGAGGCCGATCAGCAGGCCGATCCACAGGCCGCGGGTCTGCCCGCCGAGGGGGTAGGCGAGGAGCCAGGAGGCGGGCAGGCCGACGGCCCAGTAGCCGATCAGGGTGAGGCGGAAGCCACTCCTGGTGTCGTCGAGTCCGCGCAGCAGGCCGACGCCGATGTTCTGGGCGCAGTCGAAGAGTTGGAGGAGGGCGACGACGGCGAGCAGGCCGGTGGCGATGGCCAGGCCCTGCCGGTCGGCGGCGGAGTGCGGGTCGAAGTAGGGGCGCAGGACGAGGTCGGGGACGGCGAGGTAGAGGGCGCCGACGACGGCCGTCACGGCGGCGCCGCAGGCCAGGGCGGTGTTGCGGATGCGCCGGGCGGCGGGGAAGTCGCCGAGGGTGATCTCGCGGCTGACGTTGATGGACGCGGCGTGCGAGAGGCCGACGGCGATCTGGAAGACGATGTAGATCAGCTGGTTGACGGCGGTGTGCGCGGCGAGGGCGGCGGGGCCGAAGGTGCCGGCGAGCAGGGCGGTGACGGAGAAGAATCCGGCCTCGGAGCCGTAGGTGGCGGCGATCGGGGTGCCGAGGCCGAGCAGCCTGCGCACCGTGGCCGGGTCGGCCTTCCAGAAGGCGAGGCTGAGCAGGGGGGCGAGCCGGGGGTCGCGGCGGGCGGCGGCGAGCAGGGCGCACAGGGAGAGCAGGTGGACGCTGCTGGTGGCGACCCCGATGCCGGTGAGGCCGAGCGCGGGGAGGCCGTAACTGCCATGGATGAAGGCCCAGTTGAGGGCGGCATTGACGGCCACGGAGGCGATGGTGATCCGCAGGAGCGCCTGGGGGCGGCGCATGCCGACGGTGAACTGGCGCACGGCCTGGAACCACAGGCAGGGCACCAGGCCGGGGGCGAGGGCGTAGAGCATCTGCTGGGCGCGGTCGGCGACGACGGCGTCCTGGCCAAGCCAGGTGGCCGCCTGGCCCAGGAGGACCATCAGGACGGCGCCCGCGAGACCGGCGATGGTGGCCACGGCGAGGGCCGCACGGACCAGGCCACGGACCTCCTCGTCGCCGGCCGTACCGTCGCCGGCCATGACCTCGGCGGCCGTACCGTCGGCGGCCGTGCGTCCACCGGCCATGACCTCGGCGGCCGTGCCAGCACTCCTCTCCTGCCGTGCGGCGAGGGCGAGTTCGGCGCGGGCGGCGGCGGCGGCGATCTGGTTCCCGACCGAGGTGGTCAGCCCCACGCCCATGGTCCGCAGCTGGTTGAAGATGACCAGGGCCAGGCCGCCGGCGGCCAGGGCCTCGGTGCCGAGTGCGCCCATCATGACGGTGTCGGTGGTGGTGAGGGCGACCTGGGCGAGCTGGGTGAGGGCGAGCGGGACGGCGAGGGCGGCGAGGGCCCGGCTGTCCCGGATCAGGGTGTGGAGCTGCTGCATGACCGACTCTCAGTTCCGGCGGAGCTTGGCGAGGTTCTCGTCGACCTCGGCCTCGACGGCCTCGTCGATGAGGTTGCGGGCGTTCATCCACTCGTCGTTGAAGACGGTGTCCATGTACTTCTCGCCGCCGTCGTTGACGAAGGCGACCATCACGGCGTCCGGCGGCAGGGTGGTCAGGCGGGTCAGCGCGTCGTGGACGACGCCGCCGGCCGAGCCGCCGATCAGCAGTCCGGTGCGGCGGGCGACGACCCGGGCGGTGGCGAACGCCTCGACGTCGCCGACCTTGACGCCCTCGTCGATGAGGTCGTAGTCGACGAGCAGGCCGATGGTGGCGCCCTCGGGGGTGCCGGTGCCGGACTGGTAGTAGTCGTGGGCGGGCGGGCCGAAGGCGATGGAGCCCTCGGGCTCGACGCCGATCACCGTGACACCGGGCACGTGCCTCCTCAGCTCCAGCGCGGTGCCGCACAGGCCGCCGCCGGTGCCGACCGCACCGACCAGGACGTCCACCCGGCCGTCCAGGGCCTGGGCGATCTCGCGGCCCACCGCGTGGTAACCGACGGCGTTGCTGGGGTTGTTGTGCTGCTCGGTGAAGAAGGTGTTGTCCTTGCCCCGGGCCATCTCCTCGGCGAGCTCCTCACGGGCTGCGGTGTGCAACTCCTCGCCGCCGGTGCCCTCGTCGACGTAGACCAGGTCGGCGCCCATGGCCTTCATGCCGCGCAGCTTGTCGGCGGCGGCGTGGTGGTCGACGACCGCGGTGAAGCGGTAGCCCCGCTCGGCCGCGACGACCGCGAGCCCGAGGCCGGTGTTGCCGGAGGTGGACTCGATGATGTGGCCGCCGGGGCGGAGCTCGCCGCGCTCCTCGGCGTCGAGGACCATCTGACGGGCCATCCGGATCTTGGCCGTGCCGGTGGGGTTGAACATCTCCAGCTTGAGCAGCAGGCGGGCGCCGTTGTCGGCCCGGGCGAGCTCGAACAGCGGTGTGCAGCCGATGAGTTCGGAGATGCGGGTGACCACCGGCGGGCGGGTCAGGGCGTCGGTCATGGTGGCGGGGGCTCCCTGGAAGACGGGCAGGACGGGCGGGCGGGCAGGCGAGCAGGCGGGCGGGACGGGGCGCGGTCAGCAGGCGGGGCGGTGGTCGAAGCGCCAGCGCAGGCGGCCGCCCTCGCGGTGGAGGACGACCTTGGCGGGCAGCGGCAGGTCGTGGAAGGGGGATTCGTTGGAGTCCATCTGGTAGCCGGCGGTGTTGGGGTAGACGAGCAGGTCGCCGCTGCGGGGGCGGCGGGGGAAGGCGATCTTGCGCCAGCTCAGCAGGTCGGAGTCCAGGCAGCTGGCCCCGCCGACGCACGCCCGGTACGGGCCCGCAGCGGGCTGCGGTGCGGTGCTGTGGAGCGTGGGGTCGGGCAGGTACTCGCTGGCGAACCACTGCTCGGACAGGCTCAGGCTGGTGCCGTCGACGGTGACGATGCCGTAGTCGGCGCGGTCCTTGACGCCCTGGACGGTGAAGACCGAGGAGCCGGCCCCGTCGAGCAGCGCGCGGCCGGGCTCCAGCAGCAGCATCACCCCGGCCTCGCGCAGGCGCTGCGCCAGCGGCGCCCCGGTGCCGTGGGGCCGGGCGGCGAGGACCGCGCGCAGGGCGTCGGCCCCGGCGACGGGTGAGTGGTAGGGGTAGAAGTCGCTTGCGGCGAACGACTTCCGGGCGTGGTAGTCGTCCGGCCCCTGGGTGTCGAGGAAGGTCTGCCAGGCGTCCGCGGGGGCGTAGTCGACGGCGAATCCGCCGCCGATGCTGATCCGGTCGGCCTGGAGGCCGAGGACGCGGGCCCTGAGGCAGAGGGCGACGAGGTCGGCGGCGAGGTCGGTGCGGGGCTGGACCGCGTAGCCGGAGAGGTGGAAGCTGAAGCCCTCCATCCGCACCCGCTCCCCCGCCTGCGCGCAGCGGGCGAGGGCGTCCTCCAGCTGCCGGTCGTCCATCCCGAAGCGGCTCTTCGGCTGGGCGGGCGGGAACCGGCGCAGCAGGACGCGTACCGGCCTGGGGGTGTCCAGGGCCAGGACGCGGTCGAGCTCGTCGGGGGCGTCGACCGCGATCAGGGCGCCGTGGAGGGCTGCGGCGCCCAGGAGTCGGGTGCTCTTGGCGGGGCCGGTGACGACCAGGTCCTCGCCGCGCACGCCGTGGGCGAGGGCCTCGCGCAGTTCGCCGTGGCTGGCGACGTCGACGCCGGCGCCGGCCCGGGCGGCGCGTTCGACGAAGGCGGCGGCCTTGTTGGCCTTCTTCGCGAAGTAGACCCGGCCCTCGACGGCGGCCTCGTCGAGGGCGGTGCGGAAGGCGGCGAGGTTGGCGTCGAAGCGCTCGGGGAGGACGTAGTGGAACGGGCCGCCGAAGGCGTGGGCGAGGTCGTGCAGCAGGCCGGTGGCGGCGAGTTCCTCGTCCAGCGGGTCCGGGTGGGCGGGGAGGGTCAGCGCCACAGCGCGACCTCGGTGCCCAGGCCCTGCTCGGCGGCGAGTTGGGCGAACCGGTGGCCGAGGGCGATGTCGGTGACGACCAGTCCGCTGTTGTAGGCGAAGATGCGCTGCCCGGGGGCGGTGCGGGCCTTGGAGACGCTGGCCAGGATGACGGGCAGTTCCAGGTCGACGGCGGGCAGCCCGCCCTCGTCGTCGGTCATGTCGGTGCCGGTGACCCGCATCTGGGCCTCGCTGGTGGCGATCACCCGGTCGGCGCGGTGCAGGGTGGAGGGGGCCAGGCCGTGGCCGACCAGGATCGCCACGGCTCCCTGCCGGAGCCAGCCGGCCTCGACGGCGGCGGGGGTGTGGCCCCCGGCGGTGGCGACGATGACGTCCGCCTCGCCCGCAGCACGCCTCAGGTCGGTGACCAACTCCACCTCGCGGCCGGGGAAGTGACGCTCCAGCTCGGCGCGGACGGCGGCGATGCCCTCCGGGTGGGTGCCCGACAGCAGCAGGCGATCCAGCTTCGGGAGGGTGGTGAGGAGGAAGGGCAGGGCCAGGCGGCCCTGGGTGCCGGTGCCGATCACCAGGGCGGTGCGGGCGTCGGGGGTGGCGCACTCGCGGGCCAGCAGGGCGGAGACCGCCGGGGTGCGCAGGGAGCCGATCCGGGAGCAGTCCATCATCGCGACCGGCAGGCCGGTGACGTCGTCGTAGAGGCTCAGGGTCGTGTAGTAGTGCTGCTCCGCACGGCCCTTGTCGAGGCCGTGCTTGTAGGAGGTCTTGACCGCGACGACCTCGCGCACACCGTCGCGGCCGAGCATGGCGTAGGCGACGGAGTGGCCGTCGGCGGGCTTGACAGTGAGCTTGCGCGGGTTGTCGGACTGCCCGGCGGCCAGGGTGCGGTAGGCCTGCTCGACGGTGTCGATGACATCGGCGAGGGTGATGTCGATGCCGGCGAGGTCGCCGGTGCTCAGGACGCGCAGGGTGCCGTCGTGGGGCACGGTGTCCTGGGTGCTCATCTGGGGTGTCCCTTCGGGGGGTTGGGCGCGGCGGGGGTGGTGCCGGGTGGTTCAGGCGGCCCAGGCTTCGAGGGCGGCCTGGCCGTAGCCGTGCTCGCCCTGCTCGGCGTCGGGGCGGGTGCGGCGGCCGGGGACGCGGACGGAGGCGCGCTTGAGCCAGCGGTCGGTGCCGTCGTAGCGGGCGGTGAACGGCACCCGGCCGTGGACGACCATGTCGTTGTCGACCACCAGGACGTCGCCGGGTTCGAGGCTCACGGCGACGGAGACCCGGGCGAGCTCCTCCGCCAGGCGCCCGTACGCCGCGCGCCAGTCCTCGTCCGTGCCGTCCAGCGGGGTGTAGGCGGGGTCGTAACGCAGCGTCAGACCGCCGTCGGCGGCGGTGAAGAGGGTGGGCACCGGGTCGGGCCTGCCGCCGAACCGCTGGGCGTCCTCGTAGGCGTCGTCGGGCAGGATCGGGGCGGCCGGCCTGCCGAGCCGGGCGAGGTCGTCGTCGGAGAGCTCGGCCAGCCGGATGCTGGCGGCGGTGGTGGCGACGGCGTCGTGGTTGCGCATGCAGCACAGCAGCAGCAGGTGGGCGCGGCCGGGGTGGAAGGCGTCCTCGGTGTGCGGGGTGAGCAGGACGCTGCTGGAGGCGCCGGTCTGCACGGTCTCGTGCCCCGGGGAGGGGACGATGTTGTGGACGAAGCGTCCGTCCTGCTGGCCGTCCCAGGCGATGGGCGTGCCCATCAGGGTGGAGACCAGCAGCAGGACGACGTCCCACCGGGCGCCGGCGTCGCCGACGGTGGACCAGTGGCCGGGGGTGGCGCCGAGTTCGGCGTCGTCGACGGTCAGGCCGCGGACGACGAACAGGCCGTCGGCGGTGTCGACGGGGCGCAGGACGTGGTGCAGGCCGGCGCTGAGGCGGGCGCGGACCTGGGGGAGGTCGGCCAGGAGCGCGGGGCTGGTGGCGGAGCCGTGGATATCCAGGAGTTCGGCCGCGATGGCGGTGAGCTCGGCGATGTGGCCGGCTTCGAGCTGGCGTACCGGGGCGGGGACGGCGGCGGTGGGCACGGTGGCACCTTCCAGGGCGGAGGCAGGGCGGAGTCCGGGCGCGGCGGCGGGGCGGCCCGGTGCGGAGGTCGGGGGAAGCGCGGGGCTTCGGGTCCGGTGCGGCTCGGCGTCCGGACAGCCAGGAACGTAACAACCCCCTCTTGGTAAGGCAAGCCTTACTCAGGGGTCTGACTACATTTGTGTCGTCAGTCACACTCTCGGCGGCCATCCGCCGCTCTGCGTAGTCAACAAGCCTTGTGGGCAGGCCATTTGACGATGCATCAGGCATCGACCCCGGCCCGCCGAAGCGCCGCGACCGGGTTGCTGACGGCTCAAAACTTAGGATAGGTAAACCTAAGCAAGCCGCTCGACCCGAACGTACGACGTGAAACGAGGAACGACTGTGGGCGTCACCAGACGACAGCTGCTGTGGGCCGGTGCCGGGATCGGGGCGGCCGGTGCGCTCGCCGCCTGCAGCAGCACCGCCGCCGGCCCCGAGACCCCCGCGCCGTCCGGCTCCTCCTCCGAACAGCCGCGCAGCGGTGGGACGTTGAAGGTCGGCGCGCTGGGCAAGGCCGGCTCGGTCGCCCGCGATCCGCACGGCACCCAGGCCAACGAGAGCGACTACCTGATCCTCAGCCTGGTCTACGACACCCTCGCGGTGCCGGGCCGGACGGCCAACACCGCCCCGCGCCTGGCCGCGGGTTGGAAGCCGTCCGAGGACCTGAAGACCTGGCGCTTCACCATCGCCGAGGGCGCGAAGTTCCACGACGGCACCCCCGTCACCGCCGAGGACGTGGTCTTCTCCCTGAAGCGCCTGCGCGCCACCCCGGCCGGCAAGAGCCGCCTGCCCGGCATCCAGCCCGAGGGCATCACCGCCGACGGCCCCCGGACGGTCGTCCTGGTCTCCGACTACGCCAACGCCGATCTGCCGCTGCTGACCCGCCTGACCACCTTCGTCGTCAAGAAGGGCACCGGCGACGACGCCATCGCCGGCGCCCCCGGCACCGGTCCGTTCAAGCTCGACTGGTTCCGCGACGGCAACGCCCGCCTGGTGCGCAACGACGACTGGTACGGCGGCAAGGTCCCGCTGGACGCCATCGAGGTGCGGATCTTCGAGAGTCCGCAGGCGATGGCCAACGCGCTGCTCGCCGGACAGATCGACGTGGCCTCCAACGTCGGCGCCGTCGCCGCCCGAACTGCCGAAGCCCGCAAGGACGTTCAGATCCTGCGCCGCCCCGACGACATGTCGATGCCGATCGTGATGCGCACCGCCGACGGCCCGTTCGCCGACCCGAGGGTCCGCGAGGCGCTGCGGCTGGCGGTGGACCGCGAGGCGATGGTCAAGCAGGTGCTCTCCGGCTACGGCACCGTCGCCAACGACGTCATGGGCACCGGCGACCCGGCCTTCGCCAAGGACCTGCCCCAGCGCGAGCGCGACCTCGCCAGGGCCAAGGCACTGCTCGCCGAGGCCGGGTTCGACACCGCCAAGGCGTACGACCTGCTCACCACCGAGGACATCCCGGGCCTGGCGGAGTCGGCCACGCTGTTCGCCACCCAGGCCCGCGAGGCTGGGGTGCGGATCAACGTCGTCAAGCAGGACTCGAAGGTCTTCTGGGACGAGAGCTGGCTCAAGGCCCCGCTCTACACCACCTATTGGGGCACCAACGACTCCGTCCTGTTCTTCGCCTCCAAGACCCTGCTCTCCGAAGCCGGGCAGAACGAGGCCGCGTTCAAGGACCCCGCCTTCGACGAGGCCTACCGCGAGGCCGTCGGCGCCGCCGACCAGGCCGCCCGGGCGAAGGCGCTGCACCGGCTCCAGGAGATCGAGCACGCCAGGTCCGGCTACCTGCTGTGGGGCATGGCCGACGGCATCGACCTGGCCGGCGCGGCCGTGCGGGGCCTGCCCACGCTCCCCGGCTACGGCCGGGTGCAGCTGGAGAAGACCTGGCTGGCCCGTTGAGCCGGCCGGCTCCCGCCGACGGCGCCACGCCGGAGGCACCGTCCGGCCCGGCCCGTATCCTCCCCGGTGCGGGCCGGGCCGCGGCCCTCGCCGCCCGGCGCCTGTTGCTGCTCGTGCTGCTGCTCGCCGCCGTGTTCGCCGCGGTCGAGGTGCTGCCCGGGGACGCGGCCGGCTCCGTGTCCGAGCGCGGGGAGAGCGCCGCCGACCTCGCCGCCCGCCGCACCGCCCTCGGTCTCGACCAGCCCCTGCACACCCGCTTCCTGGCCTGGATGACCGGCCTGCCCACCGGTCACCTGGGCACCACCGCCCGGGGCCTGAAGGTCACCGAGGTCCTGGCCGGCCCCTTCCCCAACACCCTGCTGCTCGGCGTCCTCGCCCTCGTCCTGAGCGTCACCGGCGCGCTCGGGCTGGGCAGTCGGGCCGCGCTCCGCCCGGGCGGACGGCTGGACCGCGCCATCGCGGTGGTCGCCACCGCCGCGTTCGCCCTGCCCGAGTTCGTCGTCTCCGTCGCCCTGCTCCTGGTGCTGTCCCAGTGGACCGGCTGGCTGCCCGCCGTCACCCTCACCGGACCCGACGGCGCACCCGCCTCCTGGGACATGCTGGTGCTGCCCGTGCTGGCGCTGACCATCCCTCAGATCGGCTGGAACACCCGGATCGTGCGCGGCGCGCTCGCCGACCAGGCCACCCTGCCCCACGTCCAGGCCGCGATCCTCGACGGCCTGCCCCGGCGGCGCGTCCTGACCCACCACATGCTGCCGGGCGCGCTGCCCGCCGTCGCCGTCTCCACCGCCACCTCGGCCGGCATGCTGCTGGGCGGAGCCGTCGTCGTCGAGACCCTGTTCAACTACCCCGGCATCGGCTCCGTCCTGGCCACCGCCATCGCCGACCGCGACACCCCGCTGGTCGCCGGAGTGGTCGCCGCCGCCGGAGCCGCCATCAGCGTCCTGCTGCTGCTCGCCGACCTGATCCGCGACCGCGTCCTGGGAGCCCGCCGATGAGCACCACTCCCACCACAGGTCAACGTGCTTCCCGCGCAAGGGCCTTGACCCGCTCGGTGCCCGCGCCGCTGCTCGTCCTGACCGCCGTCACCGGCCCCTGGCTCGCGCCCGAGGCGATCGACGCCCCGGTCACCCTGCCGTACGGCACCCCCGACGCCTCCGCCGCCCTCGGCGGCGACCTGCTGGGCCGCGACGTGCTCAGCCGCCTGCTCGCCGGCGGCGCCCCGCTGATCGCCACCGCCTTGGCCATCGCCATCCTGGTCACCGGCAGCGCCACCGTGCTCGGCATCCTCGCCGCCCTGCGCCCACGCCTGGGTCGGTGGCTGGAGCGCGCCGCCGACCTCGCCATCCTGCTGCCCGCCGTCCTCGGCATCATGCTCATCGCCCTGGCCTGGCCCGGCGGCGGACGGCTGGCCGTCGGCGCGGCGGCCACCGTCCTCGGCATCCCCTACGCGGTGCGCGTCGTCGCCGCCGCGGCCTCCCCCATCGCGGCCACCGGCTACCTGGAGACGGCCGCCGCCTCCGGCGAGCACCTGTGGCACCTGCTGGCCCGCGAGGTGCTGCCCAATCTGCGCGCCACCCTGCTCGCCCTGTTCGGCCTGCGCTTCGTCGAGGGCGTCTACGTCGTCTCGATCGCCGCCTTCCTCCAGCTCGGCCCCCAACCCCCGGCTGCGGACTGGGCGTTGATGATCCGCGAGAACGCCCCCGGCATCATGCTCAACCCCTGGGCGGTGGCCGCACCGTGCCTGGCCATCGGCCTGCTCGCGGTCAGCGTCAACCTCGCCGCCGACGCCCTCGCGCCCGCCCGGCCTGTCCCGGAGACCTCCCTGTGAAGACCACCACCACGGTCGCCGTCCGGGTCGGCGGATTCACCGTCGCCCTCGCCGACACCACCGTGCTCCTCCACCACACCACCCTCGCCCTGGAGCCCGGCCGCGTGCACGCCGTCACCGGCCCGTCCGGCTCCGGCAAGACCACCCTGCTGCGCGCCCTCGCCGGGGCCCTCCCCGCAGGCGCCGTGACGACCGGCCGACTCGACGTCCTCGGCGAGGACGTGCTGGCCCTCGCCCCCGGCCCGCTGCGCCACCTGCGCCGCCACCGCCTCGCCTACCTCGGCCAGGACCCGGGCTCCGGCCTCAACCCCCGGATGCGGGCCGGGCGCCTGATCACCGAGACCGCCACCGACCGGTCCGCCGCCACCCTCCACCGCCTGCTGACGCAGGTGCGCCTGCCCACCGACCAGCGGATCGAACGTCGCCGCCCCGCCGAACTGTCCGGCGGCCAGCAGCGCCGCGTCGCCCTCGCCCGCGCGCTCGCCCGCGGCCCCGAACTCCTGCTGCTGGACGAGCCCACCGCCGGGCTGGACACCGCCCTGCGTGACGAGATCGCCGACCTGCTGCGCACCCTCGCCCACGACGACGGCGCCACCGTCGTGCTCACCAGCCACGACCCCGCCTTCGTCGCCCGCTGCGCCGACACCGTCCACACCCTGCACTCCCCCGCCGCACCGCGCCCGGCGGCCGTCCCGGCCCAGCGGGGGGCCGAGCCCACGGCGGCCGAAGTGCCGCTCGGTACAGCGGTCCTGACGGCCCGTTCGCTCACCGCACACGTCGGCACCGGCCGCTCCCGCCGCCAGGTCCTCACCGGCGTCGACCTCGATGTGCGGGCCGGCGCCCTGACCGCGATCACCGGGCCCTCCGGCTGCGGGAAGACCACCCTGCTGCGCACCCTCGCCGGCCTCCACCCGGCCACCGGCGGCACCCTCACCCTCGACGGCAGCCCGCTCACCGGCACCCACCGCACCCGCACCCGCGAGCAGCTGCGCCGCCTCCAACTCGTCCCGCAGAACCCGCTCGGCGCGCTCAACCCCGCCCGCACCGTCGCCGCCACCCTCGCCCGCCCGCTCACCCTCCACCGCACCGCCCCCCGCGAGCAGCACCCCGCGCGGGTCGCCGAACTCCTCGGCGCGGTCGGCCTGTCGGCCGACCTCGCCCGCCGCCACCCGCACGAGCTCTCCGGCGGACAGCGCCAACGGGTCTCCATCGCAAGGGCGTTGGCCGCCGACCCCGCCGTCCTGCTCTGCGACGAAGTCACCTCTGCCCTCGACACCGCGACGGCCGACGGCGTCATGGCCCTGCTGGCTGAGCTGCGCGCGGCGCGCGGACTCGCGGTCGTCCTCGTCACCCACGACCTCGACCTCGCCGCGCACGCGGACCTGACCGTCGACTTCGGCACGCCGACGGCGGGGCCCTGACTCCTGCCGGTCGGACCGCCCGGCGGCGGGCAGCACGATCCGGCCCGGTGGACCCTGGGGGCAGCGGTGCAGTCGCACCGGGCCGCCTCCGAACCGCAGACACCCCGAGACCGCCCGCACTGGACGCCCCTACCGGGCTCCGGCGGTCCGGTGCGCCTGGGCCGAGGCGCACACCCGGCGCAGCAGGTAGGCCAGTTGGCCGCGCTCGCCCCGGGTGAGGGAGGCGAGCAGGATCTCCTCGGTGCGGCCGGGTGCACTCTCCAGGCAGTCGAGCGCCGCCTGTCCGGACGGGGCGATCAGCACCAGCTCCCGGCGTCCGCCGACGTGGACGGTCATCGAGCTGACCAGGTCCTCCGCCAGCAGGTCGTCGACCGCTGCTTCCGCCGCCTCCGGCGTGACGCCGGTCCGCGCTGCAAGATCCGGCCGGGCGTGCGGTCCGTGCTCCGCGAGGACCCGGAGGATGTCCCGGTGCACCGGGCCGCCGAGCGTCCGGTCGCCGAGGTGGTCGGCGAGCAGGTCCGCGAGGAGGCCGTCGGCGGCCTGCGCAGCGGCGGCGAGCAGGTCGACGACCTGCTCCGAGGTCTGCGAGCCCTTGCCCCTCTCGTACACACCGCTTCCCATCCGGCGAGTGCGACGCCCGGTCCGACCGGGGGACCGCAACGCCGTGCACCGGCGGCACGGCGGTGTGCGTTCGGGGCCCGGCCGGTGACGGCCGTGCGCTGGCGGCTCGCTCGGCGACGGGCACGCGAAATGAACCAAGCCTCACCGTACCCGGCACCGCCGCTTTGGTCTACATCGATGTCGTCAGTCGTGGCCGGTCAGCGGGCCCGGAGGCCTTCGGCGGCGAGTTCGACGTACTCGTGGAGGCCGTAGGCGATGGCGACCGCCGCGACGGCGCAGGTGACCACTCCCAGGACGAGACCGAGGGCGGCGGCACGGGCGGAGGCGGCCTCGGGCCGCACGGGCACCGGGCCGAGGAGGGCTTCGACGCGCTGCGGGACCGGGCCGGTGTTCACCGCGAGCAGCGGGCCGCGCCGGGGTCCGGCCGTGCTTGCGGCCAGGGCGGCGCGGGCGATGGCCGCTGCGGCGAGGCGGCGGTTGCCGACCTCTCGGGCGGCGGATTCGTCCGCCCAGCGCTCCAGGTGGAAGTCGAGCGCCGGGCGCAGGGAGCGCAGGGCGGGGTGGACGGCGGCGGCCAGGTAGGTGGTGACGGAGAGCAGGTGGTGGTGGCCGGTCAGGTGGGCGCGCTCGTGGGCGAGGAGGACCTCGCGCTCGCGCTCGCCGAGGGTCCGGAGCATGGCTGTGGTGACGACGATGGCCCCGGGGCGGCGGTGTCGACCGGGCAGGGCGAAGGCGTCGGGGGTCTCTCCTGGCAGGACGAGCAGGTCGCCGTCGGCTTCGGCGTCGGCGGCCTCGGCCCAGGCGGCGGCCAGCAGGGAGCGGTGCTCGCACCAGCGGCGGACCACCAGGACGAGCTGGGTGGCCATGACGGCTGTGGCGAGGGCGGCGACCGGCAGGGCGGCGGGCCACTCGGTGGCGACCTGGGCGAGCGGGAGCTGTTCCAGGCCGGCCAGGAAGGGGACGTGGGCGAGGCCGAACAGGGCCGCGCCGGTGCCGCCGGCGCCCAGCACGGCCGTCGAGACGATCGCCGCGCAGGCCTCCTTCGGCGGCAGGCGGTCGGCCAGTCGGCGGGCCGCGCCGGCGGCGGCCCACGGGAACGTCAGCGCCGCGGTGACCAGCAGCAGGACCCAGGTCACGATCCCTCCGCCCCGGGGTCCTCAGCCTGCCGGAGGAGGCGGCGCAGGACGTCCTCGTCACCCTCGGAGAGAGAGGAGACGAAGCGCTGGAGGACGAGGTCGCGGTCGGCTCCGGTGTCGAGCTCGCGGCGCATCCGGCCGGCCACGAGGCCGGCGGCGTCGTCGGCCGCCGCGTAGGCGTAGCCGCGGCCGGAGCGGACCCGGGTCAGAGTGCCCTTCTCGTGCAGGCGGATGAGGATGGTGGCCACGGTGGTGCGGGCCAGGTCGCGTTCGAGTGCGGCGTTGACCTGCTGGGGCGTCATCGGGGAGTCGGCGGCCCACAGGACGGCCATCACGTCGGAGACGAGTTCGCCGTGCGGGCGTCTGGCCTCCGGGCTCTCGTGCTCCATGCCGCTCCGTCCTGCTCCTCGGGTCGCCCGCGTGATCCGGGGCGGTCGGTTGGGTGTGCCTGTCCGAACCTTACGGGCAGCGGGTGCGAGGGCCCAACGGTGCCCGGTTCCCAGCGGTGGGCGGCTCGCCGGTCGCGGGAGGGGTTGGCCTGCGCACGGGATTTGTGTCTACATTGATGTAGACAACCGTGGACGGCAGCGCCGCCCCCGAGGAGAGGCGCGTGCCCATGCCCGACCCTGCCCACTTCCTGGCCGTGAACGTCCTGGACGCGAGCTCGCTGCTGGCCGCCTTCGGCGCCCTGGGCATCGCCGTGGTGCTGTTCGCCGAGACCGGCCTGCTGGTCGGCTTCTTCCTCCCCGGCGACTCCCTGCTGTTCACCGCCGGCCTGCTGTCCGTGCCCGGCGCCACCACCACCGTCCACCTGTCCCTGCCGCAGGTCCTGCTCGCCGCCGTGGCCGGCGCCCTGGCCGGCGCGCAGACCGGCTACCTGATCGGCCGCCGCGGCGGCCGGGCCCTGCTGGCCCGCTCCGGCAACAAGCGGCTGCACGAAGGCGCGCAGCGCGCCGAGGACCTGCTGAACCGCTACGGCCACGCCAAGGCCGTGGTGCTGGCCCGGTTCATCCCGATCGT
Source organism: Kitasatospora sp. NPDC096147 (assembly GCF_044763225.1). Classification (NCBI taxonomy): domain Bacteria; kingdom Bacillati; phylum Actinomycetota; class Actinomycetes; order Kitasatosporales; family Streptomycetaceae; genus Kitasatospora; species Kitasatospora sp. NPDC096147. Next base: position 33,979 of record NZ_JBIWFX010000004.1, on the reverse strand, counting down.
GCGCACCGTCCTCAACCCGCTGGCCGGCGCCCTCGGCGTCCCCGCCCGCACCTTCGCGATCTGGCAGACGGCCGGCGGACTGCTGTGGACGGTCGGACTCGTGCTGGCCGGATACGCGCTCGGCTCCTCCGTCCCCAATGTCGACCGCTACCTCCTGCCGATCGTCGCCGCCATCGTGATCGTCTCCCTCGCGCCGCTCGCCCTGGAGCTGCTCCGCTCGCGCAAGACCGCGAAGGCCGGTGCCCGATGACCCGCACCGTGCTCGCCCTGGACGGCTCGCGGATCGACGGGCCCCTCTACCTCGACGTCACCGCGCTCGCGCACCGCGCCCCGTACGCGGTCGGCGAGGCCGTGGCCACCTGGTCGGCCTACGGACTCGCGGTGTTCGCCGCCCTGATGCTGGCCGGCTGGTGGCGGGCCCGCCGGGCCGCCGAGCCGGTGATGGCCGTCGCGCTCGCCGCACCGGTCATCGTGGTGGCCGCCTTCGCCCTCGACACCGCACTGAAGTCGGTGCTGCGCGAACCACGGCCCTGCCAGGTGCTGCCCGCCGGGGCGACCCTCGAAGCCTGCCCCGCCGCCGGGGACTGGTCGATGCCCAGCAACCACACGGTGATCGCCTTCGCCGCCGCCGCCGTCCTGTGGCGCTACGACCGCCGACTCGGCGCCATCGCGGCCCTGGCCGCCGTGGCGATGGGAGCCTCCCGAGTCCTGGTCGGCGTGCACTACCCCCACGACGTCCTCGCCGGCGCCCTGCTGGGCCTCGTCCTCGGTGGGCTGATGGCCAGGGCCGCCCTGCTCGCCGCACCGCTGGTGGCCGTGCTGCGCTCCGGACGGCTACGGCCCCTGGTGAGCGCATGAGCGGCATCCCGCGCCGACTGCGCCCCTCGGCCGCCGTGCTGGTCGCGTCGACGCTGTTCGCCGCGCTGACCGTCCTGCTCGCCGTGCACGGCTTCGCCCCGTTCGCCGGGGAGGCCCGGATCCACCACTGGGTGACCGGACACCGCCCCGCCTGGGCGGTGCACGCCGCCGCAGCCGTCACCTTCCTCGGCACCGGCGCCCCGCCCTACCTGGCCGCACTGACGGCCGGCCTGCTCCTGGCCCGCCACCGGCCGACCACCGCCGGCCGCCGGGACGTGCTCGCCACCGCCCTCGCGCCGCTGGTCGTCCTCGCGCTCGGTCAGGCGGTCCGGCACGGCCTGATGCTCCTGTTCGCCCGGCCCAGGCCACCGGTCGCGGACTGGATCGCCGCGTCCCCCAGCGGCCACGCCTACCCCTCCGGACACGCCTTCACCTCCGCCGTCGCCGCCGGGCTGCTGATGTGGGCACTCCGGCGCACCGGCCGCGGCCTCCCGACGGCGGCAGCCGTGGCGGCGGTGGGCACGAGCGCGGTCGCCGTCGGCCTGACCCGGATCTACCTGGGGGTCCACTGGCCCGCCGACGTCCTCGGCGGCTGGCTGCTCGCCGCGCTCTGGCTCGCCCTGCTGCTCCCGCTGCTCACCCCGGGCGCACCCCTGTCCCGGGCCACGCCGCCGGAGGTCGGGCCCGGGGACCGCCTCCCCGGCGCGGCCGGTTCGGCGAACGGCGGCGCCGGGCCCCTCCTGCCCGTCGGCGGGCAAGGAGCGCACGCACCTCGGCACCGTGGAGGGGGCACCTCCCAGCCGGAAGCCGGAGGAGAGTCCACGCGGAGCACCGGCGACCGCCGAGGAGTCGGCGGGGCGCGCACTCCGACGACGCCTGCCCGACCCTGTCCGGGAGCCGGCCCCTGGACACCGATCGTGGTCCACACCGAAGCAGTCACAGGGAGGCGAGGAGTCCGGTGAACGATGCGACGCGACGTCCGGCGGGCGAGCTGGAAGCGGCGGTCCTCGCCGCCCTGTGGGCAGCCGGGCGCCCACTGACCCCAGCCGAACTGCACCGCACCCTCCCGGCCGGGCTGGCCCGCACCACCGTCGCCACGATCCTCGCGCGGCTGCACGAGAAGGGCACCGTGCACCGCGCCCGCCAGGGCCGCGCGTTCGCCTACCGGCCCGCCGTCGAGGACCTCGCCGCGCTGTCCGCCCGCCGGATGCACACCGAGCTCGACCGGGGCACGGACCGCACGGGCACGCTGGCCCGCTTCATCTCCCAGCTCAGCCCCGACGACGAAGACCTCGTCCGCACTCTCCTCGCCGCCTCCGCCGATCCGCAGGAGCCACGATGACCTGGGCGATCTGGGCCCCCCTGCTGGCGCCGTGGCTCGTCTCGCCACTCGCCGAACGCCTGGCCGCACTCCTTGCGCCGCGCGCCGCCGCCCTGCTGCTGACCGCCACGGGCGCGCTCGCCGCCGCCCTGTCGACCGCCGCGCTCGGCCTGCTCGCCACGACCGCGCTGCTCCACCTGCCCTTCCTCGCCGCGCTCGGCCACTTCTCCCCGCCCCTGCTCCCGGACGGGCCCGTCACCGTCGCCCTCGGCTGGGCGGCCCTGCCGGGCTGCGCCGTGGCCGGGACCGCCGCCGTACGGACCCTCCGCCGCCACTCCCCTGGCCCCCTGCACAGCGAGCTCCGCTCGGCCCGGCGCACGGGCGACCTGGTCGTCCTGCCGAGCGACCGGGCCGACGCCTTCGCCCTGCCCGGCCGCCCCGGGCTCGTGGTCGTGACTTCCGGCATGCTCCGGGCGCTCTCCGCCGAGGAGCAGGCCGTCCTGCTCGCCCACGAGCGCGCGCACCTCGCCGGGCGGCATCACCTGCTGACCCTCACCGCCGACCTGGCGGCCTGCCTCCACCCGGCCCTGCGCCGACTGCGCGCACCCCTCACCTTCCAGACCGAGCGGTGGGCCGACGAGACCGCAGCAGCCACCGTCGGAGACCGTCGGCTGACCGCCAGGGCCATCGGCACGGCCGCCCTCGCCGCCGTGCCCTCGGCCCTCCGCCCCGCCACCGCGCTCACCGCCACCGCCGGCCCGGTGCCCCTGCGCATGCGGGCCCTCCTCCGCCCTCCGGCCCCCGCACCCCGACCGGCCCGGAGGGCCGGTGCGGCACTGCTGCTCTGCCTCCTGGCCACCACCACCGCGACCGCCGAGGCCACCCACGACCTGCACGAGAACATCGAGACCGCCCAGAGCACCTCGGCACCCTAGAGCCGCGCGACCCTCGCCGCCGCGTTCGCGGCACACCCGGCCGCAGTGCGGAACGGCATTTCAGATTCACCAACTCGCCGATTCTGCTCGTGAGTTGACGCACTGACGCGATTCAGGCCGGCTCGCTCCGGTCGGCGGTGCGGTCGGAACGGTGACGGGCGGCGGCATGGCCTGCGCCCCGGCCGGTGGCGTGGGCCGTGACCAGTCCGTCGCGGACCCGGACGGCGGTCTCGGTGAGGTCGACGTCGGGAGCGGGGTCGGCGTCACCGAGCGAAAGGTGGGCGAGGGCCGCTGGGACGGCACCGGTGTCGTCGAGGACGACGCGTAGCCTGGGCAGCCGGTCCGGCGGGAAGACCCGCCGCAGGCAGCCGACGAGGTCCACGATCCGGAGCCGGGCCAGCCGGCCGGTCTCGTCGGGATCACCGGTGACCACGACGACGGTCAGGCGGTCGGCCCGGTCCGCCGCGTGCAGCACGTCACCGGCCGCCGACAACCGGCCCGCACCGAGCACGACGACCACCCCGTCGTCGGCGAGGCCGACCGGGCCGCCGGTGATCTCGTCTCGCAGTCCGCCCGGCGGCGACCACGGGGCCTCGACCGGACGCGCGGGGGCGACGTAGGCCAGGTGCGGGGGCTCGGGGTCCTCGCCGAGGGCGGTGCCGGCGAGGTGCTCGGCGGCGCGTGCCAGGTCGAAGGGGTCGCCGACGCCGGGGGCGTTCTCCGCGACGGCGGCTGCACCGTGCAGCAGGGTCAGCGCCAACCCGGCGCGCCGTACGGTCCCGGACAGGGCGGGAGGCGCCTGCGCAACGGGACCTGACGAGAGGGCCAGCCCGAGCAACAGGGCCTCGAACCGGGCGAGTTCGGCGAGCGCGGTCCGTGCCGGTTCGGTACCGAGCACCCCGGAGAGCGAGCGCAGCTGCAGGTGGCCGCTCCCCGGGGTGTCGCCGAGGAAGGGCAGCCGTTCGAGCCAGACCCGGGCGAAGGCGCCGAGCGCCTGACCGGCGGAGGCGGGCGGGCCCGCCGGGGGTTCTGCGGCGCCCCGGGCCCGTTCGGCGGCGTCGACCAGCACCGCGAGGTAGAGCGCGCGCTTGCCGGTGAAGTTGGAGTAGACCGCCCCCCTGGTCAGCTCGGCCCGTTCGGCGATCCGGTCGACCTTGGCCTCGACGTAGCCGGACTCGGCGAACTCCTGCCGGGCCGCGACCAGCACCGCCGCGCGGGTCCGCTGCTGCTGCTCGGCCCGGGTCAGTCTCGCCATGGTGGCCCCTTTCGGCTCATGGCGTGTCATGATACAACCGGCATTCGGATGATGACGACATCCGAATGCCGTGACCATGGGAGTGGCGCGGACGGCGACGGCGGCACCCGGGCCGACCGGCCGACCCGCGACACGACACCCCGCACCCCTCGGAAGGAGCGCACGATGACCCGACCCGAAGCCCGGGCCCCGGACACCGCCCTGCTGGTCCTGCACGCCCTGCGCTGCGCCGGCTCCGTCGGCGTCGCCCGGCTCGGCGCGATCACGGGGCTCGACGAGTCCGACGCCGAGTCCGAACTCATCGACCTCGGGGCGGCCGGCCTGGTCACCCGCCTGTCCGCCGAGATGCCGGTCTGGAGCCTCACGGATGCCGGGCGCGCGGCGGACGCCCGGCGGATCGGCGCGGAGCTGGAGTCGGCCGGGGCCCGCGAGCGGGTGGCGGCGGCGTACCGGCAGTTCATGGTCCTCAACCCCGAGCTGCTCGACCTCTGCACGGCCTGGCAACTCCGGTCCGTGGACGGCGTGATGACCGTCAACGACCACGGCGATCCCGGCTACGACTCCCGGGTGCTCGCCCGGTTCGCCGACCTCGACCGACGCGCCGCAGCGGTCTGCGAGGAGCTGGCGGCCTCACTCCCCCGGTTCGGCCGCTACCGGGTCCGCCTCGCCGGAGCCCTCGAACGGGCCACCTCCGGCGGTGAGTTGGCGTACGTGGCCGACCACACCGCGTCCTACCACGCCGTCTGGGCGGAGCTGCACGAGGACCTGCTGGCGACGCTCGGACTGGAGCGGTGGTGACGCGGTGGATCCGCACCCTCTCGGCCCGGACGGAGGGGACGGCCGCGACGCTGGGCGGCAAGGCGGCCGGCCTGGTCGAGCTGCACCGCCTGGGCCTGCCGGTGCCGGCCGGGTTCGTCATCCGCTCGGAGGCCTGCCGCGCCTACCTCCGGGACGGGCGGCTGCCCGACGGGCTCGACCGGGAGCTGGCGACGGCCGTGGCCGAGCTCGAATGCTCCACCGGGCGGACCTTCGGCGGGCCGCACCGGCCGCTGGCGGTGGCCGTCCGCTCCGGGGCCGGGGTGTCGATGCCCGGCATGATGAGCACGGTGCTCAACCTCGGCCTCACCACCGGCGCCACCGAGGGCCTGGCCGTCGAGACCGGTGACCGGCCGTTCGCCCTGGCGGCGCGGCAGGAGTTCCTGAGGAGCTTCGCCGCCGCGACCACGGAAGCGGCTCCCGACCCGGCCCCCCATCCGGCCGCTCCCTCAGCCACGACCCCGGCCACGGAGCTCGCCCCGGACGAGGCCGGCCGGCAGCTCACCCGGGCGATCGAGGCGGTCTTCGCCTCCTGGGAGTCCCAACGCGCCCGCACCTACCGCGAGTTGAACGGCATACCGGACGACCCGGGCACGGCCGTGATCGTCCAGCGGATGGTCTTCGGCAACCGTGACGACCACAGCGGCAGCGGGGTCGCGTTCAGCCGCGACCCCAACTCCGGTGTGAACCGGCCGTACGGCGAGGTGCTGTTCGGCCGTCAGGGAGAGGCGGTGGTCTCCGGCCGGACGACGACCCGGCCGCTGGCCGAGCTCGCCGGGCGGGAGCCGGCGGTGTGGGCCGGGCTGCTCGACGCGCTGCGCCGGATCGAGCGCCACTACCGCGACGCCTGCTACGTCGAATTCACCTATCAGTCGGGCGAGTTGTGGCTTCTCCAGGTACGGCCCGGCCGGTTCACGGGCGGTGCGGCGGTCCGGGTCGCCACCGAGCTCGTCGATCAGGGGATCGTCGGACGGGACGAGGCGCTGCTCCGGGTCTCGCCGGTCCACCTCCGGCAGGTGCGCACGCCGCGCATCGCCACCGCCGCCGGGGCCGACCTGCTCGCCCGGGGCATCGGCGCCTGCCCCGGCGTGGCCACCGGCCGGATCGTCACCACGGCGGACGGCGCGGTGCGCGCGGCACGGTCCGGGCCGGTCGTCCTGGTGCGCCCGGAGACCTCCCCGGCCGACCTGCACGGCCTGGCCGCCGCCGTCGGGATCGTCACCGCGCGCGGCGGGCCGGCCAGCCACGCCGCGGTCGTCGCCCGGGCCATGGGGAGACCGGCCGTCGTGGGCGTCGCCGGCCTCACCGTCCACGGCCCGGCCGCCACCCCCACCGCCCCCGCCGCCCCCGCCGCCCCCGCCACCGACCCGGCCACCACCCCCACCGTGACGATCGGCGGACGCACCCTCCCGGAGGGCACGCTGGTCACCATCGACGGCAGCAGCGGCGAGGTGGTCCTCGGCCACCCCGGCACCGTCACCGACGCCACCGCCGAGCAGCTCGACCGGCTGCTCGCCTGGGCCGACGAGTTCTCCGGCGACCACTCCGCCCGCGACGAGGCCGCACGCCTCGCCGCCGCCCACGCAGTGCTGCGCCGTACCGCCTCCGGACCACCGGACGGCTGAAGCAGCGGAGCGCGGAACCACCCGGCCAGTCCCCACCACTGACAGGAGATCAGCCATGCCCACCCGGCACGTTCACCTCGTACGACACGGGGCGGCCGACCCGTTCGGCGCCCTCACCGAGCTCGGCGAGCGGCAGTCGGAGCTGGTCGGCAGGCGGCTGGCCCGGTTGCCGATCGACACGGTCTGGCACTCGCCGCTGCCCAGGGCGGCGCACTGCGCCCGGATCGTCGGGACCTGCCTGCCGGAGGCCGCCGTCCGCGAGGCGCCGGAGCTGGTCGACCACGTCCCCTACGTCCCGGAGGACGTGCCGGCGCCCTGGGCGGCGTTCTTCGACGGCTACGGCGCCGAGGAGGCGGAGCAGTCGCGCCGCGCCGCCGAGGCCCTGACCGCCAGGTTCGCCCGCCCGGCGGAGACCGAGACGCACGAGGTGCTGGTCACCCACGCCTACCAGGTGGCCTGGCTGGTCCGGGACGCCCTGGGTGCGCCGCCGGTCCGGTGGCTCGGGTTGAACTGCGGGAACGCGGCGCTCACCGTGATCGAGTACCGGGACGGCGACGCACCGACGGTGCTGCTCTACAACGACATGGGCCATCTCCCGGACGAGCTGCGCTGGACGGGCTTCGGAGCCGGCACCCGCCCCTGACCTGGCCACCGGCACGGCGAAGCCCCGTCGGGCGACGGTGACCTGACGGTCACCGGCCCGACGGGGCTTCGAAGGGTGCCACTGCGGCTCCGGTCGGCGCGGTCACGCCACCGGGGCCTGCTCACCCGGACGGTCCGCCCGGGGTGGAGCCGCACCCGGCCCGCAGGGGCCGAGGTCCGGCTCGGGGTCTATCAGAAGTGGATCATGTGCTGGAAGGAGTTCTCCGCGCTGCTGACCTTGAGGTGGGTGCGGGTGCCGTAGCCGAGCGGGGTGTTCCAGTTGTACTCCTCGATGTCGAAGGAGCCGTCGGAGTAGACCGCGTTGACGTAGGCGACGTGGCCGTAGGCCCCGTGGGTGTCGTTCACCGCGATGGCGCCGACGGAGGGAGTGGAGTTGACGGTGATGCCGACCCGGCGGGCGGCGTCGTCCCAGTTCTCGGCGTTGCCCCAGGTGGTGCCGCCGTAGGAGTTGGTGAAGTTCGGGACGCCGAGGCGGCTGGCGATGCGGTACGCCGCGAAGGCGGTGCAGTTCTTGGCCGCGAAGCCGCGGGTGCCGCCGTCGAAGTCGTTGCGGGCGCTCTCGTTGTCGTTGTTGCCGCTGCTGAGGAACTTGTGCGAGGCGTTGTTGTTCTTCAGCGTGCCGTTGAGGTTGCCCTTCGCACCGGAGCCGAAGTCCTGGCTGGCGCCGGCGTAGCCGCTGTTGAAGTAGACGCGGACGGTCTGGCCGGTCCGGTTCCACACCGAGGCGGCGTTGTTCTTGACGCAGACGCTCTGGCCGTTGCCGCCGCTCTTGAACTCGTAGCAGGACGGCTGGGTGGCGCCGTAGTCGCTGATCGAGCCGGCGAAGTCGGAGACCGAACCGCCCTGGTCGCTGTTGTAGTACAGGCAGAACTCGCCGGAGTCGCAGACCCCGTCGCGGGCGGCGGCGAAGGCGGGGGTGGAGGTGGCGACCAGCGGGATGGCCATGGCCAGGGCGGTGCCGGCGATGGTCAGCGTGGTGCGTATGTTCTTCTTCAAGGCTCGACTCTCTTGTTCTCGTGAGGTGTTCGACCGGTTGTCAGGTCGTGCGGGGCACTGCGGGTGTGGTGCTTCGGGTCGTGCTCGGGACGGGGTACCGTGCGCGCTCAGTGGGTGCGCTGGTACTCCTCCCAGGTCTGGATGGCGACGCGCGGGCCGTCGTCGGCACCGTGGTTGGCCAGGCCGTTGAGGCCGAGGTAGTAGTCGCCGGTCTGGTTCTGGGCCTGGGTGGCCAGGTCGGTGTCGTTCAGCGCCGCAGCGTGGATGTGCCACGGCCAGTTGCCCTGGCTGGGGCTGCGGACCCAGGCGGCGAAGCCGACCTGGCGCAGCGCCTTGGCGACGGCGGTGCGGGTGGCGGCGGTCATGCCGTCGACGTTGATGTCGACCACGCCGCCGCCGTCGTGGGTGCCGGCCGAGGTCGGGTCGCCACCGGGGTTGTAGGAGCCCTGGTCCAGCTTCAGGTGGACGCCGGAGAGGCGCTCCGCCTCGGTGAGCATGCTCTGGGTACGGGTGTTGACGGTGTATCCGTCGCGCTTGACCTTCGCGCCGACGCCGATCTGGCGGGACACGGTGTACCGGTCCTTGCCGAGCGCGGTGAGCGAGGTGACGCCGGGCAGCCCGTTGGCGTCCAGGCCGGTGTAGCCGAGGGAGCGCTGGAAGGCGGCGTAGGCGGCGACGGTCGTGGTGCCGAAGTAGCCGTCCACCCAACGGGATTCGAGCAGGCCCTTGGCCTGGAGAGCCCGCTCGACCGCCAGCACCGAGTCCTTGGCGCCGGGGGTGAGCGTGCTGTCGGCACGCCGGGGGTCGATCTGGGCGGCCAGCACGGTGGCCTCCATGTCGATCGCGGGCAGCGCGGCGGCAGCCGCCGCCGGGGCGCCGGCGGGGGACGCCGGGGCTGCGGCGTGGGCCTGTGCGGCGCTCAGCACCAGGCCGCTCAGGACGGCGACGGCGGTGAGCAGCCGGGTGGCGGTGGTACGGGTCTTGGTGGCGGACGCCATGGGGTGGTTCCTTCTGGTTCGGTGGAGGATCGGCCTGGACCTCGGCCCGGTGCCGGCACTGGCGCCGGCACGGAGGGGCGGGAGGTCCGGTGGGGGGCTGCCGCGAACGAGGGCAGCGCTCGGCGACACCCGTGGCGGGTGCGGCCGTCGGCGACGTGGTCGCTGCGGGGAAGGGCGGCGTCGGCGCGAGCGCGCCCGCCGCTGCCCGGCGGAGCCGGGTGAGGTCTGGGGGCTCCGGGGCCGGCCCGAGCGGGCCGGCCCGGGCCGGTGGATGCGGCCGGCTTGCCGACATCCGCGGGATGTCGGCAACGGCCTTTCAGGACAGGGGTGTCACGGGTACCGCGGAAGGCCGGGGATCAGCAGCGCTCATCGGTCTTGGCGACGGCGTCCCCCGGGTACGGGAACGGGCCGGTGCCCCGCCAGCCCAGCGCCTTGGTGCACTGCGTCAGGGTGTTGGCGCCGGAGGACCAGATCTCCACGCTGTTGTGACCGCACTGCGGGTCCTGGACGGTGGTGCCGGTGAGGATGGAGGTGCAGACGTCCCAGCTGCTGTGGGTGTTGCGGTAGCCCTCCCAGACGTACAGGTAGGCGTAGTTCTTGCCGCAGCCCTTGTACTGCTTCACCGAGGCCATCGTCTCGCCGCCGACGGTGACGTACGCGGTGGAGCCGATCTGGGTGACGCTGGAGCAGCCGGACGGGGTGGAGGCCTGGGCGGTACCGGGCACCGCGACGAGCAGCGGGACGGCGAGGGCGGCGACGGCGGCGATCTTGGTCAACATGGCCATGACGGAACAACCTTCTTTCGAGGCAGGTGAGTTGGTGAGGATCCGGCGATCGGCGCCGGGACGCTTGAGTGAGCCCGTCTGCCGCCGGAGCGGGCCACCGGGCACACCCGGCGCCGCACCGAAGGGCGCTCGGGTGCGGGTCGGACCGCATGCTGCGGCCGGCCCGGTGGCCCCGGGACGTGCGGGGCCGGCAGACGGAAGTGGAGGGGCCCGTGGTGACGCCGGCCGTCGGGCCGGGGCGGTCGGGCGGAGCTCCGCCGGAGCGGAGGTGACGCGTGCCGGGCGGTCCGGGACGATCGGGCCGGGGCAGGCGGGGGGGGTGGTCGAGGCGGGCAGCGGGGTGGTCGGGCTCCCGGCACGACCACGTGCGGGGCCGAGGAGAGTCGTGGGCTTGTCGGTGGAGCTGCTACCTGAGGGCGAGGCCCCAGCCGCTCAGGGCCGGAGTGTGCCGCAGGGCGCGTTCGCAGACGCGGCGCAGGTTGACGATCGCCGCCTCCGGAGTGGCCGCGATGATCGCGGCGGCGATGCGGCAGCGGTTGAACTCGAGGCGGGTGCGGAGGTGTTCCACCCGGTCCTCGGGACGGCTGTGCACCCAGATCAGATCGGTGACCGCTTCAGCTGTCAGCTGCGCCGACGTCGGATCGGGACGTATGAGAGTCACCGCGACCAGATGCACGGAACCAGGTCAGCTCTGCGCAGGTGGGGCGGGGCGCGGGCTGTCCCAGTCGAAACCGGTGCCGGCGGCGATGCGCTGGACGCCCGAGTGGTCCGCGACGGCGCTTCCGGCGACGCCCGAGGTCGCTGCGGCGACTCCGAGGCCGACGGTGAACGCGACGGTCAGAGCGGCACACACGATGCGTATTGAGTGACCCACGACTGTTCTCTCCCGTTTCGTAAGCAATGCCGTACCAGTGATTGCTTTGCGGCTCTCGCCCCGGTTTCGGTGGCGTTCGCTGCTGTTGATGAAGATCCTGCCGCCCACGCTGTGCGATGTCACGGCTACAGAGCTGGCACCAAGTCACCTGGCAACTAGGTGCAAGATCGTTTAGGTGGCCTCTGGTCCAGTCCACCGGACGGAGCACCCTTCCTGACCTGAGCCGACGTCAGTTCCCTTGGCACACAACCTGCGTGGCGCATCGCCCCTCCGGCCCTCGCCGCACCGCCGCTCCGACCGGGCCGCCGACCCGGCAAAGGCCCCGTCAAAACGCCCTCCCAGTCCTTGGAAAGGCATTGCGTCGGCGACCCCGGAGACTGATGATGATCTTCGACATCGAAGGGGGATCGGTGCTGCAAGCACTCGGACTGAGCGCGCTGACGGAGAACGTCTACAGGACCCTGCTGGCCGAGCCGGACTGGGGAGTCGACCGGATCGCCACCTATCTGCACCTGTCGGAAGAAGAGACCCGACGGGCACTCGACGAACTGCTGGAACTGACCCTGCTGCGGCCCGCGACCGACTCCGAAGCTCCACGGGCCGTCAGCCCGGAGGTCGGACTGACCAGACTCCTCGCCCACAACCAGAACCAACTGCTCTTCCGCCAACAGCAGTTGGAGAGCACCCGGACCGCGATCGCGGCCCTCTCCGCCGAGTACGTCGACCGGCGGCCCGACGACGAGATGGTCATCCGGCTGGAGTCCCTGGACGCCGTCCGCGACCGCCTGGAGGAGCTGGCGGCGACCGCGACCCAGGAGTGCCTGTCCCTGATGCGCGGAGGCGCCGTCCGGCCCGACGCCATCCAGGCCGGCAAGCACCCGAACCAACTGGCCCTGGAGCGCGGCGTGGTGATCCGCAGCATCTTCCAGGACAGCTTCCGCAACGACCCCGACACCCTGCGCTACGCCCGGTGGCTGGCCGACCTGGGCGGCCTGACCCGTACCGTGCCGCTGCTGCCGATGCGGCTGGTGATCGTCGACCGCAACATCGCCCTGATACCGACCGACCCCAGTGACGGCCGCCGCGGCGCCCTGGAGGTGCACGGCGAGGCCCTCGTCCAGCCCCTGTGCGCGCTCTTCGACGAACTGTGGCGCAGCGGGGCCGACTTCGGTCAGCCCGCCCCGCGCGACGACCAGGAGCTCACCGGGTCCGAGCGCGCCCTGCTCCAACTGCTGAGCCACGGCCACACGGACCAGTCCGCCAGCCGCAAGCTGGGGCTATCCCTGCGGACGGTGCGCCGGATGATGCAGGACCTGATGACCCGTCTGGGCGCCGACAGCCGCTTCCAGGCCGGGGCGGAGGCCGTACGGAAGGACTGGCTGTGACCAGGGGCGGAGGCCGCCCCGGCCGGTAGCCGGACGAGCGCCTGGACCGCCGACCGGGGCCGGGCCACCGACCTGACGGCCCGTCGGCATGCGCTACCGGGTGGGTGCCCCCAGGAAGAACTCGGCCACGGTCGGGGCGATGGCGGCGGGATGCTGCTCCGGGCCGAAGTGGTCCAGCTTGGGGAAGGACTCGTACCGCGAGGCGGGCAGGATCTCGTGGATGTACCGGGCCGCTCGTCCCGCTCCGGTGGTCCCCGCCTCCTTGCCCGCCATGAGCAGGACGGGCTGGGTGAGCCGACCGTACTCACGGAAGGTGGAGTCCCGGGCGGCGATCTCGGCGTGTTCGAGGATCGCCGCAGGCAGCAGGGCGTGCTTCTGCAACCGCTCCGGCTTCCTGATGGCGAGCGGGAGGATCAGCCGCAGCAACCAGCGCGGAGCCTTGCCGCTGGTCTCGGGGTTGACGCCCCGGACGAAGGCTAGGAAGGCCTCCGCCGGCTTCCCGGCGGCGAGTTCGCGACGGCACCGGTCGGCCCAGTCGACGGGGATCGATCCCTCGACGGACACGCCTGGTTCGTACACGGCGATGCGCTCGAAGGCGGATCCGGCCAGCGCGGCCTCCAGGGTCAGGAAGCCGCCGAAGCTGTGGCCGAACACGAACCGCGCCCCGGTGGCCGAGCGGACGGCCTCGATGTCCGCGCACTCGGCCGCCGCCCCGTAGCCGTCGCCCTGCGGGCCGCTCGCGCCGCGCCCACGCCGTTCGATGACGTGCACCGTGAAGCAATCCGCCAGGGCCCCGGCCAGCCGGTCGAAATCGGCCGCGACCGCGAAGGCGCCGGGCACCACCAGGAGGCCCGGGCCCGATCCGACACTGCGGTCATCTCGGATTCTCCGTGCTTCACCGTTGCTCGTGGGGCGGGCCGCTGACGGCCCGTCGGGCCGGGCCACCGGCCGGGGGCACCGGACGGCGGCTCAACTCCGGTTCACACGTGAGGAGTCCACGGTGGTGGGCGGCGTGAGGCAGCGGTCCCGGGTTGGTCCCAGGACCTGCGGAGGGAGGCCGGCCGGCAGGTCAGGCGCGGCAGGTGCCGGTGCTCCAGTCGATGGTCGCGGTGGCCCGGGAGTACTGCCACTCGGGGGTGAGCAGGTCACGGTCGAGGTGGGCGGCGGCCGTCGGATCCTGGACGATGTAGCCGAAGTCCTGGAGCCAGGCGGGGTAGAGGTTCTTGGAGCCGATGTAGAAGGCGGCGTCGTCCACCGCCACCAGCTTGTGGTGCAGCGCGTAGGGACGGCCGTCGGCCCAGGTGGCGGTGGGGGCGGCCCGGAAGGTGGCGAGCTGCAGATTGCCGCACAGGGCGGCGCCGGCCTTGCCCTGATCACCCGTCAGCACGGCCAGCCGGGCCTTGAGCAGGTCGCTGATCTCGGCGAGTGACCTGATCTGCGAGTAGCCGCCGCTGCCCACCGCACCCCGGTTGGCCGGGTCGCTGACCACGATCCGCACCTTGACGCCGGCCGCCAGCTTGGCCGCCAGCAGGTCGTAGAGGCGGGAGTCGTAGCGGGCCAGCGGCGGGCAACTGGCGTTCAGGTCCTGCTGGGAGATCTCGACGTGCCGCCGGGCGCTGCCGATCAGGGCGCGCAGGGCGTTCTCCTCGGGGTTGACGGTCTCGTGGTCGCGGTCGGCGTTGGTGCGGTCGGCGAGGGTGAGCGGGCCGCACGCGGCATCCGCCGCGCCGGCCACCGGGCCGGGACGGTAGGCGGACGAGGGGTCCCGGTCCTTGATGCCCACGCCGAGGCCGCCGACCGCGATCACCGGGACGTCACCGGTGGCGGGCGCGGTGGGGTTGAGCTCGCGCTCGATCGACGGACGGCAGGCGCCGCCGTCCGAGGAGGCGAACCAGGCCAGGTCGAGGATGCCCGTCCGGCCGCAGGTCCACTCCCAGAGGGTGTCCAGGTAGCGGGCGGCGGAGGTGGCGGCCGGACCGGTCAGCGCGAGGTCCACGTCGGTGACGGGGTGAGTCGTGTCCAGGTAGTCGTTCTTCCAGCCGTTCACACCACCGGCGATGACGGTGCGTCCGTCGACCACCAGGAGCTTGGAGTGGTTCCAGGAGAACGCGGTGCGCGAGGTGGTCATCGAGGCGACGTTGAGGCTGACCGCGCCGGCGGCCGGGCCGAGCGCGGCGATCAGCTCGTCGCGGTAGCGGGAGGGCAGCACGTTCGCGTGGTAGACCGGCGCGGCACCGACCAGGATCCGGACGACCGGACGGTGGCCGGCCGCGACCGAGGCCCTGAGCCCGGCCACCAAGGCGTCCTTGAAGCCTCCTTCGGGGAACGGCGCGAGGGTGGAGAGGTCGACGGTGCGGGTGGCGGCGGCGACGTCGGCGGTCATCCTGGCGAGCAGCGCGCGGGTGCCCGGCCGGTCGGCACAGCCGGCGTCGCCCCAGCAGCCGGGCGTCTGGAGCAGCCAGCCCGCCGGGTCGGCGGCCGTCCCGGCGAGCCTGTTGCCCTCGGTGCGCTGCCAGACGGTGCCCTCCAGTCCGGGGGCCACCTCTCGCAGGACGCGCTCGACGGCGTCGAGGTGGGCGGTACCACCTGGTGCGGGTGGGGCGGCCATGGCGGGGGCGGCCGGTGCGACGGCGAGCAGAGCGGCGGTGGCGAGGGCGGTGCACAGGAGGCGGCGGCGGGGGCCGGGTCGGGACATGTGACGTTCCTTCGGAGCGCGGCGGGTGACGGTGGTTCACCCGGAGGACGCCCCGAGATTACTGATAAGTAACATCAGCGCCTAATCTGCACATGACAATGAGCCATCAGGCGCGATCCACACCCGTCCACCGGCCCCCGCCGTTCGACGGGGCACACCACCCGCCCGCAACACGACGGCGGGGCGGGCTCCCTGACGTCTGGTCAGCGAGCCCGCCCGGGGGGTCGTCCGGAGCGTTACCGCGCGCCGCGTCGGCGCAGTCGGGCCGCCGTCAGCACCATGGCGCCGCCTCCGAGGAGCAGGACAGCAGCGGGGTGGACGAGTTCACCCTCCCCACCGGTCTCGGGGAGCTCGCCGCGCGGCGGCGGCATGCGCGGGGCGGGCGGGCCTCGGCGTCCTCCGGCACCCTCCGGTCGAAGGCGATGTCGGCGGCCCCGAACGGCGCCGGAGCGATCGGACGCGATCGTACGATGTCACATGCCACCGATGCCCGACGGCATCGACGACGAGGGGGGACTCCGTGTCCGTGCAGGGAACCGACAGCTACTCCGAGGGCGGCACGCTACCCGAACTGGTCACCCGGGCGGTGATGTTGGCGCGGCGGACCGGATTCACCAAGTCCTGCCGCCTGGAGCAGGGCCGGCTGCTGCACGCGCTGGCCGCCGGCGCACGCGGGCAGATCGGCGAGACCGGCACCGGCTGCGGAGTCGGGCTGGCCTGGATGGCCGCCGCCCGGCAGCCGGGCGTGCGGCTGGTCAGCGTCGAGCGGGAGCTCCGACTGGTCGAGCTGGTACGGGAGTTGTTCGCCGAGGTGCCCGACGTGGAGATCGTCCACGGCGACTGGACCCGGATCCACGAGTACGGCCCCTTCGACCTGCTGGTGGTCGACGGCGGCGGCAACGGCAAGCAGACCGAGGCCGCCGACCCGGAGCGCCTGCTGACCCCGGCCGGCACGATCGTCATCGACGACTTCACTCCGCTGACCAGTTGGCCCCCGACCCACCAGGGGCGGCCCGACCGGGCCCGGTCCGACTGGCTGGAGCACCCGGCACTGCTCGCCACCGAGGTCCGGCTCGCCCCCGACCTGTCGACGGTGATCGGCACCCGGCGCCCCTGACCGCCGCCGCCCTCCGGGGCGGCCCCGAGGTCCGGAAGTCGCGGGCCGGACGGCACACAGTCCGCCCCGGCCCGCACCCGGCGCGGCGATCCCGGGCCCGGAGCTCCGCCCACGGACCGTCAATTCGCCTTCCGTGTACGGATCACCGCCCGCCCCCGGGGCTTTTCCGCGCCCCCCGGGGGCCGCACCTCAGCGGCGCTCGCCCCCCTCTGCCCTCACCCGGCCGGACGGCACCCGCCCCACCCGCACCACGCACCACGGGCCCACCAGCCGACCCGTCCACCGGCCCCGCGCGGCGGAACCCCCGGCGGCCGTCCCGTTGTCATACGGACGAACACCCACTCGATACGCTGAGGCCCGCCGCCGCGCCGGCCGTACGACGACCCCTTGGCCTGTCGGCCTCCGCCCGGATCTAGGAGCACACCCGTTGATGACCAAACTCCGTTCCCGCGCCACGAGTTGGATAGGGCGCCGGTACCTGGCCCGTACCGCGCGGAACGGTCTCGATCTCTCCGATCTCACCTCTTTCCTGCCCGAACCGCTGCTGATGTCCCTGAAGCGGGACGGAGTGGACCCGGTGCCGGCCATGGCCGAGATCCGGGAGGCGACGCCGATCCGGAAGCTGCCGCTGCCGTTCGGCTTCGACGCCTGGCTGGTGACCGGGTACGAGGAGGTCAAGGAGGTCCTCGGCCGGCCGACCGGCTTCAGCAGCGACTTCACCAACCTGGTCGGCAATGCGGGCGTGACGGAGGGCCAGAACCCGGGCGGGCTGGGCTTCAGCGACCCGCCGGTGCACACCCGGCTGCGCAAGCGGCTGACCC
The DNA here is from genome assembly GCF_044763225.1 of Kitasatospora sp. NPDC096147. Taxonomy (NCBI): domain Bacteria; kingdom Bacillati; phylum Actinomycetota; class Actinomycetes; order Kitasatosporales; family Streptomycetaceae; genus Kitasatospora; species Kitasatospora sp. NPDC096147. The sequence continues at coordinate 16,835 of NZ_JBIWFX010000004.1, read as the reverse complement.
CCGAGTTCACCATGCGCCGGATCAGCCGGCTGGGCCCCCGGATCGACGAGTTGGTGACCGAGCAGCTCAACGGGATGGCCGCCGCCGGAGCGGGCCCGGTGGACCTGGTGGAGCACTTCGCCCTCCCGATCCCCTCGCTGACCATCTGTGAACTGCTCGGCATCCCCTACGAGGACCGCGAGGACTTCCAGCGCCTCGGCACCGCCCGGTTCGACCTGTTCGCCGGGGCGGGCGCCCCGTTCGGCGCGATCACCGAGTCGCTGGCCTACCTCCAGGGCGTGGTCCGGCGCCAGCGCGCCGAACCGGGCGACGGCCTGCTCGGCATGCTGATCAAGGAGTACGGCGACGACATCGACGACCAGGAGCTGGCCGGGCTCGCCGACGGGGTGCTGACCGGCGGCTTCGAGACCACCGCGAGCATGCTGGCCCTCGGAGCCCTGGTGCTGATGCAGGATCAGCAGGCCTTCGAGCGGCTCCGGGACGACGACGCGGCGGCGGCCCCGTTCGTCGACGAGCTGCTCCGCTACCTGACGGTGGTGCAGATGGCCTTCCCGCGGTTCGCCCGCGAGGACATCGAGATCGCCGGAGTCCGGATCGCGGCGGGCGACGTGGTGCTCTGCTCGCTCAGCGGTGCCAACCGGGACTCCGCCTTCGGCGCCGACCCCGAGACCTTCGACGGCGACCGGCAGGCCCCCTCGCACCTGGCCTTCGGCTACGGCATGCACCGCTGCATCGGCGCCGAGCTGGCCAAGATGGAGCTGCGCGCCGCGCTCCCCGCCCTGGTCCGCCGCTTCCCCGACCTCCGGCTGGCGGTCCCGGCGCAGGAGCTCGCCTTCCGCAAGCTCTCCATCGTGTACGGCGTCGAGAGCCTCCCGGTCCTGGTGCGCTAGCAGCCTTCCCCAGGGGCCCTTCGCCCCTCCCCGGCGGCCATGGCCCCGGGGCACGTCCGACGCGGATCGTCCGCCACGGGCGCGCCCCGGCCATGGCCGTCGGGTTTTTTGTACGCCCGTCTCATACATTCGTCTTGCACGCTTGTGCCAATCCCCTCTAGAGTTCAGGCATCGAAGCCCGCACACCGACCCGAGGGACGGACACGCCATGACCACCGAGCAGACCAGCACCACCACCACTCGGCACGAGCTGGACCTGGCCGACCGCCGGCTCTCCTACCTGGACTTCGGCGGCCCGGGCCGCCCGCTGCTCGCCCTGCACGGGCACCTGTCGGAGGGTCAGGGCTTCGCCGGGGTGGCCCGCGAGCTGGCCCCCGAGTGGCGGGTGATCGCACCGGACCAGCGCGGCCACGGCGACTCGGACCGCGCGTCGGAGTACGGCCGCGAGGGCTACCTGGCCGACGCGGTGGCACTGCTGCGCCACCTCGACCTGGGTCCGATCCCGGTGATCGGGCACTCCGGCGGTGCCATCACCGCCTACCAACTGGCGGCCCGTCACCCGGAGCTGGTCAGCGCCCTGGTGAACGAGGAGGGGCCCGCCGAGCTGCCCGCCGGCCCGAGCCCGCTGGCCTTCGTGCTCGCCATGCCGTGGACCGCGCCGACCCGGGAGGAGCTGCTCGCCACCCTGGGGCCGCTCACCGCGATGGTCGGCCCCCGGCTCCGGGAGCTCCCGGAGGGCGGCTGGCGACTGCCCTTCCACCCGGCCGACACCGTCGACTCCGAGGAGGCGGTGCGCGGTTCGCACTGGGACGACTGGCTGGGCAGCCACTGCCCCGCCCTGCTGGTGCGCGGCAGCACCTTCCCCTGCCTGCCCGAGGCCGCGGCCACCGAGATGGCCGGACGCCGCCCCGACACCCGGCTGGTCACCCTGCCCACCGACCACTTCGTGCACGACACCGACCCCGTGGGCTTCGGCGCGGCGGTCCGGGAGTTCCTCGGCGCGCTCTGACCGCCGCAGCGCGCTCTGACCACAGCGATCACGGAGATCGCACCCCGGTCTACTCCCAGCCGGTCCTAAACTACTAAGGTACCTAGGAGTCCGAGGCCGGGAAGCGGCCGACGCGTCCGGCCGCCTCCTCCGGTGGCGGGCCGGTTGACCGAGGAGCCGTACCGTGGGAAAGCGCCGCAAGCCGAGTCCGCCGAGCCGTGCCAAGCTCGCCGTCCTGACCACCGCGGCGGCCGGCACCGCCGTGCTGGCCTCCTCGACCCCGGGCTTCGCCGCCCCCAAGCCCGACCTCGCCGCCGTCAAGAAGCAGGTGGACGCGCTGTACGAGGAGGCCGAGGCGTCCATCGAGAAGTTCAACGGCGCGGACGAACGGGCCAAGAAGCTCCAGGCCGAGGCGAACCGGCTGCAGACCCAACTCGCCGAGGGCCAGGAGAAGCTGAACGTCGTTCAGGGCCAGCTCGGCGCACTCGCCGCCGCCCAGTACCGCAACGGCGGGGTGGATCCCTCGCTCCAGCTGATGCTGAGCTCGGACCCGGACTCCTACCTGCGGCAGGCCTCCACCCGGGACCAGGAGGCCGACACCCAGCTCGGCCTGCTGCGCCAGGCCCAGCAGCAGCAGCGACGGCTGGACCAGCAGCGCACCGAGGCCGCCGCCGCGCTCGCCGCCCTGGACGCCAACCACCGGGCGCTGGCCGAGGAGAAGGCCAAGGTGCAGACCAAACTGGCCGAGGCCAAGGCCGTCCTCGGCCGCCTCACCGCCGCCGAACGCGCCCAGGTCGACGTCGACGAGGCCGGCCGCGCCTCGCGGCAGGGCAACGACCGCACCGATCTGCCCCAGATCCCCGCCTCCGGCCGGGCGGCGGCCGTCCTCGCGTTCGCCCAGGCGCAGATCGGCAAGCCCTACATCTGGGGCGCCGAGGGTCCGGCCGGCTTCGACTGCTCGGGCCTGACGCTGCGGGCCTGGGAGAAGGCGGGCGTCCGGCTCCCCCGGGTCTCCCAGGACCAGTGGAACGCCGGCGCCCGGATCGCCCGCGCCAACCTCCAGCCGGGCGACCTGGTGTTCTTCTACTCCGACCTGCACCACGTGGGCATCTACATCGGCAACAACAAGATGATCCACGCACCGCGCACCGGCAAGAACGTCACCGTCCTCGACCTCCAGTACATGCCGGACTACATGGGCGGCGTCCGGCCCGGCTAGGCCGTCCCGCCGGCGGCCCGACGGACCGTCCACGCGGTTCTGAGCGGCCCGTGACAGGCCCGTGAGCCTGTCGTGAGCGGGGGTGAGCGAGAGGTGAGACCGGTGTGAGGGCGAGGCGGAAGTGTGGTGGTCGCAGGGCGGAGCGGGACGGGCCAAGGCGCCGGTCCCACCCGGTCCGGCCTGCGGTTCCTCCACCACATTCCTCTCTCCACGAGTCAAGGACCGGAACACATGCGCATCAAGCAGACCATCGCCCTGGGCCTCGCCACCGCCGCTGCCGCCACCCTCGCCCTGGCGGGCACCGCGTCCGCCAACGACGTGACCCTGTACGAGAACTCGAACTACGCGGGCGCCACGGTGGACGTGTACGGCGACGTCGCCAACTTCGCCGGCTGGACCTTCAGCAACGGCCACGCGGTGAAGAACAACGCCGCTGCCGCCTGGAACTGGGGCCCGGGCGACGCGAGCATCTACTTCAACTCCAACTTCGGCGGCAACTCCGACTACATCGCCGCCTACAGCGGCCGGTCGCGCCTCGGCTTCACCTACAACAACAACGCCTCGCTCCGCTTCTGGGGCTGAGTGCCTGCGGGTGGCCGGCCGCCCCACGCGGCCGGCCACCCGCGCCCCGTCCCGCCGACGACCCACCCCACCACCGACCGTGGCCCGACGACCATGGCCCGCCACCGCCCCGCCGGCCGACGAGGAGCACGTCCGCATGCCCAGGTCCCACCTCCGCTCCCGCCGCCCCGCCGGGGCGTTCCTGATCCCGGCCGCCTTCACCGCCGTGGCCGTCGCCCTCGCCGGCTGCACGACGGAGACCCGGGCCACGGCCCGCCCCGAGCCCGTACCGACCGCCGTCCGGGACGCCATCGACCTGCGGCTGCCGGTGACCGCCTACACCCCGACGGCGGACGAGAGGCTGCGCTCGCGGCAGGCCGTCCAACGCGTCCTGCAGGACTGCATGAAGGACTTCGGGCTGTCCTTCCCCAGCCACGACCTGCGGGCCCCGAGCGGTCCGGTCTCGGCGACCCAGATGCGGTACGGCGTCACCAGCCTCGCGCAGGCCGAGCTGACGGGGTACCACTTCGGGGCAGCCAACCCCGGCTGGACCGCGACCGGGCCCGCCCCCGACCCGCCGGACAACACCGACCCCGGCTACCAGTTGGTGCTCAAGGGCAACGGCGCGCCCGGCACCGACGGCACCCCGGCCGACCACCTCGGCAAGCCCGTCCCGCCCGGCGGCTGCATGGGCGCGATGTCCCGCAAGCTCGCCGCCGGGGCGACCTTCCGGGGCGAGGCCGCCCTGGTGAAGCAGATCAGCGCCGAGGGCTTCGACCGGAGCCTGAAGGACCGGGCCGTGGTCGCCGCCTTCGCGAAGTGGTCCGCCTGCATGGCCGACCGGGGCCACCACTACGCGACGCCGATGGACGCCCTGAACGACCCCGCCTTCGCCGAGGCCGAGCCGGCCCCGAACGAGCGGGAGACGGCGAAGGCCGACGTCGCCTGCAAGGCCGAGCACAACGTGGTCGGGATCTGGTTCGCCGCCGAGGCCACCTTCCAGCGGGCCCGGATCGCCGAGCACCAGGAGGAGCTACGGACCATCAGGAAGCAGATGGACCAGCAGAACTCCCTGGCCGCCACCGTCGTCGCGACACCCTGAGGGCCCCTCTCCCTCCGAGCCCCTCTCCCTCCGAGCCCCGCTATCGCGGGCCCCTCGTCCGGGACCACCACCGGCTCAGGCCGCCTGCCACTCGGCCCGCCACCACTGGTCCAGCCGCTGCCCGTAGAGCCCGGCGGCGATCCGCCAGGCCAGGTCGTGGCGCCCGAGCCCGGCGGCGATCCTGACCGCCTCCTTGAGCGCGGGCACCTCGCGCACGCACCAGGCCACCGCCTCGGCCTCGTCCGCGAACTCCGGCGGCTGCCACGTGCTCCGCTCCTCCGGGGACGGAACGGGCTGCACTCCCGGCTCGATCACCCGCTGGGCGGCGGCCGTCGCGGCGGCGTACCAGCCGACCAGGCGCAGCACGGCCGCGTGCCGGGCGCCCTCGAAATCCTCGCCCTGCCGGGCCAGTTCACCCGCGTACTCGCCCAGCAGGTCGTGGAAGCGGTAGGACTGCGCCTCCGCCTCCTGGAGCAGGTGCGCGTCGATCAGGACGTCGAGCAGGTCGCCGGCCCGGTCCGGGGACAGGCCCAGGAGGGCGGCGACCGCATCCAGCGAGAGCGGGTGGGCGGGCCAGGTCCCGAGCGTCCGGAAGGCCCCGGCCGCCTCGTTCTCCACCTGGACGGCACTCTCCCGCAGGGCGTGCAGGCTCATCGCGAAGACCTCCTCGACGGCGATGCCGTCCACCGCCAGCGTGCGCATCCGGCCGGGGGTGTCGGACATCCGCCGGGCGAAGCTGCTCAGCGGCAGGGTCGGCCGGCCGGCCAGCCGGGCACCGGCGATCCGCAGGGCCAGCGGCAGTCCGCCGCAGGCGGCGACGATCTCGTCCACCGCCGACGGATCGGCGGACACCCGCTCGGCGCCGCAGATCGCGGACAGCAGGGCCCGGCCGCCCTCGGCCAGCGGCGCCAGGGCCAGGCGGTCGACGTCACCGAGCCCCGCGAGGGTACGGCGGCTGGTCACCAGGGCGGCCGAGGCTCCGCTGCCGGGCAGCAGCGGCCGGACCTGGGCGCTGTCACGGGCGTTGTCCAGCACCACCAGCACCCGACGCTCGGCCAGGGTGGCGCGGTAGAGGTTGGCACGGTCGTCCGGGTGCTCGGGTATGCAGGCTCCGGGGATGCCCAGGTCGAGCAGCAGCCGGGCCAGCAGATCGTGCGGCTCACGCGCGGTGCACGGCCCGAAGCCGTGCAGGTCCACGTACAACTGCCCGTCGGGGAAAGCCTCCCGGGCACGGTGGGCGGCCTCCACGGCGAGGGCCGTCTTGCCGATCCCGCCCATCCCGGTGATCACCGTCATCCGTGGAGCTTCGGTACGGCCCAACCCGCGCTCCAGAGAGCCCAGTTCGCCATGACGGCCGGTGAAGTCCTTGGGCCGGTGCGGCAGTTGGTTTGGCCTGGGCGGCCCGGCCGGATACGGGGCGAGCGTGGCCCGCTGCTGCCGCACCAACCGCACCAACCGCTCCCCCGCGTCCCCCGCGTCCCCCGGCTCCGGGCCCTCCGGACCGTCCGAACGCCCCGCCTCCGAGTGCCCCGACTCCGCACGCCCTGACCCCGAGCGCCCTGACCCCGAGCGCTCCGGCCTCGGGCCCAACGGCGACGGGCCCTGCCGCCGCCGCGGCGGGACCTCCGCCCCGTCCGGCTCACCGAGCAGGATCTGCTGGTGGGCGGCTTTCACGGCCGCCCCCGGCTCCACTCCCAACTCCTCGTCCAGGGCGTGCCGCAGGGCGTGGAAGACCTCCAGCGCCTCGGCCGTCCGGCCGGTGCGGTGCAGCGCCAGCATCAGCTGCCGGTGGAAGCCCTCCCGCAGCGGGTGCGCCACGGTCAGCGGCACCAGCCCGGTACTCAGGCCCTGGTGGCGCCCGGAGTGCAGCAAGGCGTCGAACCGCCACTCCAGCAGCTGGAGATGGGCCTCCCCCAGATTCACCGCCTCGGGCGCCTCGGCCAGCGAGGGCAGGCCGGCGAACGGCTCCCCCCGCCACAGCGCCAGCCCGGTGTCGGCCGCCGCCGCCACCTCCGCCCACTCCTCCCGCAGCCGGGCGGCCCGGGCCCGCTCCACCTCGGCGACGAAGGCCGTGCTGTCCAGCTCTCCGGCCCGGACCTCGAAGCGGTAGCCCAGCTCGGAGGAGTGCAGCCGCGTCGCGCCGACCGGCCCCAGGGCCCGGCGGAGCCTGGAGATGTGGTTGTGCAGAGCGGAGTTGGCCGTCGGCGGCGGGTCCTCGCCCCAGAGGAAGGCGAGCAGGCGCTCGGTGGAGAGCGCCTGGTTCGCCCCCAGCAGCAAGGCCGACAGCAGCAGCCGCACCTTCGGTCCGGTGACCGGGCGCTCCTCCCCGTCGACCTCGACCAGCAGTCGTCCCAGCAGACCAAAGCGCAGCGCCACGTTTCCCCCGAAACCGTTGCCCGACTGACCGTCATGCTCCGTGCTGTGCAGGTGTGTTGCGCGGGCACCGGACACCGACGCCTCCTGCACGAACCGTCCCCGGCACGATCTCATTCCCGGGCGGCTCCGGGCACCGGAGCCGCCCGGGCGGTCAGGAACCGGAGGCCTGCGATCCGGAGGGCTGCGACCCGGAAGGCTGGGGCACGACCACGGGCTGCCCCTGGGGCTGGGGCACGACCACGGGCGCGGGTAGGGGCCAGCCGTTGTCCCTGCCCGCGTTCAGCTTCTCCGCGCTCACCTCGCCGACCACCGGAGTCCATGCCTTGATGTAGTTGACCACCCCGCTCACCTGCTCTCCGGTCGGCGCGGTGCCGGGCGGCAGGTTCTTCAACTGACCGATCAACGCGGCAGCGCCCTCCGAGGTGCCGCCGGCCAGCTCGACCAGGCGGTGAGCAGCCCGGATCTCGGCGGGGGTCGGCTCGAAGCCGTAAGCCGCCTGGGCCACCCGGACGGTGGCCGCCAGTCGGTCACGGTCCTCCGGCGTGGCCGTCGCCTCGTTGAAGGGCGTCGTGGTCTCGGACATCGCCGACACCACGCTGCCGGCGAACGTCGGATCGGCCGTGAGGCGGAACTCACCGCCGTTGGCCCGGTCGGTGTGGGTGACGTAGTGGTCGGCCGGGACCGACACGGTGCCGGTCTCGGCGTGCGGGATGTCCACCGTGAAGGGCAGCACACCGGTCTCCGTGACCGGCTTGCGGCCGTTGTCGAAGAACGTCATCTCCACCTGGACCGCTCCCGAGTAACGGGCCATCGGGGTCGCGTACTTGCCGTTGGAGACGACCTGTCCGGCATCCCCGTGCCCGCCGCCCTCGCGCCAGACCCGTTGGACCCCGCCGACCGCCGCCGGACTGTGCGTCGGGTCCCCCGTGATCTTGGCGCCCACCTGGAGGCGCCCACCCGCGTTGTGCACCGACTGGTCGGAGTGGACCTGACCCGCTCCGGTGGAGTTGGCCGGGCTCGACTCCACCGCCTCGTCCTTGCCCTGGTACTCGAGCGAGACGACCTTCATCCCGACATCGACCCCCTTGCCTCCGCCGAGGGTCAGCCGGTTGGTCGGCACCGCCGCCGTCACCCCCGCACCCTGCGTCGCGCTGGTGAACAGCGCGGACAGTTGGCTGTGCGAGGTGGCCGCCCCGACCATGGGCGCCAGGTCCTTCCACTCCGACTCGCCGAAGTACTTCGGCCCCCGCATCCGCGCCAGGTCCTGCACGCCGCCCACGTCACCGAGGAAGCGCAGCACGTCGCTGTCGCGCAGTCCGCTCGCCCAGATCCGGTCCGGCGGGACCCGCTGCTCGGTCGGCTCGGGCGCCTCGGTCGCGAGCGGTCGTGGCGTGCGGTCGCGCTCCTCGACGCCGAGGGCGGTCTCCGAGGTCTCCACCAGGGTCTCGAAGCCGACCGTCGCGGTGCGGCGGTCGACCGACGAGCCGAAGAGCGACGTCCTGGTGATGGTGAACTGGAGCTCCGCCTCCGCCTTGTAGGCACTGCCGGGCACCTTGGCCTTGGTCGCCGAGCCCGCCGACGTGCTGGTGGTCCGGACGTCGTTGTGGTCCTGGCCCTTGCCGGCGACGCCGGTCAGCCCGCCCGTCACCGAGACCGGTCCACCGGCGATCGGACCGGAGCCGGACACTCCGAGGGAGCCCTGGTGCCCCTGGTGACCGCCGGTGGCGTCGGCGAAGGTGCGCTGCACGTCGGTGCCGGTGTTGAACTCGGTGGTGCCCGAATCCCCCAGCCGGGTCATGGTGTCACCGAGCACCGCCGTGACCCGGACCGTGGTGCCACCCTTCGTCACCACGATCTCGTCACCGGCCATCATGCCCTTGAGCCTGGCCTGCAGGCGGTCCGGCGACAGCTCCTGCTCCAGCTTCTGCCGGATGCCGTCCCGGTCGGAGCCGAACGGATTGTCCGTCTTCGTCTTCGTCTTCTGCCCCTGCCCCTGCCCCTGCTCCTGCCCCTGCCCCTGCCCCTGCCCCTGCGTGGACGCCGTAGCGGGCTTCTTCACCACCGTCTCCACCTGGGAGAGGATCGACCCCTTGCCAGGGAGCTCATGGACGTCGGTGACCACCGCCGAGGAGTCCAACCGCCGGCCGGCCAGGAAGCCCTGCGGCTTCGGCTCCGGCGTCGTGGCGGGCGACTGGTCCGCCGTCACGGGGTCGACGTCACGCATCGGGACGGCCACCCGGGCCGTGGCGCCCACCGGCTCGATCTTCGCCTGGCCGTCGTCCACTCCGAGCCGCTTGAACTCCACCTTGACGTCGTAGCTGACGCCCACTTCGAAGAACGCGGCCGTCTCGACGTGCTTGGCCCGGTTCGAGGTCGAGCCGACGGTCTCGGTGCCGTGCGAGTACGTCCGGTCCGTCCGGTGGGCGTAGGCCGCCGTCACGTCCACCGGCTCGATGCCCACCTTGAGTTGACCGCCCGCGTCGAGCCGGTCGCGCCGGTCCTGCACCGTGCCGTTGCCGCGCGAGGTGCGGGAGCCCGACTCGAACTCGTAGTTGTTCACCGTGGAGTGGTACTGCGCCCCCTGCACCCGGGCCGTGACGGTGATGTCGGCCCGCCAGGTGGTACCGGAGACCGACTCGGTGATCTTGCCGCCCCGGGTGAGCTGGGAGAGCTGGGTCTTCAGCGCGATCCGGTCGAAGGACTCGTCGAGCTGCTGCTGCACCTCGGCGCTCGGCTTGCCGTACTTGTCCTTGATCGCCTTGGTCACCTCGGCGTGCACCTTGTCCGCACCGTTCAGGGTGTGCACCACGTACGAGGCGTTCAGCTGCTTCTGACCGGACATCCGGGCCGGCGGGAGGTGCTGCTCGGCGGGCTCGTGCTTCTCGGGCGCGGCCACCTTGCCGGGATCGTCCGGCCGCCCGAAGGAGTCGTCGTGGTCCGCCGCCACCTGCGTCTTGGTGGTGTCGGCGAGGTCCATGCTCACCTCGACGTCGAGGGTCACGCTGTCATCGGCCCTGCCCTTCCCCTTGTCCTGGCCCCCGCCCGGGGTCTCCCCGGCCTTGCCGATCCGCACGTCCATGCTCAGTCCGGCCCCGTAGATCGCCTGCGGCGCCTTGTACTTGCCGCTGGCGTACACCCGGTCGGCCCGGCGGTCCTGGGTACCGACCCGGTCACGCCGGTGGCCGTTGGCGGTGGCGAGGATGTCGGCCGGCGGCACGCTCTTCTTGTCGGCGAGCCCGAGATGGGCGTTGACCGCCTTGGTCCCGGCCGACTGCCGACGGTCGATGCTGAACGCACCGGTCTCGTTGACGATGTTGAGCTCGGCCTTGTCGTCCTTCCGGCGGAAGGTCATCGTCTCGACCTTGGCGGTGGCCGTGATCACCAGGTTCTTCTTCCCCGGGACCTTGATCTCCAGCGGCTCGCCCCGGGTCATCCCGGTCATCCTGGCCGCCAGGTTCGGCTGGGTGAAGCTCTGCAGCACCTGGTCCCGCATGCCGTCCCACTCGTCGCCGAACTCCTCCCGGCCCTTCCGGTCCACCAGCTTGCGCAGCTCGGCGGCACCGGCCACGTCGCGCACCACGACGGTCTCGCCGAGGCCACCGCCCTCCTGCCAGACGGAGACCGGCGGGCTGTAGGTGTCGCGGCCTGGCGGGTCGATCGGCTCGATGGCGTCCTCGTTGCCGGGATCCGTCTTCGGGGGCTCGGCGTCCTTCCCGTTCGGCTCGGGATCCTTCCCGTTCGGCTTGGAGTCCGGGCTCGTGGTGTCGGCCTTGTCCACCAGGAGCTTGACGTCCGCCGTGCCCGCGACGTGCGCCGTGTCCTTCCCGTTGAACGACATGCTGAACTCCACCGGACCTTCGTACCGCACGCCCGGCACCTTGGACTTGACGGTCAGTTGGGACACCCGGTTGGTGCCCTCGATCCGGACCTTGTCCGTACCGAGCCGGCCGGCCCCACCGAGGCCGTACAGCCCCGCCCCCGACTTGAACGCCCCGGTGACTCCGAGCTGGCCGGCCTTGCCGCCGGTCTTCGCCGTGCTCTGGACCTGCTGGACGGTGGTGCCGATGTTGAACTCGGTCTCCTTGGTGGAGCCGGTCTGCCGGAGCTCACCGACCTTGGCGTTGATCTCGACCGTGCCGAGCTTCCTGCCGCCCTTGTCGGTGAGGGTCACGGTGGTCGGCTCACCGGAGGTCATGCTCTTCAAGTCCCGCTGCAGGCGGGCGAAGTCGACCTCCGAGAGCACCTTGTCGCGCATGGCCGGCCAGTTCTCGCCGAACTCCTTCCGGCCCTCCTCGTCCACCTTCTCCAACAGGGTCTCGACCGGCCGCTTCCTGGCCCCCGTCCCGTCCTTCGGCGGTTGACCGTTCGACCCCTCCGCCACGGGCCCCTCACCGTCCGACTCGACCCGGGCCGTCAGGTCCAGCACGATCTCCTGGCCGCCGATCCGGCCGTTCTGCAGCCGCTTCGGGGGGTTGCGGGGATCGCCGCCCGTGTCGTCGATCACCACCGGGACGGCCACGGTCACGTCGATCTCCACCGTGGAGATCCGGTCCGACGCCGGAGGCCCCGGCTTCACCGGGGCGGACCCGTGCTTCAGATCGGTGAAGTCGAGCTTCAGCTCCATCGTCTTGTTGTGCGTCTCCGCCTGCCCGGCGGTCTTCGACCGGGCCACCATCCCTCCGAGGTCGACCTTGACCCGGCCCTTCCCCTGGCTGTGGTGGTAGCCCGCCGCCTCGGCCGGGTCCGCGACGCCGACCGTCTGCCGGGTCTGGCCACCGAGGTTGAACTGCCAGAGGGAGTTGCTGCCCGCACCGAGTGAGACCGTGCGGTCGGCCCCGTTCTCGAACTCGAGCTTCCCGATGCCCTCCCCCTTCTGCGAGTTGGTCACCGCACCGCTCAGCTTGATGCTCCCGCTGAACCCGTTCGTGTTGAGCGGGATCGTCACGGTCTCGCCCTGGGAGAGCGCGGCCACCATCGGCCGCAGGGTGTGCGGCCCGAAGTGGGTGTCGCCGAAGACCCGGATCGCGGCGCTGTCACCGGGGTTGCTGGTCTTCAGTGCATCGATGACCTGCTGCCGGACGGCCTGCTCGTTCCGGGTGAGCCCGATCACCAGGTCACTGCCGGCAATCCGACGGGGGTCGGCTTCCTTGGGGCGGTCCTTCGACTTGTCGCTGGGCTCCGGCTTGTCCGACTTGCTCGTCTCGGGCAGCTGCTGCTTGTCCTTCTCCCCGTCCTCCTTCTCCGAGCCCTCCTTCTCCGAGCCCTCCTTCTCCGACTCCTCCTTCTCCGAGCCCTCCTTCTCCGAGCCCTCCTTCTCCGACTCCTCCTTCTCCGAGCCCTCCTTCTCCGAGCCCTCCTTCTCCGAGCCCTCCTTCTCCGAGCCCTCCTTCTCCGAGCCCTCCTTCTCCGACTCCTCCTT
>NZ_JBIWFX010000004.1:0-4185 GCF_044763225.1 Kitasatospora sp. NPDC096147 | reverse complement strand
TTCTCCGAGCCCTCCTTCTCCGAGCCCTCCTTCTCCGAGCCCTCCTTCTCCGAGCCCTCCTTCTCCGACTCCTCCTTCTCCGAGCCCTCCTTCTCCGACTCCTCCTTCTCCGAGCCCTCCTTCTCCGACTCCTCCTTCTCCGACTCCTCCTTCTCCGAGCCCTCCTTCTCCGAGCCCTCCTTCTCCGACTCCTCCTTCTCCGAGCCCTCCTTCTCCGACTCCTCCTGCGAGTCGTCGCTCCACTCATCGCTCAACTCGTCATCAGCCTCGTAGCCCGAGTCGTCGCGCGAGTCCTCCCCCGGACCGTCGCTGAAGTCGTCTCCCGAGTCATTGCTCTGATCGTCGTCGGACTCATCGCCCGAGGAGTCGCTCCACTCATCGTCCGCCTCATAGCCCCCCTCCCGATCCGAATCCACGTCGGAGTCCTCGTCAGAGGTCAACTCGGTGTCCTCGAAGGGCTTCTCCTCCTGCTGGTTGGCATCCCCGTCCGTCGGCTGCGGCACCGGCGGCTCGCTCGCGTCGTAGTGGTTGCCGTTGTGATAGACCGTCACCTTCGTGCCGTCCAAGGGACCGAAAACCGCCTTGGTCGTGCCCTTGTCGTCAACGACCCGCATGCGGAGATCAAGCGCGTGCGCGGCAGCCGGCGGCAGCATCTCCCCGTGCGAGGAGAACCAACGGTTCCCCCAGTCCTTGGCCGTCCTGATCAGAGCATCCCGCTCGGCTTCGGTGGGCGGCAGCCCGACGAGCTCGGTGAACTCGACAACCCTCGCCCGCAGCGCCAGCACGTCCTGCTCCCGTGCCGCTTCCCTACGCTCGACATCGCTCTCGAAGTACGCGAGCAACTCGCTCTTGTCCGCCGGCCGGTTGAGCATGTCCTTCCGGAAGTTGGAGACCACTTCGACGGGCCAATCGGCCGGATCCAGGTTCTCGAAGTACTCGACGACCTTGTCCTGCAACTGATCCTTCGGCTCCACACCGAACGACTCGGGCTCTCCCGTCAGGCCGGGCAGGCTCGCATCGAGCGCGTGCAGCAGGCAGAAGCCGTCGCCCGCGACCTTCACCTTCTGGCCGGGGAGCGGGAAGACCTCCGTGTCCTGCTCGTGGTTGTCGGCTGCGGGGCGTTCGGGGGCGCGGCGTTCGGTGGCGGGGTCGTGGTGGGGGTCGGCGTGGGGTTCGGGGGTGGTGGGGGTGCGCTGGGGGTCGAGGGGGATGGCGAAGACGCCGTTCTCGCCTTGGTGGAGGGGGTTGGGGCTGCGCTTGCCGGTCTGGGGGTCGACGTAGGTGATGGTGCCGTGGTGGTTGACGGCGGTCCATGAGTGGGCGCGGCCGTCGGCGTCGACGGTGGTGATGGCGGCGGCGGAGCCGTGGCCGGTGCGGGTGAGGGTCTTCTCCAGACGCTTGAAGGCGGCGGGGCCGTCGCCGAGGTCGGTGAAGCGGGCGCCGAGATTGGTTTCGATGCGGTCGCGGCCGTCGCGTTCGCCCAGGGGTGAGGGGTTGCCGTCGGTGTCGGGGGTGCGGGCCCCGGCGACGGTGGGGGTGCCGTGGTAGGTGTCGAGGAAGGAGAGCGTGGTGTCGACGCAGTTGTTGTTGCGGCCGGGGCTGTCGGGGCCGTCGCCGTTGATGGCGGCGGTCCAGTCTCCCTGGTTGGGGTCGGGGTGGACGTCGTTCGGATCACGCGGCGGGAGGGCCTGCTTGAGGCGGTCCAGGTCGTTGGTGCCGGGTTCGGTGAGGCCGCCGTCACCGCCGAGCGGGCGTCCTGCGGTGGCGAGCGGTCGGGGTGCGGCCGGCCGACGGTCGGTCGGCGGGGTGGGCGTGGGGGTGGTGTCCGTGTCCGGGGTGGGCTGGGCTTCACGTTCGGCGCGCGGGCGCACCGGGCCGACACCGCTGGGGGTCGGCGCGGGCGCGGAACCGGGCTCGGGCCGCGCCGGGGCCGGACGCGGAGTGCCGGACGGCTGAGGCGAACCGTCGGTGCGGCCGGCGGAGTTGACGGGCCCGGGGCCACCGGCAGGGGCACCCGGTACCGGCGGGGGCGGCGGCGTCTCGGTGAGCCTGGCGACCGGCGGGAGATCAGGGGTGGGCTGGGTCGCGTCCGGGGCGGGGGTACGCACGGCGGCGGGGCCGCTGGCGAGGCGGACGCCTTCGGGGTGCGGGGTACTGCCGGTAGGCGGGGTGGTGTCAGCGCGCGGCGGTCCGGTGGGAGCCGGAGTACCGGAACTCTCGTGCGAGGTGGGCCGGTTGTCCGGCGCCGGGGCCTCGGGGCGCGGTGCGGGTGCGGGTGCCTCACTGTGCGTCGGCGTCGGCGCGGACACCGGTGACTCCGAACGGGGGCCGGGCGCTTCGCCGTGCGTAGGCGTCGGTGCGGATACCGGAGTCTCAGCGCGCGGTGTGGGCGCCTCGCTGTGCGTCGGCGTCGGCGTCGGCGAGCTGTCCGGGGCGTTGCGCTGCACCGGGGGTTCGTAGGGCGTCAGTTGAGGCGGGGCTTCGTTGCGCGGGGTACTGGTGCTCGGTCCCTGGTAGGGCGCGTTGTCGGGGGTCGGGGTGACGCTGTCGTGGCTGGGCGCCGCGAAGGTACGCGGGGCGTCGGGGTTACGGGTCGTCGGGGTACCGGCAGTGCTGTCGGTGGAGGTGCCGCGCGGGGTGGGGGTGGTGTCGAAGTCGGCGCCACCGCTGCGGGTGTGGTGGCCGTCGCTGCCGATCGGGGTCAGCCGCGACGGATCGACGTCGGTGTCGCTCCCACTCTGGCTCTCCGGCTTCCCGGGCGCGTCGGAGCCGTGCGAACCCGACGTATCCGGCGAACCCGATGACTCGTTACCCGATGAACCGTTGCTGCCGCTGTTCGACGACCCGCTGCCGCTGCCCGAGGTCCCGCCACCGCTGGACGAGGACCCGGCACCGGAACCTCCGGCCGAACCACCGTCGCCAGAAGCCGAGTTGCCGCCGCCACCGGCACCGGAGCCGTCCGTGCCGCCGCCGGTGAAGTCGGAGGCGTCGGGGATGTCCGAGGAGTTGAACTTCCCCTTCAGTGCGGACGCGCCGCGCATGATGGCCGGGCTGCCCGCGCCACTGAGCGCGGAGCCGCCGAGGCCCGAGGGGTCGACCTCGCCGGTGAGCGCGAACTGCGTGAAGGCGTCCGCTCCCACATCCGTGATCGCGCCTTCGACCATCTGCGCGGGCAGGGTGTCCATCTTCTTGCCGATGAGCTTGTTGCCCGCCGCGCCCATGCCCTTGCCGATCAGACCGCCGGCCGCGCCACCGATCGCACCGCCGGCCGCGCTCATCCCGAGCTCCTTGCCGTCCAGTTCCTTGCGGTTGCCCGCAGCGAGCTGGATCGACTGCGCCAGCAGGTTGATGGCGACCTCCTGGAAGGCCTCCTTCAACGCCAGGACGATGATCTCCTTGGCCAGCTTCTTCAGGATCTGCTGAACGGTGGTCCTGCTCACCGCGATCGCCGGCGGGATCGCCGCCAGCGAGGCACCGGCCGTCACCGGAGCGGCAGCCTCGGCGGTGGCGATCTCGTAGGCCAGAATGCCGAGTTGGGCCACGATGGAGATCTTCGCGGTCTCGGTGGAGTTGGCCATCGCCTCCAGGCTGTCGGCCATCGAGTTGCACGCCTTGACCATGCCGGGGAAGAACCCCGGCTTCTTGCCATCGGCCGGGAGGACCAGCGTCTCCCACTTCTTCGCCAACTCCTCCATCGCGGCACCCTGCTGACCGTCCAGCGCCCGCTTCATCGCCGAATCGGCGGCCCGGCTCCCCTCCTCCAGGGCTTCTGCGGCGGAGCGCCAACGGCGGCCCATGTCCCGCATCAGGTCCTCGTCGCCCTCGGGCCAACGGGAACCGGCAAGCAGCAGCAGCACCCACTGCAGGGGCTCGGGAAGTTCGACAGCCATCAGAGATCAGTGCTTTCCGTTGTCCTGGCCGGCGGCGATGCCACGGTGCGGTGGGCCCCACCAGCAGAGGCCGAACTCAGCGGCGAACAGCTGGATCTGACGGGCCCGCATCGATCCGGCGAGCTGTGAGGAAGGGATGAGGACGGACGGCGGAGCGCCGGTGAGCGCTCCGCCGCCCGGGTGCGACGAACGGTTCAGGCGCGCGGTGCGCCCTCGCCACCCGCAGCGATCCGAGTGAGCGCGGCCCGCAGGAACGGGCTCGGCACGTCGTACCCACCCTCCTGCCGAATCGGCG
>NZ_JBIWFX010000003.1:684769-786410 GCF_044763225.1 Kitasatospora sp. NPDC096147 | reverse complement strand
ACATTCCGAACCCGGAAGCTAAGCCTCACAGCGCCGATGGTACTGCAGGGGGGACCCTGTGGGAGAGTAGGACGCCGCCGAACAATCATTCAAGAAAGCCCCCGCCGGGTGACCGGCGGGGGCTTTCTGCATTTCCGGACGTATGCGGGGCCCGGTTGCCGACCCCCACCACTGCACGGCACACTGACCGGTCATGGGCGGTGACCGGGAGCACGGGGCGGAGGATGACTTCAGGGCGTTCTACGAAGGTGCGTACGGTCAGCTGGTGGCTCATCTGTACGCGCTGACCGGCGATCTGGGGGAGGCGCAGGACGCGGCTCAGGAGGCGTTCGTCCGGGCGTGGAGCCACTGGGGGCGGCTCAGCGCGTACGAGAACCCGGTCGCCTGGGTGCGGCTGACGGGGCAGCGGATCGCGATCAGCCGGTGGCGGCGGACGCGGACTGCGCTGCGGAGTTGGGTGCGGCACGGCGAGGGGCCGCCCGTGCCGGGGCCCGGGCCGGAGTCGGTCGCCCTGGTGGAGGCCTTGCGGCGGTTGCCGGAGGCGCAGCGGTCGGCGTTGGTGCTGCATCACATGGGGGGCCGGGCGGTGGCGGAGATCGCGGCGGACGAGGGTGTGCCGGTGGGCACGGTGAAGGCCCGGCTGCACCGGGGGCGGCAGGCGCTGGCCGAGTTGTTGGGGGAGGGGGAGGGGAAGGGCGACACGCCCCCGACCCTCCGGGGTGCGGGTGGTCCGAAGGCGAGGCCCGGCGCGCCGGCGAGCGGGCCGGTGGCGGGGACGCCCAGGCCCGCCAAGGAAGCGGACGCGGATCCGGGGTCGCTGGAGGACGGGCCGGACGGCGCGGATCTGACGGTGCATCAGGAGGGGGCGGTGGCGCCGGCCGAGCAGCCGGAGCCGAGCGTCTCCGATTCGGTGGTGCCGGCTCAACGGACCGGCCAGGAGCGTACGTTGGACGGGAAGCTGAGCTGCCGTGGATGAGCGGAGGGCGGTCGTGGTGGAGGAGCAGGATCGTCCGGCCGTCGCGGCGGAGCGGCTTGAGCGGATGTTCGACGGGCTGCGGTACGAGGTGGGTGCGCTGCGGATGCCGCCCTCGGATGAGGTGGTGCTCCGGGCGGTTCGGCGTCGGCGGCGTCGGCGTGCCGAACTGGCTGCGCTGACCGGGGCGTTGACCTCGGTGGGGGTGTGGGGGCTGACCTCGTTCTGCGGGCCGGTCGACGTGACGGGGCCGGCCGCCGGGCTGGTGGGGCTGCCGGCCGAGCGGACCATCGCGCCCACCCTGCTGCTGCCGGGGCCGGTGGAGCAGCGGATCTCCGTCGATTCGGTGATGCCGCTCTCGGAGAGCGGGGCCGGGTTGCTGCTCGGGGTGGACCGGTTGCCCCGGCGGGAGGACCGCTACGGGCCGTGGGGGCCGTTCCTGTCGGGGAGTTCGGCCTTCGCGATGCCGGCCGTGCAGGGGTGCGTGCCGAGGATCGCCGAGGGTTTGGGGGCGTCCCGGCAGTGGCGGTTGGTGAGCCGGGACCAGGACGCCGGGTTGGCGGTGCAGTACCTGTTGGAGTTCGACGCGGTGGGCGAGGCGGCCGATGCGGAGCAGCGGTTGCTCGCGGCGGCGGGCTGCACGGAGCCGGGGGACGGATGGGTCTCGGGGGAGCGGACCCACCTCGCGGTGGCGCTCCGCACCTACGGCGTGAGTACGGGCGACGGCTCGGGGACGACGGATCGCTCGGAGGAGGTCGCCGTCCGGGTGTCGGGGCGTCAGGTGGCGGTGCTGCTGGTGCAGTACACGGCGGACCCGACGCCGACCGGGGTGGCGGGGGCGGTGCTCGATCCGGAGTTCCGGGTGGCCTCGGAGGAGTTCGCGGGGCTGTCCGGGTCGGTGCCGCCGCCGGCGTAGAGCGGTCGGACGGGCGGGGGCGGAGAGGGGCCGGACCGGCTGGGAGTCCGCTGGAGAAATTCTCGAAATCCCGTGCAACCCGCCCCGGGCCTGCGGCGTGTCCAGTACGAGCCCGCACCGGCGCCCTGACCGACCCGGTGTCCGTGCTCGGGGTGCTGTGGGGAACAGGGGACTCCACAGCACCCCGCCCGTTCTCCGGCGCCGGGCCTGTCAAGAGCGTCAAGAGCTCGCTAAAACTACCGTTCGGCTCACCTGATCAGCGGATTTACGGGCAAACCCCCGTAGGCTCGGGGCGTCGGACAGGTGTCCGGGGCTGACCCCGGGCGGAGCGGGAACTGGTACGGATGGCACGCGGCAGGCTGCGGATCTACCTCGGGGCGGCGCCCGGGGTCGGCAAGACGTACGCGATGCTCGCCGAGGCGCACCGCCGGGCCGGGCGCGGCACGGACGTGGTGGCCGCCTTCGTGGAGGACCACGGCCGCCGCCGGACCGCCGAGCTGACGGAGGGTCTGGAGCTGCTGCCCCGCCGGGAGCTGACGTACCGTGGGGCGCTCTTCGAGGAGCTGGACCTGGACGCGGTGCTGGCCCGCCGCCCGGCGGTGGCGCTGGTGGACGAGCTGGCCCACACCAACGTGCCGGGCAGCCGCAACGCCAAGCGCTGGCAGGACGTCGAGGAGCTGCTGGAGGCCGGCATCGACGTGGTCTCCACCGTGAACATCCAGCACCTGGAGTCGCTGGGCGACGTGGTGGAGGGGATCACCGGGGTCCGGCAGCGGGAGACGGTGCCCGACGAGGTGGTGCGCCGGGCCGATCAGGTCGAGCTGGTGGACATGGACCCGGAGGCGCTGCGGCGCCGGCTGGCGCACGGGAACGTGTACGCGCCGGAGAAGATCGACGCCTCACTGGCCAACTGGTTCCGCCCGGGGAACCTGACCGCGCTGCGCGAGCTGGCCCTGCTCTGGACCGCGGACCGGGTGGACGAGTACCTCCAGCGCTACCGGGCCGAGCACGGCATCGAGGGCACCTGGCAGGCCCGGGAGCGGATCGTGGTCGGCCTGACCGGCGGCCCGGAGGGTGCCACCCTGCTGCGGCGGGCGGCCCGGATCGCCGACCGGGCGGCCGGCGGCGAGCTGCTGGCGGTGCACATCGCGCGTTCTGACGGTCTGTCGGCCCCGGCGGGGTCCTCCGGGACGCTGATCGAGCAGCGGGCCCTGGTGGAGAGCCTGGGCGGCAGTTTCCACACCGTGCTGGGCGACGACCCGGCGCCGGCCCTGCTGGACTTCGCGCGCGGGGTGAACGCGACCCAGATCGTGCTGGGATCCAGCCGCCGCCCGGCCTGGCAGTACCTGTGGGGGCCGGGGGTGGGTGCCACCGTCACCCGCGACAGCGGCGACATCGACGTGCACACCGTCACCCACGAGCAGGCCGCCCGGGGCCGGGGCACGCTGCCGGTCCGCCGGGTCACCGACCTGGGCCGGACCAGGACGGTGCTGGGCTGGCTGATCGGGGTCGGCGGCCCGCCGCTGCTGACCCTGCTGCTGATCGCGGTGGGCAGCCCCGGGCTCTCCACCGACATGCTGCTCTTCCTCTGCCTGACGATCTGCGCGGCGCTGGTCGGCGGCCTCTACCCGGCGGTCGCCTCCGCGCTGGTGGCCTCCTCGGCGCTCAACTACTACTTCGCCCCGCCGATCCACACCTTCACCATCTCGGAGCCCCGGAACATCCTGGCGGTGGCGATCTTCACCACCGTCGGCATCGCGGTGGCCTCGGTGGTGGACCTGGCGGCCCGACGGACCCAGCAGGCCGCCCTCAGCCAGACCGAGGCGCAGTCGCTGAGCGCGCTGGCCGGCACCGTGCTGCGCACCACCCCGAGCGGCGACGGGATGCTGAACGCCCTGCTGGACCAGGTCCGCGAGACCTTCCAGCAGGATTCCGCCGTGCTGCTGGAGCGGGCCGGCGACCACGCACCCTGGTGCCCGGCGGCGGCCCGCGGCACCGATCCGCCGGAGCGTCCGGAGGACGGCGACGTGGCCGTGCCGGTCGGTGAGCACCTGGCGCTGGTGCTGCGCGGCCGGGTGCTGCCCGCCGCCGACCGCCGGCTGCTCGGGGCGTACGCCGCCCAGGGCGCGGCCCTGCTGGAGCGCCGCCGGCTGCTCGGCGAGGCCGCCGCCGCCCGCCGGGAGGCCGAGGGCAACCGGATCCGAACCGCCCTGCTGGCCGCCGTCTCGCACGACCTGCGCACCCCGCTGGCCGGCATCAAGGCCAGCGTGACCTCGCTGCGGGCCGAGGACGTCGAGTGGAGCGCCGAGGACGAGGCGGAGCTGCTGGCCGGGATCGAGAGCGGCGCCGACCGGCTGGACCACCTGATCAACAACCTGCTCGACATGAGCCGGCTGCAGACCGGCACCGTCGCCCCGCTGATCCGGGACACCGACCTGGACGAGGTGGTGCCGTACGCGCTCGGCGGCGTGCCGCCCGGGGCGGTCCGGCTCGACGTGCCCGAGTCGCTGCCGATGGTGCGGGCCGACGGCGGGCTGCTGGAGCGGGCGTTGGCCAATCTGGTGGAGAACGCCGTCAAGTACAGCGGTGACGTGCTGGTCCGGGCCTCGGTGCTGGACCGGCCGGGCGGTGGCCTGGCCGGGCGGCGGGTCGAGGTGCGGATCGTGGACCGGGGCCCCGGGGTGCCGGTGGAGGCCCGGGAGCGGATCTTCGCGCCGTTCCAGCGCTACGGCGACGCCCCGCGCGGCGCCGGCGTGGGTCTCGGGCTGGCGGTGGCCCGGGGCTTCGTGGAGGCGATGGACGGCACCGTCACCGCCGAGGACACCCCCGGTGGCGGGCTGACCATGGTGGTCGCGCTGCCCACCGCACACCCGACCGAACCCGAACGAAAGGCGGAGCCGGAATGACCCGGGTCCTCGTGGTGGACGACGAACCGCAGATCGTCCGCGCACTGGTGATCAACCTCAAGGCCCGGAAGTACGAGGTGGACGCCGCTCATGACGGTACGTCGGCCCTCGAACTGGCCGCCGCCAAGCATCCGGACGTGGTGCTGCTCGACCTCGGGCTGCCGGACATGGAGGGTGTCGAGGTGATCCGGGGCCTGCGCGGCTGGACCCGGGTGCCGATCATCGTGCTCTCGGCCCGGCACGCCTCGGACGAGAAGGTGGAGGCGCTGGACGCGGGGGCGGACGACTACGTCACCAAGCCGTTCGGGATGGACGAGTTGCTGGCCCGGATGCGGGCGGCCGTCCGGCGGGCCGAGCCGGTGGCGGGGGAGGACGACGCGGTGGTGGTCACCGAGGGGTTCACCGTCGACCTGGCGGCCAAGAAGGTCAACCGGGACGGTGCGGACATCCGGCTGACGCCGACCGAGTGGCACCTGCTGGAGGTGCTGGTGCGCAACGCCGGCCGGCTGGTCAGCCAGACCCAGTTGCTCCAGGAGGTCTGGGGGCCGGCCTACCGGACCGAGACCAACTACCTCCGGGTCTACCTGGCCCAGCTGCGGCGCAAGCTGGAGACCGACCCGAGCCACCCCCGGCACTTCATCACCGAGCCCGGCATGGGCTACCGCTTCGAGCCCTGACGGTCCGTCGGGCGCGGTGCTCCGGGGCTCCGGAACCGTGGCTGCCGGCCTCGGCCCGGGGTGCTCCCGCCCTGCCGTTCGAGCCCGTGAAACCGGTACCCTTCGGGCATGAGTGGTGACAACAGCAGCGAGCAGCCCCAGGGCCGTTTCCGCCGCATGCTCAGCCGCCTGACCTCCTCCGCCGAGGAGCTGGACGCGGCCGAGCTCCGGCAGGACACGGTCGAGGCGGGGTGCACCCCGATAGCCAGTGCGGGGGACCGCGAGGTGGTCACCGTCGCCGGGACCCTGCGCACCGTGACGCTCCGCCCCCGGGCCGGTGTGCCCGCGCTGGAGGCGGAGCTGTTCGACGGGACCGAGGCGCTCGACGTGGTCTGGCTGGGCCGTCGCTCGATCATCGGGATAGAACCCGGCCGCCGCCTCATCGCGACCGGCCGGCTCAGCCACGCACGCGGGCGCCGCGTGCTCTTCAACCCCCGCTACGAACTGCGTCCGGCCGGACACGGGAGCGAGTGAAGCGTGACCAACCTGCCCGGCGGCGAGCCCGCCACCCAGCTCGACCTGGCCAAGCCCGCCGATCCGGCGGCGGAGCCGGAGCGGGACGCCTCGAAGGAGGCCGCCGACACGGTGCTCCAGGCCTTCGGCGGCGTCCGCGGCATGGTCGACATGACCCTGCCCGGCCTGGTCTTCATCATCACCTTCAACATCACCCACGAGGTGGCTCCGGCCGCCTGGGCGGCGCTCGGGCTGAGCCTGCTGTTCGTGGTGGTCCGGCTGTTCCGCCGGGAGACCGTCCAGCACGCGTTCAGCGGCGTGTTCGGGGTGGCGCTCGGCGCGTGGATCTCGATGAAGACCGGCAAGGCGGAGAACTTCTACCTGCCGGGGCTGCTCTGGAACGTCGGCTACTGCATCGCGCTGGCGGTCTCCGCGCTGGTCCGCTGGCCGATGATCGGCGTGATGCTCGGCCCGATCACCGGTGAGATGTTCACCTGGCGGACCAAGAACCCGGGACGCCTGGCCGCCTACACCAGGGCGACCTGGGCCTGGGTGGTGATCATGGGCATCAAGCCGCTGATCCTGTTCCCGCTGTACTTCACCCACAACGTCAACCTGCTGGGCTGGCTGAAGGTGGCGCTCGGCATCCCGCCGCTGCTGCTGGCGATGTACGTGACCTGGCAGATCCTGCTCAAGGCCCCGCCGCCGATCAAGGCGGAGGTCGAGGAGGAGCGGCAGGACTGAGAAGAGGGCCCCCGAGGGGGCCCTCTTCCCGTCCCGCAGGGGGTCTACTTCTCGGCGGAGCCCGCCGAGAGCAGCTCCTCCAGCTCCTCCTCGCGCTCCTGGGCGGCCACGAAGAGCAGCTCGTCGCCGCCGTCCAGGGTGTCGTCCTTGCCCGGCACCAGCACCCGGCCCTCGCGGATGATGGTCACCAGAGCGGTGTCGGCCGGCCAGGAGACGGCACCGACCCGGGTGCCGACCAGCGCGGCGTCGTCGGCCAGGGTGAGCTCGACCAGGTTGGCGTTGCCCTGGCTGAAGCGCATCAGCCGGACCAGGTCGCCGACGCTGACCGCCTCCTCGACCAGTGCGGACATCAGGCGCGGGGTGGAGACGGCGACGTCCACGCCCCAGGACTCGTTGAAGAGCCACTCGTTCTTCGGGTTGTTGACCCGGGCGACCACCCGGGGCACGCCGTACTCGGTCTTGGCGAGCAGCGAGACCACCAGGTTGACCTTGTCGTCTCCGGTGGCCGCGATCACCACGTGGCAGCGCTGGAGCGCGGCCTCGTCCAGCGAGGTGATCTCGCAGGCGTCGGCCAGCAGCCACTCGGCCATCGGGACCCGCTCGACCGAGATGGAGCTGGGGTTCTTGTCGATCAGGAGGACGTCGTGGCCGTTCTCCAGCAGCTCGCCCGCGATCGAGCGGCCGACCGCGCCGGCTCCGGCAATGGCGACTCGCATCAGTGCTCATCCTCCTGCGGACCCTGCGCGAACGCGGCCTCGACGGTGGTCAGGTCGGCGCGGCGCAGCATCACGTGCACCAAGTCGCCCTCCTGGACGACCAGCTGAGGGGACGGCAGGATCCCCTCGCCGAGACGGGTGAGGAAGGCGATCCGGGCGCCGGAGGCCTCCTCCAGCTCGGAGAGGCGGTGGCCGACCCAGGAGGGGGCGTACGCGACCTCGGCGAGCTGGACGCTGCCGCTGGGGTCCTGCCAGAGCGGCTCGCCGCCGCTGGGGAGCAGGCGGCGGAGCATCTGGTCGGCGGTCCACCGGACGGTGGCCACGGTGGGGATGCCCAGGCGCTGGTAGACCTCGGCGCGGCGGGGGTCGTAGATCCGGGCCGCGACGTTCTCGACGCCGAAGTTCTCCCGGGCGACCCGGGCCGCGATGATGTTGGAGTTGTCACCGCTGGAGACGGCGGCGAAGGCGCCCGCCTCCTCGATGCCGGCCTCGCGCAGGGTGTCCTGGTCGAAGCCGACGCCGGTCACCCGGCGGCCGTTGAAGCCCGCGCCGAGCCGGCGGAAGGCGGTCGGGTCCTGGTCGACCACGGCGACCGAGTGACCCTGTTTCTCCAGGGCGCGGGCGAGTGCGGAACCCACCCGGCCGCAACCCATGATGACGATGTGCACGGGACGCCTACCTCACCCGGTCCGTGGGGAACATGACCTGCGCAGACACCGATCGTCATCCTTCCGCCCCCGCTCGGGGGGTCATTCGGCCGAGCCACTCGGCACCTGGTGCGGCGGGTGCACCTGATGGTTCCCGCGCCTTCATCATGCGACACGCTAGCCGGTCCACCGAACACAGTCCCGAGGAAGGGGGCCACCGGAGCGCACCCGAGCGGGGGGGAGCCCCTACGATTCCTACGTGCCTATGCCTGCTGATCTACCGAAACGCATCCTGCTCGGTCGCGCCCTGCGCAGCGACAAGCTGGGCGAGACCCTGCTGCCCAAGCGCATCGCGCTGCCCGTGTTCGCCTCCGACGCGCTGTCCTCGGTGGCCTACGCCCCCGAGGAGATCCTGCTCACCCTGTCGGTGGCGGGCGTCTCGGCGATCCACTTCTCCTGGCAGATCGGCCTGGTCGTCGCGGTCGTGATGCTCGCGGTGGTGGCCTCGTACCGGCAGAACGTGCACGCCTACCCGAGCGGCGGCGGCGACTACGAGGTGGCCACCGTCAACCACGGGCCGAACTCCGGCCTGGTGGTGGCGAGCGCGCTGCTGGTCGACTACATCCTCACCGTGGCGGTGTCGACCACCTCGGGCGTGGCGAACGTGGTCTCGGCGGTGCCGGCGCTGCGCGGGCACGAGCTGGCCATCTCGATCACCCTGGTGGTCGTGCTGATGGGGATGAATCTGCGCGGCGTCCGGGAGTCGGGCACGGCGTTCGCGATCCCGACCTACGCGTTCATGGTCGGCATCATGGGGATGATTGGGTACGGCCTGGTCCGGGACGTGTTCTTCGGCTCGGACATGCCGGCCGAGAGCGCCGGCTTCCAGCTGAACGCGCTGCCCGGGGACGAGAACCTGGCCGGCTTCGCGCTGGTCTTCCTGCTGCTGAAGGCCTTCTCCTCCGGCTGTGCCGCGCTGACCGGTGTGGAGGCGATCTCCAACGGCGTGCCGGCCTTCCGCAAGCCGAAGAGCAAGAACGCCGCGACCACGCTGCTGATGATGGCGGTCTTCGCGGTCGTGATGTTCATGGGCATCATCTACCTGGCCCGGCTGACGGGCGCTCAGATGGCGGAGGACCCGAGCCAGCTGGTCGGTGCCCCGGCGGACTACCACCAGAAGACCGCGCTGGCCCAGATCAGCGAGGCGGTCTTCTCCAACTTCACCCCGGGCTTCTACTTCATCGCCGCCGTCACCGGCCTGATCCTGGTGCTGGCCGCCAACACCGCCTTCAACGGCTTCCCGGTGCTCGGCTCGATCCTGGCCCAGGACCGCTACCTGCCCCGGCAGCTGCACACCCGCGGTGACCGCCTGGCCTTCTCCAACGGCATCATCCTGCTGGCGGGCGCGGCGATCCTGTTCATCGTCGCCTTCGACGCGGACCCGACCCGGCTGATCCAGCTCTACATCGTCGGCGTCTTCGTCTCCTTCAACATGAGCCAGTCCGGCATGATCCGGCACTGGACCAGGCTGCTGCGCACCGAGCGGGACCCGAAGAAGCGCTCGCACATGCAGCGAAGCCGGGCGATCAACGCCTTCGGCCTGATGATGACGATGGCGGTGCTGATCGTGGTGCTGGCCACCAAGATCAGCCACGCCTGGATCGCGATCGCCGCGATGGTCGTGCTGTTCGTGATGATGAAGGCGATCCGCAAGCACTACGACCGGGTCTCCCGCGAGCTGGTGGCGGCCGAGGTGCCGGACGACGTGGTGCTGCCGACCCGGGTGCACGCCATCGTGCTGGTCTCCAAGCTGCACAAGCCCGCGCTGCGCGCGCTGGCGTACGCCCGGCTGGCGCGGTCGCACACCCTGGAGGCGGTCACGGTCAACGTGGACCCCAAGGACACCGAGGCGCTGCGCCGGGACTGGGACGAGCGCGGCATCGAGGTGCCGCTGAAGGTGCTGGACTCGCCGTTCCGCGAGATCACCGGGCCGGTGCTGGACTACGTGAAGAACCTGCGCCGCTCCAGCCCGCGCGACGTGGTCATGGTCTACATCCCGGAGTACGTGGTCGGCCACTGGTACGAGCACCTGCTGCACAACCAGAGCGCGCTGCGGCTCAAGGGCCGGCTGCTCTTCAAGCCGGGCGTGATGGTGACCTCGGTGCCCTGGCAGCTGGAGTCCTCCGAGCGGCGCCGTCCGCAGAAGGCGTGGTCCGCGCCGGGCTCGGTGCGACGCGGTGAACCGCGCCCGCAGCGCGTAGAGTCGAAGGCTTCCGGTGTTGCCGCGGGACGTTCCGGCAACTCCAGCAGCACCGGCACCTCGACCAGCTCCGGCAACCCCGGTAACCCCAGCAACTCCAGCAAGGACGCCGATTCGTGACCCGCAACAACCCGTCCCGTTCCTCCGGCGCCGGACGCTCCGGCGGTGCCGGCAAGGGCTCCGGCAAGGGCGCAGGCAAGGCCAAGTCGACCGGCGGCAAGCCGGGGCAGGTGGCCCGTCCGCGCTGGAGCTCGAAGCCGTCCCGGCCGACCGCCACCGACCGCGACGGCCACACCGCCCAGACCGCGCCGCTGGCACCGGGGGAGAAGCGGCCGGAGACCCACACCCCGACCGCGGCCGCCGCCTCCTCGCTGTGGAAGAAGGGGAAGCTGCCCGGCGCCGCCAAGGCGGCCGCCGAGACCGCCGCCGGTGGCGGTGCCGGCCGGAAGCAGGCGGTCCGGGCACCGAAGGCGCTGCGCACGGTGGAGCCGGCCGCGAAGGCGGCCCGTTCGCCGAAGCCGGCCCGTGGTGCCAAGCCGGCCAAGGCGCCGTCGGTGCCCCGGGTGCCGTCGGGCGACCCGCTGGTCGGCGAGCGGTACGAGGTCGAGGTCGGCCCGGTGGCGCACGGCGGTGGGCACTGCGTGGCCCGGCACGAGGGCCGGGTGCTGTTCGTCCGGCACGCGCTGCCGGGTGAGCGGGTGATCGCGCAGGTCACCGAGGGCACCACCACCTCGCGCTTCCTGCGGGCCGACGCGGTGGAGGTGCTGGAGGCGGCCAAGGACCGGATCCCGGCGCCGTGCCCGTTCTCCGGCCCGGGCAGGTGCGGCGGCTGCGACTGGCAGCACGTCACCCCGGGCGGGCAGCGCAAGCTCAAGGGCGCGGTGCTGACCGAGCAGCTGGCCAAGCTGGCCGGCCTGACGCCGGATCAGGCGGGCTGGGACGGCAGCGTGGAGCCGGTCGGCGGCAAGCTCGCACCCGGCGAGGTGCCGGCCTGGCGGACCCGGGTCCAGTACGCGGTGGACCCGGAGAGCGGCAAGGTCGGTCTGCGCCGCCACCGCTCGCACGGCATCGAGCCGGTCGACCACTGCCTGATCGCCGCCGAGGGCGTCAGCGAGCTGGGCGTGGAGGGCCGCAGCTGGCCCGGCGTCGCCACGGTCGAGGTGATCGCCGCCTCCGGCTCCTCGGACCGTCAGCTGGTGCTCACCCCGGTGCCCGGCGCCCAGCTGCCGCTGGTGGAGCTGGACAAGCCGGTGTCGATCTCGCGGATCGACGAGCAGGAGCTGTTCCACCGGGTGCACGGCCGGACCTTCGTCCGGGAGCGGGCGGCCGGGCGGACCTGGCGGGTCTCCAACGGCGGCTTCTGGCAGATCCACCCGGAGGCTCCGGACACCCTGGTGGACGCGGTGGTCGAGGGCCTCGACCCGCAGTGGGGCGAGAGCGCGCTCGACCTGTACTGCGGCGTGGGCCTGTTCGCGGGCGCGCTGGCCGACCGGGTCGGCGAGGAGGGCGCGGTGCTCGGCATCGAGTCGAGCAAGCAGGCCGTGGTGGACGCCCGGCACAACCTGGCCGAGCTCGACAACGTCCGGATCGAGTGCGACCGGGTGGAGACCCTGCTGCCGCGCACCGGCATCACCTCGACCGACCTGATCGTGCTCGACCCGCCGCGCGCGGGGGCCGGGCGGGAGACGGTCCGTCACCTGGCCGGGCTGGCTGCCCGCCGGATCGCCTACGTGGCCTGCGACCCGGCCGCGCTCGCCCGGGACCTGGCCTTCTTCCGCGAGGGCGGCTACCGGCCGGTCTCGCTGCGGGCCTTCGACCTGTTCCCGATGACCCACCACTTCGAGTGCGTGGCGATCCTGGAGCCGGTCGCCCCGGTGTCCCCGGCCGAGTCCGGGGACGGAGCCGGCTGGGAGTACTGACGCCTCCTGCGCTCCATGCCTGACGCCCCGTCGGACCCCGGTCCGACGGGGCGTCCGTCTGTTCGGCCGGTCGGTTCAAACGGTCTGTTCGGTCAGCGCGGTCGGGCTGTTCGGGCCGTTCGGTCGGTCTGTTCGGTCGCGTGGGTGGGGAGTGCGCGCCGGTCGGATCGTCCGCGCGCCCCGTTCGTAGGCCTTTTGCTCCTGAGGGTGGAAGGGTGTCCGCCGGTCGGGTGAAGCTTCCCCGTCCGGAGGTGGGGGAGCGGGGGGCGACCCACTAGGCATGGGATCCAGATCAAGTTCCGACTTGAGGGGGAGTCACCCATGTCCACCGTCCCGTCCACCGTCCGGCATGCCGTCCTGGACGTGCTGCGCGCACGCGGGATCACCACCGTCTTCGGCAATCCGGGCTCGACCGAGCTGCCGATGCTCCAGGACTTCCCGGCCGACTTCCGGTACGTGCTCGGCCTCCAGGAGGCCGTGGTGGTCGGGATGGCGGACGGCTACGCGCAGGCCAGCGGCCGGACGGCGCTGGTCAACCTGCACACCGGGCCCGGCACCGGCAACGCGATGGGCGCGATCCTCAACGCCCGGGCCAACCGCACGCCGATGGTGGTCACCGCCGGGCAGCAGGTGCGGGCGATGCTCACCATGGAGGCGCTGCTCAGCAACCCGCAGGCGACCCTGCTGCCACAGCCCGCCGTCAAGTGGGCGTACGAGCCGCCGAGGCCGGCCGACGTGGCCCCCGCGCTGGCCCGGGCGGTGCAGTTGGCCGAGACCCCGCCGTGCGGGCCGGTCTTCCTCTCGCTGCCGATGGACGATTTCGACGCGGAACTGACGCCGGGGGAGGAGCGCGCGGCCCGGGCCGCCGCCGCGCGCCGGGTGGTGCACGCGGGGGCGCCCGATGCCGGGACGATCCGTGCGCTGGCCGGACGGATCGCCGGGGCGCGCAGCGCCGTCTTGGTGGTCGGGGACGACGTGGACGCGGCCGGCCGGGAGACCTGGGACGCGGTGCTGGCGCTGGCCGAGCGCAGCGGGCTGCCGGTCTGGGCCGCGCCGGTGGCCGGGCGGGTGTCCTTCCCGCGCAGCCATCCGCAGTACCGGGGCGAACTCCCGCCCGCCATCGCCCCGTTGACCCGCTGTCTGGAGGGCCACGACCTGGTGGTGGTGATCGGGGCGCCGGTCTTCCGCTACTACCCCTACGTGCCGGGGGAGTACCTGCCGGAGGGCGCCGGGCTGGTGCTGCTGACCCGGGACGCGGAGGAGGCGGCGAAGGCGCCGGTCGGCGACGCGGTGGTGGCGGATCTGGCGCTCACCGCACGGGCGTTGACGGATCAGCTGGCGGCGGGGGCTGCCGTGGCGCCGACTGCCGTGGCGTCGGCCACCGTGGATGAGGAGGCGCCGAGCGGGGCGGAGCTCGGGGAGGATGGGCGGCTGAGCCCGTTCGCTGCGCTGCGGGCGGTGGCCGAGGGGGCTGCGCCCGGGACGCTCTGGGTGAACGAATCGCCCTCCAACGTCCCGCAGTTCCACCGGGCGACCCGGATCGGCACACCGGGCTCCTACCTGTTCTCCGCCGGGGGCGGCCTCGGGTACGGGGCGGCTGCCGCCGTCGGGGCCCAACTCGGGGCCCCCGACCGGCCGGTGGTCGCGGTGCTCGGGGACGGGTCGGTGCACTACGCCGTGCAGGCGCTCTGGACCGCGGCCCGCTACGACCTGCCGGTGACCTTCGTGGTGCTCAGCAACGCCCGGTACGCCATCCTCCAGTGGTTCGCCCAGGTGGAGCGGACCCCGGGCGTGCCGGGCCTCGACATCCCCGGCCTGGACATCACCGCGATCGCCACCGGCTACGGAGTCCGGGCGCACCGGGCCGTCGACGCGGCCGAAGTCACCAAGCTCGTGCGGGAGTCGACCGTACGGCGGGACGGACCGGTGCTGATCGACGTGCCGGTCACCACCGAACTCCCCACCCTCTAGCGCTACCAGCGCTACGTCCGGAAGGCAGCGGAATGTCCGTCACCACCGAATCCACGCCGGTCACACGGCTGCTCACCCGGTTGGTCAGCCGGCTGGGCGAGGGCCTCCCGGCCGGGGTGCTGTCCACCGACCCCGGGACGCTGGCCGCCCACGCGCACGACGCGGCGCCGTTCTCCGAGCACGGCCTGCCCGCCGTGGTGGTTCACCCGGAGACCGCGGAGCAGGTGCAGCACGTGCTGCGCACCGCCTACGAGTTGGACGTCCCGGTGGTCCCGCAGGGTGCCCGGACGGGGCTGGCCGGGGCGGCCAACGCCGAGGACGGCTGCATCGTGCTCTCCACCACCCGGATGAACCGGATCCTGGAGATCGACCCCGCCAACCGGCTGGTGCGCTGCGAACCGGGAGTGGTGACCCAGGAGTTGGACCGTGCGGTGGCGCCGTTCGGACTGACCTACCCGCCCGATCCGGCCTCCTGGGCGGTCTGCACCATCGGGGGCAACATCGCCACCGGTGCGGGTGGCATCTGCTGCGTGAAGTACGGAGTCACCGCCGACTACGTGCTCGGCCTGGACCTGGTGCTGCCGGACGGGCGACGGATGCGGACCGGCCGGGACACCGTGAAGGGCGTCGCCGGGTACGACCTGACCAGGCTGCTGGTGGGATCGGAGGGCACGCTCGCGGTGGTGGTCGGCGCGACCCTGGCACTGCGGCCCGTCCGGCCGCCGGCCCTGGCCATGCTGGCCCAGTTCGAGAGCCTGTCGGCGGCGGGCGCGGCGGTGGCCGCGATCACTGCCGGGGGGCACCTGCCCTCGGCGCTGGAGCTGCTCGACCGGACCACCACCCGGGCGGTCGCCGGCCTGGGGCACCCGATGCTCAACGGGGACCGGGCGGCCACCCTGATCGTGGAGAGCGACGCGGCCGACCCGGCCGCCGACCTGGCCGCGATCGCCGAACTCTGCCGGGCCGCAGGGGCGGTGGAGCTGACCGTGGCGGCTGACGCGGAGCAGAGCCGCCGGGTGATCGAGGCCCGGCGGATGGTCACCGCCGGCCTGCAGGCCATGGTCGCCCGGCTGCGGGGCGAGCCGACCGCCTTCATCGAGGACGTGGCGGTGCCGCGCTCCCGGCTCGCCGAACTGATCGGCCTGATCGAGGGCATCGCCCGCCACCACGACCTCACCATCGCCACCCTCGGCCACGCGGGTGACGGCAACCTGCACCCGACGGTGCTCTTCGACCGGACCGACCCGGACGCCACCCGGCGAGCCCGGATCGCGTACGACGACATCATGGCCGCCGCCCTGGCGCTGGGCGGCACCAGCACCGGCGAGCACGGCATCGGCACTCTCAAGCGGGACTGGCTGGCCCGGGAACTCGACCCTGTGGCCCTGGAGTTGCAGCGCGGGCTCAAGCGGCTGTTCGACCCGAAGAACCTGCTCAACCCGGGGAAGGTCGTGATCGCGTGACACCGTCCAAGCAGTCGAAGCCGACGTCGAAGTCCCAGCCGAAGCCGAAGTCCCAGCCGAAGTCGGAGCACGAGCGGGAGTACGCGCCGGAGGGTTCGGGGCGGTCGGAGCACGTCGCCGTGCCCGTTGCCGAGCCGAGGGCGTCCGTCCCCGGGGCACGGTCCGGTGCGGGTGCGGGTGCGGGGATGAGGGCCGCGGCGGGCTCCGGGTCCGGTTCGGGGGCCGGGCCGGCGGAGGGGCGCGGGACGGCGTTCGGGCCTGCGGGCGGGGGCTTGGTGCGGGCCGGGCGGGTGGAGACCCTGCGGTTCGTCTCGACCCACACCCTGCCGGCCTTCGTCCGCGGCGTGGCCTCCGCCCGGCCCGGGGTGGTGAAGACCTACGCCGCCCTGCGCCAACCGGCTTGGTCCACCGCCACGTTGCGGGCGATGAAGCGCCGGTACGGTGGGGCGCCGGTGCTGGTGCGGGGGCTCTCCGGACCGGTCCTCGTCCTGCTCGACCGGGCCGAGGTGGAGCAGTTCTACGCCGAGCCGGTACGGACCCTGGCGATGGACGCACCGGACAAGCACCGGAGCCTGTCGGTCTTCGAGCCCACGGGTGTCATCTGCTCGCGCGGTGACCTGCGCGAGCAGCGGCGCGAGATCAACGACCGGGTGCTGACGGCCGGTCAGCCGGTGCACCCGTCCTGTGCTCCGTTCCTGGCAGCGGTGAGGGAGGAGGTCCGGAGCCTGACGGCCGGGCGTGTCCTGGACCGGGCCACGCTGCAGCGGACGGCGAGCCGGCTCGGGCGGCGGATCGTGCTCGGGGACGCCGCCGCCGACGACCAGCAGCTCGCCGACGGGCTGTTCGCGCTGCGTCGGGAGGCCAACTGGATGGGGTTGCGCAAGGGGCGGGCCCGGGGCGTGGCCGCCCAGTACGCCCAGGTGGACGCCAGGTTGGCGGAGTACGCCGCCTCGGCTGCCGGGCACACCCTGGTCGGCCGGGCCCGGCAGTGCCCCGACCCGACCGGGACGATCGATCCGATCGGCCAGGCCCACCACTGGCTGCTGGCGCTCGACCTGGTGGGGCCGATCCTCTGCCACGTCCTGTTGCTGCTGGCCGCCCATCCGGCGGAGCAGCATGCGGCGTGGGCGGAGGTCGCGGAGGCCGGACCGTCCACGGGCGGACTGCTCGGTGGAGCGCCGGACGCGACCGGCGGCGGGGATGGCGATGCGGCGGGTGACGGCGCGGCAGGTGCTGGTACGGCCGGCCGGGGCGGAGCCGGTCACGAGGGTGGGCTGCCCCGGGTACGGGCCTGCGTCCAGGAGGCGCTGAGGCTCTTCCCGCCGGTGCCGGACCTGGTGCGGGAGACCCGGGCCGAGACCGTCTGGCGGGGTGTCACCCACCCGGCCGGGACGACGGTGCTGCTGCCTGCGGCCTTCCACCAGCGCGACCCGGACCAGGTGCCGGGTGGCCACCTGTTCGTGCCGGCGCGCTGGCTGGCACCCGAGGCCCGACACGACCGGGTGATGGCCCCGTTCAGCCACGGCGGTGGCGGCTGCCCCGGCGAGGACCTGGGGCTGATGGTGCTGACCGCCCTGGTCGCGGAGATCCTCCGCGGACACCGGGTGACCGGCGGGCGGCCGGTCCTGGACGTGCACCGACCGTTGCCCGGTTCGGTCGACCTGCCGGCTCTCCGGCTCGGCATCGTGCCGCGCTGACGGTCGGAGCGGTGCGGCGGGAGGCGCCCCGCCTGCACCGGCCGCCCGCTCGGCCTGCCCGCATCGGCCCGGAGACGACGGGCGCACCTCGCCCGTCCCCGGGCCGGGGGCCTCGTCCGCGACGCCCCGTCCACGACGTTCCGTCGATGACGCTTCGCCGGAGCCGGAGCCGGAGCCGGAGCCGCCCGAGGCGTCGGCGTCGGCGTCGGCGCAGCCCGGAGTGCCGGGCCACTCTGTCCCTGATCACGTGCTGACCCACCGTCAGTCCCCTGCCGGGAGGACCCATCCCCATGCCCCAGGCCGTGTCACAGGCCGTGTCCACCGAACCGGACGTCGCCACCCTCAACCATCTCTGCCGTGAACTCGCCGAAGCCGCCGAGGCGGTGGGCGAGGCCGCCGCCTACCTGTCCGGGCTGGCGCTCGGAGCCCAGGCGCCCAGGACGGCGCGCCGGGGTGCTTGGCGCGGCCTGCTGCGCACCCTGACCGACCCGGCCGGCCTGGGGTGGGCGCCGCGCGGGCGGGGGGCGGCGGCGCGGGCGGGCTGGCTCGTGGGGGTGTTCACCAGCAGGGAGAGCCTGGCCGTCAGCCTGGCGGTGGCCGGGCTGAAGGCGCGCATCCGTGCTGCTGCCGTCACCCACCCGGAACTGCTGGAGAACCCCTCCACCAGCCGCATCCTGGCCGCGATCGAGCAGGACCGGCAGCGCGACGCCGTGCGGATCTTCAAGTCCCTGCTGCAGAACGACGGTGCCGAGCACGCCTTCGCGATGCTCGCCCCCTCCTTCGCGGACATCCTGGCCTGGAACGCGCTGACGGACGAGAACCCGTTCAACGACACGGCCGGCTGGCAGGTGGCCACCGGGAAGGCGATGACCGCCGAACCACTGCTCGGCCTCGGGGCGGGCTTCTGGGAGTTCTTCGACCGGGGGCCCGGTCGGGCCGAGCCGCTGGTGCCCGACCCGGCGTGGGCCGCCGGACTGGACACCAGCGGCACCATCACCGGCTACGTGCGCAACATCGACCTGATCAGCACCGACGGCACCCTGCTGGTGCAGCAGGTGATCGGGCCCGACGGAGTGCTGCGCCACGTGGTCCAACTCGCCGGCATGGCAAGGAGTTTCAACGCCAAGAGTCCCCAGGACATGGTGGGCGCCTTCAACGCCGTCGGTCGGCCGGATTCGCCGTACTCCCGGGCGGTGGCCAAGGCGCTGCGCTCGTTCATCCCCTCCGGCGCCGAACTCGCCCTGGTCGGCCACAGCCAGGGCGGCATCACCGCGATGAACCTGGCCGGCAATCGCGATCTCAACGCCCTCTACCGCATCACCCACGTGGTGGCGGTCGGCTCCCCGATCGACGCCAAGCGTCCGGCCGACCCGCAGACCAAGGTCTTCTCGCTGGTGAACGAGCACGACATCGTGCCCAGCCTGGAGGGGCGTTCGGCCATCTCGCCGTACACGCTGCCGGCCGGGTTCACCGAGTACACCTGGGTGGACGACACCCGTGCCTTCCCGCTCTGCCACGCAGCCGAGCGCTACGCGCACAACCTCGAATTCGAGGCCACCGAAGCCGCCGCGCAGGTGGACGCCGCACTGGCCGCGTACCGGGGCCGGGTGACCGGCAACCGCCTCTTCTCGCTCTACGACCGCTGAGGGACCGTGATGACCGACACCAGCACACCCGGCCGGGAGCCCGCCACCGCCGGCCCCACCCTCGCGGTCCCCGCCGCCCGCCCGGCCGCGACCGCCTCCGCCTCCGCAGCCTCCGCCGCGACCGGGACCGCCGCGACCGCGACCGCCGCAGCCGGTGACTCCGGTGACCCCGGTGGCCGCCTCCGGCCCGCCGCTCCGGGCGGGGTCGGCGGGTACGGGCCGCCCGGGCTGGTGGAGCGGCTCGGCTCGGCCGTCTTCGCCAAGGTCAACCGCACCCGGGAGTGGCACGAACTCCCGTCCACGATCGGCCTGCTGAACCTCAAGGTGATCCGCGACGAGCTGCGCCGCCACAACCTGCACGACACCTACGGCGCGGGCGGTGAGCGGCCGCGCCGTCCCAGCGCGACGCTGCTGCCGTACCGCTCCTACGACGGCTCCGGCTACGACCCGTACGACGAGGACATGGGGCGGGCCGGCACTCGGCTGGACCGCAACGCTCCGCTGGAGCTCTGCCACCCCGGCACCGAGCGGGAGTTGATGACCCCCAGCCCGCGCGAGGTCAGCCGGCAGCTGCTGGCCCGGCGGTCCTTCGTCCCGGCCCGCAGCCTCAACCTGCTGGCGGCGGCCTGGATCCAGTTCGAGAACCACGGCTGGGCGAACCACGGGGACAACAGCGAGGCCGAGCCGTTCACCGTCCCGCTGGCGGCGGACGACGACTGGGGCCGGTGCCCGATGCGGGTGAAGCGCACCCGCCCGGACACCCTCGCGCACACCACCCCCGGGGCCCCGCCCACCTACGAGAACACCCTCACCCACTGGTGGGACGGCTCGCAGGTGTACGGCTCCGACGAGGCCACCTGCCGGTCGCTGCGCACCGGGGAGCACGGCCGGATGGCGCTGTTCGGCGGACGGCTGCCGGCCGACCCCCGGCCGGGCATGGGCTGCCTGGACGCGACCGGGATGAACGGCGACTACTGGACGGGGCTGTCGCTCCTCCACACCCTGTTCGCCAAGGAGCACAACGCGATCTGCGAGCACCTGCGCTCGTGCTACCCGGCCTGGGACGACGAACGGCTCTTCCACACCGCCCGGCTGGTCAACACCGCGCTGATGGCGAAGATCCACACGGTGGAGTGGACCCCGGGCATCCTCGACACCCCGGTGCTGCGCCGGGCGATGAACGCCAACTGGTACGGGACGCTGCCCCGTTGGGTGACCAGGCGGTACGGCCGGATCGGCCGCGGGGAGATGCTCAGCGGCATCCTCGGCTCGCGCACCGAGCACCACGCCGCGCCGTTCTCGATGACCGAGGAGTTCGTCTCGGCCTACCGGCTGCACCCGCTGATCCCGGACGAGCTGACCGTCCGGGACCACCGTGACGGCAGCGTCCGGTGCGGCATCGGCCTGGACGAGATGCAGGGCGCCACCACCCGCAGCTCGGTGGACCAGTACGGGATGAGCGATCTCTTCTACTCCTTCGGCACCGCGCACCCCGGCGCCCTGGTGCTCCACAACCACCCCGACGGGCTGCGCGACCTGGCCCGGCTGACCGGGGAGCACCTGGACCTCGGCACCGTCGACGTGCTGCGCGACCGGGAGCGCGGCATCCCGCGCTACAACGCCTACCGGCAGATGCTGCGCAAGCGCCCCGTCACCTCGTTCGAGGAGCTGACGGGTGGCCACCAGGCCGACAGCAGACTGCTGGAGGAGGTCTACGGGGGTCGGCTGGACCTGGTGGACACCCTGGTCGGGAACCTGGCCGAACCGCGTCCGGCCGGCTTCGGCTTCAGCGACTCGCTGTTCCGGGTCTTCGTGCTGATGGCCAGCCGCAGGCTGAAGAGCGACCGCTTCTTCACCACCGACTACCGCCCCGAGGTCTACAGCCCCGAGGGCCTGCGCTGGGTCGACCGCAACACCATGGTGACGGTCCTGCTCCGTCACCACCCCGAACTCACCCCTGCCCTGGACGGCGTGACCAACGCCTTCGCCCCCTGGAGCCGATCGTGACCGACTTCCCCTCCGCACGCCGTCCGCAGCCGGCCGGCCCGGCGGCCGGACTGCGCCTGCACGCGACCGTCCTGCGGGAGCACGAGGAGCGGCTGCTGAAGTCCCTTGCCGCACTGGGCTGGGAGGGCCCGCAGGCGGAGGCGTTCCGGGAGCAGGTGGCCGAGCTGGCCGCGCGCTGCGGGACGGCCGCCGACGGGCTGGCCGGGTCGGCGATGCGGCTGGCCGGGCCGGCCGAGGTGCCGGCCGGGATCGCGGACGTACGGAGTGACGCTCTGCACGACCCGGGGGACCGCTCCCGGGACGGCGGGGTGACCGGTGGCCGGGACGGTGCCGCGGTCGGGTGGAACGGTGGCTGACGACCCGTCGGCCGGGTCGGTTCCGGCCGCGCGGGGCGGAGCGGCGGCACCCCGCACGGGGGAGCCGCCGTCCGCACCGCCGCCCTCGGTGCGCACGACCGCGCTGCGCCTCGGGGCGGCCTGCCTCGGAGCCACCCCCGCCGTGGTCCTCCGGCTGGCCGGGGTGCATCCGGCGCCCGTGCCGGCGATGCTGCTGTTCGGCCTGGGCGTGCTGTCCGCCGCGCTGTTGCTGATGTGGGCGGCGGAGACCGCCCGGGCGGACATCGCGGGCCCGCTGGCCCTGGCGCTGCTGGCGTTCATCGCGGTCCTTCCCGAGTACGCGGTCGATCTCTGGTTCGCCTACACGGCGGGCTCCAAGCCGGAGTACGCCGCCTACGCGGCTGCCAACATGACCGGCGCGAACCGGCTGTTGGTGGGTGTGGGGTGGCCGATGGTGGCGCTCGCCGCGTACTTCGCCGCGCGGCGGGCGGGTGCGAGTGCCGGAGCGGGCGGCGACGGCGAGGGCGGGGGTGCCGTCGCGAGCACCGGCGTCAGCCTGCGGGAGCACCGGCGGATCGACGTGGCCTTCCTCGGCGTGGCCGCCGTCTTCGCCTTCCTGATGCCGCTGACCAGGGAGATCTCCTGGGTGGTCGCGGTCGTGCTGATCGCCTGGTACGCCTGCTACCTGTTCCGGATCGGGAGGTGCAGCGAGACGGACGAGGAGGAGTTGATCGGTGTCCCGGCCCGCTTGGCCGCCCTTCCGGCCCGGCGGCGTCGTCCGACCACGGTGCTGGTGTTCGCGGTGGCGGCCGGGGTCGTCTTCGCCTGCGCGGAGCCCTTCGCCACCTCCCTGGTGGACGCCGGTGCCTCGCTGGGCATCGACCGCTTCCTGCTGGTGCAGTGGCTCGCCCCGCTGGCCTCGGAGGCGCCCGAGCTGATCGTCGCGGTGGTCTTCGCCTGGCGCCTGCGGGGTGACGACGGCCTCGGCGCGCTCCTCTCCAGCAAGGTCAACCAGTGGACCCTGCTGATCGCCTGCCTCCCCCTCGCCTACGCCGCGGGCGGCGGCAGCTGGGCCCTCCCGCTGGTCGAGCGGCAGGTGGACGAGGTGCTGCTGACGGCGGCTCAGACCCTGCTCGCGGTGGCCCTCCTGCTGGACCTGCGCTTCCTCCCGTGGAAGGCGGGCCTGCTCTTCGCCCTGTTCGTGGTGCAGTTCGTCCTCCCCGGTGAGAACGACCGCCTGATCCTCAGCTACGTCTACCTGGCCCTGGCCCTCGTCCTCCTCGCCCGCCAGTGGCGCCAACTCCCGCCCACCGCACGTGCCCTGGCCGGCCGGATCGAGGGCGATCCGCACTGACCCGGCGCCTCTCCCGCCGGCGTCCGGCTCTCCCCCTCCACCCGTCCGGTCCTGCGCCTCGTCCCCCTGCCTCGCCCCTTAACCGGTTGCGGCGGCCGTTAGCGTTACCCGCATGCCGACACACGGGATCGACCCCTTCACGGCCTGGCTGGCGGTGCTGGCCGAGGAGTCGGAGCTGCAACTGGATCCGGCCGGACTGTCGCCGGATGCGCTGGCCTGGCTGCGGGACGTCCGGGACGGCCACGGCGAGGTCCCGCCGCCCTACTTGGCGGAGCTCGTGCTGGCTCGGCGCACCGCCGTCGCCGCAGCCGCGCTGGCCCGTCTCCGCCCGGTGGTCGAACGTGAGACCGGGCTGCCGCTGGACCTCTGGTTGGAGGTCGAGCAGGCCAGCGAGTACGACCCGATCGGCTCGGCCCGGTTGTTCGGCGAGCACGTCCGCTCACCCGAGCTGGAGGATGCCCGGGTGACCGTCGCGGAGGCCGTGCAGACCTACCTGGCCTCCCGCCACCGCGTGGTCTGGCCGGTCTGTCCGGATCACCGGACCGGTCTGCACGCGGATCTGACGGACGGTCGGGCCGCGTGGCACTGCCGACCCGGCGGCCACCACCTGCCGATGCCCTGAGCCCGCGTCCTGAGCCGACGCCCCGAGCCGATCGTGCGCCCCGCCGGGGTGCCAAGCGCCCCGTGCGCGGGTAAGGGAGCGAGGAGGCCGGAATGCGCCCTTGTTGTGCTAGCACATCGGCGCTAGCGTGAAGCATGACCAAAAAGCAGCTGAACGTCAGGGTGGATGCCACGACCGCCGAGATCGCCCGGGAGAGGGCCGAGCAGCAGGGGATCAGCATGAACCAGTACATCGAACGACTGGTACGCCAGGACATGGGCGAGGCCGGACGCCTCTTCGTCGACACCGCCGCCCAGTTCATGAAGGAGTACGAGAGCGCCTTCCTGGCCGAGTTCGCCGGCTCCGAGCTCCAGGACGTGCGCCGTTGAAACTGGAGGTGGACCTGTCCTGGCTGCTCATGACCGCCGAGCAGTACACCCCTGGTGACCCCCAGGTGACGGACTACGGCTCCCTGCTCGCCGCCGTCGCCCGCCACCAGGCCCAGATCTTCGACATCGCCGTCTACCCCGAACCGCAGGACCGCGCGGCGGCCCTGATGCACCAGTTGATCCGCGTCCCCGCGCTGGAGCGGACCAACGAACTGTTCGCCACCGCCGTGGCCTACTCCTACCTGGTCGCCAGCGGCTGCAACGTCGCCACCACCGCGCGCGAGGTCCGCAGCCTGGCCAGGGCGATCCGGGAGGGCAAGATCGGCGTCAGCGGTGTGGCCGAGCGGCTGGCCGCCTGGATCGTCGAGGACCCCGAGGACGAGGAGGTCAGCGGGGAGGACGACGGCGACGAGGGCGAAGCCGACTGAGCTGCCTGGGCCGCCTGCCGGCGGGCGCGCACCACGTCCCTGCACCACGTCCCTGCACGCCGGACCTTCGCACCGGACCTTCGCACCGGGCTCCCGGAACGGCTCAGTAAGCTGGTGGTCCACCCCCGGACCGGCGAGGACCACCGACGTTGCTGCAGGACATCGAGCAGTACCTGGCCTGCCCGCACTGCGCCCGGCCGCTCGCCCTCGACGGCCGGACGCTGCGCTGTGCGGCCGGCCACAGCTTCGACCAGGCCAAGCAGGGCTACGTCAGCCTGCTGGCCGGCGACGCGCACACCGGTACGGGTGACACCGCCGAGATGGTCGCCGCCCGGAGCGAGTTCCTGGCGGCCGGGCACTACCGGCCGGTCTCGGACGCTCTGGCCGAGGCCGCCGGCCCGGTCGAGGGCCTGGTGGCCGACCTCGGCGCGGGGACCGGGCACTACCTCGCGCGGGTGCTGGACCGCTCCGGGGGAGTGGGCGCCGCGCTCGACATCTCGAAGTACGCGCTGCGGCGCGCGGCCAAGGCGCACCCCCGCATCGGCGCGCTGGTCTGCGATGCCTGGCGGCCCCTCCCCCTACGGGACGACTCCGCCGAGCTGCTGCTCAACGTCTTCGCGCCGCGCAACGGCCCGGAGATCCGCCGGGTGCTCCGGCCGGGCGGTCGGCTGCTGCTGGTCACCCCGACCTCCCGTCACCTCCGCGAGCTGGTGGCCGCGTTGGGCCTGCTCTCGGTGGACGAGGAGAAGGAGCGCCGCACCGACGAGAAGCTCAGCCCCTGGCTCACCCGCACCGACCGCACCGAGATCGAGTTCACCCTCCGGCTAGGCCGCGCCGAGGCCGAGGCGGTGGTCGCGATGGGGCCGAACGCCTGGCACACCGACCGGGAGCGCCTCGCCGCGACCCTGGCCGGCCTGCCGGACCCGGTCGAGGTCACCGGATCGGTCCTGCTCACCACCTACCGCTGACGCCCACCGTTCGCCGGCCGGCGTTCGCCGTTCGCCGGCCGACCGGCGTTCGCCTGGGCCGCGCATAGCACGCCCCAACTGCCTTGCCGCGCAGGCGACCCGTTGGGATGAACCTCCTGCGCAGGCACGTTTCCTCGCTCCGGCCGACGGCTAACGTCCCCCGCGTGACCAGCGAAGTTCTCCAGACAGCCGCAGTCCGCCCGGTGCTCCGCCCGACGGTGGAGGAGCTGCGCCTCACCTCGTTCAAGTCGTACCGCCGCACCACGCTCCCGCTCGGCCCGCTGACGGTGCTGCACGGGCCGTCCGGGGTCGGCAAGTCGAACGCGTTGGACGCGCTGGCCACCCTCTCCCGGCTCGCGCTCGGCGAGCCGATCGGGCCCTCGCTGGACGGCCTGGGCGGCGTCTCCGGGCCGCTCGCCCTCCCGATCAGGGGCGGGCTGCTCGGCTGCGTCCCGCACGGCCGGAACGCGATCATCCTGGGCTGCACCGTCCGGTCCCCGGAGGGCCCGATCCGGCTGGAGCTGGTGGTCCGCACCGACGGGCCGGTCCGGGTCGCCCGTGAGTGGCTGACCTGCGCCGGGCAGACGCTGGTGGAGACCGGCGAGCAGGACGTGGCGCACGGCAAGGTGAACGTGACCTGGCACAACGACACCAGGCAGGGTGACATCCGGGCGCCGTTCCCCAGCGAGAGTCTGATCACCGCTCAGATCCCGCTCCGGGTGGCCGGCTCCTCGAACGGCGAGCGCAAGGTGCTGGCCGCCGCCGAGCAACTGCTCACCGCACTCCGCGAGGTCTTCCCGCTGCACCCGGTGCCCGCGCTGATGCGGGACTGGACGGAGTACCGGCCGGAGGCCCGGCTGCTCGGTACCGCCGCCAACGTGTCCGCCGTCCTGGCCCGGATCCGGCAGGAGTGCAGCCGGCGCTACGGGCGCCTGCTGAAGGCCGTCCAGCAGGCCGCCCCGCACCCGCTGCTCGGCCTGGACGTCAGCCGTCGCGGTCCGGACTCGCGGGAGGAGCTGATGGCGGTCTTCGACGAGGGGGTGCTCGGCCGGACCACCGCGGACCAGGCGTCGGACGGCATGCTGCGGCTGCTGGCCTTCTCCGCCGTGCTGCTCACTGGGGCCGGAGTGCTGGACGTGGACCCGGCCGCCGAGGTCCCGGCGGCGCACCGTCAGCTCACCGTGCTGGCCGAGGACCTGTCGGCCGGACTGGCACCCGAGCAGGTGGCCGCCCTGCTGCGGCTCGCCAAGGAGGTGTGTGCGAAGGAGGACGTCCGGCTGCTCGCGGCGGTGCAGGATCCGGGCCCGGCCCGGGAGACGGGGGAGGCGGTGACCTTGGTCGAGTGCCGACGTGATTCGGCCAGCGGGCACAGCGTGCTCCGGTCGGAGACCGCCCGCGTGCCCGCCCAGACGGCCCGGAGCGGTCCCGATGGGGTAGACATGTCGGCATGACGAGCGACAAGACCCTGGACGAACTCCAGCAGCGGCTCACCGACTTCGCGGCGGCCCGGGGGTGGGAGCCCTTCCACACCCCGAAGAACCTGGCCGCCGCCCTCACGGTGGAGGCGGGCGAACTGCTGGAGATCTTCCAGTGGCTGACGCCCGAGCAGGCCGCGACGGTGATGGCCGATCCGGAGCGGGCGCACCGGGTCCGGGACGAGGTGGCCGATGTGCTCGCCTACCTGCTGCAGTTCTGCACCTCGGTCGGGGTCGACCCGGCGGATGCGCTCGCGGCGAAGATCGAGCGCAACGAGGTGCGCTTCCCGGTCTGAGGGCGGCCCCGGGACGACCCAGGGGGCAGACCTGAGGAGCCGTCAGGGCTGCCTGAGGGCGGTCTGCCGGGCGCGCTGTCCCTCGTGTGGGTGACCTTCGTCATCCACAGGCGGTGGTTGTCCACAGGTGAGCGCGGTCCGTGGCCGCCGCCCCACCGCCCGCCGCAGTCTTGCCGCGTGACGCACCGTCGGTCCCGAGGGTGCGGGTCCCACGTGAGCGAGGGGAGCGGCCCGGATGGACGCGCTGCGATTGATCAAGACGACCCGACACGCCTTGGCGGAGGCCAGGAGCGTGCCGGACGTGCTCGCGGAGGCCTGGCAGGCGGCCCTGATCACCGAGGCCGTCGGGGCCCGGATCGCCGGGCAGGTGGAGAGCGACTTGGCCCCGCTGGGGCAGTTGCTCTGTGACGCCGGAGCACACGCGGTGGGCTGCCTGGAGCAGCCGGGGCCGGCCGAGGAGGTCCGTCCCGGTGGGGATCCGGAGTGGCACCGCGCCGACTGGGGTGGGAACGGACGGGCGTCCCGGCTGGACGAGTTGGGCGCCCCCGGGCCGGTGCTCACGGAGCTCGCGCTGC
Source organism: Kitasatospora sp. NPDC096147 (assembly GCF_044763225.1). Taxonomy (NCBI): domain Bacteria; kingdom Bacillati; phylum Actinomycetota; class Actinomycetes; order Kitasatosporales; family Streptomycetaceae; genus Kitasatospora; species Kitasatospora sp. NPDC096147. The sequence continues at coordinate 758,955 of NZ_JBIWFX010000003.1, read as the reverse complement.
TGCTGCACGAGATGGCCGAGGCCCTGGTGGTGCTGGCCTGCGGGGCGGACGAGGAAGGCCTCTACTGGCGCTGCATCGACGGAGTGGACGCCGGGGCCGAGTGCAAGGACACGGTGGCGGAGCTGCTCCGGGTGGTGCGTCGGGAGGGCGGTGACGTCCTGGCGGACCTGGCCGCGGTCCCGGGTGCGGCGGCCGCGGTTCCTACGGCGGATCCGGTCGGGCTCTCCGACGGGAGCGGTCCGGGGGGAGTGGCGGCGCCGGGTGGGACGGGGACCGGGTCAGGGGCCGGGGCCGGTGCGGCCTCGGAGTCCGGGCCGGGGGTGGCGGCAGGTCATCCGGCGGCCGGTGGCGGGGCACCCGGTGGTCAGGCCGCGAGCCGGCCGAGCGGGTTGATCGGGCCGGGTGGGCCGAGCGGGGCCGGACCGACGGGGAGCCAGGGGATGCCGACCTTGGTCGTACCGCTGGGGCCGCCGGTCGCGGCGCGCGGTGGTCAGCCCCGGGCGGCCGATTCGGCAGAGTGCTCCTCCGGTCGGCGGCGTGCCTCGGCGCGGTCGGCGGAGGACTGCAGGTCGGCGTCCAGTCCGGCCAGGTCGGCGTTCAGGTCGGCGAGCAGCCGCTGCATCTGCTCCAGCAGGTTCATCGGCGCTGCTGCCGGGGCGGGCGTGGTCTGCTGTGGTGCGGTGGGTGCCTCGGACCAGGGCTCGGACATGAGCGGACCCCTTCAGCTCGGTAGTGCGGTGTGACCCGACGGATGTCGGTGGCGGGGCCACCGCTCTGGCAAGCAGCCCCGAGAGCCCAACGAACCTGCTCGGAGCACGGTCACCGCAGACCACTCGTTGAGGTCCAACACCCGGCCGTGGTCAGCCCCAGGGGTGATCCCGGTTTGCGGCCGGGCCCGACACTCGGCTACCGGGGAGCTCGGGCCGGCCGGGCCGGGTCACCGGGACGCGGGCCACCGTGGAGATGACACGGAGACGACGGAGGCGCGGCACCGGGAGTTCCGGCGCCGCGCCCCGTTCAGAGCCCTTGCGAAGTCCGCCCGGCGGGCGGACGGTCCTGACCGGAGGTCAGTTGTGCGCGTGCAGCTCGGCGTTCAGGCCGCCCCAGGAGCCGGACCGCGCGATCACCTCGACCGCACCGCTCTGCGAGTTGCGACGGAAGAGCAGGTTGTCCTGGCCGGACAGCTCGACCGCCTTGGCGACCTTGCCGTCGGGGGTGGTGACCCGGGTGCCCGCGGTGACGTACAGGCCGGCCTCGACCACGCAGTCGTTGCCCAGCGAGATGCCGATGCCCGCGTTGGCGCCGAGCAGGCAGCGCTCACCGACCGACACGACCTGCTTGCCGCCGCCCGACAGGGTGCCCATGATCGAGGCGCCGCCGCCGATGTCGCTGTGGTCGCCGACCACGACGCCAGCGCTGATCCGGCCCTCCACCATGGAGGTGCCGAGGGTGCCGGCGTTGAAGTTGACGAAGCCCTCGTGCATCACGGTGGTGCCGACGGCCAGGTGGGCGCCGAGGCGCACGCGGTCCGCGTGGGCGATCCGGACGCCGCTCGGCGCCACGTAGTCGGTCATCCGGGGGAACTTGTCGATGCCGTACACGGCCAGCTGGCCGCCCTGGGCACGGACGGCGAGCCGCGCCCGCTCGACCTGCTCCACCGGCACCGGGCCGATGCTGGTCCAGGCGACGTTGGCGAGCAGACCGAAGATGCCGTCCAGGTTCTGGCCGTGCGGCCGGACCAGACGGTGGCTCAGCAGGTGCAGGCGCAGGTACGCGTCGTGCGCGTCGAGCGGCTTCTCGTCCAGGGAGGCGATGGTGGTCCGGACCGCGACGACCTCGACGCCACGGCGGGCGTCGGCGCGCAGCGCCTCGGCCGCGCCCTGGCCGAGGGCGGCGTCGGCCTCCTCGGCGGTCAGCCGGACGGTCCCGGACGGGCCGGGCGCGGTGGCCAGCTCCGGAGCCGGGTACCAGGTGTCGAGGATGGTGTCGTCCTCGGCGACGGTCGCCAGACCGACGGCGAGGGCACCGCTTGCGGGGGTGGAGGTTTCAGCAGTCACATCGAGCACGTTAACGAATCGCCCCCCACCCTGACGAACACGCTCACCGACCGGACGGCGGTGACCCGCGTCCTGGCTGGTCACGGGGAAAACCCGGTGTCCCCCGGGCCGGGCCTCCGCGATACTCGGACGGGTGTTCATCTCGATCTCCACCACAGGAACGGCCGAACGCCCGGCTTCCGACCTGGGCTTTCTGCTCCACAAGCACCCCGACAAGGTGCAGCAGTTCTCGACCTCCCACGGCGAGGCCCACGTCTTCTATCCCGAGGCGGGCGAGCAGTCGTGCACGGCGGTGATGCTGCTGGACGTCGACCCGATCGCACTGGTCCGCAAGGGCCGGGGCAAGGGCCGTTCGGGGTCGCCCGACTTCGCGCTCGCCCAGTACGTCAACGACCGCCCCTACGCCGCCTCCTCGCTGCTCGCCGTCGCACTGCGGACGGTCTTCCGGACGGCGATGAAGGGCGTCTGCGAGCTGCGCCCCGGCCTGGCCGATCAGCCGCGCCCGCTGCGGATCGCGCTGCCCGCCGTGCCGGCCAACGGCGCGGGGGACGGCGGTGGCCCGGCCATGGTGCGCCGACTCTTCGAGCCGCTCGGCTGGCAGGTCGAGGCGGAGGCGATCCCGTTGGACGAGGCCTTCCCGGAGTGGGGCTCCTCCCGCTACGTCCGGGTCGAGCTGTCCGGCGAGCTGCGGCTGGCCGAGGCACTCCAGCACCTGTACGTGCTGCTGCCGGTGCTGGACGGGGCGAAGCACTACTGGGTCGCGCCCGACGAGGTGGACAAGCTGCTCGCGGCCGGCGAGGGCTGGCTCGGGACCCACCCCGAGCTCGCCCTGATCACCCGTCGGTACCTGGCCCGTCGTTGGTCGCTGACCAGGCTGGCGATGGAGCGCCTGGAGCTGGCCCGGCTCGCCGAGGCCGACGACCGAGAGGCCGACGAACTCGACAACGCGGTGGACGACGGTCCGGAGGACGACGCACGGGTGCCGGGCGAGCCGGGGCCGGACGGTCTGCGGGCCGAGGGGAGCGCAGCCGGCACGGCGGACGGGACGGCGGGCCGACCGGTCGGTGCCGGCTCCGGTGGTGACACCGGTGCCGAGGTGCTCAAGGAAGACGCCGAGGGCACCGAAGGCACCGGCAAGCCGGTCACCCTCGGGGTGCAGCGCCGGGTGGCGATCCTGGCCGCCCTTCGGGAGACCGGCGCGGCCCGGGTGCTCGATCTCGGCTGCGGCCAGGGCGAGTTGGTGGCCGAGCTGCTCAAGGACCCGGCCGTGGCCGAGGTGCTCGGAGTGGACGTGTCCTCCCGCGCCCTCTCGGCGGCGGCCCGCAAGCTCCGGCTGGACCGGATGTCGGAGCGTCAGTCCGCGCGGGTGCGGCTGGTGCAGGGAGCCCTCACCTACACCGACGCCCGGCTGAAGGGCTACGACGCGGCCGTGCTCTCCGAGGTGATCGAGCACCTCGACCTGCCCCGGCTGCCGGCGCTCGAGTACGCGGTGTTCGGTGCGGCCCGCCCCGGCACCGTCGTGGTGACCACGCCGAACGTCGAGTACAACGTCCGCTGGGAGAGCCTCCCGGCCGGTCACGTCCGACACGGGGACCACCGCTTCGAGTGGACCAGGGCCGAGTTCCTGGGCTGGGCCGAGAAGGTGGCGGCGGACTACGGGTACTCCGTGTCCATCCGCCCGGTCGGTCCGCTGGACGAGGAGGTCGGCGCCCCGACCCAGCTTGCGCTGTTCCGCCGCAGCGACTCCGCCGATCCCACCAACCCGACCGACTCCACCGAGAGGAGCGCCGCCTGATGACCACCCAGAACCGCACCGAGAACCCTGATCCGGAGCTCCCGCGAGGCCGCTCCCTCCCGGTCACCGACGTGTCGCTGGTCGTCCTGATCGGCTCCAGCGGCTCCGGCAAGTCCACCTTCGCCCGCCGCCACTTCCGACCGACCGAGGTGGTCTCCTCCGACTTCTGCCGGGGCCTGGTCGCCGACGACGAGAACGACCAGTCCGCCTCCGCCGATGCCTTCGACGTGCTGCACTACATCGTCGGCAAGCGTCTGGCCGCCGGCCGCCGCACCGTGGTGGACGCCACCAACGTCCAGGCCGAGGCGCGACGTCAGCTGATCACGATCGCCCGGGACCACGACGTGCTGCCGATCGCGATCGTGCTGGACGTGCCGGAGGGCGTCTGCGCCGAGCGCAACCGCACCCGCCCGGACCGCCAGCTGCCCGCACACGTGATCCCCCGTCAGCAGCGCGAGCTGCGCCGTTCGCTGCGCGGCCTGGAGCGCGAGGGCTTCCGCAAGGTGCACGTGCTGCGGGGCGAGGCGGAGATCGAGGCGGCCGGGATCCGCACCGAGAAGCGCTACAACGACCTGCGCCACCTCACCGGCCCGTTCGACATCGTCGGTGACATCCACGGCTGCCGGTCCGAGCTGGAGACCCTGCTCACCACCCTTGGCTACCGGTTGGAGCGGGACGGGCAGGGCCGGCCGGTGGACGCCGTCCACCCGCAGGGCCGCACCGCCGTCTTCGTCGGCGACCTGGTCGACCGGGGCCCGGACAGCCCGGGTGTGCTCAGGCTGGTGATGGGCATGGTCGGGGCCGGCCACGCCGTCTGCGTGCCGGGCAACCACGAGAACAAGCTCGGCCGCTGGATGGACGGCCGCAAGGTCACCGTCTCCTACGGCCTCCAGGAGAGCATCGACCAGCTGGCCGAGGAGACCGAGGAGTTCCGCGCCGAGGTGCGGGCCTTCATGCGCGGTCTGGTCAGCCACTACCTGCTGGACGAGGGCCGGCTGGTGGTCTGCCACGCCGGCCTGCCGGAGAAGTACCACGGCCGGAACTCCGGCCGGGTCCGCTCGCACGCCCTCTACGGCGACACCACCGGCGAGACCGACGAGTACGGCCTGCCAGTCCGCTACCCGTGGGCGGAGGAGTACCGGGGCAAGGCCCTGGTGGTCTACGGCCACACCCCGGTGCCCAGCGCGAGCTTCCTCAACAACACCATCTGCCTGGACACCGGCTGCGTCTTCGGCGGCAGCCTGACCGCCCTGCGCTACCCGGAGCGCGAGCTCGTCTCCGTCCCGGCGGAGCAGGAGTGGTACGCCCCGGTCCGGCCGATGCGCACCGACGCACCGGGTGCCCGGGAGGGCCGCCCGCTCGATCTCGCGGACGTGGCGGGTCGGCGCGTGGTGGAGACCGCCCACCACGGCCGGGTCGCGGTCCGGGAGGAGAACGCGGCCGCCGCGCTGGAGGTGATGAGCCGGTTCGCGCTCGACCCGCGTCTGCTGGCCTACCTGCCGCCGACCATGGCCCCGGTCGCCACCTCCCGCCGGGAGGGCTACCTGGAGCACCCGGAGGACGCGTTCGCCGGGTACCGGGCGTCCGGCGTCCGGCAGGTGGTCTGCGAGGAGAAGCACATGGGCTCCCGGGCCGTGGTGCTGCTCGCCCGCGACGGTGCCGCGCTGGAGAAGCGCTTCGGAGTGGACGGCCCCGGCGCCATCTGGACCAGGACCGGCCGGGCCTTCCTCGACGGCACCGAGCTGACCGGCGCGGTGCTCGACCGGCTCCGCACGGCAGCGGAGCGGGCCGGGCTGTTCGAGGAGCTGGCCACCGACTGGCTGCTGCTCGACGCCGAGTTGATGCCGTGGTCGCTCAAGGCGGTGGAGCTGCTGCGCCGTCAGTACGCGGCGGTCGGGGCGGCTGCCGGTTCGGCGCTGCCGCAGGTGATCGCCGCGCTGACGGCAGGTGAGGCGCGCGGCCTTCCGCTGGCCGGGCTGACCGCCCGTCAGCGGCAGCGTGCGGCGGACGCCGAGGCGTTCACCGCCGCCTACCGGCGCTACTGCTGGCCGACGGAGGGGCTCACCGGCCTGCGGCTGGCACCATTCCAGGTGCTGGCAGCGGAGGGGAGCAACCTCGCCACCCGCCCGCACGACCAGCACCTCGCCTGGATCGACCGCCTGGTCGAGGCCGACGATCCGGCCGCTCCGATCCTGCAGCGCACCGGCCGGCTGCTGGTCGACACCGCCGACGAGGACTCGGTCGCGGCGGGCGTGGCCTGGTGGGAGGAGCTCACCGCGGCCGGTGGTGAGGGCATGGTCGTGAAGCCGCTGGCCTCCCTGGTCCGGGGGGACGGACGGCGCAGCGAGGAGGCCGACGAGGGCACCGGCCCGGACGGAACCCGCGACGACGAGCGCGGCGGTGCGGGAGCGGCCGTTCCGGCCGGGGGCCGCCTGGTCCAGCCGGGAGTGAAGGTGCGCGGTCGTGAGTACCTCCGGATCATCTACGGCCCGGACTACACGGAGCACCTGGGTCAGCTGCGCCAGCGTTCGCTCGGGCACAAGCGCTCCCTCGCCCTGCGCGAGTACGCACTCGGCCTGGAGGCACTCGACCGCCTGGCGGCAGGGGAGCCGCTGTGGCGGGTGCACGAGGCGGTCTTCGCCGTCCTCGCCCTGGAGTCGGAGCCGGTGGACCCCCGGCTCTGACGGTCCGTCGGGACCACCGGCCGCCCGGTCGGTGGTCCCCCGACCTCCTCTGTTGTCGTCCGCCACCGGCGGCGGATGACGGACCGGCGGGGACTCGCCTCCCTTTTTCTGCATAGAAATTCAGGGAGTCGTATACACTTCCCATCTCACCGTCCCCGCAACAGCAATCCAGGAGCCCGGCATGGCCTTCAACCTCCGTAACCGGCACTTCCTCAAGGAGCTGGACTTCACCGCGCAGGAGTTCCGCTTCCTGCTCGACCTGTCCGCACAGCTCAAGGCCGCCAAGTACGCGGGGACGGAGCAGCGCCGCCTGGTCGGCAAGAACATCGCCCTGGTCTTCGAGAAGACCTCCACCCGCACCCGCTGCGCCTTCGAGGTGGCCGCGCACGACCAGGGTGCGACCACCACCTACCTCGACCCCTCCGGGTCGCAGCTCGGCCACAAGGAGTCGATCAAGGACACCGCCCGGGTGCTGGGCCGGATGTTCGACGGCATCCAGTACCGGGGCCACGGCCAAGTCCTGGTCGAGGAGCTCGCCGCCTTCGCCGGCGTCCCGGTCTGGAACGGGTTGACCGACGAATGGCACCCGACCCAGGCGCTGGCCGACATCCTCACCATCGTCGAGCACAGCACCGAGCCGCTGGAGCGGACCAGCCTGGTCTACCTCGGTGACGCCCGCTTCAACATGGGCAACTCACTGCTCGTCACCGGCGCACTGCTCGGCATGGACATCCGGATCGTCGCGCCCAAGCAGCTCTGGCCGGCCGAGGAGGTCCAGCAGCAGGCCCGTGCCCTGGCCGAGGTCAGCGGGGCCCGGATCACCCTGACCGAGGACGTGGCCGCCGGGGTCGCCGGCGCCGACTTCCTCTACACCGACGTCTGGGTCTCGATGGGCGAGCCCAAGGAGGTCTGGGCCGAGCGGGTCGAGCTGCTGAAGCCGTACCAGGTCTCGATGGAGATCATCAAGGCGACCGGAAACCCGAAGGTCAAGTTCCTGCACTGCCTCCCGGCCTTCCACGACCTCGGCACCGAGGTCGGCCGGCAGATCCACGCGGCCACCGGCATGTCCGAGCTCGAGGTCACCGACGAGGTCTTCGAGTCACACCACTCGGTGGTCTTCGACCAGTCGGAGAACCGCCTGCACACCATCAAGGCCGTCCTGGTGGCGACCCTCGGTTCCTGACGGCCTGACGGCCTGACGGACGCTCAGCAGCGCCTGGGCGAAGCCCCCCGGGGCAGGACCCCGACGGGACGCCCTCGACGGTGCGCGCGGACGAGGCTCAGAAGTCCACGTTGACGCAGCCCACCCGCTGCGCCAGCGAGTGCCCCTGCCCGTCCTCGCCGGCGTGCAGGACCAGTGCTCCGGCCCCGCCCGGCCGGAACTCCCAGGCCACGGTGGAGTGGGCGGCGGCCCGCCCGAGGGAGTCGGTGCGCAGGGTGAGCCAGAGCTCGTTGTGGTCGTTGGCGTAGCCCGGATCGGTGGAGGGCTGCACCGGGTCGGGCACGTCCTGGTAGTGCGGGCCCGAGTCGCCGGGGGCGGTGCCGCAGCCCCGGACGTGCGCGTGGACGGGGTAGGTGTGATCGGGCGTCAGTCCGTCCACCTCCATCGAGACCGTGGTGGTGCCGCCGGCCCGCTCCACCACCACCCGTGCGGTCGCGCCGTAGGGGACCGCCTCCGGCACGAAGCTCACGGCCGTCACGGGGGCGATCCCGTCGGGTCGGTCGAAGGTGGCCTCCACGGTGGTGCAGGGGAGGACGGTGGCGGGCAGCAGCGCCAGCGCTGCCAGGGTGGGGGCGGCGGGCATAGTGGGGCCTCTCGGCTCTCGGGTCGGACGGTCCTCGGGGTGGACGTTCGCCCCCAAGCTGTCAGCCGCCCGGCCCCGCGCGGGCCCGCCACCCACGGGGACCCGCCGAAGTCACCCGTTCGAGACCTCGCCGACGCCCGGCCCCGGCCCCCCCGGTCCGGGCGCTCCTGCCTCTCCGCGACCCCTGCCATGACCCCTCCCACGCCCCCCTCTCGACCCCGCCCCGGCCCGGTGTCGGGCGGGGTGCGGTGGGGTGCGGCAGGGTATTGGGGAGAGGTATTGCGACGAGCCCGTCAGATAGGGGCATGCCGAACGTGGCCGGGGCACACCTATGCACTATGGTTTATCTCGACATCGAGATAACTCCGCGCTAGGATCTATCTTGACGTCAAGATACTTGCCGAGAGGCGTACGCCTCCCAAGGTGGCGGTCGGGCCCAAGTTAGGGTCACCTTACCACCGGGTGGATCCAGAAGGACCAGAAGGAGTCAGTCGTGTCCGCGAACAGCTTCGACGCCCGCAGCTCGCTGCAGGTGGGCGACGAGTCGTACGAGATCTTCAAGCTCTCCGCCGTCGAGGGTTCCGAGCGGCTGCCGTACAGCCTCAAGGTCCTGCTGGAGAACCTGCTCCGCACGGAGGACGGCGCGAACATCACCGCCGACCACATCCGCGCGCTCGGGAACTGGGACGAGAACGCCCAGCCCAGCGAGGAGATCCAGTTCACCCCGGCCCGGGTGATCATGCAGGACTTCACCGGTGTCCCCTGCGTGGTCGACCTGGCCACCATGCGCGAGGCCGTGAAGGAGCTGGGCGGCGACCCGGCGAAGATCAACCCGCTCGCCCCGGCCGAGCTGGTCATCGACCACTCCGTCATCGCGGACAAGTTCGGCACCCCGGACGCCTTCGTCCAGAACGTCGAGATCGAGTACGGCCGTAACCGCGAGCGCTACCAGTTCCTGCGCTGGGGCCAGACCGCGTTCGACGAGTTCAAGGTCGTCCCGCCCGGCACCGGCATCGTGCACCAGGTGAACATCGAGCACCTGGCCCGCACCGTCATGGTCCGCAACGGCCAGGCGTACCCCGACACCTGCGTCGGCACCGACTCGCACACCACCATGGTGAACGGCCTGGGCGTGCTGGGCTGGGGCGTCGGCGGCATCGAGGCCGAGGCCGCGATGCTCGGCCAGCCGGTCTCCATGCTGATCCCGCGCGTGGTCGGCTTCAAGCTGACCGGCGAGCTGCCGGCCGGCACCACCGCCACCGACCTGGTGCTCACCATCACCGAGATGCTGCGCAAGCACGGTGTGGTCGGCAAGTTCGTCGAGTTCTACGGCAACGGCATCGGCTCCATCCCGCTGGCCAACCGCGCCACCATCGGCAACATGTCGCCGGAGTTCGGCTCGACCTGTGCGATCTTCCCGATCGACGCCGAGACCATCAACTACCTGAAGCTCACCGGCCGCGACGAGCAGCAGCTCGCCCTGGTCGAGGCGTACGCCAAGGAGCAGGGCCTCTGGCACAACCCGGCCCACGAGCCGGTCTACTCCGAGTACCTCGAGCTGGACGTCTCCACCGTCGTCCCGTCGATCTCCGGCCCGAAGCGCCCGCAGGACCGCGTGATCCTGGCCGAGGCCGCCTCGAAGTTCGCCGAGGCGCTGCCGACCTACTCGGCCGAGGCCAGCAAGCCGACCGCGGTGACCGCCCCCGACGGCTCGCAGTACCAGATCGACAACGGCGCGGTCGTGATCGCCTCGATCACCTCCTGCACCAACACCTCGAACCCCTCCGTCATGCTGGGCGCCGCCCTGCTGGCGAAGAAGGCCGTCGAGAAGGGCCTCACGGTCAAGCCGTGGGTCAAGACCACCCTGGCCCCCGGGTCCAAGGTCGTCATGGACTACTACGAGAAGGCCGGCGTCCTCCCCTACATGGAGAAGCTGGGCTTCAACCTGGTCGGCTACGGCTGCGTCACCTGCATCGGCAACTCGGGCCCGCTGCCCGAGGAGGTCTCCGCCGCGGTGAACGAGGCCGACCTCGCGGTCGTCTCGGTGCTCTCCGGCAACCGCAACTTCGAGGGCCGGATCAACCCGGACGTCAAGATGAACTACCTGGCCTCCCCGCCGCTGGTGGTCGCCTACGCCCTGGCCGGCAACATGAACGTCGACATCACCCGCGACGCGCTGGGCCAGGACGCCGACGGCAACGACGTCTTCCTCGCCGACATCTGGCCGTCCGAGCAGGAGGTCGCCGACACCGTCGCCGGCTCCATCGACGAGGAGATGTTCGCCAACGGCTACCAGGACGTCTTCGCCGGCGACCACCGCTGGCAGTCGCTCCCGGTCCCGACCGGCAACACCTTCGAGTGGGACGCCGAGTCCACCTACGTCCGCAAGCCCCCGTACTTCGAGGGCATGGCCAAGACCCCGAGCCCGGTCAGCGACATCGCCGGCGCCCGCGTGCTGGCCAAGCTGGGCGACTCGGTCACCACCGACCACATCTCCCCGGCCGGCAACATCAAGCCGGGCACCCCGGCCGCGCAGTACCTCACCGAGAACGGCGTGGAGAAGCGCGACTTCAACTCGTACGGTTCCCGCCGTGGCAACCACGAGGTGATGATCCGCGGCACCTTCGCCAACATCCGCCTGCGGAACCAGATCGCCGAGGGCACCGAGGGCGGCTACACCCGCGACTTCACCCAGGCCGACGCGCCGGTGTCGTTCATCTACGACGCCTCGCAGAACTACCAGGCCGCCGGCATCCCGCTGGTCGTCCTGGCCGGCAAGGAGTACGGCTCGGGCTCGTCCCGCGACTGGGCGGCCAAGGGCACCGCGTTGCTCGGCGTCAAGGCCGTCATCGCCGAGTCCTACGAGCGCATCCACCGCTCCAACCTGATCGGCATGGGCGTCCTGCCGCTGCAGTTCCCGGAGGGCCAGAACGCCGAGTCCCTCGGCCTGACCGGCGAGGAGACCTTCTCCTTCACCGGCGTGACCGAGCTCAACGAGGGCCGCACCCCGAAGACCGTCAAGGTCAAGGCCGGGGACGTGGAGTTCGACGCGGTCGTCCGCATCGACACCCCCGGTGAGGCGGACTACTACCGCAACGGCGGCATCCTGCAGTACGTGCTGCGCAGCCTGATCAACGGCTGAGCAACAGCAGCCTGAGCCGAGGGGCCCGGACCGCACCAGCGGTCCGGGCCCCTTGTGCGTTCGCCTTCAATGGACTACACCTCTCAAACAGCACTTGGTCCAGACCATTTGACGCCGTTTCAGAGATTGGGTCCCCCAGATGCCCAGAAGAACCTCTGCACTGCTCGCGGCCGCCACGGCCGCCGCCCTGCTCGCCCCCGCCACCGCGTACGCCCACGGCGGCGGCCAGGCCCCGCAGTTGAACGGCCAGCGGGTCGGCTACTTCACCCAGTGGGGCGTCTACTCCGGCTTCTCCTTCAAGAACGTCCAGACCTCCGGGCAGGCCGGGAAGCTCACCGTCATCAACTACGCCTTCGGCAACGTCAGCGCCGAGGGCAAGTGCTTCGAGGCCAACGAGGCCGGGGTCGGCGACGCCTGGGCGGACTACCAGCGCCCGGTCGGCGCCGAGGAGTCGGTGGACGGGGTGGCCGACGCCGAGGCGCAGCCCCTGAAGGGCTCGTTCAACCAGCTGCGCAAGCTGAAGGCGAAGAACCCCCAGCTGAAGGCCGTGATCTCGCTCGGCGGCTGGACCTGGTCCAAGTACTTCTCGGACGCCGCGCTGACCGACGCCTCGCGCAAGGCGTTCGTCGCCTCCTGCCTGGACCTCTACGTCAAGGGGAACCTGCCGCAGCTCGGCTCCGCCGAGGGCGGCCCGGGCTCGGGCCTCGGCGTCTTCGACGGCATCGACATCGACTGGGAGTACCCGGGCGGCGACGGGGACCCGGGCAACGTCTCGCGCCCGGAGGACGGCCGCAACTTCACCCTGCTGATGGCCGAGTTCCGCCGGCAGCTGGACGAGCTGGGGAAGAAGTCGCGCAAGCACTACCTGCTGACCGCCGCCGTCGCGGCCAACGACAAGGTGGCCGACCGGCTGGAGCTGCCGAAGGTGGCCCGGTCGGTGGACTGGCTCAACCTGATGACCTACGACCTGCACGGGCCGTGGGAGGGCAAGGGGCCGAGCAACAACCAGGCCCCGCTGTTCGCCGTGAAGGGCGACCCGGCGCCGGTCCAGCGGAGCGCGGACAAGGCCGTCCGGCACTACATCGAGAAGGGCCTGCCGGCCCGTCAGACGGTGGTCGGGGTGCCGTTCTACTCGCACACCTGGACCGGGGTGCAGCCCGGCCCGAAGGGCGACGGGCTGTTCCAGCCGGCCGCCGCCTCCGGCGGGGACGTGCCGTTCAAGGACCTGAAGAACCTGCCCGGCACCGTCCACACCGACTGGCGCTCGGGCGTCAGCTGGAAGTACGACGGCAACACCTTCTACACCTACGACACCCCCGAGGTGCTGACCTACAAGGCGGCCTACTCCCGGCTGACCGGTCTGGGCGGGGTGATGGCCTGGGCGCTGGACCACGACGACGCCCAGGGCACACTGGTGAAGGCTCTTGACAAGGGCATGAAGTACTGACGTAGCGTCATTCAGGGTCCGGATGCCCACTGCGCGGCTTCGCGCGTCACTGTTCTGTGATGCGCGAAGCTGCGCATTTCTATGTTCAAACGAACACAAGCGCGCTAGATTTCTGCCAGCCGGTGGGGCTGTCGGGCAAATATGCAGGCTCCCTGCACATTGCACATGCTGCACCGCCGACAACGCTTTGGCTCCCACGCGTCACATCGGGCAGTCCGGCTATTGCCGCCAGATGAACAGTGGACTATACCTTTGCGCATCACAGAAACCGCCTCTGACCGGCCCCTTGGCCGCTAGGCGAGCCTCACCCGACAGGAATTGACGGTCCGTCAGCTCCTGCACGCATCTCCTGGACACCGAGGGGTTAGGGCACTCATGGGCTCCGCAACCGAGTACAACCGCCGTGACATCTTCAAGCGGGCCGCGGGCATCGCGGTGATCGCTGCCACCGGCGGCTCCCTGCTCACCGCCTGTGCCGGTGGCACCGGCAGCAGTGACAGCAAGGGCAGCAAGAAGGCCGGCGAGTACGACCTGAAGAACGCCGACAACCCGTTCGGCGTCGACCCGAAGCTGGGTCTCGAGGCGTTCATCTTCGACGGCGGCTACGGCAAGGACTACCTGGCCGCGTTCGCCGCGATCTACACCAAGAAGTTCCCGGACGCCAAGGTCAACCAGCAGGCCGACAAGGACATCACCGGCAAGCTGCAGCCGCGCTTCAACGCGGGCTCCCCGCCGGACGTCATCGACGACTCGGGCAACAAGCAGATCAAGCTCGACGTCCTGGTCGACTCCGACCAGCTGGTCGACCTCGCCCCGCTGCTGGACGCGCCGTACATCGACGACCCGTCCAAGAAGATCCGCGACGTGCTGCTCCCCGGCACCATCGAGTCCGGCACGGTCAAGGGCAAGGTCTACAACATCTCCTACGCCTACACCATGTGGGGCCTCTGGTACTCCGGCAAGCTCCTCAAGGACAACGGCTGGACCGCCCCGAAGACCTGGGCCGAGTTCATCACCCTCTGCGAGCAGGCCAAGGCCAAGGGCATCGCCCCGCTCGCCCACCAGGGCAAGTACCCGTACTACATCAACGTCGCCATCCTGGACATGATCGCCAAGCAGGGCGGTCTCGACCTGATGAAGCGGATCGACGCCCTGGAGCCGGCCGCCTGGGACGACCCGGCCGTGAAGACCGCCGTCGAGGCGTTCTACCAGGTGATCGACAAGGACTTCCTGCTCCCCGGCACCAACGGCATGACCCACACCGAGTCGCAGACCGCGTGGAACCAGTACAAGGCCGTCTTCATCCCCTCCGGCTCCTGGCTGGAGAACGAGCAGCTGTCCTCCACCCCGGCCGACTTCGAGATGACCTTCCTGCCGATGCCCTCGCTGCCCGGCGACAAGCTGCCGTTCGAGGCCATCCGGGCCGGTGCCGGTGAGCCCTTCATCGTCCCGAAGAAGGCCAAGAACGTGGCCGGCGGCCTGGAGTTCCTCCGGATGATGCTGACCAAGGAGGCGTCGGGCAAGTTCGCCCAGGCCGCCAACAGCCTCACCTGCCTGAAGGACGGCGTCGGCCCCGAGGTCCAGCTGAAGCCGGGCACCAAGTCGACCGTCGCGGCCCTGGCCGCGGCCGGTGCCAACACCTTCAACTTCCAGTACCCGAACACCGCCTCCAAGTTCGACGAGGACCTGCAGAACGCCTCGGGCGAGCTGGTCGCCAAGCGCATCACTCCGGCGGAGTGGATCAAGCGCGCCAAGGAGTCGGCCACCAAGAACAAGACCGCCTGATCCAGCGGTACGAGCGCGCCGGGGAGGCTCCCGCACCAGCCTCCCCGGCGCGTACACACCTGACGGACAGGAGAAGTGACGATGCGTCACAACAAGTACCCCTTCATCGTGGGGTTCCTCTTTCTTCCGATCCTGCTGTACGTGGGCCTGGTGCTCTGGCCCTACGCGCAGACCTTCGGATACTCCCTGACCGACTGGTCGGGGCAGAGCCAGGAGATGAACTTCGTCGGCCTGGACAACTACACGAAGCTCTTCGGTGACGAGGTCTTCCTCGGCGCGCTCTGGCACAACCTGCTGCTCCTCGCGGTGCTGCCGGTGGTGACCATCCTGATCGCGCTGTTCTTCGCCTTCATGCTGAACGTCGGCGGCAAGGGCGGCACCGGTGGAGTGCAGGGCGTGCGCGGCGCCGCCTTCTACAAGGTGGTCTTCTTCTTCCCGCAGGTGCTCTCCATCGCGATCCTCGCGGTGCTCTGGCAGGCGGTCTACCGCACCGACGGGGCCGGTCTGGCCAACGGTGCGCTGATCAAGCTCGGCCTGGTCGACCCGATGCACCCGATCGCCTGGCTCTCCGACCCGGACCTGGTGCTCTGGTGCATCATGGGCGTCCTGGTCTGGGGCGGCGTCGGCTTCTACCTGGTGCTGTTCTCGGCGGCCATGCAGTCGATCCCGAAGGACATCTACGAGGCGGCGCTGCTGGACGGCGCCAAGCGCGGCCAGACCTTCTTCAAGATCACCCTGCCGCTGCTCTGGGAGACCGTGCAGACCGCCTGGGTCTACCTGGCCATCGTGGCCATGGACGCCTTCGCGCTGGTCGCCTCGATGACCCCGGGCCGTACCTACGGCGGTGGCCCCGACCACCACAGCGAGCTGATGTCCACCTACCTGATGCGCAACTTCCTCGCCTTCGGCGAGGCCGGCTACGCCTGCGCGATGGGTGTCGTGATCTTCTTCTTCACCCTGATCCTGTCCGTCGTCTCGCTCCGGGTCACCCGGCGCGACCGGATCGAGTACTGAGCGGGGGCCGGTCATGAGTACCAGCGTCGACAACACCACCGTCCCCGCCCAGCGCACGGCCAAGAGCCCGGCGACGAAGAAGGAGGCGAAGTTCGCCGACTCCGGCGGCGTGCTGAACGTCTTCTCGCACGGCTTCCTGGCGATCTGGGCCCTGATGATCGTCTTCCCGCTGCTCTGGGTGGTGCTCGGGTCCTTCAAGACCGACGCCCAGATCAACGGCTCGGCCTGGAGCTGGCCCACCTCGTGGAGCTTCCGGGCCTTCGGCGCGGCGTGGGAGAAGGGCATCGGCGGCTACTTCGCCAACACCCTGATCGTGCTCGCCGGTTCGCTCACCCTGACCATGCTGCTCGGTGCGATGGCCGCCTACGTGCTGGCCCGCTACGAGTTCAAGGGCAACCGGGCGATCTACTTCCTGTTCGTCGCGGGCGCGATGTTCCCCGTCTACCTCGCGCTCGTCCCGCTCTTCTTCATGGTCCGCAACCTCGGCGAGATCAGCCCGTACCTCGGTCTGAACAGCTACCTGGGCCTGATCCTGGTGTACGTGGCGTACTCGCTGCCGTTCACCGTGTTCTTCCTGCACTCGTTCTTCCGCACGCTGCCCACCTCGATCCACGAGGCGGCCATGCTGGACGGCTGCTCGCACACCACGGCGTTCTTCCGGATCATGATCCCGATGGCCAAGCCCGGTCTGATCAGCGTCGGCATCTTCAACGTGCTCGGGCAGTGGAACCAGTACATCCTGCCGGTCACCCTGATGCAGGCGACCGGGGCCGGCGAGGCCGACCACTCGATGCTCGCCCAGGGCCTGGTCAACCTGGCCCTGTCGGCCGGGTACAAGAGCGACGCCCCGGTGCTGTTCGCCGGCATGACCATCGCGATGGTGCCGGTGCTGGTGGTGTACCTGTCCTTCCAGCGCCAGGTGCAGGCCGGTCTGACCTCGGCCACCCTGAAGTAGTCGCGAACGACACCCGAGGGGCCCGGTCCAGCAGGACCGGGCCCCTCGGCGTGCCCGGGTCAGCCCCGGTCGGCGGCCTGCGCCCGCAGTGCGCGGGCCAGGTCGTCGCGGCACTCCAGGACCAGGCGGCGCAGCGCGGGGGCGGCCTCCGGGTGCCCGGCCAGCCAGCCGTCGGCGGCGGCCAGGGTGGCCTCGTCGGTCTGGAAGCGCGGGAAGAAGCCGCCGACGATCCGCATCGCGATCTCGATCGAGCGCTGCGCCCAGACCTGCTCGATCACCTCGAAGTACGGGCCGGCGTACGGAGCGGTCAGCTGCCGCTGCCCGGCCTGCGCGAAGCCCGCGATCTGCGCCTCGACCAGGGCGTTGGGCAGCTGGTCGGAGTCGATCACCGCGGCCCAGGCGGCGGCCTTGGCGGCCTCGGTGGGCAGCGCGGCCAGCGACTCGGTCAGGTGCTGGCGTCCGGAGGCGGTGTTGTCCAGCTCCAGCTCGCCGTTCAGCTGCTCGGCGGTGGCCCGGCCGGCCGCCGCCAGGGTCAACCAGAGCGACCAGCGCAGTTCCTGGTCCACCGTCAGCCCGTCGATCCGGGCGCTGCCGGCCAGCAGGCCCTCGACCAGCTGGAGGTGCTCGGCGCCGTCGGCGGTGTCGGCCAGGAAGCGGGCCCAGGCCAGCTGGTGGTCGCTGCCCGGCTCGGCGGCCCGCAGCTCGCGCAGCGCGCAGGCGGCCAGCAGCCGCCCGCCCTCGGCCCGGTGCTCCGGGGCGGCGTACAGGTCGAGCGCGGTCCGGGACTGCTGGTGCAGCGACTGCAGCACGCCGATGTCCGACTCGGAGCCGGCGAAGCGGTCCACCAGGTCGAGGTAGTCGCGGGCCGGCACCAGCCCGTCCCGGGTCAGGTTCCAGACCGCCGACCAGGCGATGGCCCGGCTCAGCGGCTCGGTGATCTCGCCGAGGGCCTCGCGCAGGGTGGCCAGCGACCGGTCGTCGAAGCGCACCTTGCAGTACGTCAGGTCGTCGTCGTTCAGCAGCACCAGGGCCGGGCGGGCCTTCCCGGCCAGCTCGGCGACCACCGTGCGGGCGCCGGCCACGTCCAGCTCGACCCGCTCGGTGCGCACCAGTGCGCCGTCGGTGTCCCGCTCGTAGAAGCCGATCGCGACCCGGTGCGGCCGGGCCGGCTCGCCGTCCTGGAGCACGGCGAACTCGGTGATCCGGCCCTCGGCGTCCACGGTGAGCTGCGGGGTCAGCACGTTCACCCCGGAGGTCTGCAGCCAGGCGGCGGCCCAGGACCTGAGGTCCCGTCCGCTGGTCTCCTCCAGCGCCACCAGCAGGTCGTCCAGCACGGTGTTGCCGAAGGCGTGCCGCTTGAAGTACTGGCGGGCGCCCTCGAAGAACGCCTCCGGACCGACGTACGCCACCAGCTGCTTGAGCACCGAGGCGCCCTTGGCGTAGGTGATGCCGTCGAAGTTGAGCTTGGCGTCCTCCAGGTCACGGATGTCGGCCGTGATCGGGTGGGTGGTCGGGAGCTGGTCCTGCCGGTACGCCCACGCCTTGCGCCGGTTGGCGAAGGTGGTCCAGGCGGCGGTGTACTTGGTGCCCGCGCCGATCAGGCCGTAGGAGCCCATGAAGTCGGCGAACGACTCCTTCAGCCAGAGGTCGTCCCACCACTTCATGGTGACCAGGTCGCCGAACCACATGTGCGCCATCTCGTGCAGGATGACGTTGGCCCGGCTCTCGTACGCGGCCTCGGTGACCTTCGACCGGTAGACGAACTCCTCCCGGAAGGTCACGCAGCCCGGGTTCTCCATCGCACCGATGTTGTACTCCGGCACGAAGCACTGGTCGTACTTCCCGAACGGGTACGGGTAGTCGAACTCGGTGTGGAAGAAGTCCAGGCCCTGCTTGGTGACGGTGAAGATCTCGTCGGCGTCGAAGTACTTGGCCAGCGACTTGCGGCAGGTCGCCGCGAGCGGGATCTCCAGCGTCGAGCCGTCCTTCGACTCCCGGCTGTAGTGGTCGCGTTCGACGTGGTACGGGCCGGCCACCACGGCGGTCAGGTAGGTGGAGATCGGCCGGGTGGGGGCGAACTGCCAGGTGCGGGCGGCACCTTCGTCGGTGACCTCGGTGTGCACCGCGTTGGCGTACACGTCCCAGGCGGCCGGGGCGGTCACCGAGAAGGTGAACGGCGCCTTCAGGTCGGGCTGTTCGAAGTTCGCGAACACCCGCCGGGCGTCGGCCGGCTCGTAGTGCGTGTAGAGGTAGGTCTCGCCGTCCACCGGGTCGACGAAGCGGTGCAGGCCCTCGCCGGTCCGGCTGTAGGCGCAGTCCGCCTCCACCACCAGCACGTTCTCGGCGGCCAGGCCGTCCAGCGCCACCCGGGTGCCGTCGAAGACGGCCGCCGGGTCCAGCGCAGCCCCGTTCAGGGTGACGGCCCGCACCGCCGGGGCGAGCAGGTCGGCGAAGGTCGACCCGCCCGGCTCGGAGCTGCGGAAGGTGATGGTGGTGGTGGACCGGAAGGTCACGGCCGCCGGGTCGACGGCGGAGGTGACATCGAGGTGGACGCGGTAGCCGTCCACGGAGAGGATCGCGGCCCGCTGCTGGGCTTCCTCGCGGCTCAGGTTCTTGCCCGGCACGGGCGGTACTCCCTTGTCTCGCTCGTACGGTGTCGGTCGGGGGGTCTTCCCCGGGTGGCATCCTTTCACGGCCGTCCGGCGGTGCCATTGCACAGACCGGCGGAATCAGTCGGGTGGTCCCTCGTGTTGCGTTCAGTGGAACTGCCCCCGACCGCGCGTAAGGATGCCTCCGTGACGACCGCCGATTCGAAGAAGATCGCCGACTTCTGGTTCGACCCGGGCTGCCCGTGGGCCTGGATGACCTCCCGCTGGATGCTGGAGGTGGAGCAGCTCCGCCCGGTCGAGACCCGCTGGCACGTGATGAGCCTCGCGGTGCTCAACGAGGGCCGCGACCTCCCCGAGCAGTACCGCGAGTTCCTCGACAAGGCCTGGGGCCCGGTCCGGGTGCTGATCGCCGCCGCCCAGCAGCACGGCGACAAGGTGCTCGGCCGGCTCTACACCGAGATGGGCACCCGCTTCCACAACCAGGGCCTGCCGAACGAGCGGGCCACCATCGAGGCCGCCCTGGTCGCCGCCGGCCTGCCGGCCGAGCTGGCCGACGCCGCCGACTCCACCGAGTACGACGACGCCCTGCGGGCCTCCCACGCCGAGGGCATCGGCCTGGTCGGCGAGGACGTCGGCACCCCGGTGATCGCGGTCGACGGCCCCGACGGCGACCGGGTCGCCTTCTTCGGCCCGGTGGTCACCCCCACCCCGCGCGGCGAGGCCGCCGCCCGGCTCTGGGACGGCACCGTCCTGGTCGCCGCCACCCCGGGCTTCTACGAGATCAAGCGCACCCGCAAGGCCGGGCCCTCGTTCGAGTAACGGGCACGCGCGGGCCCGGAAGGCGGTCCACCCGCGACTGACCCACCGTCAGTCGGCCGCGGGTGTCACCGTCCACCGCGTGCGGTCCGCTCGCGCCCCCCCGGGCACGAGCGGACCGCAGGTGGCTAGCGCGAGCGGACCGCGCCCTTCTGCCGCACCAGGCCGACGACCGCCAGGACCACCGCGAGCCCGCCCGTGAAGTAGAGCTGGGTGCGGTTGTCGGCGTCCAGGGTCATCAGCCCGAGGACGGCGACGACCCCCGCGAGGGTCACCCAGGTCAGGTAGGGGAAGAGCCACATCCGGACGGTGAGCAGCTCCGGCGACTCCCGCTCCAGCCGCCGCCGCATCCGCAGCTGTGCCACCGCGATGAACCCCCAGACCACCAGCACCGCCGCGCCGACCATGTTCAGCAGCCAGACGAAGATCGTCTCGGGCCACCAGAAGCTGAGCAGCACCGCGAAGAACCCGAACGCCGACGAGGCCAGCACCGCCAGCCGGGGCACTCCGCCGTGCACCTTGGCCAGCGCCTTCGGCCCCTGCCCGCGCTGCACCAGCGAGAAGACCATCCGCGAGGACCCGTAGATGTTGGCGTTCATCGCCGACAGCAGCGCGATCAGCACCACCACGTTCATCACCTGCCCGGCCGCCGGGAAGCCGATCGCGTCCAGCACCGCGACGTACGGGCCGCTGGAGCGCACCTCAGGGTCGTTCCACGGCACCAGGGTGACGATCACCGCCATCGAGCCGACGTAGAACAGCGCGATCCGCCACATCGCGGTGCGCACGGCGGTGGCCACGCTGCGCCGGGGGTTCTCCGACTCGGCGGCGGCGATGGTGACGGTCTCCAGGCCGCCGTAGGCGAAGACCGAGGCGAGCAGTCCGGTGACCAGGCCGTCGGCGCCGTTCGGGAAGAAGCCGCCCTGACCGGTGAGGTTGCTGGTGCCGGGGGCCGAAGTGCCGGGCAGCAGGCCGCAGATGGCGAGCACGCCGATCACCAGGAAGGCGGTGATCGCCAGCACCTTGACGGCGGCGAACCAGAACTCGAACTCGCCGAAGTTCTTCACCGCCGCCAGGTTGGTGGCACAGAAGAAGGCCATGAAGAGGGCGACCCAGACCCAGCTCGGGGAGCCGGGGAACCATCTGACCATGATCCCGGCGGCGCCGATCGCCTCGGCCGCGACGCCCACGCAGAGCAGGGCCCAGAACATCCAACCGACCGTCAGGCCGGCCCACGGGCCTATCTCGCGTTCGGCGTGCACCGAGAAGGAACCGCTGGCCGGACGGGCGGCGGACATCTCGCCGAGCATCCGCATGATCAGCATGACCAGCAGGCCGGAGATCGCGAAGGCCAGCACGATGGCGGGGCCGGCGGCGGCGATGCCGGCCCCGGACCCGACGAACAGGCCGGCGCCGATCACCCCGCCGAGGGCGATCATCGACAGGTGACGCTGCTTCAGGCCGTGCGAGAGCTGGCCGGACGGCGAGGCCCCCGAGCCGGGCTCGGTGGGCTCCACCACGGGTGGGGAGGAAGGGGTCGGCATCAGGGTGGGTCCAGACGTGTGTACGGATTGCGGGGCGACCCGTCCACTATTCGGGAAGCTCCCTGGACATGCCAATGCGTACGCTCCGACGACCGCGATCCGGACATCTTCCTGACCGAAAGTGATCGATCGGCTACATCGATTGTCGTAGTCAGGATGGTTCCGACAAGCACGGTCGTCCACCCTTGGCCGGTTCCGACGCCTGCCCGGACCGTCCGCTCGGCATAGGTTCCTGAGTGATCACCCCTGCACAGTGACTAAGGAGACCGCCGATGGCCACCGCCACCACCCTCCCCGGCCGCACCCCGGTCCTCGCCGACCTGCTCCCGCAGGCCGCCACCCGGCTCGGCACCCAGGCCCGCGACCTGGCCCTGGCCGCCGGGGGAGCGGCCCTCACCGGCCTGGCCGCCCAGCTCTCCGTCCCGGTCCCCGGCTCGCCCGTGCCGGTTACCGGTCAGACCTTCGCCGCCCTGCTGGTCGGCACCGCGCTCGGCACCCGGCGCGGCGTCGCCTCGCTCGGCCTCTACCTGCTGGCCGGCATGGCCGGGATGCCGTGGTTCGCCGAGGGCAGCTCCGGCTCCGCCATGCCCAGCCTGGGCTACGTGATCGGCTTCGTGCTGGCGGCCGGCCTGGTCGGTGCGCTGGCCCGGCGCGGTGCGGACCGCAGCCCGCTGCGCACGGCCGGCGCGATGCTCCTCGGCACCCTCGCCATCTACGCGGTCGGCGTCCCCTACCTCGCCCTCTCGCTCGGCGTCCCGCTGGCCCGGGCGGCCGAACTCGGCCTCTACCCCTACCTGGTGGGCGACGGCCTCAAGGTGCTGCTGGCGATGGGCGCGCTGCCGCTGGCCTGGAAGCTGCTCCGACGCGACGCCTGACCGGACGGGACCGGCGGTGACCCGGGTCCACGCGCATGCCACACTCATACGCATGCGCGTGTACCTGGGTTCCGACCATGCCGGATACGACCTCAAGAACCACCTCGTGAAGTGGCTCCAGGAGAACGGCCACGAGCCGGTCGACTGCGGCCCGCACGTCTACGACGCCGAGGACGACTACCCGCCGTTCTGCCTGCGGGCGGCCGAGCGGACCGCAGCCGACGCCGAGGCGCTGGGCATCGTGATCGGTGGCTCGGGCAACGGCGAGGCGATCGCCGCCAACAAGGTGAAGGGCGTGCGCGCGGCGCTCGCCTGGAGCGAGCAGACCGCCGAGCTCGGCCGCGAGCACAACAACGCGAACGTGATCAGCATCGGCGGCCGGATGCACACCGTCGAGGAGTCCACCCGCTTCGTGGAGATCTTCCTCAACACCCCCTACAGCGGCGCCGAGCGCCACACCCGCCGGATCGAGATGCTCTCGGACTACGAGACCACCGGTGAGCTCCCCCCGATCCCGGCCCACCACCCGCAGGGCTGAGCCGCTCGCACCTTCGGGCACCGGGCCCGGCTGCAGCACCTACGGGCGCGAGGTCCGGGCGCAGCGCTTTCGGCCGCGAGGTCTGGGTGCAGCACCTTCGGGCGCGAGGTCCGGTCGCAGCACCTTCGGGCGCGAGGTTCAGTTGCAGCGACCTGGGGGCGCGAGGAACTGCGCGGGGTGGGAAGGCAGCACGTGCAACTGGCTGACGGTGGGTCAGTTGCAGATGAGCCGCCTTCCGACTCGCGCAGTTCCTCGCGCCCCTGAGCGCTTGCCCTTCCGGGCCTCGGGGCCTTGGCCGAACCTCGTGCCCGCGCGGCGGAGCCGCAGATCGGCAGAGCCTCGTGCCCTGAGCGCTGCCCTTCCGGGCCTCGTGCCCCGTCGCGGTCAGAAGCCGTGCGGCAGCCAGGGGGCGACGTCCGAGGCGAAGGCCCGGGTGGCCTCCGTCAGGGCGCCGTCGCGGAGTTCGGTGACCAGGCCGGCCGCCGCCAGGGCGGAGAGCCGGACGCCGCCGAGGTAGGCGGCCCCCAACTCCCGGACGTCCAGGGCCAGGTCGGCGGGGTCCTCGGTGCGGACGCAGCTCGCGGCCTTGCCCGGCCCGTCCGAGTG
The DNA here is from genome assembly GCF_044763225.1 of Kitasatospora sp. NPDC096147. NCBI lineage: Bacteria > Bacillati > Actinomycetota > Actinomycetes > Kitasatosporales > Streptomycetaceae > Kitasatospora > Kitasatospora sp. NPDC096147. Next base: position 735,283 of record NZ_JBIWFX010000003.1, on the reverse strand, counting down.
CAGCCGCCACCGCCCGGCGTTCCACGGACAGAACGCGTCCGAGACCTCCAGCACCAAGTCGACCGCCGAGGCGTACGCCCGCTGCTCCAGCGCCGCCCCGAGCTCCACCAGCCGGACGTACATCGAGTCCACCAACTGCGGCTCGAGCCGCCGGGGATCGTCGACCAGGTGCAGCAGCGGGTCGTCCACCGGACGGTTGCGGACCCGGACCCGCCCGGTCAGGTCCTGGTCCAGCAGGAACTGCCAGAGCGCCGCGTAGACGGCCGGCGTCCGGGCCTCCACGTCCCGCACCCGGACGGTGCCGTCCGCGATGTCGGAGGCGTTCCACTCCATCGCGACGGCGTACCGGGCGTAGCCGAGCAGTTGCCCGCTCTCGCGGTCCTCGGCCACCACGCACTGGAGCGGCGAGGCGCCGTCCCGCCCGGCCGGGTCGTCCTTCAACGGCTGCTGCTCCCAGCCGGGCTGCCGGGCCAGCATGCCGGGCCGCCCCGGCACCAGCTCCGCGTAGAGCTCCTCGCAGGCCGCCAGCACCGACGCCGGCGGGACCAGCCGCAGCCGGACCGCACGGTCCACCGGCACCCGGACCTTGACCCGCCGGGGCACCGTGACACCCATCCGCCAGGTGCCGAGGCCGTAGCCGAACCGGCCGTAGATGGCGGCCTCCGAGGCGGTGAGCACCGCGAGCGCCTCGCCGCGCCGCCGGACCTCGTCGAGCTGATCGCGCATCAGCCGGCTGAGCACGCCGCGCCGCCGGTGGGTGGGCAGCACGCCGACCATGGTGACCCCGGCGGCCGGGACCACCGCGCCGCCGGGCACCGCGAGCCGGAAGCTGAACGCACTCGCTCCGCCGACCGGCAGGTCGCCGTCCCAGACCCCGACTGAGCGGTCAAGTTCGGTCAGCGCCCGCCACAGGGCCCGGTCCGCCGGGAAGTCCTCGGACCCGCCGAAGGCCACCTCCAGGTTCCGGTACCACCGGTCCCACTCCTCGGCGGCGAGCGGGCGGAAGGTCAGGTCGTCACCTGTCATGTCGTCAGAAGTCGTACGCTGTGCGGTCATATGCCAAGAGCTACCACCTGGTGTCCGTCGTGCGCGACCGACATTCGACGGGGGTGGACCACGGGCCCCGCCACCTCCCCGCCGCTTCCCCCGCCACCGCCCCGGCGCCTCCCTACCGCCGCCCCGGCGGCCGAAACCCGTTGGCCCCGCACCCGCGAACGCGCCCGGCGCCGCCCCACCCGTCGACGGCACCCGGTGCCGGTGGATAAGGTCAAGGCCCATGGCTGGCAGCACGCCGGGCTCCGAGCCCAGGACGACTGGCACGGGCCAGGCCGCAGCGGCGGCCGACGGCCCGTGGACGGCCCGGTTGCGCGGCAGGCTGTACCGGGCCCGCCGAGTGCTGCGCCGGACCGCCGTCGACCACTTCCGGGGGGACGCGGCCGACTGGCTGGCCTTCGCCGTGCTGTTCGCCGCCGTCCCGCTGCTGGTGCTGCTGAACATCCTGATCCCGGCCTGGGCCCCGCCCACCGCCCTGGTGCTGCCGATCCTGGCCGGAGCGCTGATGCTGCGGCCCGGCACCCTGGTGCTGCTCTACGCGGCGGCTGCGCTCGGCCTCTCCACCGAGTCGCTGATCCACACCGGCGAGCGGGTGGCCAGCGACCATCCGGACACCTACGTCTTCGGCGTCACCCCGGGTGCCGCGCTGGTGGTCGGCGCGGTCGGGGTGGCCGGGCTGCTGCTGGCGCAGTTCCGCAGCCGGGTCGGGGTGCCCTGGCGGGGCGGCGGCTCGATGCTCTTCGACCTGCGCGAGCGGCTCCGGGTGCAGAGCCGGGTGCCCGCGCTGCCGGAGGGCTGGTCGGCCGACATGGCGCTGCGCCCGGCCGGCGGGCAGTCGTTCTCCGGCGACTTCGTGGTGGCGGCCCGCACCGGGCCGGGCCGCCGGGTGCTGGAGGTGGTGCTGGCGGACGTCTCCGGCAAGGGCATGGACGCGGGCTCCCGCGCCCTGCTGCTGTCCGGCGCGTTCGGCGGCCTGCTCGGCTCGCTGCCGGCCCACGAGTTCCTCCCGGCGGCCAACGGCTACCTGCTCCGGCAGGACTGGGACGAGGGCTTCGCCACCGCCGTCCACCTGGTGCTGGACCTGGACACCGGGGAGTACGAGCTGCTCTCGGCCGGTCATCTGCCGGGCATGCAGCGGCACGCCGGCACCGGCCGGTGGGACGTGATGGAGGCGCCCGAGGGCGGGCTGCTAGGGGTGTACGACGGCGCCAAGTTCGAGGGCGTGCGCGGGCGGTTGGACCGGGGCGACGTGCTGATGCTCTGCACCGACGGCATGGTCGAGGTGCCCGGCCGGGACCTGACCGAGGGCATGGACCGGTTGATGGGCGAGGCGGACCGGCTGGTCGGCGGCGCCCCGTTCGCCCAGCTCGGTGGTCGGGGCTCGGCGGTGAAGCTCATCGAGTCGGTGGCCAAGGACGTCAACGACGACCGCGCGGTGCTGCTGCTCTGGCGCGCCTGACGCCCCGTCGGGTGGCACCCGGTGCCGCGCCCCGACGGTGGGACGGGCACCGGAGCCGGGGCCCGAACCGGGGCCCGGAGGTGTCAAGTCCCAACGCCGATCTTCGGCCATTCCTGCGGCATAGTCCGGGAAGTGGATCTAGGACCGGCCGGAGCGGTCAACTGCCAGTTGGGGCCGCCCTGGCGACGGACCGTCAGGCCCGCTCCGCTATCGTCTCGGTCGGCGGAAATTCGTCTCACATCGCAGGATCTTCGGGGCCTGCTTCCGGCAAGTCCTTTACGCAGTCCGCACGAACGACCACACTGAGTCCGGGTGGGACGGTCGGTTCTCGGGGGGTCCGGGGGATTGCTCGGGGGATTGGGCCCGCCACGAAACTCGCTACGTAGAAAGAGGAAGTGAGTCCGGGTGGCCTTCTCCGTCTCAGCCCTGGTCCTGTTCGGCATCATCTGCGTGATCTTCATCCGCAACAAGCAGTTGAAGACCAGTCACGCCATCATCGCGGCACTGTTCGGCTTCATGCTGAGCCAGTCCACGGCTGCCGGCCCGATCCAGGAGTTCCTCAGCCAGCTCGCCAAGACCATCTCCTCGGTCGCCGGCTGAGCCGTCCCGCTCCGAGCGGTCCGGCGCCGAGCGGTCGCGCGCCCTGCCGTCCCGCGCCGAGCCGTTCCGACCGGTCGCGGACCCGCCCGCCAGCGGGTCAGCGCCGTCGCCGCCACCAGCGCGCCAACCGGCCGCGCCGTGGTGCGGGGGCCGTCACGCGCTCCGGCAGCGCCTCGGGCTCCGGCGCGAACACCAGGAACAGCCGCGCCCAGCAGAGCCGTTCGCCGCGCGGCCAGTCCTGCGCGCGCAGCGCCGCCGAGGCCGCGCTGCTCACCCGGCCGTTCACCCGCACCTCGGCCACGTCGTGGCCGGCCTTGCCGCCGAAGAACAGCTTCACGCCGTTCACCTGACCCGGGGTCAGCTCCGGCAGCACGGCGGCGGCCAGGGCGGGCGAGGAGTGCTGCCCGGCCAGCCAGTCGGCCAGCAGCTCCGAGCCGGTGCCGAAGGTGGCCGCCGGGCTCTGCACCACCCGCCAGCCGGGGAACTCGGGCGTGCTGAACGCCTGCTCACCGGAGAGCAGTTGGAGCACGGCGGTGGCGGTGGTGCCGGCCCAGATCATCACCGCGTTGTCGAGCTGCTCGGTGTCGTCGCCGCCGAAGCCGGCCGCGCAGTCCCAGACCACCGGGCCGTCGCCCCGGCCGAGCTGGAGCACGTAGCCGAGGTCCACGTGGCCGGTGGTGCCCCGCTCGGCGTGCTCGCGGACCGCCACGGCGGTGGTGCCGGGCCCCCGGACCACCGCGCCGTCCACCGCGAACTCCAGGCCCAACCGGGCCATCTCGCGGACCACTCCGCGCCGTATGACGGCCAGCCGCTCCTCGTGGGGCACGGGCGGATCTCCTCGCAGCCACCCCGGTGGGCGGCGCTCTGTTCTCGAACGGGAACCTCGAACGGCGAGCGTATCGGCCCGGCGTGACCGGTGTCACGGCGCCTGCCGACGGAGCGCACGGAGCCGTATCCGGACGGTGGTTTTCGACACCCTACGTGTGCGTAGCATCGGCCCAGGGTCAGCGATCATGGGCGCCGGAGGCGGAAGTCCCGACCTCCGAGTGACTTTGGTCCCGCCGGGTGCTCGTTGATCGTTCAACTCGGGCTTGCCAGCGTCGGGGGCGATGGGCTTAGCTGCGGATCCAGTCCGGCGGATCGACCGGACGGGCCCACCGGGTGGAACGCCGAGTCCTGCCACCACCCGGAGCCTCGAACCAGCACCGCCATGGCAGGAGTGGGGGACCCACAGGTAAGTCGCCGTACCGGTCACACCGGTCCGGCTAGGGGTGAAGCCGCGCCAGCGGCCGGGCATCTCCAGCCCGAACCCGACAGCTCACCTCACAGGCGTCGGAGAGGACCAGCCCCATGTCCGTCAAGGGCAAGCACCGTCGCGTCCAGCTGTCCCGTCTGACCCGCATCGCGGTCGCCACCGGTGTGGTCGGCGCCGCCTTCGCGGTCCCGGTCAGCGCCGCCAGCGCGCACCAGAACCACACCCCGGCCGCCGCCCCCGAGGCCGCCGTCGCCGTCGCCCCGCAGGCCGCCCCGGCCGCCGTGCAGGCTTCCGCCCCGGCCGCCGCTCCGGCCGCCGAGGCCAAGGCGTACCAGGTGGTCAGCGGGGACACCCTCTCGAAGATCGCCAACGCCCAGCAGGTCGAGGGTGGCTGGGAGAAGCTCTACCAGGACAACCGGACCGTCATCGGCGGCAACCCGAACCTGATCTTCCCGGGCCAGAACCTCTCGCTGGCCGGCAAGGCCGCCGTCGCCGCCCCGGCGCCGGCCCAGGCCCCGGCCCCGCAGCAGTCCAAGAGCGAGGACACCACCAAGGCGTCCCGCTCCAAGGCCTCCACCCCGGCCCCGAAGGCCGCCACCCCCAAGGCCGAGGCTCCCAAGGCCGCCGCGCCGAAGGCCGAGGCCCCCAAGGCCGCCGCCGCCCCGAAGGCCACCACGCCGAAGGCCGCCGCGCCCAAGGCCGAGACCTCCACCACCGTCGCCTCCGGCGGCTACGTGGCCCCGGTCTCCGGTGGCACCTCCACCGCGTACCACGCCTCCGGCTCCTCCTGGTCCAGCGGCTACCACACCGGTGTGGACTTCCGCGCCTCCACCGGCACCAGCGTGAAGGCCGTCACCTCCGGCACCGTGGTCAAGGCCGGCAACGGCGGCGCCTACGGCAACGAGGTCGTCATCCGCCACGCGGACGGCAAGTACTCCGAGTACGCCCACCTCTCCTCGATCGGCGTCTCGGCCGGCCAGACCGTCTCGGCCGGTCAGCAGATCGGCCTCTCCGGTGCCACCGGCAACGTGACCGGCCCGCACCTGCACTTCGAGATCCGCACCGGCGCCTCCTACGGCTCCGACATCGACCCGGTCTCCTACCTGCGCGCCCACGGCGTCAACCTCTGACGAGACCGACACCACGTCAAAAGGCTCCGGCCCCCGGTCACTGACCGGGGGCCGGAGCCTTCTGTGGAGCGGGTGACGAGAATCGAACTCGCGTGACCAGTTTGGAAGACTGGGGCTCTACCATTGAGCTACACCCGCACAGGACGCCCCGTGGCCGCGTGCTGCGGTCGCGAGGACAGGGTCAGCGTACCTGGTCGGATCGGCTGCTCGCACACCGCTTTGACGGTTCGGCACGTCGGTGCCGCCGGGCGCAGGGGTCAACGGCCGCCCGGGTGAACGGCCGTGGGGGGTGGGGGGTGCCGTGTACGCTTCCTCTCGGCACCACGGGGTGTGGCGCAGTTTGGTAGCGCGTCCGCTTTGGGAGCGGAAGGCCGTCGGTTCGAATCCGGCCACCCCGACAGTGCGGCAGGGTCTCGTCCGAAGGCGGGGCCCTGTTGGCGTACCGGGGCCGTCCGGAGGGCCTGGCGCGGGCCCCCGTCATCCGTGTGGCAGCACCCTGGCGTCCGCCTTTCGTGCTACCGGTAGGATGGGCGGCTGGCGGTAGTCCCTGCGCAGATCCGTGCAGGTCAACCGCCCGAGGGCGAGGAGTCAAGCTCACCGTCCACCCCCTTGTACGGGAGATGCAGCTCCAACCGCCCATCGCCCGTCTCGCCGCACCGCGCCCGGCCCGCCGGCCGGCAACGGCGGAGACAACCTGACCGCAAGCCCATAGGAGACCCAACCGTGAAGAGCGCCGTCGAGACTCTGAACCCGACCCGGGTTCGACTCACCGTCGAGGTGCCTTTCGAGGAGCTCAAGCCGAGCCTCGACGCGGCCTACAAGAAGATCAACTCGCAGGTCTCGGTCCCGGGCTTCCGCAAGGGCAAGATTCCCGCCAAGGTGATCGACCAGCGCTTCGGTCGTGCCGCGGTGCTGGAGGAGGCCGTCAACGACGCGCTGCCGCGCTTCTACACCCAGGCCGTCGACGAGGGCAAGATCGAGGTCCTCGGTCAGCCCGAGATCACCGACATCCAGGGTGTCGAGAACCTGGCCGACGGCGGTGACCTCACCTTCGTCGCCGAGGTCGACGTCCGTCCGGAGATCACCCTGCCCGACTTCGCCGGCATCGAGGTGACCGTCGACCCGATCGTGGTCGAGGACGCCGACGTGGAGAAGTCCCTGGAGCAGCTGCGCGAGCGCTTCTCGTCGGTCAAGGACGTCGAGCGCGCCGCCGCCGAGGGCGACGTCGTGGTCGTCGACCTGGAGGCCAAGGTCGACGGTGAGGTGCCGGAGGACGGCACCGCCACCGGCGTCAGCTACGAGATCGGCTCGGGCCGTCTGCTGGACGGCATCGACGAGGCCGTCGTCGGCCTCTCGGCCGGCGAGACCAAGACCTTCACCACCGAGCTCAAGGGCGGCACCCAGGCCGGCAAGAGCTCCGAGGTGACCGTCACCGTCACCGCCGTCCAGGAGAAGGAACTCCCGGAGCTGGACGACGAGTTCGCGCAGCTGGCGAGCGAGTTCGACACCCTGGAGGACCTGAAGGCCGACTCCCGCAAGCGCCTGGAGCGCATGCGTGAGTTCGACCAGGCCACCCAGGCCCAGGAGCGGGTGCTCGACGAGCTGCTGAAGCTGGTCGAGATGGAGTACCCGGAGAAGCTCCTCAAGGACGAGGTCGAGACCCGCAAGCACAACCTCGAGCACCACCAGCTCGAGCCGATGGGCCTCACCCTCGAGACCTACCTCGCCACCCAGGACAAGTCCGTCGAGGACTTCGAGAAGGAGACCGAGGAGCAGGCCAAGAAGGGCATCAAGACCCAGTTCGTGCTCGACGAGATCGTCGACGCCGAGAAGCTGGGCGTGAACCAGGACGAGCTCACCGAGCACCTGGTCCGCCGCGCGGCCGGCTCCGGCATGACCCCGGACCAGTTCGCCCAGCAGGTCGTCCAGGCCAACCAGGTCCCGCTGCTGGTCGGCGAGGTCGCCCGCGGCAAGGCGCTGGCCCTGGTCGTCGAGCAGGCCAAGGTCACCGACACCAACGGCGAGGTCGTCTCCTTCGAGGACGACGAGGAGGCCGAGGAGTCGGTCGAGTCCGCCGAGACCACCGAGGCCTGAGCCTTCGGTACGGTCTGACGCACCGTCAGGGAACGGCCCGGACCCCCGCCAGGGGGGTCCGGGCCGTTCCCGTGACCGGGTCCGGACCCTGCGCTCACAGCGAACAGTTCCGCGCGGGGGATTCCGAGGCGGGGCCGTCGCGTTAGGGTCCATAGACAGCGACAATTCGACTGAGCAGGTGGCTAAGTGACGTTCCCGCAGATGCAGATGCCTGGCCTGATGGCGCCGCACGCCGCCGCTGGTGACGTGCTCGGCGGCCTGGGCGACCAGGTCTACAACCGGCTGCTCAACGAGCGCATCATCTTCCTCGGCCAGCAGGTCGACGACGACATCGCCAACAAGATCACCGCCCAGCTCCTCCTCCTGGCCGCCGACCCGGAGAAGGACATCTACCTGTACATCAACTCGCCGGGCGGCTCGATCACGGCGGGCATGGCGATCTACGACACCATGCAGTACATCAAGAACGACGTGGTCACCATCGCGATGGGCATGGCCGCCTCGATGGGCCAGTTCCTGCTGACGGCCGGTGCCAAGGGCAAGCGCTTCTCGCTGCCGAACGCCAACATCCTGATGCACCAGCCCTCGGCCGGCCTCGGCGGCTCGGCCACCGACATCAAGATCCAGGCCGAGCAGCTGCTCCGCACCAAGAAGCGGATGTCCGAGCTGATCGCGCAGCACAGCGGCCAGTCCTTCGAGCGGGTCACCCAGGACTCCGACCGGGACCGTTGGTTCACCCCGGAGGAGGCCAAGGAGTACGGCCTGATCGACTCGATCATGCACAGCGCCGCGGACGTTCCCGGCGGCGGCGGCACCGGCGCCTGATCCGGCACCGGCAGCCAGACCCAACCGACCGTCACGCTTCGGAGGACAGACCCCCCATGTACAACGCGCGCACCGAGCTCACCGCCCCCCGGGCCGAGGGCCGTTACATCGTTCCGCGCTTCGTCGAGCGCACCTCGCAGGGCATCCGCGAGTACGACCCGTACGCCAAGCTGTTCGAGGAGCGCATCATCTTCCTCGGCTCCCAGGTGGACGACGTCTCGGCCAACGACATCATGGCGCAGCTGCTCTGCCTGGAGTCGATGGACCCGGACCGCGAGATCCAGATGTACATCAACTCGCCCGGCGGCTCCTTCACCGCGCTCACCGCGATCTACGACACCATGCAGTACGTGAAGCCCGACATCACCACCGTCTGCATGGGCCAGGCGGCCTCGGCGGCGGCCGTGCTGCTGGCGGCCGGCACCCCCGGCAAGCGGATGGCGCTGCCGAACGCCCGCATCCTGATCCACCAGCCGTACACCGAGACCGGCCGCGGCCAGGTCTCCGACCTGGAGATCCAGGCCAAGGAGATCTTCCGGATGCGCGAGCAGCTGGAGGAGATGCTCTCGAAGCACTCCAACAAGCCGGTCGAGCAGGTCCGCGAGGACATCGAGCGGGACAAGATCCTGACGGCCGAGGAGGCCCTCGAGTACGGCCTGATCGACCAGATCATCTCCACCCGGAAGTCCTCGCTGACTTCCTGAGCCCCCTGTGGCTCAGGGGACGGAGCACGGCGAGCCGCCGTGCTCCGCCCCCTTCCTCCGACGGCATCTGTTCGGTATCAATTCGCCCAGGGCGTACGGCAGACCTGTCGAAGTCGGCGGAATTACCGGCTCGGCAGAGTACCGTCGGATTAGCGAGACCGGCCGCCGCGGCGCGGCCCGATCGCCTCACAGCACCAGGCCCCGGACCCCCGCGGGGCCCCTGGCGAAGGGGAAGCACCTCGTGGCACGCATCGGAGACGGTGGCGACCTGCTCAAGTGCTCGTTCTGCGGCAAGTCCCAGAAGCAGGTGAAGAAGCTCATCGCCGGGCCAGGCGTGTACATCTGCGACGAGTGCATCGACCTGTGCAACGAGATCATCGAGGAGGAGCTCGCCGAGACCTCCGAGGTGCGCTTCGAGGAGCTCCCGAAGCCCCGCGAGATCTACGAGTTCCTCGACCAGTACGTGGTCGGCCAGGACATCGCCAAGAAGTCGCTCTCGGTCGCGGTCTACAACCACTACAAGCGCGTCCAGGCCGGCGAGGCCGGGCGCAGCGGTGGGAACGGCCGCGAGGACGCGATCGAGCTGGCCAAGTCCAACATCCTGCTGCTCGGTCCGACCGGCTCCGGCAAGACCCTGCTGGCGCAGACGCTGGCCCGGATGCTGAACGTGCCGTTCGCGATCGCCGACGCCACCGCCCTGACCGAGGCGGGCTACGTCGGCGAGGACGTCGAGAACATCCTGCTGAAGCTCATCCAGGCGGCCGACTACGACGTCAAGAAGGCCGAGACCGGGATCATCTACATCGACGAGATCGACAAGGTGGCCCGCAAGAGCGAGAACCCGTCGATCACCCGGGACGTCTCCGGCGAGGGCGTGCAGCAGGCCCTGCTGAAGATCCTGGAGGGCACCACCGCGAGCGTGCCGCCGCAGGGCGGGCGCAAGCACCCGCACCAGGAGTTCATCCAGATCGACACCACCAACGTCCTGTTCATCGTCGGCGGTGCGTTCGCCGGCCTGGAGCGGATCATCGAGGGCCGGGCCGGCGCCAAGGGCATCGGCTTCGGGGCCACGATCCGATCCAAGCGCGAGTCGGACGCCAGTGACCACTTCCGTCAGGTGATGCCCGAGGACTTGGTCAAGTTCGGCATGATCCCCGAGTTCATCGGCCGCCTCCCGGTGATCACCAGCGTGCACAACCTCGACCGCGAGGCGCTGCTGCAGATCCTCACCGAGCCGAAGAACGCGCTGGTCAAGCAGTACCGCAAGCTCTTCGAACTCGACGGCGTGGAGCTGGAGTTCAGCCGCGACGCGCTGGAGGCCATCGCGGACCAGGCGATCCTGCGCGGCACCGGTGCCCGTGGTCTGCGGGCCATCATGGAGGAGGTGCTGATGTCCGTGATGTACGAGGTGCCGTCCCGTCAGGACGTGGCCCGCGTGGTGGTCACCGGCGACGTGGTCTCCAAGCACGCCATCCCGACCCTGGTGCCGCGCGACATGATCAAGCGCGAGCGGCGCGACAAGAGCGCCTGACGCCGGATCCTCCCGGCCAGTACGCGGCGGCCCCCGTCCTCACCGAGGACGGGGGCCGCCGCGTACTGCCGTGCGTGCGGGCCTACTTGGGGGCCACCATGGCGTCCCGGAGGGCGCGGGTCTGGGTGGCGGCCTCGCTCTGGCTGATGGCGGTGGCGTTGCCGTCGAGGCTGACCTTGCTGAAGGTCACGGTGGCGTAGCTGGAGTGGTTGACCCAGACGCAGATCGGGATCTCCACCGTGCTGGCGGTGGCCACGCCGCAGGAGAGCAGGCCGGACCTGTCCTTGGCGTCGTTGGCCGGCACCTCGGCCAGCGGGGTCTTCCAGGTGAGCCGGCTGGTGGTGGTCATCTGGGTGTTGACCTGCTTGACGATCGCCTGCGGGTTGTCGATCTTCCCCCAGGAGCCCGCGACGGTGATGCTGTCCATCGCGTCCTTGCCCTTGTTGTACGTCGCCAGCAGGCCGCCGTCGTAGGTGGCGGCGCCACCGCCGGCGGCCGGGGTGTCCTTGCTGCTCTTCAGCAGGTAGCCGCCGCCCAGGGTCGGCGGGGCGACCAGCTTGAACTTGCCGCCCTCCCCGCCCTTGGCGGAGCCGCCGGAGCCACCGGAGCCGCTCGAACCCCCGGAGCCGCCCGAGCCGATCGAGGTGCCGGTGGTCTGCGTGACGCCCTCGTCCTGGACCGCCTGCCAGGCGAAGTAGCCGCCGACCGTGAGCACCACCGCTCCCGCCAGCACGCCGATCACGATCCCCGGGGTGTTGTTCTTCGGGGCGGCCTGCGGCGGTCCGGCGAACTGTGGCTGGCCGTAGCCGGGCTGGCCGTAGGGCGGCTGCGGCTGGGGCTGCGGGTAGCCGTAGCCCTGCGGCTGCGGTTGCGGCTGGCCGTACGGGGGCTGCGGCGCGCCGAACTGCGGTGCGGGGGGCTGCTGTTGGGGCGCCTGGGGGTAGCCGTAGCCGGGGGGCGGCGGCGGTGCCTGCTGGCCGTACCCGGCGGGCGGCGGCTGCTGGCCGTACGGGGCGGGCGGGGGCTGCGGTGCGCCGAACTGCGGAGGCTGGCCGTAGGGTTGTTGCGGCTGGTCCTGCGGTGGTCCGTACATCTGCGTTCCCCCTCTGCACCGCCCCCGGCGGTGTTCCTTCGGTGAGTAGGGCACGGTACCGCATGGGTGTTCGCCACCCCCGTCCGGGTGCCGGACGGAAAGGCGGTCGTGGGGGGCCTTCAGGTTTACGTAAACTGTGCGTCGTGACCGACACCACGAACCAGCGCCCCGGCACTTTCGACGGGGACAACGCAGCCACCCTCCCGACGACCTACGCCCCGGCGGAGGTAGAGGGCGAGCTGTACGAGCGCTGGGTGGAGCGCGGTTACTTCACCGCCGACGCGAAGAGCGACAAGCCCGCCTACACCATCGTCATCCCGCCGCCGAACGTCACGGGTGCCCTGCACCTGGGCCATGCCTTCCAGCACACCCTGATGGACGCCCTGACCCGCCGCAAGCGGATGCAGGGCTACGAGGCGCTCTGGCTGCCCGGCATGGACCACGCCGGCATCGCCACCCAGAACAAGGTGGAGCAGCAGCTCGCCGAGTCCGGTCTCTCCCGCCACGACCTGGGCCGCGAGGCCTTCGTCGAGAAGGTCTGGGAGTGGAAGCGGAACTACGGCGGGAAGATCCTCGGCCAGATGCGCCGCCTCGGCGACGGCGTCGACTGGTCCCGCGAGCGCTTCACCATGGACGAGGGCCTCTCCCAGGCCGTCCAGACCATCTTCAAGAAGCTCTTCGACGACGGCCTGATCTACCGGGCCGAGCGCATCATCAACTGGTGCCCGCGCTGCCTCACCGCGCTCTCCGACATCGAGGTCGAGCACGAGGACGTCCCCGGCGAGCTGGTCTCGATCCGCTACGGCGACGGTGACGACTCCATCGTGGTCGCCACCACCCGGGCCGAGACGATGCTCGGCGACACCGCGGTGGCCGTCCACCCGGAGGACGAGCGCTACGCCCACCTGGTCGGCCGCACCATCAAGCTGCCGCTGACGGACCGTGAGATCCCGGTCGTCGCCGACGAGCACGTCGACCCGGAGTTCGGCACCGGCGCCGTCAAGGTGACCCCGGCGCACGACCCGAACGACTTCGCCATCGGCCAGCGGCACGGCCTGCCGAACCTGACCGTGATGGACGAGCGCGGCGCCATCACCGTGCACGGCCCGTTCCTCGGCCTGGACCGGCTGGAGGCCCGCTCGGCCGTGGTCGGCGCGCTGCGCGAGCAGGGCCGGATCGTCGCCGAGAAGCGGCCCTACGACCACTCGGTCGGCCACTGCTCGCGCTGCCACACCATCGTCGAGCCGCGGCTGTCCCTCCAGTGGTGGGTCAAGGTCGAGCCGCTGGCCCGGGCGGCCGGCGACGCGGTCCGGGACGGGCGGGTGCAGATCCACCCCAAGGAGATGGAGCGCCGCTACTTCGACTGGGTCGACAACATGTACGACTGGTGCATCTCGCGCCAGCTCTGGTGGGGTCACCGCATCCCGGTCTGGTACGGCCCGGACGGCGAGGTCGTCTGCGTCGGCCCGGACGAGCAGCCGCCCGCCGGCGAGGGCTGGCACCAGGACCCGGACGTCCTGGACACCTGGTTCTCCTCCGGCCTGTGGCCGTTCTCCACGCTCGGCTGGCCGGAGCAGACCCCGGACCTGGAGAAGTTCTACCCGACCGACGTGCTGCTGACCGGCCACGACATCATCTTCTTCTGGGTCGCCCGGATGATGATGTTCGGCCTGTACGCGATGGACGGTCAGGCGCCGTTCCACACCATCGCGCTGACCGGCCTGGTCCGCGACGAGTTCGGCAAGAAGATGTCGAAGTCCTCCGGCACCGCCGTCGACCCGCTGGACTGGATGGACGCCTACGGCGCCGACGCGGTCCGCTTCACCCTGGCCCGCGGCGCCAACCCCGGCGCCGACGTGCCGATCGGCGAGGACTGGGTCAAGGGCTCCCGGAACTTCTGCAACAAGATCTGGAACGCCACCCGCTTCGCGCTGATGAACGGCGCCACCGTCGAGGGCCCGCTGCCCGCGCCGGAGGAGCTGACGGCCGTGGACCGGTGGATCCTGTCCCGGCTGAACGCCACCGTGGCCGAGGTCGACGCGCTGTACGACGACTACGAGTTCGCCAAGGTCTCGGACACCCTCTACCACTTCGCCTGGGACGAGGTCTTCGACTGGTACGTCGAGCTCTCCAAGACCACCCTGGCCAAGGGCGGCGCGCAGGCCGACGCCGCGCGCCGGGTGCTCGGTGAGGTGCTGGACGTGACGCTGCGTCTGCTGCACCCGGTCGTGCCGTTCGTCACCGACACCCTGTGGACCACGCTGACCGGCGCCGAGTCCCTGGTGGTCACCGAGTGGCCGAAGGACAGCGGCTACCGCGACGCGGCGGCCGAGTCGGAGATCGCCACCCTCCAGCAGGTGGTCACCGAGGTCCGCCGGTTCCGCTCGGACCAGGGCCTGCAGCCCGCCCAGAAGGTCCCGGCCCAGCTGGAGCTGGCCGGTACCGTGCTGTCGGTGCACGAGGACGCGATCCGCTCGCTGCTGCGGCTGACCGTGCCGGGCGAGGGCTTCGCGGCCACCGCCTCGCTCCCGGTCGCCGGGGCCACCGTGGCGCTGGACCTGTCCGGCACCATCGACGTGGCGGCCGAGCGCAAGCGCCTGGCCAAGGACCTGGCCGCCGCCGAGAAGGAGAAGGCCCAGTGCGCCGGCAAGCTCGGCAACGAGGGCTTCCTGGCCAAGGCCCCGGACGAGGTGGTCGCCAAGATCAAGGCCCGCCAGGAGACCGCCGAGGCCGACATCGTCCGGATCACCGCGCAGCTGGCGGCGCTCCCCGCGAGCTGACGCCGCACCGCCCGAGGGCCGCACCCCCGTTCCGTACGGGGGTGCGGCCCTCGGCCGTTCCCGGGAAAGGGAGTTGATTCCCCGTCGGATTTCCGGGCCGCACAATAGCCCGTTCGGCCGAATTCCCTCACGTACGCTGGTCGCTGGCGGACGTGCACGAAGGGTGCGAAATGCGAGAGGGCGGGCGACCGATGACGGGCAGTCGGCAGGGGCGTGGCGCGGGACGCGGGCAGGACATCGGGATCGACCTCGGGACGGCCAACACCCTGGTCTACGTCCGGGGCAAGGGGATCGTGCTGAACGAGCCCTCGGTGATCGCGGTCGACCGGCGGACCGGCGAGGTGCTCAGCGTGGGCGCCGAGGCCAAGCGCACCCTCGGCCGCACGCCGGAGGACGTGGTCGCCTCCCGGCCGCTCCAGGACGGCGTGATCGCCGACTTCGAGGGCACCCGGCACCTGCTGCGGCACCTGATGGCCAAGGCCACCGGGGCCACCGGCCGCTGGTTCCGGGCCAAGCCCCGGGTGGTGGTCTGCGTGCCCAGCGGGATCACCGGGGTGGAGCGGCGGGCGGTGATCGAGGCGGTGAGCAGCGCCGGGGCCCGCTCGGTGCACCTGATCAAGGAGCCGATGGCCGCCGCGATCGGGGCGGGGCTGCCGGTGCAGGAGCCGACCGGCTCGATGGTGGTGGACATCGGCGGCGGCACCACCGAGGTCGCCGTGGTCTCGATGGGCGGCATGGTGGCGGCCGGCTCCCTCCGGGTGGCCGGCGACCGGCTGGACGAGGTGATCGCCAAGCAGGTGAAGAAGGACCACGGCCTGCTGATCGGCGAGCGCACCGCCGAGGAGATCAAGCTGGCCATCGGCGCGGCCGAGTCGGAGGCCGCCGGGGCGGTCGAGATGGAGGTGCGCGGCCGGGACGCGGTGCTCGGGCTGCCCCGGACGGCCGTGGTGACGGCGGCTCAGGTGCTGGCGGCGGTGGAGGAGCCGGTCGGCGAGATCGTCGCGGAGGTGAAGCGCACCCTGGACCGCTGCCCGCCGGAGCTGGCCGGGGACGTGATGGGCCAGGGCATCGTGCTCACCGGCGGCGGTGCGCTGCTGCGCGGCCTGGACCGCCGGATCGCCCGGGAGACCGGGCTGCCGGTGCGGGTGGCGGAGAGTCCGCTGGACTGCGTGGTGGTCGGCTCCGGCAAGTGCGTCGAGGAGATCGAGGAGTTGCGGCGCACCTTCTCGGTCAGCGCCTGAGTGCTTCGGCGGCTGTCGGAGCGAATTCCCTAAATGGCGTAGGCCGATCGGGTCTGCTTGTTTTGCGCGCGGGTTAAGGGGTGTTTGCAGTTCGACTGTGTACGGTAAGTGGGTGTTCCGGGAAGGCAGTCGACTGACGGGAGGGCACGGCGTGGTGGTGACCAGGGAGTTGGCCGACGAACTACCGGCGGAGCAGGTGACCGAGGCGAAAGCCAGGGCGGCCACCCTGCTGCTCGCGTTCCGGCACGGCAACCAACTCGCCTTCGACCACGAGCTGGAGCTGATGCTCACGGAGAACGCCGAGAGCGAGGTGGCCACCCTGCTGGTGTGGATCGCCGCCGAGGCGGTCCGCAAGGCCTACGCCCCGCAGGTCGCCGACCGGGTGCTCCGGGCCCTGGCCCGGCGGGCCCCGGAGGACACCTCCGAGGTGGACACCGAGGAGGAGCTCGTCGGGGTGGCCGAGCTGTTGGAGGCGCTGGACGCCGGCGACGTGGTCGCCGTCCGGGCCCTGGTGGCCGCCACCCCCGACACCACCTTCCTGCTCGGCGGGCTGCTCCAGGCGGTGGCGATGATGCTCCCCTTCCTCCCGGAGGGGGAGCTCGCCGAGGTGGTCACCGAGCTGCGGCACCGGCACGGCGCCAGGACCGGCATCCCGCGCCAGTCCTGACGCCGGGACGGGCATCCGCACCGGTCCTGACGCCGGGACCGGCGTCCCGCACCGGTCCTGACGCCGGATCGGCCCGCTACGGCATGGCGTGCAGGTGGTTGCCGACGGTGGTGGCGATGCCGCCGCCCGCCTTGGCGTCCCAGTTGGTCGACCAGGTCATCGCGCCGCCGATGCCGGGCCACTTGGTGTCCGGCTTGTAGCTGCCGCAGTTGGTGCCCTTCGCCAGGCAGTCCAGCGCGGCCGTCACCACGCTCGGGCTGACGTAGCCGCCGCCCGCCGCACTGGTGGAGGCCGGCACCCCGAGCCCGACCTGCCGGGGCTCCAGTCCGCCCTTGAGCTGGATGCAGGCCAGCGCGGTGAGGAAGTTGACGGTGCCCTGGGAGTAGACCTGGCCGTCGCAGCCGAGCATCGCGCCGGAGTTGTAGTACTGCATGTTGACGATGGTGAGGATGTCCTTCACGTTCAGCGCCAGCTTGAAGTACTCCGCGCCGGTGGACTGCATGTCGATGGTCTGCGGCGCCATGGTGAGCACGAAGCCGCTGCCGACCTTCGAGGCCAGCGCGTGCAGCGCCTGGCCCATGTAGGTGGCGCTCACCCCGTTCTCCAGGTCGATGTCGATCCCGTCGAAGCCGTACTCCTGGATGACGGCGGCGGCGGTGTTGGCGAAGGTGGTCGCGGAGGACGAACTGTTCACCGCCACCGTGCCGTTCTGCCCGCCGACCGAGACGATCACCTTCTTGCCGGCCGCCCGCTTGGCGGCGATGTCGGCCTTGAACTGGGCGACGGTGTACCCGCCGAGACGGGAGGAGAGCACCGGGTCCAGGGTGAAGCTGATCCCGCCCGGCGTGCCGGTGGCGTCGGCGAAGGAGACCGCGATGATGTCGTAGGCGGCCGGCACGTCACTGATCTTCTGCACCGTGGCGGTGTTGTCGAAGTTCTGCCAGTAGCCGGTCAGCAGGTGCTTGTTGGGCGGCTGCGGGCCGGTGGGGGACGGGCTCGGGCTCGCCGACGGACTCGGACTCGGGCTCGGGCTGGGGCTCGGGCTCGCCGACGGGCTGGGGCTGGCCGAGGTGCTGGGCTTCGGGGTGGTCACGGTGGGCGTGGGCCTGGGATCGCCCGGGCCGATCAGCGAGATGTCGTCCATCAGGAACGAGCTCTGGCCGTACCAGCCGTGCAGGTAGACGGTGATCGAGGAGGTCGAGGCGCCGGTGGTGAAGGTGGTGCTGAGCTTCGTCCAACTGGTGCTGCTGGTCCAGGTGGAGGCGGTGGCGCCGCCCTCCACGCCGAGGTAGACGTACGGCCCGTTCACCCAGGCGCTCAGCGCGTAGGTGGAGTTGGGCTTGACGGCGACCGCCGTGGTGCACTTGCCGTTGTCGCTCGCGGTGGGGGTGACGCGGAGCGAGAAGCCCCGGCCGCCGGTGGAGTCCGGCTGGCCCGAACTGTTGGAACAGGTCCACGGGGCGACGTGGTTCCCGCTCTCCAGATTGCCGTTCTCGATCAGTTCCACGTCGCCGGGTGCGGCCACCGCCCCTGCCGTGTTCAGCAGCAGGCCCACCAGGGCCAGGGCGGTGGCCACCAGGGCGACCAGGAACGCGTTCACCGTGCTTCGTGCGCGCATGCCATCTCCGTGTGGGGGAGTGAGGATGGTGCGGAGCAGTGCAGGGAGTCAGTACGGTCACGTACCGGTCTGGACCAGTGACTTGGCACACACGGTGGAGTAGACCACTCAGGCTGTCAAGGGCCCGGCCAGCGCGAGCGTCAGCTTGGCGATCCGCTCGCTGGCCAGACCGTCGCCGTACGGGCTGGGGGTGGCGGCCAGCCGGGCCAGTCGCGCGGGGGTGTCGGCGAGCCAGGCGGCGGCCAGCGTGCCGAGCTCCGGGCCGGGTGCCACCAGGGCGGCGAAGCCGGCGTCCACCGCCTCCGGGCGTTCGGTGGAGCGGCGGACCACCAGCAGCGGGCGCTTGAGCACGGTGCACTCCTCCTGCACCCCGCCCGAGTCGGAGACCAGCAGGGCGGCGTGCCGGGCCAGGCCGAGGAAGTCGCCGTAGCCGACCGGCTCGGTGACGGTCAGCCGGGCCAGCAGGGCGCCGAGGCCGAAGCGCTCCACGGCGGCCCGGGTCCGCGGGTGCATCGGGAAGAGCACGGCGGTGCCGGCCGCGGCGATCCGGTCCAGCTCGGTGAGCACCGCGCCGAGCGCCCCGGCGGTGTCGGTGTTCTCCGGCCGGTGCACGGTGGCCAGCACGTAGGAGTCCTCGGCCAGCCCGTAGCGGGCCAGCAGGGCGGCCCGCTCGGCGGCGGGCGGGAGCTGACGCTCCACCACCTCGACCACGGTGTTCCCGGTCAGCTCGATCGCCTCGCCGGTGACCGACTCGGCCCGCAGGTTGGCGGCGTTCTCCGGGGTGGCGGCGCAGAGCAGGTCGGCGATGTGATCGACCATCACCCGGTTGTGCTCCTCCGGCATGGCCCGGTCGCGGCTGCGCAGCCCGGCCTCGACGTGCACCAGCGGGATGCCCAGCGCGTTGGCGGCCAGCGCTCCGGCCAGGGTGGCGTTGGTGTCGCCCTGCACCACCACCGCGCCGGGGCGCTCGGCGGTGAACGAGCTCTCCAGCTGGGCCAGCGCGGCGGCCACCTGGCCGGCCCGCGGCCGGCCGCCCACGCCGGTGAGCAACTCCGGCTCGGGCAGGTCGAGTTCGCGCAGGAACCGACCGGACATCGCCTCGTCCCAGTGCTGTCCGGTGTGCACCAGGCGGGCGGCCGGGCCGAGTTCGTGGATCAGCGGAGCCAGCTTGACCAGCTCGGGGCGGGTGCCCAGGACGACGGCGATCCGGCCGGGGGAGGGCTTGCAGGGGGTCATCGCGGGGAGTTCCGTTCAGGCTTCGAGGGCGGTGGGGGCGCCGACGGCGGTGGCCTCGGCGTTGCGCCGGGTCTTGGCCCAGCCGTTGCGGCCGAGCACCAGCCGGACGGCGGCCCGGGTGGCCACCAGGAAGATGTGGTACGTGTACAGCCAGAGGCCGATGCCCCAGAGCAGGCCGGTCAGCCGGCTCCGGTCCGGGTACACGGTGCGGCGGTAGGACAGGCCCCAGAGCACCAGCGGCAGCGCGGCGATCAGGAAGGCCAGCGCCATCCACGGGCCGAACCGCTCCTCGAAGGCCAGCGCGTCGCCGGGGAAGAAGATCCGGGTGGCCAGCGAGATGCCCAGCGAGAGCGGGAAGAGCAGCACCAGCAGCACCGCGACCACCGGCTGGAGGAAGGTGTAGAGCACCTCGGCCTTGCCACCGAGCCCGTAGTGCCGCGACCTGAGCACCCGCCAGGTGTAGCGCAGGCACTGCATGTTGCCCTGCGCCCACCGGGTCCGCTGGGTGAGGAAGCGCTTGCCGGAGACCAGCCCCTCCTGGGACACCCGGGTCTCGTGCACGTGGGTCAACCGGTAGCCGGCCAGCCGGAGTTCGAGTCCGGACTCGTAGTCCTCCAGCAGTGCCCGCTCGGGCCAGGGGCTGCGCCCGTCGCCCTCGGCGGCCAGCGCGTCGAGCGCGGACAGCCGGACGAACTGGCCGTTCCCGCCCAGGCCGACACTGCCGGTGCGGCGGCGCAGCAGCTGCATCCCGGCGTTGCTGGCCTGGAACTCGACGTCCTGCATCCGGACCAGGTAGCGGGCGAAGGCGTTGGCGAGCCGGCCCCGGTCGGGCAGCGGGCGCTCGTCGTCGGCGTTGCGCATCCGGACGCCGATCTGCACCGCGCCGGTGTCCTGACGCCCCATCGCCTTCCCGGTGGAGACCATCGCCAGTGCGCCGGGCTCCAGTTCACCGTCCGCGTCCACCACGCCGAGCACCACGCGGGTGCGGTCGGTGCCCTCGGGCAGTCGGGCGGTGATCTCCCGGTAGGCGGCGTTCAGGGCGGCGCCCTTGCCGATCCGGGCCTGCGGCCGGCGGCGCTGCACCAGGTGGATGCGCGGGTCCAGTTCGGCGGCGGCCAGCACCAGTTCGCGGGTGCGGTCCTCGCTGTCGTCGTCCACCACCCACAGGTGCGCCTCGGGAGCACTGCGGCGCAGCCCGTCCAGGGTCTGCCGGACCACGGCCTCCTCGTCCCGGCAGGGGATCACCAGGTGCCAGGCGAAGGCGTCCGGATCGCCGGGCTCGGCCGGGCGGTTGCGCCGGAAGGAGTGCGCGGAGCCGGCCCAGTAGAGCAGGAACCGGCCGAACACCAGGACCATGTAGGCGAGCAGGAGCAGGGAGAGCGCGTGCGCGATCCACAGCACCCGCGCCTGGTGTGCGGCGAAGTAGGCGTGCAGGAAGTCCAAGGAGAGGCTCCAAGGGCAGGTGGGCCATCGATTCGATGGAGATCACCCTTGATTGCCATCGATTGATACTTTAACCATGGATTTTCCGTAAATGTCCGTGAAGTGACTGTTGTCACCGGGTGAACCCGGGACCAAGGACCGTCCGGCCCGGGACCGACGGTCGGCTCCGTACACTGTCCGCGTGAGCGACAAGGCCCCGCAGAACCCGTACACGATCCGCCCCGGCAACCCGGACGCCGCCGACACCCACGGTGAGCTGCGCGAGATCGAGACCGCCCTCTCCAAGCGCTGGCCGGAGAACAAGATCGAGCCCTCGCTCGACCGGATCCGGGCGCTGATGGACATCCTCGGGCAGCCCCAGCGGGCCTATCCGTCGATCCACATCACCGGGACCAACGGCAAGACCTCCACCGCCCGGATGATCGAGCAGCTGCTCAACACCTTCGAGCTGCGCACCGGCCGCTACACCAGCCCGCACGTCGAGTCGGTGACCGAGCGGATCAGCCTGGACGGCGCCCCGATCAGCGTCGAGAAGTTCATCGAGACCTACCGGGACATCGAGCCCTACGTCGCGATGGTCGACGAGCAGCAGCCGATCGCGATGTCCTTCTTCGAGGTGCTCACCGCGATGGCCTACGCGGCCTTCGCCGACGCCCCGATCGACGTGGCCGTGGTCGAGGTCGGCATGGGCGGCACCTGGGACGCCACCAACGTCATCGACGCCGCCGTCTCCGTCATCACCCCGATCGGCCTGGACCACACCGACCGCCTGGGCAACACCACCGGCGAGATCGGCGAGCAGAAGGCCGGCATCATCAAGACCGGCGGCCTGGCCGTGGTCTCCCAGCAGCCGCTGGACGCCGCCGAGGCGATCCTGCGCCGGGCCGTCGAGGTGGACGCCACGGTGGCCCGCGAGGGCATGGAGTTCGGGGTGATCCGCCGTGAGGTGGCCGTCGGCGGGCAGGTGGTGACGCTCCGTGGGCTCGGCGGGGCCGAGTACGAGGACGTCTTCATCCCGCTGCACGGCGCCTACCAGGCGCACAACGCGGCGCTCGCGCTCTGCGCGGTCGAGGCCTTCTTCGGCGTCGGCGGCAAGTCGGGCGGCGACCGCCTGGACATCGACAAGGTCCGCCAGGGCTTCTCCGGCGTCTCCTCGCCGGGCCGCCTGGAGGTCATCCGGCGCAGCCCCACCGTCATCCTGGACGCCGCGCACAACCCGCACGGCGCGCAGGCCAGCGTGGAGGCGATCCGCGAGTCCTTCGGCTTCTCCAAGCTGGTCGGCGTGATCGCCACCAGCGGGGACAAGGACGCGGCCGGCTTCCTGGAGGCCTTCGAGCCGATCCTGGCCGAGGTGGTCATCACCGAGAACTCCACCCACCGGGCCACCCCCGTCGACCAGTTGGCCGCCATCGCGGTCGAGGTCTTCGGTGAGGACCGGGTCCGGGTCGAGCCGCGCCTCGACGACGCGATCGAGGCGGCCATCACCGCGGCCGAGGAAGAGGACCTCGGCGGCGCCGGAGTCATCGTCACCGGCTCGGTGATCACCATCGGCGAGGCCCGGATCCTGTTCGGGAGGAAGTGACGTGCGGACGCTCTGCTCCTCCACCCTGATCGGCGAGGCCCTGCTGATCATGTTCGCGGCGCTGGTCGCGATGCAGCTCTCCGATGTCGGCACCGCCACCGTCTGGACGGTCAGCGGCATCGCCATGCTGCTCTGCGTGCTGCTCTGCGGCGCGATCACCCGCCCGGGCGCGGTGGCGGTCGGATGGGCCCTCCAGGTGGGTCTGATCCTGAGCGGCTTCGTGCTGCCCATCATGTTCGGCCTCGGCGTGGTCTTCGCCGGCCTCTGGTGGTGCTCGGTGCACTACGGCCGCAAGATCGACGAGATCAAGGCGGCCCGCGCGGCGGCGGCCTGACCTCCGCGAACGACGGCCCTGCCCTGCGGACTCGTCCGCAGGGCAGGGCCGATTTTCTTTTCGAATTCACTCTCCATGTACGGGGCGAGTACCCACGGCCCAGTGCTCCCAAGGGTTCTTGTCCACTCTTATGCCATTATCAGACGCCAGTCCACGCCATAGTGATATGCATGCGATTCTCTCTTTGAATTTTTTCCACGAGTATCTGTTCACGGCTTTCGCCAGGGTGTTGAATCCTCTTCGGCAAAACCTGTTCGCATACTTCTGGGGGATCGCGTGCACAGAACACGTCCGATCGGACGTCGGCTCACCGGCGTCCTGCTGACCACGATGCTGGGCACGCTGCTGCCACTCGGCATCGCGCCGGCCCGGGCTGCGCCGGCTCCGGCACCCGCCCCGTCCTCCGCGCCGCCGGCCCCCGCCGAGGTGCCGGAAGGGCAGCGGAGCGCGCTGCTGGGCAGCGACTGGACCACGTCGAAGGACCGGGCCTGGACGGTGTCGGGGGACGCGGAGGGCCTGCACCTGCTGGTGGCCGACCGTCGGGACGGCTACGCGTGGCGCACCGCCGCCTCGCTCTCCGAGCCGGGTTTCGAGGCCGACCAGTGGATAGGCAACGCCTGCGTCACCGGGTCGGGGGAGCGGGCCGTCGTGGTCTACGCTCCCCGCACCTTCACCAACGAGCCGGAGCTGCTCGGACGGGGCGGCTTCGTCGCCGTGGTCGACCTGACGGGCGGTCAGGTCACCAAGCTGCCGTTCACCACCACACTGGCGCACTTCAACCCGGGCTGCGGCGCGGACGAGAAGGCGGTCCTGACCCAGAGCCGGGGCGCCGAGTTCGGCGAGACCAGGCTGCTGGAGCTGGACACCACCACCGGCCGGTCGGCCGAGCCGATCGCGGTGAAGGGCCAGCTCACCTCCGCCGTCCCGCTCCGGGGCGGCGGCATCGCGGCGGCCGACGGGGCCCGGATCGTCAGGCTGACGGCCGGCGGCGGACGGACCACCCTGGCCGAGGCCGCCTCGGTGCCGTACTACCTCACCCCCGGCCGCGACGGCGGGCTCACCTACCTGGAGCGCAAGGGCAGCGACGGGGCCACGGCCGAGCACCTCCCGGGTCGGGCCCTCGACCGCGCGGCCGGTCATCCGGTCGCCCCGCGGCGGGTGGCCGAGGGCAAGCGCACGGAGCTGGGCCTGAGCCGTGGCGGCGACCAGGTGTACGTGGTCGGCAGGCCGAAGGGGAGCGGCCGCAACCTCCCTGACGGCGTCTCACTCCTCCCCGACCTGCCCGGTGACGCGGAGGTCTCCACCGAGGGGCGCGCCGTGGTGCGGCACACCGCGTGGGCCGACGGGCAGGACTCCCGCCCGTCGGGTGACGCGCCCCTGTCGGCCGTCCGGCCCGCCGCTGTGGACCTGCGGCTGGTGGACACGGGTAAGGACATCGGCTTCACGGTCGACCCGACCGCCCGGGTGAGCGACCACGCGGCCGAGGGCTCGGCCGGCTCCCCGGCCCTGCCCGAGGGCGTCGTGGCACCCGAGGGGGTCCGGTCGGCCGACGGGCAGGCGGCCTCCCGCTCTGCGGTCCGCCCGGCGCTCGGCGCACTCGCGCAGGGTGACCCGGCCAACCCGGTCGAGGCCGAGCGGATCTGCTCGGTACCGCGCAACGACCCGCGCAACCAGGCGATGCAGCCCAAGCCCCGGCAGGTGGAGTGGGCCGTCGACCAGGCGGTGACCGGCAACCTGGACGCCAAGGTCCAGCGCCCGGCCAACTGGAAGAACCTCGGGATGCCCGCCTACAAGCCGCAGAGCCTGGTGAGCTCCCTGCCGCTGGAGGGAGGAGGCCGGGTGCCCGCGCAGATCCTGCTCGGCGTGGCCGCCCAGGAGTCGAACCTCTGGCAGGCCGCCAGGTCCGCCGTCCCCGGCGTGACGGCGAACCCGCTGATCGGCAACTTCTACGGCGTGGACGTGTACAACGAGAACCCCGCCGACGACTGGGTGGTGGACTGGGCCAAGGCCGACTGCGGGTACGGCGTCACCCAGGTCACCGACCACATGCGGATGGCCGGCCGGGAGGGTGGCAAGGGCGGGACGGCCTGGGACTACGAGAGCATCCAGCGCCCGGTCGCCCTCGACTACACCGCGAACATCGCGGTCGGTCTGACCATCCTGCAGAGCAAGTGGAACGAGACCCGGGCCGCCGGACTCACCGTCAACAACGGTGACCCGTCGAAGCTGGAGAACTGGTTCTTCGCGCTCTGGGCCTACAACACCGGTTTCAACCCGCAGTTCCCGGGCGGTGAACCGTGGGGCCTGGGCTGGGTCAACAACCCGGCCAACCCGATCTGGGACGCCGGACGCGGATCGTTCCTGGACGCTTCTCCCTCGGACGCGGCCCGGCCGCAGAACTGGCCCTACCCCGAGAAGGTCCTGGGCTTCGCCGCCCACGGCTTCTCCGCCCTGGAGTCCCCGGGGGTGATGGTCGGTTCGTTCCGGACCGCCTGGTGGAACGGCGTCGACAACCCCAGCGATCCGTACGCGCCCGGGACCTCGAAGGCGAACCGACGGGCCGTCAAGCCGCCGGAGAGCCTGTTCTGCGAGCCGATGGAGAACCAGTGCTACCCGGACAAGATCAGTGACGGTGCCAGCAACCAGCTGCCCTCGGCCGGGCCGTGCGGCCGGGCCGACTCCAAGTGCTGGTGGCACAAGTCCGTCACCTGGAAGACCGACTGCGCGTACAGCTGCGGCAACGAGTTGATCCGGTTCAATTCCACCTACCCGGAGGAGGCGGACGGCACGGCCTACCCGCCGAACTGTTCGCTCACCGCCTCGGCTTCGGGCTACAACTCCCTGCCGGCCGGCTCCCTGGTGGTCGACGACGTGCCCGACGGCACCCCGTCCGTCCGGCCGAACTGCGGGCGGCCCTGGACCAACGCGGGCCGGTTCACCATGGACTTCAGCCCCGACGCCAACGGGACGTACGCGTCGAAGATCGACCTGCACCAACTCGGTGCGGGCTTCGGCGGGCACTTCTACTTCACCCACACCCGGGAGCGCGACGCCCGCGGCGGCATCCACGAGATGACCGGCACCTGGAGCCTGAACCAAGCCCGCAAGGGGTGGACCCGGATCCTGGTGCACCTCCCGGACCACGGTGCGCAGACCCAGCAGGCGAAGTACGAGATCGACACCGGGAGCGGGCTCTTCCTCAAGGACCGCTACGTCAACCAGGTGCGCCTGGCCAACGGCTGGGTCTCGCTCGGGGTCTTCGAGGTGGACGGCGTGCCCCGGGTCCGGCTCGGCAGCGTGACGGCGGACGGCACCGGGGACGAGGACGTCGCCTGGGACGCGGTCGCCTTCACTCCGCTCCCGGGCAAGCCGAAGGACGTCGTCGTCCAGCTCGGGGACTCGTACGCCTCGGGCGAGGGCGCGAAGCCCTACGCGGCCGGCACGGACGTCGGTCCGTACGCGAGCATCCCGACCCAGCAGTCCACCGCGCGGTCGTGGAACGCCTGTCGGCGCAGCCAGAACTCCTGGGCTCGCAAGACGGTGCTCCCGGGGCGGACCGTGAGCATCGGCAGCCTGGCGGACTCGTTCGACAGCAGTCTCGACTTCCAGTCTGTGGCCTGCTCGGGTGCCTACACCTTCAACGTCGGCACAGCGGGTGCCAGTGAATGGGGCCGCCTCGGACAGCACCACGAAATGCCCCAGCTGGCCTCGGGGTTCGTGGACCCGAGCACCACGCTGGTGGCCCTGACGATCGGCGGCAACGACGCCGACTTCGGGCCGATCGTCGCCGCCTGCGGCGACCCGACGAAGGGATGCCCGTCGGACGCCACGGTGCGCGGGAAGATCTCTGCCCTGGTCCCCAAGCTCACCAGCCTCCTGGACCGGATCGCCGCCGAGGCACCCGAGGCCCGGATAGTCCTGCTCGGCTACCCCCGGCTGTTCAACAGCGCGGCCGCCAACATCGGCTGCACCGTCATGGGGAACCTGGAGCAGCAGAAGATCAACGACTGGGCGGTGTTCATGAAGGACGAGCAGGTCCGCGCGGTCGCGAACGCGACGGCGAAGAACCGCATCACCTTCCGGTGGGCCGACAGCGAGTTCGAGGGGTACCGGGTCTGTGACGCGACCCCCGGCATCAACGACCTCGTCGCGGCGCCGACCGGTCCCGGGGACTTCTCCTGCCCCGGGATCCCGCTCTGCCCGAGCATGGAGTCGTACCATCCGAACAACCCGGGCACGGGACGCTACGCCCTGGCCCTCCAGAACGCGCTCACGGGAGCGGTCTCGTAGCAGCCCGGGCCTTCCAGCCGGGGGCGGTGTCCTGCCGGGCACCGCCCCCGGCACCACCCGAGGGGGAGTCATGAGAGCTGGACGGATCGTCACACTGGTGGTCGCGGTGGTGGGCCTGGCCGGCGTGCTGCTGGTCTGGCTGCCGCACCACCGGTCCGAGCAGGAGGCCGAGCGGTACCGGCGCGAGGTCGAGGCGGACCTGCGGCAGGACGCGGCCGCCTTCGGCGAACGGCTGCTCACCGCGGCCGGGGCCGGACCGGTGGACGGGGAGGTACTGCGGAAGCTGGCCGAAGGCCTCGACGTGACCTACAGCACCGGCCGGGAGGCCGGTACCCGGGTGGAGTTCAGTTACGAGCTGACCCGGCCGGTCGGTGGCGCGCTCGCCTTCGCACCCGGATCGGTGGCGCTCTGCTACCGGGAGACCGTGCACCGGGAGGCGGGGAGGGTCGTCGGCAGTCCGGTGGAGATCCCCTGCACCGAGCTCGGCGCACCGCTGCGCCCGGGCGAGTCGGTCCGGCTGCCGGCCGGCTGACGGGCCGGACGGGGCACAGGTGTGCGCACGGTAGCCTCTTGACTGACCGACGCCTAGTCCCCAGGAGCCGTTACCGTGTCGCAGCGCACTCTCGTCCTGCTCAAGCCCGACGCCGTCAAGCGCGGCCTGGCCGGCGAGATCATCAGCCGGATCGAGCGCAAGGCCGGCTGGCAGCTGGCCGCCGTCGAGCTGCGGACCTTCGACCGCGCCACGTTGGAGGAGCACTACGCCGAGCACGTCGGCCGCCCCTTCTACGAGCCGCTGCTGGAGTTCATGACCTCGGGTCCGTCGATCGCCCTGATCGTCTCGGGCGAGAACGTGATCCCGGGCGTGCGCGCCCTGGCCGGGGCGACCGACCCGCTGCAGGCGGGCCCGGGGACGATCCGCGGCGACTTCGCGACCATCACCCGCGAGAACCTGATCCACGCCTCCGACTCCGAGGCGTCGGCCGAGCGCGAGATCAAGATCTTCTTCCCGTCGCACGCCTGACGGGAGGTCATCACCCGCCCGGTCCCGGCGGCCCCGGGACCGGGCGGGTGAATATCGGCGTTTGATCCTCAAATACGGAACTCGGAGCTCCGACACGGCGTCCCAATCCTCGGAGATGCCCCCGGGGCGCCGGAGAATGGCCGGGACCTGGCAGCCCGCCGCCGTCACGGACCGACCGGGTCCGCAGCGACCGGCGTGGCTACGATGGAGCACAACTCGCGGGCCCGGTACGGCCGTCGGCCGTCCTCCGCCGCGCATCTCCCCGCCATCTGCATCCGAGCTCGGGAAGGCACCACACACCCCATGGGCAACAACCTGTCGTTCATCGGCCGTGACATGGCGATCGACCTCGGCACGGCCAACACGCTGGTGTACGTCCGGGGCAAGGGCATCGTCCTCAACGAGCCCTCCGTGGTGGCCGTGAACACCAACACCGGCGGCATCCTCGCGGTCGGCTCCGAGGCCAAGAAGATGATCGGCCGCACGCCGGGCAACATCGTCGCCATCCGGCCCCTCAAGGACGGCGTGATCGCCGACTTCGAGATCACCGAGCGGATGCTGCGGTACTTCATCCTGAAGATCCACCGCCGCCGCTACCTGGCCCGCCCGCGCGTCGTGGTCTGCGTGCCCTCCGGCATCACCGGAGTGGAGCGCCGCGCCGTGATCGAGGCCAGCGCCCAGGCCGGCGCGCGCCAGGTGCACATCATCGAGGAGCCGATGGCGGCGGCCATCGGCGCCGGCCTCCCGGTGCACGAGGCCACCGGGAACATGGTGGTGGACATCGGTGGTGGCACCACCGAGGTGGCGGTGATCTCGCTCGGCGGGATCGTCACCGCGCAGTCCATCCGGGTCGCCGGGGACGAGCTGGACAACGCGATCGTCCAGCACATCAAGAAGGAGTACAGCCTCCTCCTCGGTGAGCGCAGCGCCGAACAGATCAAGATGAGCATCGGCTCGGCCTTCGCCCTGGAGGGCGAGAAGGACGAGCACGCCGAGATCCGTGGCCGCGACCTGGTCAGCGGTCTGCCGAAGACCGTGGTGATCTCCGCCGCCGAGGTCCGCGAGGCCATCGACGAGCCGGTCAACTCCATCATCGACGCTGTGAAGACCACCCTGGACCAGTGCCCGCCGGAGCTGGCGGGCGACGTGATGGACCGGGGGATCGTGCTGACCGGCGGCGGTGCGCTGCTGCGCGGGATGGACGAGCGGCTGCGCCGGGAGACCGGCATGCCGATCCACATCGCGGAGAACCCGCTGGACTCGGTCGCGCTCGGCTCGGGCAAGTGCGTCGAGGAGTTCGAGGCGCTCCAGCAGGTACTGGACGCGCAGCCCCGTCGTTAGTCAGACCGGGCACGGCGTCAGTCAGGCAAGAAGACACGTCAACTGAAGGGCCCTCAGCCGTCCACAGCGGCCGGGGGCCCGACACCGAAGGGCAGCTCCCGCACCGTGAGGGACACACGAGAGAGCCGACTACTGCTCGTCCTGCTGGTGGCCGTCGCGTTCGCGCTGATCACCGTGGACATCAAGGGCGGTGAGAGCTCTCCGCTCAGCGGTGCCCGGCGGGTCGCCGCGAGCGCGCTCGGCCCGGTCGAGCGGGCCGCCGCCGGCGCCGTCGACCCGGTCGCCGGCACCGTCCGCGCGGTCCGGGACGCCGGCACCCACCAGGCCCGGTTGGACCAGATCACCCGGGAGAACACCGACCTGCGCCAGCGGGTCGCCTCCTCCGACACCGCCTCCGGGCGCACCAAGCAGCTGGACGAACTGCTGCGCACGGCGGGCAACGGCGGATACACCGTCAAGGCCGCCCAGGTGATCGCGATCGGCGCCGCCCAGGCGTTCTCCTGGACCATCACCATCGACGCCGGCAGCGACGACGGCCTGACCCGGGACATGACCGTGATCAACGGTCAGGGCCTGGTCGGCCGGATCACCACCATCGCGCCCACCACCGCCACCGTGCTGCTCGCCTCCGACCCCGGCTTCAGCGCCGGCACCCGGCTGGAGGGCAGCGGCGAGATCGGCTTCGCCAACGGCCAGGGCACCGGCCCGATGAAGGTCTCGCTGCTCAACGGCAAGGCCCAGGTCAAGGCCGGGGACCGGCTGGTCACCTTCGGCTCGCAGAGCGGGCGCCCGTTCGTGCCCGGCGTCCCGGTCGGCAAGGTGGTCGAGGTCGAGGCCACCCCCGGCCAGCTCACCAAGACCGTGCTGGTGGAGCCGTACGTGCAGTTCACCCGCCTCGACCTGGTCGGCGTGGTGGTCGTGCCGCCGCGCACCGACCCGCGCGACGCCGTGCTGCCGCCGGCCCAGCCCGCCAACCCGACCGCAGGGGGGAACTGACCGTGCGGATCAACCGGATCCTGCTTCCCGCCGTCCTGCTGCTACTGGCCCTGGTGATCCAGGTCAGCGTGCTGGGCCGGCTCCAACTGCCCGGCGCCACCCCGGACCTGATGCTCCTGGTGGTGATCGGCCTGGCCCTGGTCTACGGACCGACCAGCGGCTCGCTGATCGGCTTCGCGGCCGGCCTGCTGGCCGACCTGGCCCCGCCCTCCGACCACGCCATCGGCCGGTACGCCCTGGTGCTCTGCCTGCTCGGCTACGCGGCCGGCCTGCTGCGCCCCGAGGGCAGCCGGCAGCGCTCGTCGCTCAGCGCGCTGCTGGTGGTCGCGGTCGCGGCGGTGGCCTCCACCCTGCTGTACGCGATGGTCGGCGCCCTGGTCGGTGACACCGCCGCCCGGCACGTCGGCCTCACCGGCCTGGTGCTCAGCGCGCTCCTCTACGACGTGCTGCTGGCCCCCTTCGTGGTGCCCGCCGTGATGGCCCTGGCCCGTCGCTTCGACGGCGCCCCGGTGATCACCGAGTCCGAGGACGGCAACGACTCGGGCCTGGGCACCCTGTCCCGCTACCGCACCACCCGTGAGGTCTCCGCGCTGCCGGGCTACGGCGGCAAGAAGCGGCGGATCCCCGGCCTCGCCAAGCGTCCGTGAGGAGCGACCACCCGTGACCAACATCCCGGAGACCGGCCGCACCCCCCGGGTGACGATCCGTCTGATCGTGCTGCAGATCCTGGTGCTGTCGCTGCTCGCCACCCTCGGCGGGCGGCTCTGGTACCTGCAGATCCGCACCGGCAAGGAGTACGCCCAGAAGGCGGCGGGCAACCACGTCCGCGAGGTGGTCGAGCCGACCGTGCGCGGCGAGATCCTGGACGCCTCCGGCCGCATCCTGGCCGGCAACGAGGCCAAGCTGGTGGTCTCGGTCAGCCGCACCGAGCTGCTCCAGCAGAAGGACCGCGGCAAGGCCGTGCTGACCCGGCTCGCCGAGGTGCTCGGGATGCCGGCCAAGGACGTCCAGGACAAGGTCCGGCTCTGCGACGCCAAGACCCCGCAGCCGTGCTGGAACGGTTCGCCGTACCAGCCGATCCCGGTCACCAAGGCGGCCACCACCCAGCAGGCGCTGCAGATAATGGAACGCCGCGAGGACTTCCCCGGCATCACCGCCCAGCCCACCTCGCTGCGCCGCTACACCGGCGCCGAGGGCGCCAACCTCGCCCAGGTGCTCGGCTACCTCTCGCCGGTCACCGACGACGAGGTGCAGAAGTCCAAGGACAAGGAGGGCCGGGAGCGCCGGCTGCCGGTCGACCAGATCGGCCGGGCCGGCCTGGAGTCGGTCTACGACAACGACCTGCGCGGCACCACCGGCATCGACCGGCTGGAGGTGGACAACCTCGGCCGGGTGATCGGCAGTGCCGGCAAGACCCCGGCCCAGCCGGGCAACAACCTGGTCACCTCGATCGACGCCCGGGTGCAGAAGGCTGTCGAGGACAGCCTGGCGCAGGCGATGGTCGACGCCCGCAAGGTGGTCGACAAGGACACCCACCGCAACTACGAGGCCGACTCCGGCGCGGCCGTGGTGATGGACGTGCACACCGGCCGGATCGTCGCGATGGCCAGCGCCCCGACCTACGACCCCAACCTCTGGGTCGGCGGCATCGCCGGCAAGGACTACCAGGCGCTCACCAGCAAGGAGTCCAACTACCCGCTGCTGAACCGGGCCATACAGGGTCAGTCCGCCCCCGGCTCCACCTTCAAGGTGGTCTCCACCGCGGCAGCCGCCCAGGCCGGCTACTCGCTCGGCGGCAACTACGCCTGCCCCAGCTCGCTGACCTTCGGCGGCCGCGAGTTCAAGAACTTCGAGAGCAAGGGCTACGGCTCGATCAGCCTGGCCCGCGCCCTGGAGGTCTCCTGCGACACCGTCTTCTACGGCCTCGCCTACGACCAGTGGATGGCCGACGGCGGCATCAAGCCGAAGAAGGACGCCAAGGACTGGTTCTACAAGACCGCCAAGCAGTTCGGCCTCGGCGCCAAGACCGGCATCGACCTGCCCAGCGAGGCGGCCGGGCGGATCCCGGACCGCCAGTGGAAGCAGGAGTACTACGACGCCAACAAGGACGCCTGGTGCAAGCAGGCGCAGTCCGGCGGCAACGACTACGGCACCCAGGTGGCCAAGGAGAACTGCGCCGACGGCTACCAGATGCGCGCCGGTGACGCCGTCAACTACTCCATCGGGCAGGGCGACACCCTGGTGACGCCCCTTCAGATGGCCCGGATCTACGCCGCGCTGGCCAACGGCGGCACGCTCTACCGGCCGACCGTGGCCAAGGCCGTGGTCGCCCCGGACGGCACCCTGGTCCGGGAGATCGCCCCGCACGAGGACGGCAAGCTCCCCACCGACGCCCGCACCCTGCAGTACATCGACGAGGCCACCAAGGGTGTCGTCGAGCAGGGCTCGGCCGCCTGGAAGTTCGTCGGCGCGGGCTGGCCGCAGGGCAAGATCGAGCTGCACGCCAAGACCGGCACCGCCGAGGTCTTCGGCAAGCAGACCACCTCGTACCTGACCACCTACAGCCGCGACTACGCGGTGGTCATGACGATGAGTCAGGCCGGTACCGGCTCCGGCGCGTCCGGCGACGCCGTCCGCCGGATCTACCAGGCCATCTACGGCGTGGACGACAAGGGCAACATCGACACCGGCAAGGCGCTGCTCACCAAGCCGCAGGCCGAGCTGCCCAAGTTCAACCCGGACGGCACCGCCGTGAAGCCGGTCTCCTTCGAGGGCGGCTTCGCGCCCGGCTCGACCTTCCTCGACCCGGCCCCGCAGACCCCGCAGACCCCGCCGACGGTGCCTCAGATGCTCGCCCTGCCCGCCCTGGAGACCACCCTGCGGAGGAGCCACTGATGGCCTCCTACTCCTCCTACCCGTTCCAGCCGCAGCGCGGTGCGCTCGGCAAGGCACTCGCCAAGGACTCCCCGCTGCGGCGGCTGGACTGGCTGATGATCCTGGCCGCGCTGGTGCTCTCGCTGGGCTCCTCGCTGCTGATCTGGTCGGCCACCCGGGGCCGGGACTCGCTGACCCACGGCGACCCGCAGTACTTCCTCTACCGGCACCTGACCAACCTGGCGATCGGTCTGGCGCTGTTCGTGGTGGTGGTGTTGATAGGGAGTCGGCGCCTGCGCACCGCCGTGCCCTTCGTCTACGTGATCACCCTGCTGATGCTGATGGCGGTGCTCACCCCGCTGGGCTCCACCATCAACGGCGCCAAGGCGTGGATCCAGTTCGGCGGCGGCTTCTCCATCCAGCCCGCCGAGTTCGCCAAGGTGGCGATCATCCTGGTGATGGCGCTGGTGCTGTCCGCCCAGGTGGACGCGGGGGAGCGGGCCTTCCCCTCGGACCGCTCGGTGCTGATGGCGCTCGGCCTGGCCGCCGTCCCGATGGCGATCGTCATGCTGATGCCGGACCTCGGCTCGGTGATGGTGATGGGCGTCGCGATCATGGGCATCCTGCTGGCCTCCGGCGCCGCCAACAAGTGGCTCTTCGGCCTGATCACGGCCGGCGTCGGCGGCGCGGTGGCGATCTGGCAGCTCGGCGTGCTGAGCAAGTACCAGATCGACCGGTTCGCCGCCTTCGCCAACCCGGCGCTCGACCCGTCCGGCGTCGGCTACAACACCGCCCAGGCCCGGATCGCGATCGGCTCCGGCGGCCTGACCGGCATGGGCCTGTTCAAGGGCACCCAGACCACCGGCCAGTTCGTCCCCGAGCAGCAGACCGACTTCGTCTTCACGGTGGCCGGCGAGGAGCTCGGCTTCGTCGGCGGCCTCGGCCTGATCCTGCTGCTCGGCGTGGTGCTCTGGCGGGCCTGCAGGATCGCCCGGCAGGCCACCGACCTGTTCGGCACCATCGTGTCGGCCGGCGTGATCGCCTGGCTGGCCTTCCAGGCGTTCGAGAACATCGGGATGAACCTCGGCATCATGCCGGTGGCCGGCATCCCCCTGCCCTTCGTCTCCTACGGCGGGTCCTCGATGTTCGCGGTCTGGATCGGCCTCGGCCTGCTCCAGTGCGTCCGCACCCAGCGGCCGATAGGGATCTGAGCGGAGAACTTGACGCAGTCGCGGTCGGCTACCCTTGAGGGTCACCTCGTTCGCGTCGCAAAGGGTTCCCTGATGTCAGTCGAATCGGTCTTCCCACGCCTGGAGGCCCTCCTCCCGCACGTCCAGAAGCCGATCCAGTACGTCGGCGGCGAGCTCAACTCGACCGTCAAGGACTGGGATTCGGCGGACGTCCGCTGGGCCCTGATGTACCCGGACGCCTACGAGGTCGGGCTGCCCAACCAGGGCGTCATGATCCTGTACGAGGTGCTCAACGAGCGCGAGGGCGTGCTCGCCGAGCGCACCTACAGCGTCTGGCCGGACCTCGAGAAGCTGATGCGCGAGCACGGCGTCCCGCAGTTCACGGTCGACGCCCACCGCCCGGTGCGCGCCTTCGACGTGTTCGGCCTGTCGTTCTCCACCGAGCTCGGCTACACCAACATGCTGACCGCGCTCGACCTGGCCGGCATCCCGCTGCTGGCGGCCGACCGGGGCCTGGACGACCCGATCGTGCTGGCCGGCGGCCACGCCGCGTTCAACCCGGAGCCGATCGCCGACTTCATCGACTGCGCGGTGGTCGGCGACGGCGAGCAGGCCGTGCTGGACATGACCGAGATCATCCGGGCCTGGAAGGCCGAGGGCCGCCCCGGCGGCCGCGACGAGGTGCTGCTCCGGCTGGCCCGGACCGGCGCGTTCTACGTGCCGCGCTTCTACGATGTGGAGTACCTGGAGGACGGCCGGATCGCCCGCGTCGTCACCAACCGCGAGGGCGTGCCGTGGCGGGTCTCCAAGCACACCGTGATGGACCTGGACGAGTGGCCCTACCCCAAGCAGCCGCTGGTGCCGCTCGCCGAGACGGTGCACGAGCGGATGTCCGTCGAGATCTTCCGCGGCTGCACCCGAGGCTGCCGCTTCTGCCAGGCCGGCATGATCACGCGCCCCGTGCGGGAGCGAAGCATCACCGGCATCGGCGAGATGGTCGAGCGCGGTCTCAAGGCCACCGGCTTCGAGGAGGTCGGCCTGCTCTCGCTCTCCTCGGCCGACCACACCGAGATCGGTGACATCGCCAAGGGCCTGGCCGACCGCTACACCGAGGACAAGATCGGCCTCTCGCTGCCCTCCACCCGGGTCGACGCCTTCAACATCGACCTGGCCAACGAGCTGACCCGCAACGGCCGCCGCTCCGGTCTCACCTTCGCCCCCGAGGGCGGATCCGAGCGCATCCGCAAGGTCATCAACAAGATGGTCTTGGAGGAGGACCTGATCCGTACGGTCGCCACCGCGTACGGCAACGGCTGGCGCCAGGTGAAGCTGTACTTCATGTGCGGCCTGCCCACCGAGACCGACGAGGACGTCCTCCAGATCGGCGTGATGGCCAAGAACGTGATCCAGAAGGGCCGCGAGGTCACCGGGCAGAACGACATCCGCTGCACCGTCTCCATCGGCGGCTTCGTGCCCAAGCCGCACACCCCCTTCCAGTGGGCCCCGCAGCTCTCCGCCGAGGACACCGACGCCCGCCTCGCCAAGCTGCGCGACTCCATCCGCGGCGACCGCAAGTACGGCAAGAACATCGGCTTCCGCTACCACGACGGCAAGCCCGGCATCGTCGAGGGCCTGCTCTCGCGCGGTGACCGCCGCATCGGTGCCGTGATCCGCGCGGTCTACGAGGACGGCGGTCGCTTCGACGGCTGGCGCGAGCACTTCTCCTTCGACCGCTGGATGGCGGCGGCCGAGAAGGGCCTGGCCGGCACCGGCGTCGACGTCGACTGGTACACCACCCGCGAGCGCACCTACGAGGAGGTGCTGCCCTGGGACCACCTGGACAGCGGCCTCGACAAGGACTGGCTCTGGGAGGACTGGCAGGACGCGCTGGAGGAGGTCGAGGTCGACGACTGCCGCTGGACCCCGTGCTTCGACTGCGGCGTCTGCCCCCAGATGGACACGCAGATCCAGATCGGCCCGACCGGCAAGAAGCTGCTGCCGCTCACGGTCGTCAATTCGTAATACCAGGAGCGAAACCGGCGGTCCCTCCCGTGCGTGCTGCACGGCAGGGACCGTCAGGTCGTTCCAGGGGGGAGCACGTTCATGGAGGACCACGAGAGACCGGCCGAGGGCTGCCTGGCCGCCGTCGTGCGCTGGCCGGCCCGGGCCCTGGCGTTCGCCGTCGTGCTGCCGGTGCGCTTCGTCTGGGAGCTGCTGGTGCTCGCCTGGCGGCCGGTCCGCCGGGGCCTCGGGCTGCTGTGGTGGCTGCTCGGCCGGATCTGCTACGGCCTGGTCGGCTGGCCGCTCCTGACGGCCCGTCGGTACCTGGTCCTGCCGCTCCTCCGCGGGCTGGCCCGGGCCGGCCTGGCCTGCTACCGGTACGTGCTGACGCCGATCGGGCACGGCACGTTGGCCGTCCTGCGGGCGGCCGGCCGTGGGGCGGTGGCCACCGGCCGGGGGCTGGCCCTGCTGGCCCGCGCGGTGTACCGGTACGTGCTGGCACCGGTCGGCCGGGGGACGGTGCTGGTCCTGCGGGCGGCCGAGCGCGCCCTCGGCTGGCTCGTCGCCACCCTGGTGTTCCGCCCGCTGGCCTGGACCGTCGCGTACCTGCTGGTGCCGCTGGCCAAGGGGCTGCTCGCGGTGCTGCTGGCGGTCGGGCACGGGCTGCTCCGGACCGGCGGCGCCCTGCTGGCGCTGGCCAAGCTGCTCTGGGCCGTACTGGTGCTCCGCCCCGGCGGCTGGCTGGGCCACCGGGTGCTGCGGCCGGGCGGCCGAGGGCTGGTGGTGGCGCTCACCGCTGCCGGCGTCGCTCTGCTGGCGGCCGGCCGGGGCCTGGTCTGGCTGGCCCGCAACGGGGTGGCCCGCCCGCTGGCCTGGCTGGTGCGCTGGGGCCTGGTGGCCCCGCTGGTCTGGCTCTGGGCCCGGGTACTGACGCCGATCGGGCGGGGCCTGGCCCACGGCGCGGAGCTGCTGGGCCGGGGGATCGGAGCCGGATTGAGTTGGCTGGGCCGGGGGATCGCGGCCGGCCTGACCCTGCTCGGCCGGGGGATCGGCTGGTGCGGGCGTCACCTGCTGCTGGCCCCGGCCCGCTGGTTCCTGCGTGCGGTGCTCGCGCCGCTCTGGCACGGGCTGGTGGAGCTGCTGTCCGCCGGGGTGCGCGTGCTGGTGTGGCTGCTCCGTACCCTGCTGCTGGTCCTGCACACCGTCGGCCGGGCCCTCGGGTGGCTGCTGCGGTCCCTGGTGCTCGTCCCGCTCGGTTGGCTCTGGCGGGTGCTGCTGTACCCGGTGCTCCGGACGGTCGGTCAGTTGCTGGTCCGGGCCTGGCGGTTGGCGGGCCGGCTCTGGCGGTACCTGGTGGTGCGACCCTGCCGGTGGCTGCGCCGGGACGTCTGGTGGCCCGTCAAGGACGAACTCCGGCGTGCCTGGGCCTCGGTCCGTGAGGCGGGCCGGGAAGCCAGGCGGGCACTGCTGGGCGGCACAGGCCGTACCCTTGACGCTGACAGGAGTCCGGCCGGAGCCCAACCCGCGAGCCGCCGGACCGACCCACTGACTAAGGACTGAGCAGCCCTGGCACGCCGCACGCCTGACGGTCCGCCGCCCGCACCGACGGTGCAGCGCATCCGTCTCCGCTACACCAAGCGCGGCCGTCTGCGCTTCACCAGCCACCGTGACTTCCAGCGGGCGTTCGAGCGCGCGCTCCGCCGTTCGGCGGTCCCGATGGCCTATTCGGCGGGCTTCACCCCGCACCCCAAGGTCTCCTACGCCAACGCCGCCCCGACCGGGGTGGCCAGCGAGGCCGAGTACCTGGAGATCGGCCTCGCCGAGGTCCGCGACCCGGAGGCGCTGCGCGCGCAGCTCGACGAGTCGCTGCCGCCCGGCCTGGACGTGATCGACGCGGTCGAGGTCCGCACGCCGAACTTCGTCGAGCGGCTGGAGGCCTCCGAGTGGAAGGTCCGGCTGGACGGGGTCACCGAGCAGGAGGCCGCGGACGCCGTGGCCCGTTTCCTGGCCGAGGAGCAGGTGGAGGTCGAACGCCTGACGAAGAACGGCGTCCGGGTCTTCGACGCGCGCGGTGCGGTGGCCGCGCTGGAACTCCTTGCACCGCAGGTGGGCGACGGTAACAACACCGGTACGGACGGTACGCGCGATGTTCGTACCGCCGGACCCTGTGCGATACTGCGCCTGGTAGTACGACACGCCACACCCGCCGTACGACCCGACGACGTTCTGTCCGGTCTCCGTGCGACGGCCGACCTGGCGCCGCCGGTCCCCGCTGAGGTGACCAGGCTGGCGCAGGGGCCGCTCGACGCAGAGACCGGCACGGTGACCGACCCGCTGGCGCTCGACCGCGTCGCGGCCCCGGCCGGCTAGAGGCCGCCGGGTCGCGCGCACCTGCGTCCGCCTGGCGGGAGGAGGGCAGGCCCGGCTTCCGGGCCTTGCCACTCCGGGCCGCCACGGCTCCCCAGGGGAGCGGGCGTCGACGCAGGCCAGCCCCTCGTGGCCCTGCCACCCCGGATGGGTGGCGGGTCAGAGGACCCCTCCGGCAGCCATCCGGGACGGGGCAACGGCCCAGGCCGGACAACCACAGAAGACTGGTCGGTACCAGAAGACTTTTCGACACCCCGCACCGTGCGGGGCGCCGAGCGAGACTACGAGCCCCTGTGCGGCCTCGCGTCCGCACGGCGACGCCCAGGCGACCGGGCCCGCGACCCTCGCGGCCCGGCCGGCCCGGCGGCGTCGCGACGTGCCCGGATGCGGAGCCCGGGGGCCTGACGGGAGATCCACCCGCATGCTCGATAACGAGAACAGCGAACAGCAGAACGCGCCCGAGACCGACGCGGCCCCGCCGCGCCGCCGTCGCCGCGCCGTCTCCCGCCCGGCGGGCACCCCGCAGGGGGCCGCCGCCGAGGCCGCCGAGACGGTGCTGCCGGCCGAGACGCACGAGGCGCCGGCCGAGGCCCCCGCCGCCGAGCAGGCCGAGCCGGCCGCCGAGGCGAAGCCGGTCCGGGCCCGCCGCACCCGCAAGCGTGCCGAGTCCCCGGCCGGTGCGCCGGAGACCACCCCCGTGGTGACGGCCGAGCCGGCCGTCGAGGCCCCCGCCGCCGAGCCGGTGGCCGAGGAGAAGCCCAAGGCCCGCCGCACCCGCAAGCGCGCCGAGACCAAGCCGGCCGCCGAGCCCGCCGTCGAGGCGCCCGCCGCCGAGCCGCTGACCGCCGAGGCCGTGGTCGCCGCAGTCCCGGCCGCCGAGGCCCCCGCCGCCGAGCCGGTGGCCGAGGAGCCGGCCGCCCCGGCCCGCCGCGCCCGCCGCCGCCGGGTCGTCGAGGCCGCCCCGGTGGTCGAGGAGACCGTCGTGGAGCCGGTCGCCGAGGAGACCCCGGAGGAGGAGCCGGAGGCGGTCGAGGAGACCGTCGAGGCGCCCGCCGCCGAGGAGCCGACTCCCGCTCCGGTGGTCGAGGACGCCGCCCCGCCGCGCGCCCGCCGCCGGGCGGTCCGCCCGTCCACCGCGATCTTCCAGGCCCCGGTCTTCCAGGAGCCGGCCCCCTACGTCGCCCCCGAGAAGCCGGCCGCCGCCGCGTTCACCCCGGCCGCCGCGCCGGTCCAGGCCGCCCCGGCCGTGGCGACCGCCCCGGCCGCGCAGGCCGCCCCGGTCGCCGCCGCGACCGAGGAGGACGAGTTCGAGTACAGCGGCGTCGGCCGCCGCCGCCGTGACCGCCGCCCGGTCCGGGTGCAGACCCAGCCGCGCCGCGAGTCGGCCCGTCAGGAGGCCGTCCGCCAGGAACCGGCGCGTCCGGAGCCGGTGCGGGCCGTCGAGGCCCCGGCCGAGGAGGAGCCCGCCGATCTGACGGCGCCTCAGGAGCAGCAGGACGAGTGGGAGGACGACCGTCCGTCCCGCCGCCGTCGTCGTGGCGGCCGTCGCCGCCGCCGTGGCGAGGCCGAGGAGCCGGAGAGCACCGAGCAGACCGCCGAGGAGCCGGCCGCCGCTGCGGAGGCCGATGCCGAGGAGGAGGACGAGGACGACGACCTGGCCGGTGGCCTGGCCTCCTCGCGCCGCCGTCGCCGCCGTCGCCGCCGCAGTGGTGAGGCGGGCGCCGAGCCGGCCGCCGAGACCACCGAGGACGGCGTCCGCACCGTGGTCAAGGTGCGCGAGCCGCGCCGCCGTTCCAGCGAGCCCTCCTTCGACCCGGACGAGGTGCAGTCCATCAAGGGCTCCACCCGCCTGGAGGCCAAGAAGCAGCGCCGCCGCGAGGGCCGCGAGCTGGGCCGCCGCCGGGTGCCGATCATCACCGAGGCCGAGTTCCTGGCCCGCCGCGAGTCGGTCGAGCGGGTCATGGTGGTCCGTCAGAACGGCCAGCGCACCCAGATCGGCGTGCTCGAGGACAACGTGCTGGTCGAGCACTACGTCAACAAGGAGCAGGCCACCTCGTACGTCGGCAACGTCTACCTGGGCAAGGTCCAGAACGTGCTGCCGTCGATGGAGGCCGCCTTCGTCGACATCGGCAAGGGCCGCAACGCGGTGCTCTACGCCGGTGAGGTCAACTTCGGTGCCCTGGGCCACGGCGGCCCGCGCCGGATCGAGTCGGTGCTGAAGTCCGGCCAGTCCGTGCTGGTGCAGGTCTCCAAGGACCCGATCGGCCACAAGGGCGCCCGCCTGACCAGCCAGATCTCGCTGCCCGGCCGCTACCTGGTCTACGTGCCCGAGGGCTCGATGACCGGCATCTCCCGCAAGCTGCCGGAGAACGAGCGGGCCCGTCTCAAGCAGATCCTCAAGAAGATCGTCCCGGACGACGCGGGCGTGATCGTGCGCACCGCCGCCGAGGGCGCCAGCGAGGACGAGCTGACCCGCGACGTGCAGCGCCTGCAGGCGCAGTGGGAGGAGATCCAGAAGAAGGCCGCCTCCGGCAACGCCCCGGCGCTGCTCTACGGCGAGCCGGACATGACCGTCCGGGTCGTCCGCGACATCTTCAACGAGGACTTCACCAAGGTCATCGTCTCCGGGGCGGAGGCGTGGAGCACCATCCACGACTACGTCTCCAACGTGGCGCCGGACCTGACGGACCGTCTGCAGCGCTGGACCTCCGACGTGGACGTGTTCGCCACCTACCGGATCGACGAGCAGCTGATGAAGGCGCTGGACCGCAAGGTCTGGCTGCCCAGCGGTGGTTCG
Organism: Kitasatospora sp. NPDC096147; assembly: GCF_044763225.1. Taxonomy (NCBI): domain Bacteria; kingdom Bacillati; phylum Actinomycetota; class Actinomycetes; order Kitasatosporales; family Streptomycetaceae; genus Kitasatospora; species Kitasatospora sp. NPDC096147. The sequence continues at coordinate 693,761 of NZ_JBIWFX010000003.1, read as the reverse complement.
CTGGTGATCGACCGGACCGAGGCGATGGTCGTGGTCGACGTCAACACCGGCAAGTTCGTCGGCCAGGGCGGCAACCTCGAGGAGACCGTCACCCGGAACAACATCGAGGCGGCCGAGGAGATCGTCCGTCAGCTGCGGCTGCGCGACCTCGGCGGCATCATCGTGATCGACTTCATCGACATGGTGCTGGAGTCCAACCGCGACCTGGTGCTGCGCCGCCTGCTGGAGTGCCTGGGCCGGGACCGGACCAAGCACCAGGTGGCCGAGGTCACCTCGCTCGGCCTGGTGCAGATGACCCGCAAGCGGGTCGGCCAGGGCCTGCTGGAGTCCTTCTCCGAGCCCTGCGTGCACTGCAACGGCCGGGGCGTCATCGTCCACATGGAGCAGCCGACCTCGCCGGGCGGCGGCGGTGGCCCGGTTGGCACGGCCGGCGAGGCCGCCGCGGGCTCGTCCAAGCGCCGTCGCCGGGGCAAGGGCGGCGCCGCCGCCGAGGAGCCGCAGGCGGTCGAGGCCCACGAGCACGACCACGACGACCTCGAACTCGTCTCCAACGGTGAGCAGTTGGCGATCGAGGTCGAGGAGGAGCCGGTGATCGTGACGCTCCGCGAGGAGCCGCTGGTCACCCTCCGCGAGGAGCCCCTGGTGACCCTCCGGGACGAGCCGTTGGTCACCCTCCGCGAGGAGGAGCCGGTGGCCGCGGCCGCCGCCCCGGTGGTCGACCTGGTGGAGATCCCGGCCGCCTCGGCCGCTCCGGCCGGCCGCACCCGCCGCCGGGCCGTCCGGAAGGCGACCGCTCCGGCGGGCGCCCCGGCCGGTGCGGAGATCGTGGTGCTGCAGGCCCGTGCCGAGGCCGCCATGGAGGCCGCGCTGACCGCCGCCGAGGCACCGGTCGCCGAGGTCCCGGCTGCCGAGTCGGCCGAGCCGGTCGCCGAGGTGGTCGAGGCCGCCGCCGAGCCGGTCGTCGAGGCGCCGGTGGAGGAGGCCCCCGCTGCGGAGGCCCCCGCCGCCGAGGCCGAGGCCCCGGTCGAGGAGGAGGCGCCCGCGCCGAAGAAGCGCGCGGTCCGCAAGACCGCCGCGAAGAAGACCACGGCTGCCAAGAAGACCACCACCGCAGCCGCGGCGAAGAAGACCACCGCCCGCAAGACCGCCACCAAGCGGACGAGCGCGGCGGCCAAGAAGGCAGCTGCCGCCGAGGGTGATTCGGCGGCCGAGTGAGCCCCTGGCCGGGGCGGTCGGAAGCGACCGCCCCGGCCCGGTAGCGGCCGGTTTGCCCAAGTGGTGGGCCGTCCGTATTCTTGACCCTCGGCGTGTCTACGCCATGCTCCCGAGCACATCACCTCCCGGGCTGCGGTCCGGGGGAGGCGCCTGTGTCCGTACCCAGGTGCTGGCATCGAGAGTTTCCGACCGAGTTAGAAATGGGGTACCGCATGTACGCGATCGTTCGCGCAGGCGGCCGCCAGCACAAGGTCGCCGTCGGCGACGTGCTGGAGATTGACCGTGTTGACGCCAAGCCGGGTGACTCGGTGGAGCTCTCGACCATCCTGGTCGTCGACGGTGACGCCGTCACCTCCGACCCGTGGGTGCTGGCCGGCGTGAAGGCTCACGCCGAGGTGGTCGACCAGACCAAGGGCGAGAAGATCGTCATCCTGCGCTACAAGAACAAGACCGGTTACCGTCGCCGCCAGGGCCACCGCCAGCAGCACACCGCTGTGCGGATCACCAGCATCGACTCCGTCAGCAAGTAAGGGGATAGCGAGATGGCACACAAGAAGGGCGCAAGCTCTACCCGTAACGGCCGTGACTCGAACGCCCAGCGCCTCGGCGTCAAGCGCTTCGGCGGCCAGGTCGTCAGCGCCGGCGAGATCCTCGTCCGCCAGCGCGGCACCCACTTCCACCCGGGTGCGGGCGTCGGTCGCGGTGGCGACGACACCCTGTTCGCGCTGACCGCCGGTGCGGTCCAGTTCGGCAACCGTCGCGGCCGCAAGGTCGTCAACATCGTGGCCGTCGAGGCCTGAATCTGACGTCACGTCGGATTCCCGTGGAGGGTGGACCGGAATTATCCGGTCCACCCTCCATGCTTTGAAGCAGACAACTGTTTTTCCCCATAGCTGGAGGCACACCTCATGACCACCTTCGTGGACCGCGTCGAACTGCACGTCGCCGCGGGTAACGGAGGCCACGGCTGCGCCTCCGTGCACCGGGAGAAGTTCAAGCCGCTGGGCGGTCCGGACGGTGGGAACGGCGGTGAGGGCGGCAGCGTCATCCTGACCGTCGACGCCCAGGTCACCACCCTGCTCGAGTACCACCACTCGCCCAAGCGCAAGGCGACCAACGGCAAGCCCGGCGCGGGCGGTCACCGGACCGGCTCCACCGGCGGCGACCTCGAACTGCTGGTGCCGGACGGCACCGTGGTGATGGACAAGCAGGGGAACGTGCTGGCCGACCTGGTCGGCCACGGCACCAGCTTCGTCGCGGCGGCCGGCGGCCGTGGCGGCCTGGGGAACGCGGCGCTCGCCTCGGCCCGCCGCAAGGCGCCCGGCTTCGCGCTGCTCGGCGAGCCCGGCGAGGCCCGCGACATCGTGATGGAGCTCAAGTCCGTCGCCGACGTCGCGCTGGTCGGCTACCCGAGCGCGGGCAAGTCCTCGCTGATCGCGGTGCTCTCGGCGGCCCGGCCGAAGATCGCCGACTACCCCTTCACCACCCTGATCCCCAACCTCGGCGTGGTCACCGCGGGCGAGACCGTCTACACGGTCGCCGACGTGCCCGGTCTGATCCCCGGCGCCAGCCAGGGCCGTGGCCTGGGCCTGGAGTTCCTCCGCCACGTGGAGCGCTGCTCGGTGCTGGTGCACGTGCTGGACTGCGCCACCCTGGAGCCCGGCCGGGACCCGCTCACCGACCTGGAGACCATCGAGGAGGAGCTGGCCCAGTACGGCGGTCTGGAGGACCGGCCGCGCCTGGTCGCCCTCAACAAGACCGACGTGCCGGACGGCCAGGACATCGCCGACCTCACCCGGGCCTCCCTGGAGGAGCGCGGCTACCGCGTCTTCGAGGTCTCCGCCGCCTCCCGCAAGGGCCTGCGCGAGCTGAGCTTCGCGATGGCCGGCATCGTCTCCGAGGCCCGCGCCGCCAAGCCGGTCGAGGAGGCCACCCGGATCGTGATCCGCCCGACCGCGGTGGACGACGCCGGCTTCACCGTCGAGGAGGAGGACGGCGCCTACCGCGTGCGCGGCTCCAAGCCCGAGCGCTGGGTCCGCCAGACCGACTTCAGCAACGACGAGGCCGTCGGCTACCTGGCCGACCGGCTGGCCCGCCTCGGCGTCGAGGACCGGCTCTGGAAGGTCGGCGCCCAGGAGGGCGACACCGTCATCATCGGCCCGGACGAGAACGCCGTGGTCTTCGACTGGGAGCCCACCCTGGCGGCCGGTGCCGAGATGCTCGGCCGGCGCGGCGAGGACCACCGGATGGAGACCCAGCGTCCGGCCGTCGACCGCCGCCGGGCCAAGCTGAAGGGCCGGGACTCGGCCGAGGACGAGTACCTCGCCTTCGAGGCGCTCTCCAGCAACCGTCCCGAGCTGGACTCCGACGAGGACTGACCTCCCGTCAGGCCCCCGCACGCGTACGTCCCACAGGGTGACATCGGGTGCGGGGGCCTCGTCGTGATCGCGTAGATTACGCTCCGTCGGACCACGTGCGGAGGGCAGCCAGATGACGGACCAGACACTGCGTCAGGAGGTGCTCGCCGCACGCCGGATCGTGGTCAAGGTCGGCTCCTCCTCGCTCACCACGGCGGCCGGCGGTCTGGACGCCGACCGGGTGGACGCCCTGGTGGACGCCCTCGCCAAGGTCCGCACCGGCCCCGCCGCCCCGGAGATCGTGCTGGTCTCCTCCGGCGCCATCGCGGCCGGCCTGGCCCCGCTGGGCCTGGAGAAGCGCCCCAAGGACCTGGCCCGGCAGCAGGCCGCTGCCAGCGTCGGCCAGGGTCTGCTGGTGGCCCGCTACACCGCCTCCTTCGCCCGCTACGGCCTGCGGGTCGGCCAGGTGCTGCTGACCGCCGAGGACGCCAGCCGCCGGGCCCACTACCGCAACGCCTACCGCACCCTGGACCAGCTGCTGGCGATGGGCGCGATGCCGATCGTCAACGAGAACGACACCGTCGCCACCGCCGAGATCAAGTTCGGCGACAACGACCGCCTGGCAGCCCTGGTCGCCCACCTGGTCCGGGCCGACCTGCTGGTGCTGCTCTCCGACGTGGACGGCCTCTACGACGGTGACCCCAGCAAGCCCGGCACCAGCCGGATCGAGCAGGTGGCTGGCCCCGGGGACCTGGCCGGCATCGAGATCGGCAGCGCCGGCAAGGCGGGTGTCGGCACCGGCGGCATGGTCACCAAGGTCGAGGCCGCCCGGATCGCCACCGGCGCCGGCATCCCGGTCGTGCTGACCGCCGCCCGGCACGCCGCCGACGCCCTGGCGGGCCGGCCGACCGGCACCCTGTTCCTGCGCACCGGGAGCCGCTCCGCCGACCGCCTGCTCTGGCTGGAACACGCCTCCACCCCGCGCGGCGCCCTCCAGCTCGACCCCGGCGCGGTCGAGGCCGTGGTGTCCGGTGGCAAGTCCCTGCTGCCCGCCGGGGTCACCCGGGTGGACGGCGAGTTCTCGGCGGGTGATCCGGTCGACCTTCTTGGCGAAAACGGCCACATCGTCGCCCGGGGACTGGTCAACTTTGATGCGAGGGAGTTGCCCCGTCTGCTCGGCCGGTCCACCAAGGACCTGGCCCAGGAGCTCGGTGCCGCGTACGAACGCGAGGTCATCCACCGGGACGACCTGGTCATCCTGCGTGGCTGACGGGCCGTCCCCGGGGGCCGCAGCGGCGGCCGTGAACACGACGTCGCCGAACAGGAGGCCGCCGGTGGGACGGAGACTGACCAGCATCGACGGCGGGGCAGGGAGCAGCGGCGAGGCCGAACGGGTGGCCGAGCAGCGCTCGCCCGTACGCCGGCTGCGCCCCGGCCCGGCCGAGCGGGTCGAGGAGCCGGAGCCGCCCGAGGCCCGGCTCTGGCACATCGTGCTCAGCGTCGCCGGACAGGTCACCCCGCTGGCCGAGCTGCGGGCCGGGCTGGAGAAGCTGGCCCACGACCACTCCTTCTTCCTGACGGCCCGTTACGCGGCGGACCACGCGGAGATCCGCTACTGGGAGCAGGCCCGCGACCTGCACGACGCGGCGGCCATCGCCCTCCGCCTCTGGGGCGAGCACAAGAGCACCGCCAACCTCCCGCCCTGGGAGATCGTCGGCCTCGAAGTGGTGGACCGCCCGACCTACCACAAGCGCATCGCCGAGGGCTTCGGCGGCCCGCCCCCGAACCTGGGCGGCGTCCACCCCTGGTGAGCCCGGGGCGCAGGGCCCGATCGCACCGACCCCGGGGCGCGAGGAACACGCGAGATCCGCAAGGCAGGCGTCCAGGGGTGCGAGGCTCTGCTGATGTGCGGCTCCGCCGCGTGCGCGCGAGCCGGAAGGCGGCCCGCCGGCAACTGACCCACCGTCAGCCAGTTGCACATACTGCCTTCCCACCCCGCGCCCACGCGGCGGAGCCGCACATCAGCAGAGCCTCGCGCCCCTGGGGGCTTGCCCCTACCGGGCGCCAGCGCCGCCCCGCGCCCCTGGGGGCTTGCCCTACCGGGCGTGGCGTCGTTGGTCCGCGCCCGTCTCACCGCTCGAAAGGGGGCCGGGGCGGGGTGCGGCAGTCGCTACCCTTGCGCCATGACCAGCGACCTCGCCACCAGCCCCGTTCTCGCCGTCGCGCGCCGTGCCCGTGAGGCGGCTGCCGTCCTCGCCCCACTGCCGCGCCGCGCGAAGGACGCCGCGCTGCTGGCGATCGCCGACGCCCTCGCCGCCCGCACGGCGGAGATCACCGCGGCCAACGCGGAGGACGTGGCCCGGGCCCGTGCGGCCGGCACTCCCGAGTCCGTGATCGACCGCCTGACCCTCACCGACGAGCGGATCGCGGCCATCGCCGCCGACGTCCGCAGCGTGGTGGGCCTGCCGGACCCGGTCGGCGAGGTGATCCGTGGCTACACCCTCCCCAACGGTCTGGACGTCCGTCAGGTCCGCGTCCCGCTCGGCGTGGTGGGCATCATCTACGAGGCCCGTCCCAACGTCACGGTGGACGCCGCCGCGCTCTGCCTGAAGTCCGGGAACGCGGTGCTGCTGCGCGGCTCGGCCTCCGCCTACCGCTCCAACACGGCCCTGGTCGCGGTCCTCCGGGACGCGGTCGAGGGCGCCGGTCTGCCGGCCGACGCGATCCAGCTGGTGCCGGGGGAGAGCCGGGATTCGGTCCAGGAGCTGATGAAGGCGCGCGGCCTGGTCGACGTGCTGATCCCGCGCGGTGGCGCCTCCCTGATCCGCACCGTGGTGGAGGGCTCCACCGTCCCGGTGATCGAGACCGGCACCGGCAACTGCCACGTCTACGTGGACGCCGAGACCGACCTGGCAATGGCGGTCGGCATCCTGCTCAACTCCAAGGCCCAGCGGGTGAGCGTCTGCAACTCCGCCGAGACCCTGCTGGTCCACCGCGACGTGGCCGACGCCTTCCTCCCGCTCGCCCTGGCGGCCCTCGCCGAGGCGGGCGTCACCGTGCACGGCGACGACGCGGTGCTGAAGGCCGCCGAGGGCACCGCCGTGACGGCGGTGCCGGCCACTGAGGAGGACTGGGAGGAGGAGTACCTCTCGCTGGACATCGCGGCGGCGGTGGTGGATTCGCTGGACGCGGCGGTGGCGCACATCCGGCGCTGGTCCTCGGGACACACCGAGGCGATCGTGACCACCTCGCAGGCCGCGGCCCGCCGGTTCACCCAGCTGGTCGACTCCACCACGGTCGCCGTCAACGCCTCGACCCGGTTCACCGACGGGGGTGAGTTCGGTTTCGGCGCGGAGATCGGCATCTCGACCCAGAAGCTGCACGCGCGCGGCCCGATGGGCCTGCCGGAGCTGACCTCGACCAAGTACGTCGTGACCGGTGACGGCCATGTGCGCGGCGAGGCTACGCCGACCGTGGGCGGTGCCAACGGCTGACGTCCGGTCACGGACGGCCGCCGTCATGGCCGTCCGTGACGGTCGAACTGCGAATAGCCACAGACAAAACCCCTGCCCGGTAATACATTGAGGCCATGGCCGAGAACCAGGGGGGCGCGCCGTACTCCGACGGCGCCGACCACGGCGGAGCGGACGAAGAGTTCGCCACCGTGGTCCTTGACGAGGCATTCATCCGGTCCGCCGCCGTGCACGAGCCGAGCGCCGAGGAGCGGCAACTCGCCGCTGCCGAGGCCAGGTTCGAGCCCGAGACGCTGACCATGGGGCGCGGCGCCGAGCTGCCGGACGCGAGCGGGCTGCCGCTCGAACTGCGTCCGCACCCGGCCGGCCTGGACGACGACCGGCGCTACTGGGACCCGTGGGCGCCTCCGGAGCGCTCCGGCCGCCGCTCCCGCTGGCGGTCGGACGGCTTCGACCCGGGTCGGGTCGGGACGGCCCGGTCGGTGGCCCAGCAGCGCTGGCACCGGCCGATCGCCTGGGTGCTGGCGGTGGTGATGGGCGTCAGCGTGGTGGCGGTCGCGGTGGCCGCCATCTACCGGGGCACCGGCGCTGCCGAGGCACCGGCCGGGCGTCCGGAGACGGGCACCAGCAGCCCGAAGGACGTCCAGCTGCCGGCTCCGCCGCCGAGAGCGGTCTCGCTGACCGGCTGACGCCCCGGGGCTCCGCCCCGGCGCCGACCGGCGGACGCCCCGGGCCCCGCCCGTTCCCCCGCGGCCGTCGCGAAGAAGTTGCGCGCAGCCCCTCGTGGGGCGCGAACACCCGCTCTACCCTTGAATCATGGGTGACCCGCGCGAGCCTCCGGAGGGTACGCCCGACGGTGGTTCGGGGAACGAGGACGAGTACCGGTCCGTCGTCTTCGACGAATCGTTCGTCCGGGCTGCGCGGATCCAGGAGCTCTCGGCCCGGGAGCGGCTCGGCGGTGGGTACGGCCGGTCGGCGGTCCGTCGGCGGGGGATGTTCGGCAGCCTCTCGCGCCAGGCGCTGGCCCTGCTGCTGGTGATCCTGCTGGCCTTCGCGGCGGCGGTCTACTTCGGGCTCTCCACCCCGCAGCCCCGGTCCACCCAGCCGACCGGGAACCGACTGACCGTCAGCCTGGTGGCCCTGGTGCCCGGTCCGGCCGTCACGCCGGTGGCCGATCCGGCCGCCCCGTTCGCCGGACTGCCGGACTCCTACCGGGACGGGGCCGCCGGGGTGGCCGCCCCGGACGCTTCGGCGACCGCGCACTTCACCAGGTCCGAGGTCTCCCGGGCGCTGGCCACGGTGCAGAAGTACCTGACCGCCTCGGCGCTGGACCCGGCGGTGCTGACCGGCAGCGGCGCGGGCGGTACGGAGACCCTGCGGCGGCTGCTCACGCCGGGGGAGCTGGACCAGTTCGACCAGAGCCTGGCCACCCCCAGCGACGACCAGCACCACGCGGCGACCGGCTGGCTGGTCCGCTTCGACCCGGCGGTGGTGGCGCTGGCCGGGGACACCGTCAAGGTGGTCGGCGCGACCAGCGTGGACGAGGCGGACGCCGGGACGCTGGAGATCGGCACCGACCACACCTTCGTCTACGCGCTGCGCCCGGCCGGACAGCCGGCCGGCCCGGTCACCCTGCACACCGTCCGCCGGGCCTTCCGCTTCGAACTGGACCGGGCCGACCTGGCCGCCGCCCGGGTCCGGGTGGTGGATTCGGTGCTCCAGGCCGGACCGACCGCCTGCGGCAGCCGGCTGGCCGCCCACCTCCAGCCGCTGCTGAGCGGCTCGGCCCCGCCCCCGGTGACCGACCCGGCCGACCACGCCCGGCCGGCCTGGACGCTCTGTGCGGCGCTCAAGCAGTGAGGGGTGGGGGGGGGGGGCGGGCCCCCCCCCCCCCCCCCCCCCCCCCCCCCCAACCCCCCCCCCCCACCCCCCCCCCCCCGCCCCGGG
>NZ_JBIWFX010000003.1:604304-684759 GCF_044763225.1 Kitasatospora sp. NPDC096147 | reverse complement strand
GGGGGGGGGGGGGGGGGGGGGCCCCCCCCCCGGGGGCCCCCCCGCCCCCCCCCCCCGCCGGGGGGGGGGGGCGGGGGGGGGGGCCCCGGGCGGGGGGGGGGGGCGGGGCCCCCCCCCCCCCCCCACCCCTCGTCCACTCACCCGGTCACTCGCCGGACTGCTCCGAGCCCGAGGAGGCGGTGGGCTTGCCGGTGAAGGTGTCCCGCAGCTTGCCGCCGACCGTGCCGACCCCGCCGGCCACGTCGCGCAGCAGGCCCATCAGCGGGTCCTTGCTCTCCTTGACGGACTTGGAGTACGACTCGGCCGCCGCCTTCCACTGGTCGCCGACCGAGGTCTCCGCGTCGTCGGCCCGGCGCGGGTAGGCCCCGGCCAGGATCGAGCGGTACTCGTCGCTCTCCGACCACTTCTTCAGCTGGGCGACCCGGACCACCGCGAAGGGGTGGGTCTGCGGCAGCACCTGGAGCAGCTTGATGACGCCGTCCCGCAGGTCGCCCGCCTTCTCGTACTCCTCGGCCTGCTCCAGGAAGGCGTCCACGTTCATCTCGCCCAGGTGGTGCCCGCCGGCCAGCTTCATCAGGCCGCGCATCGAGGCCTGGAGGTCCTGACCCGCCAGCAGACCGGCCCGGTCGCAGGAGAGTTCGGCCTTGCGGAACCACTCCTTGAGCGCGGTGATGACGGCGGTGATCGCCAGGTTCCCGAGCGGGAGCCAGGCGATCCGGGTGGCGATGTTGGTGAGGATCAGCAGCATGGTCCGGTAGACCGCGTGGCCGGACATCGCGTGCCCGACCTCGTGGCCGATCACGGCCCGCAGCTCCTCGGCGTCCAGCAGCTCGACCAGGCCGGTGGTGAGCACGATGATCGGGGTGTCCATCCCGATGCACATCGCGTTCACGGTCGGGTCCTGGGTGACGTACAGGTCCGGCACCGTGTCCAGGTCCAGCACGTAGGCCGCGTCCCGCACCATCGCGTGCAGCTCGGGGAACTGACGCTCCGAGGTCTTCACGGCGGTGGCCAGGAACATCAGCCGGACGCTGCGCTCGGAGACCAGCCCGGCCAGCTTCTTCAGCACCTCGTCGAAGCCGGTGAGCTTGCGCAGCGCGACCAGGGCGGAGCGGTCGGCCGGGTGCTCCCAGGCCCGGGTGGAGATCCCGGGGAAGCGCTCGCGGCGGCGGCTCGGCGTGCTGTCCTTGGTCATGTCGGTCATCTGCTGAGTACCTCCTGGGTCGTCGCCGGCACCGGCTCTCGCCCGGCCCCCGCTTGCTGTCGGTTCCAACGTCCGATGGTGTGCACTCGTCCCCGCCGGCCACCCTACGCCGGGCCCGGCGTCCGGCCGCGGGTGTGAGCGGGTCTACCCTGAGGGTCGAGCCACCCGGACCGAGGAGACACCGCCGATGAACGCCGCCACCCTTGCCCAGCTGGCCGGACCGATCTCCACCGAGGCGGGCCCGGGCCTCTTCCTGCGCATCGTGCTGATCGCCAGCGTGGTCGGCGTCGGCCTGCTCGGCTGGGCCATCGCCCGGGCCAACCGGAACAACTGACACTCCGTCCGCCGCCCCGGCGCCACCCCTGCCGGAGCGTCAGACGCGGTGGGGCGCCGCGCGGTTGCGCGGGGGTGCCCCGTACGATGGGCCGGTGGGTCGCACCGGCCCGCGCCCTGGCCCCCTCACCGAGTCGAGAAGGTCCTGCCGACCATGAGCCACAACGCACTGCCCCTCCTGACCCAGCTGGCCAACGGCGGCGGCGAGGGCGGCAACCACGAGAGCCTGAACCCCTACCTGACCGGTGGCGCGGGCCTGTTCATCCTGCTCCTCCTCCTCTTCATCACCACCCGTTTCAACCGCGACCGCTGACCGGCGGCAGCGCGCACCCGGCGGCCGGGCGGGCTTGCCCGGCCGCGACGGGGTTCGCGTAAGGTGTGGCGGCATGGGACAGCAGGCCAAGGCCGCCGGTGAGCGGGCACGCAAGCGCCTCGGCGTGATGGGCGGCACCTTCGACCCGATCCACCACGGGCACCTGGTCGCCGCGAGCGAGGTGGCGAGCGCCTTCCACCTCGACGAGGTGGTCTTCGTGCCGACCGGCCAGCCGTGGCAGAAGAGCGACCGGCAGGTCACCCCCGCCGAGGACCGCTACCTGATGACGGTCATCGCCACCGCCGAGAACCCGCAGTTCTCGGTCAGCCGGATCGACGTGGACCGCGAGGGCCCCACCTACACCGTGGACACCCTGCGGGACCTGCGGGCCGAGCACCCGGACGCGGACCTGTTCTTCATCACCGGCGCCGACGCGCTGGCCCAGATCCTCTCCTGGCGCGACTCGGACGAGCTCTTCGAGCTCGCCCACTTCATCGGCTGCACCCGCCCCGGCCACATACTCTCCGACGCGGGCCTGCCGGCCGGCGGCGTCTCGCTGGTCGAGGTGCCCGCGCTGGCCATCTCCTCCACCGACTGCCGGGTCAGGGTCGCCAAGGGCGCACCGGTCTGGTACCTGGTGCCGGACGGTGTGGTCCGGTACATCCACAAGCGGGAGCTGTACGCGCGAGGGGGTACGGCGTGACGGGCGGTCAGCAGCAGGGCGGCGGGCAGCAGGAGTGGTACCCGCAGGACCCGTACCAGCAGCAGCCGCCGCAGCCGCAGGTCTACTACGACGCCTACGGGCAGCCGCAGTACGTCCAGCCGGAGCAGCCGCAGGCGTACGTCCAGGACCCGTACCAGCAGCAGTACTACCAGCCCCAGCAGCCGCAGCAGCCCCAGTACTACGAGGACTACGGGCAGCAGCAGGCGTACGTCCAGGACCCGTACCAGCCGCAGCCGCAGCAGCCCCAGGCGCCGCAGTACTACCAGCAGCCCCAGGAGCCCCGGCAGCCGGTCCGGCCCGCAGCCGTGCCGCAGCCCGAGCCGGTGGCCCCGGCCGCCCCGGCGCCGGCCCCCGTCACCCCGCCGGCGCCGCGGCCCGCCGCGTCCACCCGGCCCGCTGCCAAGGCCGCGCCCAAGGCCGGCGGCGACTACCCGACCGGTGAGTTCACCTTCGTGGACGAGGAGGTGGACCAGGCCGAGGACGTCATCGACTGGCTGAAGTTCGCCGAGTCCCGCACCGAGCGCCGGGACGAGCGCCGCCGCAAGCTGCGCACCCGGGCGATCGGGGCGCTGCTGGTGCTGGCGCTGGCCGGCGGCGGCACGGTCGGCTACCTCTGGTGGAAGGGCGAGCTCGGCGGCTCGGACGCTGCGGTGGTGGCGGCCGGCGGCCGCACGGTGAACGTGCTGCACCTGAAGGACCGTCAGGGCAAGGTCTCCACCGCCCTGCTGGTGAACGACCAGTCCGGCGGGAAGGCGAGCGTGCTGCTGCTGCCGGACGGGCTCAAGCTGCCCAGCAGCGGGGACACCGGCACCGAGGTGCTCGGCAGGTCGATGGACGCCCTCGGCGCGGCGGCCACCCGGGAGGGCCTGGCCACCGTGCTCGGTGCCCCGGTGGCCGGCACCTGGCGGCTGGACACCCCGTACCTGGACCGGCTGGTGGCCCAGCTCGGCTCCATCAGGGTGGACACCGACGTCCAGGTGAAGGACGCCACCGGCAAGGAGCTGGCCCCGATCGGGAAGAACGTCACGCTCAGCGGCCCGGCTGCGGTGCTCTACGCCACCTACCAGGCGCCCGGCGAGCCGGCCGACGCCCAGCTGGCCCGCTTCGGCCAGGTGATGGCGGCGGTGCTGAAGGTGATGCCGGCCGACGCCAAGGAGGCCCAGGACACCGTCCGCCGGGTCGGCTCGGTGCTCGACCCCTCGCTGCCCGAGCCCGCCCTCGGCGGGGTGCTGGCCCAGCTGGCCCGCTACACCCAGGGCGGCAAGCTGACGGTCTCCACGCTCAAGGTGCAGCCGGACGGCACCCTGGACGAGGCCACCGCAGGGGCCCAGGTGAAGGAGGTGCTCGGCGGCACCGTCGGCAAGGCCAAGGCGGCCACCGCCACCACCCGGGTGAGCATCCTGAACGCCAGCGGCAGCGACGAGGCGGCCACCACCGCCGCGGTCCAGGTCACCAACGGCGGCCTGGAGGTGCTGCCGACCGGGGCCAAGGCGGCCGTCCAGCCGGCCAGCGAGATCCGCTACACCGACGACGCCAAGCAGGCCGCCGCCAAGTCGCTGGCCACCGCGCTGGGCTTCAAGGAGGAGGCGGTGAAGAAGGTCACCGGTGCCCAGAACGCCGACCTGGTGGTCGTGCTGGGCAAGGACTACACCGCCCCGAAGCAGTAGCGGGCCGGCCCGCCCGCCGTCGCCCCCGGTTTTATCCGACGGGGGCGACGGCGGTTCGTGAGATCCTGGAAGGCGAATCCCAGACAGCCGACCGGAAGTACACCGTGACTGCCACCGAGCACAGCCAGAACCTGATCAACGTCGCCGCCCAGGCGGCCGCCGACAAGCTGGCCCACGACATCATCGCCTTCGACGTCAGCGACGTGCTGTCGATCACCGACGCCTTCCTGATCGCCTCGGCCGCCAACGACCGCCAGGTGAAGTCCATCGCCGAGGAGATCGAGGACCAGCTGCGCGAGCAGCTCGACATCAAGCCCGTCCGCCGTGAGGGCGAGCGCGAGGGCCGTTGGATCCTGCTGGACTACCTGGACATCGTGGTGCACGTCCAGCACTCCGAGGAGCGCTCCTTCTACTCGCTGGACCGCCTCTGGAAGGACTGCCCCGAGCTGCCCATCCCGGCCGACGCGCTGGGCACCCGGAACCGCCCGGAGAGCGTGCTGACCGACCTGGCCGGCAACGCCACCGGTGAGGCCGACGAGGTCACCGAGGACGCGAGCTGAGCGGCAAGGCGCGGGGCCCGCGCATCGTCTTCTGGCGCCACGGCCAGACCTCCTGGAACCTGGAGAGCCGCTTCCAGGGCAGCACCGACATCGAGCTCACCGACCAGGGCGTCTTCCAGGCCCAGCGGGCGGCCCGGCTGCTCTCCGGGCTCAAGCCCGACCTGCTGATCTCCTCCGACCTCAAGCGGGCCCGGCGCACCGCCGCCGAGCTGGCCAAGGTCACCGGCCTGACGGTGGACCACCACGAGGGCCTGCGGGAGACCTACGCGGGCGAGTGGCAGGGGCTGACGAACAGTGAGATCCGGGCCCGCTTCCCCGAGGAGTACGAGGCCTGGGCGATGGGCGAGCCGGTCCGCCGGGGCGGTGGCGAGCTGAGCACCGAGGTGGCCGACCGGTCCGTCCCGGTGGTGCTCGCGGCGGTGGAGAAGCTGCCCGAGGACGGCACCCTGGTGGTGGTCAGCCACGGTGGCACCATCCGCACCATGCTCGGCCGCCTGCTCGACCTGGAGCCGGCCCAGTGGGAGCGGTTCGGCGGTCTCTCGAACTGCTGCTGGTCGGTGCTCGGCCCCGGCGCGCGGGGCTGGCGTCTGCTGGAGCACAACGCGGGCACGCTGCCGCAGCCGGTCATCGGCGACGAGACCTGAGGCAGGGGCCCCGGACCGGGCCGGATTTCGCAGTTCCGGCCCTGACCAGCTAGAGTCTTCCTCGTTCGCAGGAAAGAACGCAGACCGGAAGGTCGGCGGGAGGTCCTCCGGGTGCGGGGCTGTAGCTCAGTTGGTAGAGCGCTTGCATGGCATGCAAGAGGTCCGGGGTTCAATTCCCCGTAGCTCCACTCCGCATCGAACGGTCCGTCAGGTCCGTGCGGCACGCGGGGCTGTAGCTCAGTTGGTAGAGCGCTTGCATGGCATGCAAGAGGTCCGGAGTTCAATTCTCCGTAGCTCCACAGCGACACGAAGGCCGTCTCCCTCCTGGGGAGGCGGCCTTCGTGCGTCCCCGGTCGGTGGGCCCGAAAGCGATTAGGGCGTGGCCCGGTGAGCGTGTAAAGTTACGGGTGTCGCCGGGGGAAACGCCGGAAGACGCGGGGCTGTAGCTCAGTTGGTAGAGCGCTTGCATGGCATGCAAGAGGTCCGGAGTTCAATTCTCCGTAGCTCCACAGAAGAAGAGGCCGCCTCCCGGGACCGGGAGGCGGCCTCTTCCGTTTGCCCGCAGCCACCCGCCCGTTGGCACGGGAGGGGTACCGTCTGGACCATGGCCGACCTGGAACGCCGACGGAACGAGGAACTGGCCCGCGCCCTGCACCAGCTCGGCTGGAACCCGGAGCGGCTGGCCCGCGAGGTGAACGCGGTGCTCCCGGGCGGCCTGGCGATCAGCTCCACGGCCCCCTACAAGTGGCGGGACCGGGGGATGGTGCCGCGCAGTCCGCACGACCAGACGGTCTGCGAGGTGCTCGGCGGGGCGCTCGGCATCGCGGTCACCTACGAGCAGCTCTGGGGCCGGATGGGCAGCGGCCGGGGGGCCAAGGCGCTCTCGCCCCGGCTGCTCACCGACCCGTGGACCGCCGACACCGCCCAGACCGCGCTCCGCGAGGCCGGCGCGGACACCGGCCCGGTGCGCCTGACCGACCTGTTCCGGGGCGACGAGCTGCTCCAGGCCGCCAAGGACTGGGCCTCCCCGCCGCCCGGACTCACCGGCGGCGAGGGCGCCCTGCGGATCGCCGCCGAGCAGATCGCCGACCTGCGGCTGGGCTACGAGAGCCAGCAGCGGCTGGAGCGGGCCTACGGCGGCGGCCTGATACTCGGCCTGGCCAGGGCCGAGTTGGACGTGATCGGCAAGCTGCTGGAGCTCGGCGCGTACGACGAGGTGCTCGGCCGGGAGCTGTACGGGGCGGCCAGCCGGACCGCCCGGCTGGTCGGCTGGGCCAGCTACGACCTGGGCAACGACGCCGCCGCCCAGCGGGCCTTCGTCGCCGCGCTGCGTGCCGCGCACGTCAGCGGGGACCCGAGGCTCGGGGTCAGCGTGGTCGGCTGCCTGGCGGTGCAGGCCACCTACGCCTCCGGCGGGCGCGGGCTGGACCCGGTCGCCATGCTCTCCACCGCGCTGCGCGCCGCCGACCAGGTGCTGACGCCCCGTGAGCGGGCGCTCCAACTGGGCCGGATCGCCCGGGCGCACGGCCGCAAGGGCGAGCAGATCAGCGCCGAGGCGGTGGCCGAGCGGGCCTTCCGGGCCCTGGCGGAGGACCCGGACGGGGGTGGCGGGCCCACCCAGGAGCTGGCCGACCTGGAGGGCATGATCGGCGAGGCGCACCTCTTCCTCGGCGACCACGCGCGGGCCCAGCGGCTGCTGGCCTCGGCGGTGGCCGTGCTGGCACCCCAACGGGCCCGGGGGAAGGCGCTGCTGATGGTCCGTCTGGCCGGGTCGTACCGCCGGACCGGGGACCACGAGGCGGCGGCCTCGACCGTCGAGGAGGCCCGGCGGCTGGCGGCCGGGATGCAGTCGGCCCGGGTGGCGCGGGCGCTGCGCGAGTTCGACCAGCGGGCCTGACGCCTCGTCGGGCGGGGCCGGGGCGCGCTCCCGAATGCCTTGACAGCCGCCGGAGGGCGGTGCGGTACCCTGTTGGCCATGCGAACCGTGCGCCTGCTTCTTAGCCGGCCGCGCTGACCAGTGCCGGCCCGGGGGCCGGAGTCGGCGTGGCGTCCCCTCCTGCGAGGGGCTTTTTTGTTTTCCGAAGCCGCTGTTCGCGCACCAAGACCCAGATGGAGCCCGAAGGACCATGAGCGAGACGACCCCCGCCGCGGCCGAGGCCGCCGCCACCGAGCCTTACCGCTACGGCGCCGCGCTGGCCGCCGAGATCGAGTCCCGCTGGCAGGACGTCTGGGAGAAGGAGGGGACGTTCGACGCCCCCAACCCGACCGGCGCGCTGGCCGACCCCTCGGCCGGTGACGTGGTCGCCAAGCCGCACAGCTTCATCATGGACATGTTCCCGTACCCCTCGGGCGCGGGCCTGCACGTGGGCCACCCGCTGGGCTACATCGCCACCGACGTGTACGCCCGCTACCAGCGGATGACCGGCCACAACGTGCTGCACACCCTGGGCTACGACGCCTTCGGCCTGCCGGCCGAGCAGCACGCCGTCGCCACCGGCCAGCACCCCCGGATCACCACCGAGGCGGCCATGGACAACATGCGGCGCCAGCTGCGCCGCCTGGGCCTGGGCCACGACTCCCGCCGGTCGATCGCCACCATCGACCCGGACTACTACCGCTGGACCCAGTGGATCTTCCTGCAGATCTTCGAGTCCTGGTACGACGAGGCCGCGCAGAAGGCCCGCCCGATCGCCGAGCTGGTCGCGCAGTTCGAGTCCGGCGAGCGCGAGGTGCCGGGCGGGCGTGCCTGGGCCGCGCTGTCCGGCACGGAGCGGGACGAGCTGCTGGGCGAGTACCGGCTGGCCTACTCCAAGGAGGTGCCGGTCAACTGGTGCCCCGGCCTGGGCACCGTGCTGGCCAACGAGGAGGTCACCTCCGACGGCAAGTCCGAGCGCGGCAACTTCCCGGTCTTCAAGTCGAACCTGCGTCAGTGGATGATGCGGATCACCGCCTACTCCGACCGCCTGATCGCCGACCTGGACCTGCTGGACTGGCCCGAGGCGATCAAGCTGCAGCAGCGCAACTGGATCGGCCGCTCCGAGGGCGCCCGGGTCGAGTTCGCCACCGACGGCGGCGCGATCACCGTCTTCACCACCCGCCCCGACACCCTGTTCGGCGCCACCTACATGGTGCTGGCGCCCGAGCACGAGCTGGTCGACGGCATCGTCCCGGCCGCCTGGCCGGCCGGCGCGCACGAGGACTGGAAGGGCGGCGCGGCCACCCCGGCCGAGGCCGTCGCCAAGTACCGCGCGGAGGCCGCCGCGAAGTCGGACGTCGAGCGCCAGGTCGACGCCAAGGTCAAGACCGGCGTCTTCACCGGCGCGTACGCGACCAACCCGGTCAGCGGCGAGCAGGTGCCGGTCTTCATCGCCGACTACGTGCTGATGGGCTACGGCACCGGCGCCATCATGGCCGTCCCGGCGCACGACACCCGCGACTTCGCCTTCGCCCGTGCCTTCGACCTGCCGATGCGCTGCGTGGTGCGCCCGACCGACGGCCGCTCCGAGGACCCGGCCGAGTGGGACGACTCCTTCGACAGCTACGACTCGGTGATCGTCAACTCGGTGCACGGGGACCCGTCGCAGGACGGCCTGTCGCTGGACGGCCTGTCGGTGGTCGAGGCCAAGGCCGCCGCCACCGCCTGGCTGGCCGGGCGCGGCATCGGCGAGGGCACCGTCAACTACCGCCTGCGCGACTGGCTGTTCAGCCGCCAGCGGTACTGGGGCGAGCCCTTCCCGATCGTCTACGACGAGGACGGCGTGATGCACGCACTGCCCGACTCGATGCTGCCGGTCGAGGTCCCCGTGGTCGAGGACTACTCGCCGCACACCTACGACCCGTACGACTCGACCTCCTCGCCGAAGACCCCGCTGTCGCGGAACGAGGAGTGGGTCAACGTCGAGCTGGACCTGGGCGACGGCCCGAAGAAGTACCGCCGCGAGACCAACACCATGCCCAACTGGGCCGGCTCCTGCTGGTACGAGCTGCGCTACATCGACCCGGCCAACGCCGAGAAGGTCGTCGACCCGGCCAACGAGCAGTACTGGCTGGGCCCGACCGAGCAGAAGCCGGGCGGCGGCGCCGACCTGTACGTCGGCGGGGCCGAGCACGCGGTGCTGCACCTGCTGTACGCCCGCTTCTGGCACAAGGTGCTGCACGACCTGGGCCACGTGTCCTCGGTCGAGCCGTTCCACAAGCTGTACAACCAGGGCATGATCACCGCCGACGTCTACCGCGACGACCGGGGCTTCCCGGTGCCGGCGGCCGAGGTGGAGGAGATCGACGGCGAGTTCTTCTGGCAGGGCGAGAAGGTCAAGCGCGAGGCCGGCAAGATGGGCAAGTCGCTGAAGAACGCCATCGCCCCGGACGAGTTCGCCGACCAGTACGGTGCGGACACCCTGCGCCTGTACGAGATGTCGATGGGCCCGCTGGACGTCTCCCGCCCGTGGGACGACCGCGCGGTGATCGGCTCCTACCGCTTCCTGCAGCGGCTGTGGCGCAACATCGTCTCGGAGACCACCGGCGAGCTGGTGGTCAGCGAGGAGGAGGCCGACGAGGCCACCCTGCGGGTGCTGCACAAGACCATCGACGGCATCCGCGGTGACATGGCGGGCCTGCGCTTCAACACCGCCGTGGCCAAGGCCATCGAGCTGAACAACCACCTGGTCAAGCGCGGTTCGACGCCGCGTCAGGTGGCCGAGCAGCAGGTGCTGATGATCGCTCCGCTGGCCCCGCACATCGCCGAGGAGCTGTGGCGCCGACTGGGCCACGAGGGCTCGCTGGCCTACGCCGACTACCCGGTGGCCGACCCGGCGTACGTGGTGGACGAGACCGTCACCTGCGTGGTCCAGATCAAGGGCAAGGTGAAGGCCCGCCTGGAGGTGCCGCCGGCCATCACCGACGCCGAGCTGGAGGCGCTGGCGCTGGCCGACCCG
This sequence comes from Kitasatospora sp. NPDC096147, assembly GCF_044763225.1. Taxonomy (NCBI): domain Bacteria; kingdom Bacillati; phylum Actinomycetota; class Actinomycetes; order Kitasatosporales; family Streptomycetaceae; genus Kitasatospora; species Kitasatospora sp. NPDC096147. The sequence continues at coordinate 674,380 of NZ_JBIWFX010000003.1, read as the reverse complement.
GCCGTGGTCGCGGCGATCGGGGACGCGGCGGTGCGCAAGGTGATCGCGCGGGCGCCGAAGCTGGTCAACATCGTCACGGGCTGACGCCCCGTCGGCAGGGCCGCTCCTCCTGGTGAGGGGCGGCCCTGCCGCGTTCCCGGGGTGGCCCGGGGTGATGGGCGGGCCCGGGGTGCGGGTCGGGACTTCGGGGTGGGCCGGGACTTCGGGGTGGGTCGGTGGTTCGGGGTGGGTCGGTGGTTCGGGGTGGGCCGGGGGATTCGGGGTACCCCTGAGCTGTCCCTGATCTCTGCCCGTCGGACCCTTACCGCACGGGTTCTCCGGGCAGGTGTGCGGTTACTGTGGAGCCCTCGGTCGGTCTCCCGGAAGGTGGCACGTGATGGACGCGCTCGGCGTGGTGGTCGGCCTCGGTGTGTTGTTCGTGGTGGCCCTGCTGATCATGCTCACGGTCGGTGCGGTGAAGGCCGGGAAGGCCGCCGCCCGGAAGATCTCCCAGCAGGAGGCGAACGCCCGACGGGCCATCGAGACCGCCACCCTGAAGGCCAAGACCTTCGCCAAGCCGGGCGCACCGGGCCAGATCTCGGCCGTCCGGCTCGCGCTCCGCACCTCGCTCGACTCCACCCGCAAGGTGCTCGCGGCCGGTGCCGTCGAGGACTCCCAACTCGCCGAGTCGCTCCAGCTGTTGACCCGGCTGGACGCCCACGCGGCCGAGCTGGACGGCGAGTTGAAGGCGCTGGAGCTGGAGCCCGATGCCGGCCGGGTGGCCGACAAGCTGCCCGCGCTGCGGGAGCGGGCCGAGCGGATCACGCACGCCGCCGAGTCGATGCGGTGGGCGGCCCAGGACCGGATGCAGCGGTTCGCCGACGAGGAGTTGGCGCGGCTGGCGGACGAGTGCGAGACCGAGGCGGGTGCGCTGCGGCACTGGGACACCGGCCTTCCGTCCGCCGGCGGTGCCGGGGCCTCCTCCGGGGCCGGCTCGGCGCCGGGAGCGGCGTCCCGGGCCACGTCCGGCTCGGCGGCCGGTGCGTCGGCGGCCGGGTCGACGGGGCGGCCGGAGCGCAAGGCGATCAGCAACGACCGGCCGGCCACCGCAGAGCAGTTGCTCGGACTGGCGGTCGACCTGACGCAGCGTCTGCGGAAGTCCTGAGACGACCGGGCCCAGGCCCGGCTGCCCGGCCCGGCTCCCCGTCCGCCCGCCGGCCGGGAGGTCCCCCGGGTGTCCGTGGCGGGGAGGGGGGAGTAACCTCCGCCTCATGTCCCGCCGCATCGCCCTCGTGACCGACTCCACGGCCTACCTCCCCGAGGAGGCGGTCGACCGGCACGGGATCGCGGTGGTCCCGCTGAGCGTGGTGGTCGGGGACGAGGTGCTGGCCGACGGCGTCGAGATCTCTCCGAAGGACGTCGCCGAGGCCCTGCGCGCCAGACAGCGCGTCACCACCTCCCGGCCCAGCCCCGAGACCTTCGCGGCGGCCTACCGGGCGGCGGCCGAGGCCGGTGCCGAGGCGGTCGTCTCGGTGCACATCTCCGCCGAGCTCTCCGGCACCGTCGAGGCCGCCCGGCTGGCCGCCGCCGAGGCGCCGCTGCCGGTGGAGGTGGTGGACAGCCGACTGGTCGGGATGGCCCTCGGACACTGCGTGCTGGCCGCCGCCGAGGCGATCGGGAGTGGTGCCGGTGGTCGGCCGCAGGGCGGCCTCGACGGTGCGGGTGGCCGGGACGGCGGTGCGGGTGGCCGGGACGGTGCCGGTGGCCGGGACGCGGCCGAGCTCGCCGCCGATGTGGCGGCGGCCGTGGCCGACCGGGCGGAGCGGATCAGCGGCTTCTTCTACGTGGACACCCTGGAGTACCTGCGCCGGGGCGGCCGGATCGGCGCCGCGCAGGCGCTGCTCGGCTCCGCGCTCTCGGTGAAGCCCTTGCTGCACCTTGCGGGCGGCCGGATCGAGCCCCTGGAGAAGGTGCGTACCGCCTCGAAGGCGATCGCCCGGCTGGAGGAGATCGCGGTGGAGCGGGCCGGTGCCGACGAGGTGGACATCACCGTGCACCACCTGGCCGCCGCCGATCGGGCGGAGCCCCTGGCGGAGCGGCTGCGGGCCCGGGTGCCCGGCCTGCGGGAGCTGACGGTGCTGGAGGTCGGTGCGGTGATCGGGGCCCACGTCGGGCCCGGGCTGCTGGCCGTGGTGGTCGCGCCGCGCTGAAACTCCCTCGTCCGAGGGACCTCGGTCATCCACAGGCCCCGGTTCTCCACAGGCTGGTGACGGTCTCTCAGCAGGGTGGACGAGCGGTCCTAGCGTCCTGCTCATGCGAACGATGACGCCGGGCGCGGCCCGCCGACGCGAGACCACCGAGACCGTCCGTGGCCGAGTGGCCCACCTCTTCGTGCCGCCAGGACCGCACCCGACGGAGGGCCTGCCCGGTCCGTCGGCTCCGGGAGGACCGGGGACGGCGTTCCGTACGGCCGGGGTCCCGACCGAGCCGGTGCCGCCACGGCGCGCCCGTCCCCGCCCAGGGCCGGGCGCGGCCCCCGGCCCGGACGGCCCCGGCCTGCCGCGCGCCGGGCCCGGGGAGTGCCTGTCGGAGCCTGGTGGGCGGATGGACGGTGGGCCGGTGGACGGCGTCCTGGCGGGCCGTCAGCTCCCGCTCGGCCTGCTGCTCGACCGGCGGGCGGTGGTCGGGTTGTCGGTGCTGCTCCTGCTCGCCGTCGGCTACGCCGTGCAGCACTTCTGGCTGGGTCGTCCGGGCCGGGTCGCCGTTCCGGCGGTAGCGGCGGTGGCCGCCGCCACCTCACCGCCCGGCGCCCGCGCGGGGAGCGGACCGCCGTCGGGGCCGCAGGGGTCGCAGGAGCCGCCGAGCGGCCCGACGGTGGTGGTCGACGTCGCGGGCCGGGTCCACCACCCCGGCCTCCGCACGCTGCCCGGCGGTGCGCGGGTGGCGGATGCCCTGGCCTCGGCGGGCGGACCGCTGCCCGACACCGTGACCGACGGGCTGAACCTGGCCCGGGTGCTGACGGACGGTGAGCAGATCCTGGTGGGCGGTGCCCCGGCGGGTGCGGGCGTGGGTGTGGGCGCGGGGGCCGGAGCCGCCGCGCCTGCCGCCGGGCCGATCAGCGTCAACCGGGCGACCAGGGAGCAGCTGGACACCCTTCCCGGGGTCGGCCCGACACTGGCCCAGCGCATCCTCCAGCACCGTCAGGAGCACGGGCCGTTCCGCTCGCTCGACCAACTGCGCGAAGTCAGCGGCATCGGTGAGCGGAAGCTCGCCGACCTCCGCGCCCTGCTGACGCTCTGAGCAGCGGCTGACCCACCGTCACCCCGCCGGAGGTGCACCGATGACCGCCGCTGCCGGCAGCGCTTCCCCCGCTGCTCCCGAGCCGCCCGACCTCAGGCTGCTGCTCCCCACCGCCGTGGTCTGGGCGGTCACCGCCACGGTGCTGGGCCTCGGTGCCCGGGAGCGGCCGTACCTGATCGGCGGCGCCCTGCTGCTGGCCGTCGCCGCTCTGCTCGCCCTGCGCGGGGTGCGCCGGGCCGGCGCACTAGTGGCCGCCGTCCTGCTGGCGGCCGGGACCGCCGCCGCCGTCACCACCCTGCACACCGCCGATCTGCAGCGCGGCCCGATCCCGGAGCTGGCCAGGGCCGCCGCCGCACCGCCGCCGGCCGACGCCCCGTCAGTGCCCGCCGCACCGACCGCCGGACCGGTACCGGACCCGTCCCGCCCCTCCGCTTCCGCCGGCCCGTCCAGCCCCGCCGTTCCGGCCGGCCCGTCCGCCCCGCCCGTACTGACCACTGTCGAGTTGACCGTCACGGGTGACCCCGAGCCCCGCTCCTCCCACACCAGGGGCACCACGCCCGGCCAGGCCCTGCTGGTGGTCGAGGCGACCGTCGACCGGGCGGACGGCATCCGCACCCACACCCCCGTCACCCTGATCGTCCGGGCCCAGGACACCGGGGCGTGGGGGGAGGTGGTGCCGTCCACCCGGCTGCGCACCCGGGCCCGGGTGCTGCCCCCCGCCGAGGAGTACCGCAGCACCGCCGCCGCCCTGGTGGTGCAGGGAGCGCCGCACCTGCTGGCCGGGCCGAGCGCGGCCCAGCGGGCCGCCGCCCGGCTGCGGGCCGGGCTGCGGGACGCCAGTGACCACCTGCCCGCCGATCCCCGGGGCCTGCTCCCGGGCCTCGTGGTGGGCGACACCACCCGGCTGCCGTCGGAGGTGGCGGACGCCTTCCGGGCCACCGATCTCGGCCACCTCACCGCTGTCTCCGGCGCCAACCTCGCCATCGTGCTGGCCGTCCTGACGGGAGCCTCGGCCCGTGCGAGCACCGCCGGTCGGGGCGGGCTGGCCGGGCTGCTCGGTCTGCCGCTGCGCACCACCGCGCTGCTGGGAGCCGTCCTGACGGTGGCCTTCGTGACGGTCTGCCGGCCCGAGCCGAGCGTCCTGCGGGCAGCGGCCACCGGGTTGGTCGGCCTGCTCGCCCTGGCCCTCGGCCGCCCCCGCCAGGCACTGCCCGCACTGGCGGGCGCCGTGCTGGTGCTGCTGCTGGTGGACCCGTACCTGGCCCGGTCGTTCGGCTTCCTGTTCTCGGTCCTCGCCACCACCGGTCTGCTCACCCTCGGCCCGCGCTGGACGGCCGCGCTCCGAGCCCGGGGCTGGCCCGAGTGGCTGGCCGGCGCGGTCGGGGCCACCGCCGCCGCGCAGGCGCTCTGCGCCCCTGCCACCATCCTGCTGGCGCCCCGGATCAGCCTGGTCGCGGTGCCGTGCAACCTGCTGGCCGAGGCGGCGGTGGCCCCGGCCACCCTGCTCGGCTTCGCCACCCTGGCGGTCGCACCGCTCTCCCTCCCCGCGGCCCGCTTGCTGGCCGACCTCGCCGCCGTGCCGACGGGCTGGCTGGTCGCCGTGGCCCGGCACGGCGCGGCCCTCCCCGGGGCTCAACTCGACTGGCCCGCAGGCCTGTTCGGCTGCGCCCTGCTGGCGCTGGCGACCTTGGCCCTGGTCTGGGCGGCCCGCCCCTTCGGCCGCCGCAGCCGTCCGCGCACCCTCCTGGCAGCCGTCCTCCTCCCGGCCCTGCTGATCGCGCTGCTCCGGCCGCCCCCGCTGGTCCGGTTGGCGACCGGCTGGCCTCCCGAGGGCTGGCGCCTCGTCATGTGTGACATTGGGCAGGGCGACATGACGGTGCTCCCGGTGCCCGGACGGCCGGGCAGTGCGGTGGTGGTGGACACCGGCCCCGACCCGGCAGCCGCAGACCGCTGTCTGCGCCAACTCGACATCACCGAGGTCCCGTTGCTGATCCTCAGCCACTACCACGCGGACCACGTCGAGGGGCTGCCAGGTGTGCTGCACGGCCGCGCGGTGGGCGCGCTCCAGGTCACCACCCTGGACCAGCCGCCGGGGGAGCGGTCCCGGGTGCTGGCCTGGGCGGCGGCCGAGCAGGTGCCGGTGCTGCCGGCCCGGCAGGACGAGCGCCGTACCGCCGGGCCCGGCCTGTCCTGGCAAGTCCTGTGGCCGGCAGACCCGTTGGGCCCCTCCACTCCGGGGGCGAACAACGCCAGCATCGCCCTGCTGGTCACCGCCGGGGAGCCGCCCGACGCCCTGCGGATCGCCTTGCTGGGCGATCTCGAACCACCGGCGCAGGCCGCGCTCCGGGCCCGCGCCGGACTGCCCCGGGTGGACGTCCTCAAGGTGGCGCACCACGGATCAGCCCATCAGGACCGGGAGTTGACCGCCGCCCTGCGCCCCCGGCTGGCGCTGATCTCCTGCGGCGAGGGGAATCCCTACGGCCATCCCTCGGCCCGCACCGTCGCGGAGCTCACCGCGCTGGGGGCCACCGTCCTGCGCACCGATCGGGCCGGAGCCATCGCCGTCCTCGGCACCCCCGCGACCCTGCATGCCGTGACCCGACGGGCCGTCAGCACACCTGTCGGCCACGGCGGGTGATATCGGAGGTTCGCCTGACAAGGATCGTCTGGATCGGGCTCGCCCTGGTGTCCGGGAGGGTCTTCGGGTGGCGGCTGGCCTGGGTCCTGCCGCTCGGGAGCTTCCTCCCCCTCACCTACTGGGACCGCGATGCCACCGGGGCGGTGCGCTGGTGGGTCTGGAGCGAGCAGCCGGTCGCCCAGCCGGCCTGCTGGGCCGTTGCGGCACTGGCCGTGTCGGCCGGCCTCGCCGCCGTGGTCCTGACACCGTGGCGACTGCGCCGGGCCGTTTCCGGAATGCGCGTTCGTTCCCGCACGCGGAGCTGACGGAGAGAGGGCGCGCCGAGATCCCGGCACGCCCTTCCTCGGGACCCTCCCCGAACGTCCGGCCGCGCAGTTCACCCACGACGCGTCATCCGGTGGGGCTGAACCGCTCCGTGCCCACCACGCGCAGCAGTTCCAGGTGGTTGATGTCCGCCGTGCCCGGCGGCGGGGTGAAGATCAGCAGCCGCTGGTCCTCGACCGGGGTGAGCAGGGTCTGGCAGTCGAGGTTGATCGGCCCGACGGCCGGGTGGTCCACGCGCATCCGGCTGGTCCGCCGGACGGCCACCTCGTGCAGTTCCCAGAGCTCGCGGAACTCCTCGCTGGCTCCCGAGAGCCGCCGCACCAGCGCGGTCGAGGCCGCGTCCCCGGCCCGCCGGGCCACCGCCGCGCGGAGGTCGGCGACGTGCACCCGGCTGAGCCGGTCGTGCTCCTCGACGGGGTAGGCCGCCCGGACCGTGGGGTCGGTGAACCAGCGCCAGGGCACGTTCCGTTCGTCCTCCCGGACCGAGCAGACGGTGCCGAACAGTGCGGTGGCCATGTCGTTCTGGGCCAGCAGATCGCCCAGGTCGCTGAGCAGTTGGGCCGGGGTCTCCTTGAGCTGGTCGAGCAGGTAGAGCAGCCCGGGCTGGATGAAGGTGCCGCTCTGGCGGCCGGCCGGCGGCCGGTGGCCGGCGAGCAGGTGGAGGTGGTCGCGCTCGTCCTCGCTCAGCCGCAGCGCCCTGGTCAGCGAGGCGAGGATCTGCGGGGACGGCTGCGGGCTGCGGCCCTGCTCCAGCCGGATGTAGTAGTCGGCCGACATGCCGGCGAGCTGGACGACCTCCTCGCGCCGCAGCCCCGGGGTGCGCCGCCGGGTGCCGGCCGGCAGGCCGACGTCCTGGGGGCTGATCCGTTCCCGGCAGCGGCGGAGGAAGTCGGCGAGTTCGCGGCGGTCCATGTCCATGCGGCCCATGATCGCGGCTCGGCTGACGGGGTGCCAGGGATTCCCGGTCCCACCCTGACAGTCGCGGAGTCGCACAGCCGTTCAGTCGCGCAGCCGTACGGTCGTGGGGTCGTGCAGCCATGGGGTCGTGCGGGTCGTCCCGCTGCGCCCCCGGGGCGTCGCCCCGGGTCGGTCGGTGGCCCCCGCCCGGGAGCGGGGGCCACGTGGTGGTGCGGTGCGGGTCAGCTCTCCTCGCGCCAGCCGTCCTGGTCGGAGGCGAGCGCGTCCAGGGCGCCGAGCTGGGCCGGGGTCCAGCCGTCCTCGGGGGGATCGACGGCCACCACCCACTGGGCGTCCTCGGCGTCGTCCTCGCCGGCCAGGGCGTCCCGGGCGACCTCGATGTCGCCCAGCTCGGGCCAGCGGGCGGAGAGTTCCTCGGCCACCTCCTCGGCGGCGTCACGGTCGGGGAAGACAAGCAACTGTCGGGTGTCGTTCATGGTCACGGGGACCATTGTGCACAGCCGTCGGGGTGCTGTCGGCTGCGCATGCGATCCTGGTACGCGATGGCAAGGAAGAGCGCACCCGACGACCTGCTCGCCCCGCTGACCCTCGCGGTCGGCCAGGAGGAGCTGCTGCTGGACCGTGCGGTCGCGGCGGTGGTGGCCGCGGCCAAGGCGGCCGACCCGGACACCGACGTGCGGGACCTCGCCCCGGGCGGTCTCCAGCCGGGCAGCCTGGCAGAGTTGACCACCCCTTCGCTCTTCGCCGAGCGCAAGGTGATTGTGGTCCGGGCGGCCCAGGACCTCGCGGCCGATTCGGTCAAGGAGGTCAAGGCGTACCTGGAGGCCCCCGTCGAGGAGGTCATCATGGTGCTGGTGCACGCCGGCGGGGCCAAGGGCAAGGGCCTGCTGGACGCCGGGCGGAAGGCGGGCGGGCGTGAGGTGGCCTGCGCCAAGCTCACCAAGGCGGGGGAGAAGCTGGCCTTCATCAAGGGCGAGTTCCGCACCCTGGGGCGCTCGGCCACCCCGGAGGCGTGCCAGGCCCTGCTCGACTCGCTCGGCAGTGACCTGCGTGAACTGGCCGCCGCCTGCAGCCAGTTGACCTCCGACGTGGAGGGCGCCATCGACGAGACGGTGGTCGCCAAGTACTACAGTGGCCGGGCCGAGGCGACCGGCTTCGAGGTGGCCGACCTGGCGGTCACCGGCCGGGCCGCCGAGGCCCTGGAGCGCCTGCGCTGGGCCCTCGCGGTCGGCCAGCCGCCCACCGGCATCACCTACGCCCTGGCCTCCGGCGTCCGCTCGATCGGCCGCCTCGCCACCGCCGGGCGGAACATGCGCCCGGCCGACCTGGCCAGGGAGCTCGGCATGCCGCCGTGGAAGGTCGACCGGGTCCGCCAGCAGATGCGCGGCTGGACCGGCGACGGCGTCGCCTCCGCCCTGACCGCCATCGCCCAGGCCGACGCGGCGGTGAAGGGCGGCTCCGACGATCCGGCGTACGCCTTGGAGCGTGCGGTGGTCGCCGTCGCCCGGGCCGCTCGCGCGGGCTCCCGCCCGTACTGACACCCGTACTGACGCCCCGTCACCGTCCGGCCCCTGCCACCGTCCCGCCCCCTCCGGCCCCGGCCTGCCCCCTCCGGCCCCGGCCTGCCCCTTCCGGCCGCACGCCCCGTGGGGGCGCGGCGCGGTCGGCGCCACCGGACCCGGCAGGCCGCCGGCGGCCCGCCCGAAAAGCAGGTGCGGCCCGCCGGGCCGTCCCGCACACTGACGCGGAATCCCCCGACTCTCCCGAGGAGACTCCGCGTTGCAGGCTGCCGTCACCGTGTCGCCGTCCCAGGTCCCCGAGCTGCTGCTCGGGCTGGCCACCGTCCGGCCGGTCTTCCTCTGGGGTGCACCGGGCATCGGGAAGTCCTCACTGGTGCGGGAGTTCGCCGACTCGCTCGGGCTGGAGTGCGTCAGCCTGATCGGTACCCAGCTGGCCCCCGAGGACCTGATCGGGGTGCCGCAGATCACCGAGGACGGCCGCTCCCGGTTCTGCCCGCCCGAGTCGATCGCCCGCACCGAGCCGTACTGCCTCTTCCTGGACGAGCTGAACGCGGCCACCCCGGACGTGCAGAAGGCCTTCTACTCGCTGATCCTGGACCGCCGGATCGGCTCCTACGAGCTGCCGCCCGGCTCGATCGTGATCGGTGCGGGCAACCGGGCCACCGACGGTGCGCTGGCCCGTCCGATGGCCTCCGCGCTGGTGAACCGGCTGGTCCACGTCCACCTCCGGGCCAGCTCCACCGACTGGCTGGCCTGGGCCGCCGGCAGCGGCATCCACCCGTGGGTGCTGGACTACCTGACGGACCGTCCGGACCACCTCTGGTCGGCCCCGCCGAAGACCGAGGAGCCGTTCTCCACCCCGCGTGCCTGGCACATGCTCTCGGACGCCCTGCACTCCTTCGGCCCCACCCTGGAGGAGCCCGTCCTCAAGGTGCTGGCGCACGGCCTGCTCACCCCGCAGCACGCGGTGTCGTTCGGCGGCTACGTCAAGATCGTCCGCAACTCCTACGGCCTGGACGCGATCCTCAAGGGCGACGCCCGCTGGCCGCACCGCCTGGAGGACCGCGACCTGCTGTACTACCTGGCCGACGCCTTCCGGGGCCGCCTGGTCAAGGAGCTGCCGGCCCGCAAGGAGCAGGTCTCCGACGCGCTCCGGCAGACCGCCTACCGGGCCAAGTCGCTGCTCGTCCAACTGGCCGAGATCTCGGTCGAGGTGGCCCAGACGGTGATCGCCGACGGCGCGGACGGCAATCCGGTGCTGCCGTCCTGGTTCCTGATCGAGGCCGCCCGCGACATGCCGCGGCTGGTCGAGGCGCGTCGGTGAGCCGGCGCACACGGGGCGGCCGCGGGGGAGGCGGCGGAGGCGGGGGAAGCGGGGCGGGGACGACCGAGAAGGGCACCCAGCCCCGCGATCCGGCCCTGGAGGCGTTCTTCGCGGGCTGGCAGCTGGTCCGGCAGAACCACGCGCTGGCCGCCGTCCCGGTGGACGTCTGCCGTGCCGAGGACTGCCCGGACGTCCCCGAGGACGGCTGGCTGGTGGTCGACTCCGACGGCACCCTGCACCCCAACCTCACCCACCCCCGGATGCGCCGGGCCGAACCGGCCGAGTGGGCCTGGGCCCTGGCCCACTGCCTGCTGCACCTCGGCTTCGGCCACCTGCCCGCCGAGCGCGGTCGGCGCACCCAGCCCGACCCGTACCGGACGGCGGCCGACTGCGCGGTGGTGCACCGCTTCCAGGCCACCTTCCCGGTCGGCCGGGCCCCCGTCACGCCCCCGCAGCGGATCCCGGCCGGTGACGAGGAGCAGCTCGCCGCCCGCTGGCGCGAGGAGGGCCTGCCCCCCGTGCCCGGCACCGCCGGGAGCCGGCCGGACCACCTGCTCGTCCCCTGGTACGGCCACCAGGACCCGGAGGACTGGCAGTCGGTCTTCGCCGCCGCGCTGACCCGCACCATGTCGGCCGCGATGGACGTGGCCGGCGGCCGCCGCGACGAGCTGACCGGCGAGCGCGTCCCGGAGCGCCCGTGGACCAGGGCGCTCAACTGGTTCGTCTCCAGCTACCCGCTGCTCGGCGGCCTGGCGGCCGGCATCACCCTGGTCGCCGACGCCGAACTGGCCCGGGCCCAGGGCATCTCCATCGCGGCGGTGAACGCCGAGGCGGGCGAGATCTACCTCAACCCGCTGCGCCACCACAGCGAGGAGGAGTGGCGCTTCATCCTGGCCCACGAGATGCTGCACGCCGCGCTCCGGCACGGCGACCGCTGCGGCGGCCGGGATCCGTACCTCTTCAACGTCGCCGCCGACTACCTGATCAACGGCTGGCTACTGGAGATGGGCGTCGGCGAGATGCCCGAAGGGCTGCTGCACGACCCGGAGTTGAAGGGACTGTCGGCCGAGGAGGTCTACGACCGGATCGTCCGGGACCAGCGCCGCCTGCGCCGGCTGGCCACCCTGGCCGGCAAGGGCCGGGGCGACGTCCTCGGTGAGCCGCTCGGCCCGGTGCGCGACCACGTCGACCTGGACGACTTCTACCGGCGCGGCCTCCAGCAGGGCTTCGAGCTGCACCACCGGGAGCGCGGGTACCTGCCGGCCGGACTGGTCGAGGAGATCCGCGCACTGTCCCAGCCGCCGCTGCCCTGGGACGCGCAACTGGCGCGCTGGTTCGACGAGTTCGTGCCCTCCCCGCAGCCGGTGCGCAGCTACGCCCGCCCGTCCCGGCGGCAGGCGTCCACCCCCGGCATCCCCCGGGCCGGCCGCCATCACCCGCCCGAGGAGCTGGCCCGCTGCACCTTCGGGGTGCTGCTGGACACCTCCGGTTCGATGAGCCGTCAGCTGCTCGGCAAGGCGCTCGGCGCCATCGCCTCCTACGCGGCGGCCCGGGACGTGCCGGCCGCCCGGGTGGTGTTCTGCGACGCCGCCCCGCACGACGCCGGCTTCCTGCCCACCGACGAGATCGCCGGCCGGGTCCGGGTGCGCGGCCGGGGCGGTACCGTGCTCCAGCCCGGGATCGACCTGCTGGAGCGGGCCGAGGACTTCCCCCGGTCGGCCCCCGTGCTGCTGATCACCGACGGCGAGTGCGACGTGCTGCGGATCCGCCGCGAGCACGCCTACCTGCTGCCGGCGGGCGCCGGTCTGCCGTTCACCCCGCGCGGCCCGGTCTTCCGCCTGCGCTGACGGAGCGTCAGGGCACCGGCGCGCGCGGGTCGTCAGGGCACTGGCGCGCGCGAGTGGTCAGGCGGCGCTCTGCCCGAGGGCGTGCAGCAGGTCCCGGCTGTCCATCAGCAGCGCCTGCCGGATGGTCTCCCGGTCCGGCTCCACCCCCTTGCCCTCCTGGTAGGAGCCGGACCAGCTGAGGTAGTACGTCAGCCCGCCGTCCCGGACGTAGAGCACCTGGGTGAGGTAGTGCCAGCTCCGGTCCGAGCTGCTGCGGTCGTCCAGGTAGCCGAGGTACGCCTGCTCGCCGAGCTCCGGCACCTCGGTGACCTGGTACCGGCGCTGCCGCAGGCCGGCCTGCTGGGCCTCGAACTCGGCCCGGGGGTCGACCTTCCGGTGGAGCTGGGCCTGCATGTAGAGGGAGGAGTACTCGGTGTCGCCGGCGCTCTTCTTCAGGTACTTGCTGCAGTACATGTCGTCCAGCGCCGCGTGCCGGGTGGAGTAGTGGTACGGCGTGCCGGACTGCGCCGGGTAGAGCTGGGAGAAGCGGTTGAGCTTCGCGGTGGTGCACAGGTCCTCCACCACCCGGTAGGACCCGAGGTCCGGGGCCCGCCCGCCCGGCGGGGCGACCAGACCGGGCACGGTGAGCACCGCCGCCACCCAGATCGCCGAGGTCAGAGCAGCGCTCGCGGCACCCCAGAGCAGGTGGCGCCGGCTGCGGCGGGGCGGGCGCCGGTAGGGCGACGGCGGTGCGTGGGTCCGTCCGCCGTCCGTCCTGGTCGGTACCTGATGCGTCATCTGATGAGCCCCCAAACCGGGATCCGCACGGAGCGCGTCGCACGTACCATATCGGTGACCGTGGCATGGCAGAACGTGAGGGAGCGTCAGGTCCCGGCCGGAGGCGGCGCCGGAACGCCGACAGGCGCCGCGGCCGGAGCCGCGACGCCTGTCGCTGTACCGCACCCGCGTGGCGAACGCAGGCCGCGTGCGGTACGGAGTCACTACGCCTCACGGGTTCCGGGTAGAGGGCCGGAAGTTGACGCGGGGCGGGTCGGGTGGCGGAGGCGGGTAGAGGGCCGCCGGTCACGCCTCCCGGAGGGGCCGTCAGATCAGGCCGCGACGAGCTTGGTGACCGCGGACTTCTTGTTGGCGGCCTGGTTCTTGTGGATGACGCCCTTGCTGGCGGCCTTGTCGAGCGCCTTGGAGGCGGCCTTCGCCAGCTCCACGGCCTTCTCGGTCTCACCGGCGGCAGCGGCCTCGCGGGCCTTGCGCAGGGCGGTCTTCAGGGAGGACTTGACGGCCTTGTTGCGCAGGCGCGCCTTCTCGTTGGTCTTGTTGCGCTTGATCTGGGACTTGATGTTCGCCACGAAAGTGCCTCAGCTTTGTCTGGAAGTTGAACGGGTCGCACCCGGCGGGGCAGCTGAGAGGGCATACCTGTGCCGAGTGCAGCGGCCAACGCTACCAAAGCCCCGGCGCCCGCCCCAAACCGGCTGGGGGCTGTCTCCTCGACGGGGCCGGGCTGGCGCCGCCGGAGCACGCCCCTCGCCGGCTTCTCGTCGGTCGCCGATGCTCCGCATGGACTCCCTCCTCGGCGCCGCCGAGGCACGCACTCCAACGACGCCCGCTGATCCAGCCCCATCAAGGAGACAGCCCCGAGGCCGTGAGCAGCGCCTCGCCGTAGTGCTCGACCTCCGGGAAGGGCTCGTAGAAGTGGTGCAGCAGCCGGCGCCACTCCCGGTACTCGGCCGAGCCCCGGAAGCCCTCGGTGTGGTCGGCCAGGGTCTCCCACTCCACCTGGAGCAGGAAGCGCGAGCCGCGCCCGGCGTCCAGGCAGCGGCGCAGCTCCAGCGAGCGGAAGCCGCGCTGCACGGCGATCAGCGGGCGGGCCTCGGCGAAGGCGGCCAGGAAGGCGTCCTCCTGGCCGGGGCGGACGTCGAGCAGGGCGCTTTCCAGGATCATGGCGGGTGATCCTGCCCCACGGCGGGGCGCAGCGGAAGAGCTGACCGGCAGGCTCCGCCCGGCTCGTGGGAGGATGGACGGAATCACATCGACCGCCCCGAGGACCAAGGTGCCCGCGACCCCGAGCAACGTGCCAGAGCCCAGCCGTACCGACCCGGCGCTGATCCGCAACTTCTGCATCATCGCCCACATCGACCACGGCAAGTCGACGCTCGCCGACCGGATGCTGCAGATCACCGGCGTGGTCGACCCCCGGCAGATGCGTGCCCAGTACCTCGACCGGATGGACATCGAGCGCGAGCGCGGCATCACCATCAAGTCCCAGGCGGTCCGTCTGCCGTGGGCGCCGAAGACCGGTGAGCTGACCGGTCAGACGCACATCCTGAACATGATCGACACCCCGGGCCACGTGGACTTCACCTACGAGGTGTCCCGTTCGCTGGCCGCCTGCGAGGGCACCATCCTGGTGGTCGACGCGGCCCAGGGCATCGAGGCGCAGACCCTCGCCAACCTGTACCTGGCGCTGGAGAACGACCTCACCATCGTCCCGGTGCTGAACAAGATCGACCTGCCGGCCGCCCAGCCCGAGAAGTACGCCGCCGAGCTGGCGCACATCATCGGCTGCGACCCGGAGGACGTCCTCAAGGTCAGCGCCAAGAGCGGCCTCGGCGTGCCGGAGCTGCTCGACCACCTGGTCGAGAAGATCCCGGCCCCGGTCGGCGTCAAGGACGCCCCGGCCCGCGCGATGATCTTCGACTCGGTCTACGACTCCTACCGCGGCGTGGTCACCTACGTCCGGGTGGTCGACGGTCAGCTCACCAAGCGCGAGCGGATCGCCATGATGTCCACCGGCGCGACCCACGAGCTGCTGGAGATCGGCGTCATCTCGCCGGAGCCGAAGGTCTCGGACGGCCTCGGCGTCGGTGAGGTGGGCTACATCATCACCGGCGTGAAGGACGTCCGGCAGTCCAAGGTCGGTGACACCATCACCTCGATGCACAAGGGTGCGACCGAGGCGCTGGGCGGCTACAAGGACCCGCGCCCGATGGTGTTCTCCGGGCTCTACCCGCTGGACGGCTCGGACTACCCGCTGCTCCGCGACGCGCTGGACAAGCTGCGGCTGAACGACGCCGCGCTGGTCTACGAGCCGGAGACCTCGGTCGCGCTCGGCTTCGGCTACCGCTGCGGCTTCCTCGGCCTGCTGCACCTGGAGATCATCCGGGAGCGGCTGGAGCGCGAGTTCAACCTCGACCTGATCTCCACCGCGCCGAACGTGGTCTACCGCGTGGTGATGGAGGACGGCACCGAGCACACCGTCACCAACCCCAGCGAGTTCCCCACCGGGAAGCTGGCCGAGGTGTACGAGCCGGTGGTGCGCGGCACCATCCTGGCGCCGAACGACTTCGTCGGCGCGATCATGGAGCTCTGCCAGGCCCGCCGCGGCAACCTCCAGGGCATGGACTACCTCTCCGAGGACCGGGTCGAGCTGCGCTACACCCTGCCGCTGGCCGAGATCGTCTTCGACTTCTTCGACCAGCTGAAGTCCAAGACCCGTGGCTACGGCTCCTTCGACTACGAGCCGATCGGCGAGCAGAGCGCCAACCTGGTGAAGGTCGACATCCTGCTGCACGGCGACGCGGTGGACGCGTTCTCCGCCATCGTGCACAAGGACAAGGCGTACAACTACGGCGTCATGATGGCCGGCAAGCTGCAGAAGCTGATCCCGCGTCAGCAGTTCGAGGTGCCGATCCAGGCCGCCATCGGCTCCCGGGTGATCGCCCGTGAGACCGTCCGCGCCATCCGCAAGGACGTCCTCGCCAAGTGCTACGGCGGTGACATCTCCCGGAAGCGGAAGCTGCTCGAGAAGCAGAAGGAGGGCAAGAAGCGGATGAAGATGGTCGGCCGGGTGGAGGTCCCGCAGGAGGCCTTCATCGCCGCGCTCTCCACCGACGCTGACGCCCCCAAGGGCGAGAAGAAGTAGCCCGGTGCACGCGAAGGGCCCCCGCCTCCCGGAGGCGGGGGCCCTTCGCGTGCTCAGCGCAGGTTCTTGACGATCAGCTTGACGATGTAGCCCTTGGTCCAGCGGCCGAGCGCGCCGGTCAGCACGGTGTTCCGCATCGAGTCGTCGGGGTGCACCAGCTGCACCATGCCGTCCCTGCGGCCCAGGCTGATGCACTGCACCTGGTACTTGAAGGCGAACGGCTTGTCGGTCCTCCCGCTCAGCAGGTCACCCAGGTAGCCGCCCTGCGGCAGCGCGGTGGCGCAGGCCATCCGCAGCTCGCCGATGCCAGCCACCCGCACCTGCGCGGCGTCGCCGATCACGTGCACCTCGGGGTGCGAGACCGAGCGCAGGTACTCGTCCACCACCGCCCGGCCGTCGGCGGTGACGGTCAGGCCGGCCTCGGCGGCCAGCTCGTACGGCTCCATCGCGGCGGTCCAGGCGACCAGGTCGGCGTCGATCGCGCCCGCGTCGGTGCGCACCCCGGCGGCGGTCACCGAGGTGACCGGCAGGCCCTCGTGCACCTCGACGCCGAGCCGCTCGAAGGTCCGCCGGACGTACGCCCGGCCCTTGGGCGAGAGGTGGTGGCCGACCGGGGCGGCCGAGACGATCCGGACCTTCCAGGCGGGGTGGGTCTCGGCCAGCTCGGCGGCCAGCTCGATGCCGGTCAGCCCGCCGCCGACCACCGCCACGGTGCCGGGCTCCGGCGCCGCCGCCATCCGGGCGGCCAGCTCGGCGGCCCGCTCGGCCGGGTGGGCGTGCTCGGCGGCGCCCGGGACGCCGTGCCAGGCGGTCCGGCTGCCGACCGCGTAGACCAGGGTGTCGTACCCGACCGTCTCGCCCGAGTCCAGCAGCACCTTGCGGGCGTCCAGGTCCAGCTCGGTGGCGCGGGCCCGCTTGTGGGTCACCTGACGGTCCGCCAGCAGCTCGGCCAGCGGCGGCCGGTGCTCCGGGTGGCCGGCGAAGGTCTCGTGCTGGCGGGTCCGGTTGAGGAAGCGGTCCTCGGGGGCGATCAGGGTCACCCGGTGCTTCCGGCCGGCCCGGGTCGCCGCCGACAGGCCCGCGTAGCCTGCGCCGATCACGACGATGTGCTGCTGCTGGGTGGTCATCCCGTCCTCCTGCGGAGCGCTTTCGGTTGCGTACGGCAGGAGGACGGGACAGCGGCTCAGGATGTGACGGTGATCCGGGTCACATGGGTGAGCTTCTCCGGGTTGACCACCACGTGGGCCTCGGTGATCCGGCCGTCGGTGAGCTCGAAGACCACCACGCCGAAGACGGTGCCCTCGGCGTCGTGCCAGGCCATCCCGGGGACGCCGTTGATCAGCACCGGCGCCCAGCCGACGCCGGCCTCCGGGGCGATGAACTTGGCGTACAGGCCGACCACCAGGCGGGCGACCTTGTCGACGCCGGAGATCGGGCGGACGCCCGCCGAGACGATGCCGCCGCCGTCGGAGTGCCAGACCACCTCGGGGTCGAGCAGCGCCACCAGGCCCTGGATGTCGCCCCGGGTGGCGGCCGAGGCGAAGGCGGAGACCACCTCGCGGTGGGCCGTGCGGTCGACGGTGGTGCGCCGCCCGCCGTTCTTCATCCGGCGGCGGGCCCGGGAGGCCAGCTGGCGGGTGGCGTCCGGGGTGCGGTCCAGCGAGCCGGCGATCTCGTCGAAGCCGATCGCGAACACGTCGTGCAGCACGAAGGCGGTGCGCTCGGCCGGGGTGAGCTGCTCCAGCACGGTGAGCAGCGCCATCGAGACCTCCTCGCCCAGCTCGGCCAGCTGCGCGGGGGAGGCGTCCTCGGAGACCACCGGCTCCGGGAGCCACTCCCCGTAGTACGCCTCCCGGCGGTGCCGGGCCGAGCCCAGCTGGTCGTAGCAGAGCCTGGTCACCACGGTGGTGAGGAAGGCCCGCGGCTCCTCCACCCTGCTCCGGTCGGTGGCCCGCCAGCGCAGCCACGCCTCCTGCAGGATGTCCTCGGCGTCGCTCACCGATCCCAGCAGCCGGTACGCCACCGAACCCAGGTAGCGCCGCAGCGCCTCGAACTCGTCCACCCCTGACGTTTCATCGGTCACGCGGTCACCGTACCGCCCGCCCGCCGGGGCCCGGCCCGGGCCCCGGCAGTCGTGGGCCGGGGGTTGACGTCCCGTCAGCCGCCGGCCGAGGCCAGCAGGCGGCGGAGCAGTTCGTTCAGGGTGGCGGTCTCCTCGGGGGTGAGCACCGCGATGGTCCGCTGGTAGACCTCCACGCCGGGCCCGACGGCCCGCTCGACCATGGCCAGGCCCTCCTCGGTGAGGGTGATCCGCAGGCCCCGGCGGTCGTTCGGGTCGGGGGAGCGGGTGATCAACCCGGCCCGCTCCAGCTTGTCCAGACGGCCCGTCATGCCGCCGGTGGTGAGCATCAGGGTGGCGGTCAGCTCGCGCGGCGAGAGGGTGTACGGCTCGCCCGAGCGGCGCAGGGTGGCCAGGACGTCGAACTCGCCCCGGCCGATCCCGTGGCCGGCGTGCACCTGGGAGACCGAGTCGGTGACGGCCCGGGAGATCCGGCCCATCCGGCCGAAGACCGTCATGCCGTCGGTCGCCAGGTCCGGGCGGACCGCGTTCCACTGGGCGGCGATGGCGTCCACCGCGTCGGGGGTGGGGGGCTGCTCGGTCTGCTCGCTCATGGGGGAAGTCTGCCACAGGAAAGTGACTTGACGGCAAGTAGCTTGATGGTAAGTTACTTTCATGCTTCCGAACTTGCGCACCCTGGCCCTCACCGCACTGGCCCCGCTCGCCTGGGGCTCCACCTACCTGGTCACCACCGAGTACCTGCCGCCGGACCGCCCGCTGCTCACCGCCACCCTGCGCGCGCTCCCGGCCGGGCTGCTCCTGCTGGCCTTCG
The DNA here is from genome assembly GCF_044763225.1 of Kitasatospora sp. NPDC096147. NCBI lineage: Bacteria > Bacillati > Actinomycetota > Actinomycetes > Kitasatosporales > Streptomycetaceae > Kitasatospora > Kitasatospora sp. NPDC096147. Next base: position 655,720 of record NZ_JBIWFX010000003.1, on the reverse strand, counting down.
CCCGGCGGCTGCCCAAGGGCGGCTGGTGGTGGCGGGTGCTGCTGCTCGGCTCGCTCAACATCACCCTCTTCCTGGCGCTGCTGTTCGTCGCCGCCTACCGCCTGCCCGGGGGAGTGGCCGGCGTGCTCGGCGCGATCCAGCCGCTGGTGGCGGCCGGCCTGGCCGTCCCGCTGCTCGGCGAACGGGCCGGTGGCCGGGCGGTGCTGGCCGGGGTGGCCGGGGTCTTCGGGGTCGCGCTGGTGGTGCTGAAGGCCACCGCGCAGCTGGACACCGTCGGGGTGCTGGCCGGGCTCGCGGGGGCCGGAGTGATGGCCCTGGGCACCGTCCTGACGAAGCGTTGGGGCCGACCGGAGGGCGTCGGCCCGCTGGCCATGACCGGCTGGCAGCTCACCGCCGGCGGGCTGCTGCTGGTGCCGATCGCCCTGCTGGTGGAGGGCGCACCGCCCGCGCTGACCGGCGTCAACCTGCTCGGCTACCTCTACCTCGCGGTGCCCAACACCGCCGTGGCGTACTGGCTGTTCTTCCGGGGCGTCGGCAAGCTGCCCGCCTCCTCGGTCGCCTTCCTCGGCCTGCTCAGCCCGGTCTCGGCCACCGTGCTCGGCTGGGTCTTCCTGCACCAGTCGCTGACCGCCCTGCAGATGCTGGGCATGGGCATCGCGCTGGGCAGCACCGTGGCGGGCGCGCTGTTCGCCGTCCGGCGCGGCTCGGCCGGCCGGGTGGTCGCGGAGGTCCAGCCGGCCCCGGCCCCGGCCCCGGCCCCCGCACGGGTCCGGGCCCGCCTCGGAAGCTGAGACGGGCCCGGTGGGTGAAGCGGTCGTGCGGTCTGGAGCGGGTGGCCGGGGTCGGTCGGCCTCGGCCACCCGCCTCGCCGGGGTCAGTCGACCTCGGCCACCGCCTGGCTGAACTGGGCCTGGTAGAGGCGGGCGTAGGCCCCCTCGGCCGCGATCAGCTCCTGGTGGGTGCCCTGCTCGACGATCGAGCCCTCCTCCATCACCAGGATCACGTCGGCGTCCCGGATGGTGGAGAGCCGGTGCGCGATCACGAAGCTGGTCCGGCCGCTGCGCAGCCGGGCCATCGCGCGCTGGATCAGCACCTCGGTCCGGGTATCGACGGAGGAGGTGGCCTCGTCCAGCACCAGGATGGACGGCTGGGCCAGGAAGGCCCGGGCGATGGTGATCAGCTGCTTCTCGCCCGCGCTGACCCCGGTGCCCTCGTCGTCGATCCTGGTGTCGTAGCCCTCCGGGAGGGTGCGGACGAAGCGGTCCACGTGGGCGGCCTTCGCCGCCTCCACCACCTGCTCGCGTGACGCCCCGTCAGCCCCGTACGCGATGTTCTCCGCGATGGTGCCGCCGAACAGCCAGGTGTCCTGGAGCACCATGCCGATCCCGGACCGGAGCTCCTCCCGGGACATCGCGGTGATGTCCACGCCGTCCAGGGTGATCCGGCCACCGGTCGGGTCGTAGAACCGCATCAGCAGGTTGACCAGGGTGGTCTTGCCCGCCCCGGTCGGGCCGACGATGGCCACCGTGTGGCCGGGCTCGACCTTCAGCGAGAGCCCGTCGATCAGCGGCTTCGCCGGGTCGTAGCGGAACGACACGTCCTCGAACGCGACCAGCCCGCGCAGCACCTCGGGACGCTCCGGCCGGGCCGGTTCGGCGGACTGCTCGTCGGCGTCCAGGAGTTCGAAGACCCGCTCGGCCGAGGCGACGCCGGACTGCACCAGGTTGGCCATCGAGGCGACCTGGGTGAGCGGCTGGCTGAACTGCCGGGAGTACTGGATGAACGCCTGCACGTCGCCGATGGAGAGCGCGCCGGAGGCCACCCGCAGACCGCCGACCACCGCGACCAGCACGTAGTTGAGGTTGCCGATCAGCATCATCGCGGGCTGGATGATCCCGGAGATGAACTGGGCCTTGAAGCTGGCCCGGTAGAGCGCCCCGTTCTCCTCGGCGAAGGTCTCGGCCGCCTGCGCCTGCCGCCCGAAGACCTTCACCAGGGCGTGCCCGGTGTACATCTCCTCGATGTGCGCGTTGAGCGTGCCGGTGGACTTCCACTGGGCGATGAACTGCGGCTGGGCCCGCTTGCCGACCTTGGTGGCGACCACCACCGAGACCGGTACCGAGATCAGGGCGATCAGGGCCAGCAGCGGGGAGATCCAGAACATCATGGCCAGCACGCCGACGATGGTGAGCAGCGAGTTCACCACCTGGCCCATGGTCTGCTGCATGGACTGGCCGATGTTGTCGATGTCGTTGGTGGCCCGGCTGAGCACCTCGCCGCGCGGCTGCTTGTCGAAGTAGCTGAGCGGCAGCCGGGCGATCTTGGACTCGACGTTCTCGCGCAGCCGGTAGACCGCCCGGTTGATCGCGGTGGCGGCCAGCCGGCCCTGCACCACGCCGAAGACGGCGGAGAACAGGTAGATCAGCAGGGTCCAGCCGAGCACCGTCCCGATCGCGCCGAAGTCCATGCCCTGGCCGGGGACGAAGTCCACCGAGCCGAGCAGGTCGGCCACCCCGCCCTGGCCGTTGGCCCGCAGGCCCTCCAGCACCTGGGCCTTGTCCACCCCGCCCGGGGTCTGCCGGCCGACCACCCCGGCGAAGATCAGGTCGGTGGCGTGGCCGAGCACCTTGGGGCCGGTCACGGCCAGGCCGATGCTCAGCACGCCGAGCGCCAGGACACCGGTCAGCAGCGCCCGTTCGGGCCGCAGGGTGCCGAGCAGGCGCTTGGAGGAGCCCTTGAAGTCCATCGACTTCTCGGCGCCCTGGGCCCCCATGAAGCGTCCCGGCCCGGCCGGACCCCGCCGGGCGGCGGCGGTCTGCGAATCCGAACCGCCGGCGTCCGCCCCGGCCTTCGTCAGGTCCGGCCTGCCGTCGGGCGGCTGAGGACCCGTCGGGTCCTTCGGGGTGGTCATGCCGCCTCCTGCTCGGTGAGCTGGGAGAGCACGATCTCCCGGTACGTCGGACTGCCGGCCATCAGCTCGTGGTGGGTGCCGGCGCCGACCACGGCGCCCTCGTCCAGCACCACGATCAGGTCGGCGTCCCGGATGGTGGAGACCCGCTGCGCCACGATCAGCACCGCCGCCTCGGCGGTCTCCCGGGCCAGCGCGGCGCGCAGCCGGGCGTCGGTGGCGTAGTCGAGCGCCGAGAAGGAGTCGTCGAACAGGTACACCTGGGGCCGGCTCACCAGCGCCCGGGCGATCGCCAGCCGCTGGCGCTGACCGCCGGAGACGTTCGAGCCGCCCTGGGCGATCGGGGCCTCCAGGCCCTCCGGGAAGCGCTCCACGAAGTCCTTGGCCTGGGCCGTCTCCAGCGCCTGCCAGAGCTCCTCGTCGGTGGCCGCCGGATTGCCGTAGCGGAGGTTGGAGGCGACTGTGCCGGAGAACAGGTACGGCTTCTGTGGCACCAGGCCGACGGTGGCGGCGATCACCGCCGGGTCCAGCTCGCGGACGTCCACGCCGCCGAGCAGCACCTGCCCGCCGGTGGCGTCGAACAGCCGGGGCACCAGCCCGAGCAGGGTGGACTTGCCGCTGCCGGTGGAGCCGATCACGGCGGTGGTCCGGCCGGGCCCGGCGACCAGGTCGATGCCGCGCAGCACCGGGGCCTCGGCGCCCGGGTAGCGGAACTCCACGTCGCGCAGCTCCAGCTGACCCCTGGTCAGCAGCTCGGTGACCGGGGCGGCGGGCGGGGCCACGCTGCTCTCGGTCTCCAGCACCTCCTGGATCCGCTCGGCGCAGACCTCGGCGCGCGGCACCATCATGAACATGAAGGTGGCCATCATGACGCTCATCAGGATCTGCATCAGGTAGGAGATGAAGGCGGTCAGCGCGCCGATCTCCATGCCGCCGGAGTCGATCCGGTGGGCACCGAACCAGATCACCGCGACGCTGGAGACGTTCACCACCAGCATCACGCTGGGGAACATGAAGGCCATCAGCCGTCCGACCCGGACCGAGACGTCGGTCAGGTCGGCGTTGGCACCGCCGAAACGATCCTGTTCGTGACGGTCCTTCACGAAGGCCCGGATGACCCGGATGCCGGTGATCTGCTCGCGCAGGATGCGGTTGACCGAGTCGATCCGGGTCTGCATCGAGCGGAACATCGGCCGGACCCGGCGGATCAGCACCAGCACCACCGCGCCCAGCAGCGGCACCACGACCAGCAGCAGGGCGGAGAGCGGCACGTCCTGGTTGAGCGCCATCAGGATGCCGCCGAAGCACATGATCGGCGCGGCCACCATCAGGGTGAAGCCCAGCAGCACCACCATCTGGACCTGCTGCACGTCGTTGGTGGTGCGGGTGATCAGGGAGGGGGCGCCGAAGGAGTTCAGCTCCCGGGCGGAGAAGCTCTGCACCCGGTCGAAGACCTCGGCCCGGACGTCCCGGCCGACGGCCATCGCGGTGCGGGCGCCGTAGTAGACGGCGCCGACCGAGCAGAGCGCCTGGACCAGGGTGACGGCGATCATCACGCCGCCGACCGAGAGGATGCGGCCGGTGTCCCCCTTCACCACGCCGCTGTCGATGATGTCGGCGTTCAGGGTGGGTAGGTAGAGGGCGGCCAGGGTGGCGACCAGTTGGAGCAGGACCAGCCAGCCGATCGGCCGGGCGTGGGCCCGCAGCCGGGGCCGTAGCAGTTTGAGTAGCACTGGGACACTTTCGTCGTACGTCGTGGGAGTCGCAGCCCATTTTCGGGGTTCCGGCGAGGCGCCGGGGGGTTTACCGTGTGCCGACCAAGGGGTTTTGTCGTCTCTTTGCACGGCGCGGAGAGCCGGGTGCCAGGTCCGTGTACCCCCTTACGGATCGGCTTCCCAGCCCCTAGGCTGCTGGCACCCAGTTTGTTACTCGCTGGTTAACCAGTCCGTCCGGTCGGCCGGCCCCCACGCCACCGGGCTCCACCCTCGGCCACCCCGCCACCCCGGAGGTCCTCGTTGAGTTCCGCGCAGTCCACGATCGACCGGCGCCCGCCGTCGGTGGCCCACCTGTTCCAGAACCGCGTCGAGGCCACCCCCAACGGTGAGGCGTACCGCTTCCCCGTCCCGGTGGACGAGCACGCGGCGGACGGTGCCCCCGGTGCCGAGCAGTGGCGCTCGCTGACCTGGAAGCAGACCGCCGAGCGGGTGCACGCGGTGGCGGCGGGCCTGATGACCCTGGGAATCGGCCCGGAGGACCGGGTCGCGCTCTCCTCCTCCACCCGGATCGAGTGGATCCTCGCGGACCTCGGCAACATGTGCGCGGGCGCCGCGACCACCACCGTCTACCCGAGCACCAACGCCGAGGAGACGGCCTTCATCCTGGCCAACTCGGAGAGCAAGGCGCTGTTCGCCGAGAACACCGCCCAGCTGGCCAAGGCGGTCGAGCGCAAGGCCGAGCTGCCCGAGCTGCGCACCGTCATCCTGTTCGACGCCCCGGGCGGCGCGCTGGAGACCGGCGGGCTGGACGTGCTCACCCTGGACGAGCTGGAGCAGCGCGGCCGGGCGCACCTGGCCGAGCACCCGGACGCGGTGACCAAGGCGATCGAGGCGCTCGACCGCGAGCAGCTGGCCACCTTGATCTACACCTCCGGCACCACCGGCCGCCCCAAGGGCGTCCGCCTGGTGCACGACTGCTGGGCCTACGAGGGCGTGGCCCAGGAGGAGAGCGGTCTGCTCCGCTCCGACGACGTGCAGTTCATGTGGCTGCCGCTGTCGCACGTCTTCGGCAAGACCCTGATCTCGGGTCAGATCCGCACCGGCCACGTGATGGCGCTGGACGGCCGGGTGGACCGGATCATCCACAACCTCCCGGTGATCCGCCCGACCCTGATGGCCAGCGCCCCGCGGATCTTCGAGAAGGTCTACAACGGCATCGCCGGCAAGGCCCGGGCCGAGGGCGGCGCCAAGTACAAGATCTTCCTGTGGGCCGCCAAGGTGGCCCGCGAGCACGCCCGGATCGGCCAGGCCAACCGGATCGCCACCGGCCGGGACTCGGTCCCGTTCGTCCTCGGCCTCCAGCATTCGATCGCCGACAAGCTGGTCTACGCCAAGATCCGGGCGGCCTTCGGCGGCCGGCTGCGCGGCGCGGTCTCCGGCAGCGCGGCGCTGGCCCCCGAGATCGGGTACTTCTTCAAGGGCGCCGGCGTCCCGGTGCTGGAGGGCTACGGCCTGACCGAGACCAGCGCCGGCTCCACCGTCAACCGGGCCGAGGACTTCCGGGTCGGCACGGTCGGCGTGCCGCTGCCGGGCACCGAGGTCCGGATCGCCGAGGACGGCGAGATCCTGCTCAAGGGCCCGGGCGTGATGCGCGGCTACCACCAGCTGCCGGAGCAGACGGCGGAGGTGCTGGAGGACGACGGCTGGTTCCACACCGGCGACATCGGCGAGATCGACAACGGCTACCTGCGGATCACCGACCGCAAGAAGGACATGTTCAAGACCTCGGGCGGCAAGTACGTCGCGCCCAGCGAGGTGGAGGGCAAGTTCAAGGCGGTCTGTCCGTTCGTCAGCAACATCCTGGTGATCGGCAACGGCCGCAACTACTGCACCGCGCTGATCGGCCTGGACGAGACGGTGATCATGCCGTGGGCGGCCGAGCACGGCCTGGCCGGCAAGTCGTACGCCGAGGTGGTGGCCAGCCCCGAGGTGAACGAGCTGATCGACGGCTTCGTGCAGCGGGTGAACGGCGAGCTCCAGCGCTGGCAGACCATCAAGAAGTTCAGCCTGCTCCCGCGCGACCTGGACATCGAGCACGGCGAGCTGACCCCGAGCCTCAAGATCAAGCGGCCGGTGGTCGAGAAGACCTACGCCGACGCGGTCACCGCGATGTACGCGGGGTCCAACGAGGCGTGACGCCCGGCGGTCCGGGCTCCGGCCCGGGCCTGCGTTCGGTGCTCGGGCCCGGGTGTGCGGTCCGGGCTCGGGGTCCCGGTCCGGGGGCGCCCTCCCGGTACCGGACAATGGGGGCATGCCCTCCGCACTTCCCGACGGCGAACCGCTGCCGTCCGACGGTTCGCTGCCCGACTCCGCGCTCGCGGAGGTCGGGCGGCGGCCGTTCGGCTTCTACCTGCACGTGCCGTACTGCGCCAGCCGCTGCGGCTACTGCGACTTCAACACCTACACCGCCACCGAGCTGCGCTCCTCGGGCGCCGTGGCCTCCCAGGAGACCTACGCGGACAACCTGGTGAGCGAGATCCGGCTGGCCCGCCGGGTGCTCGGCGACGCCGACCTCCCGGTCGAGACGGTCTTCGTCGGCGGCGGCACGCCGACCCTGCTGCCCGCCGCCGACCTGGTGAAGGCGCTGGCCGCGATCCGGGACGAGTTCGGCCTCGCCCCCGGCGCCGAGGTCACCACCGAGGCCAACCCCGAGTCGGTCGACCCGGCCTACCTGGCCGAGCTGCGCGAGGGCGGCTACAACCGGATCTCCTTCGGCATGCAGAGCGCCAGGCCGCACGTGCTCCAGTTGCTGGACCGTCACCACACGCCCGGACGGCCGGAGGCGTGCGTGGCCGAGGCCCGGGCGGCCGGCTTCGAGCACGTCAACCTGGACCTGATCTACGGCACCCCCGGCGAGTCCGACGACGACTGGCGGGCCTCGCTGGCCGCCGCCATCGGCGCCGGGCCGGACCACGTCTCGGCCTACTCGCTGATCGTCGAGGACGGCACCAAGCTGGCCGCCCGGGTCAAGCGCGGCGAGCTGCCGATGATCGACGACGACGTGCACGCCGACCGCTACCTGATCGCCGAGGAGGCGCTCTCCGCCGCCGGGTACTCCTGGTACGAGGTCTCCAACTGGGCCACCACCGAGGCCGGGCGCTGCCGCCACAACGAGCTGTACTGGACCGGCGCCGACTGGTGGGGCGCGGGCCCCGGCGCGCACAGCCACGTCGGCGGGGTCCGCTGGTGGAACGTCAAGCACCCGGCGGCGTACGCCCAGGCGCTGGCCGAGCGGCGCACCCCCGGACAGGGGCGGGAGCTGCTGGCGGCCGAGGACCGGCGGGTGGAGCGGATCCTGCTGGAGCTCCGGCTGCGGGACGGCTGCCCGCTCTCGCTGCTGACGGCCGACGGGCTGGCGGCGGCCGGCCGGGCACTGGCCGACGGCCTCCTGGACGGCGCGGCGTACGCGGACGGCCGGGCCGCGCTGACCCTGCGCGGGCGGCTGCTCGCGGACGGGGTGGTCCGCGACCTGGTGGACTGAGGCGCCGCTGACGGGCCGTCAGCCGGGCGGGCGGTCGTCCGCCGGTGCTTCGTACCGGAAGGACAGCGGCCGGGCAGGCTAACCTTGGCCGGATGAGTGTCCTCTCCCCGCGGCCGGTCGGCCCCGCCCCGGACCGCCCGGCAGAGGGCACCGTCGGCCGGCCCGTGCACCCCCGGTGGTCGTCCTGGTGCTTGCCGCTGCTGCTGGTGAGCGCGGTGGCGGCCCTGGCGGTCGGGCTCTCCTCGCCGCCCGGGACGGCCCAGCGGTGGTGGGGGGTGCTCGCCGGCCCCGGGTACGCCTCGGCGGCGCTGGTCGCGCTGGGCACCCGACGCCGGTGGGGGAGGGCTGCGGCGGTGGTCGCCGTCCTCGGCTCGCTGGTGCTGCCCCTGCTCTGGCTCACCGTGCTCGGCCGGGCCCAGATGGAGGTGGGCGTGATCGAGCGCGGCACCCGCCTGCTGCTCGACACCGGCACCCCCTACCTGCACGCGCCGCAGGCGGTGCGGGAGTTCAACCCCTACCTCCCGGGGATGTCCCTCTTCGGTCTCCCCGCCGCGCTGTTCGGTGGTGGGGGGCTGGTCGGCGCGCTGGCCGGGGCCCGGCTCTGGCTGGTGCTCGGCACGCTGGCGGCGCTGGCCTGGTCGGTCCGGCTGGTCCGGCCCGCCACCGGGCCCGCTGACGGCCCGTCAGGGCCCCCGGACCGCCTGACCAGGCTGCTCTGGCTGGTGGCCTGCCCGGTGCTCGCCCTGCCGTTGGCGATCGGCGGGGTGGACCCGCCGGTGATCGCGCTGCTCTGCCTGTCCCTCGCCTTCGCCCGGCGGGGCGAGGCCGGCCGGGCCGGGGTGGTGGCCGGGCTGGCGGCGGCCCTGAAGTGGACGGCCTGGCCCGCCGTTCCGGTGCTGCTGGTGCTCCTCGCGGCCGTGGCCGGGCGGCGGGCGGCGCTGCGCTTCACGGCGGCGGCCGGGGCGGTGGCCCTGGTTGCCGTGGTGCCGGTGCTGCTGGCCGATCCGGAGGCGTTCCGGCAGAGCGTGTTGCTCTACCCGTTCGGGTTGAGCGACACCGCCTCCACCGCCGCCAGCCCGCTGCTCGGCCAGTTGCTGGTGGTGCTGTCGCCGGAGCACGGCAGGACGGTCGCGGTGGTGCTGATCGGCCTGAGCGCACTGGCCGTCGGTGTCTCGCTGCTGGTCCGGCCGCCGCGCGACGTGACGGCGGCGGCCGGCCGGCTGGCGCTCGGGCTGCTGCTGGCGATCCTGCTGTCCCCGGCGACCAGGATCGGCTACGCGGTCTACCCGGTGGTGCTGTACCTCTGGCCCCGGCTCTTCCTGCCCGGAGCGCTCCCGCTGCGCCCGGCCGGAGCATCGGCGGCTCAGCCCTCCTGACCCGCCGTCACGAAGTCGATCAGCTCCTCGACCCGGCCCAGCAGCGCCGGGTCGAGGTCGCGGAAGGAGTTCACCGAGGCGAGGATGCGCTTCCAGGCCGCCGGGGTGTCCTCCGGCCAGCCCAGCCGGCGGCAGACCCCGAGCTTCCACTCCTCGCCGCGCGGCACCTCGGGCCAGCCGGGGATGCCCACACTGGACGGCTTCACAGCGGCCCAGACGTCGACGTACGGGTGGCCGACCACCAGCACCTCGGCCCCGGTCACCTGCTGGGCGATCCGGTGCTCCTTGGTGCCGGGCAGCAGGTGGTCCACCAGCACCCCGAGCCGCCGGCCCGGACCGGGCCCGAAGTCCGCGACGATCGCCGGGAGGTCGTCCACGCCCTCCAGGTACTCCACCACCACGCCCTCGATCCGCAGGTCGTCACCCCAGACCCGCTCGACCAGCTCGGCGTCGTGCCGCCCCTCCACGTAGATCCGGGACTCCCGGGCCACCCGGGCCCGGGCCCCCGGGACGGCCACCGAGCCCGAGGCGGTCCGCCCCGGCCCCTGCGGCGGGCCGGTCCGGGTGGCGGCCGGCCGGACCAGGGTCACCACCCGGCCCTCCAGCAGGAAGCCGCGCGGCACCATCGGGAAGACCCGCTGCCTGCCGTGCCGGTCCTCCAGGGTGACGGTGAAGCCCTCCGCCGTCTTCTCGCACCGCACCACCGCCCCGCAGTAGCCGGTGGCCGCCTCCTCCACCACCAGGTCGCGCTCGGCCGCCACCTCCGGCGCCGGCTGCTGCCGCTTCCACGGCGGGGTCAGGTCGGGTCCGTACTCCTTGCTCCGCATTCCCCGGAGTCTACGAGCCGCCCGCCCCGCTCACCGGTCGGCGCCGCTCACCCCGCGTACGGTGCGGCGATCGCCAGCACGCCGGCCACCGCCTCCCGCACCGCCGCCCGGTGACGGAGCATCAGCGGATCGCCCTGGTGCCCGCGCGGCCGTACGCCGCGGTCCGCCAGCAGGTAGACCACCCGGAGGGTGCGGAGGGTGTTGGAGGCGAACGGCGGTACCGGCCCGGGCTCGGCCCGCCCGAACTCCGCCACCACCGGGTCGAGCCACCCCAGCGCCTCACGCTCCGTCAGTTCCTCCCGGGTCAGCACCACCCCGAGCGCGCAGCCGATCCGGTCGTCCTCCATCGCGTCGAAGACCTGCCCGGTCGGTGCCAGCAGGCGCAGCACCCCGAGCTCCAGCAGCGGAGCGGGCGGAACCTCGGGATGCCGGCCGAACGCGGCCAGCAGGTCGGCCCCGTGCGCGGCGGCGTGCAGCCAGCCCATCTGCGGGTCGTACCCCCGCAGGTCCGGCTCCGCCGGGTACCAGTCCGCGAACGCCGCCAGCCACTCCGCCCGGTGGGCCCCGGCCTCCACCAGCCGGGCCAGCACCAGCGCGGCGAAGCTCCGCGCCTGCACCTCAGGATCGCCGAGCCGCCCGGCCAGTTCGTCCCCGAGCCGGAGCCGCTCCGCCTCGTCCAGCTCGGGGACGAGCGCCGCCAGCCGGACGTAGGCGTGGTCGTCCCGGACGGCGGGGTCGGGGGAGCGGAGGCCGGTCAGCAGTCCGGGCAGTTCGGATCTCATGGGCCGTCAGACTACGTTCCCCTCCCGGTGGGTGCCATTGCACTGTTACTGTCCGGCCATGTCCAACGAAGCGGCCACCGGAGCCGTCACCGAAGCCGTCACCGAAGCTGCGAACGAGGCCGCCGACGAGGCCGCCAAGCGGGAGATCGACGCCCTCACCGCCGAGTTCTTCGGCGCCTTCGACAACCGGGACGGCAAGCCGGCCGACGTGGCCCGGATCCGGCGCCTGATGGTCCCGGGCGGGGTGATCGTGGTGACCGGCCCGCGGTACACCGTCCACTCCGTCGAGGAGTTCATCGCCCCCCGCGAGGAACTGCTCTCCAACGGCCGCCTGACCGACTTCCACGAGTGGGAGACCAGCGAGCGCACCGACATCGCCGGCGACATCGCCTGCCGCTTCGGCGAGTACGCCAAGGACGGCACCCTCGACGGCGCCCCGTACGGGGGCCGGGGCACCAAGACCATCCAGTTCGTCCGCACCCCGGCGGACGGCTGGAAGATCACCGCCTTCTCCTGGTACGACCGGCCCTGACGGTGACCCACATCGAGGACCTCGCGCCGTACGGCTGCTTCGAGAAGACCGTTCTGTACCTCCCGGACCGCTACATCAGCTTCCGTCACGACCCCGCACGGACCCTCGCGGTGGGCTGGTTGGGCGACGACTGCCCGCACTCGGGTCCGGTGGACGGGGGACTGCTGGACGCGGTCCGGGAGTTGATGCGGCACCAGAGCATCGCGCTCACCCGGGGCTTCCACACCTGTGAGATCTGCGGTCCGGTCGCCTGGGCCGACATGCAGGAGGGTGAGGCCAAGGTGCTGGCGGGCGAGTTCGGGAACGGGGAGCTGCGGGTGCCGGGGGAGGGCGGGGTGGTGTACGCGGCGCCGGTGATGCTCTGGCACTACCTCAGCGCCCACGGCTACCGCCCGCCGTCCGCCTTCACCGCCGCCGCCAAGGAGTTCGTGTCCTCCGGCCGGCACCGTGACATGGCCCTGCTGGCGCCCCCGGACGCGGTGGTGCAGCTCCACGGCTGACGCCCCGTCACCACCCGTCACAGCCCCGGCGCGCCCCAGACCGGGAACCAGCGGTTGAGCTCCGGCTCCACCCGGAGGTCGTCGCCGAGCACTGCCTTGACCTGGAGCTCCAGGGCGTTGTCCCGGCGTTCGACGCCCCCCGGGAGCGGGGCGAAGGGGTAGAAGGTGCCGCGCTTGTAGAGGTAGACCAGGCCGAGCGGGCGGCCGGCCGGGTCGCGGAAGGAGACGAGGGAGCAGAGCAGTTGGGGGCCGAAGCCGTTCGCCTCCAGCTCGCTGTTGACCGCGTGCAGGTCGTTGACCAGCTCGGGGAGCTCCTCGGGGGCGTGCCGGGCGAGCAGCCAGGAGTAGCCGTAGGAGTCCCGGGAGGCTTCGACCGGGGTGCCGCCCCGGCCGGTGTCGGCGTCCAGCAGGGCGGTGACCTGGGCGGTCAGTTCGGTGAAGGCGCCGCCCTCGACGGCGGCGAAGCAGACCGAGCCGAGCCCGGTCGGCCGGAAGCCGGTGCCGGCCTCCAGGGTGAGGGCGGCGGAGGGCACCGCGAAGAGCTGGTCCAGGTCGGGGCGGACGGGCTTGCTGCGGCCGAAGAGCGCGTCGAGGAATCCCATGGTGCGTGCAGCCCCTTCAGCGGCCGAGATCGGCGGAGATCCGGCCGAGCTGGGCGAGTCGCTGCTCCAGCGACGGGTGGGTGGACATCAGTCGGCTCGCCGTCTCCCGGGCGCTCAGCGCGGGCGCGAAGTAGAAGGCGTTGTACGGCTGGGCCCGGCGCAGGTCCTCGGTCGGGATGGCGGAGATCTGGCCGGTCACCTTGGTCAGCGCGGAGGCCAGGGCGCTGGGCCGGCCGGTGAGTTGGGCGGCGGCCCGGTCGGCGGCCAGCTCGCGGTAGCGGGAGAGCAGCCGGGTGAGCAGGAAGCTGGCCGCGTAGACCACCATGCTGACCAGCGGGATCAGGATCATCGCGATCGCCGCGTTGTTGTCCCGGCTGCCCCGCCCGTTCAGGAAGCCGCCGTAGAGCGCGATCCGGGTGATCACCCCGGCCAGCACGCCGAGGAAGCCGGCGATGGTCATCACCGCCACGTCCCGGTGCGCCACGTGCGAGAGTTCGTGGGCCAGCACGCCCTCCAGCTCCTCCGGCTCCAGCCGCCGCAGCAGACCGGTGGTGACGCAGACCACCGCGTTCTGCGGGTTGCGTCCGGTGGCGAAGGCGTTCGGCATGTCGGTGTCGGTGACCGCCACCCGAGGCTTGGGCATGTCGGCCAGGGCGCAGAGCCGGTCGACGGTGCCGTGCAGCTGCGGGTACTCCTCGGGGGTGACCTCGCGGGCGCCCATCGCGCGCTGGGTGATCCGGTCGCTGAACCAGAACTGTGCCACGAACAGCCCGCCGGAGATCAGCACCACCAGGGGCCAGGCCCCGCGCAGCAGCACGATCAGCACCCCGGTGAAGCCCACGTAGAGCAGACCGATGACGAACATGGTGATGACCATCCGGCCCGTCAGGCCCCGGTCCGGGGCGAAGCGGGTGTGCCGACTCGATGACATGTCTGCTCCTTCTGTCCCGGTATGTTCGCTTTCGATGCTGCCACCCCGGGGCCGCCCCCGGAGCTCGCCCCAACTGGCGGAGCAATGAGGATCACCTGAGCGCCCCGTTCCTGCCGTCACCCATGGGCCTTACACTGGCTGGTACTGCCCTGGCACTCTGACGGTCTGAGTGCCAGCGGGTCCGGCCGGAGGGACGAGGGGAAGGTGGGTGCCATGTACGGCGAGCGTCCGTTGGACGACCGCAAACTCGCGGTGCTGCGCGCCATCGTCCAGGACTACGTCGGGACCGAGGAGCCGGTCGGCTCCAAGGCCCTGGTGGAGCGTCACAACCTCGGCGTCTCCCCGGCCACCGTGCGCAACGACATGGCGGCCCTGGAGGAGGACGGCTACATCCACCAGCCGCACACCAGCGCCGGCCGGATCCCCACCGACAAGGGGTACCGGCTGTTCGTCGACCGGCTGGCCGAGGTCAAGCCGATGAGCTCACCGGAGCGCCGGGCCATCCGGCACTTCCTGGACGGCGCGGTGGACCTGGACGACACGGTGGCCCGTACGGTCCGGCTGCTGGCGCAGCTGACCCGGCAGGTCGCGGTGGTCCAGTACCCCTCGCTGAGCCGCTCGACGGTCCGTCACGTCGAGCTCGTGGCGCTCGCCCCGGCCAAGGTGATGCTGGTCCTGATCACCAACACCGGCCGGGTCGAGCAGCGGATGGTGGACTGTCCGGGCGCGGTCGGCGAGACGGTCCTGGCGGACCTGCGCTCCCGGCTGAACGCCCAGGCGGTCGGCAAGCCGCTGCCCGAGGTCCCCGGCCTGCTGGAGGACCTCCCGTCCACCTTCGAACCGGCCGACCGGCCGGCTGTCTCCACCGTCCTGGCCACTTTGTTCGAGACCCTCGCGGAGCAGAACGAGGAGCGGATCATGCTGGCCGGCACGGCCAACCTGACCCGCTTCGGCCACGACTTCCCGCTCACCATCCAGCCGGTGCTGGAGGCCCTGGAGGAGCAGGTTGTCCTGCTCCGTCTCCTGGGTGAGACGGCGGACGCCGGGATGACGGTCCGGATCGGCCACGAGAACGCCTACGAGGGCCTCAATTCCACCTCGGTGGTCTCGGTCGGTTACGGTTCGGGCGATCAGAGTGTCGCGAAGCTGGGCGTGATCGGACCGACCCGGATGGACTACCCGGGCACAATGGGGGCGGTGCGAGCGGTGGCGCGGTACGTGGGCCAGATCCTGGCCGAGTCGTAGACGAGTCGTAGGACAGCTCGAAGAACAGCACTGTTCAGGACAAGTCGCAGCACTTCCAGAGGCGAAAAAGCGGAGCATTTGGTGGCCACGGACTACTACGCGGTACTCGGCGTCCGACGGGATGCGGGGCAGGACGAGATCAAGAAGGCGTTCCGGCGCCTCGCCCGTGAACTGCACCCGGACGTCAACCCGGACCCGAAGACCCAGGAGCGGTTCAAGGAGATCAACGCCGCTTACGAGGTGCTCTCCGATCCGGCGAAGCGTCAGGTCTACGACCTCGGCGGCGACCCGCTCTCGCCGAACGGCGGCGGGGCCGGCGGCTTCGGAGCCGGCGCGGCGGGCTTCGGCTTCTCCGACATCATGGACGCGTTCTTCGGCGCGGCCTCCGGTCAGCGCGGCCCGCGCTCGCGCACCCGGCGCGGCCAGGACGCGATGATCCGGCTGGAGATCACCCTGGAGGAGGCCGCCTTCGGCACCACCAAGGAACTCCAGGTCGACACCGCCGTCACCTGCACCACCTGCAACGGCGAGGGCGCGGCCCCCGGCACCTCGGCGCAGACCTGTGACATGTGCCGCGGCAAGGGCGAGGTGTCCCAGGTCACCCGGTCCTTCCTGGGCCAGGTCATGACCTCCCGCCCCTGCCCGCAGTGCCAGGGCTTCGGCACCGTGGTGCCGACCCCGTGCCCGGAGTGCGCCGGCGACGGCCGGGTCCGGGCCCGCCGCACCCTGACGGTCAAGATCCCGGCCGGTGTGGACAACGGCACCCGGATCCAGCTGGCCGGCGAGGGCGAGGTCGGCCCCGGCGGCGGCCCCGCCGGTGACCTCTACGTCGAGATCGCCGAGACCGCCCACCCGACCTTCCAGCGGCGCGGCGACGACCTGCACTGCACCGTCACCATCCCGATGACGGCCGCCGCGCTCGGTACCCAGGTGCCGCTGCAGACGCTGGACGGCCTGGAGGAGGTCGACATCCGGCCCGGCACCCAGTCCGGCCAGTCGATCCCGCTGCACGGACGGGGCGTCACCCACCTGCGCGGCGGTGGCCGGGGCGACTTGATAGTGCATGTCGAGGTGCAGACCCCGACCAAGCTCGACCCGGAGCAGGAGGACCTGCTCCGGCGGCTCGCCGTGCTGCGCGGCGAGGAGCGGCCGTCGGGCCAGTTCGCACCGGGGCAGCAGGGCCTGTTCTCCCGCCTCAAGGACGCGTTCAACGGTCGCTGAGCAGCGACCTGACGAGGAGTAGCACCACATGACCGCCCCCGTGTTCGTCGTGGAGTCCGCACTGCTCGCCGGGGCCGCCCCCGGCTCGGTGGTCCGGCTGGACGGGCCCGAGGGGCGGCACGCGGCTGCGGTCAAGCGGCTGGAGCCGGGCGAGGCCGTCACCCTGGCGGACGGCCTCGGCCTCGGGGTGGAGGGCGCCGTCCGGGCCGTGCACGGCAAGGACGCGCTCGACGTCGAGGTGCTGGCGGTCCGTCAGGAGGCGGAGCCGGCCCCCCGGATCGTGGTGGTCCAGGCGCTGCCCAAGGGCGACCGGGGCGAGCTCGCGGTCGAGACCATGACCGAGGTCGGGGTGGACGTGGTGATCCCCTGGGCCGCCTCCCGCTGCATCACCCAGTGGAAGGGCGACCGGGGCGCCAAGGCGCTCGCCAAGTGGCGCTCCACCGCCCGGGAGGCGGGCAAGCAGTCCCGCCGGCTGCGCTTCCCCGAGGTCCGTGACCTCATGACCACCCGTCAGCTGGCCCCGCTGCTCGCCGCCGCCGCCTTCGCCGCCGTGCTGCACGAGGAGGGCTCCGAACCGCTGGCCACCGCCGCCCTCCCGGCCACCGGTGACCTGGTGCTGGTGGTCGGCCCCGAGGGCGGCGTCTCCCCGGAGGAGCTGGCCGCCTTCGCCGAGGCCGGGGCCAAGCCGCACCGCCTCGGCCCCTCGGTGCTGCGCACCTCCACCGCCGGAGTGGCGGCCGGCGCCCTCCTGCTCGGGCGCACCGGCCGCTGGACCTGAGCCCGTCCGTTCCGCGCACCGGCCGCCGGACCTGAGTCCGTCCGTGCCGTGCACCGGTTGCTGGACGTGAGCCCGTCCGTTCCGCGCACCGGCCGCCGGCCCCGACCGGGCCTCCCTCACCCCCGAGGGTTCGCTGTCGAAGAAACGCATGGTCCCCGGCCCGCCCCCTGCATAGGGTGGCCGCCGTGACGACCTCTGCCGGCGCCTACCTGCGCCACCCCCACCTGCACGGCGACCTGGTCACCTTCGTCGCCGAGGACGACGTCTGGCTGGCCCCGATCGAGGGCGGCCGGGCCTGGCCGCTGACGGCCGATCAGGTGCCGGTCAGCCATCCACGGTTCTCGCCGGACGGCCGGTACGTCGCCTGGACCTCCACCCGGGACGGCGCGGCCGAGGTCCACCTGGCCCCGGCCGACGGCGGTCCGTCCCGGCGGCTGACGTACTGGGGCGCCGGCCGGACCAGGCTGCGTGGCTGGACCGCCGACGGCCGTCCGGTCGCGGTGACCTCCGCCGGGCAGGAGACGATCCGCCGCACCTGGGCCTTCGCGGTCCCGCTGGACGGCGGCGAGCCGGAGCGGCTGCCGTACGGGCCGATCGGCGGGCTGGCCGAGGAGCCGGGCGGTTCCCGGACGCTGCTGCTGGCCCCGCTCGGCACCGAGCCGTCCCACTGGAAGCGCTACCGGGGCGGCACCGCCGGGAAGCTCTGGATCGGCGAGCGCGGCGGCGAGTTCACCCGGGTGCACACCGAGCTGGACGGCCGGGGGAACATCGACTCGCCGCTCTGGGTCGGCGACCGGATCGCCTTCCTCTCCGACCACGAGGGCAGCGGGCAGCTCTGGTCCAGCCTCCCGGACGGCTCCGACCTGCGCCGGCACACCGCCGACCGGGACGGCTTCTACGCCCGCAACGCCACCACCGACGGCACCCGGGTGGTCTGGCACAGCGCGGGTGACCTGTGGATCCTGGACGACCTGACCGGCGCCGAGCCGCGCCTGCTGGACGTCCGCCCGGCCGGCCCCCGGGCCGGCCGCCGCCCCCGCCCGGTGCACGCCGCCGGGCAGTTGGAGACCGTCGCGCCGGACCGCACCGGACGGGCCAGCGCCGTGGTGGTGCGCGGTGCGGTGCACTGGCTGACCCACCAGGAGGGCCCGGCCCGGGTGCTGGACGAGACCCCGGGCGTCCGGAACCGGCTGGCCCGGGTGGTGCCCGGCGCGGTCGCCCCCGAGGGCGCGGACGGTGCGGACGGCGCCAAGGGCCCGCAAGGCGCGGTCTGGATCACCGACGCCCAGGGCGACGACGCCCTGGTGCACGCCCCCGACGTGCTGGGCGCCGAGCGCCGGGTGCTGGCCGCCGGGCAGCTGGGCCGGGTGCTGGCGCTGGCGGTCGCCCCGGACGGCGGCAGCCTGGCGCTGGCCGTGCACGACGGCCGGGTGCTCCACCTGGTGCTGGCCGACGGCACCCTGCACGAGCTGGCCCGCAGCGGCCAGGGCGAGGTCACCGGTCTGGTCTTTTCGCCGGACTCCCGTCACCTGGCCTGGTCGCAGCCGGCCCTCGGTGCCGAGGCCCTGCGGCAGATCGTGCTGGCCGATCTGACGGACCGTTCGGTGGTCGAGGTCACCCCGCAGCGCTTCGTCGACTACGCGCCCGCCTTCACCGCCGACGGGAAGCACCTGGCCTTCCTCTCGGTCCGCAACTTCGACCCGGTCTACGACGCGCACGTCTTCGACCTGTCCTTCCCGACCGGTGCCCGCCCGTACCTGGTGACGCTGGCCGCCGACACCCCGTCCCCCTTCGGCCCGCAGCGGGCCGGCCGCTCGCTCACCGGCGAGGACGACGAGTCGCCGAAGAAGGACGGGCCGAAGAAGGACGGGCCGGCGAAGGAGACCACGGAGGGGAGCCCGGAGGACGGCGCCGCCGGCGCGGCGGAGGAGGCTGCCGGGGACGAGGCGGAGAAGGCTCCGCGCACCACCGTCGACCTGGCCGGGATCGCCGACCGGATCATCCCGTTCCCGGTCGAGGGCGGCCAGTTCGGCGCCCTGCGCGCGGTCAAGGACGGCGTGCTCTGGACCCGCTACCCGCTGCTCGGCATGCTCGGCGACAACGCCGCCTCGCTCGAGGACGACGAGGCCCGCCCGGTGCTGGAGCGCTTCGACTTCAAGAAGCGCCGGGCCGAGGAGCTGGTCTCCGAGCTGGACGGCTTCGCGCTCAGCGGGGACGCCGGCCGGGTGGTGGTCTTCGACCAGGGCACCGTCCGGGTGGTGCCGGCCGACCACAAGGCGGGCGAGGACGACGACCTGACGGTGGATCTGGACCGGCTCCGGATCACCGTGGACCCGGCGGCCGAGTGGCGGCAGATGTTCGACGAGAACGGCCGCCTGATGCGGGACAACTTCTGGCGGGCCGATCTCGGCGGCACCGACTGGGCCGGGGTGCTGGACCGCTACCGCCCGCTGGTGGACCGGCTCGGCAGCCACGACGACCTGGTGGACCTGCTCTACGAGACCGTCGCCGAGCTCGGCACCTCGCACGCCTACGTGATCCCGCCCGGCCGGGGCACCGAGGCGGCCCGCCGTCAGGGCCTGCTCGGCGCCGACCTGGTGAAGGACGGTCAGGACTGGAAGGTGGCCCGGGTGCTCCCCGGCGAGTCCTCCGACCCGCGCGCCCGCTCCCCGCTGAACGCCCCGGGGGCGGCCGTCCGGGCCGGCGACGCACTGCTCGCGGTGAACGGCCGACCGGTCGATCCGGTGACCGGCCCGGCCCCGCTGCTGGCCGGCACGGCGGGCCAGCCGGTGGAGCTCACCGTCCGGGCGCCCGACGGCACCGAGCGCCACCCGGTGGTGGTGCCGCTGGCCGACGAGGAGGCGCTGCGCTACCACGACTGGGTAGCCGGCCGGCGGGCCGCCGTCCGCGCGCTCTCCGACGGGCGGCTCGGCTACCTGCACGTCCCGGACATGCAGGTCGGCGGCTGGGCCCAGATCCACCGCGACCTGCGGGTCGAGATGGCCAAGGAGGGCGTGATCGTGGACCTCCGGGAGAACCGGGGCGGCCACACCTCCCAGCTGATCATCGAGAAGCTCAACCGCCGGGTGGTCGGCTGGGACTTCGCCCGCGACCTGGCCGTCCCCTCCCCGTACCCGCAGGACGCCCCGCGCGGCCCGGTGGTGGCGCTGGCCGACGAGTTCTCCGGCTCGGACGGCGACATCGTCAACGCGGCGATCCAGGCGCTCGGCATCGGCCCGGTGGTCGGCACCCGCACCTGGGGCGGCGTGATCGGCATCGACAGCCGCTACTCCCTGGTGGACGGCACCGCCGTCACCCAGCCCAAGTACGCCTTCTGGCTGGAGGGTTACGGCTGGGGCGTGGAGAACCACGGCGTCGACCCGGACGTCGAGGTGCCGATCGCCCCGCACGACTGGGCGGCCGGCCGGGACCCGCAGCTGGCCGAGGGCGTCCGCCTGGCGCTCGCCGCGCTGGCCGAACGCCCGGCGGCGAAGGCCCCGGAGCTGCCCGAACTGCCCTAGTGCCGCTGGTCCCCGGTCCGGCGGGCGCGCCGGACCAGGAACAGCACCAGGCCGACGACCAGCAGCAGCGGCAGCAGGAGCAGCAGCACCAGCGCCCCGCCGAGGCCGCCGAAGGAGGACTTCTTCTTCTTGGCCTTGGCGGGCTGCTTGCTGACCACCAGCGGCGTCGGAGCGGCGTTCGGCGTCTTGGAGAGCCCGACCGAGGGGCTCGGGGTGGCATCAGGGGACGAGGTCGTGCCGGAGCCGGTGGTCGGGCGGGGGAGCGTGTTCGTCCCGGTGGTGGTGCCGCCCACGCCGGTGCTGCCGGTGCTCCCGCTGCCGCCGTCGGTCGAACCGCCGGTGCCGGCCGTCGGTTTGGAGACCCCGCCACTGGTGGAGGAGCCGCCCGTGGAAGAGCTGCCCGTGGAGGAGCTGCCCGTGGTGGTCTTGCTCTTCGAGCCGCCGCTGCTGCTACCGCCGCTGCTGCTCTTCGAACCGCTGCTGCCACCGGTCCTGGCCTCGGCGGGCACGGCGGCGGCTCCGGCCAGCAGCACCCCGATCAGGGCGGCGGCACTCAAAGGACCTGGTAGGCGGCGCATCTGACGCTCCGTGGCGGAGGGGCGGTGGACGGCCGGGAAACCTACCACAGGCCCCCACCGGGCGGGCAGCCCTCGGCTAGGCTGCGACCCGTATCCCACAGCGATCAGCGAGGAGACCGAGATGGCCGGCGAGCCGCAGTCCGACTGCCTGTTCTGCAAGATCGTGGCAGGGGAGATCCCGGCCACCGTGGTCCGCAAGACCGAGCGCACGCTCGCCTTCCGGGACATCAACCCGCAGGCGCCCACCCACGTGCTGGTGATCCCGCACGCGCACTACCCGAACGCGGCCGCGCTCGCCGAGGCCGAGCCGGAGGTGGCCGGCGAGCTGCTGGCCGAGGCCGGCCGGGTGGCCGCCGACGAGGGCCTCTCCGACTACCGCCTGATCTTCAACACCGGGGCCGGCGCGGGCCAGACCGTCTTCCACGCGCACGTGCACGTGCTCGGCGGCCGGCAGCTGCACGAGGGCCTGGTCTGATCCGGTGTCCCAGCGCGAGCTCGTCGTCCTCGGCACCGCCAGCCAGGTGCCGACCCGGCACCGCAACCACAACGGCTACCTGCTCCGCTGGGACGGCGAGGGCCTGCTGTTCGACCCCGGCGAGGGGACGCAGCGTCAGATGCTGCACGCCGGGGTCTCGGCCACCCAGCTGACCAGGCTCTGCGTCACGCACTTCCACGGCGACCACTCGCTCGGCCTGGCCGGGGTGATCCAGCGGATCAACCTCGACCGGGTGCCGCACCCGGTGGACGCCTACTACCCGGCCGGCGGCCAGGTCTTCTTCGACCGGCTCCGGCACGCCACCGCCTTCCACGAGACCGCCGAGCTGCGCCCGCACCCGATCGAGGAGCCCGGCCCGCTGGACGCCCCGGGTGCCGCCTTCGCGCTGAGCGCCGTCCGGCTCTCGCACCCGGTGGAATCCTTCGGCTACCGGCTGGTCGAGCCGGACTCGACCCGGCTGATCCCGGCCCGGCTCCGGGAACTCGGCATCGCCGGCCCGGAGGTCGGCCGCCTCCAGCGGGACGGCGCGGTGCAGGTCGGCGGCCGGGTGGTCACCCTGGCCGAGGTGAGCGAGCCCCGCCCCGGCCAGAAGTTCGCCTTCGTGATGGACACCCGGCTCTGCCCCGGCGTCGGCGAACTCGCGGACGGCGCCGACCTGTTGGTGATCGAGGCGACCTTCCTGGAGTCCGAGGCCCATCTCGCCGAGGAGCACGGCCACCTGACCGCCGCTCAGGCCGCCCGGGTGGCGGCCGAGGCGGGGGTGCGCACCCTGGTGCTGACCCACTTCTCCCAGCGCTACCCGGACCTGGGCGGTCATCTGGCCGAGGCCGCGAAGCACTTCGACGGCGAGCTGGTGGTTGCCCAGGACCTGGCCCGGGTAGCCGTACCGGCGCGCCGCTGAGCCGGCGGCGGAGCACCGGCGCACACCGAAAACCACTCGCATCCGCACGCTTCCTCCCGGACCATCGGAAGCCGCGTCACCGCAGTGGCCTGGTGCGCGGCGTACCCTGGTGACCCCGGAGAACCGAGCGGCACCCCTAGACGACGGATGGGATGAGGCAGGCCCGAGCGGCCGACCCATGACTGAGACACCGCAGACCCGCACCAATGGACAGTCGCGTCCCGTCGGGGACGCCGCCGCCACCGCCCGCTTCACCATCCCCGAGAAGCACCCGATGGTCACCCTGCTCGGGGCGACCGACTCGCTGCTCCGGGTGATCGAGCAGGGCTTCCCGGACGCCGACATCCACGTGCGCGGCAACGAGGTGACCGCGACCGGCTCCCGTGCCGAGGTCGCCCTGGTCCAGCAGCTGTTCAACGAGATGATGCTGGTGCTGCGCACCGGCCAGCCGCTGACCGAGGACGCCGTGGAGCGGTCGATCACCATGCTCCGCAGCGCCGCCGACGACCCGGACCACCCGGCTCCGTCCGAGGTCTTCACCGCGAACATCCTGTCCAACCGGGGCCGGACCATCCGCCCCAAGACGCTCAACCAGCAGCGCTACGTCGACGCGATCGACAAGCACACCATCGTCTTCGGCCTCGGCCCGGCCGGTACCGGCAAGACCTACCTGGCGATGGCCAAGGCCGTGCAGGCCCTCCAGGCCAAGGAGGTCAACCGGATCATCCTGACCCGGCCGGCCGTCGAGGCGGGGGAGCGGCTGGGCTTCCTGCCCGGCACGCTCTACGAGAAGATCGACCCGTACCTGCGCCCGCTCTACGACGCGCTGCACGACATGATGGACCCGGACTCCATCCCCCGGCTGATGGCTGCGGGCACCATCGAGGTCGCCCCGCTCGCCTACATGCGCGGTCGGACCCTGAACGACGCCTTCATCATCCTGGACGAGGCGCAGAACACCTCGCCCGAGCAGATGAAGATGTTCCTCACCCGCCTGGGCTTCAACTCCCGGGTCGTGGTGACGGGTGACACCAGCCAGATCGACCTCCCCGGCGGCACCCGCTCCGGCCTCAAGGTGGTCCAGGAGATCCTGGTCGACGTCCCGGACATCCACTTCTCGGTGCTCACCAGCACCGACGTGGTCCGGCACAAGCTGGTCGGCCGGATCGTCGACGCCTACGAGCGCTGGGACGCCCAGCAGGAGGCCGCCGAGGCGACCGCCGCACCCCGCAAGCCCGTCCAGCGGAAGGGCGCCCGTGCCCCCCGCCAGTCCCATCGCACCGAAAGCTGAGTAACCAGCCCGTCATGTCGATCGACATCGCCAACGAGTCCGACTGGGAGGTCGACGAGGAGTCCATCCTCGACGTCGCCCGCTACGCCCTCGACCAGATGCGGATCCACCCGCAGGCGGAGCTCTCCGTCATCCTGGTCGACAGCGCCCAGATGGAAGAACTCCACATCCAGTGGATGGACCTGCCCGGTCCGACCGACGTGATGTCGTTCCCGATGGACGAGCTGCGCCCCGGCAAGGAGGGCGAGGACCTCCCGCAGGGGCTGCTCGGCGACATCGTGCTCTGCCCCGAGGTGGCCAAGCAGCAGGGCCTGGACGCCCCGACCAAGCACTCGATGGACGACGAGCTGCAGTTGCTCACCGTCCACGGGGTGCTCCACGTGCTCGGCTACGACCACGAGGAGCCGGAGGAGAAGGAGGTCATGTTCGGCCTCCAGAAGCGCATCCTGGACGACTGGCGGGAGGGGCGCGGCCTGTCCGCGATCTCCCCCGCCCCGACCACCCACTGAGGCCCGGCCCCCTGTGAGTGGTGACAGTACGAGCCTCCTGATCGGGGCTCTCCTGCTGGTGGTGCTCGGCTGGCTGGCGGCCTGTGCCGAGGCCGGCATCTCCCGGGTCTCCCGGTTCCGCGCCGAGGAGGCCGTCCGGACCGGGCGGCGCGGGGCGGACCGGCTGCTGACGCTGGCCTCCGACCCGATCCGCTACCTCAACCTGGCGACCCTGATCCGGGTCTCCAGCGAGATGGCCGCCGCCGTCCTGGTCACCGTGGTCTGCGTGCGCAGCGTCCACCCGACCTGGCAGGCGGTGCTGCTGGCGTTCGCCGTGATGGTGCTGGTGTCCTTCGTCGCGGTCGGCGTCTCGCCCCGCACGATCGGGCGCCAGCACCCGCTGACCACCTCGACCGCGGCCTCCTTCGTGCTGCTGCCGCTGGCCGGGGTGCTCGGGCCGATCCCCAAGCTGCTGATCCTGCTGGGCAACGCGCTCACCCCGGGCAAGGGGTACAAGGAGGGGCCGTTCGCCTCCGAGGCCGAGCTGCGGGCCCTGGTGGACCTGGCGGAGAAGGACGACCTGATCGAGGACGAGGAGCGCCGGATGGTGCACTCGGTCTTCGAGCTGGGCGACACCATCGTCCGCGAGGTGATGGTGCCGCGCACCGACCTGGTGATGATCGAGCGTCACAAGACGGTCCGTCAGGCGCTCACCCTGGCGCTGCGCTCCGGCTTCTCGCGCATCCCGGTGGTGGGCGAGAACGAGGACGACGTGGTCGGCATCGTCTACCTCAAGGACCTGGTCCGGCGGACCCACATCAACCGGGACTCGGAGTCCGAGCAGGTCTCCTCGGTGATGCGCCCGGCGGTCTTCGTGCCGGACTCCAAGCCGGCCGTGGACCTGCTGCGCGAGATGCAGCAGATGCGCTCGCACGTGGCGATCGTGATCGACGAGTACGGCGGCACCGCCGGGCTGGTGACGATCGAGGACATCCTGGAGGAGATCGTCGGCGAGATCACCGACGAGTACGACCGGGAGCTGCCGCCGGTCGAGGACCTCGGCGACGGCTCGTACCGGATCACCGCCCGGCTGCTGGTGGAGGACTTCGGCGAGCTGTTCGGCCTCCAGTTGGAGGACGAGGACGTCGAGACGGTCGGCGGTCTGCTGGCCAAGCACCTCGGCCGGGTGCCGATCCCGGGCTCCTCGGTCGACCTCCCGGTGCCGGAGGACTCCGGCTCGGAGCTGACCGCGATCCGGCTCACCGCCGAGAGCGCGGCCGGCCGGCGGAACCGGATCGGCACCGTGCTGGTCGCCCCGCTGCGGGAGAAGGACGAGCCCGTCGAGGGGGAGGACCCCGAGGAGTAGCGTGGACAGCGGGGACCCCGCCGCGCTCCGTACGGGAGGCACGCCGTGTTGAAGCTCAAGGACGACCTGCCGGTCGACCACCGGCTGGCGCAGGTCTACCGATTCGGAGCCGGGCTCGGCGGGGTCTTCCTGCTGTTCTTCGGCATCCTCGGACTGCTGGACCGCCCGGGCTTCCTGGACACCCAGGGGGACCGGGTGGCCGGCATGAGCAGCAACGGGCTGCTCGGGCTGCTCTCGGTGGTGGTCGGGCTGCTGCTGATCGCCGGTGCCGCGATCGGCGGGAACCTCGCCTCCTGGATCAACATGACGGTCGGCGCGGTCTTCGTCGTCGCCGGGTTCGTCGGGCTGATGATCCTGGACTCGGACGCGAACTTCCTGGCCTTCGGGATGAGCAACGTGATCTTCAGCTTCGTCTTCGGCCTGGTGCTGGCCACCTTCGGCATGTACGGCCGGGTCAGCCGGCACCTGCCGCACGACAACCCGTACTGGCGCGAGCGGCACGCCCGCTACACCGAGGCCCTGCGCGGCCCGGCCGGGCCGCCGGTGGTGCTCCGGCACTGACGGCCGCACGCGTGCGCCGGCGGCCGTGCCCAGGGTGCGAGACGGGGCGGCCGGTTCCGGGAATTCACCTGACGGGCCGTCAGGTCCGGCGGTAGGAAGGGATCTTCAGGCACGCTTCGACGCGCGAGGAGACCCCGATGACCGCCCGCACCCTGGGTACGCTCAGCACCGCCCCGATCGGCTTCGGGGCGATGGTGCTCTCGCCCGGCATGTACGGGGAGACCGACGACGACCGGGGCGAGCGGGCACTGCTGGCCGCCCTGGACGCCGGTGTCACCATGATCGACACCGCCGACGGCTACGGTGCCGAGGGGCACAACGAGCGGCTGATCGGCCGGGCGCTGGCCGGCCGGCGGGACGAGGTGGTGCTGGCCACCAAGTTCGGCCTCCGGATCCCGGAGGGCGCCGAGGCGCACCGCTTCCCGGTCGGCTACGCCTTCGGCGAGCTGGCGGTGAACGCCGAGCCGAAGTACGTCCGGGGCTACGCCGAGCGGTCGCTGCGCGGTCTCGGCACCGACGTGCTCGACCTCTACTACCCGCACTTCCCGGACCCGCAGGTGCCGCTGGCCGACACCGTCGGCGCGGTGGCCGAGCTGGTGGCGGCCGGGCTGGTGCGCCACCTCGGGCTGTCCAACGTGACCGCCGCCCAGCTGCGCGTGGCGCACGCGGTGCACCCGGTGGCCGCCGTCCAGGTGCAGTGGTCGATGTGGCAGCCGGCCGATCCGGAGCTGCTGGCGGCCGCCCGCGAGCTGGGGGTCGGGCTGGTGGCCTGGAGCCCGCTCGGCGGCGGCTTCCTGACCGGCACCGTGCAGCAGTTGGCCGAGGGCGACTTCCGGCAGAACCTGGAGCGCTTCGACGAGGCGAACCTGCGGGCCAACAACGACCGCTACGCCCCGGTCCGGGCGATCGCCGCCGAGCTGGGGCTGAGCCCCGGCCGGCTGGCGCTGGCCTGGCTGCTGCACCAGGACGACCACGTGGTGCCGATCCCCGGCAGCCGCACCCCGGCGCACATCGCGGACAACGTCGCCGCCGCCGAGGTCCGGCTCTCGGCGGCTGACCTGGCCCGGGTGGACGCGGCGCTGGCCGCCTTCGCGCCCGCCGGGAAGGGCGACCTGCTGGACGTCTGAGCAGCGGCCGGGGCCGGTCTCCTATGCTCGGCGGCATGACCGATCAGACTGAGCAGACCGCCGCGCTGGACCCCGAGGACAAGAAGATCATCACGCTGGCCCGCTCGGCCCGCGCCCGCAACGGCGTGGCCGAGGGGGCCGCCGTCCGTGACGAGACCGGGCGGACGTATGTGGCGTGCACCGTGGCCCTGCCCTCGCTGAAGCTGACGGCGCTTCAGACCGCCGTGGCGATGGCGGTGGCCAGCGGGGCCAAGGGACTGGAGGCCGCCGCCGTGGTGACCGAGGCCGAGGCCCCGGCCGAGGGTGACCTGGCGGCCGTGCGCGACCTCGGCGGGCCGTCCGCCCCGGTGCTGCTGGCCGGCCCGGACGGCACCTTCCGGCAGGCGTTCTGACGGAGGCTCCGGCGGCGGGGCGGGGGCGGTGCCACCCGTCCCGCCTGTCGGAACCGCGCCCGGCAACCGGGGTCGGATCGATAATCTGACCGGCATGGGTGGGTGTGCGTTCATCGCGGGGGTACTGCTGACACTGATGGGCCTGGGGCGGTGGCACGAGACCGGTTCGCCCTACTGGCTGATCGGCTCCCTGGTGCTGTTCCTCTTCCTGTTGATCGGCGCGGCGACGGGCAAGAAGGCCCGCTGACCGACTCCGCTCCGACGATCAGGGAGAATGGTGCCCATGAGTGCTCCTTCTTCCCCGTACCGCTCCGGGTTCGCGTGCTTCGTCGGCCGTCCCAACGCGGGTAAGTCGACCCTGACCAACGCCCTGGTCGGGACGAAGGTCGCGATCACCTCCGACCGTCCGCAGACCACCCGGCACACCGTGCGCGGCATCGTGCACCGCCCCGACGCCCAGCTGGTGCTGGTCGACACCCCCGGTCTGCACAAGCCCCGCACCCTGCTCGGCGAGCGGCTGAACGACCTGGTCCGGTCCACCTGGGCCGAGGTGGACGTGATCGGGTTCTGCCTGCCCGCCGACCAGAAGCTCGGCCCCGGCGACAAGTTCATCGCCAAGGAACTGGCCGAGGTCAAGAAGACCCCCAAGGTGGCCATCGTCACCAAGACCGACCTGGTCGACTCCAAGAAGCTGGCCGAGCAGCTGATCGCCGTGCAGCAGCTCGGTGCCGAGCTGGGCATCGAGTGGGCCGAGATCATCCCGGTCTCCGCCGTCGGCGACCAGCAGGTCGAGCTGGTCGGCGAGCTGATCACCAAGCTGCTCCCCGAGGGCCAGCCGCTCTACCCGGACGGCGACCTCACCGACGAGCCCGAGCTGATC
This sequence comes from Kitasatospora sp. NPDC096147, assembly GCF_044763225.1. Lineage (NCBI taxonomy): Bacteria > Bacillati > Actinomycetota > Actinomycetes > Kitasatosporales > Streptomycetaceae > Kitasatospora > Kitasatospora sp. NPDC096147. Next base: position 627,161 of record NZ_JBIWFX010000003.1, on the reverse strand, counting down.
ATGGTCGCCGAGCTGATCCGGGAGGCCGCGCTGGAGGGCGTCCGGGACGAGCTGCCGCACTCGCTGGCGGTGGTGGTCGAGGAGATGATCCCCCGTGAGGACCGCCCGGCCGACCGCCCGCTGCTCGACATCCACGCCAACGTCTACATCGAGCGGCAGTCCCAGAAGGCCATCGTGATCGGTGCCAAGGGCTCCCGCCTGAAGCACGTCGGCACCACCGCGCGCAAGCAGATCGAGGCGCTGCTCGGCACCCCGGTCTACCTCGACCTGCACGTCAAGGTGGCCAAGGACTGGCAGCGCGACCCGAAGCAGCTGCGCAAGCTCGGCTTCTGACCCACCGGCAGCCACCGACGGCCCGTCCCCCGCCCGGGGGACGGGCCGTCGCCGTGTCAGGGGGCAGGGGGCAGGGGCAGGGGCCGGGCGGGGGGTACAGCTGCCTGTCCGGGGTGACCGCTCCGGCCCCGCGACCTCGCCGTCCGCTCCGCCGCCGATCCGGTGCTGCTCCTGCGCCACCCGTGCCGCAGGAGCGACCGGCCGGCCTCGGCCGCCGCCGGTCAGGCGGAGTCGCGGGCGATCAGACGGGCCGTCAGCAGGTTGTCCCCGGCCGGTGTGGTGGTGGGGTCGCCGATCAGCAGGTCGATCAGATCGGCCAGCGCCCGGCCCTCGGGGAGGGTGAGGCGGACGGTGCTGAGGCGGGGGCGGAGCAGGCGGCCGAGCAGCAGGTCGTCCGCGCCGACCAGGGCGGTGTGCTCCGGCACCCGGACGCCCAGGTCCTGGAGCGAGCGGAGCAGCAGCATGGCGTACTCGTCGTTGTAGCCGAAGATCCCGTCCAGGCCGAGCTCGCGGCAGCGCCGGGCGGTGGCCGCTCCGGACTCCTCGGTGTAGTCCAGCGGCAGCGGGGTCACCGCCTCGTCCGGCAGGCCGGCGGAGGCGGCGGTGGCCCGGACCCCGGCCAGCCGGGGGCCGCTGAACTGGTCGAGGCCGCTGTCCGTCGGTACCACCACGCCGAGCCGGCGGCGGCCGGCCGCCAGCAGGTGGGCACCGGCGGCGGCGCCCACCTCGCGCTGGTCCATGATCAGGGCGTGTGCCCCGGGGACGGGTGCGGTGCCCAGGGTGAGCACCGCCCGGGTGCCGGAGCGGTGCAGCAGCGCGACCCCGGCGGCGTCCAGCACCGGCTCCAGGCAGAGCACTGCCGCAGGTCTCAACTCGGCCCAGGCGCGGGCGGGTTGCTCGTCCTCGCCGGTCGGGCCGTAGAGCACGCTGGTGTGGCCGCGCTCGCGCAGGGCGCTCTGCAGCTCGCGGTAGAAGCCGCTGAACAGCGGGCCGATCGGGGCCGAGGAGCCGCCGATCAGCACGATGCCGGTGCGGCCGGCCCGCAGGGAGCGGGCGGCGGCGTGCGGCACGTAGCCGAGCTCGGCGGCGGCGGCCCGGACCCGCTGCCGGGTGGCCTCGCCGACCCGGCCGCCGGCGGTGTCGTTGAGCACGAAGGAGACGGTGGCGCGGGAGACCCCGGCGAGGCGGGCGACGTCGGCGCTGGTCGGTGGCTGGGGGCTGCTCATAACGGTTGGAATCTTTTCACGTCCGGGGGCTGGCCGACGGCGGGAGCGCCAGGTTACATGGCTGCTTACACGAGTAAGCGTTACACGTGTAACCTGACGAACGACTTCCCCCACGAGAGTCATGGAGGGCACCGTGGCCCTTTCCCCCACCCCCACCCCCGCCGACGTCCCCACCCGCACCACCCGCGGCCTGCTGCCGCTGCTGTTCGCCGGCAACACCGCGATGTACGCGCTCTACCTCGGCGTCGGCTCCGTGCTGCTGCCGATCCAGATCGAGCGGATCGACCCGGCCGAGAAGGTGGCCAACCTCGGCCTGGTGGCCGGGGTCGCGGCCGTCTTCGCCACCTTCTTCAACCCCTTCGCCGGGGCGCTCTCCGACCGCTCCGGCCGCCGCAACCCGTGGATCCTCGGCGGCGGACTGGCCGCGGTGGCCGCGATGGCGCTGCTCGGCAGCGTCGACACCGTGCTGCTGGTGGCCATCGCCTGGTGCCTCGGCCAGGCGGTGATGAACTTCTACCAGGCCGCGCTCACCTCGGTGGTGCCCGACCGGGTGCCGGTGGCGAGACGCGGCGCCGCCTCGGCGGCGGTCGGACTCGGACTGCCGGTCGGCTCGACGATCGGCGTGGTGACGGCCTCGGCCTTCGCCGACCACTACCGGACCGGCTACCTGACGCTCGGTCTGGTCGTGGCGGTGGCGGCCCTGGTGTTCACCGCCGGCGCGAAGGAGCAGCGGATGGCGCCCAAGCCGGCGACCCCGCTGCGCGAGCAGGTGGCCGCCTTCCTCGGTGTGCTGCGCGAGCACGACTTCCGCTGGGCCTTCATCGGCCGCTGGCTGCTGGTGCTCGGCTACTTCGCCGTGGTGGGCTACCAGTTGTACGTGCTCCAGGACCACATCACGCTGCCCGCCGGACTGGAGCCGGCCGAGGCGGTGGCGATCCTGACCCCGGTCTCGGCCGTCACCATGGCGCTCTCCACCGTGCTGGGTGGAGTGCTCTCGGACCGGCTGGACCGGCGCAAGCTGTTCGTCGGCCTCTCGGCCGGGCTCTCCGGGGTCTCGCTGCTGATCCCGGTGGTCAGCCCGACCTGGGGCGGCATGCTGGTGTTCTCCGCCGTCAACGGCCTGGCCTTCGGCTGCTTCATGGCGGTGGACACCGCGCTGGTGACCATGGTGCTGCCGCGGGCCGAGGACGCGGCCCGGGACATGGGCGTGCTGAACATCGCCAACGCCGGGCCGCAGATCCTGGCCCCGTTCGTCGCCTCGGCCGTGGTCGGAATCGGCGGCTACACCCCCCTGTTCGTGTTCGGCGCGGTGCTCGCCCTGGCCGGAGCGCTCGCCGTCCGGCCCATCAAGGGCGTCCGCTGAGAGCCGACATGTCGACACATCAGAAAGGCAACCAAGCGATGAAGCTGCACACCCGGGAATGGGGCACCGGCGACCGGATCGCCCTGCTGGTGCACGGGATCATGTCCGACCACCGCACCTGGCGCCGGTTCGGCCCGGCGCTGGCCGAGCGCGGCTACCGGGTGATCGCGGTGGACCTGCGCGGCCACGGTGAGAGCCCGCGCGGCGAGGGGGCGACCCCGGCCGAGAAGTACGGGCCGCAGGCGTACGCCGACGACCTGGTGGAGACCCTGCCGGCCGGGGCCGAACTGGCCGTCGGCCACTCGCTCGGCGGGCTGTCGCTGCGCTGGGCGGTGGAGCGGCTGAGGCCGCAGCGGGCGGTCTTCTCCGATCCGGCCTGGCTGTTCGACCAGCCCGCGATCGACCCGGAGCTGTTCGTGGGCTTCGCCGACGGGATCTCGGCCGAGCAGGTCGCCGCGATGAACCCGCGCTGGGCGGACGAGGACGTGGCGACCGAGCTGGCCACCGTGGCGCTCTGGGACCGGGACACCGCCCGCTCGCTGACCGCGCACACCGGCCACGCCGGGCTGCCGGAGGCGCCGGTGGTGCCCTCGCTGGTCCAACTGGCCGATCCCAGCTTCCTGGTGAGCCCGGAGCAGGCCGAGCTGCTGCGCGGCCGGGGCTTCGAGGTGCGCACCGTGGCCGGGGCCGGTCACACCATCCACCGGGACGACTTCGAGGGCTTCCTGAGCTCGCTGGAGGGGTGGATCTGAGATGACCCACCAGCCGCATCAGCCATACCCGGCACACGAGGTGCACGAGGTACGCAACACGCACAACACGCGCGAGACGCGCGAGACGGACACGGCGAACGAGGAGCGCACGATGACCGACCAGGCCCGCGAGGCCGCCGTGGAGGCGGCGCTCGGCAAGCTGGACCTGACCGCCAAGGTCGCCCTGCTGGCCGGGGCGGACATGTGGTCCCTGCCGGCCAACGAGGCGATCGGCCTCGGCCGGCTGGTGATGTCGGACGGCCCGGCCGGGGTCCGGGGCGAGCACTGGACCGCCGACGACCCGTCGGTGGCGATCCCCTCGCCGACCGCGCTGGCCGCCGGCTGGGACCCCGAACTGGCGCGCAGGGCAGGCCGGTTGCTGGCCCAGGAGGCCCGCCGCAAGGGCGTCCACGTGGTGCTGGCGCCCACCGTCAACCTGCACCGCAGCCCGCGCGGCGGCCGGCACTTCGAGTGCTGGTCCGAAGACCCGTTGCTGACCGGTGAGTTGGCCGCCGCGCTGGTGTCCGGGGTGCAGGACGGCGGGGTGGCCACCACCCCCAAGCACTGGGTCGGCAACGACTCGGAGACCGACCGGTACACGGTGGACGTCCGGCTCGACGAGCGCACCCTGCGTGAGCTCTACCTGGCGCCGTTCGAGACCATCGTGGCCAAGGCGCACCCGTGGGGCCTGATGGCCGCCTACAACGCGGTGAACGGCACCACCATGACGGAGCACCAGGAGCTCAACCTGGCGGTGCTGCGCGAGGAGTGGGGCTTCGACGGGGTGCTGGTCTCGGACTGGACGGGGGCCCGCAGCACCGTCGGCTGCGCGCTCGGCGGGCTGGACGTGGTGATGCCCGGTCCGGTCACGGTCTACGGCGAGCACCTGGTCGGCGCGGTCCGGGAGGGGCTGGTGCCGGAGTCGACGGTGGACGGACTCGCCCGCCGGGTCCTGCGGTTGGCGGCCCGGGTGGGCCTGCTGGACGGTGCTCCGCCGGCGGTGGCCCCGGAACGGTTGCCGGCCGAGCTGGACGGCGAGGCGCTGGCCCGCGAGCTGGCCGTCCGCTCCTTCGTGCTGCTGCGCAACGAGGACGAGGTGCTGCCGCTGGCTCCGCGGGCCCGGATCGCGCTGATCGGGGCGGCTGCCGCCGAGCCCCGGATCGGTGGCGGGGGCAGCGCCCAGGTCTTCCCGACCTCGGTGGTCAGCCCGCTGGCCGGCCTGCGGGCCGCGCTCGGCGAGCAGGCGGTCGGCTTCGAGCTGGGCGCCGACCCGCGCACCTTCGTGCCACCGGTGGCCTTCCCCGGGACGGCCGAGATGCTGGGCGCCGACGGTGAGCAGCTCGGCACGGCGGCCACCGCCGACGGCACGGTGCGGTGGCTCGGCGCGCTGCCCGGCGGGGTGGGCTTCGAGGCGCTGCGCCAGGTGGCGCTGAGCACCACGGTGGAGCCGGCCCGGACGGGCGAGCACGTGGTGGCGGTGCGCGGGGTCGGGCGGTACCGGCTGGAGTGCGACGGCCGGGTGCTCTTCGACGACGTGCTGCTGCCGGAGGGCGAGGACCCGGCGGCGGCGTTCCTGAATCCGCCGGAGCGGCGCTTCCCGGTGGAGCTGGCCGGCCCGGCGGTGCTGCAGCTGGTGCACACCCTGCCGGAGGCCGGTGGCTTCGCCGGCTTCGGGCTGGTCTCCTTCGCCCTCGGGCACGCCGAACCGGTGGGCACCGAGGACGAGTTGATCGAGCAGGCGGTCGAGGCGGCCCGGGCCGCCGAGGTGGCGGTGGTGGTGGTCGGCACCACCGAGGAGGTGGAGAGCGAGGGCGTCGACCGGGGGAGCCTGCGGCTGCCGGGCCGTCAGGACGAGCTGGTGGCCCGAGTGGCGGAGGCCAACCCGCGCACCGTGGTGGTGGTGAACGCGGGCTCGCCGGTGCTGCTGCCCTGGCGCGAGCGGGTGGCCGGGCTGCTGCTGACGTGGTTCCCCGGCCAGCAGGCCGGGGCCGCGCTGGCCGAGGTGCTGACCGGGGCGGCCGAGCCGGGCGGGCGGCTGCCCACCACCTGGCCGGCCGAGGAGGCGGACGTGCCGGTCTGGGCGGTGGAGCCGCAGGACGGCCGACTCCCGTACGAGGAGGGCCTGTTCATCGGCTACCGGGCTTGGCAGCGCCGGGCCGGGGCCGAGCCGGCCTACTGGTTCGGCGCCGGTCAGGGATACACCAGCTGGGAGTACCAGGGCGTGGAGGCCCGGCTGAGCGCCGAGCCGGGCGTGCTGGCCGAGGTCGCCGTCCGGGTGCGGAACACCGGTGCACGGACCGGGCGCGAGGTGGTCCAGGTCTACCTGGCCACCGACGGGGTGGACCGCAGCCGGCCGGCCCGCCAGCTCGCCGGGTTCGCGGTGGTGGAGGCCGGCCCGGGGGAGTCCGTGCTCGCCCGGATCACGGTGGCCGAGCGCGCGGTGCAGACTTGGCAATCCCATGGGTGGGTGCGGCAGTCCGGTACGTACACGGTGGAGGTCGGCCGGAGTGCGGCCGACCGTGCCCTGACGATGGCCCTGGAGGTGAACGCGACCGCCCTGGGCAGCTAACTGTTCGTCAGATTCGAAGCTGTGGTGTGTGATCCGTGTGGGTTCTGCGCACCGTTCGTTCAGGAGTCCCGTGTCCGGCGTTCATCCGAGCGCATCTGGGCGGTACTTCTGAGCCGAGACGGTCTCTTCCGGCCAAGCAGCGCGGAAGGGCGGGCACCGGCATGGGACATCCCAGGTTCCTCATCGTCAACAGACCGTCCCGCCCCGACCTCGGTGCGGGCGGGACGGTCTGGCGGCTGCTCGGCGCCAACAACCGGCACCTCGGGCAGAGTCAGGAGACCTTCCGGGACGCCGCCGCCTGCCGGGCCGCGATCGAGGACTTCCAGGGTCGGGTCGACCAGGGGAGGGCCACCATCAGCTCGCTGGACCGAGGCCAACTCTGGCTCTGGCGGCTTGAGTTGGACGGACGCACGGTGGCCTGCTCGGCGCGCGGCTACCGCCGTCAGCGGGAGTGCCAGTACAACCTGGCCCGTTTCATGGCCGGGGCCCGCAGCGTCGCCGAGGCGGAGTCGGGCGGTGCCGCGTGACCACTGTCGCCCCTCCCGTGGCGGACGATCCCGCGCAGGACGTGCCCCGCCCGGTCAGCACCAACCCCGGCCTGACCGACCGGGTCTTCCTGGCCTGGGCCAAGGGCAGCGGCGCCTTCGTGCTGGTCGTGATGCTCGGCGTCGGCGGCTACCTGGCGGTGCGCGCCTCCGAGGCGCTCGGGGTGGCGGGGGTCTCCTTCCTCACCACCGAGAGCTGGAACCCGGACGGCGGCAAGGGCCAGTTCGGCATCGCGGCCGTGCTGGTCGGCACCCTGCTGGTCGGCGGCATCGCCGTGCTGCTGGCGGTGCCGCTGGCGCTCGGCAGTGCGCTCTACATCAGCGAGTACGCGCCCCGGAAGCTGCGCCGCACCCTGATCGGCATGGTCGACCTGATGGCCGCCGTGCCCTCGGTGGTCTACGGCGTCTGGGGCTACAAGCTGCTCCAGTACCAGCTGGCCGGGGTGGCCCGCTGGCTCTCCACCTGGCTGGACTGGATCCCGCTGTTCGAGGTCAACGGGGTGGACCCGAACGACCCGCTCACCCCGCCGCTGGTCTACACGGCGTCAAGTCTGATGGCCGGTACGGTCGTCGCCTTCATGATCACGCCGATCATGTGCTCCATCATGCGCGAGGTCTTCGACCAGGCGCCGGCCGGCGAGCGCGAGGGCGCCTACGCGCTGGGCTCCACCCGCTGGGGGATGATCCGCTCGGTGGTGCTGCCGTTCGGCCGGGGCGGGATCATCGGCGGCACCATGCTCGGCCTCGGCCGGGCGCTCGGCGAGACCATCACGGTCTACCTGATCCTCTCGATGGCCTTCGAGATCCAGCCGCACATCCTGCAGACCGGCGGCAGCGCGGTGGCCCCGATGATCGCGCTCCGCTACGGCGACTCCTCGCCGTTCTCGATCTCCGCGCTGATGGCCGCCGGGCTCGCGCTCTTCCTGCTGACCCTGGTGGTCAACTTCGCCGCGGCGGCCGTGGTCGCCCGTAGCCGTTCGGGGGCCAGCTCGTGACCACCACCCTTCCGCCCTCCACGCCACAGGCCGGCCCCGACGACGGGGTGCCCGACGGCGGGGCGCCCGCCGCCGGGGAGGCGGCGCCGCGCACCACCGTGGTCGAGCGGCCGGAGACGGCCGCCCCGCAGCGACCGCGCCGGATCGCCGCGCGCCGGGCCTCCGACCACTACGCGTTCTGGGGCAGCCTGGCCGCCTCGGTCGCGCTGAGCGCCCTGCTGTTCCAGCGCTTCGCGCCGTTCAGCGGCGGCTTCGGCTTCGTGATCTGCGTCTGGGTCGGCTTCCTGGCCCTCTACGCGCTGCTGGTCTCCCGGGACGAGAGCGGGCTCGCGGTCCGCGACCGGCTGGCCTCGGTGGTGGTGCACTCGATCGCCGCGCTGCTGCTCGGTGTGCTGTTCTGGGTGGTCGGCTACGTCTTCCTGAAGGGCTGGGACGCGCTCAGCCACCTCAACTTCTACACCGAGGACCTGGCCGAGGCCGGGCCCACCGACCCGCTGGACAAGGGCGGGGCGCTGCACGCCATCGCCGGCACGCTGATCCAGATCACCATCTCGCTGGCCATCACCATCCCGGTCGGGATCAGCTGCGCCGTCTTCATGAGCGAGGTGCCCGGCCGGTTCAGCCGGCTGGTGCGCACCCTGGTCGAGGCGATGACCGCGCTGCCCTCGATCCTGGCCGGGCTGTTCATCTACGCCGTGATGGTGCTCGCCATGGGCCTCTCGCGCTCCGGCCTGGCGGCCGGGGTGGCGCTCTCGGTGATGATGCTGCCGATCCTGATCCGGGCCACCGACGTGGTGCTGCGGCTGGTGCCGGCCTCGCTCAAGGAGGCCTCCTACGCCCTCGGCGCCGGCCGCTGGCGCACCGTCTGGACGGTCACCCTGCCGAGTGCCCGCTCCGGCCTGGCCACCGCCGTCATCCTGGGCGCGGCCCGGGGCATCGGCGAGACCTCCCCGGTGCTGCTCTGCTCCGGCTACACCAAGAACCTCAACCTCAGCCCGCTCGGCGACCCGCAGGCCTCGCTGCCGCTGATGGCCTTCACGCTGATCAAGTTCCCCTCCCAGCTCCACATCACCAGGGCCTTCGGCGCCGCCGCGGTGCTGCTCGGCCTGGTGCTGCTGCTCTTCGTGGTGGCCCGCACACTGGGCGGCCGGGGCCCCGGCGACCTGACCGGGCGTCAGCGCGCCCGCCGGGCCCGGGAGTCCGCCGCCGACCTGGCCCGGATGACCGGCCCCACGGCCGGCCCCGTCACCACCCCCGCCTCCCGGAAGGCCCCCGTGCTCACCCGAATGCTGACCCGCACCCTCACCCTGCTCACCGCGCTCGCGGTGCTGGCCGGCTCGCTGCTGCTCGGCGCCGCGTCCCGGGCCGAGGCCGCCGACTACCGCCGGATCAGCGGCGCCGGCTCCACCTGGAGCAGCAACGCGGTGGACGCCTGGGTGACCAACGTCCGCCAGTACGGCATGACCATCGACTTCGACGCCCAGGGCTCCAGCTACGGCCGCAACCAGTTCAAGAACAGCGCCACCGACTTCGCGGTCACCGAGATCCCCTACGGCCTCACCGACGGCGGGCAGTTCGACGCCCCGCCGCCGTTCCCGATGGCCTACCTGCCGATCGTGGCCGGTGGCACCGCCTTCATGTACAACCTGAAGATCAACGGCAAGCGGGTCAACAACCTGCGGCTCTCCGGCGAGACCCTGGCCAAGATCTTCACCGGTGTGATCACCAAGTGGAACGACCCGGCGGTGGCCGCCGACAACCCCGGCCTGGCGCTGCCCAACGTCGCCGTCCGCCCGGTGGTCCGCTCCGACGGCTCCGGCACCACGGCCCAGCTCACCACCTGGCTGACCAAGCGTCACCAGGGGATCTGGGACACGTACTGCAACAAGACCACCCGGCACGCGGCCTGCGGGATGACCTCGTTCTACCCGCTGCTGCCCGGCTCCACCTGGCAGTCGCTCGGCACCTCGATCGCGGTGGCCAACGCGGTCTCCAACGACTCCAACGTCGGCGCGATCACCTACGTCGAGTACTCCTACGCCCTCAACTCCGGCTTCCCGGTGGCCAAGGTGCTCAACGACGCGGGCTACTACGTCGAGCCGACCGGCCGCAACGTCTCGGTCGCGCTCGGGCACGCCGGGATCAACGCGGACCTCACCCAGCGCCTCGACGAGGTCTACGGCGCCCCGGAGAAGAACGCCTACCCGCTCTCCAGCTACAGCTACATGGCCGTGCACAGCAGCGCGACCCAGAGCTTCCCGGAGGAGAAGGGCAAGACGCTCAGTGCCTTCGGCTACTACTTCCTCTGCGAGGGCCAGCGGCAGGCCGACAAGCTCGGCTACTCGCCGCTCACCCAGCAGCTGGTGAAGTCCGGCTTCGAGCAGCTGGCCAAGGTGCCGGGCACCGAGGGCAAGGCCTTCGACGCGGCCTCCTGCGCCAATCCGACCTTCGGCGCGAACGGCACCAACCCGTACGCGGCCGGGGCGCCGATGCCGCAGGAGTGCGACAAGAAGGGGGCCCAGATGTGCGGCACCGCGACCGGCGGGGCGGGCACCTCGGCCGGCGGTGCGGCGGCCGGCGGTGCGACGGGCGGCTCCAACTCCACGGGTGGCGGTGCTGGTTCGGCCGGCGCGGCGGCGACGGGTGGCTCCGGCGGCGCGAGCGGCGGTGCGGCCACCCGCGGGACCACGGGTGGCAGCGCGGCTGCCGCCGGGGGAGCGGCGGCCGGTGGCGCGAGCGGCGGGGCCGCGGCCTCCGGCGGTGCAGCCACCGGTGGTTCGGGCGGAGCGGCCGGTGGCGCGGCGGACGGTGGTGCCAACGGTGGTGCGGCGTCCGGCGGTTCGGGTGATCCGGCCCTCGGTGGTGGTGACCCGGCCCTCGGCGACGGGGGTGGTGCGGCCGGCGGTGCGGCGGGCGGCTCCTCCGGGGGTGGCGGTGGCGGTGGCCAGTTGGTCACCGCGACCCAGGTGGAGATCGCGGCCAGCTCCGGTACCGGCCTGCGGCACTCGCTGATGGTGGTGGCGGGCCTGCTGCTCGGCGCCGTCATCGTGGTGCCGCCGCTGGTGGCCGGCCGGGCCGCGCGTCGCCGGGAGGAGGGCCGATGAGCCCGCGCCGGGTGACCAGCGGTCAGGAACGGGCCGTACGCGAGCGACAGGCCCGGCCGGAAACGACCGGAACCGCGCGGCCGCAGGGCGGCGCGGGCCGTCCGGTGCGGCGCGCGCTGCGGACCGCCTCGGCGTTCGCGCTGGTGCTCGCCACCGCCACGGGGGCGGCCCTGTCGGCCGGGCCGGACTCGTCCGCGGTCCGCGTCGCGGTGGGGAGTTCGGCCGTCCCCGAGATCCCGGTGGATCCGATCACCGGTGCCCCGGTGCCGATCGACGGTCAGCGCCAGGTGGGTGCCCTCACCGTCGCGGCGGACGCCCCGGCCACCGGCAAGCGCCCGACCGGCTCCGCCACGGGCTCGACCGGTGCGCGTTCGGCGGCGGCAGGCGGCGCGGGCGCTGCTGTAGGCACGGCCACGGCCGCCGGGGCCGACGCCCCGGTGGCGCTGTCGGCGGCTGCCCCGGGCGCCGCCCGGCTGGCCGAGGCCGGCACCGGCACCGAGAGCGACCAGCGGCCGGTCACGGTGAGCGGCACCGGGGAGTTCGCCGGCCTGGAGGTGACGGTCCACCAGACCGCCCACCTGGTGAACCAGTCCGTGCCGGTCACCTGGACCGGCGCCAAGCCGACCTGGCCGAGCCCGATGATCCTGGGCCGCCACTACCTCCAGTTCATGCAGTGCTGGGGCGACGAGGAGACCGGCCCGAGCCGCGAGCAGTGCCAGTACGGTGCCACCAAGGGCGATGCGCGCATCTCGGCCGGTGACTTCGTGAGCACCCGTCAGCTCAACGCCGGGGCACTGAAGGACCGGGACGACCCGATCCAGCAGGCCAACCCGACCGGCAACATCTTCGTCCCGTTCCGCCCGGCCAACGGCGGCCCGGCGGAGAACGGCGGCGCCAGCCAGTACTACGACGCGCAGACCACCAACGAGGTGCCGTTCGGCCCGACCCGGGCGGACGGCTCCGGCCAGATCGACTTCGAGATGCAGACCGGCATGGAGGCACCGGGCCTGGGCTGCGGCCAGACCCCGGCCGGCGCCCCCACCGACGCCACCCCGCGCCGCTGCTGGCTGGTGATCGTGCCGCGCGGCGAGATCGAGGTGGACGGGCAGGTGCCGACCGGCTCCTCCGGCAAGCTGCAGACCAGCCCGCTCTCCTTCACCAACTGGAACAAGCGCCTGGTGGTGCCGCTGAGCTTCGAGCGGGTCGGCCTGTCCTGCCCGATCGGCAGCTCCGAACGGCCCACCAACGGCAGCGAGTTGGCCGCCGAGGTGATGTGGCGGTGGCAGCCGGTGCTGTGCCGCCAGGCCGGCGGGATCTTCAGCTACACCCAGATCGCCGACCACCTGGCCCGGGGCCAGCTCAACCAGGACGACCCCGGTCTGTCCTACCTCGGCCTCCCGCAGGCCCGCGCGGACGACCGGCCCGGCCGGACCCCGTACTACGCACCGGTCGCGCTCTCCGGCCTGACCTTCGCCTTCGACATCGAGAGCCAGTCCGGCGTCCGGACGCCGGAGGACAAGAAGAAGAAGGACGGCCAGCGGATCCACGACATCCAGCTGACGCCCCGGCTGATCGCCAAGCTGATGACCCAGAGCTACCAGCAGTCGGTCAACCCCCGCGACCCGGACGTGCCGGCCGACAACCCGGTCGACCTGCTCACCGACCCCGAGTTCCTGGCGCTCAACCCGTACTTCAAGGACCTGTACTTCCCGACCCGGGTCGCCGACCTGCTGCTGCCCAACGGTGACAGCGACGCGGCCCAGCAGGTCTGGACCTGGCTGCTGAAGGACCCGGAGGCGGCGGCCTTCCTCCAGGGTGAGAAGCACCCGGAGTACAAGGACACCATCAACAAGGCGTGGCTCAGGGTCGGCACCACCTACCCGCGCTCCAACTACCCCAAGCAGGACGCCTACTGCCTGGAGTTCCCGGACGACCTGGACGGCCGCCCGGCCTGGTGCAACCTGGACTCGCACGCCTACGCGCCCACCATGCGCGAGGGCGCCCGGGGCATCAGCCGCGGTGACAACCTCGGCAAGTCGGTCTGGGACGCCACGGTGATCCCGGGTCAGCTCAAGAAGGGCTCCCCGCAGCCGCAGGGCCTGCGCGCCATGATGGCGCTCACCACCACCGCCCAGGCGGCCCGGTTCGGCCTGAGCACCGCCAGGATCCGCAACGCCAAGGGGGAGTTCGTGGCCCCCACCGACAGCGCGATGCTGACCATGGCGCTGGCCGCCAAGTCCGACGACCCGGACCTGGCGGCGGTGATCGACCCCTCGGCCCAGGTGACCGGCGGCTACCCGCTGACCTTCACCACCTTCGCCGCCACGGTCCCCTCGCAGATCACCGCCGAGGCCGGCAAGTCGTACGCCGACCTGCTCCGCTACGCGGCCGGCCCCGGGCAGGAGACGGGAGTCGCCGCCGGCCAGTTGCCCATCGGCTACGTGCCGTTGCCCGAGAAGACGCGGGAGCGGGCCAGACTGGTCGCCGACGCCATCGAGGCGAACGCGGGCAAGCCGGAGCCGACTCCGAGCCCGTCCGCCTCGGCCTCCAGCTCCGCGACTCCGTCCGCGTCGGTCTCCGCCGCCGCCTCTCCGAGCGGCATGCCGGCCGGGAGCTCGGCCGCTCCGGGCGAGAACCCGACCACTCCGGTGGAGCCGATCCCGCCGGTCACCGGTGGCACCGGCTCGGAGCCGGTCGGCTCCGGGAACGGCGGACCTCCCCCCGCCGGGGGCGGGGCGCCGGTGGACACGGCGCCGCTGAGCCCGCCGCCGCCGAGCCCGACCCCCTCCCACAGCCCGGTGCTGCTCTCCGCCACCCCCTCCGCCGCCCCGGTCGCCAAGACCGCCGGCACCGAGGTCGGCTCCGCCCGCTACCTGCTGCTCGGCGCCCTGATCGCCGGTCTGCTGGCAGCCGTCGGCGGCGTGGCCGTGCCGCGCCTGCTCCGCAGCCGGCGGCACTGACCGGCCGCCGGCCCGCCCACCGAACCATCGGCTCCACTCCGCTCCACCGATTCACCGATTCACCGCTCCACCGTCAACGCAGGTGCCCCACACGGCCGGTGACCCGCCGGCCGTGCCCGAGAGCTGCCCGTATGGAAGAAGGAACCGTGAAGACTCTCACCAAGAGCAACCTGGCCAAGTGTGTGACCGTGGCCGCCGGCCTGGGCCTGGTGCTGGGGAGCACCGGCACCGCGCAGGCCGACCCGTCGGGCCAGCCGGTCTACCGCACCCTCGCGGGCGTCGGCTCCGACACCACCCAGGGCGTGATGAACGCGCTGGCCAACGACATCACCGTCGGCGGCCAGAAGGTGATCGCCTCCTACAACGCGCTGGGCTCGGCCACCGTGGCCACCAAGGCGGCGGCCGCGTGCCAGTCCGTCGCCCGCCCGAACGGCTCCGGCGCCGGCCGCACCGCGCTGGTCAACCAGCTCAACCTGGGCAACGGCTGCCTGGACTTCGCCCGCTCCTCCAGCCTGAACCTGGCCGCCGTCACCCCCGGTCTGACCTACGTCCCGTTCGCGGTGGACGGCGTCACCTACGCCGTCAGCTCCGGCTCCGAGGTCGCCCTCGACCTCTCCACCGCCGACCTGCACTCGATCTACAGCTGCGACCCGGGCTACGTCGGCTCCGGCCCGAACTGGGACATCAAGCCGCTGCTCCCGCAGGCGGGTTCGGGCACCCGGGCGTTCTGGCTCACCGTGGTCGGCATCACCGAGTCCGACATCAGCGCCAACAAGTACCCCTGCGTGACCGACACCAAGGGCGGCAAGAAGATCGAGGAGCACGACGGCCGCGTCCTCGACACCAAGTCGCTGGTGCCGTTCTCGATCGCCCAGTACATCGCGCAGTCCTCCTCGACCATCGCCGACATCCGCGGCTCCGCCCAGCTCGGCAACATCAACGGCGTGCCCTCGGTGCTGCTGAACACCAGCGCGGCGGCCACCCGTGACGTCTACAACGTGATCCCCACCAGCAAGGTCGGCACCAGCCCCTGGAGCGACGTCTTCGTCGGCTCGGGCTCGCAGATCTGCCAGCGCGCCAACGTCATCAAGCAGTACGGCTTCGGCACCAACGCCAACTGCGGTGACACCTCGCGCATCACCGGCTGACCCTCCCCGGTCGCCCGCGCCACCGATCCACCCGATCCACCTGCACCACCGGTCTGAGCAGCACAGTCCTGAAAAGCCCTCAGAACACGCTCCACCGACGCCTGAAAGGCGAACTCCACCGTGAGCATCCGGATCACCCGCACCATCGCGGTCAGCGCGGCCACCCTGCTGGCCGCCGGCAGCATCACCATGCTCGGCTCCGTCGCCGCCCACGCGGCCGACAGCCCGACCATCGGCACCCTGGCCATCGCCCCGGGCACCGGCACCATCGACGACACCCTGAACGCGGTCGCCTCCGGCGCCTGCGAGCAGGGCACCAACCTCCAGGTCCTGGTGCTCGGTCAGGGCTTCCCGGCCGACGGCTACGGCGCCACCTCGAACCAGTCCAAGGACGGCTTCCCGGCCGACGCCTCGGGCAAGGTGACCGTCCCGCTCTCCAACACCCTGCGCGGCTACGCCCAGGCCAACGGCATCGCCGAGCTGTCGGGCAAGTACGAGTTCCGGCTGCGCTGCCGTAACAAGGTCGGCGCCACCTACTTCGGTGACTACGTCGGCGCGATCTGGATCTCCGGCGGCACCAGCTTCACCTCGACCGACCCCAACACCCCGGCGGCGGTGGCGACTTCGACCACCGTGACGGCCACCCCGAACGGCTCGGCCACCGTGGGCAGCGACGTCACGCTGACCGCCGCCGTCTCCCCGTCGGCCCCCGGCACCGTGCAGTTCCTCGACGGTGCCACCCCGGTCGGCGCCCCGGTCGCGGTGAACAACGGCCAGGCCAGCGTGACCACCAGCACCCTGACCGAGGGCGCGCACCAGCTGTCGGCGGTCTTCACCTCCTCCAGCGCCGGCTTCCTCGGCTCCACCTCCTCGGCCGTGGCGTACACCATCAGCCCGAAGGGCGCCGCCGCGACCACCACCGCGCTGGCCGTCTCGCCGGCCGGCTCGGCCGCCAAGAACACCCCGGTGAAGCTGAGCGCCACCGTCACCCCGAACGTCGCCGGCACGGTGGCCTTCAAGGACAACGGCACCCAGATCGCCACCCAGGCGGTCTCGGGCGGTGCGGCGGAGTACACCACCGTCTCGCTGGCCGAGGGCGACCACGCCTTCACCGCCGAGTTCACCCCGGCCGTCCCGGCCGACCACGCCGCCTCCGCCTCGGCCACGGTGGCCTTCACCGTCACCCCGCCGGTGGTCGTCCCGAACCCGGGCGGCCCGACCCCGCCGTCCCCGGTCTTCGAGACCATCACCACCTCGGTCGCCCCCGGCGCCCTGGTGATCAGCGTGGCCGGCACCAACGTCACGCTGCCCCCGCTGGCGCTGAACAGCACCAGCACCCTGTACTCCACCGGCGGTCCGATCCAGACCGTCACCGTCACCGACACCCGGGCCGGTGCGCCGGGCTGGTCGGTCAGCGGCCAGGTCGCGCAGTTCGCCTCGGGCGCCAACGTGATCAACGCGCAGAACCTCGGCTGGGCCCCGAGCCTGGTCTCCAAGGGCGACGGCCTCAAGGTCACCCTGGGCTCCACGGTCAACCCGGCCAACGCGGTCGAGGCCAACGACAGCGGCCCGTACGGCCTGAAGTCGGCCCGCACGCTGGCCACCGCGACCGGCCTCGGCACCGCCAAGCTCGGCGCCGACCTCACCCTGCTGGCGCCGACCTCCACCCAGGCCGGCACCTACCAGGGCCTGCTCACCCTGACCGCGATCTGACGCCGGTAGTTCACCGGGTCAGCGTGCGTTCGTAACCCGGCGGCCGGGCGGTCCAGGCGACACTGTGTCAGCTCTGGACCGCCGGGCCGCCGGTGCCCAACTCCCGTACCGACAAGCGAGGATGACGCCGCCGATGCGCCGATGGCTCCTGGCACTCGCCACCCCGGCCCTGCTCGCCCTGAGCGTGCTCCAGGGGACCGCCGCCCACGCGGAGGACCCGCCGGCCGCCCCGGCCCCGGCCCAGGGCGCGCCCGCGCAGGGTGCCCCGCCCGCCGCGCAGACCTTCGGCATCCAGCCCTCCTCGGCCGACACCCCGGACACCCGGGGCACCTTCGGCTACGCCGCCACTCCGGGCGCGGTGGTCAAGGACCACGTCGCGGTCTGGAACTACAGCGAGCAGCCGCTCACCCTGCGGCTCTACCCCGCCGACGCCTTCAACACCGACAGCGGCGGCTACGACGTGCTGCCCGACGGCCGGAAGTCCACCCAGGCCGGCAGCTGGCTGCGCACCGCCGCCGAGTCGGTGACGCTGCCGCCGCGCAGTCGGCAGATCGTCCCGTTCACCCTGGCCGTCCCGGCCGACGCCACCCCCGGGGACCACCCGGCCGGGATCGTCGCCGCACTCCGGGCCGAGAGCACCGACGCCAAGGGCAACGCCATCACGGTCGACCAGCGGGTCGGTGCCCGGGTCAACATCCGGGTGGCCGGCGACCTGCGGGCCGAGCTCACGGTGCAGGACACCAAGGCGGTCTACCACCCGAGCGCCAATCCGCTGGACTCCGGCCGTACGACGGTGAGTTACACGGTGCGCAACACCGGGAACGTCCGGCTCGGCGGCAAGCAGGCGGTCCGGGTCACCAACCTGTTCGGCTCGATCGCCACCGGCCACACCCCGCCCGACCTCCAGGAGCTGCTGCCGGGCAACGCGGTGACCTACCGCTTCGACGTCTCCGGCGTCTACCCGACCCTGTGGGGCACCGCCGGGATCACGGTGGACCCGCTGGCGGTCGGCAACGACCAGGACCCGAAGCTGACCAGCACCGTCACCAAGCACCGGTTCGCCTGGATCCCGTGGACCGCGCTGCTGATCCTGCTGGTGGCCGCCGGGCTGGCCGGGCGCTGGTACCTGCGCCGCCGCCGGCCCGCCGTCCCGGCCGCGCCGCCGGCCGCCCCGGCCCCGGCGGTGGTGGCCGCCGCCGTCCTGCTCGCGGTGCTGGCGGCCGGTCAGCTCTGGTCCGCGCCGACGGCGTCCGCCGCCGAGGCGCCCGGCACGCTGGCCTTCGACTACCCGGCCGGCAAGGACGACGACCCGATCGACCTGGTCAGCTCGGCCGCCTGCCCGGACCCGGCGAGCAACTATGTCGCGCTGAAGATCACCGGGGCGGGCTTCCCGGCCGAGGGGTACCCGCTGACCGGCCTGGTCGCCGCCTCGGTCTACCGGCCCTCGCCGAACGGCGGCTTCGTGCTGCCGCTGGCCAACACCCTGCGGGTGGTGGCCTCGCAGGCCGGCGCCGGCCAGCTGAAGGGCGAGTACACCGTCACCGCGAGCTGCCGGCACAAGGTCCGGCCGGCCGCGCTCAAGGAGTTCACCGGCCGGCTCACCTTCACCGGGCCGGGCACCTGGACCGCCGCCGAGGTCGCCCCCGCCGGCTCCGTGCACGCCCCGGCCCCCGACGCCGGCGCGGCCGGGCCGGTGCCCGCCGCCAAGGGCGCCGCCACCCCGGTGGCCGCCGCCACCGACGCCGGGGTGCCGCTCTACACCTGGATCTCGGTCGCCGCCGGACTGCTGCTGCTCGGCTGGCTCGCCGTGCCGCGCCTGCGCCGCCGCGCCCGGCGCACCGCCGAGGAGGCCGCCGAATGACCGTCAGCACTCCCACCCCGCTCAAGGCCGGCCCGGGCCCCCGCGACTGGACGCCCTCGGCCGACCCGTGGGCCGCCCCGCCGCCCGGCGCGACCGCCCCGCCACCGCCCCGGCCACCCGCGCCGCCGCCGGTCCGCCGCTCGGCGGTGCGCCGGCTGACCCCGGACGGGCCGCAGCTGGTCGGTGCGGCGCTGGCCATCGTGGCCGGGCTGATGCTCGGCCTGCTGCTCGACCTCGGCCCGCTCGGCGGGCTGCGCCACCTGCGCGACC
Organism: Kitasatospora sp. NPDC096147; assembly: GCF_044763225.1. Lineage (NCBI taxonomy): Bacteria > Bacillati > Actinomycetota > Actinomycetes > Kitasatosporales > Streptomycetaceae > Kitasatospora > Kitasatospora sp. NPDC096147. The sequence continues at coordinate 608,322 of NZ_JBIWFX010000003.1, read as the reverse complement.
ACGAGACCGGCATGGCCGACCTGCGGCTGAGCCTGGCCCAGGGCACCACCCCGGTCGGCCAGGTGGACAAGGACGGCAAGCCGGTGGTGCCCGGCACGCCGGTCGCGCTGCTGGAGATCCCGCAGCTCGGCCTGCGCGAGGTGGTCCGCGAGGGCACCACCGGTGAGGTGCTCTCCTCCGGACCGGGCCACCGCCGGGACACCGCGTTGCCCGGTCAGGCCGGTACCAGCGTGCTGCTCGGCCGGCAGGCCGGCTTCGGCGGCCCGTTCGGCACCATCGGCCACCTGCGGGTGGGGGAGACCTTCACGGTGACCACCGGTCAGGGCGCACACCGCTTCCGGGTGGTGACGGTCCGCCGGGAGGGTGATCCGGTGCCGCCCGCGCTCAAGTCCGGCGCCGGCCGGGTGGTGCTGGTCACCGCCGACGGACCGCTGTACGCGCCCGACGGCCTGCTCATCGTGGACGCGGACCTGGAGAGCGAGGTGCAGCCGAACAACCCCCGGCCGCTCACCCCGGTGGCGCTGCCCTCCGCCGAGCGGGCGCTCGGCACCGAACAGGACGCCTGGGTGCCGCTGGTGCTCTGGGGCGAGGCGCTGCTGCTGGCCGCCGTCGCGCTGGCGCTGGCCTGGACCCGCTGGGGCCGCTGGCAGGCCTGGACGGTCGGGGTGCCGGTGCTCACCGCCCTCGGCCTGGCCGTCGCCGACCAGGTCGCCCGGCTGCTGCCCAATCTGATCTGACCTCACTTCCCTTGCCCCGCACCGCCGTTCCCGCCCAGAAAGGGGCCGCTCCGTGAGTCTCGACACCACGGCCGTCCTGCCCGTCGTCCCCACCGCCGCGAGCAATGCCGGGACGCTCGACGCCCACGGCATCTCGGCCTGGTTCGGCGAGCGCAAGGTGCTGGAGCGCGTCTCGCTGCTGATGCCGGCCGGCCAGGTCACCGCGCTGATCGGCCCGTCCGGCTGCGGCAAGTCCACCTTCCTGCGCATCCTCAACCGGATGCACGAGCTCATCCCCGGCGCCCAGCTGGCCGGTGAGGTGTTGCTGGACGGCGCGGACGTCTACGCCCCCGAGCGGCGGCTGACCTCGGCCCGCCGGGACATCGGCATGGTCTTCCAGAAGCCCAACCCGTTCCCCGCGATGTCCATCTACGACAACGTGGTGGCCGGCCTCAAGCTCACCGGCCTGCGCGCCTCCCGGTCCGAGAAGGACCACCTGGTGGAGGAGTGCCTCACCAAGGCGGGCCTGTGGAACGAGGTCCGGGACCGGCTGCGCCAGCCCGGTGGCGCACTCTCCGGCGGCCAGCAGCAGCGCCTGTGCATCGCCCGCTCGCTGGCCGTCCGCCCCAAGGTGCTGCTGATGGACGAGCCCTGCTCGGCCCTCGACCCGACCTCCACCCGCCGGATCGAGCAGACCATCCGCGAACTGGTGGAGGAGGTCACCATCGTGATCGTCACCCACAACATGCAGCAGGCGCACCGGGTCTCCGACCAGTGCGCCTTCTTCCTGGCCGAGCAGGGCACCCCCGGCGGCATCGTCGAGCACGGCCCGACCGAGGCGATGTTCACCGCCCCGGTGGACCAGCGCACCTCCGACTACGTCAACGGCCGCTTCGGCTAGCCGGCCCGGTGGCCGAAAAGTGATGCTGCGCTGTCCGGAACCGGTCGTATGATCGCCCGATGCAACGCGAACTCATCGACGGCGTCCCCGTGCTCTGGACGGAGACTCCCGGCCCGCTCGAAGCCACCCTGGTCTTCGGCTGCGGCGTCCGGGACGAGACCTTCCGCACCCTCGGGGTGACCCACCTGGTCGAGCACCTGGCGATGAGCACGCTGCCCCGCCTGCACTTCGACCACAACGCCTCGGTGGACCTGAGCCTCACCCAGTTCACCTGCACCGGACGCCCCGAGCAGGTGACCGACTTCCTGGAGCGGGTCTGCCGCGCGCTCTCCGCGCTGCCGCTGGACCGGATCGAGCGGGAGGCCGGCGTCCTGGAGGCCGAGGGCAGCGGAGTGGCCGACCCGACCACCGCCGAACTGCTCTCGATCCGCTACGGCACCGAGGGCGTCGGCCTGGCCTCCTTCGGCGGCCCCGGGCCGGACCGGATCCCGGTCGAGGCGGTCCAGGACACCGTCGCGCGGTACTTCCACGCGCAGAACGCGGCGCTGGTGCTGACCGGCCCGCCGCCGGCCGGCCTGCGGCTGCCGCTGCCCACCGGCGAGCGCCCGGCCCGCGGTGCCGGCCAGCCGGTCCGGCAGGCCGGTCCGGGCTGGCAGCAGGTCCAGGTGCCGGGCCCGGGGCTGGCGGTCTCCTGCGACCTGAACGACCAGGCGCTCTTCCTGGCCTTCCAGTTGCTGCGCCAGCGCCTCACCGAGACCGTCCGGCACCGCGAGGGCCTCACCTACGACGTGGGCGGCGACGTGGTGTTCGTCGCCCCGGGCCGGGGCGAGCGGACCATCTGCATGGAGGCCCGGGAGGGCCAGGAGCAGCGGGTCGCCGAGCTGCTCTGGCAGGAGGCGGTCCGACTGGCCACCGAGGAGGTCTCCGAGGCCGAGCTCGCCGAGGAGGTGGAGGGCGCCCGGGAGGTGCTGCTCGACCCGCGTGCGGCCGAGTACGAGCTGCTCGAGGCGGCGGCCGAGCAGGTGCTCGATGACGCGCCGATGCGTGGCCGGGACCGCCTGGAGCGGATCGAGGCGCTCACCCCGGCCCGGCTCCGGGAGGCGTTCGCCGCCGCGCTCGGCTCGGCCCTGCTGGTCGTCCCGTGCGAGGTGGAGATCCGGCCGCGCTGGACGGACGGCACCGAACTGCCGCAGTCCTCCTGCGGTGTGGGTGGTGAACTCCCCTCCGGCGGGCAGGAGTTCCGCCCGCCGATGAAGGACCGGCTGCGCTACTCGGGGGCCCGCAAGGTGCGTCTGGTGGTCACCGGCGAGGGCATCTGGATGCGCCAGCCGGACGGCTCGGTGCACGCCATCCCGTTCGCCGAGGTGGTGGGCGTGGAGATGCAGGGCCCCGGCCGGGTGGTCTACGGAGCGGGCAACTGCTTCCTCCCGGTGCTGCCCGACCTGTTCGCCGGGATCGGCCCGGCCGTCGCCGCGATCGACGCCGCCGTGCCCGCCGGGCTGCGCTACCCGGCCTCCGCCTTCCGCTCCGCCGACTGACCGTCAGGAACCAGCACCGTGCCCACGTACGCCGTCATCACCGCCGCCGACCGCGACCAGGTCCGCGCCGCACTGCTCCGCACCAAGGTCGGGGGCTACCTGCACACCGGGGAGGGGCCGGGCAGTGCGGTGCTGTTCGACCGCCCGAAGCCGCGGTTCGGCCGCATCTCCCGGAGCCGCATCCTCGACCCCGCTTGGGAGTTGGCGGGCGCCACCAAGGCGGGCGCCTGGCTGCTGGAGGACGACGGGCAGTGCGCGCAGGTGACCGCCTGCTACCCGACCGGCGGCTACCTCAGCCTCGGCTGGGCCGCCGAGTGGACCCCGCCGGAGGACCCGGCCCGGTTGGCCGCCCACCTGAGGCTCTGGCGCAAGGACTGCGCGGAGATCGCCCGGAAGACCGGCCTCTCCGACCCGGACGCACTCGCCGAGGTGCGCAACGATCCGGCGCCGGACGGCTCCCGGATCGCGGGGGAGGACATCCTGCGCCGGATCTGCGCGTTGGTGGGCGCACCGGACCTGGTGGTCGGCCAGTCGCTGTTCGAGCAGGCCGGGCCGCGCGGCCGGGACTTCGAGCGCTTCGAGGCCAGGGGCCGCTGACCCCGGGGCAGTCGGCCGGTGCCTTGCCCGCCTGGTCGACTTCCTTGCGTGGCAGCTGACTTGGTGGGTTTCGGCTGGTGGTGGTGGTCGGCCCCGGCGATGTGCCGCAGGGCGGTGGTGTGGCGGGTGGCGGGTGAGGGCTGCTGTCCCGTGCTCCACTCGCCGTCAGTGGCCTGGTTGCCTGGTCAACTGCCGCTCGGGGTCGGCGACTTCAGCTGCTCCTGGCTGCTCGTGACCACCCGCCCCGCCGGGTGCCGCAGGGCGGT
>NZ_JBIWFX010000003.1:168361-604208 GCF_044763225.1 Kitasatospora sp. NPDC096147 | reverse complement strand
CGGTGGCGGAGTGGGTGGTCGGCCGGTGAGGGCTGGTGTTCCGTGCTCCACTCGCCGTCAGTGGCCTGGTTGCCTGGTCAACTGCCGCTCGGGGTCGGCGACTTCAGCTGCTCCTGGCTGCTCGCGACCACCCGCCCCGCCGGGCGCCGCAGGGCGGTGGCGGAGTGGGTGGTCGGCCGGTGAGGGCTGGTGTTCCGTGCTCCACTCGCCGTCAGTGGCCTGGTTGCCTGGTCAACTGCCGCTCGGGGTCAGTGACTTCAGCTGCTCCTGGCTGCTCGCGACCACCCGCCCCGCCGGGCGCCGCAGGGCGGTGGCGGCGATCGCGGTGGCCGCCAGCAGGAGCAGGGTGCCGAGCAGGAAGGCCGCCCGGAAGCCGCCGGCCAGCGCCTCGGCCTGACTGCGGCCGGCCTCGGCCAGCGCCTCGCCCCGGCTGCCCGCCAGGGTGACCAGCACGGCCACCCCGAGCGCGCCGCCGACCTGCTGGGTGGTGTTGAACAGACCCGAGCTGACCCCCGCGTCGGCCGGAGCGGCGTCCGCCATGGCCAGCGAGGTGAGGGCGGCGATGGCCAGTCCGAAGCCGCCCGCCAGCACCATGGTGGGCAGCAGGTGGAGGGCGTACGAGGCGTCCGCCGGGAGCCGGGTGAGCAGGCCGATCGCCACCACCAGCAGGCCCAACCCGCCCAGCAGCACGGCCCGTTCGCCGAAGCGGGCGACCAGCGGGGCGGACAGCAGCAGCGAGACGCCGCCGATCACCACGGCGGCCGGCAGCATCGCGAAGCCGGTGGCGGCGGCGCCGTAGCCGAGCACGTTCTGCAGGTACAGCGCGATCAGCACCTGGAAGCCGAACAGTGCGGAGACCATCAGCACCTGCACCAGATTGGCCGCCGCCACCCGGCGCGAGCGCAGCAGCCGCAGCGGCAGCAGCGGCTCGGCCGCGTGCCGCTGGCGGAGCAGGAAGCCGGCCAGCAGCAGTACCGAGACCGACCCGAGCAGCAGGGCGCCGGGGCCGGAGCGCTCGATCGAGACGATCGCGTAGACGCCGAGCATCAGACCGGCGGTGACCAGGGCGGCGCCCGGCAGGTCCAGGCCGCGCAGTGAGCGGGCCGGGCCGTCGGCGGCCAGCACCCGGAGCGAGAGCAGCACGGCGGCCAGGCCGATCGGCAGGTTCACGAAGAAGATCCAGTGCCAGCCGACCGCCTCGGTCAGCACCCCGCCGAGCACCTGCCCGAGCGAGGCCCCGGCGGCTCCGACGAAGCTGAACGCACCGATCGCCTTCCCGCGCTCGGCCGGTTCGGGGAACAGCGTGACGATCATCCCCAGGCTGACCGCCGAGGCCATCGCCCCGCCGACGCCCTGGGCGAACCGGGCCGCGATCAGCAGTTCCTGACTGCCCGCCAGCCCGGCCAGCAGCGAGGCCAGCGTGAAGACCGCCAGCCCGGCCGTGAAGATCCGGCGCCCGCCGAGCAGGTCGCCGAGCCGGCCGGCCAGCAGCAGCAGTCCGCCGAAGGCGATCAGGTAGGCGTTCACCGTCCAGGTCAGGCCCTCGGCGGTGAAGCCCAGGTCGGCCTGGATGGCGGGCAGCGCCACCGTGACGATGGTGCCGTCCAGGATGATCATCAACATCCCGGCGCAGAGCACGGCCAGGGCCGTCCAGCGCGAGTACGTGGTCATGGGTTTCCTCCCCGTTGCCGTTGGCGACAAGAAGGAAGCTATCAGATAGTCCCGTAGTGGACTATCTTTTACGGTCTTGGATTGTGGTGGACGGTCCGGTCGGCCTCAGCCGCGTGGCCGGCGGGCCCGGCGTACGGGGCGCTCGCTCTCCGCCGGGGTGGCGAGGTGGCCGTCGTACAGCGTGGTCAGCCCGCGCAGCAGCGCCGCGCGGTCCTCCTCGGCCACCGCGGCCAGGGCGGCCCGGTGCACCCCGTCGGCCACCTGCACCCCGGCCGCCACCGCCTCGGCGCCGGACGGGGTGACCGAGATGATCCGGGCCCGGCGGTCGGTGGAGGACGGCCGCCGCTCGGCCAGGCCGAGCCGCTCCAGCTCGTCCACGGTGACCACCATGGTGGTCTTGTCGAGGTCGGCGATCTCGGCCAGCTGGATCTGGGTGCGCTCCTGCTCCAGGGCGTGCAGCAGCACGCAGAAGCCGCGCGGGGTGATGCCGAGCCCGCTGGCCGCGAAGGCGGCGGACATCCGGGTGGAGAGCACGTGGCTGGTGTGGGTCAGCAGGGCCGACAGGTCCGGCTCGGTGCGCGAGGGTTCGGTCATCCCCGCAGTCTACAAACTGCGGCACCAGCGGGATTATCCGGAAGTGGACTACTCCACTCCCGCCGCCGTCGGCCCCTACTCCACCGCGAGGCTGAGGCCCTCGCGCAGCACCAGGGAGACCAGCTCGTGCTGGGAGTCGGTGAGCTTCGGGTCGGCGCAGTGCACCGTCCGGCCGTCCACCGTGATCGCGTAGTGGAACCCGTCCGGCACTCCGTAGGAGGGGTTGCGCAGCCCGCCGGCCACCGCCTCCCTGGCCAGTGCGTGGACGTGCGGCGCGTCGGTGCGCGCGGCGGTGTCCAGTTCGGCTCGGAAGGGGTGGCCGGCCAGGCCGCCGGTCCGGGTCACCTGGATACGCATGGTTGCCAGTGTGCTACCCACGGACGCGGTGGCGCTGCCCGTTTCGGTGAAAATTCGGCACCGGATCGGCGAGCGGATCAAGGAGGTGACACCCCGTCCGGCTGACGGCGCGTCAGTTCGAGCCGTCTCGCTGGGTGGGACAGTGGCCTGCCTCACTTCGGCGGGCACGTCACCTGGGTTACGCTGGGCGACATCATGCGCTACCGGCTGCTTCTTCTTAGCTGCCGCGGCGAGGGCCTGTAGACCACGAAGGCCGGCTCCCTCGCCGCGGGATGCTGTGCTGTTCCCGTACGGATGCGGGGCAGTGGTCGGCCGAGTCGGGTGTCATTCCACCCCGACCAGCCCGCAATCGAGTTCGGAAGCCGAGAGTCCCTTCATGACTGAGCAGTCCGCCATCGCTCGTGCCTTCAACGACCGCCCCACCCCGATCACGGCCGGCAGCGTCCAGCAGAAGCCGTCCGGGATGCCGTTCCAGCGGTACGTGCCGTTCGGCACCATCGACCTGCCGGACCGGACCTGGCCGTCCAAGGTCATCACCCAGGCGCCGCGCTGGCTCTCCACCGATCTGCGGGACGGCAACCAGGCGCTGATCGACCCGATGTCCCCGGCCCGCAAGCGCAAGATGTTCGACCTGCTGGTCAAGCTGGGCTACAAGGAGATCGAGGTCGGCTTCCCGTCCTCCGGCGCCACCGACTTCGACTTCGTCCGCTCGCTGATCGAGCAGGACGCGATCCCCGAGGACGTCACCATCTCGGTGCTGACCCAGGCCCGCGAGGACCTGATCGAGCGCACCGTGGAGTCCCTGGTCGGCGCCCCGCGCGCCACCGTGCACCTGTACAACGCCACCTCGCCGCTGTTCCGCCGGGTGGTCTTCAAGGGCAGCAAGGACGACATCAAGGCGATCGCCGTGGACGGCACCCGCCTGGTGATGGAGTACGCCGAGAAGATCCTGCGGGACGAGACGGTCTTCGGCTACGAGTACTCGCCGGAGATCTTCATCGACACCGAGCTGGACTTCGCCCTGGAGGTCTGCGAGGCGGTGATGGACGTCTGGCAGCCCGGCGAGGGCCGCGAGATCATCCTGAACCTGCCGACCACGGTCGAGCGCTCCACCCCGAACGTCTACGCCGACAAGATCGAGTGGATGTCCCGGAACCTGACCCGCCGTGAGTTCGTCGCGCTCTCCACCCACCCGCACAACGACCGGGGCACCGGCGTGGCCTCGGCCGAGCTGGCCATCATGGCCGGCGCCGACCGGGTCGAGGGCTGCCTGTTCGGCCAGGGCGAGCGGACCGGCAACCTGGACCTGGTCAACGTCGGGATGAACCTGTTCTCCCAGGGCGTCGACCCGATGATCGACTTCTCCGACATCGACGAGATCCGCCGCACCGCCGAGTACTGCTTCCAGATGCCGGTGGCCGAGCGTCACCCCTACGCCGGCGACCTGGTGTACACCTCCTTCTCCGGCTCCCACCAGGACGCCATCAAGAAGGGCTTCGACGCGCTGGAGGCCGACGCCGCGAAGGCGGGCGTGCCGGTCGGCGAGTACACCTGGGGCGTCCCCTACCTGCCGATCGACCCGAAGGACGTCGGCCGCTCCTACGAGGCGGTCATCCGGGTCAACAGCCAGTCCGGCAAGGGCGGCATCGCCTACGTGCTGAAGAACGACCACAAGCTGGACCTGCCGCGCCGTCAGCAGATCGAGTTCTCCCGGATCATCCAGGCCAAGACCGACGCCGAGGGCGGCGAGGTCACCCCGGCCGAGATCTGGAGCGTCTTCCAGGACGAGTACCTGCCCACCCCGGGGAACCCGTGGGGCCGGATCTCGCTGAGCGGCTCGCGCAGCCTGGAGACCGAGGACGGCCGCGACGCGCTGCGCGCGGAGGCCGTGGTGGACGGCCGCCCGGTCACCCTGAGCGGCACCGGCAACGGCCCGGTCTCCGCCTTCGTCAACGCGCTGGCCGGGATCGGCGTCGACGTACGGGTGCTGGACTACGCCGAGCACGCGCTGAGCGAGGGCGGCGACGCCCAGGCCGCCGCGTACGTCGAGTGCGCGGTGGACGGCAAGGTGCTGTGGGGCGTCGGGATCGACGGCAACACGGTGCTGGCCTCGCTGAAGGCCGTGGTCAGTGCGGTGAACCGGGCCCAGCGCGGCTGACGGTGCGTCAGGGGGGCCGCTCCGGCGGCCCCTTCGGCGTCTCCGGGGGCAGTTCTGGCGGGGGCGCGAGGATGTGTTCTGCGACACATTTTTACCCGTTCGGGGTGCTGACACCCGCGCTTAACCATGGCAGCATCTACCCACCGGAACCGGGGTCGGTGGGACGACCGCGGCGTCCGGTCGCGTGACCTGCCCATTGTTGTGCAGGCCGCCTGCCATGTCTGGGGAGTTGGCGCCGTGACAGGGTTGTGGGGTGTCCGTCCTCGGTGGCGGACTGACGTCCTCGGTGATTTCTACTGTCCGGGCTGCGGCGGGGACCGCAACTACCGCCGGCAGCACGGCCGGCGGTGGCTGCGGTTGTTCGGCACCCCGGTGCTGCCGGTCGGCCCGGTGACCGGCTGCGTGCAGTGCACCACCTGCCACCGGCGGTTCGGGCTGGAGGCACTCGACCAGCTCACCTGCGTGCGGCTGGCCGCGATGCTCCGGGACGCGCAGTACACCGTCGCGCTCGCGGTGCTGGCCGCCGGGGGCACCGCCGCCCGGGCCGCCCGGGACGCCGCCTGCGAGGCCATCCGGGAGGCCGGCTTCGAGGACTGCGGCGAGGCCCAGGTGCTCGCCGCCCTGGCCGCCCTCTCCGGCGTCGGCGGGGACACCCCGCTCGACCTCGACACCTCCGGGAGCGGCCTCACCGTCGAACTCCACGCCGCACTGGAGCCGTTGGCCCCGCACCTGGCCCAGCCCGGCCGCGAACGCCTGGTCCTCCAGGGCGCCTGGATCGCTCTCGCCGACGGCCGCTACCTCCCGCACGAGCGCACCGCCCTGGCCGCCGTCGGCCGCTGCCTCGACCTCCCAGCCGCCCGCACCGAGGAACTCCTCGAGGTCGCCACCCGCACCACCTCCCACTGAGCCGGGCCCGACTCCCCCCTCCGGGCCCGCCGCGACCCGCACCCGCAGGACGGTTCCCCCACGGACCAGGGTGCGGGTTCGCGGCTGCGTGCTTCCGGCAGGGCCGAGCCGGCCTGCGGCGGGCTGCGGGCTGCGGGAAGCGACGCGAGCCACTGCCGGTGGCCGCGCTGGCCCTGCGCGCCGTCGGCCGATCCTCCGCGCGCCCGCGGCGGGCGGCCGGGTTCCGACTCGGCCAGGTCTCGGGGGTCGGTTGCCTGGGGTGGGCTGACGGGGCGTGAGTCGAGCCTGGTGCCGCCGGAGGCGGCCGTCGGTAGTGCGCCTGCGGCGGGCTGACGGGGTGTGAGCCGAGCCCGGTGCCGCCGGAGGCGGCCGTCCGCAGCGCGGCCCAGCAGGGTCGCCCCTGCTGTCCGAGGCTCACCGCAGGCGTTGCGCTCGGAACTTCCCCGGTTCGCCGCAGGCGCTTCCCGTTCGGCTGTCCGAGGCTCGCCGTAGGTGTTCGGCCCTTGCCGGTGCTGTTTATCGGAGGCGGTCGTTGGTGGTCGGGTTCGGCTGTGTCGCCCTGGGTGGCTGCCGGAAGCTCGCCGCAGGCGCTTTCCGTTCGGCTGTCCGAGGCTCGCCGTAGGTGTTCGGCTCTCGCTGGCGCCGGTTGTCGGAGGCGGTCGTCGGTGGTCGGGTTCGGCTGTGTCGCCCTGGGTGGTTGCCGGAAGCTCGCCGCAGGCGCTTTCCGTTCGGCTGTCTGAAGCCCGCCGCAGGCGTTCCGCTGGTGAGGGCTGTCGGTGGGGTGCGGGAGAATGGGCGGCATGAGTCTGTTCCGGGACGACGGCATCGTCCTCCGTGCCCAGAAGTTGGGCGAGGCCGACCGGATCATCACGCTGCTGACGCGTCAGCACGGGAAGGTGCGGGCGGTGGCCCGTGGTGTCCGCAAGACCAAGTCGAAGTTCGGGGCCAGGCTGGAGCCGTTCTCGCACGTGGACGTGCAGTTCTTCAGCCGCAACGCGGATCTGATCGGCCGTGGGCTGCCGCTCTGCACCCAGGTCGAGACCATCGCCCCCTACGGCGGACGGATCGTCACCGACTACACCCGGTACACCGCCGGCACCGCGATGCTGGAGACGGCCGAGCGGTTCGCCGAGCACGAGGGCCAGCCGGCCGTGCAGCAGTACCTGCTGCTGGTGGGCGGGCTGCGCACGCTCGCGTCCGGCGGGCACGAGCCGCACCTCGTGCTGGACGCCTTCCTGCTCCGCTCCCTCGCGGTCAACGGCTACGGCGCCAGCTTCACCGACTGCGCCAAGTGCGGCCTCCCCGGCCCGAACCGGTTCTTCTCCCTCCAAGCGGGCGGGGTGCTCTGCGGTGACTGCCGCGTGCCCGGTTGTGCCGTACCCTCCCCTGAGACACTGGTACTGCTCGGGGCGCTGCTGTCGGGGGACTGGCAGACGGCGGACAACAGCGAGCCCAGGTACTGGCGGGAGGGCAGCGGACTGGTCGCCGCCTACCTGCAGTGGCACCTGGAGCGGGGCATCCGCTCGATGAGATACGTGGAGAAGTGAGCATGGCAGCGCGACGGCTCTTCGGCAGCAAGCAGCGGGAGTACGCCCCGCCGACCCCGCACCCGAGCGGTGCCCGCCCGCCGAAGCTCCCGGGGGAGCTGGTGCCGGGTCACGTCGCGATCGTGATGGACGGGAACGGCCGCTGGGCCAAGGAGCGCGGCCTGCCCCGGACGGAGGGACACAAGGTCGGCGAGTCGGTGGTGCTGGACGTGCTCAAGGGCGCGATCGAGCTGGGTGTGAAGAACGTCTCGCTGTACGCCTTCTCCACCGAGAACTGGAAGCGGTCCCCGGACGAGGTGAAGTTCCTGATGAACTTCAACCGGGACGTGATCCGCCGCCGCCGGGACGAGATGAGCGAGATGGGCGTCCGGATCCGCTGGGCCGGCCGGATGCCGAAGCTGTGGAAGAGCGTCGTCCAGGAGCTCCAGGTCGCCGAGGAGATGACCAAGGACAACGACGCCGTCACCCTCTACATGTGCGTCAACTACGGCGGCCGGGCCGAGGTCGCGGACGCCGCCGCCGCCATCGGCCGGGACGTCGCGGCGGGGAAGCTCGACCCGTCGAAGATCACCGAGAAGACCCTGGCCAAGTACATGTACCACCCGGACATGCCGGACGTGGACCTCTTCCTGCGCCCCAGCGGTGAGCAGCGCACCTCCAACTTCCTGCTCTGGCAGAGCGCCTACGCCGAGCTGGTGTTCCAGGACGTGCTCTGGCCGGACTTCGACCGCCGCGACCTGTGGCGGGCCTGCGAGCAGTACGCGATGCGCGACCGCCGCTTCGGCGGCGCGCTGCCGAACGAGGTCGCCGCCGAGGTCCCGCCGCAGCGCTGAGCCCCGCAGGCGGACGACGCCGAGCCCCGCAGACGACGGAGGGCCCGTACGGACGAGATCCGTACGGGCCCTCCGGTCGTTCTGGCGCCGCGTCAGACGACGGCCTTGGCCGCGCAGCTCGCGCAGGTGCCGAAGATCTCCAGGGTGTGCGCGATGTCGCTGTAGCCGTGCTCGGCCGCGATCGAGTTGGCCCAGCGCTCGACGGCCGGGCCCTCCACCTCGACGGTGGAGCCGCAGGAGCGGCAGACCAGGTGGTGGTGGTGTCCGCTGCTGCACCGGCGGTAGACCGCCTCGCCGTCGGCGGTGCGGAGCACGTCCACCTCGCCGGCGTCGGCCAGCGACTGGAGGGTGCGGTAGACGGTGGTGAGCCCGACCGAGTCGCCCCGGTGCTTGAGGAGGTCGTGCAGTTCCTGAGCGCTGCGGAAGTCCTCGACCTCGTCCAGGGCCGCCCAGACGGCGGCTCGCTGCCGGGTCGATCGGGCGCGCGACGGGCCTGCGGTGGTCACCGTGTGTCCTCCAGGGAGTGTGGGCGGCTGGCACCTCATTGTGCCAGCCCCCGACTGGTGACCGAATCCTCCCCGCGTGACTCCCCGTCGTGCCGGGCGGGCCCGTCGTGCTCCGGTCCGCCGTGCTGGGGTCCGGCCTGGCCGGGCAGCCGGACCTCGCAGACCTCGGGGCCGGTGTCCGGGGCGGCCCGGTGCCGGCGGCGGGCCAGCGGTGCGGCCAGTGCGCTGAAGACCGCGAAGACCACGATGGCCAGCAGCACGATGGCCGGGCCGGAGGGCAGGTCGGCCTGGTAGGAGCCGGCCACCCCGGCCACCGCGACGGCCACCCCGACGCCGATCGAGGCGGCCTGGGTCAGCGCGAAGGAACGGGTCAACTGCTGGGCGGCGACCACCGGGACGACCATCAGCGCGGAGACCAGCAGCAGGCCGACCACCCGCATCGCCACCGTGACGGTGACGGCGGCCATCACCGCGAGCAGCAGGTTGAGCGCCCGCACCGGCAGGCCGGTGACCCGGGCGAACTCCTCGTCCTGGCAGATCGCGAAGAGCTGGCGGCGCAGGCCGATGGTGACCGCGATCACCGCGGCGGCCAGCACCGAGATGGTCAGCAGGTCGGCGGGGGAGACGGTGAGGATGGAGCCCCAGAGGTAGCTCTCCAGGCTGGTGGCCTGCGAGCTCATGCTGACCAGCAGCTTCCCGCAGGCCATGCCGCCGTAGAAGAGCATGGCGAGGGCGATGTCGCCGCGCTGGTTGCCGCGCGAGCGGACCACCTCCATCACCACGGCGCCGAGCACGCAGACCAGTACAGCCATCCAGACCGGGCTGGTCTGGAAGAAGAAGCCGAGGCCGACGCCGGTGAGCGCGACGTGGCCCATGCCGTCGCCCATCAGGGCCTGCCGCCGCTGCACCAGGTAGATGCCGACGGCGGGGGCGGTGATGCCGACCAGCACGGCGGCGAGCAGCGCCCGCTGCATGAAGTCGTAGCTGAGCATCTCGGTCATCGCGGCAGTCCTGGGGTGGGGGTGGGGGCGGCGCTCATGCGAGCAGCCGAGGGGTCGTCAGGTGGTCGTCCCCGTGCGGGTGGACGTGGTCGTGGCCGGGGAGGGCGTGCTGGCCGGTGTTCGGGATCGGCGGGCCGTCGTAGGCGACGCAGCCGTCGCGCAGGACCACGGTGCGGTCGATCAGCGGCTCCAGCGGCCCGAGTTCGTGCAGCACCAGCAGGACGGCCGCGCCGCGTTCGACCTCGGTGCGCAGGGTGTCGGCCAGCACCTGCTGGCTCTCCAGGTCCACCCCGGCCATCGGCTCGTCCATGATGAGCAGCTCGGGTGTGCCGACCAGCGCGCGGGCGATCAGCACCCGCTGGTGCTGGCCGCCGGAGAGCCCGGCGACGCCGTCGCCGGCCCGCTCCAGCATCCCGACGGCGGCCAGCGCGCGGTCCACCGCCGCCCGGTCCCGGCGGCGGAACGGCAGCAGCCCGTGCTTGGGCAGCCGTCCGGTGGAGACCACCTCGCGGACGGTGGCGGGCACCCCGCTGGCGGCGGTGGTGCGCTGCGGCACGTAGCCGATCCGCTGCCAGTCGCGGAACTTGCCGAAGGGGGTGCCGAACAGCTCCAGGCCGCCGCGCTCCAGCGGCACCGCGCCGATCACCGACTTCACGGTGGTGGACTTGCCCGAGCCGTTGGCCCCGAGCAGGGCGACCACCTCGCCGGGCTGGACCTTGAGGTCCACGCCGCGCAGCACGGGACGGCCGCCGAGCGAGGCGACGGCGTCGCAGAGGCAGACGGCCGCGGGCGCGGCACCCTTACGGGGGCGCCGCGCCTCGGTGTCCGTCCCCTCGGCCACCGGGGCCTGGGGCATGACTGAACTCATGGTGATCCGGTGTCCTGTCAGTTCTGGATGCCGAAGGCGGTCTGGAGGTTGCGCAGGTTCTGCTTCATGACGGAGAAGTAGTTCTCCTTGGCCGGGTCCTTGACGCCCTCCAGCGGGTCGAGCACCGCCGTCTTCAGGCCGAGGTCCTTGGCGACGGTCTCGGCCAGCTTGGGGCTGACCAGGGTCTCGAAGAAGACGGTGGAGACGCCGTGCTCCTTGGCCTCCTTCTGGATCTCGGCCAGCTTGGCCGGGGTCGGCTCGGACTCCGGGTCCACCCCGTTGATGGCCAGCTGGTTGATCCCGTAGGCGTCGGCGAGGTAGCCGAAGGCGGCGTGGCTGGTGACGAAGGACCTCCCCTTGGCGTCCTTCAGACCGTTCTTGAACTCCTGGTCCAGGGCGGCGAGTTCGGCCACCACCCGGTCGGTGTTCCGCTGGTAGTCGGCGGCGTGCGCGGCATCGGCCTTGGCCAGCTCGGCGCCGACGCTCTTGGCCACGGCGGCGTAGCGGTTCGGGTCCAGCCACAGGTGCGGATCGCCGGCCGCGCCGGAGTGGTCGTGCCCGTCGCCCTCGGCGTGCTCGTGCCCGTCGTCCTCGGAGTGGCCCTCCGGGAGGTGGTGGTCGACCAGCGGGGAGGCGGTGGTGGCGTCCACCACGTGCTTGGAGTCGCTCTGCGCGACGGCCTTGTCGACGGTGGGCTGGAGGCCCTTGAGGTAGACCACGGCGTCGGCGCCCTTGACCTTGCCGACCTGCTTGGCCGTCAGCTCCAGGTCGTGCGGCTCGACCCCGGCGGCCGTGAGACCGGTCACCTTCACGTGCTCGCCGCCGATCTGCTGGGCGAGGTACTCCATCGGGTAGAAGGACGCGACCACGTCGAGCGTGCCCTTGCCGTCCTCGGCGCTGCTGGCTCCGCCGCAGGCGGAGAGCAGGAGGGCGGCGGTGGCGGCGGTGGCGGTGAGGGCTATGGAGGAGGGGAGGCGGCGCGACTTCATGACAACCATTCTCAACTTAAGTGGAAATGATTGTCAACTCACTCATCTGTCCGACCGTCCGACGACCCGTTCGACACACGGTGTGCACGCGAATACCGATTTGAACCCCCCACGGGGCCGCCCGGTAACCTCTGTCGGTATTCGGGTACGCGCAACCAGCCGTGCCCTGACCGTGCCGTCACTCGCGTGACGTCGTACTGAAGAGAGCACTGTGGCCGCCGACAAGATCGACACGATCGTCAGCCTGAGCAAGCGCCGAGGCTTCGTCTACCCCTGCAGCGAGATCTACGGCGGCACCCGGGCCGCCTGGGACTACGGGCCGCTGGGCGTGGAGCTCAAGGAGAACATCAAGCGCCAGTGGTGGCGTTCGATGGTCACCGCTCGGGAGGACGTCGTCGGTCTCGACTCGTCGGTGATCCTGGCCCGCGAGGTCTGGGAGGCGTCCGGTCACGTCGCCACCTTCAACGACCCGCTGACCGAGTGCCTCTCCTGCCACAAGCGCTACCGGGCGGACCACCTGGAGGAGGCGTACGAGGCCAAGCACCACAAGCTCCCGGCCAACGGCCTCGCCGACATCAACTGTCCGAACTGCGGCAACAAGGGCGCCTTCACCGCGCCCAAGGAGTTCTCGGGCATGCTGAAGACGCACCTCGGCGTCACCGAGGACGCGTCCGGCCTGGCCTACCTGCGCCCGGAGACCGCGCAGGGCATCTTCACCAACTTCGGCCAGGTGCAGACGACTTCGCGCAAGAAGCCGCCGTTCGGCATCGCCCAGGTCGGCAAGAGCTTCCGGAACGAGATCACCCCGGGCAACTTCATCTTCCGGACCCGCGAGTTCGAGCAGATGGAGATGGAGTTCTTCGTCAAGCCGGGCGAGGACGAGACCTGGCACGAGTACTGGCTGGAGCAGCGCTGGAACTGGTACGTGGACCTCGGTCTGCGCACCGAGAACATGCGCTTCTTCGAGCACCCCAAGGAGAAGCTCTCCCACTACGCCAAGCGCACGGTGGACATCGAGTACCGCTTCAACTTCGGCGGCAACGAGTTCTCCGAGCTGGAGGGCGTGGCCAACCGCACGGACTACGACCTCACCGTGCACAGCGAGGCGTCCGGCAAGGACCTGCGCTACAACGACCAGGAAGCGGGCGAGCGTTACTTCCCGTACGTCATCGAGCCGGCAGCGGGCCTCAACCGCGCCATGCTGGCCTTCCTGATCGACGCCTACTTCGAGGACGAGGCGCCCAACGCCAAGGGCGGCATGGAGAAGCGCGTCGGCATGCGGCTGGACCCGCGGCTGGCCCCGGTCAAGGTCGCGGTGCTGCCGCTCTCGCGCAACGCCGACCTCTCGCCGAAGGCCCGCGGCCTGGCCGCCGACCTGCGCACCGCGTGGAACGTCGAGTTCGACGACGCCGGTGCGATCGGCAAGCGCTACCGCCGTCAGGACGAGATCGGTACGCCGTTCTGCGTCACCGTCGACTTCGACACCCTCGACGACAACGCGGTGACCATCCGCGAGCGTGACACCATGGCGCAGGAGCGCGTCTCGCTCGACCAGGTGAAGTCCTACCTGGGCGCCCGCCTGATCGGTTGCTGACGCTCCGTCGGCCGTGAGCGGCCCCGTCACCCGTCCGGGTGGCGGGGCCGCTCCGCGTTCCGGCGCTCCGGTGGGGTTCAGTGTCCCGGCGGCTCAGTGCAGCGGGAGCCCGAGCGAGCGCAGCGCGGCCAGCGCGGCGCGGCGGCGGGGCTCGTCCAGGCCGGCCACGGCGGCGAGCACGGCGCGGTAGCGCGGCGGGGAGGCGGTGAGTGCGGCGGCGTAGTCCGCCAGGTCGGCGGGGGAGCGCAGCCGGGCCGCCTGGGCGGACAGCTCGGCGGCCAGTGGCTCGTCCAACTCCATTGCGGTGGCGGCCAGTTCGCCGGGGCGGCGGCCGGCCGCCTGGTGCAGCAGGCGGTGCGCGTCCTCGGCCCGGTCGGCCGTGTGCAGGGCGCTGGCCAGGGCAGCCAGCTCGGCGGGGGCGGCGGAGGCCCGCTCCCAGAGCAGGGTGAGCCCGTCGGCTGCCAGCCCGTGCCGCTCCAGCGCCGCCAGCAGGGAGGGGAGTTGACTGCCCGGCTGGCTCCAGAGCAGGTGGAACAGGGCGGCCGACTCCTCGGCCAGCCCGCCCCGACGCAGTTCGGCCAGGGTGCCGGCCGCCTGCTCCGGGCTGCCGTGCACGGCAGCCCGGGCCAGGTAGGGCGAGGAGCCGGCCGGGCCCTGGGCGCGCAGCAGCACCGCCAGCCGGGCCACGTCGGCCGGGGCCAGCAGGACGGCGGCCTGCGCGGTGAGTGCGGCGGACTGGTGGGCCGCCCCGCCCCGGTGCAGCTCGGTGATCCGCCCGGCCAGCGCGACCAGCTCCGGACCGGTGCGCTGGGGTGGGGGCGGCGGTGGTGAGGGGTCCGCCGGCCGGGGTGCCTCGGGAGCGGTGAACCGGGCACCCCGGGGCGGGGCGGCGGTGGCCACCGGTGCCGCCGGGGCCTCGTCGTCCAGGTACGCCCCGCCGAACCGTGCCCCGGTCGGCCGCCGCCGTGCCGCCTGCGCTCCGCTCACTCTTCGGTCCCCTCGGCTCGTCCGTGAACCGTCATCCTCCCGTCTCCACAAGGCAGTTGTGTTACGGCGGTGCTTCGGGTGGGTTTTCAGCCGGTGAGCCGGCCGGCCCGGAAGTCGGTGTACGCCTGCATGTCGAAGTGCCCGTGACCGGAGAGGCCGAACAGGATGGTCCGGGCCTCGCCGGCTTCCCGGCAGGCCAGCGCCTCGTCGATGGCCGCCTTCACCGCGTGGGTGGACTCCGGGGCCGGCACGATGCCCTCGGTGCGGGCGAACCGGACGCCCGCCTCGAAGCACGCGGTCTGCTCCACCGCCCGGGCCTCCATCAGCCCCAGCTCGTGCAGGTGGCTGATCAGCGGCGACATGCCGTGGTAGCGCAGGCCGCCGGCGTGGATGGCGGGCGGGGTGAAGGCGTGCCCGAGGGTGTGCATCCGGGCCAGCGGGGTGAGGCCGGCGCTGTCGCCGAAGTCGTAGTCGTAGCGGCCGGCGGTGAGCGAGGGACAGGAGGCCGGCTCGACCGCGACCGCCCGGACGGCCGGGCCGCCGGTCAGCTGCCGGCCCAGGAAGGGGATCGCCAGGCCGCCGAAGTTGGAGCCGCCACCGACCGCGCCGATCACCACGTCCGGTGCGTCCTCGGCGAGTTCGAACTGCCGGATCGCCTCCTGGCCGATCACCGTCTGGTGCAGCAGCACGTGGTGCAGCACCGAGCCGAGCGCGTACTTGGCGGTGCCGCCGCTGGTCGCGGCGGCCTCCACCGCCTCCGAAATGGCCAGCCCCAGGCTGCCGGTGGCCTCCGGGTCCTCGGCCAGCGCGGCCCGCCCGGCGGCGGTCAGCGGGCTCGGGCTGGCGTGCACGGTGGCGCCGAAGGTCTCCATCAGGGCCCGTCGGTACGGCTTCTGGTCGTGGCTGACCCGGACCATCCAGACCTCGCAGTCGAGGCCGAAGTACGAGCAGGCCAGCGCCAGGCTGCTGCCCCACTGCCCGGCGCCGGTCTCGGTGACCAGTCGGCGCACACCCGCCCGGTGGTTGTAGTACGCCTGCGGGACGGCGGTGTTGATCTTGTGGCTGCCGGTCGGGCTGACGCCCTCGTACTTGAAGTAGATCCGGGCCGGGGTGTCCAACTCCCGCTCCAGCCGCCGGGCGCGGACCAGCGGGCTGGGCCGCCACTGGCGGTAGACGTTCAGCACCGCGCCGGGGATGTCCACCTCGCGGGCGCCGGTGCCGAGCTCCTGGGCGATCACCTCGGCCGGGAAGAGCGGCTCCAGGTCGGCGGCGGTGACCGGCTCCTTGGTGCCCGGATGCAGCAACGGCGGTACGGGGGACGGGAGATCGGCGGAGACGTCGTACCAGGTGGTCGGGGTCTGGTCCTCGGTGAGCAGGTACTTGACGGTGCTGGAGGGTGCGGTGGTCATGGGTGCCCGGCTTCGATCGGTGGACGGTGACCGGTAGTTGCTTCCACCGGGCACCGGCGCTCACACTCGAACGGCTGACCGCCGGGGCGCGGACCGGGTACGGCGGTCCGGGCCCCGGCGGCGGCGGGGGAGGGTGCGGGTGCCGGTCAGGCGCCGAGCAGCAGCGCGGCGTCCACCACGCGGTTGGAGAAGCCCGACTCGTTGTCGTACCAGCCGAAGATCTTCACCTGGCGGCCGTCCTCGCTCACGGTGGTCAGGCCGGCGTCGAAGATGCAGGAGGCCGGGTCGCCGACGATGTCGCTGGAGACCAGCGGCGCCTCGCTGTAGCGGAGCACACCGGCCAGCGGGCCCTCCGAAGCGGCCTTGGCGAAGGCCGCGTTGATCTCCTCGACGGTGGTCGGGCGATCCACCCGGGCGGTCAGGTCGGTGATCGAGCCGACCGGGATCGGCACCCGCAGCGAGGTGCCGCCGAGCTTGCCGTTCAGGCTCGGCAGGACCAGGCCGATGGCCTTGGCCGCACCGGTCGAGGTCGGCACGATGTTGGTCGCGGCGGCGCGGGCCCGGCGGGCGTCCTTGTGCGGGCCGTCCTGGAGGTTCTGGTCCTGGGTGTAGGCGTGCACGGTGGTCATCAGGCCGTGCTCGATGCCGAACGCCTCGTCCAGCACCTTGGCCAGCGGGGCCAGGCAGTTGGTGGTGCAGGAGGCGTTCGAGACGATGTGGTGCACCTCGGGGTCGTACCGGTCGTCGTTGACGCCGATCGCGATGGTGATGTCCTCGCCGCTGGCCGGGGCCGAGATGATCACCTTGCGGGCGCCGGCCTCGATGTGCGCGCGGGCCTTGGCCGCGTCGGTGAAGACGCCGGTGGACTCGATCACCACGTCCACGCCCAGCTCGCCCCACGGCAGCTTGGCCGGGTCGCGCTCGGCGAACACCTTGATGGCGTGGCCGTCGATCACGATGCTGTCGCCCTCGGCGTGCACCTCGTTGGCCAGCCTGCCCAGCGAGCTGTCGTAGCTGAGCAGGTGGGCCAGGGTCTGCGCGTCGGTGAGGTCGTTGACGGCCACCACCTCAAGGTCGGCGCCGCGCTCCAGGGCCGCCCGGACGAAGCCGCGGCCGATCCGACCGAACCCGTTGACCGCTACCTTGACTGCCATCTCGACTCCTCGATTCCCGTGCTGCGTACGTCATGTGACGGAGCGATGCCAGGCGTCGTCGGCTGGTAACCACTCTGAGGGGTTATTCCTGAGGGTGCTACGAGCCTAACCCAGGTCCCTGCGGATAACCAGTCGTACCGGTTATCCGGGCGGAGTGCGCACTATGCTGGGGAAATGGAGTTCGTCTTTGTCAGTGGTGATCCGGCCCTCGACCTGGTCGGCACCGTGCAGCGCCGTCGCAGCCTCGCGCTGGACCAGCTCGCCACCCCCGCCGACCTGGCCGCCTGGGCGGTCGCGGCCGGGCTGGTCGACCAGCCGATGGCGGCCGATGCGGAGGACCTGGCCCAGGCCGTCCGGCTGCGCGAGGCCGTCTACCGCCTGGCCACCGCCGCCGCCCGCTCCACCCCCTACGGCGCGGCCGACCGCCGGCTGCTGAACCGGCTGGCCGACGGCCCGCACATGCGGCAGGAGCTCCGCCCCGACGGCACCCTGCGCCGCACCGGCACGGCCGAGGCACTGCTCGCCGCCCTGGCCCGCTCCGCCCAGCGCCTGCTCGCGCTGCCGCTGGCCGCCCCGGTCAAGGAGTGCGCCGCCGAACCCTGCACCCGGCTCTACGTCGACCACTCCCGCAAGGGCGCCCGGCGCTGGTGCGACATGACCCGCTGCGGGAACCGCGCCAAGGCCGCCTCCTTCCGGGAGCGGCACCTCGCCTGAGCCGGCGTCAGGTGGCGGCACCTCGCCTGAGCCGGTGTCAGGTAGCGTCGCCCGCATGACGACGGGGGAACTGATCGGCGCCGGCCGGACGGCGGACGTGTACGCGCTGGACGGGGAGTGGGTGCTGCGGCGCTACCGGGACGGCGGGGACGCCCGCGCCGAGGCCGCGCTGATGGCGTACCTGGCCGGGCACGGCTACCCCGTGCCACCGGTCCGGCCGGGCGGGACCCCGCAGGAGCTGGTGCTCGGGCGGCTGACCGGGCCGACCATGGCCGAGGCCCTGCTCGCCGGCACCCTCGGTGGGCCGGCGGCGGGTGCGATGCTGGCCGGGCTGCTGCGGGCGCTGCACGCCGTCCCGCCGCGGTCGTCCTCCGGCGGCCGGCTGCTCCACCTGGATCTGCACCCGGAGAACGTCTTCCTCACGCCCGACGGCCCCGTGGTGATCGACTGGGCCACCGCGCAGGAGGGACCGCCCGGCCTGGACACCGCGATGTCCGCCCTGATCCTGGCTCAGACGGCGCTCACCGTGCCCGCCCTCGGCGAGGCGATCCATCCGATCCTGCGGGCCCTGGTCCGTGAGCTGGGCGGCACCGACGGCATGCTGCTCGACCGGGCCAGGGTCCGCCGGGCCGCCGACCCGATGCTCTCCGCTGCGGAGACCGCGGTGCTGAACGAGGCGGTCGCGCTGGTCCGCACGGTCTGACGCACCCGCACCCGCACCCGCACCGGGCCGGGCCGCGCGCTCTAGGCGCCGGCGGCGAGCCGGGTACGGGCCTCCATCAGGGCGAAGCCGAGCAGGTTGAGGCCGCGCCAGTCGGCGGGGCGGGTGGCGCGCTCGTCGTCGGCGTGCAGGCCGATGCCCCAGATCCGGTCGATCGGGCTGGCCTCGACCAGGACCCGCCTGCCGGTGCCGAGCAGGTAGCTGCGCAGCGCCTCGTCCTGGCCGAACTTGGCGACGTTCCCCCGGACCACCAGCTCGAAGCGTTCGGCGTCCCAGCGCCGGTCGTCGAAGCGGCGGACCTGGCGGCCGAGCTTCTTCGCCTCCGGGGCCGATCCGGCGGCCAGCACCTTGGCGAGGACCTCTTCGTCCCCGAACAGCCGGGCCTTCCCCGCCATCATCCAGTGCTCGGCCGTGGGGTACCGGACCCCGTCCACCTCGAACACCCCCGGCCACCACTGGCTGAGGGCCCCGGCCCCGATCCGTCCGTCACGCTCCGGCCGGTGGCCCCAGAAGAACACGTACTTCGGCTGCGCTCCGGCCGCCACCAGGGCGGCGAGCGCCTCGCGGTCGCGGGTGTCGGTGGGCAGCTGAGGTGTCGTCATGACCCGATCCTCGCACCGCCCGCCCGGGCCGGACCACCGGTTTTGCCGCCGGGGAGCTCACCCGGTCGACCGGGGGAGGCCCAGGCTCAGGACGAGGATCGCGACCGAGCCGGCGGCCTGGATCCCCAGCACGACGGCCAGTGCGGGCAGGGCACCCAGGGTGGGTGACAGGGAGAGGTAGAGGGTGCCGAGGGTGGCGACGCCGAGGGCGAGGCTCGACTGCTGCGCGGTGGCGAGCACGCCGCTGCCGGTGCCGGCCCGGGCGGTGGGGACCTTGGTGAGGACGACCCGGAAGAGGGGAGTGCCGACCAGGCCCTGCCCGATGCCGGCCAGCGCGACGCCGGGCAGCATCCGGAGCGGGGACAGCCCGGTGGTGAGGGCGGTCAGCAGCAGGGTGAGCAGGCCGAGCCCCTGGAGGGCGGCGCCGGTGGTGATCACCCGGCTGCCGTGACGGCTCATCAGCCGGGGCGAGGCGAGCGAGGCGGTGAAGTAGCCGACCGCCATCGGGACCAGGGCCCAGCCCGCCGACACCGGGCCGAGGTGCAGCGACTGCTGGAGCAGCACGGCCACCACGAACATGAAGCCGCCGAAGCCGGTGAAGTAGGGGAGCGCGATGCCCAGCCCGCGCCGCATCTCGGGGATCCGCAGCAGGGAGAGGGGGAGCAGCGGATCGCCGCCCCGGGCCTCCAGCCGCTGCTCGGTGCGGAGGAAGAGGAGAAGGAGGAAGGGGAAGGAGCCGAGGGCGAGCCAGGACCAGAGCGGCCAGCCGAGCACCCGGCCCTCCATCAGCGGGACGAACAGCGCCAGCAGGGTGAGGGAGAGCAGGGCGGTGCCGGCCAGGTCGATCCGGGCGGCCCGCTCGGCCCGGTTCTCCGGGACGTGACGGAGCGCCAGCAGGGCGGTGGCCAGGGCGAACGGGACGTTCAGCAGGAAGACCGCCCGCCAGCCGGTGCCGAGCACGTCGGCCGAGACCAGGAAACCGCCGAGCACCTGGCCGATCACCACCGAGACGCCGCCCACGGCGCCGTAGACCGAGAGTGCCCGGGCCCGGCGGGGGCCGTCGGTGGCGGCGGTGATGGTGGCCAGCACCTGGGGGAGCAGCACGGCCGCCGCCGCCCCCTGGAGCACCCGCCCGGCCACCAGCGACCAGGCCCCGGGGGCCAGACCGCAGAGAAGCGAGGCCAGCGCGAAGCCGAGCGAGCCGCCGACGAACAGCCGCCGCCGGCCGAGCGCGTCGCCGAGCCGGCCGCCGAGCACCAGCAGGACGGCGAAGGCGATGCCGTACCCCGCGGCGATCAGTTCCAGGACGGCCGGGCCGGCCGCGAGGTCATGCTCGATGGTGGGGAGCGCGACGTTGACGATGAAGAAGTCCAGCATGGGGAGGAAGGCGCCGAGCAGGACGGTGGCCAGCCCGGCGGTGGAGAGGCCGGCGCTGGACGGGCCGGTGCCGGTCCGGCCGGTGGGCGAGGCGGCGGCGAGCTGCTGAGGGTGGGTCAGTTGCTGGGTCACGTCGACCAGCCTGGCCGAGTCGTCAGCCTGGTACCAGATGCTTCCTATCCTGGTACCGGCAGCACCTGGCAACAGGACCGTCCGCCCGCCATCCTGGTACCCATGACCACCACCGCCACCGCCCGCACCGAGCTGGCCGCCTTCCTGCGCAGCCGCCGGGAGCGGATCGCCCCCGAGCAGGTCGGGCTCCCCGCCGTCGGCCGCCGCCGCACCCCGGGCCTGCGCCGGGAGGAGGTCGCCCAGCTCTCTGCCGTGGGGGTGACCTGGTACACGTGGCTGGAGCAGGCGAGGCCGATCCAGGTCTCCGGCCAGGTGCTGGACGCGCTGGCCCGGGCGCTGATGCTGGACCGCAGCGAGCGGGCCCACCTGTTCGCGCTGGCGGGCAGCGAGGACCCGGTCGCCCAGCCGGTCTGCCACACGGTGACCCCGGCGGTGCAGCTGCTGCTGGACCGGGTGGACCCGTACCCGGCCGCCGTGGTGAACAGCCGGTACGACGTGCTGGCGCACAACCGGGCGTACACCTGGCTGGCCGGTGACCTGGAGGCGCTGCCGTTCGAGGAGCGGAACCTGATGTGGCTGGCCTTCACCGACAGCGTCTTCGGCTCCCGGCTGGTGGACCGCCGCACCGACTGCGCGGCGATGGTGGCCCGCTTCCGCGCGGCGATGGCCGACCACACCGCCGAGCCGGCCTGGAAGGCGCTGCTGCACCGGCTGCGGACGGCCTCGCCGGAGTTCGAGGAGCTCTGGCAGCGGCACGAGGTGTCCGCCCCGGGCAACGGCGAGAAGCGCTTCGTGGTGCCGGAGGAGGGCTTGCTCTCCTTCACCTACACCAGCCTCTGGCTCGGCCCGCGCCCCAGCACCCGGCTGGTCACCTACACCCCGCTGGACGGGGAGACCGCCGCGTCGCTGGAACGGCTGGCGGCCGGGCGGGGTGAGGGGAGTGCCGGGAGGCCGATGTGACGGACCAGAAGACCGCGGTGGTGCCGGACCGGTCGGCGGCGGGGCGGGGGCGAGGACGGCGGACGGCGGGACCGCCGCGTCGCCGGAGGGGTCGGCGGCCGGGAGCGGGTGAGGGGCGCCGCGGAGCCGGGCCGGACGGTGGCTGCGCCGAGTGGGGGACAATGGGAAGTCCCGTCCGCCGAGCCCCGAGGAACCGTCGCGTCATGACCACCACTCCCGCTCCCGAGTTCAAGCCGCTCGACATCGGGCCGATGCAGGTCTGGCCGCCGGTGGTGCTGGCGCCGATGGCGGGGATCACCAACGCCCCGTTCCGCACCCTGTGCCGGGAGCAGAGCGGCGGCAAGGGCCTGTACGTCAGCGAGATGATCACCACCCGGGCGCTGGTCGAGCGGAACGCCAAGACCATGCAGCTGATCCACTTCGACCCGAGCGAGAAGCCGCGCTCGATCCAGCTCTACGGGGTGGACCCGGAGACGGTGGGCCGGGCGGCCAAGATGATCTCGGCCGAGGGCCTGGCCGACCACATCGACCTCAACTTCGGCTGCCCGGTGCCCAAGGTGACCCGCAAGGGCGGCGGTTCGGCGCTGCCGTACAAGCGGAACCTGCTGCGCGAGATCCTCCGGCAGGCGGTGGCCAACGCCGGCGACCTGCCGGTGACCATGAAGATGCGCAAGGGCATCGACGACGACCACCTCACCTACCTGGACGCCGGCCGGATCGGCGCCGAGGAGGGCGTCAAGGCGATCGCGCTGCACGGTCGCACGGCCGCCCAGCACTACGGCGGCACCGCCGACTGGTCGGCCATCGCCCGGCTGCGCGAGTCGGTGCCGGACGAGGTGCCGGTGCTGGGGAACGGGGACATCTGGTCGGCCGAGGACGCCGTCCGGATGATGCGCGAGACCGGCTGCGACGGCGTGGTGGTCGGCCGGGGCTGCCTGGGCCGGCCCTGGCTGTTCAAGGAACTGGTCTCGATCTTCGAGGGCGAGGTGGACCGGGCCCGCCCGGCCTTCGCCGACGTGGCGAAGGCGATGGTCCGGCACGCCGAGCTGCTGGGTGAGTGGATGGGGGACGAGGCGCGCGGCGTGGTGGACTTCCGCAAGCACGTCGCCTGGTACACCAAGGGCTTCTCGGTCGGCTCGGAGCTGCGGGTGAAGCTGGCGATGTCGAGTTCACTGGCCGAACTCACCGAGACCCTCGCCCAGGTGGAGCAGACCCAGCTCTGGCCGGAGGGCGCGGACGGACCGCGCGGCCGGACCAGCGGCAACAACCGCGTGGTGCTGCCGGAGGGCTGGTTGGACGATCCGTACGACTGCGCCCTGCCCTCCATGGACGCCGAATCGGACACCTCGGGCGGATGAGTGCTACAGGGTGGCCAAATTGGCCACCCTGGTGCACAGGCCGACCCGGACGGGCCCTCTTGGACATCCTGGCCAAGAGGGCTCCTTTGTGGCCGTTTTCGGCGACAGGGAGTGCGGATAGCTCGACGGAAGGTGACGGAGTATCCGATCGGGGTACGCCCGTTGGCTGAGATGCGCTCGTGACGCTGGCCACATACGGTGGCCACTGACGGTCGGTCAGGTGGCCGGGTCGGCCTCCGGAGGGTGGATCGCTTCCCGAAGGGCCCGGATGCCGGATCCGCCCGACTGGCCACAGGAAATCAAGCCGGGGCAACATCGTGGGCGATCCGCCGCTACGCTCCGTCCGGTTCAGGTGATCTTCGCGTTTCGTTGCCTTCAAGAGTTGAAGACTTGCTCGCGTCAGCCGGACGATTTCAGCACCAGAGGTGAACGCCCGACCGGGCATTCGATCTGGCGGGTCGTCAGCCGTTCGCAGGAACGGAGGGCCTGCCAACGGCGCGAAACCGCCTTCGAAATGGGTATGTTCTCCGGCGTCAGGGCAACCGTGTGCGAGGAGACCGACCCGTGCCGTCGCAGCAGAAGTTCGTTTACTCCTTCACCGAAGGAAACAGGGACCTCAAGGACCTTCTCGGTGGCAAGGGAGCCAACCTCGCCGAGATGACCAACCTGGGCCTGCCGGTCCCTCCCGGCTTCACCATCACCACCGAGGCGTGCAAGGTCTTCCTGGAGACCGGCAGCGAGCCCACCTCGCTGCACGAGGAGATCAGCGCCCACCTGGAGGCCCTTGAGGCCGAGATGGGCAAGAAGCTCGGTGACGCGGCCGACCCGCTGTTGGTGTCGGTCCGCTCGGGCGCCAAGTTCTCCATGCCCGGCATGATGGACACGGTCCTGAACATCGGCCTCTCCGACACCTCGGTGCTCGGCCTGGCCGCGCAGTCCGGCAACGACCGGTTCGCCTGGGACTCCTACCGCCGCCTGGTCCAGATGTTCGGCAAGACCGTGCTGGGCGTCGAGGGCGAGCTGTTCGAGGACGCGCTGGAGGCGGCCAAGCACGCCAAGGGCACCCAGGACGACCTGGACCTGACCGCCGAGGACCTGCAGGCCCTGGTCGAGACCTTCAAGGGCATCGTGCTCGAGGAGACCGGCCGCGCCTTCCCGCAGGACCCGCGCGAGCAGATGGACCTGGCCGTGCACGCGGTCTTCCACTCCTGGAACGGCGACCGAGCCCGCCTGTACCGCCGGCAGGAGCGCATCCCGAACGACCTGGGCACCGCCGTCAACGTCTGCTCGATGGTCTTCGGCAACCTCGGCGAGGACTCCGGCACCGGTGTCGCCTTCACCCGCGACCCCTCCACCGGTGCGGTCGGCGTCTACGGCGACTACCTCTCCAACGCGCAGGGCGAGGACGTGGTGGCGGGCATCCGCAACACCCTCCCGCTCTCCGACCTGGAGGGGCTGGACAAGAAGTCGTACGACGAGCTGATGGCGATCATGCAGAAGCTCGAGAACCACTACCGCGACCTCTGCGACATCGAGTTCACCATCGAGCGCGGCAAGCTCTGGATGCTGCAGACCCGGGTCGGCAAGCGCACCGCCGCCGCCGCCTTCCGGATCGCCGTCCAGCTGGTCGACCAAGGCCTGATCGACCTGGACGAGGCACTGCACCGGGTGAACGGCGCCCAGCTCTCCCAGCTGATGTTCCCCCGCTTCGCCCCCAACGCCGAGTCCAAGCAGGTCGCCTGGGGCATCGCCGCCTCGCCCGGCGCCGCGGTCGGCAAGGTGGTCTTCGACTCCTACACCGCCGTCAAGTGGTCCCGCTCCGGCGAGAAGGTCATCCTGGTCCGCCGGGAGACCAACCCGGACGACCTGGAGGGCATGATCGCGGCCGAGGGCATCCTGACCTCGCGCGGCGGCAAGACCTCGCACGCGGCCGTGGTGGCCCGCGGCATGGGCAAGACCTGTGTCTGCGGCGCCGAGGAGCTGGAGGTCGACACCAAGTCCCGCCGGATGACCACCTCCGACGGCCTGGTGATCGAGGAGGGCGACCTGGTCTCGATCGACGGCGCCAACGGCCGGGTCTACCTCGGCGAGGTACCGGTGCTCCCCTCCCCGGTGGTGGAGTACTTCGAGGGCACCCTGCACGCCGGCGCCGACGTCCAGGGCGGCCTGGTCCAGGCCGTGCACCGCCTGATGGCGCACGCCGACGTCCGCCGCCGGCTGGCCGTCCGGGCCAACGCCGACAACGCCGAGGACGCCAACCGCGCCCGCCGCTACGGCGCCCAGGGCATCGGCCTGTGCCGCACCGAGCACATGTTCCTCGGCGAGGAGCGCCGCAAGGAGGTCGAGCACCTGATCCTGGCGGACAACGACAAGGACCGCGAGCTCGCGCTCTCCACCCTGCTGCCGCTGCAGAAGGGCGACTTCCTGGAGCTGTTCCAGTCGATGGACGGGCTCCCGGTGACGGTCCGTCTGCTGGACCCGCCGCTGCACGAGTTCCTGCCGAACATCACCGAACTGTCGGTGCGCGTCGCCCTCGCCGAGGCCCGCAAGGACCCGAACGAGAACGACCTGCGCCTGCTCCAGGCGGTGCACAAGCTGCACGAGCAGAACCCGATGCTGGGTCTGCGCGGCGTCCGCCTCGGCCTGGTCATCCCCGGCCTGTTCGGCATGCAGGTCCGGGCGATCGCCGAGGCCGCCGCCGAGCGCAAGCTGGCCGGCGGGGACCCGCGCCCCGAGGTGATGATCCCGCTGGTGGGCACCGTCCAGGAGCTGGAGCTGGTCCGCGACGAGTGCGAGCGGGTGCTGGCCGAGGTCTCCTCCTCGACCGGGGTGTCGCTGGACATCAAGCTGGGCACCATGATCGAGCTGCCCCGGGCCGCCCTGACCGCCGGTCAGATCGCCGAGGCCGCCGAGTTCTTCTCCTTCGGTACCAACGACCTGACCCAGACGGTCTGGGGCTTCTCCCGGGACGACGTGGAGGCCTCGTTCTTCACCGCGTACCTGGAGAAGGGCATCTTCGGCGTCAGCCCGTTCGAGACCATCGACCGCGACGGTGTCGGCTCGCTGGTGAAGAGCGCCGTCGAGGCCGGCCGGGCCACCCGCCCCGACCTCAAGCTCGGCGTCTGCGGCGAGCACGGCGGTGACCCGGAGTCGGTGCACTTCTTCCACGAGGTGGGCCTGGACTACGTGTCCTGCTCCCCCTTCCGGATCCCGGTGGCGCGCCTGGAGGCAGGCCGCGCCGCCCTCGAGACGGCGGGCAGCGATTCGCGCTGACACGAAGCAGCGCGGTCCCATCGCTGACCGCAACCCCTCCACTCCGACCAAGTTATGGAGGGGCGCACGGCGGAGCTCGGCGCAGGAGAGCCGCCGTGTGTGACAGCTGGGCCCGGTACGGACAATGGCGTCCGTACCGGGCCCAGCGGCGTTTTGCGCCCGGACGGGGCGGGCCGGGCGGCAGGCTAGGGCCCATGAAGCACCGTCACCACCTGCTGGCCGTCGCCCTGCTGCTCGCCCTCACCGGCTGCGGCAGCGGGAAGCCGGCGGCCACCCCGAGCGGCGCCGCCGCCGCGAGCACCCCGGCGGCCGTCAGCCCTCCGGCCACCCGCACGCCGCCCGTGCCCAGCCCGCCCGCCGGCGGCCCGTCCGCCACCGGCCTGTCCACCGGCCCGTCCGCGACGGGCGCGAAGCCGTCGCCGCCGAAGCCGTCGGCCCCGGGCACGGCGAGCCCGACCGGCTGGGTGCCGACCAGTGCCGCCTACCCGGACGTCTGCCGCTCCGCGCTGCCCCCGCAGGCCCGCGACACCCTGGGCCTGATCGCCAAGGGCGGGCCGTACCCGTACCGGAGCGACGGCATCGTCTTCGAGAACCGGGAGGGCCGGCTGCCGAAGGAGGGGAGCGGCTACTACCACGAGTACACCGTGGTCACCCCCGGCGCGCAGACCCGGGGCACCCGACGGATCGTCACCGGCTCGGCGGGACAGCAGTACTGGACCGACGACCACTACGACTCCTTCGCCGAGGTGGACTCCCGCTGCTGATCCCGTCGAAAGTACTTTCCAAAACGGAAAGTAGATGCCACCATGGAAGCACTTGCCGATCCGAGGGGGATTCCATGGACAAGTCGCTCACTCCTGCCGAGGCGCTGGAGCTCGCCGGCCGGGCCACTGCCGCCGCCGCCCGGCCGGTGCCGCCACCGGACTGGTACGGCCCGGCGATCGGGGCGGTCTTCCTGGCCCAGGGGCTGGTGATCGGCACGGCGATGCAGTTCGACCTGGACTGGCTGATGATCGTGGGCTGCGCGATGGTGGGCCCGGTCATCGGAGCGCTGGCCGGGGCGGTGAGTCGGCTGAGCGGGGTGGTCAACCGCCCGTCACCTGCCGCCGCGAAGGTGGCCGTGCGCACCGCCTTCGCCATCGCGCTGGTCGAGCTCGGGCTCGGCGGGCTCGGGTGGTGGGCCGGGCTGCCGATGCTGCTGGTGGGAGCGGTGGCGGGTGCGGCGGCCGGCGGGGTGTTCTGGCGGGCCATGCGCGGGGTCACCGAGCAGATCCGCCGGGAGTGCCCGGAGGACGGCCGGTGACCGGGCTCGATCCGCAGCTGGGCAATCCGACCCGGCTCACCGTGCTGGCCTTCCTGAGCGGCTGCCAGGAGGCCGAGTTCGGCGCCGTCCGGGACTACGCGCAGGTCTCCGACTCGGTGCTCAGCAAGACCGCCGCCGTGCTGGAGGAGGCCGGGTACGTCAAGGTCAAGAAGGGGTACGTGGGCAAGCGACCACGTACCTGGCTGGCCGCCACCAAGGCCGGCCGGGCCGCCCTGGCCGGGCACCTGACGGCCCTGCAGCAGCTGGCCGCCGCCGCTGCCGAGGCCGCCGGAGCCGTGGGGTAGTGCCCCTCGTCCGGTGCGGCGCCCACCGGGCGGGTGCCGTAGCGGAGCTGACGGCCGGTCACCGCGCTTTGCCCTGACCGGCGGAGACGGGGAGGATCGGTGCATGCCCACCTTCTCCGCCCCTGACGGCACCCTGCTGGCCTACCACCGCACCGGCAGCGGCGCCCCGCTGCTCTGCCTGCCCGGCGGCCCGATGCGCGCCTCCGCCTACTACGGCGAGCTCGGCGGCCTGGCCGCCGACCGCAGCCTGTACCGCCTGGACCTGCGCGGCACCGGTGGCTCCGCGGTGCCCGCCGATCCGGAGTCCTACCGGTGCGACCGGCAGGTCGGGGACGTCGAGGCGTTCCGGGCCGCGCTCGGGCTGGAGCGGGTGGACCTGCTGGCGCACTCGGCCGGGGCGGACCTGGCGGTCCTGTACGCCGCCGCGCACCCGGAGCGGATCGGCCGGCTGCTGCTGGTGACCCCGGCCGCCGCCGCCCTGGACGTGGAGGCCACCGTCGAGGACCGGACCCGGGCCGCCGCCCTGCTGGCCGACGAGCCCTGGTACCCGGCAGCCGCCGCCGCGCTGGAGGCGACCAAGCGCGGCATCTTCGACTTCGAGGGCTTCGCCCCGCTGCTCTACGGCCGCTGGGGGACGGCCGAGTTGGCCCACGTGGCGGAGCGTGCGGAGCAGCTGCACCCGGAGGCCGCGCAGGCCTACTACCAGGACGAGGCGTTCGCCCCGGCCGCCACCCGGGCGGCCCTGGCGGAGCTGACCGCGCCGGTGCTGGTGCTGGCGGGGGAGTACGACGGGGCGCCGACCCCGGCCCGGGCGGCGGAGATCGCCGCCGCCTTCCCGAACGGCGAGCACGCGGTGCTGCCCGGCGCGGGCCACTTCCCGTGGGTCGGCGAGGCCGGGCCGTTCCTGGCGGCCGTGCGGGAGTTCCTGGACCGCTGACCCGAGCCGCCGGCCCGTCCGCTGACCAGAGGCACCGGTCCGTGTGCCGGCACGTCCGCCGGTCTGGACGGGCCGGACGGGCGGCTGCGAGGATCGGCGGCGATGACCCCCTCCTACGACGCCCTGACGGGCCTGACCGTGGGCGACTCCTTCGGCGCCCAGTTCTTCGTCCCCGACAACCGCGACCACCTGACCCACCGTCGACTCCCGCCCGGCCCCTGGCCGTGGACGGACGACACCGAGATGGCCTGCTCGGTGCACGCGGCACTGAGCGAGCGGGGCGGGATCGACACCTTCGACCTCACCCACGCCTTCGCCCACCGCCACGACTTCGACCGGGGCTACGGCCCCGCCGCCAACCGGCTGCTCCGCCTGGTCCGCGAGGGCGGCGACGCCCGGGCGCTGGCCGCCGCGCTGTTCGACGGCCGGGGCTCGTACGGGAACGGTGCCGCGATGCGGGTCGCCCCGCTGGGCGCCGCGTACGCCGACGACCCGGCGCGGGCGGTGGAGCCGGCCACCGCGACCGCCGTGATCACCCACACCCATCCGGAGGCGGTGGCCGGGGCGGTGGCCGTCGCGGTGGCGGCGGCGTACGCGGTCCGGGCCCGGACCGAGCCGGTGACGCCGGAGGGCTTCCTGCGGGCCGTGCTGGCGCTCACCCCGGACGGTGCGGTGCGGCGCGGGATCGCCGAGGCGGTCCAACTCGTCGGCTCGGCCGACCACCTGACGGCCGCTCGGCTG
Source organism: Kitasatospora sp. NPDC096147 (assembly GCF_044763225.1). Lineage (NCBI taxonomy): Bacteria > Bacillati > Actinomycetota > Actinomycetes > Kitasatosporales > Streptomycetaceae > Kitasatospora > Kitasatospora sp. NPDC096147. The sequence goes on along the minus strand of NZ_JBIWFX010000003.1, from coordinate 575,211 downwards.
CTCGGCAACGGGCGGCTGGTGAGTGCGGCCGACACCGTCCCCTACGCCCTGTGGGCCGCCGCCCGGCACCTGGACGACTACCCGGCGGCACTCTGGGAGACCGTCTCGGCGGGCGGGGACATGGACACCACCGGCGCGATCACCGGCGGCGTGGTGGCCGCCCGGACGGGGGTGGCGGGCATCCCGGCGCCCTGGCTGGCCGCCGCCGAGCCCCTGCCGGAGTGGGCCGACCCCGCGCCGGGCTCGGTGGCCGGGCCGCAGGGACGGGCGATGCTGCGGCCGGAGCCGGTCGGGCTGCCGGATGCGGGGCCGGGGGCGGAGCCGGTCTGGACGGTGGCCGACTGGCGAAGGGTCAGGAGCCGGGAGCAGCCGCCCGGTGTGTGGTTCCGGTACACCCGGGAGGGCGTGCTGTACCTCGGGCGGGGCGGGGACGTCGGGTACGCGGTGCTGGTCCGGCTGGTGCGGGGCGGCTTCCGGCCGGTGGCGGCGATGGCGGAGACCGACCCGGGGCGGCATGTGGCGGCGGACCCGGCGGGGGAGTTGGCCGGGCTGCTGACGGCGCTCTGACCGGTCGGAGCGGGTGCGGACGCCCGGGCCGGCGTGCCGGCGGGCAGGTGGGCGTGCGTCAGCTGCCGCGCCTCCCCCGACGGCCCTTCGGTGCGCTCGGGGGCGGGCCGTGCCCGGACGGCCCGGCAGGCCGGGTGCCGGTGATCGGGTGTCCTCCGCCGCGCGCGGTTCCCCACGCCCCCGGCGGCCGGCCGGCCGCCGGGTAAGGGTGTGCGGGGGCCCGGGGCGGGCACGTAGATTGCGCCGTATGGCTCATCTACGCTCCGTCAACCTTGCCCGTCCGCGCCCCAACCCGGCCCGGCCGAACGCCGCCGGGACCGGCATCGACAAGCGCCCGACCGACCGGTCCGTGCTGGTCACCGCGCCCGTCGAGGCGGGCGGCTCCGGACTGGCCGGCGACGTGATCTTCGACACCGACCACCACGGCGGGGCGGTCCAGGCCGTCTACGCCTACGCCGGGGAGACCCTGGACGCCTGGGCCGCCGAGCTCGGCCGGGAGTTCTCCGACGGTTCGTTCGGCGAGAACCTGACGACCAGTGGGCTGGAGGTGGACGGCGCCCTGATCGGCGAGCGCTGGCGGGTCGGTGAGCGGCTGCTGCTGGAGGTGACGGTGCCCCGGATCCCGTGCTCCACCTTCGCGGACTGGCTGGAGGAGCAGCGCTGGGTGAAGCGCTTCACCCAGCGCGCGCTGCCCGGTGCCTACCTGCGGGTGCTGGAACCGGGCGAGATCCGGGTCGGTGACACCGTCACCGTCGAGCACCGGCCGACCCACGACCTCACGGTGGCCGAGACCTTCCGGGCCCTCACCCTCGAACCGGCGCTGCTGCCCCGCCTGCTGGAGGTCGCGGAGCTCCCCGAGAAGACCCGCGACCGGGTCCGTACCCGCCTGTCGGCGCGGGTCTAGGGGCGGTCTCCTCCTCCTTGACGGGGCCGGGCGGTCGTGGCCGGAGCACGCGCCCTCCTGATCGAGGAGACCGCTCCCAGGGGCGCGGGCAGCACCGCGGACGGCCGCCACCCGGGTGACCACCGGGTGGCGGCCGTTCGGCTTCGCGGGCCCGGTGGGCCGCCGCTGCCAAGATCGGGCTGTCGGGCCGCACCGGCCGACCAGAGCCCCCGAGGAGCACCGGACATGCCTCGCACCCCGCGCCCCGCCGCACTGGCGGCCCTCTCCCTCGCCCTGCTGGCGCTGGCCGGCTGCTCGGGGACGGACGCCGTGCCGGGCGGCGGCGGTCAGGTGGTCGCGGCGCCCCCGCCGCCGGAGGACGCGTACGGCCAGGGCTGTGCCGCGCTGCCCGCCCAGGGACCGGGCAGTCTGGCGGCGATGGCCGAGGTGCCGGTGCTGACCGCGATCGAGCAGTCCGGGGGCCTGTCCCGGTTCGCCGCGCTGATCCGCACCGCCAAGGCGAAGGACCTCTTCGACTCGATGGAGAACGTCACCGTATTCGCCCCGGACGACGCCGCGTTCGGCCGGCTGACGGAGGATCAGAACAAGGCGCTGGCCACCCAGCAAGGGGCCGGCGAGCTGGTCCGCAGGCTGGTGGTGGTCCGGGACCTGCGCAAGGCCGACCTCCGCGACCGGGAGTACGCCTCGCTCCAGGGCGCGGTGCTCAGGGCCACCGGGAGCGGTGAGGAGTACCGGATCGGCGGTGCCCGGGTGCTCTGCGGGAGCATCGGCACCGCGAACGCCCGGCTGGCCGTGCTGGACGCGGTGCCGGCCGGCTGATCCCGGCTGCCGCCGCTCGTCCGCCGCCGCCCGTCCGCCACCGCCCGCCACGACCTCGGTCACGGCGGGCGGCGGCGGACGCGGTCAGGCCGTCAGCAGGGAGCTGCCGTGGCCCAGGCACTCCGGGGCGAGCGTCCGGTCGGGGGCGCTCGGCGAGGTGGCGGCGGCGATCCGCAGCTCGATGATGTCCCGCACGGCGGGCCACTCCTCGTCCAGGATCGAGTAGAACGCGGTGGACCGGACCACCCCGTCCAGCCCGCGCGAGTGGGCCCGGCGGACCCCCTCGCAGGTGGCGCCGAGCCGCTCGATCGCGGCCCGCGAGCGCAGGTTCCGGGCGTCGGCCCGGAGCGAGATCCGCTGGACGCCCCACTGCTCGAAGGCATGACGGAGCATCAGCAGCTTGGCCTCGGTGTTGATGCCGGTGCCCTGGGCCTTGGCCGAGAGCCAGGTGGCCCCGATCTCGGCGGCGTCGGGCACCGCCAGCAGCGGATCACCGAACGGCACGCCCGGGGTGGGCGGCCACACCACCGGGCCCTGCCAGTAGTCGAGCTCCTGGAACCGGGTCGAGCCCACCACCCGGTTGTCCGCCACCGCGACCGTGGCGAACGGCACCGAGCGTCCGGCGGCCTGATCGGCCAGGGCTCGCGCGATGTACTCCCGGGCGGCTTCTCGGCCGTGCGGGACAGGAGTGAAGGCGTAGGTCGTACGGTCCTCAGCGCCGGCTTCGGCGAGTGCCTCGGCGTGGTGCTCGGCCAGGGGCTCCAGCCGCACGGTGCGACCGATGAGGGTGAAGGGTACGGGCACGGAAACCTTCGGTCCTTCGGCTGTCGTAGGGGCCCGGGCACCGTGGTGCGGCACTCGGGCGGGACGTTTCGCCCCGGAACGCCGGGTCCGTCGCCCGGCTCGGCGCACCCCGGGAACGCCGGTCAGTGCGGGAGGTACGGCGGCGACGGCCCGCATCCGGGCAGCGCGGTGCCGGAACGGACACGGATCCACGGACCGGTCCGGCGGGGATGAGCGAGGGGACAGCGTGCGTCCGCGAGATGGCCGAGAGAGGTGAGGGTGCGCGAAGAGAAACAGGCGGCCAGGTGAAGGCAGGGTGCGGTGGGGGTGTCTGACCGCACCGTATCCGGGACGGGCCTACGGCGTGACGGACGACCGTGGCGACGACGCGGCGATGCGAGGCAGCGAGAGGACGATACCCGCCCGGAGGCAATGCGTCACTTCACGGCGCGTCATCCGTGGCGCGTGGTGTCAGGTCGCCCGCCGTACTCCATCTGCCGAGCGCTCCAGCAGGCCCCCCACCTGCGGTTTCGTGGCGGGATGCGATGATTCTGACGCGTTCGCCCCGCGCGGACGGCCGGGGGTCGGCAGAGTGGGAATGCCGGGGCAGCCGGGTGTGCTGGACTGAGCGAGCAGACGTTGAGCGACGACACGATCGGGGTTGGGTGCGCGGTGCGGGATCCCAAGGAGCTGTACACGCTGGAGCAGCAGGGCGTGGACGCGCTGGCCGCCGCCCGGGCCGCGGCCGGCCCGGACGGTGTCGGGTTGGTGCTGCTGTACCACTTCGAGGGCTTCATGGACGCGGGTGAGGCCGGCGGGCAGGTGGTCACCCACCTGCTGGAGCAGGGCTCGCCGCAGGTGGTCGCGCGCTTCGACCACGACCGCCTGGTGGACTACCGCGCGCGCCGCCCCGCGATGACCTTCGACCGCGAGAAGTGGACCGACTACGACCCGCCGGAGCTGCTGCTCCAGCTCGTCCACGACTCGGTCGGCACCCCGTTCCTGCTGTTCACCGGTCCGGAGCCGGACACCGAGTGGGAGCTGTTCGCCGCTGCCGTCCGGGAGTTGGCGGACCGCTTCGAGGTGCGCCTGGCGGTCGACTTCCACGGCATCCCGATGGGCGTCCCGCACACCCGTCCGGTCGGCCTCACCCCGCACGGGAACAGGCTGGACCTGGCGGCCGGCTACCCCAAGTGGTTCGACCAGGCCCAGGTGCCGGGCAGCGCCCAGGCGCTGCTGGAGTACCGGCTGGCCGAGTCCGGGCACGAGGTGCTCGGCTTCGCCGTGCACGTGCCGCACTACGTGGCCCGCTCGCCCTACCCGGCGGCTGCCGTGCTGATCCTGGAGGCGGTGCAGTCCGCCACCGGCCTGGTGCTCCCCGGCACCGAGCTGCGCGACCGGGTCGGCGAGGTCTACGCCGACATCGAGGAGCAGCTCTCCCAGGGCGACGGCGAGCTCGCCGCGGCCATCCGGGGGATGGAGGGCCAGTACGACGCGGTGGCCGGGGCGGAGGACCGGGACAGCCTGCTGGCCGAGCCGGTGGACCTGCCCTCGGCCGACGAACTCGGCCGCCGGTTCGAGGAGTTCCTCGCCGAGCACGAGCGCGGCGGGGAGTAGCCGGATGAGGTTCGGCCGGTGGGGGCTGTGGGCCGCCCCGGTGGTCCTGCTCGCCGGCTGCACGGCGGCGACGGGTGACGCCCCGTCGGGTGAGGCCGGTGCGCCCACCGCCACCCCGGTGGGCCGCTACGTGGCGATGGGGGACTCGTACACCTCCGGCCTCGGGGTGCCGCCGCAGAGCGGCGTGCCGGCGGGGTGCTTCCGCTCCGGGGTGAACTACCCGGCGCTGGTGGCGAAGGCGCTGGGCGCGGCGGACTTCGCCGACGTCAGCTGCAGCGCAGCCCGGACCACCCACCTGACCACCGCGCAGCAGGTGAGCGGCGGGCCGAACCGGCCGCAGTTCGACGCGCTCTCGCCGGAGACCCGGCTGGTCACGCTGGGGATCGGGGCCAATGACGCGGGCTTCATGGAGGTGCTGACCCGGTGCGGTCTGGCCAGCCTCACCGGCAAGGGCTGCCCGGCCGAGTTCACCGGCCCGGGCGGTGCGGACGAGGTGTCCGGCAGGATCGCGGCGGCGGGCGGGAACCTGGGCACCGCGCTGGCCGAGCTGAAGCGGCGGGCGCCGCAGGCGCGGGTGTTCGTGGTCGGGTACCCCGAACTGTTCCCGCCCGATCCGGCCGGCTGCGCGCAGACCCTCTCCGGGGTCGAGCCCGCGGACGTGGCCTACCTGACCGGGAAGCAGCACGAGCTGGAGGCCGAGCTGCGCCGCCGCACCGAGGCTGCCGGGGTCCGGTACGTCTCCACCGTCGCCCCGGGCCGGGACATGTGCGCGGGGCAGGACACCCGCTGGGTCGAGCCGTTGTCGGCGGCCGAGGGCCGTTCGCCGCTGCACCCGAACGCGGCGGGCGAGCGCGGCATGGCGGACGCGGTGCTGGCCGCCGTCCGCTGATCCCTGCGGGGTCGGCGGGCGGTCCGAGGGGTCGGCCGAGGCGGTGCGGGCCTCGCCGGGAGGCCGCCCTGCCGGCGGGAGCCCCAGGGGGCTCCGGGCAGCTCCGGGGATCGTGTGGGGGCGGCCCGGACCACGGGGGCCGATCGGCGCACCGGCCGTCGTCGGCGGGGTGACCGGGCGTCGGCTGTCGGACGTGCCGTGCCGTGCCGCAGGAGGCTGGTGGTCCACCGGATCGGCGCCGTCCTTCCGGTGGCGGCGCGGCAGCTGTGGACGCTCCGTCAGGGGGTCGGCGCGGGAGGGCCGGTGGCCGCAGATCAGGGCTGTGACTGCGGCCACCGGCGGATCGGGGCCCGGTCAGACGACGCGGGCGGGGTGGGCCGGGATGGTGACGGTGTCGTCGTCGAGGCAGGCGCCGGTGGCGAGGTCGAAGCGCTGCTTGAGCAGCGGGGAGGCGACGTAGACCCGCCCGTCGGGGGTCGAACCGAGCAGGCCCCGGGAGAGCACGTAGGCACCGGTGAACGGGTCCCGGTTGGCCACCGCGTAGACCCGGTCCTGACGGTCCGTGAAGACGGCGGCCTGGCTGCCGTCGGGGAGCAGGACGGCGACGCCCCGGCCGGGGGTGAGGCGGTCGCGGTCGCAGACCGGGATCCAGCCGTCGGCGGTGTGCAGTTCGACCCTGGCGGTGGCGAGGGCGGTGGTCATCGGACCTCCAACAGGTCGGCGGAGAGCTTGGCGAGCAGCTGCTCCGGGGTGGCGAGGATCTCCAGGTCGGGCTTGACCTGGTCGCGTTCGGCGGTGAACCGGATGCTCGGGTCGGGCACGCCGGGGGCGTTCACGAACGAGACGAAGCGGCTCAGCCGCTCCGGGTCGGCCAGCGTGGCGGCCCACTCGTCCCGGTAGTCGCCGACGTGACGCTCCATCAGCGCCTCCAGGTCGGCCGCGATGCCGAGCGAGTCGTGCACCACCACGTCGCGGACGTGGTCGAGGCCGCCCTCGATCCGCTCCAGCCAACCCGAGGTGCGCTCCAGCCGGTCGGCGGTGCGGATGTAGAACATCAGGAAGCGGTCCACATACCGGATCAGGGTCTCGTCGTCGAGGTCCTGGGCCAGCAGGTCGGCGTGCCGGGGGGTGGCGCCGCCGTTGCCGCCGACGTAGAGGTTCCACCCGTTCGAGGTGGCGATCACGCCGAAGTCCTTGCTCTGCGCCTCGGCGCACTCGCGGGCGCAGCCGGAGACCCCGGACTTGAACTTGTGCGGGGAGCGCAGGCCCCGGTAGCGCAGCTCCAGCCGGATCGCCATGCCGACCGAGTCCTGCACGCCGTAGCGGCACCAGGTGGAGCCGACGCAGGACTTCACCGTGCGCAGCGACTTCCCGTACGCGTGGCCGGACTCGAAGCCGGCCTCCACCAGGCGCTGCCAGATCTGCGGCAGCTGGTCGACCCGGGCGCCGAACAGGTCGATCCGCTGGCCGCCGGTGAGCTTGGTGTAGAGCCCGAAGTCCCGGGCCACCTCGCCGATCACGATCAGCTTCTCCGGGGTGATCTCGCCACCGGGGACGCGCGGGACGATCGAGTAGGAGCCGTTCTTCTGCAGGTTGGCCAGGAAGTGGTCGTTGGTGTCCTGGAGGGCGGCCTGCTCGCCGTCCAGCACGTAGCCGGAGGCGGTCAGTTCGGGGGCCAGGGTGGCGATGATCGAGGCCACCGTGGGCTTGCAGACCTCGCAGCCCTCGCCGTCCGTCAGCCGGCCGTGCTCGGCCAGCAGCTGACGGTGGGTCGGGATCCGCTTGACCCGGACGATCTCGTACAGCTCGGCGCGGGTGTGCGCGAAGCAGGCGCAGAGGCCCTTGTCGACCACCACGCCGGAGGCCTCCAGCTCCTCGGTGACCAGGGTGGAGAGCAGCTTGACGCAGGAGCCGCAGCCGGTGCCGGCCTTGGTGCACTTCTTCACCTCGGGCACGGTGGTGCACTGGTGGTCCGTCACCGCGCCCCGGACGGTGCCCTTGGTGACGTTGTGGCAGCTGCAGACCACCGCGTCGTCCGGCAGTGCGGAGGTGCCGAGCTGGACCGGGGCGCCGAGGCCGGCCGGGAGCACCAGCGACTCGGCCGGGACGGGCAGCGGGGTGCCGGTGCCGGCCAGCGGACGGAGGGTGGCGTACGCCTCGGCGTCGCCGACCAGGATGCCGCCGAGCAGGGCCCCCTCCGGGGTGACCACCAGCTTCTTGTAGATGCCGGAGCGGGCGTCGGAGTAGACCACGTCGAGGGCGCCGGCGGTGGTGCCGAAGGCGTCGCCGAAGCTGGCCACGTCCACCCCGAGCAGCTTGAGCTTGGTGGAGAGGTCCGCACCGGTGAACTCCTGCGCGGCCTGCCCGGCCAACCGGTGCGCCACTGTGGCGGCCATCTCGTAGCCGGGGGCGACCAGGCCGTAGACCCGGCCGTCCACCGCGAGGGCGCACTCGCCGATCGCGTAGACGTGCTCGTCCGAGGTGCGGCAGTGGGCGTCCACCGCGATGCCGCCGCGCTCACCCACCGTCAGGCCGCAGTCCCGGGCCAGCTGGTCGCGCGGGCGGATGCCGGCCGAGAAGACCACCAGGTCGGTGCCGATGGCGGAGCCGTCGGTGAAGGTCATGCCGCTGGCGGCGCCGTCGGTGGTCAGGATCGCCGAGGTGCCGACCCCGGTGTGCACGGTGACGCCCATCTCCTCGATGGTGCGGCGCAGTGCCTCGCCGCCGCCCTCGTCCACCTGGACGGGCATCAGGCGCGGGGCGAACTCCACCACGTGGGTCTCCAGGCCGAGGCCCTTCAGCGCCCCGGCCGCCTCCAGGCCGAGCAGCCCGCCGCCGACCACCGCACCGACCCGGGCCCCGGCCGCGTAGGCCTCGATGGCGTGCAGGTCCTCGATGGTGCGGTAGACGAAGCAGCCGGCCGCGTCCCGGCCCTCGACCGGCGGGACGAAGGGGTAGGAGCCGGTGGCCAGGACCAGGGTGTCGTAGGCGACGGTGTGCCCGGCGGCGGTGGTGACGGTCCGTCCGGCGCGGTCGATCGCGGTGACGGGGGAGTCGAGGTGGACCTCGAAGCCGTGGGCGTCGAGGAAACCGGGCTCGCCGAGCAGCAGGTCCTCCGGGGTCTTCCCGGCGAAGTACGAGGTGAGGGCGACCCGGTCGTAGGCGGGGCGGGGCTCCTCGGCGAGCACGACGACCCGGAAGCGGTCGGCGGCGCCGGTGTCGGCCAGGGCTTCCAGGAAGCGGTGGCCGACCATGCCGTACCCGACCAGGACGACGGTCGGCTTGGTGGTGGTGATCGGGCTGGTCGTCATCGGGAGGGCCCTTCGTGGTGCGCGCCCCGGGCGCGGTGGGTCATGCCGACGACTGTGATTCGCGGGTGTTTCCCGGTGGGAGCGCTGCTGTTTCGCAGCCGGAACTTCGGTCTCAGCGGGGGAGTGGCGCTGGTGTGAGCTGTCGGGGTCGCTCGCTATGGACAGCATGCTGTCAATGTGACAGGATGCTGTCCATAGTGAAGATCCGAGGAGGAGCAATGCCGAACCGCACCGTTCACCTTGCCGTCTACGACACCCTCGCCGACTGGGAGTACGGCCACCTGGTCGCCAATCTGCGCAGCGGGCTGGCCCACCGGGCGTCGGCCGGTCCGATCGAGGTCCGCACCGTCGGGGCCGGGGAGGCCGAGGTCACCACGATGGGCGGGCTGCGGGTGCGGCCCGATCTCACGCTGGACGGGCTGACGCCGCAGGACAGCGCGCTGCTGGTCCTGCCGGGGGCCCAACTCTGGGATGCCGGTGACGCGTTGGCGCCGTTCGCGAAGAAGGCGGCGGAGTTCGTGGCGGCCGGGGTGCCGGTGGCGGGGATCTGCGGAGCGACCGCCGGGCTGGCCCGGGCGGGCCTGTTGGACGGGCGGGCGCACACCTCGGCGGCGGCCGGCTACCTCGGCTTCCAGGAGGGCTACCAGGGCGGCGGGTCCTACCGGGAGGCGGAGGCCGTCACCTCCGAGGACGGGCTGCTGATCACCGCCGGACCGACCGAGCCGGTGGCCTTCGCCCGGGAGGCGCTGGGTCGGCTGGAGGTGATGGAGCCGGAGGTGCTGGACGCCTGGTACCGGTTGTTCCGCCACTCGGACCCGAGCGCGTACGAGGTGCTGGAAGCAGCGGGGCAGTCGTGATCGAGGCTCCGCTCCCCGCCGCCTCGTTGAGCCGGTCGGCACTCGCGGTCTTCCGGCTGAACGGCCGATTCCTCGGCGTGGCCGAGGAGTTGGCCGCCCCGGCCGGGCTGACGGCGGCCTGGTGGCAGGTGCTCGGTGCGGTGCTGGCCGAGCCGCTGCCGGTGGCCGGGATCGCCCGGGCGATGGGCATCACCCGGCAGAGCGTCCAGCGGATCGCCGACCTGCTGGTGGACCGGGGCCTGGCTGAGTACCGGACCAATCCGGCGCACCGCAGGGCCAAGCTGCTCGCCCCGACCGAGGAGGGCTACCAGGCGGTCCGGCGGATCACCCCGGGGCATGTCGAGGTGGCCGGCCGGCTCTCCGAACTGCTGGGTGGGGACGCCGAGTTCGCCGCCGTGGCGGAGGTGCTGGAGCGGCTGGCCCGCGCGCTCGACGAGCTGTAGCGCCCCGGCTCCCGGGTGGCCACGGCTGCGGTGCGGGCGGACCGGCGTCGGGCTGAAGGTGGCGCTGCGGGGGCCGGTGGGCAGCGCGCCTCGGGCCCTTTCGGCGGAGCCAACTCCGTTGCACAGCAGGAATGTTGGACCTGGCGCCCCACTGCCGGGCGCGGAGCGCCGGTCGGTCGCGCCGGTCGCGGCTGCCGGTCAGGAGCTCCGGGCCGGCAGCCGCAGAGCGTCGATCAGCCGCAGCGCCTGGGGCCGTCAGGACGGCGGGACGTCGAACCGCACGGCCGGTGAGCAGCGCGCCCCGGGCCCTTCCGGCAGTGCCGACTCCGTTACGCATCGAGAATGTTGGGCCTGGTGGCCCGCGGTCGGTCGCGGACCGCCGGTCGCGGCTGCCGGTCAGGAGCTCCGGGCCGGCAGCCGCAGAGCGTCGATCAGCCGCAGCGCCTGGGGCCGCCAGGACGGCGGGACGTCGAACCGCAACGGCCGGGGCTGCCCCGGGAACTGCAGCACCAGGGTGGGGCAGAGCAGCCCGCGCCGGGCCTCCCGGACCACGGTGCCGACCTGCTGGCGGTGCGCCAGGTGGACGGCCGTCCCCGGCATGCGGGAGAGGGCGCCCGCCCGGTGCAGCAGCAGGTGCCGGCGGGTGAGCGCCAGGTAGTGCGAGCCGCGCATCAGCGGGGCGCTGACCAGCAGGCCCGGGCCCTGCCGGAGGTAGGTGGCGGCTTCCAGTTCCTCGCCCGGCACGGCCGCCAGCACCTGCTCCCGGAGCTCCGCCATGAGCCGCATGTTGTACTCGGTCTGAGACCGCATCAGTCCCCCGTCCTCGGTGTCCGGGCGGCAGGCTACTGCGTGGCCACCGGGGTCCGGAAGGAGTGGCGGTAGGCCAGCGGGGCCACGCCGATGGTGGTGGCCAGGTGCTGGCGGAGCGAGACGGCGGTGCCGAAGCCGGCCTGGTGGGCGACCTGGTCGACCGGGAGGTCGGTGGTCTCCAGCAGGCGCCGGGCGTGGTCGACCCGCTGCCGGATCAGCCACTGGCCCGGCGGCACGCCGGTCTCGTCCTTGAAGCGGCGGCAGAAGGTGCGCACGCTCATCCGGGCGTGCGCGGCCAACTCGGCCAGCGGGAGCGGCCGGTGGAGGTTGGTCAGGGCCCAGGCCCGGGTGGCCGCCGTGCTGGCCTCCTCGGCCTCGGGCACCGGCCGCTCGATGTACTGGGCCTGCCCGCCCTCCCGCCACGGCGGCACCACGCAGAGCCGGGCCACCCGGTTGGCCGCCTCGGAGCCGTGGTCGCGCCGGATCAGGTGCAGGCAGAGGTTGATCCCGGCCGCCGAGCCGGCCGCCGTGAGCACCTCGCCGTTGTCCACGAAGAGCACGTCCGCGTCCACCCGCACCCGGGGGTAGGCCCGCTGGAACTCCCCCGCGTCGGTCCAGTGGGTGGTGGCGGGCCGGTCGTCCAGCAGTCCGGCGGCGGCCAGCACGTACGAGGCGGTGCAGATCGAGACGATCCGTGCCCCGGGGCGGAGCAGGGTCAGGGCGCGTGCCAACTCCTGTGGCAGCCAGTCCTGTTCGCTGCCTGTCTCGCAGGTGAACGGCGGGATCACCAGGGTGTCGGCGGTCCGGATCACCTCGGGCCCGTGCGGCACCTGCACGGTGAAGTCGGCCTCGGTGCGGACCGGCCCGCCATCCAGCGAGCAGGTCACCACCTCGTACAGCGGGGCGCCGTCCGGGCCGGCGGCCACGCCGAAGATGCGGTTCGGGATGGAGAGTTCGAAGGGGTAGACGCCGTCCAGGGCGAGGGTCACCACGCGATGCATGGCGAGATTCTTTCAGATGTCGGCAATCCTGCCACTCGTTCGGGGTGGTCAGCTGCGGGATCTTGGTGTCGGGCGGCCGGACGGGCCGCCGACACCCCTTCCCAGCAGGAGAGATGACGATGAGTGCGGTGCGTGTGATGCGTGCGATCGGCCAGGACGAGTTCGGTGGCCCCGAGGTGCTCAAGGTCGTCGAGGTGGCGCGGCCGGAGCCCGGGGTGGCCGAGGTGCTGGTCCGGGTGCGGGCCACCTCGGTCAACCCGACGGACGTCTGGCACCGGAGCAGCGGCGGCCTGGCGGGCCGGATCGTCCCCCTGGGCTGGGACGTCTCCGGCGTGGTCGAGGCGGTCGGCATCGGGGTCACCACGCTGGCCGTCGGCGACGAGGTCTTCGGCATGCCTCGCCACCCCGCACCGGCCGGCACCTACGCCGAGTACGTCACCGCCCCCGCCCGCCACCTGGTGCGCAAGCCCGCCGGGCTGACGCACGCTCAGGCGGCGGCCGTGCCGCTGGTCGGGATGACCACCTGGCAGGCGGTGGTGGACACCGCTGCGGTCCGCCCCGGGCAGCGGGTGCTGGTGCACGCGGCGGCCGGCGGGGTGGGCCACCTCGCGGTGCAGATCGCCAAGGCCCGGGGTGCCCACGTGATCGGCACCGCCCGGGCGGCCAAGCACGACTTCGTCCGGAGCCTCGGCGCGGACCAGGTGGTCGACTACACGGTGGAGGACTTCGAGAAGGTGCTGGAGCCGGTCGACGTGGTCGTCGACCCGGTCGGCGGGGAGTACGGGCCGCGCTCGCTGGAGGTGCTGCGGCCGGGCGGCATCCTGGTCTCGCTCGCCTCCCCGGCCGAGCAGTACCTGGCCGAGATCGCTGCCGGGCGCGGCCTGCGGGCCGGCTTCATGGCGGTGGAGGCCGACCAGGCCGGGCTGCGGGAGTTGGCCGCGTTGCTGGGGGCCGGGCGGCTGCGGCCCGAGGTGAGTGTCGAACTCCCGCTGGAGCGGGTCGCCGAGGCGCACGGCCTCAGCCAGACCGGTCGCACCTCCGGGAAGATCGTGTTGACGGTCTGACATCGCGGGCAGGAGCGCTGGGCGTCCTTGACGGACTGCCGGCTGACCGACCGTCGGCTGACCGACCACCGACCACCGACCGACCGACCGACCACCGACCGATCCGAGGAGACCCCGGATGACCACCTACGTCCTGATCCCCGGCGCCTGGCACGGAGCCTGGACCTTCGAGCCGCTCGCCCGCGCCCTGCGTGCGGCCGGCCATCACGCCTACCCCGTCACCCTGACCGGCGTGGGCAGCCGCCGTCACCTGCTCAACGCCTCGGTGAACCTGGACACCCACCTCGCCGACGTGGTCAACCTGATCGAGGAGGAGCAGCTGGAGGACGTGGTGCTGGTCGGCCACAGCTACGGCGGGATGGTCATCACCGGTGCCGCCGACCGGCTACCGGAGCGGATCGCCGGGCTGGTGTACGTGGACGCCGTGGTGCCCGCCGACGGCGAATCCTGCTGGTCGCTGGTGACCGACGCCGAGCGCGCGTGGTACCTGGACGGCGTCGGCACCGACGGCCTCACCTCTGCCCCGCTCCCGTTCTTCGACCCTCGGGCCACCCCGCACCCGCTCGCCTCCCTCCTCCAGGCCGTCCGCCTGACGGGCGGGCCGGAGCGCTTCCGGGCCCGGGACTACGTCTACGCCACCGGCTGGCCGACCCCGTCCCCGTTCACCAGCCTGTACGAGAAGCTCGCCGCCGACCCGGCCTGGCGCACCCACGCCGTCGACTCCGCCCACAACGTGATGCGGGACGCCCCGGACGAGTTGCTGCGCATCGTGCTGGCGGCCGGCCGGGAGGCCGCCTAGTCTGCGGGCCATGACGACGCCGTTGGACGGACTGGACGACCTTCCCTGGGAGGGCATGCGGGTGCCCGGGCCCGGCCACGATGCCGGGCGCATCCCGTCCGCGCTCCGGGAGATGGCGACGGCGGAGGAGGGCACCACCGACATCTGGGGTGCCGCTCTGGACGTCGGCCGGGGGTACTTCGGCGACCGTGGCGACCGCTACTCCGAGGCGGCCGAGCACGTGCTCCCGTTCCTCATCGCGCTCTGTGCCTCGCCCACCGCCGAGACCGCGTCCGAGGCGGCCGACCTGCTCCGCGACCTCGCCCTCGCCGAGCCGGACGAGGCGGAGACGGCGGCCGGGAACGCCGGGATGCTGGAGCGCGTCCGGGCCCTGCTGCTGGCCGGGCGCCCGGCCTACTATGCGATGCTGGAGCGGCCCGAGCCAGTGGTCCGCCGGGCGGGCCTGGAGCTGCTCCACCCCGTCGACGCCGGGGCGCCCCACCACGCCGCCGCCCTGGAGCGGGCCCGGCGGGCCGAGACCGACGAGGAGACCCACCGGGCGCTGGGCTTCCACCTCGACTCGCTCGCGCTGAATCCCGACGAGCGCGGGTTCGGTGCTGACCTGCCGCTGGGGCCCGGCCTGCCCGGAGGGGAGGCCGGGCCGCGCGGCACGACGAGCCCGTTGGACGGACTGGACGACATCCCGTGGGCCGGGATGCGGGACGAGTACGCGTACGAGCGGGCGGCGCGCATCCCGGAGCTGCTGCGGAAGTTGGACCAGGGCGGGCCGGACACGGGCGCGGTCCGCCGCGACCTGGAGGACACCTTCGTCCACGGGCACTCCGGGTGCTACCTGGAGCCGACCGAGTACCTCGTCCCGTTCTTCCTGCGCCTGTGCCGGTCGGACGACGCGGCGGTGGTGGCGGCGGCGGTCGTGCTCCTGTGCGACGTGGCCGGCTCCGATCCGTTCCACACCGAGCTGGAGGCCGGGAACGTGGGCCTGTACGAGCGGGTCGAGGCGCTGCTGGCGGCGGAACTGCCGCTCTACTACCGGTTGTTGGATCACCCGGACGAGCGGGTGCGCGGTGCGGCGGTCGAGCTGGTGGTGCTGGTCGACGGCGGGGCGCCCCGGTGCCGGGAGGAGCTGGAGCGGATGTGGCGGACCGAGCGGACCAAGCGGGTCCGGGGCGTCCTGGCGGAGGAGATGCGGGGGCTGGCGGGCGGCTCCGGGGCTGACGCCCCGTAGCGCGGGACGGTCCCGGAGGGCGCACGCTCCCGCCGGCCTTCGAGCCGAAGGCCGGCAGGTGTGGCGGCTGCGGCGCCGTGCCCTCTCCGGGGTGGGGCGGGCCGCTGTGAGGTCCGGTTAACGGGGGCTTGACCGGGGCGGGCGCGGAGGCGAAACAGGGAGCGGGCAGGCTGTCCGCATGACGACGACCTCCACCGCCGGCCCGGCCGTCCGGGTGCTGCACGCCGCCCGCCGCCCGGCCCTGGTGCTGGTAGCCCACGGCTCCCGGGACCCGGGGACGCTGGCCGAGATCCACCGGCTGACCGCGCTGCTGCGCGCCCGCCGCCCCGAACTCGACGTCCGGCTCGCCCACTTGGGCCTGAACGCCCCGCTGCTGCCGGAGGTGCTGGACGGGCTGCGCGGCCCGGCCGTCCTGGTGCCGCTGCTGCTCAGCCGGGGATACCACGTCAAGGTGGACCTGCCCGCGCTGCTGGCCGGCGCACCGCAGGTGGCCGGGGTGGTGACGGCACCGCTGGGACCGGACGTCCGGCTCGCCGAACTGCTGGAAACCCGTCTCCAGGAGGCGGGTTGGGGCCCGGAGGGGGACGCGGTGGTGCTCGCCTCGGCGGGCTCCCGCGATCCGGACGCGGCCGTGGACACCGAGGCCCAGGCCGCCCTGCTGGCCGCCCGGCTCGGCGTCCCGGTCCGGGTCGGCACCGTCGCGGCGGGCGGCCCGAGCGTGACCGAGGCGGTGGCCCGGCTGACCGCCGAGGGCCACCGGCGGATCGCGGTCGCCTCCTACTTCACCGCCCCGGGCGACTTCGCCCGGCTGGCCGCCGCCGCTGCTCCGTGGATCGTCGCGGCTCCGCTGGGAGCGCACCCGGATCTGGCGGAGCTGGTCCTGACGCGGTACCAAGGGGCGGTCCGGGCGGCCGTGGTGGCGCGGTAGCCGGGCGGGAGGGCCGGCCCGGAGCGGGCCCGAGCGCTGAGCGGCCGCGCGCCCGGGGGTGGGCGGGGTGGGCAGGCCCGGGCAGGCAGGCCCGGGTGGGCGGGGCGGCACGGGGCAGGGCGGTGATGTGCGGGTGGCCCGTGGCCCGTGGCCCGTGGCCGGGGACGGCGGACGGGCCGGGCCCGAAGGCGTCCCCCGCCCCCGGGCCCGGCCCGCTCTCGGTGAGGATCCGTCAGGACAGGCCCTCGCGGATGGCCTTGGCCGCCTTGACGCCGGCCAGGTAGCCGCCGCCGGCGCCGGCCAGCACCGCACCGTGGGTGGCGGCGGCGATCGGGGCGGCCGCGACGGGCGCGGCCACGGCTGCCGCCCCGGCCGCCGCGGCGGTGGCGGCGCCGGCCGCGAGGCCGGCCGCCAGGCCGACGGCGTGGTCGAAGAGGTTGTCGGACTCGTGCTGGGCCTGGTGGATGGCCCGGTGGGCGATGTGGTGGCCGGCCTGGCCGGCGGCGTTCCCCGACATGGGGTGCTCCTTCTCGGTGTGCAGGGGGACTACGACGAAGGTCGTGCTAGTGGCGCTTGCGGTCACGGGACTTGCCCGTCATCTCCTCGACCGCGCGCCCGGCCAGCCGGGAGGCGATCAGCGCGGCACCGGGGACACCGGCCGCCGCGACGGCGGCGGTGGTGACGACGGCACCGACCGCCTTGGCGACCTCGCCGGCCGGGACGGGGGGCAGGCACCCGCCCACGTGGAAGTCGTTCTCGTGCACCTCGGACTCCTTCCTGAGTGGCAGGATCACGCGAACCGGCCGGGAGCACCGGCCGGTTCGCCGCCCTGATGACTTCATGCTGGGCCCGCGCCACGGGGGCAGGAAGGGGAATACTTCGTACGGTCCGTCAGCCCCGCCGGACGGTCCGCAGCGTGGTCGAGGTCTCCGGCCACGGGCGCGGCCACGGGCGCAACCTCCGCCAGTCGTACGGCGGGTGGCCGAGCCGGGGGTGGCGGCGGTCGTACCGCAGCAGCAGGGCCCAGCCCAGCACCAGGAGCAGCAGCGCCGCCTTGGTGAGCACGGCCGCCGGCCCGCCGCCCCGGGTGAGCAGCCCGGCCGCCGAGACCACCAGCACGCCGGTGCCGAACAGCGGGTAGATCACCAGCTGGTGCCAGATCTTGGTCGGCGAGCAGGCCTGGGCGGGCAGGTAGAAGCCCGAGCGCAGCTCGTCCCGCCACTGCCAGAGGCCGAACAGCAGCCAGCCGCCGGCCACCAGTGCGGGCAGCCACCAGGGCGGCGCCGCGACCGGACGGACGGTGAGCAGCCGGGTGCCCAGCGCGGCGGCCAGGGCGAGCAGCGGATCGCCGACCGCCAGGGCGCGGAACTCCTCGCGCGGCCTGGGCATCCGACGCTCCATCAGGAGCGCGAGCAGCAGGTGGCCGCCGGGCGAGACGAGCAGGGCGGCACCCAGGACGGCGAAGGGACCGGCCGCCAGCAGCCCCTCCAGCGGCCAGGGCCAGCCGGCCCGGCTCACGAGCGGCCTCGCCGGGGGCGGCCGAACAGCGTGCCGGCTCCGGGGTGGCGCGGCGGCGCAGGCACCTGGCGGGCGGCCAGCAACAGGAGCACCTCGGGGTCGGCGAAGAACCGGGCGTTGGCCCGGGCGAAGGAGCAGACCGGGATGATCAGCGCCTGCCGGGCGGCGGCCCGGCCGGCCTCCGCCGGGGGGAGGGCGGGGCCCGCCGGACTCCGGCGGTGGTACCGCTGCTCCAGCTCCTCGACCACGGGGTGACGGGCCTTCAGGAAGTTGTCGATCCACTTGGTGCTGCGGTGGGTGACCCGGGCCAGCTCCTCCCGGCGCGAGTACTGGCTGAGCGCCCGCCAGACCGGCAGGTCGCCGGGGCCGGCCAGCAGCCCGTCCAGCAGGCTCGGTCCGGCGGCGGGCGGCCGGTAGCGTTCGGCCAGGGCCGCCGCCGGGCCGGGGGCGCCGTCGGCGATTCCGGCGGCCATCGCCCGGATGTCCCGGCTGGGGGCGTTCTTGGGCATCAGGCCGACCGGCCGGTGGTACTGGAAGGCGGTCAGCAGGAAGAGCAGCCGGCTCTGCTCGCTGTCCGCCGAGTAGACCACCGTGGGCACCTCGCGGTCGGCCAGCAGGCGGAGCGCGGCCAGCCCGCTGAGGGTCGATTCGTGGCCGAAGTCCAGGTCCACCAGGGCGAGTTCGAAGGACTGCTGGTCGAGCAGCGGCTCCAGTGCCTCCGGGGAGAGCGCCACCGTCACCCGGTGGCCATCGGCCGCCAGGGCGCGTTGCACCGTCTGCCCGACCTCGATGTAGTCGTCGACCACCACCACCCGCACCGCTCAGCCCACCCTTCCGTCCGGCCGGGGGAGCAGGGCCACCGAGCCGGTGCTCTGCCGCCGCCAGCGGGCCTGCACCCGGGTGCCGCCGGGCGTCCCGGTCCATTCGATCCCGCCGCCGAACAGCTCCAGCCGCTCCCGCAGGACGGTCAGGCTGGCGTGCGGCGCGCCCAGGGCGCCCGCCGGGATGCCGCCGGCGTCGTCCTCCACGGTCAGCCACACCTCGGCCGCCGGGTCGTCCGGCCGGTGCGTGGCGCAGTCCACCCGCACGCTCCGGGCGCCGGCCCGCAGGGCGTTGCCGACCAGGTCGGGGAGCACCCGGCGGGCGGTCTGGTAGTCCATCGAGGAGAGCGTCAGCCGCTCGGCCTGCGGGGCGAGCACGCAGCGCTCGCGCAGCAGGCTCGGCACGATGCTCAGGGTGCTCTCGTAGAGCTCGCCGAACGGCCGGGTGCCGGCCGGCCGCCGGACGTCCAGCACGGTCAGCCGCATGTCCTCCACCCGGAGCATGAAGTTCCAGCACAGGCTGCGGAGTTCGGCCAGGTCCGGATCGTCCTCGTCCAGCTGCTGCTGGAGCAGTCCGGCCGGGTTCTTGACCTGGCTGTGCAGGTCGATGGCGAGGGTGCGACGCCAGCGCTCCAGGCTGGTGCGGTCCTGCTCGGAGGCGGCGTGCAGCAGTACGTCGAAGGCGGCCCAGCCCAGGTAGTGCAGCGGCAGCGGCAGCAGGCAGAGCAGGACGTAGAGGGTGGTGGGGAGTTCGGCCACCGCGGGGTGGTACGGCCAGAGCCCGACCGCGATGATCGCGGCCAGGATCGGCGGGATCAGCGGACGGAAGCGGCGCATCGCCCGAGACGGCGGGTGCTCGGTGCTGTACCAGCCGGGGTCGATCACCGCCTGGAGCACCGCCTGGGTGACGTAGCAGATGGCGAGGGTGGCGCCGAGCGCGCGGGCTTGCGACGGCAGGCCGTGCAGGGGGAACGGGCCGGCGAACAGCCAGGTGGCCAGCAGGCATCCGGCGCCCTCGGCCAGTCCGGAGGCGTCCACGGTGGCCCGGCCCGAGGTGCTCCGCAGGTGGTCGGCCAGCCGGGCCACCCCGGGCACCGCCCGGACCTCGGCGAGCCGCTCCAGCGCGTCCTGGCTGGTGTGCGCGAAGGCGATCAGCACGGCAACCGTGCCGACCGACAACTGCACGGCCGTGCGCGGGAGTTCGCTGCCGTCGACGGTGATCAGTACGGTGCCCCAGACGCCGGCCAGCAGCCCGGCCCGGATCCAGCACCCGGCCCGCCAGAGCGGGGTGGCGGCCCGGACCGCCGTGGCGAACGCCGCCTCGGCCCGGGCCTTCGCGTCCTCGTCCTGCACGGCAGGGCCTCCCTCCCTCGCCCGAACGCGGCCATCCTGGCGCCCGCCCGGTGGCGCCCGCAGCCGATTGCGGCCCGATACGACGATTGCGGTAGGGCACGACGGTCCGCGGGTCTTCGCCTCGGTGGGTCGGCGGGTCGGCGGGCTGGCGGGCTGGCGGGTGTGGCCGGGGCGGCCGTGCGGCGGCGGGGCGGCTGTGCGATGTCAGCCGGGCGGCGTACCGTGCAGGGCATATGAACGACACCGCGTACGACCCCGCAGCCGAAGCCCGTTGGGTGCCCGAGCCGGACAAGCGGCCGGGCCGGACGGCGTTCCAGCGAGACCGGGCGCGGGTGCTGCACTCCGCGGCCCTGCGCCGATTGGCCGGCACCACCCAGGTGGTGGCCCCGATGCGGAGTGACTTCCCGCGGACCCGGCTCACCCACTCGCTCGAATGCGCCCAGGTGGGGCGGGAGTTGGGGGCGGCGCTGGGGTGTGACCCGGATCTGGTGGAGACCGGCTGCCTGGCCCACGACATCGGGCACCCGCCGTTCGGCCACACCGGCGAGGAGGCGCTCGACCAGGCCGCCCGCAGCTGCGGCGGCTTCGAGGGGAACGCGCAGTCGCTCCGCATCCTGACCAGGCTGGAGCCCAAGCGCTTCGCCCCGCTCGACGCCCCGCCCGCCCGGCTGGCCGCCCGCCCGGGTCACAGCGTCGGGCTCAACCTCAGCCGGGCCGCGCTGGACGCCGCCACCAAGTACCCCTGGCCGCACGGCGCCCACCCCACCGACCCGGGCTCCACCAAGTTCGGCGTCTACACCGACGACCTCCCGGTCTTCCGCTGGATGCGCACCGGGGCTCCGGAGCTGCGCAAGTGCTTCGAGGCCACCGTGATGGACTGGTCCGACGACGTGGCGTACTCCACCCACGACGTGGAGGACGGCATCCAGGCCGGGCACGTCGATCCGTCCGCGCTGCGCTCCGCCGAGGAGCGGGCCGAGCTGTTCAAGATCGCCGACCGGTACGCCGAGGCCGAGCCCGAGGAGTACGGTGCCGCGCTGGACCGCCTCCAGCTGGAGGAGTGGTGGCCGCGCGGTTACGACGGCACGGCCCGCGCCCGGGCCGGGCTCAAGGACCTCACCAGCCAGCTGATCGGCCGGTTCTGCCTGGCGGCCGAGCAGGCCACCCGGGCCCGCTACGGCCCCGGCCGACTGACCAGGTACGCGGCCGAGCTGGTGGTGCCGCAGGAGGTCCGGGTCGAGGTGGCGGTGCTCAAGGCGGTCGCCGTCCGGTACGTGATGCAGCGGGACGAGCAGGCCCAGCTCCGGGCCCGCCAGCGGATCGTGATCGCCGAGCTGGCCGACAGCCTGGCCCGCAGCGCCCCGTACGGTCTCGATCCGGTCTTCGCCGACCTGTACCGGGAGGCCGAGGACGACCGGGCGGCGCTGCGCGTGGTGATCGACCAGATCGCCACCCTCACGGACGCCTCGGCCCTCGCCCTGCATTCCCGCCTGGTCGAGTCGAAGGCGACGTAGACTTCCGGGGTGGCAGGCCGGATCAGGGATGAAGACGTACAGCGGGTGCGCGAGACGCTGCCCATCGACGCGGTGGTCAACGACTACGTCCAGCTGACGAACGGGGGCGGCAGCCAGCTCAAGGGCGTCTGCCCGTTCCACGACGAGAAGTCCGCCTCGTTCTACGTGCACCCGGGCAAGGGCGTCTTCCACTGCTTCGGCTGCGGGGAGAGCGGCGACACCATCGCCTTCCTGATGAAGATCGAGCACTTCTCGTTCGCCGAGGCCGTCGAGCGGATGGCCGCCCAGGCCGGGATCACCCTGCGGTACGAGGAGGGCGGCTACTCGCCCCGTCAGCAGCAGGGCGAGCGCACCCGGCTGGTGGAGGCGCACAAGGTGGCCGCCGCCTGGTACCAGGAGCAGCTGGAGTCGGCGGAGGCCGAGATCGCCCGCCGCTTCCTGGCCGAGCGCGGCTTCGACGCCGACGCCGCCAAGCACTTCGGGGTCGGCTACGCCCCGGCCGGCTGGGAGCACCTGGTGCGCTACCTGCGCGGCAAGGGCTTCGCCGACAAGGAGATCC
The DNA here is from genome assembly GCF_044763225.1 of Kitasatospora sp. NPDC096147. Lineage (NCBI taxonomy): Bacteria > Bacillati > Actinomycetota > Actinomycetes > Kitasatosporales > Streptomycetaceae > Kitasatospora > Kitasatospora sp. NPDC096147. The sequence goes on along the minus strand of NZ_JBIWFX010000003.1, from coordinate 553,429 downwards.
TGCTCGGCGGCCTGGCCTCGCAGGGGCAGCGCGGCGGCCTGATCGACCGCTTCCGGGGCCGGCTGGTCTGGCCGATCCGGGACAGCGGCGGCGAGGTGATCGGCTTCGGCGCCCGCCGGCTGCGCGAGGACGACAACGGGCCGAAGTACCTGAACACCCCCGAGACGCCGATCTACAAGAAGTCGCACGTGCTCTACGGCCTCGACCTGGCGAAGAAGGAGATCGCCAAGTCCGGCCGGGCGGTGGTGGTCGAGGGCTACACCGACGTGATGGCCTGTCACCTGGCGGGCGTCACCTCGGCGGTGGCCACCTGCGGCACCGCCTTCGCCGAGGACCACATCAAGATCATCCGTCGGCTGCTGATGGACACCTCCACCTACCGGGGCGAGACGGTCTTCACCTTCGACGGCGACGCCGCCGGGCAGAAGGCCGCGCTGCGCGCCTTCGAGGACGACCAGAAGTTCGCCGCCCGCACCTCGATCGCCATCACCCCGGACGGCATGGACCCGTGCGAACTCCGGCTGGCCAAGGGCGACGACGCGGTCCGCGAGCTGATCGACCACCCGGTGCCGCTGTTCGAGTTCGCGCTCCGGTCGGCGGTGGACCGGCACCGGGTGGACACCCCCGAGGGCCGGGCCGCCGCGCTGGAGGAGGCGTCGGCGATCATCGTCAAGATCAAGGACCGCTCGATCCAGCACGAGTACGCCGTCCGGCTGGCCGGCATGCTGGGCATCCTGGACGAGCAGTTCGTGGTCCGCCGGATCTCCCAACTCGCCCGCTGGCAGCGGGAGAACCAGCAGAGCGGCGGCCGGCTCCGCCGTCCCGTCGGCGCCGCCACCGCCCCCGTGCCGGTCCAGCCCAGCCGCCCCGCCTACCGCCTGGACCCGCGCGATCCGGCCCAGTTCGTGGAGCGCGAGCTGCTCAAGCTCGCCCTCCAGCACCCGGACATGGTCAGCCCGGCCTTCGACAACTACGGCGACGACGAGTTCCCCACCCCGCCCTACACCGCCGTCCGGCAGGCCATCCGGGCGGCCGGCGGCGCGGCGTACGGGGCGAGCCTGGCGGACTTCACCTCGACCGTCCGGGAGGTCTGCCCGGACGATCAAGTGCGTTCGCTGGTAACCGAGTTGACGGTCGAGCCGATCCGCACCCGGCGGGCCGTCGACACGATCTACGCGGGGGAGTTCCTGGTCAAGCTCCGGCTCCAGGCGGTCGACCGCCGGATCACCGAGGTCCGCGGCCACCTCCAGCGCCTCGACCGGCGCGGCACCCCGGAGGAGCTGAACGCGGTGCAGAGCGAGCTCTTCGCCCTGCAGCAGTACAAGGAACGCCTGAAGACCCTCGGTGCCGCCGGGCTCTGACCACCCCGGCGTGACCTGAGTCACAGTCGGCCGAATCTCCGGGCTCCGTCCTGGGTATCCCCACCCTTGTGGCACGGCCGCCCCATCGGCCGTGCACCGCCGAGGGAGGATGCCCGTGGAGCTCTCCGCCGTGCACACCGCCGTCGAGCCGGCCGAGTCGGAGCTGGCGGCCGAGCAGGCCCGGGCGGACCGGGACGCCGAGGAGGACCGGGAGGCCGAACGCGCCGGGCGGCCGGGCCTGCGGGCGGTGGACGAGGGCACCGGGCCCGCCGCCGACCTGCTGCGGCAGTACCTGCGCGAGATCGGCCGGATCCGGCTGCTCACCGCCGTCGAGGAGGTCGAGCTGGCCCGGCAGATCGAGGCCGGTCTGTTCGCCGAGCAGGCCCTTCAACGGGGCGGCCTGGAGGGTGGGTTGGCCGTCGAGCTGGCAGTGCTGGTCCGGCTCGGCCGGCGGGCCAAACGGCGGCTGATCGAGGCCAACCTCCGGCTGGTGGTCTCGGTGGCCAAGCGGTACGTCGGGCGCGGCCTGACCCTGCTCGACCTGGTGCAGGAGGGGAACCTCGGGCTGATCCGGGCGGTGGAGAAGTTCGACTACGCCCGTGGCTACAAGTTCTCCACCTACGCGACCTGGTGGATCCGGCAGGCGATGAGCCGGGCACTGGCCGACCAGGCCCGCACCATCCGGGTGCCGGTGCACGTGGTCGAGCTGATCAACCGGGTGATCCGGGTGCAGCGCACCATGCTCCAGGAGAGCGGCACCGAGCCGAGCGCCGCCGAGGTCGCCGCCGCGCTGGAGCTGACCGAGGCCCGGGTGCTGGAGGTGCTCCGGCTGGCCCAGGAGCCGGTCTCGCTGCACACCCCGGTCGGGGACGAGGACGAGGTCGCCCTCGGCGACCTGATCGAGGACGCCGACGCGGCCTCGCCGGTCGAGACCGCCGCCTTCCTGCTGCTGCGCCGTCAGCTCGGCGCGGTGCTGGACACCCTGGGCGAGCGCGAGCGCCAGGTGGTCCAGCTCCGCTACGGCCTGGACGACGGCCGCCCCCGCACGCTGGAGGAGATCGGCCACCTGTTCGGCGTCACCCGTGAGCGGATACGCCAGATCGAGGCCAAGACGCTCAGCCGGCTGCGGGCCCACGCCTTCACCGCCCAGCTCCGGGCCTACCTGGACTGACCCCGCGCTTTACCCCGCAGGTAATCGCGGGGTGCCGGGGCGGCGGACCAGAATGACGGCAACGCCGCACCACCCCGGGAGCGGCACCGAGGCAGGGAGAGCCGTCGTGTCGTCAACCACCGTGTCCCGTCACAGCACCAGCACCGGCACCGGCACCGGCACCGGCACCAGCACCGGCACCGGCACCGGCGCTGGCACTGGTATCAGCACCGGCACCGGCACCCGCGCCGTGGTCGAGGAGCTGCTGCAGCGGATCGGCGCGGGAGACCCGGAGCGGATCGCCGAGCTCTACGCGGAGCGGGGCGACTGGCGGCTCTCCTGGCCCGAGGAGGAGCACGGCCGCCCCGCCACCCCGTGGATCCGCCACCGCTCCACCCGGGCCGAAGCGGCCGAGCACTTCCGCGCGTTGGCCGCCCACCACGTCCCGGAGGAGGCGGCCACCACCGTCGAGCGCATCCTGGTCGACGGCCCGGACGCGGTGGTGCTCGGCGAGATCCGCCAGACCGCCCGCGCCACCGGCCGCCGCTACCGGGCCCGCTTCGCACTCCACCTCACCGTCGAGGACGGCCTGATCACCCGTCACCACGTCTACGAGGACAGCCTCGCGGTGGCCACCGCCTTCACCGCCTGAGCGAGGTCAGGACTGCCGGGCGTTCCTGTCGCGCCGCAGCCTCCACGGGGCGCGGGCGGACTCGATCTGGACGGCGAGGCTCATCTTCGAGGCGCCCTTGACCCGCTCCTCGAAGCGGATCGGCACCTCGACGATCCGCATCCCGCGCTGCACGGTCCGGTAGTTCATCTCGACCTGGAACGAGTAGCCGTTGCTCTGCACCGTCGGCAGGTCGATCGCCCGCAGGGCCTCCGCCCGCCAGGCCTTGAAGCCGGCGGTGGCGTCCTGCACCCCGAGGTGCAGCAGGGTGTTGACGTAGAAGTTGGCCCAGACGGAGAGCGCCCTGCGGTACCAGGGCCACTCGGCCGCGGTCGATCCGCCGGCCACGTAGCGGGAGCCGAGCACCAGCGCGGCGTCCCGGACGTGCAGCGCCTCGACCATCGACGGCACCGCCGAGGCGGGGTGGGAGAGGTCGGCGTCCATCTGGATCACCACGTCCGCGCCCTCGTCCAGCGCCCGGGACATGCCGGCGACGTAGGCCCGTCCCAGGCCGTCCTTCTCGGTGCGGTGCAGCACCCCGATCCGGTCGGGCGAGCCGACGGCCAGCTTGTCGGCCACCTCGCCGGTGCCGTCCGGGGAGTTGTCGTCCACCACCAGCACGTGCAGGTCGGGCATCCCCAGGTCCTCGAGCAGGCCGATCAGGACGGGTAGGTTCTCCCGCTCGTTGTAGGTGGGAACGACGACGACGACCTTGGGGGGAGCATCAACCATGTAGACACCTTCGTGGGACCCGGAAGCGGTACGCGCCGAGTGTAGAAGACGTCCGGAGCAGGGCCGACCCGGGCCGGCCGGTCGGAGAACTCGCCGCCGCCGCCGGTGACATGAGGACCCGTCAGCGGCGGCCGGGCGGTCCGTCCGGTCCTCGGCTCAGCCCTCGGCTCAGCCCTCGGCCCGGTCCGCGGCTCAGTCCTCGGCCAGCTCCGGGTGCACCTGGTCGCGGACGGTCCGGTACTGCTGGCGGACGGCGCTGCCGACGGCTTGGTCGTGCTCGTGGTCGGCGACCAGGGTGACCGCCTCGGGCAGCTCCCACTCCGGCGGCTCGGCCGTGCCGGCCAGGGCCCAGGCGGCCTGCCGGGCGGCGCCCCGGGCGGCGTGGTCGCCGGCCGCCGGTATCACCACGGGGAGGCCGAACAGCAGCGGGGCGATCTCCTTCACGGCGGGCAGCCGGCCGACCGCGCCGAGCAGGAAGATCCGGCGCAGCTCCACGCCGTGGCCGCGCAGCACGTCCAGCGCGTCCGCGACGTTGCAGAGCATGCCCTCGACGGCGGCCCGGGCCAGGTGCGGCGGCGTCATCGACTCGGCCCGCAGGCCGGTCAGGGTCCCGGCCGCGGCCGGGAGCTTCGGGGTGCGCTCGCCGTCCAGGTAGGGGAGCAGCACCAGCCCGTAGGAGCCGGGGGTGGACTGCAGGGCGAGGTCGCTCAGGCCGGTCAGGTCGGTGCCGAGCAGGCCGGCCGTGGAGCGGAGCACCTGGGCCGCGTTCAGGGTGCCCACCATCGGGAGGTGGCGCCCAGTGGCGTCGGCGAAGGAGGAGACCGCGCCGGTGACGTCCACCACGGCCCGGTCGTGCACCGCGAAGACGGTGCCGTTGCCGCCGAGCGAGACCACCGCGTCGCCGGGCTGGAGGCCGAGGCCGAGTGCGGCGGCCATGTTGTCCCCCGTGCCGGCCGAGATCAGCAGGCCCTCCGGGGTGTGCCCGGCGGGCTCGGCCGGGCCCAACACGTCCGGGACGCGCAGCTGGTGACCGATCGCCAGCTCGATCAGGTCCTGCCGGTACTCGCCGGTGACCGGTGACCAGTAGCCGGTGCCGGAGGCGTCGCCCCGGTCGGTGGTGCGGCGCTTGGGGTGGCCGAGCAACTGCCAGACCAGCCAGTCGTGCGGCAGCAGCACCTCGGCGATCCGCTTGGCCGAGGCCGGCTCGAACTCGGCCAGCCAGCGCAGCTTGGCCACCGTGTAGGTCGGGGCCGGGACGGAGCCGATCGCCCGGACCCAGGCCTCGGGGCCGCCGAGCGCGTCGATCAGCTGCGCGGCGGCCCCGGCCGAGCGGGGGTCGTTCCAGAGCAGGGCGGGCCGCACCAGCACGCCGCCCGCGTCCAGCCCGATCAGGCCGTGCTGCTGGGCCGAGACGCCGATCGCCCGGACGCCCTCCAGCAGGCCGCCGGTGGCCGCCTCGCCGAGCGAGTGCAGCCAGAGCTGCGGGTCGATCTCGGTGGCCCGGGGGTCGGTGCCTTCCGGGGCCGGGTGCGGTGCCTTGCCGTCGCGCAGCACGGCGCCGGTCTCGGCGTCGCACGCGACGATCCGGGTGCGAGTGGTGGAGCTGTCGATGCCCGCGACGATGGCCATGCCGAGATCATGCCTCAGCAGGAGCCGCTCACACCGCCGCCCGCCCGAAGTGTTGCCCACTCGGCACACCCGTGGTCCGGACCACCCGGGGGAGCGGACTCCTCCGCAGTGCCGGCTGGTGCGGGTGGTGCCGGTGCTGTGGGCGGTGCCTCAGGGGCGGTAGGTGCCCCAGCTGTCGTCCTGCCCGCCGGCCCGGCTGCTGCTCAGGTACGGCACCCGGTCGGTGATCGCGCTCGGCAGGTGGTCGCCCACCCGGCCGGCCACCGCGCCCGCGGCCTTCCCGGCCACCGCCCCGGCCTGCTGCCGGGCCTTGCCCGCCACGTCCTGCACCGTGGGGTTCCGAGCGACCTGCCGGGCCGCGCCCGCGATCTGCTCGTACCGCTCGCGGCCCGCCTTCGACCCGAGGACGTATCCGACCCCGACTCCCACCACGAATGTCAGCTTCCACATGACCGGTCTCCACCCTTCCTTGCGGACCCTGCCGCGTTGCCCTACCCGCCCCGCCCCACGGCGAACCGTGGGTCCAGGATCCCTGCCGCCTACCCCCGCCGCCCACCGGGCACGCCGAACGGACGCTGATCGGGCGTGGTCGGGCGTGGTCGAGGCCGGCGGGGTGCGGTCGGCGGCCCGCCGGGGGCCCCGGGCGGGCCCCGGGCGAAAGCGATTGGCGGACCACCCCCCTGAGTGCGCTAATGTATGACCCGCAGCGGACACCGCGGCCGGAAGATCCTTCCGGAGCACGGTGGAAGCTCGGTCCCCCATAGCTCAATTGGCAGAGCAGCCGACTGTTAATCGGCAGGTTATTGGTTCGAGTCCAATTGGGGGAGCCCGGAAGGGCCGTCAGGCCGTTCCGCACCCAACAGCAGTCCCCCATAGCTCAATTGGCAGAGCAGCCGACTGTTAATCGGCAGGTTATTGGTTCGAGTCCAATTGGGGGAGCTTCACCCGTGCTTCGGGTGAGATGCGCAGAGCGAGGGCCCTTCGGACACCCGAGGGGCCTTCGTGTTTGTCCGGGCGCTCCCGTGGGTGCCCATCCGGGGGACACCCGGCCCGGCACCGCTCAGCCCGTGACCGCCTGCCGGTAGAGCTCGGCCACCCGCCGGTCGAAGGTGATGCTGTACGAGGTCCGCTCGGTGTCCCCGCCCTCCTCGTGCCCGCCCACCACCCCGACCACCTCACCGGCCTCGGTCAGCCAGGGGCTGCCGCTGGTGCCGTCGGTGTAGCCGTGGCAGTCGAAGCGCTCCTGGGTCGGGCTCTGCTCGGCGGTGGTGTTGGCGCAGGTGATCGGCTCCTCGGCGGCCATCGGATAGCCCGTCACGGTGACCGGCAGGCCGAAGCCCCGGTCGGTGCCGAGCGGGAAGCCGCCGAGCACCTCCTCGATCCGGCGGCCGTCCAGCTCGCCGACGGTGAGGAAGGCCACGTCGTACTCCGGGTCCGCCTCCTCCGACCAGGCGGTCGGTACCGTCATCCGCTCCACCAGCCAACTCCCGTGCGGCAGGCGGCCGTTGCGATATCCGGGGGCGAACTCCAGCTGGCCCGCCCGGCCGAAGAACCGGCTCTCCACGCAGTGCGCGGCCGTCACCAGCAGGCTCCGGCCGGGGCTGCTGACCACGCTGGCGGTGCAGCTCCGGGCGCCGTCCGGCCCGCCGACGAACAGCGTGCCGATCCGGTCCGCCGCCGCACTCGCCGGGGCGGTCCGGGCGGACGGGAAGCCGTCGGTGGTCACGCCTGCCGGGCCGGTGCCGGGCGCGGCGTCCTGGGCGGCGCCCGGCGTGCAGCCGACGACGGCGATGGTGAGGGCGAGGCCGGTCGCGGTGGCCGCGACGAGGGCGGCGGGCCGGTGCGCGGGCCGGACCGTACGCCGGGTCGCCGGTGCTGCGAGCCACCCTGCGCGTGCCATCGAAGTCCGTCCTCGGCTCCCGGGTGACCCCCACGGACCGTGAAGATCGACTGCCGCAAGGTGTACCAGCCCGGCCCTCCGCCGCGCCAGCCCCGACCCTGCTCAGCCCGTGCCCGGACCGGGGCGCCTGCCTCAGCCCGTCGCGCGGTCGTACAGGGCCTGCACCCGGCTCCCGAAGTAGCTGCTGTACGAGGTGTCCGGGGTGTCCCCGCCCTCCTGGTAGCCGCCGATCACCCCGACCACCGTGCCGGTGCGGGTCTGCGGGTCGAAGTCGGTGACCCAGGGGCTGCCGCTGGTGCCGCCGGTGTAGTCCGGGCAGTCGATCCGCTGCTGGGTCGGGCTCTGCTCGGCGGTGGTGTTGGCGCAGGTGATCGGCACTTCGCCGCTGCTCGGGTAGCCGGTCACCTTCACCGGCAGCCGGTGTCCCCGGTCGATGCCCAAGGTGTTCGCCCCGAGGACCTGTTGGATCTGCTGCCCGTTCTGCGGCAGCACCACGGCGAAGGCCACGTCCACGTCCGGGTCGGCGCTGTCCGCCCAGGCCTGGTCCACCGTGATCGAGGCCAGCTGCCAGACCCCGTTCGGGGTGTCGCCCTCCCGGTAGCCCGGGACGAAGACCAGGTCGCCGCGCTGTCCCACCTTCGGGTCGTAGACGCAGTGCGCGGCGGTCAGCACCAGGTTCAACCCCGCGCTGTCCACCACGCTGGCCGTGCAGAAGTGGTCGCCGTCGGAGTTGTGCGTGAACACCGCGCCGACCAGCGCGTTCAGCGGCGTCGGCTTGGCCGTCCTGGTGGTCCCCGCGTGCTTGGCCACGGCGGCCTTGATCCGGTCCTTCGACCAGCCGTGCGCGGTCGCCGTCGGACCGGCCCCACCGCTGCCGCTCCCGCCGACCGTCGCCGCCGGGCTCGCGCCCCCGCCGCCGTCCCCCGAAGACCCGCCGCACCCGGCCGCCAGCCCGCCCAGCGCGACGAGCACTCCGAGCGCGACCACCCGGGCCGACCATCCGCCACGCACCCGCCACCACCGCCCTGGACCCGAGCCGACCACCGGCCTCCAGTCTTCGCGAGCCCCCCGGCCGCTGCCAGGCCTGATCACCCGGACGGGCTCTCCCGCCCGTCCCACCCGGATGCACCCCCGGCGAGCACCGCGCCGGAGTGACCGGCTATGCTGCGGATGACGGCCCTGACGGGCCGTCTGCTGCTGCCCCGCCACCTCGGCCGACGGCACGGCGAACCGGGGCGGTAGCTCAGCCGGTTAGAGCAGGGGACTCATAATCCCTTGGTCGTGGGTTCGAGTCCCACCCGCCCCACATACGGTCATTGACGGTTCGTCACATAAGAGGACCAGCTGACCTGCGAAAACGCCTACAGATCCGATCGGAACTGTAGAGCATCAGGCGCCTCCGCCACCTCATCCCGCGCCGAAGTTCACCCTCCTAGCGGACATCCAGCGGACATCGCGGAGGAGAGTGGACTTCTGGAAGGCTCCTCTCGGCGGGCGCAGCACCAGGTCCAGCACCCGTCGACGTGAAGCCGCCCCAGCCGGAGAAGACGTCTGGCCGGGGGAGGGGAGGAGCAGCCTGTGATCAACCTCGAAGAACTCGTGACCCGGGTCCACACCCCAGAGGTCCGGCAGTTCGCCCACGACGCCTACCGTGCCTACGCCAGCGGGATCCATCGCGCCGCGATCGTCCTCACCTGGACCGCCGTCTGCGCCGACGTGATGGCCAAGGCCCGGGTGCTCGCGGACGACGGCGAGCCGGAGGCGACGGAGGTCACCAAGAAGGTGGAGGAGGCCCAGAGACTCGCCGCCAGTACCGATTCGAAGGAGCGAAGGAGCAGCGTCGAGCTGATGGGCGCTGTCGAGCGGGGGATGGTCGACACCGCGCTGAAGCTGGAGCTGATCGACTTCTCCCAGCGCATCCAGTTGGACCGTCTGCAAGAGGACCGTAACCAGAGTGCCCACCCGTCCCTGAGGCCCCTCGGCGAGCAGTACGAGCCGACCAGTGACTACGCCCGGGCTCACCTGGTGGCGGCCTTGGACGCGTTGCTGATCCACCCGCCGAGCCAGGGCCGCAAGCTCATCTTGAGTTTCGGCACCCACGTCGCCGACCCGGCGTTCGTCCTGCACCGTGGCCACCTTGCCCACACCTACTTCGACCGTGTCCGCCCCTCCGCCCGCCTCCGTGTGGTCGAGTTCGCAGCGAAGTTCGCCGCCCTCCAGGTCGAGGACCCCGCAGTTCCGGTGCCGGCTGGTCTCTTCGCTGACCGGATGGCCGATTGCCTGCGCTGCTTCGCGGACCAGGACGTCACTGTGGTGGAGAAGGCCCTAGCTAAGCAGATGGACAGGCTTGCGGCGGCCCAGCCCGGCGTCCAGCTCGCCGCACTTGCCCGGCTCGGTGACCTGCCCGCCTTCTGGAAGGTGGTCCCCGAGACATTGAGGGGCCTGTTCGAAGCCCGGATCGTGAAGATCGGAGAGAAGGGCAGCTCGTTGGCTGACTTTCTCACGCCGGACGAGGACAAGGTGCTCGCCTTGGTCACATACCCCGAGCTGAGGAAGACCTTCCCCAGGCTGGAGAAGGCGTTCGCCGGGTTGGGTGTTCACACCAGGGCGACCGTGATCAACCAGCGGCCGGACCCCTACTACACGAGCCACCTTCCCGGGCTTGTCAGCGACGTGGGCAGCTTCGACCTCGGGGACTTCGTGATGACGTGCGCGGTGATTCCGTGCGCGCCCTTCCTCGACAGGGAGTCGCTGCAGGCACTTCTGCGGGCCTGGTGGGACAACAGCCAGTGCTGGGGGCGGCGCGTCAACGGTGAGCTGGAGGAAACCTATGAGGCGACCGCTCACCTCGGCCCAGATCGGGACGCGGTGTGGAAGCCGTTCGTGGAGGAGCTGAAGGAGTTCGACGTTCTCTACCGCGATGTTCTTCGGCGTTTCAAGTGGCCTGTCCCGGAGCCGACGCCGGCGGCCAGCGGCCGGGAGTAGGACCCGGGGCATACGAGTGGGGCGGTGACCAGCTGGTCACCGCCCCCGCGCTGTGCTGGTCAGGCCGGTACGAGCTCGGCCTTCGCGGCGAGCTCCTTCTGCTGGCGCCGCAGTAGACGGGTGACCGGCCCCGGCCGGCACCAAGCCACGCATCTACTGTCACCCACGCAACGACGGCCGCCGCATCCGGACCACCGCCCTCAGCGGCAACCAGGCTGAGACTGTCACCCTTCACGGTTTGCCAAGGCACCGCGACATCCTCCTCCGCGCACCCCGCCCGATTGCCACCACGGTCCACGGCCGCTCCCACCAGACCGCCTGCCGTCCTCGGGAGCCGGATGGCCGCCCGAAGTGACAGCAACTGACCTCCTGACCAACGGATGCGCTGACCAGAGCGACCGAGTCGAGAGCGTCCGCCGTCTGCGCTTCGGAAGATCACCCCGAGCAGGTCAGAACCGATGACCAAGCCCAGTAGTTCACCCAGCACCCGGTGCAGAACGGCGACGAGGATGGCGCAGCTCCCCGGTGCAGCGCTCAACCCTCCCGTTAGGGCGATTTCAGCGCCAAGCCAAACCAAAGGCACAACGGCAGGGCGGGCCCGCAGTGACAGACGTGGCCCACCAGAGGCTCGCACACGGGCGAGCCCCGCTGCGTGGCGAGGAGGCGTCCCGGCAGCGTGCCTGAAGGCCCGAGGCCCCGGAGAAGACCCCGGGGCCCCGCACCTGCCACACGCCAACGCGCCTGGCGATGGGCTACGTCAGCGGTTCCTCCCGCTCCTCCAGATCGCCTCCTTCGCGGCGACCAGAGCAGGCCGCGCGCAGCTCGCCGAAGCTGACGATCACCTCGGCCAGCTTGCGGGACAGAGCCGAAGCCTGGTCAAGCAGCGCGCACACCAGCGTGCTGACGGCAATCAATGCACTGAGAGCCGTAGCGACCCAGCCGACAGCACCCATCAGATGCATCCCTCCCGGATGTCGTACCGAAGGCAGGCGCCCCCGAGCAGGTGTCAGCCCAACGCAAACACCTTGCACTGGAACGCGCGGCCCCGAAGACGTAAAGGAGGAAGTTCAGAAACCACTCGCACGCCGCTGTCGCACGTCGTCTTCGCCAGAATGCGAAACGGTACCGACCAAGCGGGACTTGGATTCTGCACGGTCCTTGGGGAATCGTCAAGACTGCCTGTTCACCCAAGGGAAAACTGCAGGTCAGAGCGCCTTCGTGATCCATGAAGGCGCAAAGGCCCACGGGCGCTGCCAGTCGATGACGATGTGCTGGACGGCTCGCGCGGCCCGGCTGCCTCAACAGATCAGACCGTTCTGACACATGAGAACAAGCCTCATTCTCATTGTGTTAAGCAACACCCGAGAGGGTGGGTGGGTAGGGCGCAAGAACCAGCCGGGGCCCTCGTCGAGGACCTGATTGCCGAGCCCGACGCCGGTCGAGGGAACTGACGCGAGGTCCGATGGGCTTCCACCGGACCCCACGACGGCGGCCTCGTCGTGACCGCCGCTCACCTACGCTGGGCGGATGCTGCTGCCCGCCGACCTGCCGACCCCGCTCCAGGTGCTGGACGACCCGGACTTCGCCCGGGCCGGGGTCGAGCTGCGGCTGAAGCGCGACGACCTGGCGCACCCGACCGTGCCGGGCAACAAGTGGCGCAAGCTGGCGCCGAACCTGGCGCACGCGGTCGACTCCGGCGCCCGTGGCCTGCTGACGTACGGCGGCGCGTACTCCACCCACCTGCGGGCGGTGGCCGCCGCCGCGCGGGCGCTCGGACTGGCGAGCATCGGGGTGGTCCGGGGGGAGGAGCTCGCCGGGGCGCCGAGGAACTGGTCGCTGCGCGCGGCGGAGGCGGACGGGATGGAGCTCCGCTTCGTCTCCCGGGCCGACTACCGGCAGCTGCTGACCGAGCGTCAGGCCCCGTCGGCGGAGTGGCTGGTGCTGCCCGAGGGCGGCTCGAACGCGGCGGCCGTGCGGGGGGCCGCCGCGATCCCGGCCGAACTGCCGGGGCTCGGACCGGAGGACCTGGTGGTCTGTCCGGTCGGCACCGGCGGCACCCTGGCGGGCATCGCGGCGGGTCTGGCGGCCGGGTCGCTGGCCGGGGCGGCCGGTGGCGACGGCGGCGACGGTGGAGCGGGGGCCCGGGCGCTGGGGGTGGCCGTCCTGAAGGGCGAGGGCTACCTGGAGGGCGAGGTGCGGGAGCTCCACCGCGCCGCCTACGGGCGGGAGTTCGCCAACTGGAGCATCGACCACACCCACCACGGCGGCGGCTACGGCCGGGTGCCGACCGAACTCGCCTCCTTCGCGGTGGAGTTCGAGCAGCGGCACGGCATCCGTCCCGAACTCCGGTACGTGGCCAAGACCCTGGCCGCCGTCCACCACCGTGCGGTCACCGGTCGGCTGACCCCTGGCACCCGGGTCACCGTGGTCGTCACGGGCCTGCCCGACCCCGGGTAGCGCCCGTCCGCCCAGCCCGTCCGCCCGGGCCGCCTGCCCGGGCCGTCCGCCCGGGCCGCCTGCCTGGGCCCTCCGCCGGAGCCCGGCCGCTCCAGGGGTGCGGCCGTCAGCCGAAGGCGATCAGGCCGAGGCCGGTCACGATCACGCCGGCCGCCAGCAGCCGGGCCCGTAGGTGGCCCTCGGCGAGCAGAGTGCCGCCGAGCAGGACCACCAGCAGGACGCTGGCCTCGCGGATCGGGGAGACCACGGCGGCCGGGGCCAGCCGGAGGGCGAACAGGAAGAGCAGGTACGGCAGCGGCATCAGGGTGGCCGCGCCCAGGATCAGCAGCCGGCACTCCCGCCAGAGCCGTCCCAGCGCCGCACGGCGGCGGTACGCGGACGGTCCGAGCAGTACCACCCGGCCGAGGTCGTCGACCCAGTTGAGCAGCAGCGGGGAGACCGCGAGCGGACCCACGGTGTGCTGGTCCCAGAGGGTGTACCCGGCGATGGTCAGGCCGGAGAGCAGCGCGTAGCCGAGGGCCCGGCCGTAGCCGCCCGCCGGTGGCGGTCCACCGTCGGCCGGGCGGGCCGAGAGACCGAGCGCGACCACCCCGCCGACCGCCGCCAGGGCCCCGAACAGGCCTGGTCCGGAGGGCACTTCACCCAGGAAGAGGATGCCGCCGACGATCGCCAGGATCGGGCCGGTGCCGCGCGCGATCGGGTAGACCAGGGAGAGGCCACCCAGCCGGTAGCCGTACTGGATCACCAGGAAGTACCCCAGGTTGATCACCACGCTGCCCGCCACGAAGGCGAGTTGAACGGGCGTCAGCCGCCACCCGCCGCCGCCCGCCGTCCCGCCGCTCCCGTGCTCCCCGCCGACCAGCGCGAGCACCAGCGGCGCGTACGCCACGAACGATCCCAGCGAGGCCAGCCAGACGAAGGCCACCGCGTCGTACCCGGCCAGCCGCTTGCTGACCAGGCTCCACACCGCGTGCAGCACCGCCGCACCGCAGGCCAGTGCGAGAGCAGAGCCCACCGAAGCCGTCCCCCGAGGCGTCGCAGAAGATCGAGATGACCCAGTCTCCCCGCCGCGCGGGACCACTCCGTCCACCGGCCGCCCGGATTCGACGGATCGGGCACCAATGGTCCCGCGACCGGACCGGACTGTTCACCCGGGGTCCACCGGGGCGTGGCGCGGTTGCCGGCCCGAGGTCGGGAGCCGCGCCGGACGTCGAGGCGCCCGGGAGGCGGTGCCCGCCGGATCCCCGACGGTCCGTCAGCCGCCGTCGCCGAAGGTGAGGTTGGAGCAGAGGTCGGAGTCGGCGGTGCGGGTGTTGTCCGCGATGCCGGAGGGGATCCCGGTCGGCGTTGCGCTGGGCGTGGCGCTCGACGAAGTGGTGGACGTGGCGGAGGGGGAGGAGGTGGTGGCGGCGACCTGGTCCGTGCCGGCGGCCTGATCGCGGCCGAGGGTGAGGGTGAGGGTGGCCACCGTGGTGTCGGGGCGGATCTCGGCGTCGGGGTAGAGCCGGCCGAGCCGCTCGGCCTCGGCGAGGTTCACCGGGGTCGGCGGGTAGCTGATCAGGGTGGCCCGGCGGGAGACCTCGGGGGTGGGGCCGGCGGTGAGGTCGGTCCAGCCGGCGGCCTTGAGTTCGGCTTCGACCCGGGTGGCGGTGTCGGCGGAGCGGCTGGCGTTGACCACGGTCAGCGGGGTGGCGGCCACCGAGGCCGACGCCGAGGCCGACGCCGACGGGGTCGGAGTGGCGGAGGACCCGGCGGTGGGGGAGGCGCCGGTGGCCCGGCCGTCCAGGGTGTGGTCCTGGCGGAGCAGTTCGAAGAGGCGGTTGCTGTCGGGCTGGACTAGGGCGACCCGGCTGCCCTTGTACTCCCAGGGGACGGTGACGAACTCGATGTCGGAGAGCTGGATCTCGCGCAGCGACTGGGCGAAGTCCACCAGCTTCATCGGGGTGCCGAGGCCGGGGTCGACGGTGAGCGAGCGGCTGGCGGCATCCGCCAGCGGGAGCAGCGTGGTGAGGTTGAAGCCCTGGTCCTGGACCTTCTTGATGAGCGAGGAGAGGAAGGCCTGCTGACGCTTGATCCGGCCGATGTCGGAGCCGTCACCGAAGCCGTGGCGGGCCCGGACGTAGTCGAGGGCGAGCTGCCCGGAGACGGTCTGACGGCCCTTGGCGAGCTTTATGCCGTAGGAGTTGACCGCGTTCGGCACGCAGACGTCCACTCCGTTCACCGCCTGGGTCATCGCGGCGAAGCCCTTGAAGTCCACCACGATGGTGTGGTCCACCCGCAGACCGGTCAGCCGCTCGACCGTGTTCTGAGTGCAGGCCGGGTTGCCCTTCTCACCGTCCCCCACGGTGAAGGCCGAGTTGAACATCTGGTTGGTGCGCTCGGCGGTCCAGCTGCCGTCCGGCCTCCGGCAGGGCGGGATGGTGACCAGGGTGTCCCGGGGTATCGAGACCGCGACCGCGTGCCGGCGGTCGCCGTAGACGTGCAGCAGCATGGCGGTGTCGGAGTGGCCGACGCCCGCGTCGCCGCCGCCGAGGTCGTCGTTGCCGTCGTTGCGGGTGTCCGAGCCGAGCAGCAGGACGTTCACCGGCACGTCGGCGCCGACCTCGGTCGGGGTCGGGGCCGGCGGGCGGCTGGGGGCGATGCCGGCCGCGTCGAAGGTGGTGATGTTGCTGTCCAGGCGCTGGTAGAACCAGGCACCGGTGCCCACCACGCCGAGCACCAGGACGGCGGCGGTGGCCACGGCGATCCGGGCCAGCCGGGTCCGGCGGGAGCGACGGGAGCGACGGGGGCGCTCGGATCTGGGCACGACGGCGCGGGCGGGCCGGGTCTCGGCGTCGATCATGGTGAGTGGAGGCGCTCTCTGCTGCGGCCGTTCGGCGGGGGAACCGTCGGAAGTGGTCGGTTGTCTCACCGGATAGACGGTCTGGCGAGCCGGAAGGTTACAGGGAAGCGCAATCTAGCAAGGGTGATTCGTGCAGAAGCAGTCACCCCCCCCGATGCGGGAGGGGTGACGGGAGGGTGGCCCCCGGGGTCAGGCCTGGTCGAGGTCGGCGTGCTTGAGCATCCGGCGCAGCAGGTCGCGCAGTTGGGTGCGCTCCTCCTCGTCCAGGGCGGCCAGCGGCTCGCGGGCGAAGTTCAGCGACTCGCGCAGCTCCTCGGTGGCGGCGTCGCCGGATTCGGTGGCGGCGACCAGCTTGACCCGGCGGTCCTGCGGGTCGGCCTCGCGGGTCACGAAGCCCCGGCCCTCCAGCCGGTCCACGATGCCGGTGATGTTGGACGGTTCGCAGCTGAGGGTCTGGGCGATGTGGCGCATCGGCATCGGGCCGCGCCGCAGCAGCGCGAGCACCTTGGCCTGGGCCCCGGTCAGCGAGCGGGCGGCGGCGGCCTCCTCGTACTCGCGGTGGAAGACCGCGACCAGCCCGGCCATGAGGTCCACGACCTCGCGGGTGATCGCGTCGGCGGGCGGCGCGTCGGCGGTCGGCGGAGTGCCGTGAGTGGGCTCGGTCATGTCCTTGAGTCTACCTGAACATTTGACAACATGAACCTTTCATGCCCACGATTGCTTTACCTACTCAAGCTTTCAGGTCGTCCGAGGAGCAGCAGCATGGCAGAGCAGGCCCCCACCGGTACCGTCCCCGCCGTCCCCGCCACCGGCCGCGAGTGGCACCTGACGGCCCGTCCGGACGGCTGGCCGGTGCCGGCCGACTTCGCCCTGGTCGAGGCGCCCGTCCGGCAGCCCGCCGAGGGCGAGGTGCTGGTGCGCAACCTCCACCTCTCGGTCGACCCCTACATGCGCGGCCGGATGAACGACGTGAAGTCCTACGTCCCGCCGTTCCAGCTCGGCAAGGCGATGGACGGCGGTGCGGTCGGCGAGGTGATCGCCTCGAACGCCGAGGGCTTCGCGGTCGGTGACACCGTGCTGCACGGGCTCGGCTGGCGCGAGTACGCGACCTTCCCGGCGAAGCACGCGGTCCGGGTGGACGGCGCGCTCGCTCCGCTCTCCTACTACCTCGGTGCGCTCGGCATGCCCGGCATGACCGCCTACGCGGGCCTGCTGGAGGTGGCCTCGTTCAAGCCGGGCGACACCGTCTTCGTCTCCGGCGCGGCCGGCGCGGTCGGTTCGCTGGTCGGCCAGATCGCCAGGCTCAAGGGTGCGAAGCGGGTCATCGGCTCGGCCGGCTCGGCCGCCAAGGTGGCCACCCTGCTGGACGGCTACGGCTTCGACGCCGCCTTCAACTACAAGGACGCCCCGGTTCGCGAGCAGCTGGCCGCCGCCGCCCCGGAGGGCATCGACGTCTACTTCGACAACGTCGGC
This sequence comes from Kitasatospora sp. NPDC096147, assembly GCF_044763225.1. Taxonomy (NCBI): domain Bacteria; kingdom Bacillati; phylum Actinomycetota; class Actinomycetes; order Kitasatosporales; family Streptomycetaceae; genus Kitasatospora; species Kitasatospora sp. NPDC096147. The sequence continues at coordinate 536,230 of NZ_JBIWFX010000003.1, read as the reverse complement.
GGTGACCACCTGGAGGCCGCGATCGGCGCCCTCAACCTGCACGGCCGGGTCACCCTGTGCGGGGCCATCGCGCAGTACAACGACACCGCCGCCCCGGCCGGGCCGCGCAACCTGGCGCTGGCGATCGGCAAGCGGCTGCGGCTGCAGGGCATGCTGGTCCGCGACCACGACTCGCTCCAGCCGCGCTTCCTGGAGGAGGTCGGCGGCTGGCTGCGGGAGGGTGCGCTGACCTACGACGAGACCGTGGTGGACGGCGTGGAGCACACCGTCGACGCCTTCCTCGGTCTGCTGCGCGGTGACAACACCGGCAAGATGGTCGTCCGCCTGGCCCACTGACCCGCCAGGGACCCCCTGCCGCACGGCAGTTCCACACCGCCTGCGTCCCGTCCGCGAACCGCCCCCGACCCGTGCCAGGGTCGGGGGCGGTTCGGCTACGGGCGCGTGCCGGGCGCCGCGCCCCCGTCGATTCGACGGACCGTCAGGTGCCGTGCCGTCAGCGGCGCTACGGTGGAGACTTCTTGGACAGGGCCGTTCGGGGGAGAGATCGGGGCCGGAGGTAGACCTCGGTGCGGTTCGGGCTAGCATGGGGTTGAAAGCTGTCCGTTTTGCTCAACTTAATTACCTATATGTCGAATAAGGTGAGCACGGCGGGGGCAGTACGACCGAGACAGTTACGCATCAGACCAGAGCAGCGCAGAGACCGGCGACGGGCACGAGGTAGCTGGGGAAGGCGACCCTCGTCCACAGCCTGGAGGTCCCGGTGACGACACGTGGAGTCCTGTACGTCCACTCCGCGCCCCGCGCGCTGTGCCCGCACGTCGAATGGGCGGTGTCGGGCGTGCTCGGGGTGCGGATCAGCCTCGACTGGATCCGCCAGCCGGCCGCTCCCGGCCACTGGCGGGCCGAGCTCTCCTGGCAGGGGGAGCCCGGCGTCGCGTCCAAGTTGGCCTCCGCCCTGCGCGGTTGGCAACTGCTCCGCTACGAGGTGACCAGCGAGCCCTGCTCCACCGCCGAGGGCGAGCGCTACAGCTCCACCCCGGCGCTCGGCATCTTCCACGCCGTCACCGGCATCCACGGCGACATCCTGATCCCCGAGGACCGGCTGCGTGCGGTGCTGCTGCGGGCCAACACCGAGGGCACCGACCTGGAGGCCGAGCTGGCCCGGCTGCTCGGCAAGCCCTGGGACGACGAGCTGGAGCCGTTCCGCTACGCGGGCGAGGGCGCACCGGTCCGCTGGCTGCACCAGGTGGTCTGACGGCGCGTCGGCCGGCTCAGTCCCACCACAGGGACCAGTGCGGTCCGGTGACCGTGCCCTCGCACTCCTGGTCCACGTCCATGCAGTAGGCCTGGAGCTCGTGGGCGGCGCGCAGCGCGGTGGCGTGGTCGGACGGCGGCCGGGCCACCTGGAGCTCCAGGGTGGAGCCCGCCGCGTAGTACACCTCGGCGCCGAAGCGGCGGTGCCAGTCACGGAGCACCGCCGCGTGGTGCTCGGCCGGGATCGACACGTCGCGGAAGTCGGTGAAGCCGGTCACCAAGGGGTCCAGCAGCACAGGCAGTTCGTGCCCGGCGGCGGCCGGCACCAGGAGCAGCCAGTACGGCCCGTCGGGCATCCGGCTGGACGGCCCCCGGTCGACCGGGGGCCAGGGCAGCTCGATCGGCGCGTCGCCGGCCCGGGTCACGTACTCGTCCAGCAGGGCCGTCGCGTCCAGCGAGGCGGCGTGGTCGAGGTGGTGCCAGATCCGGTCGGGCGACCCGTGCCGGCGCCAGCTCCGCGGGTCGGCCGGGCGGCTGGAGAGGAACGGGTACCAGCCGGTCTCCGGGTGCAGCGCCAGCAGGTGCCGCCAGGCCCGGTCGGCCTGCTGACGCTCCAGCAGCAGCCCGTGCACCGTGAGTCCGGCGTCGGTCACGGCCGACCCGGTCGCCGACGGGTGCAGCCAGGACGGCAGGGGCGGCAGGCTCTCGATCATCCGTGCACCCTAGGACGCCGACGGCCCGCCGTGCGAAGGTGATTCGCGCGACGGGCCGTCAGGCTCGGGCTCAGACGCTGCGGAAGGCCAGCACCACGTTGTGGCCGCCGAAGCCGAAGGAGTTGTTCAGCGCGGCGATCCGGCCCTCGGGGAGGGTACGGGCCTCGCCCCGGACGATGTCGGCGTCGATGTCGTCGTCGAGGTTGTCGACGTTGACGGTCGGCGGGGCCAGGCGGTGGTGCAGGGCCAGCACGGTGGCGACGGTCTCGATGCCGCCGGCGCCGCCGAGCAGGTGGCCGGTCATCGACTTGGTGGCCGAGATGGCCACGTGGTCGAGGTGCTCGCCGAGCTCCTTGCGGAGCGCCTTGATCTCGGCGGTGTCGCCCTGCGGGGTCGAGGTGGCGTGCGCGTTGACGTGCACCACCTCGGCCTTGTCCAGCTCGTTGTGCTCGAACAGGTCGGCGAGGGCCCGGGCCACGCCGGCCCCGGTCGGCTCCGGCTGGGCGATGTGGTGGGCGTCCGAGGAGAGACCCTGGCCGACCGCCTCGCAGTAGACCCGGGCGCCGCGGCGGGCGGCGTGCTCGGCCGACTCCAGCACGACCACGCCGGCGCCCTCGCCGAGCACGAAGCCGTCCCGGCCCTTGTCGTACGGGCGGGAGGCGTGCTGCGGGGCGTCGTTGTTCTTGGACATCGCCATCATGTTGGAGAAGGCGACGATCGGCAGCGGGTGGATCGCCGCCTCGGTGCCGCCGGCCACCACGACGTCGGCGCGGCCGTTGCGGATCATCTCGATCGCGTAGCCGATCGCCTCGGCGCCGGAGGCGCAGGCGGAGACGGGGGTGTGCACGCCCGCGCGGGCGCCGACCTCCAGGCCGACGTTGGCCGCCGGGGAGTTGGGCATCAGCATCGGGACGGTGTGCGGGGAGACCTTGCGGACGCCCTGCTCCTTGAGCACGTCGTACTGGTCGAGCAGGGTGGTGACGCCGCCGATGCCGGAGGCGATCACCGCGCCCAGGCGCTCGGGCGCCAGCTCGGAGTCCTCGGCGGTGGCGGAGCCGGTGAAGCCGGCGTCGGCCCAGGCCTCGCGGGCCGCGATCAGCGCGAACTGCGCCGAGCGGTCCAGCTTGCGGGCCAGCGGGCGGGGGAGGATCTCGCCCGGCTCCACTGCGGTGCGGGCGGCGATCCGGACGGGAAGCTCGGCGGCCCACTCCTCGGTCAGCGCGGCCACGCCGGAGCGGCCGGAGGTGAGGCCGTCCCAGAACGAGGCGGCGTCGCCGCCCAGCGGCGTGAAGGCGCCGATACCCGTGACGACCACGGTGCGGTTTTCAGCGGTCACTGGTTCTTCTTCTCTCACGTGTGGCAGGTGGCGGCGTTGCCGGGGGGCGGGGTGACCGGGCGGCCGGGGTGGGGACCCCGGCCGCCCGGGCGGTCAGCCGAAGCTGACGGGTGATCAGGCGGCGGCGTTGGCGAGGATGTAGTCCACCGCGTCGCCGACGGTCTTCAGGTTCTTGACCTCGTCGTCCGGGATCTTGACGTCGAAGCGCTCCTCGGCGGCCACGACGACCTCGACCATGGAGAGCGAGTCGACGTCCAGGTCGTCGGTGAAGCTCTTGTCGAGCTCGACGTCCTCGGCCGGGATGCCCGCGATCTCGTTGACGATCTCGGCGAGACCGGACAGAACCTCGTCCTTGGTAGCCATTCTGGCTGCTCCTCTTCGGTGTTGAACACGACCGCCCGGCGGGCCGTCGCACGATTTCTGATGGCGGGTCGGGAGGACCGCGCCTAGGGGAGGGTAACGACTGCGGCGGCGTACACGAGACCTGCCCCGAAGCCGATGATCAGAGCGAGGTCGCCGCTGCGGGCCTCCCCGCTCTCCAGCATCCGCTCCATCGCCAGCGGGATGGAGGCCGCCGAGGTGTTGCCGGTCTCGGCGATGTCGCGGGCCACCGGCACGCCCTCGGGGAGCTTGAGCGCCTTGATCATGGCGTCGGTGATCCGCATGTTCGCCTGGTGCGGGATGAACGCGCCGAGCTGGTCGGCGGTGACCCCGGCGGCGTCCAGTGCTTGCTGGGCCACCTTGGCCATCTCCCAGACCGCCCAGCGGAAGACGGACTGGCCCTCCATCCGCAGGGCCGGCCACTTCACCTCCTCGCCGGCGCCGTTCACGGCGTCCTCCTTGGCGAAGGCGGTGTCCCAGGCCTGGGTCTGCGAGATGACGTCGCGCTGCGAGCCGTCCGAGCCCCAGATCACCTTGCCGATGCCCGGGGTGTCCGACGGCCCGACGATCGCGGCGCCCGCGCCGTCACCGAAGATGAAGGCGGTGGAGCGGTCCGAGGTGTCGGTCAGGTCGCTGAGCCGCTCCACGCCGATCACCAGCACGTACTCGGCGCTGCCGCCGCGCACCATGCCGTCGGCCAGGCTCAGTCCGTAGCCGAAGCCCGCGCAGGCGGCCGAGATGTCGAAGGCCGGGGCGGTGCCGCAGCCCAGCCGGTCGGCGATCTCGGTGGCGATGGCCGGGGTCTGCTTGAGGTGCGAGACGGTGGCCACGATCACGCCGCCGATCCGCTCCGGCGCGATCCCGGCCTGGGCGATCGCCTTGCCGGCCGCCTGCACCGACATCTCGGCGACGGTCTCCTCCGGGCCGGCCCAGCGGCGCTCGGTGATGCCGCTGCGGCTGCGGATCCACTCGTCCGAGGACTCGATCCAGTTCAGCACCTCGGCGTTCGGGATCACCCGGACGGGGCGGTAGCCGCCGACGCCGTGGATGCGCGAGAAGGCCGCGCCGGTGGCGGGACGGATCTGAGGGGTGGTCATGCGTCCAACTCCTGCCCGCCGTGCTCCTCGATCAGCGCACGCGCCTTGTCGAGGTCGGCCGGGGTCTTGAGGGCCAGCGTCGCGACACCCTTGACGTTGCGCTTGACCAGATTGGTGAGGGTGCCGGCCGGCGAGAGCTCGATCACGGCAGTGGCGCCGAGCTGCTGCAGGGTCTCCATGCACAGGTCCCAGCGGACCGGGTTGGACACCTGGGAGACCAGCCGGGCCAGCACCTCGGAGCCGGCCTGCACGACCTCGCCGTCCCGGTTGGACAGGTAGGTGACGGCCGGGTCGGCGGTGGTCAGGGTGGGGGCCAGCTTGGCCAGCCGCTCCACGCCCGGGGCCATGTGCTCGGTGTGGAAGGCACCGGCCACCTTCAGCGCGATCACCCGGGAGCCGGCCGGCGGGTCGGCCTTGAGCGCCGCCAGCTGCTCCAGGGTGCCGGCCGCGACCAGCTGGCCGCCGCCGTTGTTGTTCGCCGCCGTCAGGCCGTGCTCGGCCAGCTTGGCGGCGACCACCTCGGCGTCGCCGCCGAGCAGCGCGGTCATCCCGGTCGGGGTCGCGGCGGCGGCCTCGGCCATCGCCAGGCTGCGCTCGCGGACGAAGAGCAGCGCGTCCTCGGGGCTGAGCACGCCGGCCAGCGCGGCGGCGGTGATCTCGCCGACGCTGTGTCCGGCCACGGCCGCGTACGGGCCGCCGGTGACCGCACCGAACAGCTCGGTGGCGGTGAGCAGGCCGGCGGCCACCAGCAGCGGCTGGGCCACTGCGGTGTCCTTGATCTCCTCCTCGGAGCCCTCGGTCCCGTAGCGGACCAGGTCGAGCCCGGCCACGTCGGACCAGGCCGCCAACCGGGCGGCGGCGCCGTCCAGTTCGAGCCAGGAGGTGAGGAATCCGGGAGTCTGGGCACCCTGCCCAGGGGCGACGATTACGAGCACGGTTCAACCCTCTCTCGCCAGGCACCCGGGGGCGGGTAGGCGACGGTAACGAATAAAAGGACGCCGCATTGTGGGGTCCCTACAGCTGCGTCAGTCCTGTTCGGCTGCCGAGCCGAGTCGGCCCAGGGCAAGCGCGATCCGCAGGGTGAAGGCCGATCGCACGTCCGAGGGAGCATAGCCGGTGACGTCGGTCACACGACGGAGCCGGTAGCGCACGGTGTTCGGGTGGACGAAGAGCATCCGGGCCGCGCCCTCCAGTGAGGAGGCCTGTTCCAGGTAGACGCTCAGGGTCTCCAGCAGGGCCGAACCGGCCTCGTCCAGCGGTGTGTAGATCTCCTCCACCAGCTGGCGCCGGGCCGCCAGGTCACCCGCCAGCGCCCGCTCCGGCAGCAGGTCGTCGGCCAGCACCGGCCGGGGGGCGTCCGGCCAGGCCGGGCAGGCCTTCAGCCCCGCTGCGGCGGCGTGCGCGGAGCGGGTCGCCGACAGCAGGTCGCCGACCGTCGGGCCGACCACCACCGGGCCGGGGGCGAACTGGCCGATCAGCGCCCGGGCGGCGTGCACCGGCTCCTTGTCGCCACCGACCACCACCACCAGCCGCTTGCCCAACACACCCGTCAGCACCTGGAGTTTGGCGTACCGGGCGGCCCGGCGGATCGCCTCCACCACCAGCTCGCTGTCCCCGTCCGGGGCGGAGCCCATCACCACCCGCACCTGGCTCGGCTGGCCCCAACCGAGCGCCGCGGCCCGGGACAGCACGCCCTCGTCGGCGTCGCCGGAGAGCAGCGAGTTGACCACCAGCGCCTCCAGTCGGGCGTCCCAGGCGCCGCGCGCCTCGGCCGCCTGCGCGTACACCTGGGCGGTGGCGAAGGCGATCTCCCGGGCGTAGACCAGCACCGACTCGCGCATCCCGGCCTCGTCGCCCGGGGCGGCCACCTCCTCGATCGCCTCCTCCATCACCTCGATGGTGGTGCGGATCAGCTCCACGGTCTGACGGAGCGTGATGGCCCTGGTCAGCTCGCGTGGGGCGGTGCCGAACACGTCGGTGGAGATCGCCTGCGGGGCGTCCGGGTGCCGGTACCACTCGGTGAACGCGGCGATGCCGGCCTGGGCCACCAGGCCGATCCAGGACCGGTGCTCCGGCGGCATCCGCCGGTACCAGCCGAGTTGGTCGTCCATCCGCGCGATGGCGGCGCTGGCCAGCTTCCCGGAGGACTTCTCCAGCCGCTTGAGCGTCGCGGCCCGCAGCTCGGCCCGCTCGGTGGCGAGCCTGCGCTCCTGCGCGGTCAGCCGTCCGCCCCGGCGCGGTCTGGGCTGCTCGGGTTGCTTGGCCTCTTCGGTGGCGGAGGCGGTCTTCTTGTCGGGATTCGCTGAAGCGGCTGGCACAGAGCTAAGACTGCCTCACCCGGGGCACGGCTCGTACCCGCCCCCGCCGGATCGACGCGGTGGCCCCGGTCACACCGGCTACCGTGGGCCGGGTGACCGACGCTCCCTCCTCCCGTCCCCGGGCCGACCACCGCCGCGCGGCCGAGCGCTACGCCTCCGAGCCCGAGCCGGGCATCAGCACCCGGCACGCCTTCTCCTTCTCCGGGCACTACGACCCGAAGAACGTCTCCTTCGGCGCCCTGCTGGCCGTCAACGAGGAGCTGATCGCCCCCGGCGCGGGCTACGCCGAGCACAGGCACCGGGACACCGAGATCGTCACCTGGGTGCTCGGCGGCGCCCTCGCCCACCGCGACGGCCACGGCCACGCGGGCGTGGTCCGCCCCGGCACCGTCCAGGTGCAGAGCGCCGGTTCGGGCATCACCCACACCGAACGCAACGTCGGCGGGGCCGCCGAGCCCGTCCGCTTCGTCCAGATGTGGCTCCAGCCGGACGTCTTCGACGCCGAGCCCTCCTACGGCCTCCGACGGGTGACCCCGGACCCCGCCGGGTTGACGCTGCTGGCCTCCGGCCTGCCCCGTGACGCCGCGTCGGACGCGCTCCGCCTGCGCCGCTCGGACGCCGCCCTCTGGCTGGTCACGGCCGGCCCCTGGGAGCCGCTGCCCGAACTCCCCGAAGCCCCGTACCGCTACGCCCACCTGACGGCGGGTGCGCTGGGCTACCGCACCGTCCCCGGCCCGCAGGGCGGCGGGCGCTCGATGGCTCCGGGCGACGCGGTCCGGGCCACCGGCGACGCCTTCGCCGACCCGACGGCGGGGGAGGACGGGGCGGAGCTGCTGCTCTGGGAGATGCACTCCCCGGTCCGCTACGGCTGACCGGAGCCGGCGGGCAGGGTGCGGCGCACGGCGCGGACCGCGAGCAGGGTGCCGAGGGCGGCGATCCCGGCCGTGGCGGCGGTGCCGGCGAGCACCGGCGGATGGCGGAACGCCCCGGGGTCGTCGAGCACCATGCCGAGCAGCAGGTACTGGCCCAGCGCGGTCACCAGGAACGCCAGCGCCGGGCCGGTCAGGCCGTTCAGCGCGGCGCTCCGGGGCAGCGCGCAGAGCACCCCGAGCACGAGCAGCTGGACCGGCGCCAGACAGAAGGCGCCCGCCAGGGCCCCGAGGATCGGGAACGTCCTTCCGTACAGCAGGAGTTCGAGGACCGCGCCGCAGAGCGCGCCGCCCGCCACCCCGGCCGCGGCCATCAGCACCGCGAGGCGGAAGCGCCATGGAGTGGCGAGTTCGCCCGCCGTTCGCATGAGGGGTGTGGTCATGGCACCGGTTCCTACGGCCTGACCGGCGTGCGGGTCAAGCGGGTTGCGCACCGCCGGGCTCCGGGTGGACGGTCCCCCGATCGGGGGAGGTCGTCCACGGAGCGGCCCGGAATACTGACGGCCATGACCACGGGAACCAAGCCGCTGCTACGCGGCTCCACGTACGCGGGCGCCCTGCTGGCCGCCTTCGCCGCCGGGCTCAGCGTGCTGCCGCTGGCCTTCGCCCTGGTGCCGGGACTGGCCTGGCGGACCGGGCCGGAGCCCGCCCGCTGGGTGCTGACCCTGCTGGTGTGGGCGGCGCTGACGGCGGCCGGCGGAGCGCTGCCGGGAGTGCGGCGGCTGCTGGCCGGGGCGGCCCGCCGGCTGCTGCGGGTGCCGGTGCCGCCGCCGGTCCCCAACGCCCGGGTCCGGCAGGGGCGTTGGCGCACCCCGCTGTGGCTGCTGCTGCTCGTGGTGCTGGGCTGGGTGGTGATCCTGCTGGGTGGGCTGCTGCTGTTGACGGCGGTGGCGCTGCCCTGGGCCGGGCTCGGCGGTACGGCGGAGATCGACCTCTACGGCTGGTCTCCGGAGCCGGCCTTCTGGTGGACCTGGCCGGCGGCGCTGCTCTGCCTGCTGCTGACCGGCCTGCTCTGCGCCGCCGTGACCGGCACGCTCGGCCAGGCCGCCCCCCTGTTGCTCGGGCCCTCGGCGGCCGAGCGGCTGGCCGCAGCCGCCGAGCGGGAGCGGGCACTGGCCGAACGGAACCGGCTGGCGCAGGAGTTGCACGACTCGATCGGCCACACGCTGACCGCCACCACCATCCAGGCAGCGGTGGCGGGCGAGGTGCTGGAGGCCGATCCGAACGCGGCCCGGGCGGCCATGCGCTCGATCGAGGAGTCGGCCCGGGCCGCCCTGGAGGACCTGGACCACGTGCTCGGCGTGCTGCGCGAGGAGCAGCCGGGCGCCGACCCGGCCCGGACCCTGGCCGATCTGCCCGAACTGCTGGAGCGGCTGCGGCACGCCGGGGTCGAGGTCCGGCCGGAGCTGTCCGGCGACCTCTCCCAGCTGCCCGGCATCCTCTCCCGGGCCGCCTACCGGATCGTCCAGGAGGGCCTGACCAACGCGCTGCGGCACGGCACGGGCGGCCCGGTCGGGCTCCGGGTCACCGCCCGGGACGGGGAGTTGGAGCTCCAGGTGGTGAACCCGACCGGGCCCGGCCCGGCCGCCTTCCCGCCCTACGGCCGGGGGCTGCGCGGCCTGACGGAGCGGGTCGGGCTGCTGCACGGCGAGCTGACGGCCGGCCCGGACGGGCCGCAGCGCTGGCGGCTGACGGTCAGTCTGCCGACCCGGGTGCGCGCGTGACGGCAGGGCCGGGGGCGGCGGAGCGCGGGGAGGCCGGCGGGCCGGTCACGGTGCTGATCGCCGATGACGACGAGGTGACCCGGAGCGGGCTGCGCACGCTGCTCTCCGCGCAGCCCGGGCTGACCGTCACCGGTGAGGCGGCGGACGGTGTCGAGGCGGTGGAGCTGGCTCGCGACCTGCGGCCGGACGTGGTGCTGATGGACGTCCGGATGCCGCGCCGCAACGGCATCGAGGCGACCCGGGTCCTCCTCGGCGAGCCGGGTCCCGAGCCGCCGAAGGTCGTGGTGATCACCACCTTCGAGAACGACGGCTACGTGACCGCCGCACTGAGCGCCGGGGCCAGCGGCTTCGTGCTCAAGCGGCGGCCGGTCCGGGAGATCGCCGAGGCGGTCCGGGTGGTGGCGGCGGGGGAGGCGATCCTCTTCCCCGCCGCCCTGCGGCGGATGGTCGCACCCCGACCGCTGGCCTCCGCCGAGGCGCTGCCGCGCGCGGCCCTGACGCTCCGTGAGGAGGAGGTGCTCCGGGAGATGGCCACCGGCCTGTCCAACCCGGAGATCGCCGAGGCGCTCCGGGTCAGCCAGGAGACGGTGAAGACCCACGTCGGCAACGTGCTCACCAAGCTCGGCGCGCAGAACCGCACCCACGCCGTGGTGATCGCCTACGAATCCGGCCTGGTGGTCCCGGGCGGCGTCGGCTGACCGGCCGTCAGCAGGCCTTCCTCGCCAGCCTGTCGAAGTCCGCCCGGGACACCACCCCACCGTGTGTCAGCACCTGCCCGGGCTCCAGGGCGGCGAGCCGGGCGGTGTCGAAGGTGACCGTGGCGTTGTACGCGTAGGTCTCCTCCGGATCGGCGAAGCCGAGCCGGTAGACCCGGTCGGGCTCCAGGGACTGCGGGCCGTGGGTGGTGACGGCCCACTCGGTGGGCGGGGCGAACAGCGGGAAGTCCGCCGCCTTCGGCCGGGGCTCGGTGGACTTCCAGGCGAGCCACTGGTCGTCCGGCCAGTACTGCTGGTCCGCGACCGCCGGTTCCATCGCGTACAGGGCCGGAGCCCGGACCCGCCCCTGGTCGTCGCAGCTGCGCAGCAGGGCCTGCGGGACGCCCCGGGCGTCCAGCTGCACCCCGACCAGCGGCAGCTCCTCCGGGGAGCAGCCCGTCAGCACGGCCAGGCCGGCTCCGGCGAGCAGGGCGGCCCGGGCCCGTCTCACGCCGCCTCGGTCAGCACCGCGTCGGAGAGCTGCGGCCAGACCTCGGCGGCCCACGGGCCGAAGTCCCGGTCGGTGAGGGCCAGGCAGGCCAGGCCGGCCGTCGGGTCGACCCAGAGGAAGGTGCCGGACTGGCCGAAGTGGCCGAAGGTGGCGGGGGAGTTGGCGGTGCCGGTCCAGTGCGGGGTCTTCTCCGAGCGGAGCTCGAAGCCGAGGCCCCAGTCGTTCGGGCGGCGGTGGCCGAAGCCGGGGAGCACACCGCTCAGGCCGGGGAAGGCGACCTCGCGGGTGGCGGCGGTCACGGTGGAGGGGTCGAGCAGGCGCGGGGCCTGGAGCTCGGCGGCGAACAGCGCCAGGTCGGCGGCGGTGGAGAGGCCGCCGGCCCCGGCGGGGGCGCGGTGGGCGGTGTTGATCAGGGTGTCGCGCATGCCGAGCGGGGCGAAGACCGCCTCGGCGGCGTAGTCGTGGAAGGCGATGCCCGCGGCCTTGGCCAGGGTGTCGGCCAGCACGTCGAAGCCCGCGTTGGAGTAGAGCCGGCGCTCCCCGGGCGGGGCCATCACCCGGTGCTCGTCGAAGGCCAGCCCGGAGGTGTGGGCGAGCAGGTGACGGACCGTCGAACCGTCCGGCCCGGCCGGGTCGTCCAGCTCGAAGACGCCCTCCTCCACCGCTACCAGCACCGCGTAGGAGGTCAGCAGCTTGGTCACCGAGGCCAGCGGGAAGAGGTGCTGCTGCGGCCCGGCCGTGCCCAGCACCGTCCCGTCGGCCCGTACCACTGCGGCCGCCGCGTTCGGCACCGGCCAGTCCTCGATCTTCCGCAAGCTCTCCATGCCCCCGACTCTAACGACTCGCCGGGGCGGCACGCGGTGCGGTCCTTGCCTAGAGTGCACTCCAAGTCAGTAGCTTCGTGAGCGTCACTTCCACAGGGGGCACCGCGTGACGACGATCGAGACCACCCTCCGGCTCTGCGGAGCGCAGGAGGAACTCACCACCGAGGCGGACCCGACGCCCCGGCACGGCATCGGCGAGGTCGCCGAGGCCACCGGCCTGACCGCGCACACCCTGCGCTGGTACGAGCGGATCGGCCTGCTCGACCCGGTCGACCGCTCGCACTCCGGCCAGCGCCGGTACAGCGACGCGGACCTGCGCCGGCTCGGCTTCCTGAACCGGCTGCGGCTGACCGGGATGCCGGTGGCGGACATGCTCCGGTACGTGGAGCTGCTCCGCGCGGGCGAGCACACGCTGGCCGACCGGCGCGAGCTGCTGGTCGAGCACCGGGACGAGATCCGGCGCCGGCTCAGCGACCTGCACGCCACCTTGGCGGTCCTCGACTTCAAGGTCGACCTCTACACGCGGGCCCTCGACGACGAACAGACCAGGAGTCAGCAGTGCAGCAGCAGCACCTCCTCCCCACCGTCCCGCTCGGTCGCGGCGGCCGGCTGATCGGCGCCCAGGGCCTCGGCTGCATGGGCATGTCCGAGTTCTACGGCCCGACCGACACCGCCGAGGCCCTGGCCACCCTGGACGCCGCGCTGGAGGCGGGCGTCACCCTCTTCGACACCGCCGACATCTACGGCTCGGGGGCGAACGAGGAGCTGATCGGCCCGTTCGTCCGGGCCAACCGCGACCGGGTGGTGCTGGCCACCAAGTTCGCCATCGAGCGCCGGGCCGACGACCCCCGGTACCGCGCGGTGCGCAACGACCCGGAGTACATCCGCTCCGCCGTGGACGCCTCGCTGAAGCGCCTGGGCGTGGACGTCATCGACCTCTACTACATGCACCGCCGCGATCCGGCCGTGCCGCTGGCCGAGTCGGTCGGCGCGATGGCCGAGCTGGTCGAGGCGGGCAAGGTCCGGGCGCTGGGCCTCTCCGAGGTGACCGGGGCGGAGCTGCGCGAGGCGTACGCGGTGCACCCGATCGCCGCGCTGCAGTCCGAGTGGTCGGTGTTCTCCCGCGACGTGGAGCGCACCGCCGTGCCGGCCGCCGCCGAGCTGGGCGTCACCTTCGTGCCGTACTCGCCGCTCGGCCGGGGCTTCCTGACCGGCTCCTTCGCGGCGGCCGAGACGCTCAGCGCGGACGACTACCGGCGCCACCACCCGCAGTTCAGCGGGGAGAACGCGGCGGCCAACGCGGCCCTGGTGGAGCCGATCCGCAGCATCGCCGCCGAGCGCGGCATCACGCCGGCCCAGGTCGCGCTGGCCTGGGTGCACCAGCGGGCGCAGGTGCACGGGCTGACCGTGGTGCCGATCCCGGGCACCCGCAAGCGCACCCGGCTGGCCGAGAACACCGCCGCCGCCACCATCGAGCTGACCGGGGCCGAGCTGGCCCTGCTGGAGCCGATCGCCGGCCGGGTGACCGGCGACCGCTACGCCGACATGAGCTCCACCTCGGCGGCGCGTGAGTAGCCGGGTTGTCGGTCACCGTGGCTAGGGTGAGCCCATCCTGACCGACCGTCAGCACCGACCGCCAGACAACGAGGTCCCCCGATGCGCACCCTGATCACCACCGCCTTCGTCTCGCTCGACGGCGTCGTCGAGGCCCCCGGCGGCGAGCCCGGCTACCGGAACTCGGGCTGGACCTTCAAGGACGTCGAGTTCCTGCCCGAGGCGTACGAGCTGAAGGGGCGCGAGCAGGAGGAGGCCGGTGCGCTGCTGCTCGGCCGGGTCAGCTACCAGGCGTTCAGCCCGGTCTGGCCCGGCATGGCGGAGTTCGCCGGCTACAAGGCGATGCCCAAGTACGTGGTCTCCACCACCCTCGGCGAGGACGAGCTGGAGCCCGCCTGGGGCGAGACCACCATCCTGCGCTCGCTGGACGAGGTGGCGGCGCTCAAGGAGACCGAGGGCGGCCCGATCATCGTGCACGGCAGCGCCGCGCTGAACCGGGCGCTCTCCGACGCCGGTCTGATCGACCGTTACCACCTGCTGGTCTTCCCGCTGCTGCTCGGCGCGGGCAAGCGCCTGTTCAGCCAGACCGACAAGGACGCCCAGAAGCTGGCGCTGGTGGAGTACGCGGCGTACGGCAACGGCATCCAGAAGCAGGTCTTCGACGTCGTCCGCTAGCCGTGGCGGAAGCCGAGGGCCCCGTCCCCCCACGGGCGGGGCCCCCGGCCGTAGGTGGGGCGGGGCTCAGCCGCCGTCCACGAAGGCCACCGGCAGCGGGGCGAAGCCGTTGAAGCCCAGGGTGGTGTAGCTGGTGGCGTAGGCGCCGCAGGAGTGGATCCAGACCGGGTCGCCGGAGGCGGCGGCGGTCGGCACCTGGACCGGGCCGTCCCGGTGCGCGTAGGCGTCGTCGCTGTCGCAGGTGGGGCCGGCCACCACGGCGGGCACCCGGGGGCCGGCGGGGTGGCCGGGGAACTCCAGGCGGTACTGCAGCTGGTCCATCTCGTAGAGGCCGTTGAACTTGCCGCAGCTCAGGTAGAGCCAGGCCTGCCGTTCGCCGTCCAGCTGCTGACGGACCGACAGCCGGACCACCTGGGAGCGGATCGCGCCGTGGTCGGCGACCAGGTACCGGCCGGGCTCCAGGCGGAAGCCGAGCGGGGCGGCGGAGGCGGTGGTGATCCGCTGCATGCCCTCCCGGATCACGGTGAACATCTTCTCCATCGGCGGCTCCAGCGGCTCGCCCCGGCGGTTCAGGTAGCCGAGCGCGGGCAGGCCGCCGCCGAGGTTCACGTGGTCCGGGTGGATGCCCCGGGCGGCCAGCGCGAGCAGCACGTCGGAGAGCGCGTCGAAGGCGTCCCGCCAGGCCTCGGCGGTCATCTGCTGGGAGCCCACGTGCACCGAGAGCCCGGCCGGCACCAGCCCGGAGGCCCGGGCCACCGCCATCACCTCGACGGCGTCGGCCGGGGAGCAGCCGAACTTCTGGCTGAGGCCCCAGAGCGCGCCCGTCCCGGCGGTGGCCAGCCGGCAGAACACCCGGGCGCCGGGCGCGTGCCGGGCGATCGCGGTCACGTCGGCCAGGCTGTCGGTGGCGAAGTCCCGGACGCCCAGCGCGTACGCCTCGGCGATGGCGCGGTCGGACTTCACCGTGTTCCCGAAGTGCACCCGCTCCACCGGCACGCCGGTGCGCAGTGCCTGGGCGATCTCACCGGGCCCGGCCGCGTCGAAGCCGGCCCCGGCCCCGGCCAGGGTGGCCAGCACCTCGTCCACCGGACAGGCCTTGAGGGCGAACCGGACGTCCACGCCCGGCAGTTCGCGCAGCAGGTCGTGGTACTGGCGGCGGATGCCGGCCAGATCGAAGAGCAGGACGTCCTGTTCGGCAGCGGTCAGTGCGGCCTGCAGGGCCGGACTCGGACGCGGGTACCGGCCGGGCTTCGGCATGGGGCAGTCACTCCAAGGAAGGGGAACGGCTCGGGCAGCACGGATCGGACCGGACTCTGAGGGAAGGCCGGGATCTTCGCGGCGCCTGGCTCTGAATCCCAAAATGGACTAGACCAACTTGCGGTGTCAACCCACGACCGGTCCGCCGAGCGGCTACCCGGGGGTATTGCCCGAACGGGCAACTTCCGCTGCCCGCTGGGCAGTCCGGGCCAGGTCGGCGGGGTGGCGGACGATTCCCCCGACGGTGCGTCAGTTCCGCGCGGGTGTTGTGGCGGAACTGTTGCGCCCGTTGTGCCGGTGGTCACACCGAGGGGTGGCGCGGTCTGCTTCGATCGGGGAATGCACAGTTCGCGATCGATCCTTCCGCTCGCCCTGGCGGGGCTGTTCGCGCTCACCGCCTGCGGCTCGCGCCCGGCCGTCCAGGCCGGCGGGCCCGCGCTGCCGCCGGACGGCGGCGGCGAGTGCGCCGTCGCGGCGGCGGGCAGGGTGGCGGGTGGAGCAGCGGGTGGAGCGGCCACCCCGGGACCGATCACCCCGCCCGTCCCCACCGCCCCGGGCAAGGCCGGCCGCGATGGCACGGCCGCCCCGGGCCGGGCCGCCCGGGCCGTCGACGGGGTGCGGATCACCGCCGCCGACCGCTCCTGCTTCGAGTTCGAGGTCAGCAACCCCGAGGCCGAGGGGTACCTCTACACCGTGACCTTCGCGCTCGGCTCACCCGTGATGGACAACCTCACCCGGGTCGTCCCCTTCGTCGGAGCCGGGCAGACGGTGCGGGACGCGGTGAAGCTGACCGGCATTCAGAACGGTTCCGCCGAACCCTCGGTGGCCAAGGTGCGCAGCGTCCCGGCGGCCGAGGCCCCGCCCGTCCCCGGCAACTGCCCGCCGTCCGGCCTGCGGCTGACCGCCGACGAGGGCAGCGCCGCGATGGGCCTGCGGGCGGTCGGCCTGCTGCTGGAGAACTGCGGCCCGGCGCCGGTCCGGCTGAACGGCTTCCCGGCCCTGGAGCCGCTCGGCCTCGACCACCGGCCGGTCGCCGACGTCGCCGTGCTCCCCGGTGGCTCGGCCATCGCCGGGGGCACCGGGGCCGAGGACACCGCCCGGGAGTTCGAGCTGCTGACCGGCGAGTCCGCCCGCTCCGTGATCACCTGGCGCAACACCGTCACCGAGGGCACCCCGGTGCTCGCCCCCTACGTCCGGGTCCGCGCCCTCCCCGGCGCCGCCCCGGTCATGGTCACCCCCGAGCTGGACCTCGGTACCACCGGCCGCCTGGGCGCCGGGGCCTGGGTGAAGGTCTAGGGTCTCCCTCCCGGCGGGGCCGGGCGGTCGCCGATGTCCCCGCCCGGCCTTCGGCGTCGTGGCCACCGA
Source organism: Kitasatospora sp. NPDC096147 (assembly GCF_044763225.1). Taxonomy (NCBI): domain Bacteria; kingdom Bacillati; phylum Actinomycetota; class Actinomycetes; order Kitasatosporales; family Streptomycetaceae; genus Kitasatospora; species Kitasatospora sp. NPDC096147. Next base: position 519,597 of record NZ_JBIWFX010000003.1, on the reverse strand, counting down.
CTGGGGGTGCCCCTCCTCGGAGCCGCCGGGAGCGTCCCGGCATCGGGCGGGAAGGCCCCCTCGACGATGCCCGCCCCTCGGCGGAGTCGCACCACAGGTGCTCCGTCGCGGGGGCTGGCCTCCCGGGGCTGCCCGGAGTCTCGGACGGGGCGTCAGGCCGGGTCCAGGTGCCACCACTGGGCGGGATCGTCGCGGTCCTCCCACTGGCGGGCGGCGCCGTCCGGGCCGATCTCCAGGGTGCGACCGCTGATCAGCGCGACCAGGTTGAAGGTGTCCGGGGCGTCCACGTGCCGCTCCAGCAGCCAGTCCTGGGCGCCGAAGCCGTTCGGTGTCCAGAGCTGCACCGGGACGCCGTCCTCGGTCCGGGCCCCGGCCACGTCCAGCCGCCGGCCGCTGCCCTCGCTGGCCAGGTGGTAGAGCCCGCCGCCCGGGTGCACGGCGGTGATCCGCCAGAGCTGGCCGGCCGAGCCGTCCGGCTCGGCCGTGCACAGCTTGGCGCCGCTGCGCCGTCGTTCGTCCGCCACCGTGAGCAGTCGGCCGTCGGCCGCGCTGCGCAGGTGGTAGAGGCCCTCCTGAATCACCGTCATGGCCCCACCGTACGGCGGGGGTCCGTCACCGCCCGTCCGTCACGGCCCGGTCCGCCGCCCGTTCGCCGCCGACCGGTCCGCCGTCAGCCCGCGTCGCGGCGGGTGGCGGTGCGGACCTCGTCGTAGTGGCCGAGGCCCAGCTCGGCGAAGTTGCGCAGGCTGGCGGTGCCGGGGGAGAGGTAGCCGTTGTGGCCGGAGGCCCCGGCGGAGGAGATCACCACCGAGCCGAAGCCGGCCGAGGCGGGGTCGGCGCCGTGGCCGAGGCCGCCGACCTCCAGGTAGGGCACGTTGCCGATCCAGTCGCTGGGGTTGCGGGTGGCCCAGACCCGGACGCCGGTGCCGAGTGCGGCGGCGTCCGGCACGCCCATCCCGGGGCTGCCGAAGACCACCAGGTCGGTGCCGTCGTGGATGGCGGGTGCGGCCGTGCCGCAGACCACCGAACCGTAGGAGTGGCAGAACAGTGCCGGCGGCGCTTCCGTGCGGCCGGTCACCGCGAGGCCGGCCAGCAGCCGCTCCAGCCGGGGCGCGGCTGCCTCGGCCAGCCGGGAGGTGACGGCGTCCGGGCCCAGGCCGACCGGGGTGACGTACCCCGTCCAGGCGATCACCGCCGTCCGGGTGCCGGGGGAGCGCAGCCGCTCCTCCTCGTACAGCGCCCGCCCCATCCCGGCGGCCGAGCGCAGCGGGTCGGCCGCCTGGTCGAAGTGGCCGAGGTCGGCCTCCGAGCCGGGCACCACCACCGAGACCCGGCCGGCCGCCGCCAGGTCCCCGTAGACCTCGCTGACCAGGCCCCGGCCGCGCGGGTCGAAGGCCAGGATCTGCCGGCCCTCGGCAAGCAGGTGCTCGCTGTCGTTCGCCCGGGCCTCGGCCAGCGCGCGGGCGGCCTTGGTCAGCGACTCGTCGGCGGCCCGGGCGCGGGCCCGGTCGCGCTCGGCGGCGACCGCGATCCGGTTGGCCCGGTAGCGCAGCTCGGGCGGGACGCCGTCCAGGTTCCCGACCACCAGCGGGTACTCGGCGACCAGCCGGTCGACGGCCGGCCCGCCGAGCGAGGCGAAGAAGGCGGCCACGTCGCGCGGGGCGGCACTCGCCGGATCCGGCAGCACCCGGCCCAGCGAACGGTCCGCCACCCAGCGGTCGCTGCCGGCCGGGGGCGTGGTGATGGTGATCTGCTCGCTGCCGGCCGCCGCCTGGGCCGCCGCCGCGCCGGTGTCCGCCAGTACCGCGACGGTGGCGAACAGCCCCATCGCGACGCGCTTCAGACGGCGCCTGCGCTGCACCTCGCGGGGGGTGCGCTCACGCTCGGTGCGCTGCGGCAACTGGTCACCATCCTGGGGCTCGTGGTGGTACCACCGCCGGCTGTTCCCAGCCAGCGTAGGTGTTCGGAACGGACACCGTGCCCGGCCAAACTGTGTGATGGCTCACAGGGTTGCGCCGGTTCCCCCGCTCGCGTCGAAGTCCTTCACCAGCCGCTTGGGCGCGACGCTCCGCCAGGCCTCCGCCATCAGCTCCGCCAGCTCCCCGCCGTCCACCCCGGCCAGCCGCACCAGCACCCACCCGTGCCGCCCCACGTACGGCGCCGAGGAGAACACCTCGGGCTCCGCCGCCAGCAGCTCCGCCTGGTCCGCCTTCGAGGCCTTCACCGTCACCTCCCCGGTGCCCGGCGTCCCCATCGCGAAGATCTTCCCCCCGACCCGGAGCGTCACCCTGGTCTCCCAGGTCACCTGCTCGCCCGCCTCCGGCAGCGCGAGCCCCATCTCCAGGAACTGATCGAACGTCACCATCCGCTCAGCGTACGGCGTGTGGCCGACGCTCCTCCGCGTGTCGCTCACAGGGCACCGAGGGCGTGCACGGCGAACAGGGTGGCGGCCGTGGCGACGGCGGCCTTCCAGGCCCGGGGCAGCCGCCAGCGGGCGTCGAAGCGGCGGGCGTACCGGGCGATGGCGGTGAGCACCAGGGCGAAGACCGGCAGCCAGGCGAGGCGGGCGAGCACCCAGCCGAGCGAGTCGGGGGCGGCGGTCAGGCCGGGGACGGCGGTGTCGAGGGCCGAGGCCAGCGCGCCGACCGAGAACATCGCGCTCTGGTGCCAGCAGAAGATGGTCATCGCCGAGAGGTTGACCGCCACCACCGGCAGCCAGAGCAGCGGCCGGCGCAGCGCCCGCCCGATCCGCTCGCGCAGCAGCATCGCGGCGCCGCACTGCACCGAGGCCAGTGCCAGCACCAGCAGCGACGGCGGGTGCGAGTTGGTCCGGGCCGCGCCCGGGACGCCGACCATGCTGGCCGGGTAGTGGAAGACGGTGAGCAGCACGGTGAACAGGGCGGCGCCGCCCAGCGCCAGCAGCCAGGCGCCCGCCCGGTGGATCCGCCCCTGCGCCCAGGAGACGCCGAGCTGGTAGCCGAACAGCCAGCCGGGCAGCAGGTTGACCAGCGCGAGCCAGGACGGCACCGACTCCGCCCACGGCCCGTACCGCAGCACGTCCACCACGGCCACGGCGGCCAGCAGCGGGGCGGCGGCCCAGCCGCCGAGGCGGCGGCCGACCCGGACGCAGAGCGGGGTCAGCGCGGTGAGCGCCAGGTAGATGCCGATGTACCAGAGCGGCTGCACCACCAGCACGGTGCCGGTCCGCACCGTCCCGGCCGGCACCCCGAGCGCGCCGAGCAGCGGCACCAGCAGGGCCCAGACCGCCGCCACCCCGAGCACCGGCCGCAGCAGCCGCACCGCCCGCTGCCGGAACCACTCGGTGGTGGAGGCCCCGCGCTCCGCGGCCCGGGTCAGTGACCTGGCCGAGGAGTAGCCGCCGACCAGGAAGAACACGCCGAGCATCTGCAGCACCCAGCTGAGCGGGGCGAAGAAGCCCAGCGAGGAGAGCGGGCTCTCGTTGTGCAGCACGCCGTCCGGCGAGGTGGTGAAGCCGCCGAGCATCCAGTGGCCGAACGGAACGGCGAGCAGTGCGACGGCGCGCAGGCCGTCCAGGGCGCGGTCCCGGGTGGCGGGGGTCTTGGCGTCCACGGCGGCGGCGCTGCGGCGGAGTCGGGCGAGGGCGTTCACGGGGGAGGTCCTTCCTGAGGGAGGGTCAGCGGGTGGCGGGGGAGGTGCAGGCCGGGCCGTCGGCGGCGCACTCGATCCGGGCGTCCTCGCCCAGCGCGATGGCGGTGGTGTTGGCCAGCGAGGCGGTGCCGGGCACCAGGTAGCCGCTGTGGCCGTGCGAGCCGGTGGAGCTCACCAGCCGTGCGCCGTAAGCCGGTTCGTCCGGGTCGGCGCCGTGGCCGAGGCCGAACAGCGAGACGTTCGGGACCTTGGCGATCCAGTCCTCGGCGTTGCGCTTGACCACCCAGAGCGGCACCCGCAGGGCGTCCGCCCCGGCCACGTCCATCCCGGGGGAGCCGAGCGCCACCACGCCCCGCACCTGCTCGGGCCGGGGGTCGGCCAGCCCGCAGACGGCGGTGCCGTAGCTGTGGCAGACCAGGGTGACCGGCCCGGTCACCGGGGTCAGCCCGGCCAGGAAGGCCGACAGCCGGACCGCGCCGGCCTCCGCCAGCTCCGAAGTCGCCGCGTCCAGGCCGACCTTGACCGGGGTGGTGTAGCCCGTCCAGGCCACCACCGCGAGCCGCTCCCCGGAGGCGGACCGCAGCGCCTCGGCCGCGCCGCCCGGGGTGCCGTAGTGCGCGGAGGCCCGGTCGCCGGTCATCAGGTCGATGTCGGACCCCGGTACCACCACGGCCGTCCGCTCGGCCCGCCCCAACTCGCCGAAGACCTCGGCGTACTGGCCCCGTCCACGCGGGTCGAAGGCCAGGATCTGCCGCTGCCCGCCGCCGAGCTCCGCGTACCGCGCGGCCCGGGCGGCGGCGGACTTCCGGTCCCGCTCCGGCAGCGTGCCGTCGGCGGCCCGGGCCAGCTCGTGCCGCCGCTCCTCCTGGAGCGCCAGGGAGTTGGCCAGGTAGCGCAGCCGGTACGGGGCCCCGTCCAGGTTCCCCACCACCAGCGGGTGACGCACCGCCAGCGCCCGCTGCTGCGCCTGCGGCAGCCCGGCGAAGAACTCCGCCACCTCGCCGGCCGTGGCCCGCCCCGGCTCCGGCAGCCGCAGGCCGAGGGTGGTGTCCGCCACCCAGGCGGCCGTCCCGGGCGGCGGCCCGGTGACCGCGCTCTGCCCGTCCGCCGCCGCCCAGCCGCCGGCCCCGCCGACCGCCAGCACCGCCAGCAGCCCCCCGGCCAGTGCCCGCCGCCATCGCGCCTTCATCTCGCTCCGCCTCTCCCTCGTGCCGCTTTCGACGAGGAGGAAGGTAGGAAGCGGACGCCTGACGGGGCGTCACCCCGCAGCGCCAACCCGGCCGTCATACCGGGGTACTACGGGGACGACGGGGGCGGTGCTCCTGCCGGGGACGGAGGCCCCGGGCCGGGCCCGCCCGGCGGTCGCAGCCGGGGCGGAAGCGGCGGTGACGTGCACACGGGGCCCCGGAGCCGGGCCGGGGTGTGACTCCGCCTGCGTGCCTGCCTGCTCGGCTCCGCCTGTGCTCACGTCGCTTGCGTGCCTGCCTGCTCGGCTCCGCCTGTGCTCACGTCGCTTGCGTGCCTGCCTGCTCGGCTCCGCCCGTGCTCACCTCGCCCGCGTGCTCGCTCGTCTGGTGCCCACCCGCCCGGTTCCGCCGAGGCGACCCCGGAGCGCCCGGGTACGACGGAGCCCGCCCCGGACGGTGGTCCGGGGCGGGCTCGGGTCTGCGGATCCGCGGGTGGCGTGGCGGTCCGGGGTGGGGTGCGGTCAGTGCGAGACCGCCAGCTGCACCCGGTGGTGCTTCGGCACCTCGATCTCGTCCAGCAGCGCGACCGCCAGATCGGCGTGCGGGATCCGCCCGGTGCCGATCACCGCGCCGACCGCGCTCCGGTAGCTGCCGGTGGCCCCGGCCGCCGCGTCCAGCTCCATCGGCGGGACCACCATCAGCCAGTCCAGCCCGTCCGCCGTGGCGGTCAGCAGCTCGAACTCCGCCACGTGCCCCTGCGAGAACACCCGGTACTGCTCCGGGAACTGCGGATCGTCCATCACCCGCACCCCCGGTGAGACCTCCAGGGTGGTCGCGATCCCCAGCGTCAGCAGCCGCCCCACCCCGGCCCGCCGCAGCCCGTCCACCAGGGCCCGGGCGGCCGCCGTGAAGTACTCCTCGGCCGGCAGGTCCAGCCGCACCGAGGCGTTCACCGCCGCGTCGTGCCCCGCCGCGACCGCCGCCACCGACTCCGCGTCGGTGGCGTCCCCGCGCACCACCGTGACCGCCTCCGGGCCGCCCAGCTCCGGGTACTTCTCCGGCTCCCGGACCACCGCCGTGACGGCGTGCCCGCGCCGCACCGCCTCGGCCACCGCCGCCCGGCCCACGCGCCCGCCCGCTCCGAAGACCACGATCCGCTTCACGTCACCCTCCCTCGCCCGGACCGTCCGGGCTCGATGCGGGACGACCGTACGAGGAGGGCCCCCGGTTACTTCAACGGAACCGGTTCTATGGTCGGGGTATGACCACGCCCCTGGACGCCGACATGTTCGACCCGGACTGCAGCCATCGGATGCCCATCCGGGTCGGCGACAAGTGGAGCGGCATGGTGCTCCGCTGCCTGGCCGAAGGGCCGCGCCGGTTCGGCGAGTTGAAGGTGCCGCTGAAGGGCGTGACCTCGAAGGTGCTGACCGAGACGCTGCGGGCAATGGAGCGCGACGGCTGGATCGACCGCACCGCCTACCAGGAGAATCCGCCCCGGGTCGAGTACGCCCTCACCGAGTTCGGACGCTCGCTGCTCGGCCCGATGGACGTCGCCTGCGACTGGGCGCGCGAACACCTCGACGAACTGAGGCGCTATTGACCGGGCTGAGGCCCTACTGACCCGGCGTCACCAGACCCGACTCGTAGGCGAGCACCACCGCCTGGGCCCGGTCGCGCAGGTCCAGCTTGGCCAGGATGCGGCCGATGTGGGTCTTCACGGTCTGCTCGGCGACCACCAGCCGGTCCGCGATCTCCTGGTTCGACAGGCCCCGGGCGATCAGCTCCAGCACCTCGGTCTCGCGCGGGGTCAGCCCGTTCAGCCGGAGTCCGCGGTCCCGGCGCGGGGCGGGCCTGTTCCGGGCGAAGTCCTCGATCAGACGGCGCGTCACCGAGGGCGCCAGCAGCGCCTCCCCGGCCGCCACCACCCGGACGGCGGCGATCAGGTCGGCCGGCGGCGCGTCCTTGAGCAGGAAGCCGGACGCCCCGGCGCGCAGCGCCTCGTAGACGTAGTCGTCCACGTCGAAGGTGGTCAGCATCAGCACCTTCGGACGGTGCGTCACCCCCGGCGGCGGGTCGAGCAGCCGCCGGGCCGCCTCCAGCCCGTCCATCTCGGGCATCCGGACGTCCATCAGCACCACGTCCGGATGGGTCCGTCCGCTGACCTCCAGGGCCTGCTTCCCGTCGGCGGCGTCGCCGACCACGTCGATGTCGCTCTGCGCGTTGAGCAGCGCGGCGAAGCCGGCCCGGACCATCGCCTGGTCGTCGACGATGATTACGCGGATGGTCATCGGGGGCTCTCTCCGGTGCTGGTGACGGGCAGTTCGGCGAAGACCCGGAAGCCGCCGGCGGCGGTCGGACCGGTCTCCAACCTGCCCGACAGTAGCCGCACCCGCTCCCGCATCCCCACCAGCCCGTGCCCGGTGCCCTCGCCGCTCTCCACTCCCGGGGTCCCGCCCGGGCCGTTCTCCACCGTCACCAGCAGGGTGCGGCCCTCGGCCGCGAGCACCACCTCGGCCACCGCGCCGGGTGCGTGCCGCACCACGTTGGCCAGTGCCTCCTGCACGATCCGGTACGCCGACAGGCTGACCCCCTGCGGGAGTTCGCCGACCTCCTCGCTGCGCAGGGAGGCCCGGACACCGGCCTGACGGACCGTCTCCACCAGCCGCTCCAGCTGCTCCACCCCCGGCTGCGGCGCCCGGTCCGGCGCACTGCCGTCGCTGCGCAGCACCCCGAGCAGCCGACGCATCTCCGCCAGCGACCCGCGCGCCGCCGCCGCGATCGTCCCGAACTCCTCGACGGCCTGCGGCGGCAGGCCCTCGATCCGGTACGGCGCCGAGTCCGCCTGCACCGTGATCACCGACATGTGGTGGGCCACCACGTCGTGCAACTCCCGGGCGATCCGGGCCCGTTCCTCCAGCAGGGTGCTCCGCTCGCGCTCCGCCTCGCTGATCCGCTCCTGCTCCGCCAGCTTCCGCTGCGCCTCGCCCCGGCCCCGGACCGTCCAGCCCAGCAGCAGCACCGCACCGGAGACGGCCACCGTGATGATCGCGGTCTGCCCGGCCCGCGGCTGGTTCAGATCGGCGGCCACCACGCTCGCCGCCAGGGTCACCAGCCACACCGCCAGCAGCGTCCGCCCGCGCTCGCGCAGCGCCAGCGCCGCCATCAGGAACACGTACCCGATCAACGTCGGCACCGGCCACGGCCACGGCCCGGCCCCGGCCGGCGTCCACGCCGTCGTCAGGGCCCCGAGCACCACCCCCGAGGACATCACCCACCACGCGGCCAGCGGCCTGGTCACCGCCACCACCAACGGCACCGACTGCGCCAGCGCCAACGCCCCGGCCACCGCCGTCGGCAGCCCGTAGTCCTGCGCCAGCACCACCGTGCCGGTCGACAGCAGCGTGATCGCCGCCGCCACCGCCAGCAGGTACGGCAAGGCCCGCACCCACCCCCGCTGCGCCCCCGCGAGCAGCGGCACGTGCCCCTCGGCAGGCGTCATCAACGCCCGCCCGAGATCACCGAGCTGATCGCCGGCCCACTGGGCGGCACCGTTCACCGGAGGAGGCACCTGGATCTTCACCCTGGCCACCCTAGGCGCCCACCCCGGCCGACCGGGTCGTACCGGGGTGGGGTCTTGCTCGTAGTACCGGGGTATGAGGCCCGGCTCAGGCCGTGCCGAACTCGCCGGTCTTGACGGCCCTGACGAAGGCGGCGAACGAGCCGGCGGGGAAGAGGAGGGCGGGCCCCTCGGGGTCCTTGGAGTCCCGGACGGGTACGAGCCCGGGGAAGTCGTCGGCCACCTCGATGCACGCGCCACCACCACCACTGTGGGTGCTCTTACGCCAGGCAGCACTACTCAGCTCAAGGGACATATTCGGCCTCCGGGTCAGTTGAGTTCGCCGGTTTTAACGGCGCGGACGAAGGCAGCGAAGGAGGTGGAGGGGAAGAGGAGAGCGGGCCCGTCGGGGTCCTTGGAGTCACGGACGGGCACAAGTCCGGGGATGTGGTCGGCGACCTCGATGCATGCGCCGCCCTGGCCACTATGGGAGCTCTTGCGCCAAGCGGCGTTTCTCAGGTCAACAGGCATGTTCCAGTTCCTTCCGTACGTCGCGAATCAGCCTTGTTGAGGCGTCCCGTGACAGGGCGTCAACCTGGAGTCGAGCATAGTGGCGCTCCCAGGTTGCCACCTTGGCCGAGTCCCGTTCGAGGTAACCGCGTTGGAAGGTTTCGGTATAGCCCAGCAGGGATCGGTCGCCCATGGTAAGAAGCCACAACGCGGAGTGGAACAGGCATCGGTCGGCCATGTGACTTGGGGCGATCTGGAGGATAACGTTCGGCCGGGTCGCCAGCTGTTCGAGGTGAGCCAGTTGGCGTGCCATGACCGCTGGGCCGCCCATCCATCGGCGCAGGCAACCTTCATCCAGCACGGCGTAGACGAGTGGTGCGGCGGGGCGGTCCAGAATTGCCTGCCGTGCTAGGAAGAAGGCGACTCGTTCGTCGGCCTGTTGCTGGGTGACGTCGCCTGCCCGTACTGGCTCGACTTCGTGGGCCCTTGCGTACTCCTCGGTCTGCAGTAGCCCGGGGATGACACCGAGTTCGAAGACCCGGATCTCCTTGGCCATCGCCTCCTCCCGTGCGTACTCCGGGAAGCCCTCGATCAGCATCGAGTGCTGCAGCTGCCACCACATCAACTCCAGCGTCCCGCCCGTCTCCAACACCGCATCCGCCTTCGGCGCGAACCATGGCGGCGGCTGCCGCTCTGCCCGCTCGATGTACGACACGTACGAGTCCGAACAGCTCAGCAGTCGCCCCAGCTCCGCCTGCGACAACCCCTTCGTCTTCCGGCTGCGCCGCAGCTGCATCCCGAACGCCGCCAACGGCGAGGCCGCCCCGTCGAGTTCACGCTGATTCATCAACAGCCCCCACTGTCCAGTTGAAATCCTTCCGAGCGTACCGACCCGCCCGCCATCGTGGAGGCCGAACGAGCACACAGAGGAGTCGCCCCGTGACCAAGAGCAGCAATCCGGCCCTCCGCCCCCGCGTCGGCGAACTGGTGACCGACACCAGGTCAGGCCGGGTGGGGGAGTACCGGGACACCCTCGGCAGGGCCGCCTACCTGCGACCGGTGGGCGGCGGCTGTGAGTGGGAGACCGATCCGTCCTGCCTCGAAACAGTCTCGAACACCGAAGAGAGGGCCAGTTGAATCCCCGTCAGCAGCGCGACCGCGCACTCCGCGAAGCCGCCCTCGCCGAAGTGGCCGCCGTGGCGGCCCGCAAGGTCCGGGTCAAGGAGCAACTCACCACCCTCGACACCGAACTGCGCCTCGCCGCCCGCACCGCCTACGCCGCCGGCGCCTTCTGGTACGAGATCGGCGAGCAGGCCGGCGTCTCCACCGAGACGGCCCGCTTCTTCCGCTACGACCAGGTCGACGGCGCCCTCCGCGAGCCCGCCGTGCCGATGCCGCCCCGCGTCTTCCGGGAGCGCGGCGAGTAGCCGGTGGGGGCCGCTACGCCGGCGCGGTACTACCGGCGCGCGGCCCCACCACCCTTCAGCATCTCGACACCCCCCATCGGCCCATTGGTCCTCCGCGCACTGATCGGGGGCGATCCCCCGCCGAAGTCCCGGAGACGCAAGACGAGTTACCGGCCGCCGCGCGGCCTGCGGTAGCGCGGCGGCGTCACCCCTCGCGAGCGGTCAACTGCGGTAGTACGGCGCCACCGCCGCCCGGACCTCCTCCCACAGCGCGGGCCCGTCCTGCGGGACGGGCGGTCGGCCGCTGTCGGGGCGGATGGTGCGCAGCTGCTCGCCCGACAGGGCGAAGACCACCCGCCGCAGCCCCGCCACCCGGATCGCCGCCGCGCACATCCCGCACGGCTCGCAGCTGGTGTACATCGTCGTCCCGGCCGCCACCTCCGGGGTCAACTCCCGTGCCGCCCACCGGGCCAGCTTCAACTCCGGGTGCGCGGTGATGTCCCGGTCGGTCAGCGTGGTGTTCCGGTCCTCCGCCAGCACCACACCCCCGTCCGAGGCCAGCAGCGAGCCGAACGGCGGGTTCCCGGCCGCCCCGGCCTCGTCGGCCAGGGCGATGGCGCGGCGCAGCAGCCGCAGGTCCTGAGGGGTCGTCACGAGAGGTCCTTCCATGCGGAGGAGGCGGCGGCCACCACGGCCAGCGCGCGCCAGGCGGTCTCCGGCTCCCGGACCTCGGCCGGGTCGCCGCCGTAGGTGTCGAGGAGCACGGACTCGCAGCCGAGCGCCCTCAACGCGTCCAGATCGCCGAGCACCTGCTCGGCCGACCCCACTCCGGCCAGCCGCTCCGGGTCCTCGTTCCGTCGCTCGGTGATCCGCAGCTTGATCCGGGGTGCCAGGGCCGGCCGCGCCCGCCCCTGCCCGGCCGCCTCTTCGGCCAGCCGCCCCGCGGCGTCCCGCAGCCACGGCAGGGTGAGCCGCATCGGGTGCCAGGCGTCGCCGTACCGCACCGCCCGCCGGATGCCGGCGTCGCTGTTGCCGCCGATCCACACCGGGATCCGCCGCTCCCCGTACGCGGCGGTGTCCGCCCAGGCGGTCCGCAGGTCCCGCAGCAGCTCGTCGGTCAGCCGCCCGCGCCGCTCGAACGGGACGCCCAGCGCGGCGAACTCCTCGCGGGCCCACCCCACTCCCACACCCAGCACCAGCCGCCCGCCGCTCAGCTCGTCCAGGTTCGCGGCCATCCGGGCGGTCAGCAGCGGGTGACGGTACGGGGCGATCAGCACCGTGGTGCCCAGCCGCACCCGGCCGGTCAGCCCGGCCAGCCACGACAGGGTGGTGAACGGCTCGTAGAAGGGCGCGGGGTAGCGCTCGGCGACATCGGGGGTGATGGCCACGTGGTCCGAGACCATCAGCAGGTCGAAGCCCAGCTCCTCCACCGTCCGGGCCCAGTCGCGCAGCAGGCCCGGGTCGGTGCCGGGGCCGAAGTTGGGGACGTTCACACCGATCTTCACGCCGTCAAAACTAGCCACTCCGGACGGTCCGTCAGAAGGGCTTCCTCCCGGCATGATCGCCGATCCACCGGGGATTCCCCGGTAGATTGGCCCGATGGCCGAGAGTCTCGACGCGACCGACTGGGCGATCCTCGCCGAACTCCAGCAGGACGGCCGGATCGCCTTCACGGAGCTGGCCCGACGGGTGAAGCTGAGTGCCTCGGCCACCACCGAGCGGGTCCGGCGGCTGGAGTCGTCCGGGGTGGTCACCGGCTACCGGGCCGAGGTGGACCTCGCCCGCGCGGGGTACCCGGTGCCGGCCGTGGTGCGGCTCAAGTACCCGGGGCCGGGGAGCCGGCACGAGCCGCTGCGGCGCCTGCTGACGGAGCGTCCGGAGATCCTGGAGTGCGTGCGGACCACGGGTGACGACTGCTACGTCCTGCGGATCGCGGCCACCTCGACAGCGCACCTGGAGGAGATCGTGGACGAGCTGGCGCAGCTCGGCAGCACCACCACCAGCCTGGTGCTGAGCCACCCCCTCCCGCCGCGCGGCCCGGCCGCGCCCCGCCGCCCGGCGGACTGACCACCACCGGCCGCCGCACCGCCAGCGGCAGCACCACCGCCAACCACCTGACCACCGCAGCCCGCCCGGCCGCGCCCGGCGGGCCGACCGCCCGTCACTCGGGGGAGCCGCCCGCCAGGCCCCGGTGGAGCAGGGCGGTGAGGGTGTCCACGATCTGCCCGTCGTCGGCCGCGGGGCCGTGCTCGCCCGCCGTCAGCACCGCGTAGCCGAACATCGAGAGCATCGCGCCCATCGCGGCGGCCACCAACTCCGGCTCTCCGGGCAGCTGGTGGCCCTGCTCGCGCATCCGGGCCAGGTGCTCGCGGAAGACCTCGGTCTCGGCGGTCAGGCTCTGCCAGGCGCGCCCGGATCCGGGCGGCTCGGCCATGGTCGACTGCACCATGGCGACCACCACCGGGAGGTGGTCCCGGAAGACCTGCCAGGAGACGGCCAGGTGCTCCCTGAGCTGCTCCCGGTCGGCCAGGTCGTGATCGGCGTCGTGCCCGTGGCCGTCGGCGTCGATGGCCCGGTCGGCCTGCTCGCCCATGTCGCGGAGCAGGGCCTGCAACAGCTCCTCCTTGGAGCCGAAGTGGTCGTAGAACGACCCGGTGGACCGGCCGGCGGCCTTGGTGATGTCGGTGATCTTCGTCGTCAAGTACCCCTGTTCGACGAAGAGTTCACGTGCCGCCTGCTTCAGGGCGGCCTCGGTCCCGGCTGCCCTCTCCTTGCGCGTGCCCACCGGGCCGCTCCTTTCCCGCCACCCCTTGACGCCTGCTTCCGGGTCTCAGCATACTGAAGCCGCTTTCACCGAATCATGATTCACCGAATGGAGATTCACCATGAGCGCACCGTCCGGGATCAAGGTCGCCGTCATCGGCGGCGGGGTGGCCGGAGCCGCCGCCGCACTCGCCCTGGCCCGCACCGGAGCCGAGGTCACCGTCCACGAGGCCCATCCGGACCCGGCCGGGCCGGTCGGCTCGTTCCTCAGCCTGGCCGTCAACGGGCTGCGCGGCCTGGAACTGCTCGGCTGCCTGGAGCAGGTCCGGGCGGCCGGCTTCGAGGTGCCCGAGCAGCGGCTCTGGTCCGGTGGCGGCAAGCCGCTCGGCACCATGCCGCGCGGCCGACTGGCCTCCGACGACCTGCACGGCGTCACACTGATGCGCGGCCGGCTGGTCGAGGTGCTGCGGGCGGAGGCCGAGCGGGCCGGGGTCCGGATCGTCACCGGCCGGCGGCTGACGGGGCATCACGACCACGGCGCCGGTGTCCGGGCCGAGTTCGCCGACGGCAGCACCGCCGAGGCGGACCTGCTGGTCGGCGCCGACGGCCTCTGGTCGGCCACCCGGACGCTCCTCGACCCGGCCGCGCCGGACCCCGCGTACGCCGGGCTCTACAACGTCTCGGGCCGCGCCGAGCAGGTCGCGGGCGCGCCCGGCACCTTCAACATGGTCTTCGGCCGCAACGGCGCCTTCGCCTACCTCCCCGCCCCCGACGGCACCGTCTGGTGGTCGGCCCAGCCGGCCGAACCCCGGCAGCCCGACCTGGCCGCCGTCCCGCTGTCGGAGTGGCCCGAGCGCCTGGCGGAGACCTACGCGGCCGATCCGGTGCCGCTCGCGCTGCTGCGCGCCGCGACCGAGGTGCACCGGCCGACCCTGATGCACACCCTGGCGCCCGTCCCGGTCTGGCAGCGCGGCCGTACCGTCCTGATCGGTGATGCGGCCCACCCCGTCGGTGCAGGCCAGGGTGCCTCGATGGCGATCGAGGACGCCGTGGTGCTGGCCCAAGTCGTGTCGGCGGGAAGGTCGTTGGCCGAGTACGAGGAGCGGCGCCGGGCCCGGGTCGGACGGATGCTCAAGGCGGCGGCGGCCAACCGGGAGGCGAAGAAGGCCGGCCCGGTCGCCCGGCGGGTCAACGACCTGGTCATGCCGCTGTTCTCGCGGTACGCGTACACCAGGTCCACCGCCTGGCTCTACACCCACGACCTGGGGGAGCTCACTCCCGCCGCCTGAGGAGGCGTCAGGACGGGCGGGGGCACCCGCCCGCGCGTACGCCCCCGGAGGGGCGCGCGACCGAGCCGCCGCGCCCGGCGGGTGACGCGGCGTCAGCGGTGGCTCAGCGGTGGCTCAGCGCCAGTCTCCGGCCAGCGCCGGGCCGAGCTGGTCGAAGTGGGACTCGATGACGGCGATCATGCCCTCCGGGCCGGGCCCGGACTCCCCGCCGCTCCAGGCCAGGTGGGCGCTGCGCAGCACCCCGCCGAAGACGGCGGCCAGCACCCGGGGGCGCAGGTCCACCGCCGGGTCGAGGCCCTCGCGGGCCGCGATCAGCCCGGCCACCAGCCGTTCCTGGTCGGTGATCCGCCGCAGGTGGGCGGCGAGCAGGGTGGGGGTCTCCTCGATCAGCTGGATGAGTTCGAGGGCGGCCGTGATGCCCCGGCTGCCGTCGGCGTCGGCTCCGGTGCCCGCGGTCGCGGAGAGGTCGCGCCAGGTCTGGACGATCGAGCCGCGCAGCGCCTGCAGCGGGTTCTCCTCGGCCGGCCGGGCCCGGAGGGTGGCGATGAAGTGGTCCTCGGCGTCGGCCAGGACGGCCAGCGCGACCTCCTCCTTGTTGGCGAAGTACCGGAAGAAGGTGCGCTGCGAGACGTCCACGGCGGTGGCGATCTCGTCGATGGTGGTGCGGCTGTAGCCGTGGTCGAGGAAGAGCCGGTGGGCGGCGGAGACCAGGGCGTCCCGGGTGCGCTGCTTCTTCCGTTCGCGCAGGCCGAGGATCCGGCAGCCGTCCGGGAGGGCGGCGGGCGCGGCGGGCGAGGTGGGCTGCACGGCCATGCGGCGGGGCCTCCGAGGGGCGGCGGTGGCGGGAGGACGTCGTGGGTGCGGACGCAACGGCACGGCGACGGCGGAGCGGTGCTGACAACGATAGCGCGCTGACAAATGGCACACCTTGGCAGAAGTCAGCCATGCGCACAAGGCAGTGTTTGCCGAATGTCAGAGGCTGACATAATCTCGCACGGCGGTGACGCCCGCCAGGCCGGACGACTCGTGGGGACGGGTGGGCCGGGGCGTCACCGCCATGCCGTTCCTGCCGAGCAGCGCGGGCGGCAGCCGTCCCGCAGCGAACCCGGAGGGTCCGTCAGACATGAGCCAGTCCCTGACCAAGAGCGCCAAGGGCGCCAAGGGCGCGAAGCGCGCCGAGGCGGCCGGCCCGCCGAAGCCGGGCGCCACCCCGGGCGGCGGCCTCGCCCGCTTCCAGGGCCACCCCTGGCTGACCCTGCTCACCGTCGCCGTCGGCGTGATGATGGTCGCCCTGGACGGCACCGTGGTGGCGATCGCCAACCCGGTGATCCAGACCGACCTCGGCGCCTCGCCCGCCGACATCCAGTGGGTCACCAGCGGCTACCTGCTGGCCCTCGCGGTCTTCCTGATCACGGCCGGCAAGATCGGCGACCGGTTCGGCCACAAGGGCACCTTCCTGGTCGGCGCGGCCGGCTTCGCGGTCACCTCGGCCGCCATCGGCTTCGCCACCAACATCCAACTGGTCATCGCCTTCCGGGTGTTGCAGGGCCTGTTCGGCGCGCTGCTGCAGCCGGCCGCGCTCGGTCTGCTGCGCGGCGCCTTCCCGGCCGAGAAGCTCAACATGGCGATCGGCATCTGGGCCGGCGTGATCGGCGCCTCCACCGCAGCCGGCCCGATCGTCGGCGGCCTGCTGGTCGAGCACGTCAGCTGGCAGTCGGTGTTCTGGATCAACGTGCCGGTCGGCATCGCCGCCGTCCTGCTCGGCCTGGTGATCCTGCGCGACGTCCGCTCCGAGAACGCGGTGAAGTCCTTCGACCTGCCCGGCATCGCCCTGCTCTCGATCGCGATGTTCGCCCTGGTCTGGGGCATCATCAAGGCCCCGAGCTGGGGCTGGGGCGACGCCTCCACCCTGCTGTTCCTCGGCGGCGCGGTGCTCTCGCTGGTGCTGTTCGCGCTCTGGCAGACGAAGGCCAAGGAGCCGCTGATCCCGCTCGCGCTGTTCCGCTCGGTGCCGCTGTCGGCCGGTGTGCTGCTGATGGTCCTGATGGCCTTCGCGTTCTTCGGCGCGATCTTCTTCGTGACCTTCTACCTGCAGAACGTGCACGCCATGACCCCGGTCGAGGCCGGTGTCCACCTGCTGCCGATGACCGGCATGATGATCATCGGTGCCCCGGCGGCCGGCGCCGCGATCGGCAAGATCGGCCCGCGCATCCCGATCGTGGTCGGCATGGTGCTCACCACCGTGGCGATGTACGGGATGTCCACCCTCACCACCGAGTCCGGCAACGGCGTGATGTCGCTCTGGTTCGTGCTGATGGGCCTGGGCATCAGCCCGGTCATGGTCGGCGCCACCGAGGTGATCGTCGGCAACGCCCCGCTGGAGCTCTCCGGCGTCGCGGGCGGCCTCCAGCAGGCCGCCATGCAGGTCGGCGGCAGCCTGGGCACCGCCGTGCTGGGCGCGGTGATGGCCGCCAAGGTCACCGACGTGCTGCCGGGCAACTGGGCTAAGGCCGGTCTCCCGCCGGTCGCCCCCGAGCAGCAGGCCGGGCTCGACCAGGCCGCCCAGCTCGGCTTCGCCCCGCCGGCCCCGGCCGGCACCCCGGAGCAGGTGGTCCAGGGCATGGCCACCGCCGTGCACGACTCCTTCGTCAGCGGCATGTCGCTGGCCTTCGCGGTGGCGGCCGTGGTCGCCTTCGCGGCGGCGCTGCTCGGCCTGCTGACCAAGCGGGGCGCCAACGACGCCGGCCCGGCGGTGCACATCTGACCGGGCGTCGGGAACGACGGAGGGGGTGCCACCGGACCGGTGGCACCCCCTCCGTCGTCCTGGGCGTCAGCGCGGCAGGCCGCGCAGCACCGGTACCGAGCTCTCCTCCGCGCCGTACCCGACCAGGGTGCGGGTCGCGGACCGGCCGAGCCAGGCCGTCGCACTGCTGTGACCGGTCGTCAGGATCTGCCGCGAGCGGGTCGCGCCGGTCCGCGGGTCGATCAGCAGCAGCTGGTCGTCGTAGCCGTAGTCGGTCAGCGCCAGCACCCCGTCCGGCCCGGCCCCGACCCCGTAGGCGCCGCTGCCGGCGTCCACCAGCCAGCTCCGCGAGCCGTCGGCCAGCGAGAAGCCGGCCACCGCCTGGCTGACCGACCCGAGCTTCACCGGGGCGATCAGCTGATCCCCCGTCACCACCGCGCGCAGGCCCGGCGCCCCGGCGACCCGGTTGTCCGGGTCGAGGAGCAGCTGGTGCTCCTTGCCGTCGGTCTTGACCACGGCCCGCAGCGCGCCCTGCTCGGTGAACGAGACCACGCCCCGCACCCCGGTGGAGTCCCGCTCCTCGACCCGGAGCACCGGCGGCCGGACGGAGAGGAAGTCCAGGGCGGAGAGCGAGGTCTCGACGCCCAGGTCGGTGCTCCAGGCCTGCTTCCCGTCGGCCGTGCCCAGCGAGCGCAGGGCGGCCCGCCCCGCCGGGTAGCCGCCCGCGCAGTACTCCACCAGCGCCACGGTGGTGCCGGCCGCTGCCACCGCCTGGTTGTCGCAGCCCTTGCCGGCCGGGCTGCTCCACAGCTCGGTGCCGTCGGCGGCCTTCAGCGCCCGCAGCCGCTCCTCCTCGGCGACCAGCACCGTGCCGCCGGCGACGGCCAGTTGGCGGCCCTGCCGGTCCCGGTCGACCGGGTCGGCCAGCTCGACCACCTTGTCGCCCCAGGCCCACTTCCCGGCCGTCAGGTCGACCGCCCGGACGGCCTTGCAGTCGCCCAGCGAGCGGCTCAGCCCGATCGCGGCCACCGTCCCGGCCGGATCGGTGCCGGCCGCGCAGACCGTCTCCCGGGGCGCGGTGGCGAGCGTCCACAGCCGGCCGCCGTCGGTGGCCCGGTAGGCGGTCAGCCCGTCCTCGCGGACCCGGATCACCGTCTCGCCCTGCTGCCAGATCGCCACCGCCCGGCCGGCGCCGGTCTCCGAGGCGCTCCAGGCCGCCCGCAGCTCGGGGCTGGCAGCGTTGTCCTTCAGCGGGGTGAGCACCCAGCCGGCGATGAAGTAGGCGGGCGCGATGCCCAGCGCGGCGCAGAGCGCCGCCACCAGCCAGCCCTTCGGCCCGTCCCCGTGCAGCCCCCGGGCCAGGGTGACCACCAGGCCGGTGACGGCCATCACGACCATCATCCAGCCGAGGCCGAGCACCCAGCCGATCCCGCCGGTCCACGGCTCGGCGGCGCTGCCCCGCCAGAAGTAGACCGTGGCCATCGCGGTGCAGCAGCCCGCCAGCCCGGCCCAGTAGAGCGTGACGGCGTGCGCGGACGTGTATCTGGGCAAGCGGAGTCCCCCGTTCGGACGTGCGAAATTCAGCGCACTCTACCGGGGGTGATCACCCGTCATCGAGGCCCGGGTACGACGGAGGGCCGGACACCCCGTCAGGAGTGTCCGGCCCTCGGTCAGTTCAGCTCACCGGGAGCGGTCAGGCCTCGCCGCCGGCGGAGCCCGGGTCGGCCGCCGCCACGTCGAGCAGCTGGTAGCGGTCGATCGCGTCCTTCAGCGCGGAGCGGTCGATCTTGCCCTGCTTGGCCAGCTCGGTCAGCACGCCCAGCACGATCGACTCGGTGTCGATGTGGAAGAAGCGGCGGGCCGCACCACGGGTGTCGGCGAAGCCGAAGCCGTCGGCGCCCAGCGACTGGTACTGGCCCGGCACCCAGCGGGAGATCTGGTCCGGCACCGCGCGCATCCAGTCGGAGACGGCGACGAACGGGCCCTCGGCGCCCTGGAGCTTCTGCGTCACGTACGGGACGCGCTGCGGCTCCTCGGGGTGCAGCAGGTTGAACTCCTCGGTCTCCACCGCGTCGCGGCGCAGCTCGTTCCAGGAGGTCGCCGACCACACGGACGCCTTGACGTTCCACTGCTCGGCCAGGATCCGCTGGGCCTCCAGGGCCCACGGCACCGCCACGCCGGAGGCGAGGATCTGCGCCGGGATCTGGCCGGCCTCGCCCTCGTTGAGCTTGTAGAGGCCCTTGAGGATGCCGTCCACGTCCACGTTCTCGGGCTCGGCGGGCATCTTGATCGGCTCGTTGTAGACGGTGACGTAGTAGAACACGTCCTCGCCGTGCGGGTGCTCGGCCGTGGTGCCGTACATCCGCTTGATGCCGTCCTGCATGATGTGCGCGATCTCGTACCCGTAGGCCGGGTCGTAGGCCACCACGCCGGGGTTGGTCGAGGCCAGCAGGTGCGAGTGGCCGTCCGCGTGCTGGAGGCCCTCACCGGTCAGCGTGGTGCGGCCCGCGGTGGCGCCGATCACGAAGCCGCGGGACAGCTGGTCGGCCATCTGCCAGAACTGGTCACCGGTCCGCTGGAACCCGAACATCGAGTAGAAGACGTAGACCGGGATCAGCGGCTCGCCGTGCGTCGCGTACGACGAACCGGCGGCGATCAGGGAGGCGGTGCAGCCCGCCTCGGAGATGCCGTCGTGCAGCATCTGGCCGGTCGGGGACTCCTTGTAGGCCAGCAGCAGCTCGCGGTCGACCGACTCGTAGGTCTGGCCGAGCGGGTTGTAGATCTTGGCGGACGGGAAGAGCGAGTCCATGCCGAAGGTGCGGTACTCGTCCGGCGCGATCGGCACGAAGCGGTTGCCGATGCCCTTGTCCCGCATCAGGTCCTTGAGCACCCGGACGAACGCCATGGTGGTGGCGATGGTCTGGTTGCCCGAACCCTTCTTGACCGCCTTGTAGGCGTCGTCGCCCGGGAGCTCCAGCTGACGCGGGCGCACCTTGCGGGTCGGCACGTAGCCGCCCAGCTCGCGGCGCCGGTCATGCATGTACTGGATCTCTTCGGAGTCCTTGCCCGGGTGGTAGTAGGGCGGGTAGCCCTCGTCGAGCTGCTTGTCCGTGATCGGCAGGTGCAGCCGGTCGCGGAAGCGCTTGAGGTCCTCGACCGTGAGCTTCTTCATCTGGTGGGTCGCGTTGCGGCCCTCGAAGTTCGGCCCCAGGGTCCAGCCCTTGACGGTCTGGGCCAGGATCACGGTCGGCTGGCCCTTGTGCTCGCGGGCCGCCTTGTACGCCGCGTAGACCTTGGCGTGGTCGTGGCCGCCGCGACCCAGGTGCTGGATCTGCTGGTCGGTCATGTTCTCGACCATCTGGCGCAGCCGCAGGTCACCGCCGAAGAAGTGCTCGCGGATGTAGCCGCCGGTCTCGGTGGCGTAGGTCTGGAACTGGCCGTCCACCGTGGTGTTCAGCTTGTTCACCAGCGCGCCGTCGCGGTCCTGGGCCAGCAGCGGGTCCCAGCTGCGGTCCCAGATCAGCTTGATGACGTTCCAGCCGGCGCCGCGGAACTGCGACTCCAGCTCCTGGATGATCTTGCCGTTGCCGCGGACCGGGCCGTCCAGGCGCTGCAGGTTGCAGTTCACCACGAAGGTCAGGTTGTCCAGGCCCTCGCGGGCCGCCAGCGAGAGCTGGCCGAGCGACTCGGGCTCGTCCATCTCGCCGTCGCCCAGGAAGGCGTAGACCTGCGAGGACGAGGTGTCCTTGATGCCCCGGTGCTCCAGGTAGCGGTTCATCCGGGCCTGGTAGATCGCACCGAGCGGGCCGAGGCCCATCGAGACGGTGGGGAACTCCCAGAAGTCCGGCATCAGCCGCGGGTGCGGGTAGCTGGAGAGGCCGTACGGGGCCTTGGACTTCTCCTGGCGGAAGGAGTCCAGCTGACGCTCGGTCAGTCGGTCCAGCAGGAACGCCCGGGCGTAGATGCCGGGGGAGGCGTGACCCTGGAAGAAGATCTGGTCGCCGGACTCGCCGTCGGCGTCCTTGCCCCGGAAGAAGTAGTTGAAGCCGACGTCGTAGAGCGACGCGGAGGAGGCGAAGGTGGCGATGTGGCCACCGACGCCGATGCCCGGACGCTGCGCCCGGGAGACCATCACCGCCGCGTTCCAGCGGGTCGCGTTGAGGACCTTGCGCTCGATCTCCTCGTTGCCGGGGAAGAACGGCTCGTCCTTGGTGGCGATGGTGTTGACGTAGTCCGTGCTGCGCATCTCGGGCACGGCGACACGCTTCTCGCGGGCGCGCTCGATCAGACGGAGCATCAGGTAACGGGCGCGCTCGCGTCCCCGCTCGTCGATGGCCGCGTCAAGGGACTCGAGCCACTCCGAGGTCTCCTCGGGGTCGAAGTCCGGGACCTGACTCGGAAGGCCGCCAATGATGATCGGGTTGCGATCTGATCCGGAAGCCACGCTGTTCCTTCACTGTCGGTCGAAACTGAGGTGTGTCGCGCCGCCTCCATCGTGTACCGCGTCTCGGAGATCCGTCATATCTACCGATGGGTAACCGTTCCGCCTGGTCAGCGGTCCGGCCGGATGGCTCGCGAGGCTTCCTTGCCCCTGGTGCGTGCCATCGAGTGGTACGAAGAGGTGGTCCGACCTTGTCCTGAAATCTCTTCCAGGCACCCGGCCGGCCGATGGCGGACGTCCGGGGTGAGGGCCAACAGGAGACTTTACGCCCGCACGGGTGCGTACCCCGAATGACGTTCGTATCTCGGTCACTTTCGCGGTTCGCGCGCCTGTCGTCCCCGCAGCATCCTGGACCCCCGCAGAAAAGGGCAAATCGGTGTGATTCCTGACACTCTCGCCGGGCGTGTTCCCCCCGTAGGCGTCAACCTTTGGGTGGGATGGGCGAGCGGGTACTTGCGCTAACCGCCACTCCCGTGTGGACTACGGCCAAGCCTCGGCATGGATGCCGAGCCGAATACTGGAGGTTATTCCCGTGAGCGCGACCGCGGACCCCGCGGACAAGTCCAACCCGGCGCAGCGACTCGGCTTCGAAGAGGGCCAGATCGTCCAGGAGCTCGGGTACGACGAAGACACTGACCAGGACCTCCGCGAGGGCATCGAGGAGATCACCGGGACGGAGCTCGTCGACGAGGACTACGACGACGTCGCAGACGGCATCCTGCTGTGGCACCGCGAGGAGGACGGCGATCTGACCGACTCCCTCGTCGACGCCCTGGAGTACCTGGCGGAGGGCGGCCTGATCTGGCTGCTCACCCCCAAGACCGGCCGCGACGGGTACGTGAAGCCCGACGAGATCGCCGATGCGGCGCGTACCGCCGGTCTCTCGCAGACCAGCTCGGTGGCCATCGCCAAGGACTGGGCGGGCACCCGCCTGGCCACGCCGAAGGCGGCGAAGCAGGGCAAGCGCTGATCCGGGAAGCCCCGTGACGGGCCCCGCTGGAGGAAGCTCCAGCGGGGCCCGTCCGTTTTCCGTCCCGGCTTGTGCCGACCGACCGGCTCCGTGTTCACCCAGGGCGAAATCCGGGGCCGTCCGGGGAACCGGGGTCACTCGTACGGCGGAACCGTGCCGATCGGGTGCGAGGATGCCGGTTGGCCGCCCCGGTCGGTGCGGCGGCCGTCGATTTCGAACCAGAGGGAGGGCCGGATGGCCATCGAGGTAGGCACCCAGGCTCCGGACTTCGAGCTGAAGAACCAGCACGGCGAGCTGGTGAAGCTCTCCGACTTCCAGGGCGAGAAGAACGTCGTGCTGGTCTTCTACCCGTTCGCCTTCACCGGGGTCTGCACCGGCGAGGTCTGCGCGATCCAGAAGGAGCTGCCGCGCCTGCAGAACGACTCGGTCCAGGTGCTCGCGGTCTCCAACGACTCGCCGTTCACCCTCCGGGTCTTCGCCGAGCAGGAGGGCCTGGAGTACCCGCTGCTGTCGGACTTCTGGCCGCACGGCGAGGTCTCCCGGGCCTACGGCGTCTTCGACGAGACGAAGGGCTGCGCGGTGCGCGGCACCTTCGTGATCGACAAGGCCGGCGTGGTCCGCTGGTCGATCGTCAACGGCCTCCCGGACGCCCGTGACGAGCAGGAGTACCTGGCCGCCGTGGACGCGCTCTGACCGTCCGCCCGCGCTGAACGTCCGGCCCGGTCCGACGCAATGTCGACCGGGCCGGTCCCGTCACTGCCCGGCGGGGGGAACCCGGCACTACGATCGGGCCGTTGGGAGAAGTGAAACACCATCAGCGCATTTGGAGGACCTCGTGGGTGTCAGCCTCAGCAAGGGCGGCAACGTCTCGCTCACCAAGGAGGCGCCCGGTCTGACCGCCGTCATCATCGGCCTCGGCTGGGACGTCCGCACCACCACCGGCACGGACTTCGACCTGGACGCCAGCGCGCTGCTCCTGAACGCCGAGGGCAAGGTCGGCTCGGACGGCAACTTCGTCTTCTTCAACAACCTCAAGAGTGCCGACGGCTCCGTCGAGCACACCGGTGACAACACCACCGGCGAGGGCGAGGGCGACGACGAGCAGATCAAGGTGAACCTGGCGGCCGTCCCGGCCGACGTGCAGCGGATCAACTTCCCGGTCTCGATCTACGACGCCGAGAACCGCCAGCAGAACTTCGGCCAGGTCCGCAACGCCTTCATCCGGGTGGTGAACCAGGCCGGCGGCGCCGAGATCGCCCGCTACGACCTCTCCGAGGACGCCTCCACCGAGACCGCCATGGTCTTCGGCGAGCTGTACCGCAACGGCGCCGAGTGGAAGTTCCGCGCGGTGGGCCAGGGCTACGCCTCCGGCCTGCGCGGCATCGCCCAGGACTTCGGCGTCAACGTCTGACGTCCGCCCGGAACGTCCGGGGTACCTGTGTGACGCCCCGCCAGGGTGAATAGGCTGGAGGCCGGGGTCGCTCGGAGCCGTCGTGCTCCGTTCGGCCCCGGCCTTCGCCGTTGTGGCTGGCGGGGGCTGACACGAGTTCAGCAAGTTCAGCGGGCCGTCAGGGCCCGGAACGGGCTGCGGGGGCGTACACCTGGGGGGTTCACGACCCCTGAGGTGGGGCGTCGCCGCGGCAGTAGCCCCGGTGACGGGGGACTGGGAGGAAGTCCAATGAGTGTCACGCTCGCCAAGGGCGGCAACGTCTCGCTGACCAAGGCCGCGCCGAACCTGACCCAGGTGCTGATCGGCCTGGGCTGGGACGCCCGCTCGACCACGGGTGCCGCCTTCGACCTGGACGCCAGCGCGCTGCTCTGCGCCGGCGGCCGGGTGCCGGACGACAACCACTTCGTCTTCTACAACAACCTGCGCAGCCCCGACGGCTCGGTGGAGCACCAGGGCGACAACCTCACCGGTGACGGTGACGGGGACGACGAGGTCGTGGTGGTGAACCTGGAGCTGGTGCCCGCCACCATCGACAAGGTCGTCTTCGCGGTCTCGATCTACGACGCCGAGACCCGGCTGCAGAACTTCGGCCAGGTCTCCAACGCCTACATCCGGGTGGTGAACACCGCGGACGGTCAGGAGATCGCCCGCTACGACCTCTCCGAGGACGCCTCCACCGAGACGGCGATGATCTTCGGCGAGCTCTACCGCTACCAGGGCGAGTGGAAGTTCCGCGCCGTCGGCCAGGGCTACGCCTCGGGCCTGCGCGGCATCGCGCTGGACTTCGGCGTCAACGTCCAGTAGCCCGCAACCCCGAACCGTTTCGAAAGGCAGTCAACTTCCGTGGTCCTCCGTACATTCGGCTGGTCGTTCGGCATCACCGCCGCCGGCCTGGTCGCCGCCGGCCTGCTCTGGGGGTGGGAGGGCTTCGGCATCGTGCTGATCCTCTCGATCCTGGAGATCTCGCTCTCCTTCGACAACGCGGTGGTCAACGCCACCGTGTTGAAGCGGATGAACCCGTACTGGCAGAAGATCTTCCTGACCGTCGGCATCCTGATCGCGGTCTTCGGCATGCGGCTGGTCTTCCCGCTGCTGGTGGTCGGCCTGACCGCCCACCTCGGCCCGATGACCGTGATCGACCTCGCCCTGAACGAGGGCAAGACCTACGAGGGTCACACCTACGGCCAGTACCTGGAGATGGCCAACCCGGCCATCGCCGCCTTCGGTGGCATCTTCCTGCTGATGATCTTCCTGGACTTCATCCTCGGGGAGAAGGACTTCAACTGGCTGGGCTGGCTGGAGCGTCCGCTGGAGAAGGTGGGCAAGCTGGACGCCTTCTCCTCGCTGATCGCCCTGGTCACCATCGCGCTGGCGGCCAACCTGTTCGCCGGTGACAACGCCGAGACGGTGCTTCTGGCCGGCATCCTTGGCCTCGCCACCTACCTCGCCGTCAACGGCCTCTCCAGCGTCTTCGAGAGCCGCCTGGAGGACGACGCGGAGGCCGAGGAGGAGGCGGAGAAGAGCGGCAAGTCGATCGTCCAGGTCGGCGGCCGGGCGGCGTTCTTCCTGTTCCTCTACCTCGAGGTCCTCGACGCGTCGTTCTCCTTCGACGGTGTGGTCGGCGCCTTCGCCATCACCCAGAACATCTTCATGATCATGCTGGGTCTGGGCATCGGCGCGATGTACATCCGCTCGCTCACCGTCTACCTGGTCCGCAAGGGCACCCTGGACGACTACGTCTACCTGGAGCACGGCGCGCACTACGCGATCGGCGTGCTGGCGGTGATCCTGCTGGTCGGGATCGAGTACCACATCCCGGAGATCGTCACCGGCCTGATCGGCGTCGCGTTCATCGCCGCCGCGTTCGCCTCCTCGGTGTACCGGAACAAGAAGGAGGCGGAGCTGGAAGGCTCCACCGCCTGACCGTCCGGCTGATCCCGCGTCAGCACGCGCGCGTCACCACGTCGAAGGCCCCCGGTCCGTACGGACCGGGGGCCTTCGACGTCACTTCACTGCGCCGCCGCCTGGCGGGGCGTCAGCCGAGCCGCTGCTCGATCGCCCGGAGCTTGCGCTCCAGCGAGTCGAAGGTGTCCAGCTTCGGCATCGAGAGGGTGTCGTCCTCGGTGGTGAGGTCGACGGCGGGGGAGGACTCCACCGCGGCGCGGGGCCGGCGCCCCGCGGTCAGCGCGGCGGGCTCCAGGGCGGACGGGCCGACCTTCGCCATCGGGTCGTCAGCGGAGGGGTCCGCTAGCGCAGGCTCCGTAGCGGCCTGGCCGTCGCCGGCTCCCGAGGTGAGCGCCGGGACCTGCCGGCCGCCCCGGCCGCGGCCGAGCATGCCGCCGGAGGAACGCGAGATGGCCTTCAGCTCGGCGCGCTCGCGCCGGTCCGCGCTGCGGGCACGCACCTTGGCGTCCAGCTTGGCCTGACGCTCCTCGCGCACCTCGTCGACCGCCTCGTCCAGGCTGCGGACGTTCTCCAGCAGCATCAACGACCAGGCGGCGTAGGTCTCACGGGGCGCGCGCAGCCAGCGCACGATGCGGATCTGCGGCAGCGGGCGGGGCACCAGGCCCTGCTCGCGCAGCGCGGCCTTGCGGGTCTGCTTCAGCGCGCGGTCGAACAGGATCGCGGCCGAGATCGACATGCCCGAGAAGAACTCCGGGGCGCCGTCGTGGCCGCCGCCGCGCGGCGCGTGCACCCAGTTGAACCAGGCCGAGGCGATGGCGAACACCCAGACCAGCAGGCGGGAGCCGAGCGCGGCGTCACCGTGGCTGGCCTCGCGGACCGCGAGCACCGAGCAGAACATCGCGGCGCCGTCCAGGCCGAACGGCACCAGGTACTCCCAGCCGCCGGAGAGGCCGAGGTTCTCCTTGCCGAAGCCGACCAGGCCGTGGAAGGAGAGGGCCGCCGCGACGCCCGCGCAGCAGAACAGCAGCACGTACGAGGAGATCCCGTAGACCATCTCCTTGCGGCGGCGGCGCTCCTCGCTGCGCTCCCAGGAGTCGGTGGTGTCGTCGGACTTGGCGTTGTTGTTCTTGAACCGCAGCGCTGCCACCAGCAGCGCCGTGAACAGCAGGGCCGCGCCGCCGACTACGGCCCAGACCAGTTGTATGGAGGAGAGGTTCATCGGGGGCGTGGGCCTCGGCTTCCGCAGGTCGGGTCAGCCGTCCGGACGGGGAAGGTTCACGGACGGCAGGTACACGTGTGCGGGGGAACGATACCGTGCCCAGGAAGCCTGCATGGTACGGGAGGTGACTATCCGTCGGCCACCACGGCGCGCTGGGACTTCCGCCCCCCTGAGTGGGTATCGGTCCGGTAGGTTTGGCTGGCCGCTTCGGGGAGGGACACGGATGGTCTCGTTCTGGGATTACCTGCGCAGGGATCGGAACGGCTTCGACACCGGGAGCCAGTACAAGATCACCCTGACCAAGTCCCAGCCGCAGCACGCCCTCACCGGCCCGGCGGCCACCACCGGCTACCTCTACGTCAACCTGCACTGGACCGCCAGGACGGCGGAGTCCGGCGGTGGTTCGGGCTCCACCCTTCGGCGGCTGTTCAGCCCGAACATCCTGCGGCCGGTCGAGCCGGACGGCTCCCGGCCGCAGCTCAACGTGGACCTCGACCTGGCCTGCATGTACGAACTCGCCGACGGTACGCGGGGGGTGGTGCAGCCGCTCGGCAAGTACTTCGGCGACCTGCAGAAGGCGCCGTACATCAAGCTCAGCGGCGACGACGTCTACGGGGCGCCGTCCGGCGAGTCGATGTACGTGAACCTGGAGAAGAAGGACCAGTTCCGGCGGCTGCTGATCTTCGTCTACATCTACGACGACACCCCGGCCTTCGACCGGACGCACGCCACCGTGACGATCGTGCCGCAGACCGGACCCCGGCTGGAGATCAAGCTGGACGAACGGGCGCCGGCCGCCCGGTCCTGCGCGGTGGTGCTGATCGAGAACACCGGGGACGGGCAGCTGACGGTCCGTCGGGAGGTCCGGTACGTGCACGGCTTCCAGTCGGACCTGGACCGGCTGTACGGCTTCGGGATGCAGTGGCAGCGGGGCTACAAGGCGGACACCCCGCAGGGCTGAGCCGGCCCCGTTCCTGGTTCGGGCGGGGCTTGGCTCTGGCCGTCGTTCAGCGGGGCTGGCCCTGCCTTCTGTTCAGCGAGGCTGGCTCTGCCCTCTGTTCAGCGGGGCTGAAACTGCGGCCCCTGCGGCGGCAGCGCGAACGGCGGCGGGTAGCCGTAGGTCGGCCGGTACGGGGGCGGGGGCGGCGGGGCCTGCGGCTGCGGGGGGTGCTGCTGGACGGGCTGCTGCGGGGACGGCGGCTCGGCCGGGGTCAGGGTGTAGGTCTCCGGCTCCGGGGTGGGGGTGGCGGGGGTGTGCAGCGGCTGGACGGCCGGCGGCTCGGCCGGGGCGTGCGAGGCACCGTCCTCCACCGTGATGCCGTAGTCGGTGGCCAGCCCGACCAGGCCGCTGGCGTAGCCCTGGCCGATGGCACGGAACTTCCAGCCGCCGCCCCGCCGGTAGAGCTCGCCGGCCACCAGGGCGGTGACCTCCTCGACGTCGGTGAGCACGAACTCGGTGAGCGGCGGGGTGCCGGACGGAGCCTCGATGTCGTGCAGCTGGATCCGCAGGTCACCCAGGGCCGAGACCGGGCCGCCCTCGGCCGAGCCCGCCAGCACCACCCGGTCGACGTCCGGGGGCAGCTGGCTCAGCTCCACCTCGACGGTGTCGGCCACCTCCTCGCCGCTGCTCTGCTTGCGCAGGTGGCGGACCAGGCCGCTGGGGTGTCGGGGCTGGTTGTAGAAGACGAAGTCGGCGTCGGTGCGGACCAGCCCGTCGGTCCCGAGCAGCAGTGCGGAGGCGTCCACGTCCGGCGCGCCCGGGCCGGTGGTCCAGCGCAGCACGGCGCGGACGCCGGTGGCCGCCAGCGAGATGTTGGCCCCCTTGGCCATCTGGTGCGTCATGACGGACCATCCTGCCGCTTCCCGACCGTTCGGGACAACGCGGCTGTCAACCCGGGGCCGTTCCGGGACGGGGGCGAGATGTGACGCGGACGGTAATGTTCCGAGAATTCGACGTTTCAGGTGGTCGGGAAGATCGGAATCACCCGTACCATGGGCCGCCTACGGCACGCCGACCCACCGTCGCTTCGGCATCCGGCCTTCCCCGTCCCCCTCGCCCGGCTCCGCGCCGCCCCGCGAACCATCGGGACGGTCCGTCCGTCTATCAGAGAAGCCCACGCCACCGATCCACCGCGCCCCACGGGAGAGCACCATGCGCCACTTCGGCCATCTCGCTGCAGCCGACCGCAGCCGGCTCTTCCTGGAACAGCCCGGGGAATTCCACCGCGACAGCCCCGCCGAGCTCCTCTCCACGGCCCTCGGGGCGACGCTGTACAGCCCGGCCACCCGGCCTGCCCTGGCGGCCGACGTGCGCAAGCAGGCGGCCAAGGGCGTGGTCTCGATGGTGCTCTGCCTGGAGGACGCGATAGCCGACCACGAGGTGGAGCCGGCCGAGGCCAACCTCGTCGCCCAGCTGGCCCGGCTGCACGCCGACGGCGGAGCCGGGCTGCCGCTGCTGTTCGTCCGGGTACGCACCCCCGAGCAGGTCACCGACCTGACCGCGCGGCTCGGCTCGGCCGCCGAGCTGGTCTCCGGCTACGTGCTGCCCAAGTTCACCGAGGAGAGCGGCGGGCCGTTCCTGGAGGCGCTGACCGCCGCCTCGGAGAGTTCGGGGCAGCGGCTGTTCGCGATGCCGGTGCTGGAGTCCCCGGAGCTGGCCCACCTGGAGAGCCGCCGGGACCAGCTGTTCGGCATCGCCCGGCTGCTGGAGAAGCACCGCGAACGGGTGCTGGCCGTCCGGCTCGGCGTCACCGACCTCTGCTCGGCCTACGGCCTGCGCCGCTCGCCCGACCTGACCGCCTACGACGTGGCCCTGGTGGCCGGGGTGATCGGTGACGTGGTGAACGTGCTCGGCCGGGCCGACGGCAGCGGGTACACCGTCACCGGGCCGGTCTGGGAGTACTTCCCGGTGCAGGAGCGGATGTTCAAGCCGCAGCTGCGCCGCACCCCGTTCGTGGAGGCCCAGCCGCCGGCCGAGGCGATCCGCCAGCGGATCATCGAGCACGACCTGGACGGGCTGCTCCGCGAGATCGAACTCGACCGCGCCAACGGCCTGTTGGGCAAGACTTGCATCCACCCCAGCCACGTTCCGGCGGTGCACGCGCTCTCGGTGGTGACCCACGAGGAGTACTCCGACGCGCAGGACATCCTCCAGCAGAGCCTGGGCGGGGGAGGGGTGCTGCGCTCGGCGTATACCAACAAGATGAACGAGGCCAAGCCGCACCGGGCCTGGGCCGAGCGGGTGCTGCTGCGGGCCGAGGTGTTCGGGGTGGCCAGGCCGGAGGTCAGCTTCGCCGAGCTGCTGGGGGCCAGCCTCTGCCCCTGAGCCCTTCGAACCACGGTACGTGCACAACGGAAGCAGGAGTCTTGGCAGTTCAGCAGGGAAATCAGGGAGCGGCGGACGTGTGGTCCGGCGCGTGGGTCACCGAGCGGCTCGGGCTGCGGCTCACCGGCTCGGCCGAACTGCCGGGGCTGATCGGCCTGGCGCTCCGGGAGAACCCCAAGCGGGCCCACCTGCTGGTCTCCCGGGTACTCGGCAAGCACGTGCCGCAGCGGCCCGCCGTGGTGCACGGGGCCGGGCTCGAACTCGGGCGCAGAGTACGGGAGTTGCTGGGCGACAAGGAGGCCGGCTGGGCCGTGGTGCTCGGCTACGCGGAGACCGCGACGGCACTCGGTCACAGCGTGGCCGACGGCCTCGGCGCCCCCTACCTGCACTCCACCCGGCGGCCGGTGGCGGGCGTCGCCCCGGTCGGCGGATTCGAGGAGGAGCACTCGCACGCCACCTCGCACCTGCTGCTGCCGGCCGATCCCGGCTTCCTCGGCGGTGACGGCCCGCTGGTCCTGGTGGACGACGAGTTCTCCACCGGCCGCACCGTGCTGAACACCGTCCGCGCCCTGCACGCCCGCCACCCGCGCGCCCACTACGTGGTGGTGGCGCTGGTGGACCTGCGCACCGAGGCGGACCGGGCCGTGCTGGCCGCCGCCGCCGACGAACTCGGCGCCCGGCTGGACGTGGTGGCCACCGCCTCGGGCGGCGTGGACCTCCCGTCCGACGTACTGGCCCGGGCCGCCGGGCTGATCGCGGCGGCCCCCGCCCCGGTGGTACCCGACCCGGACGGCCCGCAGGCACCGCTGAGCCGGGTCGCGCTGCCCTGGCCGGCCGGGCTGCCGGAGGGCGGCCGACACGGCTTCACGCCCGCCGACGCCGACCGGCTCGCCCGCGTGCTGCCGGACCTGGCCGCCGCCCTGGCGCCCCCGCTGGCCGGGGCCGACCGGGTGCTGGTGCTCGGCTTCGAGGAGCTGATGTACGCGCCGCTGCGGATCGCGGGTGCGCTCGACGACCTGCTGGACGCCGAGGTGCGGTTCTCCACCACCACCCGCTCCCCGGTGCTGGCGGTGGACCACCCCGGCTACGCCATCCGCACCCGCCTGGCCTTCCCCGCCCACGACGACCCGGCCGACGGCCCCGGCGAGAGGTACGCCTACAACGTGGCGCCGGGTGCGGACGGGTCGGGGCGGTTCGACGCCGTGGTGCTGGTGGTCGACGCGCCCGCCGACACCGCCGCACTGGAGCAGGGGCTGCTGGCCCGGCTCCGCCTGGTCACCGACCGGGTGGTGCTGGCCGTGCTGCCCACCGCCGTCCCTGCCACCGCTGGTCCTGCCACCGCCGATCTCGCCGTCCGTCCTTCTGAGAGCGCCTCCATGCACCTCCCCGCCCCGCTGCACGGCCCCGACTTCTCCTCCTACCCCGCCTCCGACGTCCGCTGGCTGCTCAAGGACCTCTCCGAGGTGGTCCTGGAGGCCCCGACCGAGGAGCGCGAGGAGGCGGTGCAGTCCGGTGGCGCGCACTACGCCGAATCGCTGCCGGTCGAGTACCAGCCCAGCCCCGAGTACCAGGAGCTCTACCAGGCGGCGCTGACCGCCTCGGTGGACCGGATCGCGCTCGCGGTCGGCACGGTGGCCGAGCTGCTCCGGATCGAACGGCTGCGCGGCGAGCGGGAGTTGGTGTTCGCCTCGCTGGCCAGGGCGGGCACCCCGGTGGGCATCCTGCTGCGCCGCTGGTTCGCCGCCGTGCACGGTCTGGACACCCCGCACTACGCCGTCTCGATCGTCCGGGGCAAGGGCATCGACCGCACCGCGCTCCGCTACCTCGCGGCCCACCACGACCCGGCCCAGGTGGTCTTCGTGGACGGCTGGACCGGCAAGGGCGCCATCACCCGCGAGCTGGCCGCCGCCCTGGAGGGCACCGGCTTCAACCCCGAACTCGCGGTGCTCGCCGACCCGGGCCGCTGCGTGCGTACCTACGGCACCCGGGACGACTTCCTGATCCCCTCCGCCTGCCTCAACTCGACCGTCTCCGGCCTCATCTCGCGCACCGTGCTGCGCGACGACCTGATCGGCCCGGACGACTTCCACGGCGCCAAGTACTACCGCGAGCTGGCCGGCGCGGACGTCTCGGCCGACTTCGTGGCGGCGGTGGCCGACCGTTTCGGGGCCGTCCGGGAGGCCGCCGAGGCCGCCGCGCAGCTCCTCGCCTCCGAGGCCGGCGCGGCGGACCGTGCCCCGGACTGGGCCGGCTGGGCCGGGATGGAGCGGATCAGCACCGAGTACGGCATCGGCAGCGTCAACCTGGTCAAGCCCGGGGTCGGCGAGACCACCCGGGTGCTGCTGCGCCGGGTGCCCTGGCGCATCCTGGCCCGCCGCGGCGCCGGCGCCGACCTGGAGCACGTCCGCCTGTTGGCGGCCCAACGGGGCGTCCCCGTCGAGGAGGTGGACGACCTCCCGTACACCTGCGTCGGCCTGATCCACCCCCGCTACACCCGAGGCGCGACCGGCGCCGACGGCACGGCCGTGCAGGCTTCGGAGCAGCCTGACGCGGTACAGGCTGCGCGGTAAGGGCCGCGCACCGATGACTGGAGCACTGATGAACCGTCCGTTCCTGGTCGCCAGCGACCTGGACCGCACCCTGATCTACTCCAACCGGGCCCTGGCCCTGGACGTGCCGGACCGGCTCGCCCCCCGGCTGCTCTCGGTGGAGGTGCACGACGGCAAGGCGCTCTCCTTCATGACCGAGCAGGCCGCCGAGCTGCTGGTCCAGCTGGTGCAGGAGGCGGTCTTCGTCCCCGCCACCACCCGCACCCGGGCCCAGTACGAGCGGGTCAACCTGCCCGGCCCGACGCCCGGTTGGGTGCCCTCGTACGCGATCTGCGCCAACGGCGGGCAGCTGCTGGTCGGCGGCGTGCCGGACAAGGACTGGCAGGCCGAGGTCAAGTCCCGTCTGGAGGCCGGGAGTTCACCGCTGGCGGAGGTGGTCGAGCACCTGGCGCTGGCCGCCGACCCGGAGTGGACCCACAAGCGGCGGGTGGCCGACGGTCTGTTCGCCTACCTGGTGGTCGAGCGGGCCCAGCTGCCGGCGGGGTGGCTGGCCGAGCTGACCGGCTGGTGCGCCGAGCGCGGCTGGTCGGTCTCGCTCCAGGGCCGCAAGGTCTACGCGGTGCCCACCCCGCTCAGCAAGAGCTCCGCCCTGGCGGAGGTCGAGCGCCGGGTCGGCGCGGCCACCGTGCTCTCGGCCGGTGACTCGCTGCTGGACGCCGACCTGCTGCTCGCCGCCGAGCAGGGTTGGCGGCCCGGCCACGGCGAGCTGGCCGACAGCGGCTGGACCGGGCCGGGCGTCACCGCGCTCACCCAGGTGGGGGTGGCGGCGGGGGAGGAGATCGTCCGTCAGTTCCTCAGCACCGTGCGGAGTGCTGCCAGTGCCAGTGCCAGTGCCGGTGCCGGTACCGGTGTCGGCACCGGCTCCGGAGTCGAGGCCGAGACGCGGGCCTGAGCCCCTGGCCTCCGTGCCGTGGGGTCCGTGCTGTCCGCCGGTCCGGCCGGGCGTGGGTGCTCGCGGCTCCGGCTGCTCCTGGCGGGTCCGGGCGCGTCCGGTCAGCCGCAGCAGCCACCACCGCAGCAGCCTCCGCCGCCACCGGCGGGCTGCTGCGGGGCGCCACCGCCCGCACCGCCGGTGACGGCGACGGCGGAGAGCAGCTTGACGGTGTCCGGGTGGCCCTGGGGGCAGACCGCCGGGTCGTTGGACTGGGCCATCGGGCGGCTGAGTTCGAAGGTGTCACCGCAGGAGCGGCAGCGGAAGTCGTAACGAGGCATGGCGGCAGCGTACCGGCCGTTCTGCCCCGGGCTCGCCGTCCGGCGACCCGCCGACCTGGTCCGTCTGTCCGGGCCCGCCCGCTGGCCCCTCCCGGTGCGCCCGGGGAAGCGGCCCCGGTGCCGAGCGGGCATCGCTCCTCGGCCTCGGGTCGGACGGGCCCGCCGACCAGTCCGGTCGGTGCGGTCAGCCCGGGAGGCCGAGGCGGGGGCCGCCGTGGTCGTGGAGCCGCCGGAAGAACCCGAGCACCCCGGCGGAGCCGCCGGCCCAGGTGGCGCTGGCCCCGGTCAGCCCGGCATCAGGGAAGACCGGGCGGGACGGGGTGCCGCCGCTGCGGCTCAGGATGATCGAGGCGACCGTCCCGGCAGCCTCCCGGAACTCGTCGTCCCCGGCCCCGCACAGGTCCACCAGCAACTCGCCCACCCCGGCCAGCCCGCAGCACTGGTTGACCAGCGGCATGCGCGGTGCCAGCGCCACGCAGCTGCGGGCGGCCTGCTGAGCGAGCGTCAGGTACCCGGGCTCGTCCAGGTGCCCGGCGGCCCGGGCCAGCACCGCCCCGATCCCGGCCAGGCCCCGGCACCACGAGCCGTAGCGGCGGGTCGCCCCCGGGGCGGCGGCAGCCGCGATGAGGCCGGGCGTGACGGTGGCCAGCTCGGCGCAGGCGCGGCGGGCCCGGGCGTCGGCGTCCGGGTCGGCGCTCACCCGGGCGTACTCCAGCAGGAAGGCTGTGACCCCGGCGTCGCCGTGCGCCAGGCCTCGGCGCAGTGCGGCGTCCCCGGGCCGGTCGGTGTCCGGGGGAGTCAGCCGGGCCCGGCCGGAGGCGAGCAGTGCGGCGCAGGTGTCGGCGACGGCCCGGTGTCCCCCGTCCGGGTCGAGGCGGTCGAGCAGCAGGCGGGCGGTGCCGATGCCGGCCACGCCCTCGATCAGGTCGGCCTCCGGCGGCCCGCCGTCCGGGCCGGTCGCGGGGACGGCGGGCCGGTCGCCCCACCACGTCCACGCCTCCGTCACCCCCGTTGCGCTCGCCGAGGTGAGGAACAGCCCGACACCGGTCAGTCCCGAGTGGAACGACGGCGACAGCCTGCTGCTCGCAGCTTGCCGTGCCGTCCACTCCGCCAACGAGCCCACCGCGCCGCGCACTTCGGGCCGGTGCAGGTGATGCAGCAGCTCCAGGCCGAGCCCCGAACTGCCGCCGTAGAGGTCGATCGGGGTGGGGACGTTCGTCCGGGCGGCGAGCACCGGGTCCACGATCCGCTCCGCCTCGGCGACGCAGTAGGCGACCGTGTGCTCGATGATCTCCGCCACCTGCCCGTCCCCGAGCCGGGGTCCAGGACGGGTGGCCGCCGTGCCGGGCGCCGGCACACCGGCCACCCCGCGCCGTAGCCGCTCCGCCCCGGTGGCCCGCACGGTCGGCTCCGGGTCGGTCAACTCGCCGATCACGGTGCGGAGCCCGTGGTGTTCCGCGCCGGGGAGGGCCCAGGCCAGACCGGTCAGGGTGCGTTCCCGGTTGACGGTCCGGTCGGGGTCGACCAGCACCGGGTCCAGGCCGGTGGCCGCGAAGCCGAGGGTCATCCCGAGCGCGTAGAGGTCGTCGGCCGCTCCGTTCGCGGGCCCGTGTGGCCGGTCCGTCCGGGTGGGAGTGCCGTAGCCCGGGGTGCCGCCCTCCGGGCCGGTGCCGTGCAGGCTGCTGATCCCGAAGTCGACCAGGTGGCAGCGGCCTTCGGCGTCCAGCACCACGTTGTCCGGCTTGAGGTCGCGGACCACCACGCCCCGGCGGTGGGCCTGGTCCAGGACGCGCAGCAGCTCCATCCCCAACTGCAAGGCCCCGCCGTGCTGGTGGCCGCTGCCCCGGTACGGGCCACGCCGCTGCACCTCCCGCCGCAGGTCCCGGTCTCCGCAGCTGTCGATCACCAGGTACTCGTCGCTCCGGTGGCGGAAGTAGTCGACCGCGCGCGGTACTCCGGGCACGCCGTCCAGTGCCGTCAGCACCCGGTGTTCGTGCCGCAGGCGGTCCCGGGCGTCCGCGCCGGACTCCTCCTCGCCGACGAAGGCCCGGGCCTGCTTGACCACCACCGGCCGGCCGGTGGCCAGGTCGTCGGCGCGGTAGACGTTGCCCTGCGGTTTGCGGGCGATGCCGGCCGTGACCCGGTACCGTCCGCCGCCGAACCCGCTTGCGGCGTCCGCCCGTTCGGCCTTCCCTCGCCGCTGCTCGAAGGGGTCCTCGGCCCAGGGCGGGCAGCGGAACGCGGAGCCGGCCAGGCCGTCGAAGAGCCGGCCGTCGGGGCCGGTCATCACCGACTCCAGTCGACCGCTCCGACCGGTCCGGTACTCGCCGGTGAAGGGGCCGTAGCGGTAGTAGACGGGGGCCTGCGGATCGACCCGCCGGTCGCTGACGATCTGCGGGCCCTCCCGGCCCCGTAGGACCTCGACCAGCTCGTCGGCGAGTGCCGTGAGAGCGCCGGGCGCCGGATAGACGGTCACCGCCTTGCCGACCGAACCAGCGCTCCGTGCACCGGAGTTGATCTCGCGCAGAGTCTCCGGGTCCTTGGCCCACTTGGCGTGGCAGACGTACCGCAGCAGCACCGGCCGGATCAGGGCGGTCACCGCGTCGAGCTCGCCGGGCCGGGCCGAGACGTGCAGCTTCCAGCCGTGGTCCACCGCCGGCATCCGCGGATCCGTCAGGTACGACCAGAGGTCGTCCGAGGAGGTGCGGCGGCCGGCGGTGGACCCGGCCACTGTCAGGAGTTCCAGTCGCAGGCGAAGCGGGTGGTGGCGGTCACCCACGGGTCCGCGAGACAGGCCGTGGCCTCGTGCTCGCTGCGGTCGTCGTCCTCGAACCGCAGGAGCTCGTCGTCGACCAGCAGCGGCCCTGCGTCGCGGACTTCGGTGATCACGGCAGTGGACATGTGACGCCTCCAGGTCTTGTCGTGCGCGCCCTCGCGACGCCGCCGGTCGCGGCCGTCGCGGACCGCCGGCCGGGTGGGGCCGGGGTCCTGATCCTGAAAGGTAGGTACGAATAGTGCACCTGACAAGGGGTCAGGTCACAACTGCCTCACGGAAGCGTCACGTTGATGAAGGAAGGGTGTGGTCCGTTTGGGTCGCTCCGGACCGCGTCAGCGCAGGCCGGCGAACAGGTCGTCCTCCGGCAGCGACGTTCCGGTGGTGTCCTTGACCCGCACGAAGGTCTCGATCCCCATCAGCTCGGTGAACCTCTCCTTCCCCATCTTGAGGAAGAAGATGTTCTCGCCCTGGCTGGCGTGCGCGGCGAGCGAGTCGAACTTCTGGCCGCCGAACTCCCGGGTGTCCACCCACACCTGGATCTCGTCGTCCGGCAGCCCGATCTCCGGCAGCTCCGCAGGCTCCCGCACCGCCGCCTGCGTCCCCTGGGTGGACTCCACCGGCTCGGCGGCCTCTGCCGTCTCGGTCGCCGCCTCAGCCGTCTCCTCCGCCGGCTCGTCCCACTCCTCGCCCAGCTCGCGCATCACCTCGCCGAACTTCGCGAAGCCGGAGCGTGGCATGGTGGTCCAGTACACCTTCGAGGCCAGTCCGGTCAGCTCCAGCGCGGCCATGGTGATCCGGTGCGCCTGGATGTGGTCGGGGTGGCCGTAGAAGCCGTTCTCGTCGTACGTCACCACCACGTCCGGCTGGTACTCGCGCATCAGCTCGGCGAGCCGGGCCGCACCCTCCTCCACCGGAGTGCCCCAGAACGCGCCGGGCGCCTCGTTGTTCGGCCAGCCCATCATCCCGGAGTCCGCGTACCGCAGCAGCTCCAGGTGGCTGATGTTCAACACCTCGCAGCTGGCCCGGAGTTCCTCCTCCCGGACGGCCGCCACGGCCGCCGGGTCGTGGCCGGGCTCGCCCGGCTTCACGCCGCCGGGGCCGTCGCCGCAGCCGCCGTCGGTACAGGTGACGAGCACCGTGCGGATGCCCTCCGCCGCGTACCGCGCCAGCACACCCCCCGTCCCGGTGGCCTCGTCGTCGGGGTGGGCGTGCACAGCCATCAGGGTCAACGGCCGGTTGGTCATGGGAATCGTCCTTCGGTCCTCGGGCACAAGATCTCTCGGACCGAGTCTGCGTCATCCGACTGTCAGACGGCACGCAATATGGTGACGGGCGGCCGAAGTCCCGGACCTCCCCGCAAGCGGAGCGCCCTCCCGCACATCGGTGGGCGCTGCCGCACATCGGAGGGTGCTGCCGCGCAACAGAGGTCGCCGCCGCAGATCGGCGGGCGCTGCCGCCGTCGTGGGTCTCAGGCCTCGCGGCGCTTCTGCCGGACGTATACCTGCTTGCGCAGCCGGGCCACCACGGTGCCGTCCGCCGCCAGCACCTCGGTGTCGAACCAGACCAGCGCCTTCTTGCCCTCCGCCGTCAGCTCCCTGATCTCGGCGATCCGGTCCTCGCTGAGCACGAACTCGGCGAACACGTCCCCGCGCCCCGGCGAGACGAAGTCGATGGTCGCGGCGGCGTCCCAGACCACGTACTCCCGGCCCAGGTTCTGCATCACCAGCAGCATCCAGAACGGGTCGGTCATCGCGAAGATCGACCCGCCGAAGTGGGTGCCGACCCAGTTCCGGTTGAACCAGCGCAGCCGGAGGCGGACCTTGGCGGAGCGGTAGTCGTCGGAGACCGCCAGGACCCGGATGCCGGCGAACAGGAAGGGCGGCCAGAAGTTGATGCCGCGTCGGAAGGTGGTGGCGCTGATGCTGCCGCGCTTACGTGCCATGGGGCGACTCTAGCAAGGAAGTTACCAGCCAGTAATGTGACGGCCGCCACTCCGCCCGTGGCTCAGGCGTGCGTGCCCCGGATCATCGCCACCACCCCGGCCGCACTCTCCTTCACCCCGGCCAGCTCGGTCAGGAAGTGCCAGTAGTCCGGGTGCCGCCCCGACTCCTCCAGCGCGGCCACCGCTCGGTCCAGCCGCGCCACGGCCGCGTCCAGCGGAGCCGCGTGCCGGGGGTCCGGCGTCTGCCGCCCCGCCATCGCCAGCCGCTGCGCGTCCCGGATCGCGAACCGGGCCTGTTCGATCTCCCGCTGCGGATCGTGCGCGACCTCCTTCAGCTGTCGCACCCGCCCGTGCACCGCCGCGATCCGCCCGTCGGCCTCGTCCAGCACCGCCCGGACGGTGCCGATCGCCCCGGTCGCGTCCGGCCAGCGCTGCTCGTCCCGTGCCCCGGTCGCCTCGGTCAGCTTGGCCCGGGCCGTCCGCACCGCCTCCTCCGCCTGCTCCGGCACCTGCTGGAGGTCCTGCCAGCACGCCGCACTGAACCCGCGCCGCAGCTCGCTCAGCGCCGGCTCCACCGTCCCGGCCTTGGTCTCCAGCGCCTGGATCCTGGTACGCAGGCTCCCCACCCGCCGGTCGATCTCCCGCGCCTTCTCCGGCAACTGCTCGGCCGCGATCCGCACCGCGTCCGCCCGCAACCGCACGTCCTCGGCCCGCTGCAGCGTCGGCTCCACCCCGTGCCGGCCGGCGCCCTCGTTCAGCTTCGTCAACTCCGGCGCCAACTGTGCCAGTCGGGCCGCCAGGTCGTCCGCCTTCAACCCCGCCGTCCGCACCTGCTCCAGCGCGGTGGTCGCCCCCAGCAGCGCCTGCTTCGCCTGCGCCACGGCCGGCGTCACCCGCATCAGCCGGCTCTCCGCCTGGTCGATCACCGGCTGCAACCGCGCCATGAACGCCGTCAGCTCGCCCTTGGTCCCGTTCAGCTGCTGCTCGGCCCGGCTCAACCCCTGCCGCGCCTGCTCGGCCCGCGCTCCGTCCAGCTCCTCGTCGTCCAGGTCCTGCGCGTCCAGCGCCCCCAGGTACGCCACGGTGACCTCGTTCACCCGGGCCCCGAGCTGCTGGAACTCCGCCACCGCCTGACGCGCCGTCCGCTCGTCCCCGGCCGCCTTCACCGTCTCCACCGCCAGCTCGGCCTCCCGCTGGGTGGAGTCCAGCTCGTAGAACGCCTGCTGCGCCGCATCCCGAGCCGCCCTGGCCGCATCCCGCCGGCCGTCGCCCCGCCGCCACCAGCCGCCTCCGGCCACGCTCACGCCACGCTCCCTGCTGCCCCGTCCACTGCACTCCGGCCCATTCTCGCCGATCACCCGCCGATCCAGGCACCCCCTGCCATCCCATACCCCGGAACCCTGCGGCGGACCACGCCCCGGAGCAGGTACTCTTGTCCCTCGTCGTACGCCGCCCTGCGGTGGCGCCACGCGACGGGGGCGCATAGCTCAGCGGTAGAGCGCCGCCCTTACAAGGCGGATGTCGGCGGTTCGAAACCGTCTGCGCCCACGTAAAGATGCAGGTCAGGGGCCCTTTCACCCTTCCGGTGGAAGGGCTTCTGGTGTTGCAGCACGCATTTGGCACGCATCGGTGACGCGAAACTTCCTTGAGCGGTTGTCACTTGCTTGAGAGGCGGACGTCTCGCAGGTCATAGCAGTTCTGGCGATGAGGTCTGCGTTCTCCAGCACGCGATCAGCACGCACTATTCAGACCGGTCGGATTTGCACGATCGCAGTCTGGAGCTAGGCGGCTGCATCCAGTGACGTCGGCGTCTGGATAGAGGTGACTCGTCGGGCAAGGCGAGCTTGAGCATGCGCGAGGGCTTGGCATCGACTTCGGAAGGCTGGCCAGCACTGCTTCGTGGCCTCCCTGTTGCCCCGGCAGCTCACTGAAAGTGACAAGTGGCGGGCGAATGCTCACTTGGGCCGCCACTGAGGCGAGGCGACCACCGGGAGCACTCTTGGCCGGCGCGATATCGGCCTGTGGTGGTACTGATCGATCTATGAGGGCCAACGCCGCGAGTTCTCATCATGGACCACTGGGGGCGGTGTAGGTGATCGCGAGGTCTCCGGCGGAGGCCGCAGCCAGGGCCACGATCTTCCAGATGGCGATGGGGCTGTTTGCTTGGGGACCGTCGTACGTTCCGTTGAGTAGGTCTACGGTTAGGACCTTGGACTTGCCGTCCGTCGCCTTACTGATCATTTCAAAATGAGTTCGGTTTGGGGGCTTGGCAGTTGAGGTGACCAGGCAGCAGAGTGCTGCCCGTGTCGGATGATCTTGTACCTGATGACTTGTGGGAGCGGGTGGCTCCGCTGCTTCCATCGCGCCCGCCGCGCCGTCACCGCTACCCCGGGCGGTTGCCGGCGGATGACCGTGCCGCGCTTCGCGGCATCGTGTACGTGCTGTGCAAGGGCGTGAGTTGGCGGGACGTGCCCGCGGAGCGGACCGGGTGCAGTGGCGTGACGGCCTGGCGGCGCTTGCGGGACTGGACCGAGGCCGGGGTGTGGCCTCGTCTGCACGAAGTGCTTCTCGCCGAACTGCGGGCCGCAGGGTTGTTGGAGATGGACGACGCAGCGATCGACGGCTCGCACGTCAGGGCCCTCAAAGGGGGGCTCACACCGGACCTTCGCCGGTCGACCGGGGCCGACCGGGCAGCAAGCACCACCTGATCGTCGACCGGCACGGCACCCCACTCGCCATCACGCTCACCGGCGGGAACCGTCACGACGTCACCCAGCTGGCCGCTCCTGGATGCGATCCCGCTCGTCCGGGGCCTGAGCGGACGGCCACGACAGCGGCCGCGCAGGCTCTTCGCCGACCGGGGCTACGACTACGACAAGTACCGCCGACTGCTGTGGAAGCGCGGCATCAAGCCGATGATCGCCCGCCGCGGTGTGGCCCACGGCTCCGGACTCGGCAAGACCCGTTGGGTCGTTGAGCGGAGCTTCGCCTGGCTGCACCAGTTCAAGCGCCTGCGGATCCGCTACGAGATAGACGCCGACCTCCACCTGAGCCTGCTTCAACTCGCCTGCGGCGTCATCTGCCTGAGGAAGCTCCGAACCTCATTCGGAAACGATCAGTTAGAGCTTGTAACACGATCACGGCTTCGGGTTGTTGAGTCGTCTCCAGCAGATGAGGGCTGATGCGAGTGAGATGAGTGAGTCGTGGAGGTCGAGGCGTCGTTCCCAGCGGGTGGCGAGGCGCTTGAACTGGTGGAGCAGGGCGAAGGTCTGCTCCACCACGTAGCGGAGCTTGCCGAGGCCGCGGATGTCGGGCTCGCCCACGTCGGGAGATGACGGGCAGGATCCGACGGCGGATCAGCTCGCGTCGGACATGTCGGCTGTCGTAACCCTTGTCCCCGAAAAGGGACTTGGGCCGTTTGCGCGGCCGTCCGGGTTGGCCCGAGACAGGTGGGACCCCGTCGACGAGGGTGAGGGCCTGGGTGATGTGAGGGACGTTGCCGCCGGTGGTGATGACCTTGAACGGGGTGCCGTTGCCGTCGCAGATCAGGTGGTGCTTGCTGCCCGACGTTCCGCGGTCGACCGGCGACGGGCCAACCTCGGCACCCCCCCCCTTTTCGCGTGGACGTGGGAGGCGTCCACGCAGGCGCGCGTCCAGTCGATCCGTCGAGCCGCGTTCAGCTCGGCGAGCAGTATCCGGTGAACCTGGTCGAACACCCCTGCTTCCGTCCACCGGCACAGCCGGCGCCAGCACGTCTGACCCGAACCGAAGCCCAGCTCCAGCGGGAGCTGCTGCCAGGTGATACCGATGAACAGCACGAACAGGACGCCCTGCAGACACAACCGGTCGTCCACCGGCCGAGGCCCCGGCGACCGCTCCGGCCACGTCGGCAGGACCGGCTCGATCAGAGACCACAACTCGTCATCGACCACCCACGGCGCACTCACACACCACCAACGGATGAATCGTCGCACCGGACACGGCCCACCAGCCCACATCCACAAGATCCTGTTACGAGCTCTTGGTGCGCTTCGCCTGGGCGGCGATCACGGTGACGCCCACCGGGTCGCGCCGGACCGCGACGGCGTCGAGTCCGTTGTCGCGGGAGTTCTGCCTCCAGCCGCACCCGTTCCCGACGCTGTTGCTCCTGGGTAGTGAACCCGCCCCCCTGCGCGTATCGCCAGCAGTTGTACCGCAGGAATCAAGGTCCGTCAGCACCGACAACAAGGCGAGTTCAACCTGAGTACTGCCGTCAAGACGGCTGGAGGCCCCGCCGAATATGCTCAGCGGGGCCTCCAGGTTAATCCACAGTGAAGTGGCTAAAATTTCGCGCCTCGCCTCGATGCGCGTGAGATGCGGATGGGCTAGGTGATGCCATTTTGACCATACGCCAATCCCGGCGAGTCTGATTTTAAATATTGAAGCTAAGGTCGGCCCCTGTATG
Organism: Kitasatospora sp. NPDC096147; assembly: GCF_044763225.1. Lineage (NCBI taxonomy): Bacteria > Bacillati > Actinomycetota > Actinomycetes > Kitasatosporales > Streptomycetaceae > Kitasatospora > Kitasatospora sp. NPDC096147. Next base: position 476,217 of record NZ_JBIWFX010000003.1, on the reverse strand, counting down.
CTTCCCAGGCCATCCAATGCAGCAGTTGATCTCTAATCTTGGCTTTGGCTGCCGGAAGTGATTTAAGGTCGGCTTCCGACACGTCAAGCCTATAGAAGCTGCATTGAGGCCTCGTCCCGTCATCTAGATCCATGGAATGCGGGAATTCAATAACGAGGCACATCCAGCTAGCTTCAGGCGAAGACTCCGGGAGGTACGGGATGATGATAAAGGTCTCCCCAGTCTCCAGATCCAAGCCATCCCCCTTCCTGCTAAACCCTCGCGCTTGAGCCACTTCCGCCAGTGCGGCGACCCTCTCGCGCGATGCGACCATGACCGACCTGGGGACTGGCCAGCCAAGCCAGGACTGTACGCGACTCAAGCTACCCATCCAATTCCGCACGCTACAACACCTCAACTAATTCTGAATCCCGCCAGAATCATGGCACATGCCAGAAGCCGCCCAGCTATAGGGCCGGGCGGCTTCTGGATTCCTTATGGTACGACCAAGATCTCCCTGTCAGGCGTGAACAGAGGATGCTCCGGTTTGCCCATTCGCCGTAGGGCCTCAGCTATTCGGTGATTGCCATTAAGAACTTCTCCGTCGCCGAGGATGATGCTTCCTCCGATCCCATCTGGATTATTCATCGAGTCCAACAGGCGATGATCATCCATGCCATGCGTGTCTGCAAGTTTGTCGGCATCGCCCAGGTCCGGCAACTCAAAGTCCTTGAGGTCCCCCAGCTTCATGGGGACACGCTTGGCCCTCATCGCCTCGTCAGCCAGTTGCGCTTTAGACTTGAAAAGGTTACCAAAAAAGCCACCGCCGCCAGGACAATTATGCACCAGCACCGGCGTCGTCCCGGCGAGTACATAGTACGTGTGCTACGCGACCCCTCTCCACCTGCTTTTTCGCAGGTCAAAGGTGATTTGACGGTCCGTCGGCGTCCGTAGATGTGCGCCGAAGTCCGTGGTTGTTGCCGTCTCTACTGCCGTCAGAGGTGTAGACCAGTCGTGCTGGTGTCGGCCGCGCGCGTGATCCTACTGCCAGGCTCCGGGCTCGGCGCGGACGATGGTGCGTGTGGTTTGCTCGTACGACTGGTGACCGGTCTGGGCGCAGTGTCCGGCGATCCAGCGCGTCAGCTCCTCGGGGGTGTGCAGCTCGCCGGACGCGGCAGCGCAGTCCCGTTCTTCGCCGGTGACGCAGAGCGCCTCGAAGGTCGGCAGCGCCATGGGGTCGGTCACGGTGGTCACGTGGTACTCGCGGAAGCGGTAGCGGGTGGTCTTGCCCATCAGCGTTCCCCCTGCCCGCCAAGGAGGCTGGCGTTCGCAGGTTCACCCTCCTCCTGCGGCGCCGGGATGCGCTCTCCGCGCGACTCGGCGACCCTGAGCGCGTCCGACAGGGCCTCGGCCAGCCGACATGCGAGCCAGCGGTACTCGACGGCCGACTGTGCCTTGACTCCGGGGGTCAGGATGCCCCGGGCGTACTCCAGCAGCTCCTGGCCCATGCCGAGCTGCACGGTTTCGATGCCGTCGGCGAGCGTCGAGATGTAGCCCTCGCCGTCGGTGCTCAGGTAGCAGGGGCGCCCGTCCTCGGTGGTCCATGGCAGCAGGCGGGGTCCCGCCATGCCCGACGCCGCTTCGTGCAACTCCCTGCGACGCAGATGGTCCGCGTCGCTCCTCGGCATGCCCACAGTGGATCCCCGGCCTCAGTCGCTGGAACAGGACACGGCGACCGTAACGAGCTGACTTGCCGTCAATCCACGGACCCAGCAGGGCAGATCGCAACGCAAGGTCCGCGAATTGCCACGCTACGTAGCAGCTATCCGACCACGCCTAGGTAGCCGGCCATCTCGCGCATGTCGCTGGTCAGCGTGCGCTTGCGCTTGCTCAGGATCTCCTGCATCGTCTCGGCCGCCGAGTTCTGGTGCCTCAGCCACTCGGGGGCGGCTTCCCGAGCGCGGGTCAGCTCGTCCATGGCCGCCGACAGGTCTCCGGTTCGCGTGTGGGCGCGCGCCATGTCCAGGGTGAAGCGGTTCCCGTCATTCGTGCTGGGCCTGCCCAGTCGCTTCCACGCCTTCGGCGACAGCTCGACCTCCTCGCCCGCCTTGCGCACCACCGCGCGGGCGTCCCCGACGACCATGGAGTCTTCGAGTGCCTTGATGGCAGCGGTCACCGGTCCGAAGACGGACCAGTGCCGGGAGACGTTGCGGTGCGCCGTGCCGACGGCGGTTGCCGCCACCCGCGCCGCCCTGCGGTACTCCTTGGCCTCGTCCGGGCGGTTGTTGCGTGCCGCCGCGGCTGCGGCCTCCATGGCCAGACCGCCCCACACCGCGTAGTGGTCGGGCTCGGCACCGGTGATCTTCGGCTCCACCACGTCCATGCTCTGGGCGGCGATCCGCTCCGCCTCCTCCAACCGGCCCTGCCGCACCAGCAGCCAGCACATGCAACCGACTCCGGAACCGGCCGCGAGCAGGTCCCCGCCCTCCCGCGCGTCCGTGATAGCGCCTCGCAGGGCCGTGTAGGCGATGTCGTACTGCCTCACCTGCGTGAGATACGTGCCGGCCAGGCGCAACGCCTCGGCGCGGGCGAGCAGGGCTTGGTGGTGCTCTTCGCCGCTGTCGTAGTGGGCGACGGCCCGCGCGGCGTCCCGCAACAGGCCGGGCAGTTGGGCGGCGACGCTCTTGTAGCTGTCGGCGAAGTACAGCACCCGCGCGTCTCGAACCGTTCGCGCGTAGGCGCGCAGGTTCGGTTCCTCGCCCACGGCCTGGGCGTCCTGGTCGACGAGCCCCACCGCCGGGGTGAGCGCGGCGCGAAGCTGGATGAGGTTGAGCCGGTTCGGCTCCTCCGCCCGTCCCACGGGCTCCGGTGCGTCGGAGGCGACGAGTGCCGTCGTGGGGATGCCCAGAGCGCGGGCCAGAGCGTGAAGCGTCTCCATGCGGACCGTTCCACCTTGCTCAACCTTCCGGACGGTCGCCGGGGACAGGCCCGCCGCGTGGGCAAGCTCTTCCTGGCTCATCCCGGCGCGGCGCCGGTACTTCCGTACGTTGTCCGCGAGTTCCATCGCCATCTGCTCACCACCTCCAGCGCCACGGTACGCCGGGTGGGCGAACTGACCGGGCTCTCTGGGCAGATACCCACCCGGGACGGTGACCCACCGCCACACGCGGCGCCGGAGCCTCCGGCAGGCTGCGGGCCTGAGCGGGACGGGTCCCTCGTCGGTCGGGCAGCTCCGCCGGACCAGGGTTCTCCGGGGGCCGCCAAGGCTCACCAGGTGACGCTTGCGCTCGGCCTTGGCGGCCCTCGGGGGTTCCTGGTACGCCTTCGGGAACCGGCCGGCGAGGGGCACGACCCGCGACCCACAACCATTCACCACGACGGCGCCGCAGCGGCGCTCGGCCCGCTGGTCCCTCGGAGGGAGGGCAAGGGTTGAAGCAGAGCCTTGTTGCCCACGGCCGCTCTCGCTGGTGTTGCGCGCCCGGACAGGCGGGGCCGCCGCTGAGCGGGGCGGAGACAGGAGCGGGCGACGGCCCCGCCTGTCCGGAGCGCGCGCGGCCCGCGACAGCGGGCCGCCTTGATCCAGTAAAGAAACTTGATCCAGTAAAGAAACTTGATCCAGTAAAGAAACTTGTAACAGCTCCGGCTCTACACCGCTCTGCCGATCTTCGTCACCACCGCGAACACGCCTGGAGCCGCTGCGCGCGGCTGGCAACTTCTCGGGATGGGGTGCTCTCCCACTCGTCCGGCGAGCGCACGGCGGAGGTTCTGGCGGCGGCGGGGGCCCTCATTGAGGTGTGTGCGGTTCTTGGGCCTGACGTTCCCGAGCCTCCCGCCGGTGCAGCAGTTCCTCTGTGAGCTGGCGGGCCGTGTCCTGGGCCTTCTGGTAGATCTCCTCAAGGCGTCGGAGTTCGCCGGTCAGGGCAACCGCCTGCTGGGTCAGCTCGTCCTCGGTCAGCTCCCTGATCCGCTCGGCCGTCGTCTGCTCGGGGACCGGCTTGTCCTCAGCGGCCTCCACGGGGCTCTCCGGCTTCGGGCGCGGCTGCCCCTGGACGAGGTAGGCGGGCTCCGGGCGCCCGGCGTGGATGAACTCCTGGCTGAATCCCAAGTTGTGCATGATCTCATCCATGACTTCCGTCATGAACGGCGTCTTCTTGACAACTTCCTTACCGGGCTTGGCCTTTGCACCAGCACGCTGACGTACGTAGCTTCCCCGGCTCTGGACCGAGTAGATCAGCCCTTCGTTCTTGAGTACGCGCAGGGCGCTCTGGATGGTCGAGCTGGCCAGTCCGTACTTCTCTTGCAGCTCTCGCGCCGTCGGGAGCTTGTCCCCAGGGGCAAGCCGACCTTCAAGGATCTCCTTGCGCAGGGCAGCGGCGGCCTGCATATACGGGGGCCGGGAGTCCTCTTCAAACGGCAACGTCATGCCTCCGAGGGTAGCGGGGACCTAGCACAGATGACACACGGACCGGGCTTGTCCCGGCTGTAGCGACACCAACGCTTGTTCCATATGTATCGCTTGTTGCGCTTGTTTCAGTTGTGCGGCTAGGGTTCTGGCAGGTCGAACAAGCGACCCCCGAACAAGGGAACTGCCATGGCTATGACCAGGATTCGCGTCGGACTGCTGCCCTCGGCTGTCTGCATGACGGGCACCGACGCGACACCGAAGATCAAGGACCCGCAGACCGGCGAGATCGCGACCGACCGCGAGACGGGCGAGCCCCTGTTCACGGTCACGGTGATGCTCATGGAGGAGGGGCGCGCGGAGATCATGAAGCTCACCGTTGCCCAGTCCGGTCTCCCCGAGGGGCTGAAGCCGGGCGTCATGGTGCGGCCGGTGGACCTGTTCGCCACGCCGTGGGCGCGGCTCTTCAACGGTCAGCTTTCGGAGGGCATCGCCTACCGGGTGGGCCGCCTGGAGACGGTCAAGTGACCGTCACTGTAAGGCAGTCGGCGTACTCCCTGCCTGCTCCGGTCGGCGCCGACGGCCGGTTCTCCCCGGGCTTGATCGATGAGGTCGCCGCCGTCCTGGTGGCGCTGGGGTATCCGGCAATCGGCCGCATGGACCGCTTCGACCCGGAGGCGGCGCTCCTCGGGTTCATCTACGACGTGAAAGGCATGAAGTGAAGCACATGAACGAGATCGCCCCGGTCCTGATCGGGGCGGTCCTCGCCCTGGCTGCCCTGTGGGCCGTGGTGGCCATCGTCCGCTACCTGCGGGTCGATCGTGAGACCCGGGCGAGCATCCGTCAGGGGATGCGCATCCGGTTCGGGTGGGAGCGCCTCGCCAAGATGGCGGGCCTGTCGGTGACGGACAAGACGCCGACGTTCCTCGCCGAGCTGGTCAGCCGTGAGGGAGAGACGCCCAAGCCCCGGGTCCTGGTCCCTCGGATCAAGGTGAAGCCGGACCGGTTCGGGGTGGTGGTGCGGGCCAAGTGCCTGCCGAAGGTCGGGCTGGAGGAGTTCCAGCGCTCGGCGCGCTTCCTCGCCGACGCCTGGCGCTGCACGCGGGTATCCGTGCTGCCAGACGGTCCCGGGCAGGTGGTGATCCGGGCCGTGCGCCTGGACCCGCTCACAACGCCGACTGAGCACGTGCCCACGGGCGCGGTGCCGGGGAGCCTGGACACGTGGGGGCTCGGACTGGACGAGTACGCCGAAGACGTTAGCCTGCCCCTGGCGAACGTTCCCGGGGTGACCGTGGCCGGCCTGCCCGGCTTCGGCAAGACGTCGCTGATCAACAAGCTCATCTGCGACCTGGCGCCCTCCGACGCGGTTCAGTTCGCCGTGGCGGACGGCAAGGTCTCCACCGCCCACGAAGGGGACTACGCCGATCTGACTCCCCGCCTGTTCGCCTTCGCGGGTGACGACCTGGCCGAAGCCAACGACCTGTTCAAGCGCATGGTGAAGCTGCGGCGGGGCCGTTCCTCGTCCATCCGCGACGTGCTGGGCGTGAAGAACATGTGGCACGTCGGGCCGTCCCGCATCTGGCCGCTGACGATCCTGATCATCGACGAAGCGCACACCTACTTCCGCGAGTACAAGGGCAACGACGCCGAGACGAAGAAGCTGGCTGCCCTGTCGGCGGAGAACGCCCGGCTCGTCGAGGACCTGGTGAAGAAGGGACGCAGCGTCGGAATCATGGTCATCCTGGCCACCCAGAAGGCGACCGGCGACGCGATCCCGACGTTCATCCGGGACGTGTGCCCGCTGGGGCTGTCCTTCGCGCAGAAGACTGCGGAAGCCTCCGTGGCCGCACTCGGCGACGACATCCGCAACTGGCCGGACGCGAACCCGGTCAATCTCCAGGACCCGGCCTACGTCGGGGTGGCCTCTATGGGGGTGCAGGGCCGTCCGGGCTTCACCCGCGTGCGCACCCCGTACGTGTCCGACGCCGACGCGGCCCGGATCGCCGACGACACCGCCCACCTGACCGAGGACCCGGCCGCATACCTCAACGTGCGTCAGGGCCCGGTCGACTGGAAACCCGCCTTCATGGACGCCGACGCCGACGCCCTCATGACCGACGCGGCCTGACCTTCCTGTAACTCCCCATCAAGAAAGGAGAGTTGGCCTGATGACTGAAGACCGCCTCACACAGCGCACCGTGACCGTGGTCATGGCGGTCATCGCTCTGCTGGCGTTCGTGTTCTCCTTCGGCAACGTCTGGGCACTGGCCCTGCGCCTGGGAGTGCCCCACCCGGTCGCGCCGCTGATCGCCCCCATGGTTGACCTGTCCGTGGTCGGGCTCCTCGTCGGCCTGCGCTTCCTGTCCCTGCGCGGCGTCCCACAGGAGGAGCTGAGGGCGGCAACCCGCCTGATGCACCTGTGCGGCCTGCTGACCCTGGCCCTCAACGTCGCCGAGCCCCTGGCGGCCGGACACTACGGCCGCGCCGCTGTCGATGCGGTCGCGCCGCTGCTACTGCTCGGCTGGGGCCAGGTCGGCCCTCAGTTCCTCCGCCACTTCCACACCCTGACCGCCCCGACCCCGGCAGAAGCCCCCGCCCCCGCCCCGGCCTTGAAGCCCCTGCCGGAAGCCCCGCCGCTCGACGCCGAGCCGGAACCCGTCTCCGCGCCGGCCCCGGCTGTGATCACCGCTTCCGAGCCCGCGTCTGCTCTCGTGCCCCCTCCTCTGCCGGTCAAGGCGACGGTGACCGCCTCGCTCCCGACCGTCCCTGAGGCCCTGCTGAACGCCGCCCGGCGCATCGCCGAGACGCACCACGCCGAACAGGGCGAGCACATCACGCCCGGTCAGCTGAAGGCCCGCCTGGGCGTCACGCTGCCGCTGGCCACCGCCGCACACGCTCAGCTCTCCGCCTGAGCCCCGCCGGCCCATTTCCCCACCTGACCGACCCCGCCCGACCGGGCTCGGTTCGCCATGCCCCGAGCAGCCTCAACACGCCTACATCCCGGCCATGTTGCTGCTCGGGGCGCTCACCTCCGCACGAAAGGACCCGCCCCCATGACTCCGCTGCTGGACCTGCGCCACATCGTCAGCCCCACCGTGCGGGACCTGGTCGAACTGGTCAACCTCGACAACTTCGACCGCCTCCGCGAACAGATCGAACGGCTCGGCGGCTGCACCGAACCCGTACGCCTCATCGGCCACACCGCCACCGTGGACACCGCCACCGGTGAAGTCCTGCGCTCCTACAGCACCACCGACGAACCCACCGGACGCCTGCTGACCGCCTGCGGCAACCGCCGTGCCTCGCGCTGCCCCTCCTGCTCCCGCGTCTACGCCGCCGACACCTTCCAACTGATCCGCGCGGGCCTGACCGGCGGCAAGACCGTCCCCGAGAGCGTGCGCACGCACCCCCGCGTCTTCGCCACCCTGACCGCCCCGTCCTTCGGCCCGGTCCACAACCGCGCCACCACCGCCAACGGCAGCGTCCGCCCCTGCCGATGCGGCAAGCTCCACGACGCCGCTGACGCGCTGCTCGGCACCCCGCTGGACCCGAAAACCTACGACTACTGCGGCGCGGTGCTGTTCAACGCGCACGCCTCGGACCTGTGGCGACGCTTCACGATCTACCTGCGCCGCGAGATCGCCGCTGCCCTCGACATGACGCAAAAGGCCCTGCGCGAAGAGCTTCGAGTGTCCTTCGCCAAGGTCGCCGAGTACCAGAAGCGCGGCCTGGTCCACTACCACGCCGTGATCCGCTTCGACGGCCCGGAAGGCAGCAGCGAGCCCCCGCCCGGACACGCGACCGCCGAAGTCCTCACCTGTGCCATCAAGGCCGCTGCCGAGCGCGTCACCCTGACCATCACCTCTGACGCCGTGGGGGAGCGCGAACTCACCTGGGGCGAGCAGATCGACATCCGCGAGATCGCCGCCTTCGGCACCGACGCCGAACTCACCGATCAGGCCGTCGCCGCCTACGTGGCCAAGTACGCCACCAAGTCCGCCAACGCCTCCGGCACCCTGGACCGCGCCCTGTTCTGCCGCCCCTGCCAGGGACGCGGGATGGCCCCGTCCGCTCAGACCGGCGTGCCCGTCGAATGCCGGACCTGCGCGGGTACCGGCCAGTCCTGTCCCCTGCCCCACCTCGCCGTCGAACAGCACGTGCGGCAGATGATCCGCACCTGCTGGGACCTCGGCCAGCGCCCGGAGTTCGCCGGCCTCAAGCTCTGGAAGTGGGCGCACATGCTCGGCTTCCGGGGCCACTTCTCCACCAAGTCCCGCTGCTACTCGGTCACCCTCGGCGCCCTGCGCGACGCCCGCCGCGCCTGGCGCACCGAACAGGCCCGCGCACGCGCCGACCTGCCCGACCTGGACCCGAGCACGACCCTCGTCGTCGGCCACTGGACCTACCACGGCTCGGGCTACAGCCCCGGCGAAGAACTCCTCGCCGCCGCCGTCCGGCACAACCGCGCCCACGAACGGCAGTTCAGGCACGAAGGCGAGGACCGCCCATGACCCCGCCCACGTCAGCGGAACTGCTGACGGTCCCCCAGGTCATGGCCCGCCTCCAACTTGGCCGCTCAGCCGTCTACGACCTCATCCGCACCCGGCAACTCGGCTCGATCACCCTCGGCCGCTCCCGCCGCATCCCGACTCACGCCCTCACCGACTTCATCCGCACCCGACTGGAACAGGACGCCGCCTGATGACCACACCCCGCGACACCCCCGCCTCCCGCCGAATCCGCGCCAACGGAGACGGCACCGTCTACCAGCGCAAGGACGGACGCTGGGAAGCCGCTGGCTACGTCCTGGCCGTCGGCGACACCCGCAAACGCGTCCGCGTCTACGGCAACACCCGCAAAGAGGCCCTGGCCAAACTCACCGAGAAGATCGCCACCAGCAACCGCGGCGTCCCCACCCCCTCCGCGCAGGGCAGCGTCGCAGCGTTCCTCACCTACTGGCTGGAGACCGTCGCCGTCCACCGGCTCCGCGAGAACACCCACACCCGCTACACCGCCTGCACCCGCCTCTACCTCATCCCCGGCCTCGGTAAGAAGAAGCTCTCCAAGCTCACCGCCAAGGACGTCCGCACCTGGCTCGACCAACTCCGTACCACCTGCCAGTGCTGCGCACGCGGCCTCGACACCGCCCGCGACCAGCCGCAGTGCTGCGCCGCCGGGCAGTGCTGCTCCAAGCGCCTCTCCCCGCTCACCCTCGCCTACGTCCACTCCGTGCTCAAGTCCGCCCTGGAGCACGCCGTCCGCGAAGAGGAGATCCCCCGCAACGTCGCCCGCAACGTCCGCATGGGCACACCCCGCCCCCGCCGCTTCGAACCCCTCACCACCGAGGAGGCGCGCGCGTTCCTCGCCGCCACCCACGGCCACCGGCTGCACGCGCTGTTCGAACTCGCCCTACGCACCGGACTCCGCAAGGGCGAACTCCTCGGCCTGCGCTGGGAAGACCTCGACCTGGCCGACGGAACCGCCAGCATCCGCCGCACCCTCCAACGCACCAACTCCGGCGGCCTGACCGCCCTGCCCACCAAGACCCAGAGCTCCGAGCGGCGCATCGCCCTGCCCACGCCATGCCTGCGCTCCCTCGAACAGCACCGCGACCAGCAGCGCCAGGAACGCGAAGCAGCAGGCACCGGCTGGAAGGACAGCGGCTACGTTTTCACCCGGCCCAACGGAGCCCCCATCGAAGGAGCCACCCTCACCCGGCACTTCACCGCCCTGCTCCGCCGGGCCAGGCTCCGCCGCATCCGCTTCCACGACCTCCGACACTCGGCGGCGACCCTCCTCCTGGAACAGGGCGTCGAACTCGTCGTCATCAAGGAACTCCTCGGCCATGCCCACATCGGGGTGACGGCGACGGTGTACGCCCACGTCCGACTCCGCCTTCAGCGCGACGCCATCGACCTCCTCGGGCGCGCCCTACGCAACCCCGACGAGACCGCCACCCGCCCCGACGACGGCGACGAACCGCCACTTCGTGCAGCACCCGTCCGCTGACGTTGCCGTCAACTACTGCCGTCAGACACCCCAGAGGCCCCACTGGAATTAAATCCGGTGGGGCCTCCTGACAGTCGGAGATCCATAGTGCTCTAGTTAAACTTGCTCTTGCCAGATCTCAAAATCACGTGGTGTCTTTACGGCGAGAAGGCTCATAACTGGAGCCCGATCCACAGAATTCAGCCAGCCTTCGAACGGCACTTCACCATCAGGAAACCACCACTCCGAATGGCTGGCAACAGACTCAAGATCGCCATCCATGGGGTACCTGAACTCAAATTGCACCTGAACGTAGGACTCGTGTTCACCGGATGCGTCAACGACTTCAAGTTGTCGAACAATACCGAGGGCGAAAGTGGGCTCTGGGAACCAGTTTGCCTTACCGTACTGGAAGAGATACCCATCAGCGTCGGGGAGTTCTGGCACCTCAAACTCGACCGCCGAAAATCGCCTCACTAGCTGGGTCAACCCCGGGAGTGACGGGTCGAGACTGTCCATCCCTTCGACAAGTCGACGCGCGATACCCTCCGCCGCATCTACCTGCTGCTTCCTGGACATGATCACCTTTCAGATCGTGTGGAACGCGCTCTGACTGGTGCCCGCCTGCCAACTCCTTGACAGGCGGGCACTGTCGACCTATGGCCAGTAGCCACCTAGCAGTTGTTGCCTGACGTGTTCTATGACGTCAAGCGCTTCACTCCTATTTCTAGCCCCGCTCATCAAGTCATTCACGTAGCCGTAATATTCATTTGTGTGAATCCTTGAGTGAACCGATAGCCCGTTTGGATTGGGTGATGAGCTGCCCCGCGGCAGCCAGACGCCATTCTCGGCATCGTTTACGCCGATTCCAAATCTGTCCAGCTGCGCCCTGGCGGGCGCGGCCTTTGGTGAATTCCCTGCAACGATGTGATGCGGGGAGTGAGGCGTTGCCGGCTCCAAGTCGCCAGCAGCGTTAAGGGCATTCCTGAGCTTGGTGGCACATCCCGCATCTGCATTGTGCACCAGGACCGGCGTGGTTCCGGCGAGTACATAGTACGTGTGAAGGTCAGCGACCGTGAGGTTGTGGGCCGTGGTTTCTTTGGTGTGAAATTTGAGCGCGGCGATTTTGGCGGATGCGCCGGTGGGTGTCAGTACTTCCTGACCGATGCGGAGGTCGGCGGCGTCGACCCAGTTGTTTAGGGATGGCACCCAGAACGGGTGATGGTCCGTCGCTTCGAGGGTTCCCTCTCCGTCAGGCGTGTTGATGGTGATCCCGACAAGATTCTTGCTGCCAGAGCCGGTGATCGTGTCAGTGACTGGCTCTTCTGCGGTCTCGCCTGTCTGGGGATCTGTAGCCAGGACCAGGTCGCCGGCCTGGAGATCCTCGATGGCCTTGGCCGTTCCGTCGGCCATGAGTACGAGGGTGCCGGCCGTGAAGCTATTGCAGGGTAGCTTCAGCCACTTGGGTCCTCGCCCTCCGGAGTAAAGTTCTGCGGCCAGGATCAGCGAGTTTGCTGTTGCTTCTCCGGGGCGGCCGTTCGAGTATCCGTCATAGATTTCCACTCCGCTATCGACGGCCCCGAGTATGATTTTGGAGCCGAATTCTGGATTCTGGGGGCTCATGCTCCATTGGATGATGGCAGCCTGCTTGCAGCCTTCCATCGATCCTGATAGGCATTGCCCGGCCGAGGAGGTGACGGCGCCTGCGAGCTGCTTTCCGCTGTTGTACGTCTCTACGGCCGCATTCTTGAAGCCGCCGATCATTCCCTTGAGGAAGTTCTTGGCCCCGGATCCTTCTTTGTTATTCTGGGGCTTTCCATTGCCGTTGCTTTTGGCGACTGCCTGCTCTTGGGCTTCGCTTTGGTTGGCCCACTTTTGGCAGTCTTCGGTGGTGCAGGCTGAGCTGTTGTCGATTTCGTACTTGAGACCGCTGGGGTCGCTGAGGTTGACCGGGTTGTTGTTGCTGTAGGCGTAGGCATTCCACTGTTGTGGATCAGCTGGGTCGATGATGGGGTCGGGGCTGATGAACCGGCCGGTCTTCGGCTGGTACTGGCGGGCGCCGAGGTTGGTAAGTCCGGTCTGGTTGTCCTGGGTACCGCCGACGAAGCCCTTGGTACCGGCCCATTGACCGGAGGTGGGTTGGGTGCCGCGGGGGTTTCCGAAGGGGTCGGCGGGGCGGCGGGTGGCGGTTTGGTTGGCGTCGGTGTTGATTTGGACGCCGTTGGTGCCGTGTGGGTCGGCTGCTTGGATGACGACGTTTCCGCCGCTGATGGCGGAGGTGACCCGGGTGTAGGTGAGCCCGCTTCCGGCGGGGATGGACCGGGTGTTGGTCAGGGTGCCGGTGGTGGTGTCGAGGGTGAGTTCGTCGGTGGGCAGGTTGAGGGTGGTCTTGCCAGGGTTGCGGCGGATGAGTTGGTTGCCGGCCGCGTCGTAGAGGTAGGTCGTGGTGCCGCTCGCTCCGGTGGAGCTGATGGTGTCGAGCTTGCCCTCGCGGTTCCAGGTGAGTGTCGCCGTACCGCTGGTGTCTGTGATGGCGGTGGTGTTGCCTGCGGCGTCGTACTGGTAGCCGATGGCCTTGGTCCCCGCCGGCCCGGTGGTGGTGGAGGTGAGCAGGGCGTGGGGCCCGCCGGTTCCGCCGCCGGTGTTGGGGGCACTGCTGGGGGTGTTGGGGGTCTTGGTGGGCCTGAAGGTCTGGGTGGTGGTGCTGTCCTTGAGGCTGTTGCCGGTGATGTCGTGCTGGATGCGGCTGGTGCGGTTTCCGGAGGCGTCGTAGGTGTAGGTGTCCCAGTAGGGGGCCGGGCCGCCGATGGTTCGCCCGCCTGGGCCAACGATGCCGGGGCTGTTGGCGTTCTTGCAGCCGCCGATGCCGGGGACGGTCGTGGAACTGCCGGTGCCGTGAACGGCCCCGGAGGAGTCGGTCCAGTTGTCTGTGGTGGAGATGCCCGCTGTGTCGGTCCAGGCGCCGGTCAACCGGCCCAGGTGGTCGTAGGTGAAGCACTGGGTGTCGGTTGCCGAGGCGTCTTGGATGTTCGTGACGGAGGTGATGCGGCCCGACGGGGTGTAGGTGTAGGTGGTCTGGTCAACGGAGGTGGTTCCGACCTGGCGGTCCAGGAGGGAGTTGATGACCCGTCCGGTGGCCCAGTCATATTGCTGGGTTGAGACGACCTGGGTGCCGTAATCGCCGACCGTTGTCCGCACAGGGCGCGCGAGGGCGTCGTAGTCGACCTGGGCGACGACGGGCTGGTCGAGGCTGGCGGATCCGATGAGCAAGCCGGTGTTGCTGCGGCCATATGTGATGGCTTCTGCTGGGAGCCCGCCGGCCGCAGGAATGCTGGTTTCGGTGACGGCGCCGAGGACTGGGCTGTACGCGTTGGTGGTGGTGTAGGTGCCTGCGAGGGCGCCTTCCACGGGCGGGATGGTGATGGAGGTACCGAGCGGCCGGTAGGCGGTGTCGTAGCCGGTCACAGCCGTGGTGTAGGCCGCGCCCCCGCTGCCGCCGATGTAGCGGGTGGAGGAGGTGGGTTGGCCCTTGGCCAGGGTGTCGTAGGTGTAGGAAGTCAGTTGGTTGGCGGGTGTGACGGTACCGCTGTACGTGCCGGTCCTACGGTCGAGCCGGTCGTAGGTGAACGCGACGGTGTTTCCCTTGGCATCGACTGTGTGATCGATGCGCGAGTCGACGTCGTAGAACACCTGGCCCACGCCGGTGTCCGGGTCCGATTTCGAGACCTCGCGCCCGCGCAGGTCGTAGGTGGTGGTCCAGGTGTTACCGCTGCTGTCGGTACGGGAAGCGGGCTGGCCGCTGGGCGTGTACGCGTAGGTGGTGACGTCCGCGTCGGCGGGGTTGCCGGTCGCGGTGGGGGTGCGGTACTGCCACAGGGCAGAGGTCCGGCCTCGTGCGTCGGTCACGGTCGAGGCGGGCATGCCGCCGCTGGGCGGGGTGGTGTCGGTGCGGTCGGCACCGGGATAGGCGGTGGTGGCGGCCCACTGGAAGTTGCCGTTGGAGCGGAACTCCGCTCGCACGACGCGCCCGTTGCCGTCGTAGGTGTTCCATGTCTGGCCCGGGACCTGACCGTCGGCGGTCGGTACGAAGATCGACGTGGTGGGGAATGACTTCGGCTCGTAATAGGCGGAGGAGGTCTTGATGACCCAACCGTGTGTGTCGTAGACCGTGTCGGTGATCAGACGCCCGGTCGGCCGGACGTCACTGGTGCGCTGGCTCTGGCGGGCCCGGCCCAGACCGTCGTAGATGTCGACGTTGACCGCGTACGTGGCCGCGTCGTCGTTGAGCAACTCGGTCGTGACGGCGGACGGCCCTGCAGTGCCCTTGAGCGCGTAGGTGAACCTCCGGTTGGGCAGCTGCGAGGTCGGGCGATCCGGTGCCCAGACGGCAGTGAGCCGCCCGAGGGCGTCGTACTGCCCGGTGGTGACACGGCCGTTGACGTCAGTGCTGGTCAGTGCGGACCCGCGTGCTGGGTCGAGCGTGGTGGTGGCCGTCCAGCCGTCTCCCATGGGACCGGTGGTCTGTACTCGGGTCGCCAGTGCGCCGGAAGCAGGGGTGATGGCGATCTTGGTCGTCGCCGGAGTGATCGACGGACCGTTCAGTTGCGTGCCGGTGCTGTTGTAGGTGGAGCCGTCGGTGGTCGTTGTGGTCAGACTGCGACCGTAGACGTCGAACGTCGCGCTGCCGGCATGGACGTAGACCGGGTTGCCGTTCTGGTCGAAGCGGTCCAGGACATGGTTGCCGGTCGGGTCGCCGGTCGTAGCGGACTGTCCGAAGGGCTTGCCGTCGTACAGCGTGCGGCCACCGCCCAGGGTGTTGGTCGAGGATGCCGAGCCGGTGCAAGGTCCCTGGAACTTGGTCTGTTCCGAAACGAGCGTGAGCAACTGCGGGTTGCCGCTGGTCGCGTAGCCGGTGGTGGTGCAGACCTCGGGGGTGGCGGTGGTGCCGTCGCCCTTGTCGTCCACCTTGACGACGCGGTTGCCCTTGGCCGGCTCGCTGGTTGTGACCGTGGTGGTCGTGCGCCAGCTGCCGTCCGCGAGTTTGGCTTTCGAGATGGCGGTGGTCTCGGAGTCCGGCAGCCAGGCGAAGATCTGCGGTGCGCCTGCCTTCTGGGCCTGGGTCGCGGACCTCTGCTGACCGTTGTAGCTGCTTCCGGAGATTGCCGTGACCGTGCCGCCGGCCTTGTCGAAGGTTTCGGTTGCGACGACGCGGCCGGCGAGCTGGGCACTGTCGGTCACGGTGCCGCCGAGTGGGTTGGGAACCTCGGCGACGGTGCGCAGCGTCTTGCCGTCGGCGAGGTAGTCGCCGACCATCCCCCGCAGGTAGGTGACCTTCTGTTGGGTCTTGGGAGCCTCGCTGCTGTCGCCGCTGCCGGTGGTGGTGGTCACCGACTGGTAGCCGCGGAACTGGCTCCAGGTACGGGTCTTTGGGTCGGTGAACTCGGCGTCGTTGCGGTGCCAGGCCGCGCCGCCGTTGTAGGTGTACTCGGTGACCTTGGAGACGTTGGGGGAGCTGACAAGGTCCTGTTCGACGACGGTTTTGACCAGGGGCTTGTCGAACCAGTCGTTGACCGGGTCGGGTGAGGACTGGCCGGTCGGGTACCACTTGACGGGCAGGCAGGCCATCGAGTTGTTGTCCTCGGAAGCCGGCATGCGGTTGTTGACCCGGGAGCACTCGGAGTTCGTGTAGATGACGTTGATGCGCCCGCCCATCTCGGTCGTGATGCTCTGGATGCGCGGACGCATGAACATCTTTTCGGCCGGGACGAGGCCGTCGACACGATTGGCCCGCATCTTGTACTCGAACTGGACCGGGGGCAGGTTCTTGACCTCAGCCTGGCCGTTGCTCGGAACCCGCTGAATCGAGTCGAGTTGCAGGAGACGGCTGGTGCTGTCCCCCGGATCGGCGAGCTGCTGGTTGAGGTTCCAGGTGTCGACGGTCCGGTAGGCGGAGTCGACCAGGACCTGGGTGGTGATCGCGGTCAGGCGCTTCGTGCTGAAGAACGTCGGTGCGGAGTTGACGCAGGTAGTGTCGGTGCAGATCTGGTCAATGGGAGTGTCGGGCCAGGCTGCGGCGTTGGCCGCGGTGCGCTGCGACTCGGCGCAGGTGATCGCCCCACTGGGCATGCAACGTTCCGCGACGGTGAACATGATCTTGGCTGCCGGCTTGACGCCGCCCTTCGCGGCCTTCTGCTCGTCGAGACGCTGGCCGTAGGCGATCTCCTTGAGGTAGCCGGCCCGCTGGTAGTCCGTAAGGGTGCCGTTGCCGCCGCTCTGGATTTTGCCGCGCTTGTACTTGTTGCCCTCAGCGGCGTACCGGTAGGTGATCAGGTTGCCGTGGGTGTCGATGACGTGGTCGAGCTGCCAGCGCCACGCCATCTGGCACCAGGAGTTCTTCCCGCTGCTGGCGTCGTAGCAGGGGTCGCCGTTGTTGGGTGAGTACACCGGAGCGGTGAGAACGGAGTTGGCGGCCGGGTCGGAGGCATCGCCGCCTGGCAGGTGATTGAGTCCGAAGTAGTACTGGATGCCGTCCGGGGTGGTGATCCGCCAGTACTCCATGCCCTGGTAGGCGATGTCGCCTGCGCTCTTGGGAGCGCCCGTGAGCTGCTCGACCTTGGTGCCGTCGTCGCTCTCCAGGTGCCAGATGCCGGTTGCGTCGTCGCGAACGATGGCGCCGGAGTGACCGCTCAGGGAGAGGGCGGCGTTCTGACCGCCCCAGCACTGGTCAGGCGAGCCGGTGATACCGGCCTTGTCGCAGGACTTGTAGGACCGCTCGATGAAACCGGGCTCGTATCCCCATCCGTCACCGATCCAGGACGGCTGCGCGTTCGACGCCGACGTCTTGCCATCCACGTCGGCGGAGCTGTAGCCGAGCGTGACGGACGGGGCCGCGCCACCGAGCGAAGGCGGCGCCTGGATCGGGTAGCCGTAAGTGAAGTTGCCCGCGTTCGACCCGGAGGTCCAGGACGATGACGGGGAAAGGGACGTCGCCTTGTAGTCGCCCATGGGCCCGGAGGGCGAAGGCGCGGCGGCAAGTACCACCGAGCCGCCGCTGGGCCCCTCTGCGGCGGCAGCGACCGTCCGCGAGGGCACCGAAGCCGTGCTGAATGACGCCTTCACAGCGCCGTTGTGCTGCTGCGGAGCCTGGGCAGGGGGCAGCGTGACCTCAGCAGTGATCTCGCCGTACCCGTTGCTCTTCGCGGCAATCGGCATCTGCGTCCGGCACCCGGGCACGTCCGGAGTGGTCAGCGCACAGGACGGCAAGGCCACGAGCGCGGCCCGCTCGGACCAGCCGGCTGCCTGCAGGGCTTTCAGGTCCAGGGTGACGCTCGCCGTGCGCTCCACACTGTCAGCGGGAGCCTCGGCATTGCTCAGGACAACGAGCGGACCGATGACACCTGCGGCCCTGCCCTTGTCCTGTGCCGTGACCTGAACAGTTACCTCGCGGGCTGCTTCCCCCGTGCTCGCGCCGGGCGCGACCCTCACGGCCAGGTCCCCGGCCTTCGTACCGGTCGCGCCGCCAGAGGCGTGATACGCGCCGCCGCCGGTGGCGGCGCGCGCGGCCTTCGCCTCCAGGCTGTCCGCACCCAGGGTCACCGTAGTGGTGCCTGTGACCAGCGGGGCAGCGGGCTCGGGCTTCCAGACCGGAGCGCTGACCACTGCGGTGGGTGCTGGCCGTTGGACGTCCCGCCCCTCGACCGAGACGGTTTGGTTGCCCAGTGGTGTGTGCGGGGGAGTCCAGACCTTCCCCTTCGGGGCGGGGACGGTCAACGCCACCGCCGGTGGCGCGGTTACCCCAGTCATTGCCAGCGCGACCATCGCCGCCACCGCAGGCGATCGCCACCGGCCTCCTGACAGCCTTCCAGCCCGTATTCGGGCAGGCCGAATCATCGTCACATCTCCTCATGATTTATCGACACGGCACCACAGGAGCAGAGCCATGCCACGGTCGGCGTGACGATATGTGAAGCATCTGACACGAAGTCAGCTGCCAGTGTGTCGCAGGCGAGATGTTTATGAAGTCTTGATAATTCCAATCCGTCATGTATCCAGACAGATCGGGGCAAGGAGGTGGTGGGTTTGACGCGGCCATGGATCAGGACACATCGTTCCTCTCCGAACAGCGATGCACAGAGTGTCTTTCGATCGGGAGGGGTCAACCTAGAGCCATGGCCGTCATGTCACGCATATCACGAACAGTAACAATTTCACCGAATTTGCCATTTGTGTACCACCGCCCCCTCCGCTTCGCCGCGCTTGCGACCAGCTTTGCCCTCGGTCTTGGCCTGCTCTCCGGGCCCTCCGCGTCGGCCGCTGCCCCACCCCCTGCGTTGACTGCCACCGACCCCGCTCACGGACCTGCGGGTGGGGTGGCGGCACCCGCTCCGTCCACGCCTGCTCCGCCACGCACGTCTGAGCAACAAGCGATGCTGGATGCGATTGCCAGAGCCAAGTCGACTGGAAAGCCGGTTACCGTCGAGTTGTCGACCAGCGAGGTCTCCTCGACCATCGCCAACCCCGACGGCACCCTGACCACCACTGCAAACGCACAGGTCGTACGGACGAAGCACAGCGGCACCTGGGCCGACATCGACACGAGTCTGCGAGCCAACGCCGACGGATCCCTCAGCCCGGCTGTGTCGACGGCCGGGCTGAGGTTCTCGGGCGGCGGCACCGGCCCAATGGCCACCCTCACCACCAGCGACGGCAAGAGCCTGTCGGTCGGCGCCCCGTTCCCGCTGCCCAAACCCATTCTGAACGGGGCGAACGCCACCTACAGTGACGTCCTACCCGGTGTCGACCTGCAGCTGACCGCCCTGTCCCCAGGTGGGTGGCGCGACGTGCTCATCGTCCGCACCCGCGAGGCCGCCGAGAGCCCGGCACTCAAGTCCCTCACCTTCCCAATGTCGGCGAACGGCCTCTCGGTGGCAGCCGACGCGAGCGGCGCGATCACCGTCACCGACGCGAGCGGAACGGCGCGCTTCCGCGCCCCCGCGCCGCTGCAGTGGGACTCCACCAAGCCCGCCGGCGACACCGGCGCACAGCGGGCCTCCCGCTCAGCGGCCCACCTCCTGCTCGCCGACACTGAGTCCGCGGCTGCACCCTTCGAGGGCAGCGGGGGCGCGCCCTCGACCGCCGAGCATCCGGGCGACGGCGCGAACGTCGCCGCCATGGCCACCAAGATCACTCCCACTGCGATGGAGCTCACCCCGGACCAGAGCGCGCTCGGCGAGGGTACCGGCCCCTGGTATCTCGACCCGTCGCTGATCGCCGCCACCAGTTCCGTCCAGGGGGCGGCGGATGTCCAGGAGAACTACAAGACGTCCGAGAACTTCAACAAGAAATCCAACCTGGCCACTGGCTACTGCGGCTATCACAGCACCGACCCGAAGCTGGACTGCGGAATCGAGGGCCGCCAGCGCGCCTACTTCCAGTTCGGCATCAACCCGGTCCTTTACACCAAGCCGAATGGCGCGGGCAGTGCGCCCACCATCTTCCGCTCCACGCTCAATGCGCAGGTCACCGGTGCTTCGAGCTCCGGGACGAACACACCGTTCGTGGTGTACTCCGCGCCGAGCCCGATCCATGAGCACACCAGCTGGAACAACCAGCCGTGCGGCACCAACGGCAACGTCGTCATGGAGAACTGCCCTGCGGTCAACGGTCAGTGGCTCACCGGGACCGGCCCGCTGGCCATTGATGTCACCGACATGATGAAGCAGGTAATCGCCGGGCAGCGGCCCTCGTGGACCGTGGCGATCGCGCCGCAAGGCAACGAGTACGAGAAGCTCTACCGGCACTACATCGCCAACAACCCTTCGATCACCACGACCTACGACATCACCCCGACCATCTGGTACCCGCGGACCTCACCCGCGCCCGGCTTCGCCGGCAACAACACCACCGCCGAGTGCACCTCCGGCGGCACCAATCCCTGGGACAACCCGGGCTGGGTCGGCAGCAACCAGAACATCTACCTCACCGCCAACAGCTGGTCTCCCGCCGGGCAGCCGCTCTACACCGGCTACCAGATGTGGGACGACAACGACCCCAACTTCAGCGCCGTACCGGGTGCATGGGGCGGAAGCTACAACGACCCCGGTCCCACGGTCGGCGTCGGCTCACTGTCCGATGGCCATCAGTACGGCTGGCTCGCCCGCTCCACCGACGAACTCCTCACCTCACCCTCCAGCGCCTGGTGCTACTTCCGGGTCGACAGGACCAACCCCCGCGTCAGCATCAGCTCCACCGACTTCCCACCCTCCGGCACACCCAACCCGAGCCCGGCCAAGTACATGAACGACTGGGGCCGGTTCTGGATCAACGGCGAGGACCCAGCACCCGGCGCAGGTCTGCGAGCCTCCGGCATCGCCTGCCTGCGGATCAGCACGGACCCGACCCCTGTCGTCGGCTGGCGCTGCGGCCAGAACGACACCATCGCGCCCGGGCAGCCCTACGACTTCCAACCGCGACGCTGGGGCACCAACACCCTGTACGCATGGGCCATGGACAACGCCGGCAACTACAGCCAACCGGCCATCTACAACTTCTACGTTCCGTGGAAGCCCGGCACCCAGCCGCTGTTCGGTGACGTCACCAACGACCAGCAACCGGACATCGTCCTCACCGACAAGAACGGTGACCTGAGGATCATCGGCGGCACCATCGACCCGATGAACTCCCTGGTTGCCCCCGCCGCGGCCGCACCCGGCAATCTCCAGTACGGCGCGACCTGGAAGGACTACCAGATCAGCCACCACGGCGCCCTGCTCGCCGGCCAAGCCGTCGACCAGCTCGTCGTCCACTACACGGGGTCCTCGGACGAGCTGAGGAAGGTGCTCTACGTCATCCCCAACGACGGCACCGGGCGGTTCGACCAGACCACCCCCCTCGCCCCGGCCCGGCCCACCAGCTGCAAGGTCTACGGCACGACCACGCCGTGCCCCGGCTACAACAGCAGTGCCGGCTGGAGCAACGTCTCGCAGGTGATCGCCTTCGGCACACCCAAGGGCGAGGCCGTCGGCCCCAAGGCCGGCGACCCGACGAAGACGGTCTTCACCACCCAGACGTCCATCATGACCCTGGAGAACAACGAGCTCTACGTCTTCACCCCCGTCGGCAACCTCCTCGGCAACGCCACGCTGATCCCCACCGTCTCCGGCAGCTGGAGCGACTTCGAACTCCTGAACCCGGGTGCGGCCAACGGGGCAACCACCAACCCGTCCACAAAGGCGACTGCTAACCAGACGACCCTCTGGGCACGCAACCGCACCAACGGCAGCATCTACGCCTACCCGCTGGCCTGGAACGCCGACGGCACGGTCGACTACTCGGCACTCGGCAGGCCCAACGCCGGCAAGCTGATCCTCGACGCCGGACTACTCCCGAACAACCACCCGCGCATCGGCGCCGGTGACCTCAACAACGACGGCCGCCCCGACCTCTGGACCGTCGACAACACCAACGCCATCGCCGTCTTCCCCGGCAAGAGCACCGACGGGACGGCGAACAAGGTCGACGCTTTCGACACCTGGCAGCTCGTCGGCTACGCCGACTCCAGTGTCTCCGTCCACCCCAACAGCGTGAGCTGGCAGTGCCTTGACGCCCTCGGCGGCCCCCACGAGGGAGCCGAGACCGCCATCTACGGCTGCTGGCAGACCGCCAACCAGCGGTTCAGCTTCGCCACTGACGGCACCATCCGGGCTGGAAGCTACTGCCTGTCCACCAAGGACAACTCCCTCACCAACGGCACCCGCATCATCCTCACCACCTGCACCGGCAGCGCCGGCCAGAAGTGGGGTATGCGACCCGATGGCCGGATTTATTTGCCCGCCACCGTCGACCCCATCGGCAGCCCTGGCGGCAAGTGCCTCGAACTTCCCGGCTGGGCGACCGACCAGGGCACCCGCCTCGGCATCTGGGACTGCCCCGGACTCCAGGCCAACCAACAGTGGACCCTCCAGCCCGAACGCAATCCGTAACCAACCGACCTTGACCATGTAGGACATGTAGCAGCAGGGCAGGGAGCCTGGACAACAGGCTCCCTGCCCTGCTGCTACGAGCTCGTTACACGATCACTGTGTCGGCTTGTTGAGCTTGCGCCAGCAGATGAGGGCGGACGCCAGTGAGACGAGTGAGTCGTGGAGGTCGAGGCGACGTTCCCAGCGGGTGGCCAGGCGCTTGAGCGGGTGGAGCAAGGCGAAGGCCTGCTCCACCACATAGCGGAGCGTGCCGAGGTCGCAGATGTCCGGCTCGCCACGTCGGGAGATGACCGGCAGGATCCGACGTCTGGTCAGCTCCCGCCTCACGTGCCAGCTGTCGTAACCCTTGTCTCCAAGAACGGACTTGGGCCGCTTCCTCCTTGGTTACGTTCCGTAATAGTCGGGGTGGGTGAGGGGGCGCTGCCGCCCGCAGGTCGACAGTGATGTCCCGCCCTGTTTGGTGTCTGCGAGGAGTCGATGGGGCAGCGGTGCTTGCAGGGCTGCCGAGTGGCTGAGCAGCGAGGTGGCCGACGACGACTAGAAGGCCTGCTGACCACTTCGCAGCACGGAATCGGCACACATGAGGGCGAGAAAACCGGAGAGGTAACGATAGTCACCAAGAGCGACTGTCGCAGGTCAGACGGCCTTCCAGTCATATTCATGCAGGTCAGAGGCCTACTCGGCGAAAACTTACAAGGCGGATGTCGGCGGTTCGAAACCGTCTGCGCCCACATCGTTGGACCAGGGACGAAGCCCCGGACCGAGTGCGGTCCGGGGCTTCTGACATCAGAAACCGACATCAACCGCGCTTGTTCAGCAGCCGGTCCATGTTGGCGAGCGCCTCCCGCTGCGAGTCCTGCGTCACGTGGGTGTAGACGTTCATCGTGAGCCCGATCTGGCTGTGGCCGAGGATCTCCATCACCACGCGGGGCGAGACTCCGCAGGCGACGAGGAGCGTGGCCGTGCCGTGGCGCGCGTCGTGCATCCGGACCACTGGCACGCGAGCCTCGGCGGCGATCCGGCGAAAGGAGCGGTAGACATTCGTCGGCTCGACTGTCCGGCCGGACCGGGTGGTGAAGATGTGCCCGGTCTCTGTCCACTTGTCGCCGGCCGCCCTGCGGGCCTCGGCCTGCTGGAGCCGCTGCCAGCGCAGGGCGACGACGGCGATCCGGGGGAGCGGGATCGGCCGGCGCTTCCCGTTCTTCGTGGTGCCGGTGTACAACTCCCCACCGACGTGCTGCACCTGCTCGCGGACGACCAGGGACCGGCCGGCGAGATCCACGTCCGACCAGCGCAGGCCCACGATTTCGCCACGGCGCATGCCAAGCGTGATCGCCAGCGCGAACGCCGCGTACAGCCGGTCCTTACGGGCGGAGCCGAGGAAGGCCAGGGTCTCGTCCAGTGTCCAGAGCTGCGACTCACGGCTGACCACGGTGGGCGGCGGCACCATCATTCCGACGTTGCGGCTGACCAGCTCGTCCCGGGTGGCGGCGGTCAGCGCGGTGCGGAGCACCTTGTGGGCCTCCTTGGCGGTGGCCGCGCTGGACAGCTTGGTCACCTTAGAACTCGTAACACGATCTTGGTATGTCGGACTGGCCAAACGATCATTGGCGCTTGCTGCTGATGGCTGGTCACCGGAACCCCAGCCGTGACAGGATCTCGGAGCAACATCACCCCTTGCCAGAGGCCAGAACAACGTGCTGGAGGGGTGGCGCAGCGGTGGACTATGGCGCTGTCAGGCGGAGGCAGGGTTGTACATACGGTTCCAGGCAACGGTCCCCAACCGGCGTGGGACCTTCCCCGGTGTGTTTGCGTTGGTGAACGGCCTGGCTGCGGACGGAAGGCTCACTTCCGAGCAGGAGTCCTTCAGGCGGTCGAGTTACGACTGGTACGACGCGAACCTCGCGAACCCCTCCCTGGTCGACCCCATGGTTTACGACCGCGAACTCAACTTCGGCGCGGAGGCATGGTTCAAGGCGTCCGCCGTCGAACACGTTGAGCAGGTCAGCGGGCATTTGGAGATCCTCGGGATGTACCAGGTGGGGTGCGAGTCGATCTGGTCATCGGACCCAGGAGAGGTCATCTATGAAGACGATCACCAAGTGGTCGTCGTACCGTATGGCCTCCGCCAACAGCAACCTGCCGACGCAGCTGCGAACTCACCTACTCCTCGCTGAGGACACGATCACGAGGGCGGGCGCTTGAGGCGTCGTCGGCAGATGAGTGCGCAGGCGAGTGAGACGAGCCCCAGTTGAGGAGGACCGCTGGGGCTCTTCGGCGCCGGGGGATGAACAGCTTGCTTCTACGGTGGTGAAGTGTCGTTGGGCGGCTGGCCGTCTGGTAGACAGGCGGCGTGGCTGCGTTCATGGCGTTCTTCGACGGTTCGACCACTGCGTGGAGGATCGACGTTGGGGCGCTGAGTGCTGGGATCGCAGAGCTCTGGGGAGAGCTGGAGGTCGACCCGGCGCGGCGGGGTGAGGTGTGCGCGTTCAGGTGGAGCTGCCGTAGTGGTGAGAGGCCGGCAGAGGTGTTGATGGCTGAGGACGGTACCGGCCTGTACTTGGATGCTCCGCTGTCGGAGGCCGTGCGGGTTGCCTGCCTGCTCCGCCGGTTCGTGCCCGAGGCCGTCGAGTTGGTGTTCTGCGACGAGGGCTACTGCTTCGATGTTCGAGTGCGGCCGGAGGCCAGCGCTGCTGAGCTCATGGCCGAGGTTGAGGTTCAGTGCTGAAGTGCCGGGCGGGGGCCGGCGAACTCGTGGAGGGTCTGTTCGTAGTGGCCGGCGAACTGGATGCGGGTGATGGCGGTGAGGGGGAACTTCGACGGCTTGTCGTGCCAGCGGGCGTCCGGGTCGAGTTCGTGGAGGCGGACGGTCTTGCGGCCGATGCGGAGGACGGCGCCGATCCAGAGGGCGCCGGGGGTGTCGCGTTCGGTCTCCAGGCCGACCAGGTGGTGGCGGGTGGAGGCGGAGAGCAGGAGGGCGGGGAGGGCGGTGAGGTCCACGTCGGTTCTCGGGGTGGGCCACTGGCCGCGTCGTCGTAGGGCTCGGATGGTGAGGGAGTCCTCGTCGCCGGTGCGCTTGACCTTGCTGATGTCGGGCGTCGGTACCGCGGTGAAGCCGTCGAGCCGGAAGTCATGGCAGGGGGTGAGCAGGGTCCAGGCCGCGTTCGTGGCGAGGACGAAGCCCTCGATGGGTTCGGTGTCCTCGATGGTGCGGTGGATGCGGACGAGGTGGTGGGTCCGGGTCGCGTCGGTCAGTTTGCGGAGGACGGTGTCGGGGTGGTGCGGTCGGGTCTTCGACATGGCGTCATGGTGGCCGGGCAGGGGCGCTGGTGACGATCCGTTTTCCGGGAGGAGTGTGGCGCGCGTCACGGGAACCCGGTGGGGTGGCGTACCAGAGGGATGGGTGTGGACTATTCGGATCCAGCAGAGATGCGAAGGCGGGTGCGGGCCGGGGACCGGGACGCGTTCGGCCGGCTCTTCGACGCGTACGCGCGCTCGGTGTACAACCACGTCTACCGGCTGACCGGGGATTGGTCGGCGGCGGAGGACGTGATGTCGCTGACCTTCCTGGAAGCCTGGCGGCAGCACGGGAGGGTCAGCGCGGAGGGAGGTTCGCTGCGGCCGTGGCTGCTCGGGATCGCCACCAATCTGGTGAGCAATCAGCGGCGGGCCGCGCGGCGGCACCGGGAGGTGCTGGCCCAACTGCCGCCGGTGGTGGAGGGAGTGCCGGACTTCGCCGAGGAGGCGGTGGGGCGGCTCGACGATGCGGCGCGGATCGCGGGGGTGCAGGCCGCGTTGGCGAAGTTGCGGCGGCCGGAGCGCGAGGTGCTGGCGCTGTGCGTGTGGGCGGGGCTGGACTACCAGGAGGCCGCGGAGGCGCTCGGGGTGCCGGTGGGGACGGTCCGCTCCAGGCTGTCGCGGGCTCGCGGCAAGTTGCACCGGCTCACCGAGGCGGCGGCGCGCAGGTCTCCGTCGGATTCGCGGGAACTCGTCCGCGCCGCACGCCAGATGAAGAGTGAGCCCGCAACCGCGAGCCTGTCCCCGAAGGAGGCAAACCAGTGAACGCCGACCAGCGGCCGGAGCCGGTGGAGCGCGCCGAACTGCTCGGGCGCGTGCCCGCGCCGGCCGAGCGCGATCTCCCGTCGGGACGTCATGCCCTACACCGGGAGCTCTTGATGAGCCGGATCGACCTCGAAACCTCCACCACGCACACCACCCCGGCCGGTCGGCCCCGGCTGCGGCGGCGCCTGGCGTTCACGCTGGCCGGAGCCGTCGCCGTGGGGGCGGTGGTCGGCGGCGTGACGTTCTACGACCGGCTGACCGGCGTCGGTGGGGGCGGGGGCCCGCTGGGTGCCGCCGAGATCGTGAGCTGGACTGCCAAGCCGACCACCGTGGACACCACGACCGGCCAGGGGGCCAAGACCCTGAAGTGGTGTCTGAAGTCGATGGACGCCCAAGGGGGTGCCGACAAGGTCACCACTGCGGACCTGCGGGGCAAGGTCACGTCCATGGTGGTGACCAGTGGCGCCACCACCGCCCTCTGCTACGTCGGCCCGAACGGTGTGGGCGGCTTCTCCGAGGTGGTCGATGAGGTGCCGGTGCTCGCCAAGGACGCCATCGTCTACAACACCGGCGGCTCCCACGGCAATGGTGACCAGATCTTCAACTACGCCGCCGGTTTCGTCGGTTCCGACGTCAAGGCGATCACCATGACCGCCCAGGGGCGGACCTTCGAGGTCACGGTCGAGAACGGCCGCTGGACCGCCTGGTGGCCGGGCACGGAGAACAACCGCAGGGGCTCGGTCGACACCGCCACCCTCACCCTCGCGGACGGCAGCACCCGCTCCGTTCCCCGCAGCTCGATGTAGATGCGTCAGGGGCAGTGCGCCACTGCCGCCGACCACCCCTCCCGCCCGGACGTCGTGCGGGGTCGGGTCGGCGGGCGCGGGCGGTGGTGCGGGCCGCCGACCAGGTGAGGGCGGTGACCACCGGACGAAGGGCCTGTCGAGGGGAAGCGGCGGGCCCTTCGCCCGCCCGGCACCAGGGGCTTCGGGGCAGCACGGCGGCTCCGAAGGCGAGGGGTGGACGGGTGGGCACAGGCATGGTGACGGGGTGTCAGGGGCGGCTGAAGGCGAGTGGGGCCGCGGGAACCGGCGGGGGTGGTGGGTCGTTGGGGGAGCGGCCAGTCGAATCGTGTACTGAGGAGTGCCCTTGCCCGAGCTGTCGGCTCGTTTCGCCATGACCGCCCTGCCTTCGCTTCCCGCCCAGGCGGAGCGCCTGATCGAGCTCGGGGTGCACACCCTCGCCGGGCTGTCCGAGGGGGAGGTGCGGAAGTACGCCGAGGCGGCGGGGAGTGCGGAGGCGCTGCTCGTCGTGCACCCGGATCGGGTGCCGGCCTCGGCGCTGGTGCCGCTGCTCAGCCGCAAGGGGAGGCCGGGGTTCGTGGTGGTCGACATGGCGGACGTGGACCAGTTCGCTCCGACCGGGGTCGAACTGCCGGACGGGCCGCTGTACTTGGTGACCGCGCCGGACCGGGGGGACCACCTGGCGAACTGGACCCCGGAGGAGGCGCTGCCGGTCATCACGGCGGAAGGGCGCAGCCCGCTGGTGCTGACGGAGGGGATCCACTGGCTGTTGCAGCAGCCGGAGGTGCTGGAGCGGAACCTGTGCTTCATGACGATCGCCTCGCGGCTGCCCAAGCCGAAGGGCGGCTTCGACGCCCGTACTCCGGCGATCTGGATCAGCAACGGCACCGGCCGGGACGGCCGGGAGCGGCGGGACGCGCCGAAGGTGGGCTGGTGCTGGTGGGGGAACCGGCACACCTGGCTGGGCATCGCCTCGGCGGCTGGTCGGACCGGTGGTGAGGGCGGTGGCGACCGTCTCCGAACGGTTTGATGCGGGCTTTAACCGGGCTGTGGTGGAGTCGAGTTGAGCCGGTCCCGAGGAGGGGCCGGTGGGACGGGCGGTGGCCCGTCGGCGGCAGGGGTGCGTGGGGACGCAGGGGACCCGGCCGGTCGCAGTGCGGTGTGTCGGATGCGAGGAGGCAGGAGGAGGTCGTCAGGAAGGGCCGCCCGCAGGGAACGGGCGGTAGGTCCCTCCCGCGTGGGGCGGTGAGGGAAGTGGGACGGATGACGGCGGCGGTACCGGCTGTGGGGGCCGGGCGTCGCGATCGGAACGGCCCGGGTGGTGCATGGGGGCGCCGCCCGGGCCGTGCTGTTGCCGCAGGGCGGTGGCGGGCGGGGGTGGGCGGTGGCGGGCGGGGGTGGGAGACCGCAACCCAGCGGGCCCATGCGGGCGACAGACGGGCTCGGGCGGGTGGCGGCGAAGCCAGCGTGACGACGCGGCGGCATCCGGGTGAACGTTCCGACCAGCGGGTTTCGCCCTTGGGGCGTAAGGGAATTGGGCGCCCGGCGGGGCTGACGGTGTCTCGGCGAAGTGGCAGCGCAACGGGCCGTCCGAAGACTGGTAGGAAACTTTCCTTTCTACTACGCTGCCGACGGCGGCTTGGCGCGGCGTCCGTGACCGACGGGACGTGACGCGCTCAGTGGGAGAGCTCTGGCCCGGCCGCTGCGGTGGTGTGTGTGCGGTCGCCGCTTCCCGGCCCGTGGGTCCGACGACACGATCCGACGACCCGAGGCGCCGGTGTACCAGCTCTCCTACGTTCTTTCCAAGGTCAGGGAGTCCAGCGATGCGTCTGGGTGGCTCGGTAAGGCCGGTTCACATCGGAGTGTTCGCCGCGGTGTTGGCACTGCTCGGCGGACTGTTGTTCAGCTGGCCCGGCAGGGCCGGGGCGGCGGCGGATCCGGTGATCTCGAAGGGGAAGGCGGCCACGGCCTCCTCCACGGAGGGGTCCTCGTACGCGGCCGGCAAGGCGTTCGACGGCAGCACGTCGACGCGGTGGGCGAGCGAGGAGGGCAAGGACCCGCAGTGGCTGCGGGTGGACCTCGGGGCGAGCAACAACGTCTCGCGGGTGAAGCTGAGTTGGGAGTCCGCGTACGCGAAGGCGTACCGCCTGGAGGTGTCGGCGGACGGCACCACCTGGACCAAGCTGGCGAGCGAGACGGCCGGCAACGGCGGCACCGACGACTGGACCGGGCTGTCCGGCAAGGGCCGCTACGTCCGGATGTACGGCACGGCGCGCGGCACGAGCTACGGCTACTCGCTGTTCGAGATGGAGGTGTACGGGACCCCGGACGGCGGCACCACGCCGACCCCGACCCCGACCCCGACGCCGTCGCCGAGCCCGTCGACCAGCCAGCCGGCCGGCGCGTTCACCGTGGTGGCGGCGGGTGACATCGCGGCGCAGTGCACCGCGAGCGACAGCAGCTGCGCGCACCCGAAGACCGCCAAGCTGGCCCAGCAGATCAACCCGAAGTTCTACATCACGATGGGCGACAACCAGTACGACGACGCCCGTCTGCAGGACTTCAAGAACTACTACGACAAGACCTGGGGCGCCTTCAAGTCGAAGACCCGTCCCGTCCCCGGCAACCACGAGACCTACGACCCGGCCGGTTCGCTCTCCGGCTACAAGTCGTACTTCGGCTCGATCGCCTACCCGCAGGGCAAGAGCTACTACAGCTACGACGAGGGCAACTGGCACTTCCTGGCGCTGGACTCCAACGCCTTCGACCAGAGCGCCCAGATCGACTGGCTGAAGGCCGACCTGGCGGCCAACAGCAAGAAGTGCATCGCCGCCTACTTCCACCACCCGCTGTACTCCTCGGGCGGCCACGGCAACGACCCGGTCTCCAAGCCGGTCTGGAAGATCCTCTACGGTGCCAAGGCCGACGTGATCCTGAACGGCCACGACCACCACTACGAGCGCTTCGCCCCGCAGGACCCGGAGGGCAAGGCGGTCGCGGACGGCATCGTGGAGATCGTCGGCGGCATGGGCGGCGCCGAGCCGTACCCGATCGAGCAGATCCAGCCGAACAGCGAGAAGCGGATCAGCGGCGACTACGGCGTGCTGAAGATGGACTTCACCGACTCCGGCTACAGCTGGACCTACGTCGGGACCGACAACAAGGTCAAGGACACCAGCCCGAAGTACAGCTGCCACTGATGATGTACCTGGCCACCACCGGCCGGAGCACGGACGCGCCGCCCCGCCCCGTCGGGGTGGGGCGGCGCGTCCCCGGTACGGTCGTCGCGCTCGGGGCGGTCAGCCTGGTCACCGACGTCTCCTCGGAGATGGTCACCGCCGTGCTGCCGCTCTACCTGGTGCTGGGGCTCGGCCTCTCACCCCTCCAATTCGGCTTCCTGGACGGCCTGTTCAACGGGGCCACAGCGCTGGTGCGGCTGCTCGGCGGGAAGCTGGCGGACCGCGGCGGCGGTCGGCACAAGGCCGTCGCCGGGGCCGGCTACCTGCTCTCGGCGCTCTCCCGGCTGGGACTGCTGCTGGCCGGTGGGGCGGCCGGCGGGATCGCCGCCGCGATGGCAACGGACCGGCTGGGCAAGGGAGTCCGCACCGCCCCCCGGGACGCGATGATCACCCTCAGCGCACCGCCGGAGGTACTCGGCCGGGCCTTCGGGGTGCACCGGGCGATGGACACCACGGGGGCCCTGCTCGGACCGCTGGTCGCGTTCGCGGTGCTCTGGGTGACGGCGGACGCCTACGATGCGGTGTTCGTGGTCAGCTTCGCCACCGGACTGCTCGGGGTGCTGCTGCTGGTGCTGTTCGTGCCGGCCGGAGTGCCCGGCCAACTACCCTCCACCGCACTGGACTTCGAGCGGAAGGCCGTGCAGAGGAAGGCGGAGCCGAAGGCCGGGGTGCTCCGCGATCCGGCGTTCCGTCGGGTGGTGGTCGCCGCCGCGCTGCTCGGGGCCGCGACCATCGGGGACTCCTTCCTCTACCTGCTGCTCCAGCGCGGGCTGGACCTGGAGCCCGCGCTCTTCCCGCTGCTGCCGCTCGGTGCGGCGGCGGGCTACCTGCTGCTGGCCGTCCCGGCCGGCCGGCTCGCGGACCGGATCGGCCGCCGGGCGCCGCTGCTCTACGGGCACGGCGCGCTGATCGCCGCCTACCTGGTGCTGCTGCTGCCGATGGGGTGGCCGACCGTCCTGCTGACCCTGGCGCTGCTGGGTGTCTTCTACGCCTCCACCGACGGCGTGCTGATGGCGCTGGCCGGGCCGGTGCTGCCGAGGGAGGGCCGGGCCGGCGGGCTGGCGGTGCTGCAGACCGGCCAGGCGCTGGCCCGGCTGTGCGGCGCGGCCGGGTTCGGAGCGGCCTGGACCTGGTGGGGGCCGCGTCCGGCGCTGGCCGTGGCGGCGGTGCTGCTGGCCGTCGCGGTGGCGGCGGCCTGGCGGATCCTGCCCGATCTGCGGGTCACCGCCGGCGGTCCGGGCAACGGCAACGAGGAGGTGACCGCATGAAAGCGCGTCTGACCGTGCTGACCATCGCCGTCCTGGTGCTGCTGGGCGGCTCGCTGGGCTACGTCCTGCACGCCCGTCAGCGGGACGGCGGGCACCAAGTGCTGGCCGCTGCGAGCACGTTCACCCTGAACGAGGCCGGCCTCTACTACCGGGACACCGCCTCCGGACGGGTCGGCCGGCAGGGCGGGCCGCCGGACGGGCCGTCCTGCGAGCGGTTCTACGCGTCCGGGGACCGGGCGCTCTGCCTGCGGGCGATGCCCGGGGTGCCGGCCCGGACCCAGGCGGTGGTCTACGACCGCCGGTTCTCCGAGCTGCAGACCGTGATCGTGCCCGGCATCCCGAACCGGGCCCGGGTCTCGCCCTCCGGGCACGTGCTCTCCTGGACCTCCTTCGCGGTCGGCGACTCCTACGCGGCCAGCGGCTTCTCCACCCGCACCTCGGTCCTGGACCTGCGCACCGGCTACCTGATCAAGTCGGTCGAGTCGATCCCGCTGCTGGTGGACGGCGTCCGCTACCACGCGGCCGACGTCAACTACTGGGGCGTCAACTTCGCGGCCGACGAGAACCGCTTCTACGCCACCGTCTCCTCGGCCGGGAAGACCCACCTGGTCGAGGGCGACCTGCGCGCCTGGTCGGCACGGACCCTGCGGGAGAACGTCGAGTGCCCCTCGCTCTCGCCGGACGGCACCCGTATCGCCTTCAAGAAGAAGGTGTCCGCCGACCCGGTCGCGCCCTGGCGGCTGTACGTGCTGGAGCTGGACGGGATGAAGGAGCACGCGCTGGCCGAGACCCGCAGCGTGGACGACCAGGCGGCCTGGCTGGACGGCGGGACGATCGGGTACGCGCTGCCGGGCAGGGACGGCAAGGGCAGCGACGTCTGGTCCGTCCCGGCGGACGGGAGCGGCGAGCCGCGACTGACGGTGGCGGGAGCCTCCTCGCCGGTGACGGTGGCCGCTCCGGCTCGCTGACCTGCGCTGACCTGCGCGGACGGCGGCGTGGATGGTCGGCGGACGGCCGGACGGGTCGAGTGGTGAGACCGCGGCCGGGGTGGCCGAAATGTTATGGATCAATTCCCCCACCCCGGCTGCGGTTATCGTCGTGGCGCCGGACGGCCGGGGCTTGGGGCACTCTTTGCCCTGGTCGGTGCCAGTGGCATGGATTCCAAGGTCAACTAAGTGTTGAAGTGGCGCATGATCATGTGAGGGTGGTCACACTCCTTCGATCATCGGGAGTGTGCGCGCATCGCCGGGGGGAGTCGTCCCGTGTGGGGGCGCTTATGACAACGGATTCCGCAGCACTCCGGTCGTTGACTGCGCCCGATTCGCCCGCTTCCATGGCCGCCGGGAGCGACCGAAACCACGTTGCACCGGCAGACCTGCCTGGAGGAGATATCCGCTCCCGCACCAGCACCACCCACGAAGCGCGTCCCCCCGCGCCGAGCCGATCGGATTCCCCCATGACCGACATCCTGGACCCGCCCGCCACCAGCACGGCCGGGGCCTCCGATCAGACCGCCGGCGCTCCCCGGAAGCTGGCCAGGTCGCTCGGGGTGGTCGGCGGCACGCTGCTCACGCTCTCCTGCGTGACCCCGGCGTCCTCGCTCTTCGTGATCGTGCCGGACCTGTTCGCCTCGCTCGGCACCTACACCGCGCTGGCCATCGGCATCGGCACCCTGCTCTGCATCGCGGTGGCGTTCTGCTACTCCGAGCTCGGCACCCTGATCCCGAGCGCCGGCGGCGAGTACGCGATGGTCGGCACCCTGGCGGGCCGCTTCGCCGGCTGGCTGGTCTTCATCCAGTCGCTGATCGTGGTGATGATCGTGCCCTCGCTGATCGCGATGGGCACCGCCGACTACCTCGAACCGATCATCCACATCGACCCCGCCGTCGCGGGCGCCGCCGTGATGATCGCGGCCACCGTGGCGGGCCTGCTCGACCTGCGCGCCAACGCCTGGCTGACCGGCATCTTCCTGGTGCTGGAGGTGATCGCCTGCGCGGTGGTCTCCTTCCTCGGCTTCGCCAACAGCGAGCGCGGCGTCTCCAGCCTGACGCACGGTCAGGTGGTCACCGACGGCGCCACCAGCCCGGTCGGGCTCTCGCTGATCCTGGCCGCGATGGGCACCGCGCTCTTCGTCACCCAGGGCTTCTCCACCGCCATCTACCTCTCCGAGGAGCTGGAGAACCCGCGCCGCAACGTGGCCCGCACGGTGCTCTGGACGCTCGGCCTGTCGGCCGTGATCATCCTGGTGCCGGTCATCGCCATCACCGTGGGCGCCCCCGACCTGACCGCGCTCAGCGAGGGCAACGTCTCGGCCCTGGTGGACGGCTGGGCCGGCTCCTCGGTCGGCACCTTCGTCAGCCTCTGCATCGCGCTGGCCATCGTCAACGCCGGCATCGTGATGGTCATCCAGAACTCCCGGGTGCTCTTCGCCTCCGGCCGTGACCGCGCCTGGCCGCAGCCGCTGAACAACGCCTTCGGCACCCTCAACCGCTTCAGCGCCCCGTGGATCTCCACCCTCGCCGTCGGCATCCCCGGCGCGGTGCTCTGCTTCGTCCCGCAGGACCTGCTGACCAACATCACCGGTGTCGCGGTCGCCGCGCTCTACCTGCTGGTCGCGGTCGCCGCGCTGTTCGCCCGCAAGGGCAAGCACAAGGACGTCCCGGCCTGGCGCCAGCCGCTCTGGCCCGCGCTCCCGGTGATCCTGATCGTGGTGCTCGCCTACGTGCTCACCCAGCTCGACGGCAAGGCGCTGCTCTGGACCGGCGGCATCACCGTGGTCTCCGCCCTCTACTGGCTGCTCTACCTGCGCCCCCGGCAGGACACCCGCTGGGTGATCACCATCCCGGAGGACGAGCAGCAGGAGTTCCAGCAGGCCTGACGCCCCGTCGGACACGACAGCGGGGAGGACCGTCCACGGACGGTCCTCCCCGCTGTTTCGTGCGCCCTGCCACCCTTCAACCCATCCCCCTGAGTGTCACCAGAACGGGTACCTGCGGAAACGGGCCATCAGGGTGACGTTGGATCAACTGGTTGTCGGTTGGTAGGCCGATGTGCCCCGGCGAGCCCGGCGTGCTCCGCCGTCGAGTGACGTGCGCCATGCTCCATGTGCAACTAGTTGCATAGCCGGTGCCCCGCCCCTACCGTGCTGGCATGACCTCGTACCCGCACCTGCTGCGCCCGCTGGACCTGGGCTTCACCACCCTCCCGAACCGGGTGATCATGGGCTCCATGCACGTCGGCCTGGAGGAGGCCGAGCACGGCTTCGAGCGGATGGCCGAGTTCTACGCCACCCGGGCCCGGGCCGGTGTCGGCCTGATCGTCACCGGCGGCATCGCGCCGAATGAGGCCGGCCGGCCGTGGGACGGCGGCTCCAAGCTGACCACCGAGGAGGAGGCCGCCGAGCACCGGGTGGTCACCTCGGCGGTGCATGCGGCGGGCGGCCGGATCGCCCTCCAGCTGCTGCACTTCGGCCGCTACGCCTACCACCCCGGCCTGGTCGCGCCGAGCGCCGTGCAGGCTCCGATCAGCCCCTTCCCGCCCCGGGCGCTGACCGACGCGGAGGTCGAGCAGACCATCGAGGACTTCGCGGCCTCGGCGGCCCTGGCGCAGTCGGCCGGGTACGACGGCGTGGAGATCATGGGCTCCGAGGGCTACCTGATCAACGAGTTCATCGCCGCCCACACCAACCACCGCGAGGACCGCTGGGGCGGCTCGTACGAGAACCGGATGCGCTTCCCGGTGGAGATCGTCCGGCGGGTGCGCGAGCGGGTCGGGCCCGACTTCATCCTGATCTACCGGCTCTCCATGCTGGACCTGGTGCCCGGCGGCTCCACGCTGCCCGAGGTGGTCGAGCTGGCCAAGGCGGTCGAGGCGGCCGGGGCCACCATCATCAACACCGGCATCGGCTGGCACGAGGCCCGCATCCCGACCATCGCCACCTCGGTGCCGCGCGGCGCCTGGGCCTGGGTGACCAAGCGGCTGATGGGCGAGGTCGCCGTCCCGCTGGTCACCAGCAACCGGATCAACACCCCCGAGCTGGCCGAGCAGCTGCTCGCCGACGGGCACGCCGACCTGGTCTCGCTGGCCCGCCCGCTGCTGGCCGACCCGGAGTTCGTGTCCAAGGCCGCCGCCGGGGCGCCGGAGGCGATCAACACCTGCATCGGCTGCAACCAGGCCTGCCTGGACCACACCTTCAGCGGCCGGATCACCTCCTGTCTGGTCAACCCGCGCGCCTGCCACGAGACCGAGCTGGTGCTCGGGCCGACCCAGCGGCGCAAGCGGATCGGCGTGGTCGGGGCCGGTCCGGCCGGGCTCGGCTTCGCGGTGGCCGCCGCCGAGCGCGGGCACGCCGTCACCCTGTACGACGCCGACGACCGGATCGGCGGCCAGCTCAACGTGGCCCGCCAGGTGCCGGGCAAGCAGGAGTTCGACGAGACCCTGCGGTACTACCGGTACCAGCTGGCGGAGCGTCAGGTGGAGCTGCGGCTCGGTGCGTCGGTGTCGGCGGAGCAGCTGCTCGCGGCCGGCTACGACGAGGTGGTGCTGGCCACCGGCGTCACCCCGCGCATCCCCGACATCCCCGGTGTGGACCACCCGAGCGTGCTCGGCTACCTGGACGTGCTGCGCGGCGGTGCCGAGGTCGGCCCGCGGGTGGCGATCATCGGCGCGGGCGGCATCGGCTTCGACGTGGCCGAGTACCTGACCGACTCCGGGGCCGACTTCTACGCGAGCTGGGGCATCGACACCGAGCAGCGCGAGCGCGGCGGGCTGCGCGCCCCGGAGCGCGAGGTGCCGGCCCGTCAGGTGCACCTGATCCAGCGCAAGGAGGGCAAGGTCGGCGCCGGTCTGGGCAAGACCACCGGCTGGATCCACCGGGCCGAGATCGCCAAGCGCGGCGTGGTCACGGTCTCCGGCGCCGACTACCGGAAGATCGACGACGAGGGCCTGCACCTGGTGGTGGACGGCGAGGAGCGGCTGCTCGCGGTGGACACCGTGGTGCTCTGCGCCGGCCAGGAGCCGCGCCGCGAGCTGCACGAGGCGCTGCTGGCCGGCGGAGCCTCCGTGCACCTGATCGGCGGCGCCGACGTGGCCGCCGAGCTGGACGCCAAGCGCGCCATCGACCAGGGCACCAGGCTGGCCGCCGCCCTGTAGCGGCACCTCGACCGCGCGAACGCCGAAGGCCCCCGGGACGCCCCGGGGGCCTTTCGCATGCCCGCGCGCGCTCCGCCCCTCGGACCCGCCCTTGACGTTTTGTTGAAGCCGCCCTAGCTTGTCTTTCGTATCCCAGAACAATGCTTCCGCATCGTGGAAGTTGCTGGAGCCCGACGGACGCAGGAGTGACCCGATGCCTCGAATGACAGCCGCCGCAGCCGCAGTTGAGATCCTCAAGCTCGAGGGCGTCGACGTCGCGTTCGGCGTGCCGGGCGCCGCGATCAACCCCTTCTACAAGGCGCTCAAGCTGGTCGGTGGCATCAGCCACACGCTGGCCCGGCACGTCGAGGGCGCCTCGCACATGGCCGAGGGCTACACCCGGGCCAAGGCCGGGAACATCGGCGTCTGCATCGGCACCTCCGGCCCGGCCGGCACCGACATGATCACCGGGCTGTACTCGGCGATCGCCGACTCCATCCCGATCCTGTGCATCACCGGCCAGGCGCCGGTCTCCAAGCTGCACAAGGAGGACTTCCAGGCGGTCGACATCGCCTCGATCGCCAAGCCGGTCACCAAGGCGGCCACCACCGTCCTGGAGGCGGCCCAGGTGCCCGGCGTCTTCCAGCAGGCCTTCCACCTGATGCGCTCCGGCCGTCCGGGCCCGGTGCTGATCGACCTGCCGATCGACGTCCAGCTGACCGAGATCGAGTTCGACCCGGAGACCTACCAGCCGCTGCCGGTCTACAAGCCGGCCGCCTCGCGGGCCCAGGCGGAGAAGGCGCTCTCCTTCCTGCTGGCCGCCGAGCGCCCGCTGATCGTGGCCGGTGGTGGCGTGATCAACGCCGACGCCACCGAACTGCTGGTGGAGTTCGCCGAGTTGACCGGTGTCCCGGTCATCTCCACGCTGATGGGCTGGGGCACCATCCCGGACGACCACCCGCTGGCGGCCGGCATGGTCGGCGTCCAGACCTCGCACCGCTACGGCAACGCGACCTTCCTGGAGTCGGACTCCGTGCTCGGCATCGGCAACCGCTGGGCCAACCGCCACACCGGCTACAACCTGGACGCCTACCGGGGTGACCGGACGTTCGTCCACGTGGACATCGAGCCGACCCAGATCGGCAAGATCTTCCCGCCGGACTACGGCGTGGTCTCCGACGCCAAGGCCGCGCTGGAGCTGTTCGTCGAGATCGCCAAGGAGCTGAAGGCGGAGGGCAAGCTGCCCGACTTCTCCGCCTGGGCCGCCTCCGCGCAGGAGCGCAAGGCCACCCTCCAGCGGCGCACCCACTTCGACAACGTGCCGATCAAGCCGCAGCGCGTCTACGAGGAGATGAACAAGGCCTTCGGCCCGGAGACCCGCTACGTCACCACCATCGGCCTCTCGCAGATCGCCGCCGCCCAGTTCCTGCACGTCTACAACAAGCGGAACTGGATCAACTGCGGCCAGGCCGGCCCGCTCGGCTGGACCATCCCGGCCGCGATCGGCGCCGCCACCGCCGACCCGGAGACCCCGATCGTCGCGCTCTCGGGCGACTACGACTTCCAGTTCATGATCGAGGAGCTGGCGGTCGCCGCCCAGCACAAGGTCCCCTACGTCCACGTCCTGGTGAACAACGCCTACCTCGGCCTGATCCGCCAGGCCCAGGCCGGTCTGGACATCAACTTCCAGGTCAACCTGGAGTTCGAGAACATCAACACCCCCGAGCTCGGGGTCTACGGCGTCGACCACGTCAAGGTCGCCGAGGGCCTGGGCGTCAAGGCGATCCGGGTCACCGACCCGAACGAGCTGGGCGCCGCCTTCGAGGAGGCCAAGAAGCTGGCCGCCGAGTACCGCGTCCCGGTCGTGGTCGAGGCCATCCTGGAGCGCGTCACCAACATCTCGATGAGCAAGACCGTCGACATGTCCGACGTCACCGAGTTCGAGGAGCTGGCCACCGAGCCCGGCCACGCCCCGACCGCGATCAAGGCCCTCCAGGTCTGATCCGACGTCAGCCCACACCGCTGCCCGGCACCGCCCACTACGGCGCCGGGCATCGGTGCGTCTCGGGCCGGGGCGGTCTCAGGCCGGGTTGCCGGCGTGGGTCAGGGTCTCCCAGGCGGTGAAGAGGTTGTTGGTGCCGGCCGGGCGCTGGCGTTCGGTGAGGAGCTGGGTGTTGGTCATGCCGTAGCCGAGGCGGTCGTGCAGGGCGTTGTAGCCGACCTCGGTGACCGGGCCGAGGGACTGCTCCAGGGTGCCGCCGCAGAGCCAGGACGGGACGGGGGTGCCCAGCTGGTACTTGGCCTGGAGGCCGAGGGCGTGGCGCAGGCGGTCGGCGACCTCGGGGTAGAGGTCCTGGCCCTGGATGCGGGAGGTCTCGGCGACGTGGGAGATGGCGGAGAGGCCGTAGCCGGTGTGGGTGAGGTCGCGGCAGGTCTCCTGGGTGAGGCCGTCGACGAAGGTGGACTGGCCCTGCCAGTAGCCGACGATCTCGTCCCGGGTGTCCAGGCCGCTGCCGGGGACGGTGCGGGGGAGTGGGCCGTCGGTGGTCAGGTAGACGTAGGCGGGCACCCGGTTGCGGAAGAGCGCGACGGCCCTGTCGTAGGCGGCGCGGTCGTTGAGGAAGACCGCGATGCCGATCGAGGCCTCGACCATGCTGAGCTCCCAGTTCCCGTTGGAGCGGGACCCGTTGGCGACCTCCGGGAGGTAGACGGTGCGCAGCATGGTGGCGAAGCGGGTGACCTTGTCGGAGGCCCACGCGCCGTAGGTGTAGCGGATGATCTCGGCCGCCCGGGGCCAGACGGAGGCGGACCAGGCGGCCTGGAGCGGGGCGTTGCTGTTGGTGTGGTCGGTGATGGTGCCCGACCAGGCGTCCATGATCTGGATGGCCTTCTCGGCGTAGCGGGCGTCCCGGGTGACGTACCACTCCAGGGCGAGGGTGTACGCCGCGATGGCGTCCTCCCGCTCGTCGGTGCAGCCGATGTTGGGGTTGGAGTAGGAGCCGCACTCGACCACCGCGCGCGGCTTGGGGGTGCGGGTGAGCGAGGCGTACTTGGAGGCGTGCATCTGGTCGTAGGCCGCCTTCCAGGGCTGGGCCCCGGCCTGCACCTTGGTGCGGACGAAGTCCAACTGCCCGGCGGAGAGCAGGACTCCGGGGTGGGTGAAGGCGGCGGGTGCGGCGTGCGCGGTGCCGGCGGTGGTGAGCGGGAGCAGGCCGAGGGCGGTGGCGAGCACGGCCGCCCCGGCGAGGGCGCGACGGAGCATGACGGGTCCTCTCGGGGGACGGGGTGTCAGGAGGGCAGCTGCCACTGCTGGTTGGCGGCGCCGAAGCAGTCCCAGAGCTGCAGCCGGGTGCCGTTGGCGGAGCTGGGCCCGGTGGCGTCCAGGCAGCGGCCGGAGGCCGGGTTGACCAGGGTGGAGCCGGTGCCGGCCTGCCACTTCTGGGCGCCGGTGCCGTTGCAGTCCCAGAGCTGGAGCTTGGTGCCGTTGGCGGTGCCGGCGCCGGTGGCGTCCAGGCACTTGCCGAGGGCCTGGAGCGAGCCGTCGGCGGCCACCGTCCAGTTCTGCGCCGTGGTGCCGTTGCAGTCGTAGAGCTGGATCGCGGTTCCGTTCGCGCTGGCCGCCGCCGCGACGTCCACGCACTTGCCGCCGTAGCCGGTGATCCGGCCACTCGGGCGCGGTGAACTCCCGCCGCCCGTCACGCCGTTGAAGGTCCGGGCGAACTGGTAGGCGCTCTGCGGGGTGCCGCTGCAGGAGTCCGAGAGGGTGCCGTTCACGGCGCACGCCTTGTCCCGGCCGAGGGCCCAGAAGGCCAGCAGCTGGATGCCCCTGGCCCGGGCGAAGTCGGTCAGGGTCTGGGCGTTGGCGGTGGTGAAGACCTCGGCCTGGGTGTCGTTGACCCCGATCATCGGGGTGTTGCCCTCCATCGCCCAGAGCTGCTGGGAGGTCTTGCCGGTCCAGATCGCGCCGAGCTGGCCGTGCAGCGCGGTGGCGGCGTCGGTGGCGGCCTTGCCCATGTCCATCGCCGGGCCGTAGTCCATGGTCATGATGTTGACCACGCCGACGTTCAGGCCCCGGCTCTTGGCGTTGTTCAGCAGGCTGAGCGCATTGCCTTCCAGGCCGGTCGGGTTGACCGGGAGGGTGTAGTGCACGGCGAGGCTCCGCCCGGCCGCCGCGTACTCCTGCTGGAGCTGGGCGAGCGCCTGGTTGCGCCGGTCGTTGGCGGCGGTGTCGTTGAGTGCGCCGCCCTCGATGTCGAGGTCGATCTTCGTCAGGTTGAGGGTGTCGACCACCCGCTTGTACTGGGCCTTGAGCGAGCTCACCGAGGTGCAGGCCTGGCCGAGCTCGGTGCCGGCCGCGCCGCCGAAGGAGGCGATCACGTCACCGCCGGCCGCCCGCAGCGAGTTCACCGCCGAGGTCCAACCGGCGTCTCCGACGGGGGTGTTGCCGTTGAAGGTGGCGTTGCAGCTGCCGTCGCTGATCACGAAGGCCAGGGTGAAGTACTTGAGCCCGGTGGCGTTGCGGGCGTCGGCCAGCGCGTTCGGCGACTTCCAGGTCTCCACGTAGGGGGCGGCGTACTGGGCGGGGAAGCCGGGGCCGGGGTTGGCGGCGGCGTGCGCGGTGCCGGGCAGGGCACCGAGGGCGGTGGCGAGCACCGCGCCGGTGACGAGGGCGCGACGAAGCATGGGGGACTCCAGGGACGTGTGGGGGGAGCGCTCTCCGGAGCGAGTGACTGGGAGTCAACTGGAGTCGTCGGCGACCCGTCAAGTGGTCTGGAAGGAAAGGCAACAGATCGGAAAGCGAAGAATCCGCCTGACCTGCGTGGTCCAGTCCATTCATGAGTTGACGATGTTTCCGGGCAGGACTCGGGCCTTGACGCCTTGGCGCGTACAGGAGTTGAATCGGCGGCCATCCCCCACCCCCGAGGAGTCCCCCATGCTCCGAACCAGTCGCACCGCCGCGGCCCTGCTCGCCGGCGCGCTCGCGGCCGGCGGTCTGCTGGCCGCCGCCCCGACCGCCTCGGCGGCCGGTGAGAGCGTCTCGGTCTGGCTCACCACCACCGACGACGCGGGCGGCCGGCACGTCACCCGAGGGCTCCAGCCGCAGGCCGCCACGGCCTTCGCGGCCGGCTCCGGCGGCGGGCAGCAGATCACCGTGGACGAATCCGTCCGGTACCAGCAGTTCACCGGCGGCGGTGCGTCGTTCACCGACACGGCGGCCTGGCTGCTGAACGGCAGCGGGGTCTCCGCCGCCACCCGGGACGCGACGATGCGCAAGCTGTTCTCGCCCACCGAGGGCATCGGCCTGTCGATGATCCGCAATCCGATGGGCGCCTCCGACCTGGCCCGCTACGGCTATACCTACGACGACCGCCCGGCCGGGCAGACCGATCCGAACCTGGCGAACTTCTCGATCGCCCACGACCTCGCCGACGTGCTGCCGCTGACCAGGCAGGCCAAGCAGCTCAACCCCGCGCTCACCACCATGGCCAGCCCGTGGACCGCGCCCGCCTGGATGAAGGACAGCGGCTCGCTGGACGGCGGCTGGCTGAAGGCCGAGTACTACGGCGCCTACGC
Source organism: Kitasatospora sp. NPDC096147 (assembly GCF_044763225.1). Classification (NCBI taxonomy): domain Bacteria; kingdom Bacillati; phylum Actinomycetota; class Actinomycetes; order Kitasatosporales; family Streptomycetaceae; genus Kitasatospora; species Kitasatospora sp. NPDC096147. Next base: position 433,791 of record NZ_JBIWFX010000003.1, on the reverse strand, counting down.
CCAGTACTTCGTGAAGTACGTCCAGGCGTTCCGCGACCAGGGCGTGCCGGTGGACTACCTGACGGTGCAGAACGAGCCGACCTGCTGCGGCGGTTACCCCTCGATGAGCTGGAACGGCTCCGGCCTCGCGTACTTCACCAAGAACAACCTGCTGCCCGCGCTGGCCGGGGCCGGCCTGAGCAGCAAGGTGCTGGCGCTGGACTGGAACTGGGACCAGTACGCCGGCTACGGCGCCCCGGTGGTGGACGATCCGGCGATCCGCAACCACCCCAACTTCGGCGGTATCGCCTGGCACGGCTACGGCGGCGACGTGGCCACCCAGACGACGGTGCACAACCAGTACCCGGGCGTTGACGCCTTCGGCACCGAGCACTCCGGCGGCACCTGGATCGCCGACCAGCAGCGCGAGGACATGCGCAACATCATCGACTACACCCGCAACTGGGGTAAGTCGGTGGTCAAGTGGAGCCTGGCGGTGGACCAGAACGGCGGCCCGCACTTCGGCGGCTGCGGCACCTGCACCGGGCTGATCACGGTGCAGAACGGCGGCGCCCGGGCCGGGCAGGTGGACTACACGGTGGAGTACTACACCATGGGCCACCTGACCAAGTTCGTGAAGCCGGGCGCGTACCGGATCGCCTCCACCGCCAACTCGGCGGTGCCGAATGTGGCTTGGCGCAACCCCGACGGCTCGAAGGCGCTGATCGCGTACAACGACAGCGGCACCGCGCAGACCGTCCGGGTCAACTGGGGCGGCCAGAGCTTCGCCTACCAGCTCCCGGCGAAGACCTCGGCCACCTTCACCTGGACGGGGACGCCCGGCGGCGGGACCGGCGGGCGGACCGGGCAGGTCACCGGACTGGCCGGCAAGTGCCTGGACGTGGCGGCCGCCGGGACGGCCAACGGGACGGCCGTGCAGCTCTACGACTGCAACGCCACCGAGGCGCAGCGCTGGACGGTGGGCACCGACGGCACGGTCCGGGCGCTCGGCAAGTGCCTGGACGTGAACGGGGCTTCGAGCGCGGACGGCACCAAGGTGCAGCTCTGGGACTGCAACGGCTCGGACGCCCAGCGCTGGACCCCGACCGCCGACGGCACCCTGCGGGCGCTCGGCAAGTGCCTGGACGTGACCGGGAACGCCTCGGTCAACGGCACGCCCACCCAGCTCTGGACCTGCTTCGCCGGAGCCAACCAGCGCTGGGTGCTGCCCGCCTGAGGAGTGGGGGTGGGACGAACTGGCGCGAGCGGCACGGCTCTTGACAATGCGGCATGTGCACGCCAGGTTTGTCCCACCCCCACACACCGAGAGGCAGTTCTCATGAAGAAGCCGCTCATCGGCGCGTCCTGCGCGCTCCTGCTGGCCTCCGCCACCGCGCTGGCCGGTGCGATACCCGCCTCGGCCGCCCAGGCCCCCTCGCCGAAGCTCGCGGCGGTGGACTTCGCCGGCACCGTGGCGCTCAGCAACTGCTCGGGCTCGCTGGTCCGGCTGCCCAACTCGCAGGCGGGCGACCCGGCCCTGATCCTCTCCAACGGCCACTGTCTGGACACCGGCATGCCGAGCGCGGGCCAGGTGCTGGTGAACCGCGCCTCCAGCCGCACCTTCTCGCTGCTCAACTCGGCCGGCACCAAGGTCGCCACGCTGCGCGCCAACAAGATGGTCTACGGCACCATGACCGACACCGACGTGTCGATCTACCAGCTGAACACCACCTACGCCGCGATCAAGAGCTCGTACAACATCAGCCCGCTCACCGTCTCCGCGAGCCACCCGACCGCCGGCACCGCGATCAAGGTGGTGTCCGGCTACTGGAAGCGGATCTACTCCTGCAACGCGGACGGCTTCGTCTACCGCCTGAAGGAGGGGAGCTGGACCTTCAAGGACTCGCTCCGCTACACCTCCAGCTGCAACACCATCGGCGGCACCTCCGGCTCCCCGGTGGTGGACGCCACCACCGGCCAGGTGGTCGCGGTGAACAACACCGGCAACGAGAGCGGTGAGCGCTGCACCGTGAACAACCCCTGCGAGGTCGACCAGGCCGGCAACGTGACGGTCCGCAAGGGCATCAACTACGCCCAGCAGACCTACCAGATCCCCGCCTGCTTCGGGCCGGGCAACGTGCTCAACCTGTCGCTCGCGGGCTGTGTACTGCCCAAGCCCTGAGGGCATGCGGAAGTCTGACGGCGCGACCCCGCTGCCCGGGGCCGCGCCGTCAGGCGTTCACGAGCCGGACCGACCGGCGCCCCGGCGCACCCGCAGGGCCCAGAGCACCAGCGGGAGTTGGCCGGGCACCCGGGCCAGCGCCGCGCCGCGCAGGGCGGCCGGACGGTGCCGCCAGTCGTAGGCCATCTTGACGTTCGCCGGGAGCACGGCGACGAACAGGCCGGCCGCCGCCAGCGCCCCCGCCCGCCGGGTCCGGGGCACGGCCACCGCCGCGCCGACGGCCAGCTCGGCCACCCCGCTGAGCTGGGTCCAGAGCCGGGGCCCGCCCGGCAGCGAGCGCGGCACGATCGCGTCGAACTGACGCGGGATCACGAAGTGGGCGACCCCCGCCCCGAGCAGCAGGCCGCTCAGCAGCTTCGCGGAACGCGTGGACGACACGTGGCCTCCCGGGCCGAGCGCCGGGCGCAGGGGCGCCGCGGCTGGTGTTACCGGAGGGTAGCCGTCGGCCCGGCGGAGCGGAAGGCGGCACGGCCCATCGGTCCATCGGCTCACCGGTCCATCGGCTCACCGGCACGCTGGCCCATCGGCCCATCGGCCCATCGGCCCATCGGCCCGGCGGAGCCGAAGACAGCACGGCCCGGGGACTGTTACAGAGCCTCGCGGTGGCTGTTACACGACCGGCCGACCACCGTGAAGTGGCGTTCCTAACGTCTGCCGTACCAACTCCCGGCCACCGGGCCGGGGGTGGTGAGCAATCGGGAGGAACCCCTCATGGCAGGTACCACGACCGTCCGTCGCGCGCTGCGCCTCGCCCTGGTCTCGGCAGGCGTCGCCGGTACGGTGGCGCTCTCGGGCGCGGTCGCCCACGCCGACGGCAGCTCGCCGGCGCCGGCCGCCCCGTCGGCCTCGGTCTCCCCGACCGCCCCGGCCGCCGCGACCGAGAAGCCCGCCGTCACCCCGGCCCCGGTCAAGCCGAGCGCCAGCCCGAGCAAGCCGACCGAGCGGGACGGCAGCGCCCCGCAGGTCAAGGTGGTCCCCAAGGGCGGTGCGCAGACCGGTGAGGGCGAGGCCCAGAGCTCCACCACCCTGGTGGTCGGCTCCGGCCTGGCCGCCCTCGGAGCGGCCGGCCTCGGCTTCGCCGTCCTGCGCCGCCGTGCCGGGGCCCGGGGCTAGTCGCCGCCACCGCCGACGGCGCCCGCGCTGGGCGCCGGCCGCGGTGGCGGGCGTCCTCGCGCTGGGCTCCGGCGGCGTGCTGCTCGGCAGTTGCTCCGCCGAACGGCCGCCGGTACGGATCGCGGCTGCGGGCCAGGCGGGCCAGGCGGGCCAGGGCGGGTCGGCAGAGGCCGGGCAGGCGGGCGGGAGCACCGCGCCGTCCGGGACCCCGGCGACGCCCCCCGCACCCTCGACGGGGCGTCAGGACGGCACGGTGTCCGGGTCGGTGGCCCCGCCCGTCCGGCTACGCATCCCGGCCATCGGCGTGGACGCACCCGTCTCGGCCAGTGGTCTGAATCCGGACGGGTCGGTGGAGGTGCCGCCGATGGACCGCCCCGAGCGGGTCGGCTGGTACCGCAACGGCCCGGCCCCGGGCCAGACCGGCCCGGCCGTGCTGCTCGGCCACCTGGACACCCGGAAGGGCCCGGCGGTCTTCCACCGGCTGCCGCAGCTCACCCCGGGCGCCCGGATCGAGCTGCGGCGGGAGGACGGCTCCACGGTCGTCTTCCGGGTGCGCGAGCTGAAGCAGTACCCGAAGGACGCTTTCCCGACCGACCTGGTCTACGGCGACACCGACACCGCGCAGCTCAGGCTGATCACCTGCGGCGGCGCGCTCGGCGGCGACGGGCACTACAAGGACAACATCATCGTGCTCGCCGACCTCCAGCCCTGACCCCCAGCCCCGACCTGCGGGCAACCCCGAGCGGCACCCCGGCCGGACGACCCCCTGAGGGCCGTCCGGCCGGGCCGTCCGGGGTCGCCCGCAGGTCGGGCAGACTGGACCACCGATCACCACCCCACCAGGCACTGACCGAACGTCACCGGAAGGCCCCCGCACCGTGAGCCGATGGCCCCGCCGTACCGCCCCGGGCTGGGGCGCGCTCCTGATCGTGCTGCTGGCCGCGCTCACCGGCTGCGGCGGCGCCGGGCAACTGCACGACGCCGGCCCGGCCCGGCCGGTCGCGGTGCCGCCCAAGGCGGAGCCGCTCTGGGCGGCGGTCGAGGCCTCCGCCGCGCCCACGCCGGAGGCCTCGAGTTCGCGCACGCCGCTCGCCCCGGTGCCGGGGATCACGGTGACCGACCAGGACATCAGGTCCGTCCAGGCGCCGGCCGTGCTGGCCAAGGACACCGCGCTGCGGCCGGAGGAGGCCAAGATGCTGACGGGCTGTCAGGACTGCGCGGTCCGCCCGGCCGAGTACCGGGACCTGGACGGGGACGGCCGCCCGGAGTTGATCACCGCCCTGACGGCCCGGGTCGGCTCCTCCTACCTGCACGTGTACGCGCTCCGCGACGGGCGGCTCTACCCGGTGCTGGCCCAGCAGGTGGAGCGCGGATTCACCGCCGAGACGGTCGGCTCCCGGCTCAAGGTGACCGAGCCGAACGGCGGCAAGGACGGCACCGAGACCACCTACACCTGGGACGCCGACCGCCTGGTGGTCGAGAACCGGAAGATCACCGGGCCCGGGGCCGACGACGTCCGCTGCGAGCCGACCGCCGGACCGTCCGTCAAGCCGCAGTACAGCAAGCCCGCGAGCCCGGTCGAGCCGAAGGTCTCGACCGCGCCCACCCCGGTCCCCGAACGGCCCCAGCCCAAGCCGGCCGCCCCGAGCGCGGTGCCGTCCGAGGCCGTCCGGCCCGCGCCGTCGGCGTCCGCCAAGTCCGCGTCCGCCCGCTCCGAGCCGGGACGCTCCGAGCCCGCGCGGTCCGGCGCCGCACCGTCCGAGCCGGCCGCGTGAGCGGCCCCCTACCCCGCTCCGGGAGCACCCCCGTGCCAGAGACCGCCCCCGCCGCCGCCCCGCGCATCCTGCTGGTCGAGGACGACGAGGTGATCCGCGAGGCCACCCGGATGGCGCTGGAGCGCTACGGCTTCCCGGTGGACACCGCCGTCGACGGGCTGGACGGGCTGGAGCGCTTCCGGGCCCGGCGCCCCGACATCCTGCTGCTGGACGTGATGCTCCCGCTGCTCGACGGGGTCGGCCTGTGCCGCCGGATCCGCGAGGAGAGCCAGCTGCCGATCCTGATGATGTCCGCCCGCACCGAGCCGATCGACGTCATCTCCGGCCTGGAGGCGGGCGCCGACGACTACATCACCAAGCCCTTCGAGAGCGCCGTGCTGGTGGCCCGGATCCGGACCGTGCTGCGCCGCACCAGGGCGGTCGCCGAGCCCGCCGCGACCGGGCCCGCCGCCGTGGAGCCTGAGCCGTCGCGCGCGGTCCGGGTGATCGACGGGCTGGAGCTGGACACCGAGGCGATGGAGGTCAGGGTGGCGGGCCGTCAGGTGCCGCTCACCCCGACCGAGTTGCGGCTGCTGCTGGAGTTCACCGCCGCCCCCGGAGTGGTGCTGGAGCGGCAGACCCTGCTGGAGCGGGTCTGGGACTACTCCTGGGACGCCGACAGCCGGGTGGTCGACGTGCACGTCCAGCGGCTGCGCGCCAAGATCGGCGCCGGCCGGATCGAGACCATCCGGGGCTTCGGCTACAAGCTGCGGCGGTCCGGGTGAACCTGCGCCGCCAGATCGCCGCGACCGTCGCACTGGTCTCCGTGCTGGTCGCCATCACGGTCGGGCTGCTGGTGCACCGCGCCTCCGTCGCGCAGCACGTCGGACAGGCCCGGAAGGCGGCCGAGAACGCGCTGGACTCGGTGCTCGACGGCTACGCCCGGGACGGCGGGCTCGGCTCGGCCTGGGGAGCGACCGAGGACGACCCCGCACTCCCCGAGGAGCTCCGCCGGCTGGCCGAACGCGGGCGGCACGGCTCGGCGTTGGGGACCGGACCGACCGGCACCGTGATGTGGGCGGCCGCCCCGGTGGGCGGCGGGGCCGGTCCGGTGAAGGTGCTCTCGGTCCGGATCGACTACACCGACGACGAGAAGGCGATCGCCCAGCTCGACCGCTCCATCCAGGTCTCGGCGGCGCTCTCGGTGGCCGTCACGGTGCTCGCCGGGGTGTTCGTCGCGGACCGGATCAGCGGACGGCTGCGCACCGCGGCCCGGACCGCCCGGACCATCGCCACCGGTGACCTGACCGCCCGGATCGGCCCGCTCGGCGGGCCCCGGGACGAGGTGGCCGAGCTCGCCTCGGCGGTGGACTCGATGGCGGGCGTGCTCAGCAGCAAGCTGGCCAACGAGCAGCGCTTCACCGCCGACGTGGCCCACGAACTGCGGACCCCGCTGACCGGGCTGCTGACGGCGGCCGAGCTGCTGCCGGACGGTCGGCCGACCGAGCTGGTGCAGGACCGGGTGCGGGTGCTGCGGAGTCTGACGGAGGATCTGCTGGAGGTCTCCCGGCTGGACGCGGGGGCCGACCGGCCGGAGCTGACCACCGTCCGGCTCGGCCCGGTGGCGGCCCGGGTGGTGGCTGCTGCCCCCGCCCCGACCGAGCTGCTGGTCACGACGGACGGGCTGGTCACCACGGACGTGCGACGGCTGGACCGGGTGCTCACCAACCTGGTCGCCAACGCCCACCGCCACGGCCGGGCCCCGGTCTCGGTCCGGCTCGACGGCCCGGTCCTGACGGTCCGTGACCACGGCCCCGGCTACCCCGAGGACATCCTCACCGAGGGCCCGCAGCGCTTCCGCACCGCCGCCCGCGAACGCGGCGGCGGCCACGGTCTCGGCCTCACCATCGCCCAGGGCCACGCCGAGGCCCTCGGCATCACCCTGACCCTGGCCAACCACCCCCGGGGCGGGGCCGTGGCGGAGCTGCGGCTGCCGTCGGCGGAGGGCGGGGGCTGAGGGGGCACCCGCGGCGGGGCGGGACGGGGTCCCTGCGGGTGTCGGCGGGGTGTCAGCGGGTCAGGCCGGCCGGGGCGGTGGCGGGAGCCACGTCGTCGCAGGTCCGCCGGTCGACGGTGCACTCGGCGGCCTGAGCGCTCGGCGCCATCAGCGGAACGGTCGTGGCGACGGCACCGGCAGCGGCCGTGAGGACACGGCGTACGGCGGTCATGGTGATCTCCCTGCTGGTCGGGCTCCTCCGAGCTGGAAGGAGGGCGAACGGTCATCCTGCACGCGGAGCCCGGGCCGCAGGGCGCGCCATCCGGCCGGTGTGCTCGCGGGCCGTCCGGCAGGAGCCCTTCTCGAAGAACTGAATCGGTGCTTCAATCCTTGCCATGGCCTACCGACGCACCCCCGCCGTCCAAGCCCGCCTCGACGCCCAGCGGGTGACGGTGCTGGCAGCGGCCGTTGAGCTGCTGGGCGAGCGCGGGTACGCGGGCTGCTCGATGGCGGCGGTGGCGGAGCGGGCCGGGATCGCGACCGGGTCGATGTACCGGCACTTCGCCGGGAAGGCCGAGCTGGCGGTCGAGCTGTTCCGCACGGTGGTGACCGGTGAGGTGGCCGCCGTGGAGACGGCGGTGGCCAAGGCGGCTGCCGACGGGGCCGGGCCGCACCGGCTGGTGGCCGCCGTGGTGGAGACCTTCGCCGCCCGGGCGCTGGCCGCGCCCCGGCTGGCGTACGCGCTGCTGGCCGAGCCGGCCGACCAGGTGGTGGACGCCGAGCGGCTGGTGTTCCGCCGGGCGTTCCGCGATCTGATGGCCGCTCAGATAGCCCCGGCCGTCGCCGACGGCCGACTGCCGGACCAGGACGCCGAGCTGACCGCCGCCGCGCTGGTCGGAGCGGTCGGCGAGGCACTGGTCGGCCCGCTCGCCGCGGGCCTGGGGCGGGACGACGTGATCCCCGCCCTCACCTCCTTCACCCGACGCGCCCTTGGGGGGCAGCACGATGCCTGACACGCACGAGGTCACCAACCAGGCCCCTGACCTGTACGGCCACGACGTGGCCGCCGATCCGACCCTGCTGGCCGCCCTGCACCGGGCCGGGGCCGGCTGGGCCGAGCAGGAGCTGCACGCGCTCGGCCGGCTGGCCGGCACCGAACGGGCCGCCGAGTGGGGCCGGTTGGCCAACGAGCACGAGCCGGTGCTGCGCACCCACGACCGCTTCGGCCACCGGATCGACGAGGTGGAGTTCCACCCGGCCTGGCACGAGCTGATGACCGTCGCGGTGGAGCACGGCCTGCACGCCGCCCCCTGGCGGGACGACCGCCCCGGTGCGCACACCGCCCGGGCCGCGAAGTTCTACGTCTGGAGCCAGGTCGAGGCCGGGCACACCTGCCCGATCTCGATGACCTACGCCTCGGTCCCCGCCCTGCGCGCCACCCCGTCCCTGGCCGAGGCCTACGAACCCCTGCTCGCCGCCCGCTCCTACGACTTCGGGCTGCGCGAGCCGCACGGCAAGCGCGGCCTGATCGCCGGCATGTCGATGACCGAGAAGCAGGGCGGCTCGGACGTCCGCAGCAACACCACCACCGCCGTGCCGCAGGCCGACGGCACCTACCGGATCACCGGCCACAAGTGGTTCACCTCGGCCCCGATGTCCGACCTCTTCCTGACCCTGGCCCAGGCGCCGGGCGGGCTGAGCTGCTTCGTGCTGCCCCGGGTGCTGCCGGACGGCGAGCGGAACCGGCTGCGGATCCAGCGGCTCAAGGACAAGCTGGGCAACCGCTCCAACGCCTCCGCCGAGCTGGAGTACGACGGTGCGGTCGGCTGGCTGGTCGGCGAGGAGGGCCGGGGCGTGCCGACCATCATCGAGATGGTCAACATGACCCGGCTGGACTGCACGCTGGGCGCCGCCTCCGGCATCCGGCTCGGCACCGTCCGGGCGCTGCACCACACCACCCACCGCCGGGCCTTCGGCGCCGCGCTGGTCGACCAGCCGCTGATGCGCAACGTGCTGGCCGACCTGGTGGTGGAGTCCGAGGCCGCCACCGCCGTGGCGCTGCGGCTGGCCGAGGCCACCGACCGGGCCCTGGCCGGTGACCAACAGGAGTCGCTGGTCCGGCGGTTGGGGTTGGCGGCGGCGAAGTACTGGGTCTGCAAGCGCGGCCCGATGCACGCGGCCGAGGCGCTGGAGTGCTTCGGCGGCAACGGCTACGCGGAGGAGTCCGGCATGCCCCGGCTCTACCGGGAGGCCCCGCTGGTATCGATCTGGGAGGGCTCGGGGAATGTCGCCGCGCTGGACGCGCTGCGGGCGATGGCCCGCCGCCCGGAGACGGTGGAGGCGCTGCTCGGTGAGCTGGACGCGGCGGCCGGGGCGGACCGGCGGCTGGACGCGGCGGTGGCCGGGCTGCGCAAGCAGCTCGGTGAGAGCGCCGAACTCGAGTACCGCACCCGGCGGTTGGTGGAGTCGATCGCGCTGGCCTTCCAGGGCTCGCTGCTGGTCCGCTACGGCGATCCGGCGGTGGCCGACGCGTTCTGCGCCTCCCGGCTGGGCGGCGAGCACGGTGGCGCCTTCGGCACCCTGCCGACCGGGGTGGACACCGCCGCCGTGCTGGCCCGGGCCGAGGCCCGGCCGGCGTGAGCGAGGCGGCGGAAGTCCGGTCGTTCTGGCAGGAGTTGGGCCTGCCGGGGCTGGTGGACGTGCACACGCACTTCATGCCGGAGCGAGCGCTGGCCAAGGTGTGGGCGTACTTCGACCAGGTCGGGCCGCTGACCGGGCGGCCCTGGCCGATCACCTACCGCGAGGCGGAGGAGCAACGGGTGCTCCGGCTGCGGGAGTTCGGGGTGCGGGCGTTCACCTCGATGCTCTACCCGCACAAGCCGGGGATGGCCGCCTGGCTGAACTCCTGGTCGGCCGACTTCGCCGCCCGCACCCCGGACTGCCTGCACACCGCCACCTGCTACCCCGAGCCGGAGGCCGCCGGTTACGTGGCGAAGGCGCTGGCCGACGGGGCCCGGGTCTTCAAGTGCCACGTGCAGGTGGGTGACTACGACCCGACCGACCCGCTGCTGGACGCCGTCTGGGGTCAACTGGCCGAGGCCGGCGTACCGGTGGTGACGCACTGCGGCTCCGGCCCCTCGCCCGGCAAGCACACCGGCCCCGGTCCGATCGCCGCCGTGCTGGCCCGCCACCCCGCCCTGCGGCTGGTGGTCGCCCACCTGGGCCTGCCGGAGTACCGGGAGTTCCTGGAGCTGGCCGAGCGCCACCGCGAGGTCCGCCTGGACACCACCATGGCGTTCACCGCGTTCAGCGAGGAACTCGCGCCGTTCCCCAGGGACCTGCTGCCCCGGCTGGCGGCCCTGGGGGACCGGGTGCTGCTCGGCAGCGACTACCCCAACATCCCCTACCCGTACCTCGCCCAGCTCCGTGCCCTCGCGGACCTCGGGCTGGGCGAGGACTGGCTCCGGGCGGTCTGCCACGACAACGGCGCCCGGCTGTTCGGCCTGCCGGCCGCCGACACCCCCGGCCGGCGGGGTGCGGAGCGCTGACGGGACTTCAGGCGGGGTGGCGCGCCCGGGGTGCCGCCCCGCCGGGTGGATGACGGGCCAGGAGCGGAGCATCCGCACCGCCCCGCGCGACGGGTGCCACCTGACGGCGAGGCGGGGGCCCCACTCCAGCGAGTGCCGGCCGAGGTGGAGGCGATCGACGCGGCCCGGGTCGGCGAAGGCGTCGGGGGCGAGGCGCAGGTGGGTGCTCCCGTCGACCGGGACGGTCAGCAGGTCCCAGCCGTCGCGACGCCCGGCGCCGTCCTCGCTGTCGTGCCGGTACCGGTCGCCGTTCCGGACGTCTGAGTGCTCGGCGACCAGAGGGCCGTGACCGGCCGTCAGCATCTCCGGCCGGCCCCGGTGAACCGGGCGAGCGGCGCGGACGAGCCCCGGCCGCCGTCGAAGGCGGACTCCGAGCCCCCGGTCGGGCGGACGGTGGCGCCATCCCCCTGGGGGCGGGACCCCCTCGCGACGACTGCCACCTGCTCCGCGGAGCGTGGGTGCAGGAGGTTGCCTGCCCCGGTTCGGAGCGGCCGAAGCGGACGGACGGGTGGCGCCGGGCCCGCGCCCCCGGCGCCACCCCCTCCTAGTCGTGCGCGAGCTGGCCGGTCAGGGCGAGCGCGTCCAGCAGGCCGGGGTGCAGCCGGGGGTGGGCCGCCAGCAGGGTGTCCGCCGCCGGGGTCCACCGCCTGCCCTCGGCGTCGGTCACCAGCGCACCTGCCTCACGGGCGATCAGTGCACCGGGCAGCAGCGTGACCGGGTCGGCGCCGTACTCCCAGAAGCCGTTCAGCTGGCCCGAACCGACCTGAGCCAGCTGGAGCGCGGCCGGGCCGAGGTTGCGCACCGCCAGCACCCGGGCCGCGACGGCGGCCAGCGAATCCCCGGCCCGGCGCAGCTCCGCCGGGCCGGCCGTCGGCGGTTGGCCGGTGCCGATCACACAGGTGTCCGGGTCCCGTTCGGGCGGGGCGATCGGGCGGCCGTTCAACCGGGCGCCGCCGCCGAGTTCGGCGGTGTAGGTGGCGCGCTGGAGCGGGGCGTGCACCACCGCGAGCACCGGCTCGCCGTCCCTGAGCAGGGTGGCGGTCACGGCCCAGTGCGGCAGCGCGTTCAGGTACTGCGCGGCCCCGTCGACGGTGTCGCAGCACCACCACTCGCCCGTCCCCGGCACCCCGGCCGCGTACTCCCCGTCCAGCCAGCCGGCTCTGGGGCGGAGCACACCGAGGCGCTCCCGCAGCAGCGCGGTGGCGGGCTCCGCCACCCAGGCCAGGGCGTCCAGTGCCTCGGCCATCGTCCTTCCCGGCCAGGGCCGGGCCGACTGGCGCTCCGTCAGGAACTCACCGACCGCCTGCACCGAAGCGGCCACCTCGGGTATCGAACACTCCTTCATGCCTTGCGCTCCCTCCGGTCACGGATACTGCCCAGAGAGGTACCGTGATCGAGCGGAACGCGAACACGCAGATGTGGAACCCGCTGCTGAACGGTCAGAACCGAACGCGCGCTGCGCGCGGCACGGAGGTCAGGCGCCGGTGGTGGAGCCCGGGCGGACGACCATCAGGACCGTGACGACGGCCCAGAGCAGGTTGAAGACGCCGGCCGTCATCGGGAGCAGGCGCAGGCCCTTCACCGCGCGGTCCCGCTCGGCCGGGTCCTCCGGCTTGTCGAGGGCGTCGACGGTGGCCTGCTGGCCCGGCACCACGAAGAGCAGCATCAGTGCCGCCGCCAGCCCGGTGAGGACCATCGAGGTGATCAGCCAGACGTCCCCCATCACGCCCATCACCTGGGCCGTGAAGATCCCGAGCAGCGGCACCGCCAGCCCGAGCATCGCGTACACCTGGGTGATCCGGTGCAGCAGCCGCACCGACGCCTCGGCCTGCACCCGGTCGTCGCCGCCCGCCAGCGCGGCCTTCGCCCGGCGGGGGAACATGCTCACCGTCACCGCCACCGGTCCGATGAACAGCACTGCGGCCAGGACGTGCAGGCTCAGCAGCAGCTTGGCCATGGTGACGGGTCCTCCGGAAACGGCGTACGGGCGGGAAGCACCTGCACGCTAACACCCGGGTGGCGCAGTCCTGCCGGGAGGGGTGGCAGGCTGAGTGGATGCCCGTTTTGATCACTTTATGACCAAATTTTCCGAGTTCCGGCGTGGCACCTCCTGCCGCCCGGACGGCCGGACGTTCAATGGCTCGGTCATGCCGCCGGCCGGTGGCCCGAGCGACCCGAGGGGAACCGCGTGCGAGTGACCGAACGTCAGGAGCGGAGCGTCCGCAGGCCGATGGCGCGCAGGCTCGGCCTGGCCGCTGCGGCGGCCCTGGTGCCGGTGGCGATGGTGAGCGTCTTCGTCTCCGCCGCGCCGCTCGCACCGCCGCTCGGTCCGTGCAGCGGGCCCAACTGCCCCTCGGTCTGGCCGCCGCCGAACAACGGCAACGTGGTCGGCCGGGACGACACCATCAACGTCTTCGTCGGCGGCGACTACGCCGTGCGCGGCCGGGCGGCCGAGGCCGAGGGCAAGGTCGTCACGCTCGGGGACCTCTCGGTGAACAAGGACGGCGGCGGTCTGTTCAACATGGCGGTGGCCGGCGTCGGCTCGCGGGTGGTGCCCTCCGACGGGACCGACTTCGTGACCGTCGGCGGGAACGTCACGGTGGCTCCCAACAACACCGTCGAGGTCGGTGGCACCACCGACACCTTCGGTGCCCTCGCCTACGGCGACCTCCGTTACGGCGGCACCCTGACCGGCACGGTCAACGTGGTGCCGGACGGCCAGGCGGTCCAGGACGACGCGGCCGGCGACCAGTACGCCGGCATCCCGGACCAGCTGAACCAGCTCTCCAGCTGTGCGGCCGAGCAGGTCGCCACCGGCACGGTGACCGTCGACGGCAACCAGATCACCTTCACCGGCGACGGGACGAGTGCCCGTCAGATCTTCAACGTGACGGGCAACCTGGGCTCACTCACCAGCGCGGTCGACTTCATCATCACCGGCATCCCGGCCGGGGCCACGGTGATCATCAACATGCTGAGCACCGACCCGGTGATCAACACGAACACCGGCACGGGCCTCGCGGGCGACCCGTTCACCGAGCTGCGTCCGAACCTGTTGTGGAACTTCCCGAACGCCACCACCGCGACCATCAAGGGCGGCGCGCAGTTCCAGGGCTCACTGATGAGTGCGAACAAGGGGGGCACCACGACGCTGGAGGTCCCGGGCTACAACGGGCGGGTCTACGTCGCGGGCAACCTGGTGCAGCAGGGCGGCAGCGGTAGCGAGATCCACAACTACCCGTTCGACGGCGACATGCCGGAGTGCACGACGCCGACTCCCACGCCGACGCCGACGCCGACACCGACGCCGACTCCCACGCCGACGCCGACACCGACGCCGACGCCGACTCCCACGCCGACGCCGACGCCGACCCCGACGCCGACTCCCACGCCGACGCCGACGCCGACGCCGACGCCGACACCTACGCCGACGCCGACGCCGACCCCGACGCCGACGCCGACGCCGACTCCCACGCCGACGCCGACGCCGACGCCGACTCCCACGCCGACCCCGACGCCGACTCCCACCCCGACGCCGACCCCCACACCCACACCGACCCCGACCCCGAGCCCCTCCGAGAGCTCGGCGACCCCGACGCCGACCCCGAGCCCTTCCGGATCGACGCCGGCGCCGACCACCCCCGGCCCGACGGACTCCGGGGGCGTGCCGACCGGTCCGGTCGGCCCGACCGGTGGCGGTGGGAACGGTGGTGGCGAACTCCCGGGCACCGGTGACGACTTCGCCTTCCCGGCGGCACTGGGTGCCGGGGCCCTGCTGGGCAGCGGCGGGTTGACGTACTGGCTGTCCCGTCGTCGCCGCGGACGCCACGGCTGATCCCGTCACGCATGACGGTGCCCCGGACCCACATGGGTCCGGGGCACCGTCATTCCGTCAGGGGGCAGGCGTCAGCGCGGTTCCGCGAAGAACCGCTCCACCACGCCGGCCCGGTCGGAGAAGCCCTCCAACTGCTCGCCGACCACCCGGCCGGCCAGGTCGATCGCCAGCACGCCCACGTGGACGCGCAGCTCCAGCGCGGCCAGGTCCGCGTCCATGGCGATGGACGCGTGGGCGGCCGCGACCAGCCGTTCTCGCTCGCGCTGTCCCTCGGCCCTGGCTGCTGCAACGGCGGCGGCGCCCTCCTCGGACGCCTGCTGCCGCAGCCGGGCGGCTTCGTGGTGGGCCTCGGTGATCACCTGCCGGTACTCCGCGTACACCTGCTCCGCCTCGGCCCGCAGGGCGTCGGCGTGCTCCAGCTTCCCTTCCGTGGCCTCGTAGCGCTCGGCCAGCACCCGCTCGGCACGGGGCAGCAGCACCCGTCCGAGCGTGACGAGGATCAGGAAGAACGCGACGAGTCCGACCAGGAGTTGAGCCTTGCTCGGCTCCAAAGGTCCGATGTCCATGATGATGACCCTACGGTCTGATGACACGTCATGTACGGAGAATGACGGAAGTCGTTCGCCTACCGGTCCGATCCCGACCGGGCGGAATCCGGTGCATGACAGCCCGTGCTGTGCGACGATCGCGGGGCGTTCGGCTCGCCGGAAGTCCGGGGGAGGCCGGACCTGTGCCCGGGAGGGGAAGTCTTGGCGCAGTACGCGGAGTTCGTGACGGCCGAGGGCGCGGTGGTGCGGGTCGAGCAGGCGGCCGGTGCGGTGGCCGGCGCCGATCCGTACGGCATGCAGCCGGTCGGCCGGGGTGCGGCGCAGGCCGTGGAGCGGGCCGGGGAGACCTTCGAGCAGGCGCTCACGGGAGTGCGGTCGGCCGCCGAGTCGGCCCTCGCGGTCTTCCGGGGCGGCAGCCTGGCGCCCGACGAGGTGGAGCTGGAGTTCGGCGTGAAGCTCACCGCCGAGGCCGGGGCGCTGATCGCCAGGACCGCCGCCGAGGCCCATCTGACCGTCAGGCTGAGCTGGGCGCCGGGCCGTTCGGCCTGAGCGGCCCGGCGAGCCCAGGACCCCGGACCCGAATCCTCGCGATGGCGTACCCGTACTGGCTGGCCCGGATCGACACCGGCGGCCCGGCGCCCACGGTCGGCGCCGGGGTGCTGGTCACCGACCGCCTGGTGCTGACCTGTGCCCACGTGGTGCACGGGCACGCCGCCGTCACCGTCCGGCTGGCCCACCGGCCGGACCATCCGGCGCTGGCCGCCACCGTGCTGCTCCGGGGGCCCTGGCCGAGCGGGCGGCACGGACGGGACGGGACGGGGGACGTCGCGCTGCTGGAGCTGCCCGGGCCGGTGCCCGACCGGGTGGCCCGGCCGGCCCCGTTCGCCCCGCTGCACCACTGGGACCGCCCGCCCTACCCGGGGCTGACCGCGCACGGCTTCCCGTTCGGGCACGACGCCGGGCGCAGCAGCGAGATCCGGCCGACCCGGGCCGGGCTGCTGATCGGCGGCGAGCTGGTGCAGCTGGAGCACGACGGCCAGGGCATGCCGCTCTCGCCCGGCTTCAGCGGCGGTCCGGTGGTCGACTCCGGCACCGGAGAGCTGGTCGGCATCGTGACGGCGGCTCAGGACACCGTCGGCCGGCCGCTGCCGCCGGGGCCGGACGGCCGCACCCCGCCCGCACTGCGGATCGGCCAGATGCTCCCGGCCGGTGCGCTGGCCCGCTACGTGCCCGAGCTGGCCGACCTGATCCCCGGCGCCGCCCTCCCCGCCGACCAGGTACGGGAGTTGCGCGAGCTGGTGCTGGCCACCGGCGCCGCCGCCGGGCCCGAGCCGGCCGATCCGCTGGAGCTGTACCGCACCGCCACCGCCGCCCAGGGCCTGCTGGACCCGCCGACCAGGCCGGGCACCCTCTGGGAGACCTGCTGGTACCTGCTCTCCGAGGTGACCGGGCCGCTGACCGGCCGTCACCCGGTGCGCGAGTTCGCCGCGCTGCTGGCCGAGGGCACCGTGGAGCGCACCCCGGCCGACCGGGACCGCCGGAGCCGGCTGCTCCGGGTGGCCGACGGCGGCATCCGGCTCGGCCACCCGGGCCGGACGGCGGCCGCGGCCCGGCGCTGGCGGCCGATCCTGGTGGAGATCGGCCACAGCGGGGCCGGGCGCGGCCGGTACACGGTGGCGGTCCGGACGGTGCGCGACGGCGAGCCGGGGCCGGCCGTGCCGCGCACCCTGGGCGGGGGCGAGCTACAGGCCGAGGTGCTCCGGGAGATCGACCGGCAGCTCGGCGGGCTGGAGTCCGACGGCACCGAGCTGGTGGTCTTCGTGCTGCCCCGCAAGCTGCTCACCGTGCCGGTGCACGCCTGGGCCGGCAAGCACTCCTTCGGTCCGCTCGGGGCCGACCACCCGGTGGTGGTGGTCGACCGCCAGCGCCGCGACTCGGCCGCCGACCGCCGAGCCCTGGAGCTGAACTGGGCCCTGCGCCGGGACGAACGCCGCACCCTGGTCCACCCGTTGGACTGTGCCGAGCCCGGCGAGGCCCGTGCCCTCTACCACCTGCTCCGCCCGGTCGAGCGGCCCCAGCTCCCGGTGCTGCCCGGCTCGCCGAAGGCCCGCCGCTACGCCCCGCTGCTGGACGCCGCGCTGGGCTCGGGGGTGCACGCCGTGATCTGGCCGGAGTGGACCTGTGGCGAGCGGCACCAGCCGGGTCGCACGTGCCGGGGGAGGGCCTTCACTGCCAGACTGGCAGTCGAGCTGGCCGGCACCCCGCCGTCCGAACTACCGGAGCGGATAAAGCAGTTGCGACACCAGGCGGAGGAGGGCGGCGATCCGGAAGGGCACTGGGCGGCCGGACTGGTGCTGCTCTGGGAGGACCCGTCACTGCTGCCCAGCCCGCACCGGCCGTACCCGCTCCCGCCGACCGATCCGCCGGCCCCGGACTGAAGCCGTCCCCGACCCGACCGACCGTCACCTCCCGCCCGTACGGCGGGGCCAGCCGCGAGGAGAGTGCCATGCCGTTGCAGCGGATCTACCGGGGTGCCGAGCAGCCTCACGACGGTCTCGCCGCCCTGCCCGCCCCACCGCCCTGGCGGGCCTTCGACGGCGGCCCGCCGCTGGACACCCCCGCCCCGGAGGCCGACCCCTCGGCCGCCACCGCCGGCCACCGCGCCGCCACCTTCCGGCCGACCCCGGAGACGGTGGAGCTGGTCAACGCCGCGCTCCACCTGCGCCGCCCGCTGCTGGTCACCGGCCCGCCCGGCAGCGGCAAGTCCAGCCTCCCGTACGCAGTGGCACGGGAGTTGGGCCTCGGGCCGGTGCTGCGCTGGAACATCACCAGCCGGGCCACCCTGCGCGACGGCCTCTACCAGTACGACCCGCTCTCCCGGCTCTACGCCGCCAACCAGGCCGGGCCGGAGGCCACCGGCGCGGGCCTGGACGAGCACCTGCGGCTCGGGCCGCTGGGCACCGCGCTGCTGCCGTACCGGCGGCCCCGGGTGCTGCTGATCGACGAGATCGACAAGGGCGACCTCGACCTGCCCAACGACCTGCTGCACGTGCTGGAGGACGGTCAGTACGAGATCGACGAGCTGGTCCGGGCCGCGCCGCAGCAGCCGGTCGCCCAGGTGCTCACCGCCGACGGGTACGGGCGCGCTCCGGTGACCGGCGGGCGGGTGCGGTGCCGGGCCTTCCCGTTCACGGTGCTCACCAGCAACGCGGAGCGGGAGTTCCCGGCCGCCTTCCTGCGCCGGTGCGTGGTGCTGGAGCTGCGGCGGCCGGAGGGCAGCGAACTCGCCGAGATCGTCCGCTCCCACCTGCCGGAGGCGGACCACGCGCTGACCGCCGAGATCCTCCAGGTCTTCCTGGAACGGCGCGGGGAGGGGGAGTTGGCGACCGATCAGCTGCTGAACGCGATCTACCTCACCACCCGCCCCGAGCTCGCCGACCGGGCCGACCGGGCCGCGCTGGCCGCCCGGGTGATGCCCTACCTGAGCAGAGGCCGGGACGACGATGACCTCTGAGCCCCCGGGACCGGACCCCGTGCGGGGGGCCGACGACGGAGAGCCGGGAGCCGATCGGCGGGACGGCCGCGCGGCCCGGCCGGCCGGCGCGCGTGAGGCGGGTGCGGGCGGTGAGCCGGCGGAGGCTGCCGGTGCGGGGCCGGACCGGACCCCTGCGATGGCTCCGGACGGGCCCGGGACGGACGGGGCGGGCAGGGCGGATGGTGCGGACGGGCCGGACGGTGCGTCAGATCGGGCCGGGGAGGACGGCCCGTCCGGGCCCGGCACCCTCCCCCCGGCCGACCGCCCGCCGTCCGAGGGTCCTGCCGCCGGGGAGCGGTTGTCCGCCGGACACCGGGCGGACCGGGCGTCCGAGGCGGGCGGGGCACGGGAGGCGGTGGTGGCACGGGACGCGGGCGAAGCGGGGCCCGAGCGGGTCGGGCCCGGGGGCGGGCAGGTGGACCGCCTGGCGGAGGTGCTGGCCGGGCTGGGGCGGGCGGGGGCCGATCCGGTGGAACTGGCCGAGCTGCTCTGGCTGGCGGCCCGCTCGGCACCGGTCAGCGGCCGGACCGTCCTGCCCGGCAAGGAGGCCGAGCCGTCCGTCGAGGCGCTGCCCGAGCGGGCCGACGCGGTCCGGCCGGAGCCGGGCCCCGGCGCGGCGCTGCTGGCGCTGCACCTGCCGGCCGCCGAGCCGTCCGGCGGGCTGCCCGGCGGCGGCACCGTCGCGGCGCCGAGCGCCCCGATGCTGGCCCGGCCGCTGGACGTGCAGCGGGCGCTGCGGCCGTTGAAGCGTCAGGTCCCGGACCCGCGCCGGACGGTGCTGGACGAGAGCGCCACCGCCGACCGGCTGGCCGAGGCCCTGCGCGGACCGGGTCCGGTGCAGTGGCTCCCGGTGCTGCGGCCCGGCAGCGAGCGCTGGCTGTCCCTGCGGCTGGTGCTGGACACCGGCCCGACCATGGCGCTCTGGCGCCCGCTGGCCAGGGAGCTGCGCACGCTGCTGCGGCAGACCGGCGCCTTCCGCCAGGTGACCCGGGCCTGGCTGGCCCCGGACGGCACCCTGACGGGGCATCAGCCCGGTCCGCGCACCGCCACGCTGGTGCTCAGCGACGCGATGGGCCCGCAGTGGCGGCCGGGCCGGGCGGGCGAGCGCTGGCACCGCACCCTGACGGTGCTGGCCCGGCTCGGGCCGGTGGCCCTGCTCCAGCCGCTGCCGGAGCGGCTCTGGCCACTGACGGCCGTCCCGGCCACCGCCGGCCTGCTCACCGCCCCCGAGGCGGGCGCCACCAACGCGGCCTACGGCTTCGCCCCGCTGGAGCCCCCGGAGCCGTCCGACTGCGGTGCGGGCGGGCCGCGCCGACCGGCCGGTCCGGTGCTCCCGGTGCTGGAGGCGGATCCGGCCTGGCTGGCCAACTGGGCGCAGCTGGTCGGGAGTCCGGGCGGCGTCGAGGTGGTCGGCGCGGCCGTCCGGCTGGGCGGCGCACCGACCGCGCCGCACCGGGCCGGGCCGGAGCCGGGGGAGCTGACGCCGGCCGAGGCGGTGCGCCGCTTCCGGGCCACCGCCTCCCGCGAGGCGTACACCCTGGCCGGGCTGGCCGCGCTGACCACCCCGGCCCTGCCGGTCCTGCGGCTGCTGCAACGGGCCGCGATCCCCCGCCCCCGGCCGCAGCAGCTGGCCGAGCTGGTGGTGAGCGGCCTGCTGGTGGAGCGCCCCGGCCACCCCGAGCGCTTCGATTTCCGGCCCGGGGTGCGGGAGTTGCTGGTGCACACGCTGCCGCGTTCGGTCACCCACCAGGCGGTCGGTCTGCTGGTGCGGGTCGGCGAGGAGGTGGCGGCCCGGGCCGGACGGGTGCCGGACGAGATCGCCGCCATCGCGGCTACCGACACCGAGGGGGCCCCGCTGACCGCCGAGCGGAGGCCGTTCGCCCTGGTCAGCCCGGCGGCGCTGGGCATCGTCGGGGTGGAGGTGCCACGGCAGGCGGCCCGGATCGACCCGGCCCGGTCGTGGGCGGTGCTGTACTCCGAGGAGGTCGAGGAGGTCGGCCAGCTGGCGGCTCACCTGACCGACCGTGACCTGGTGGGCCTGCCGCGCGGGCAGGTCTGGTCGGGCGACGACCCGGCGGCGTTCCGGGCCGCGCTGCGGACGGCGGCCCGCAGCGCGGAGGACACCCTGCTGGTGCTGCTGGCCGCCCCGCCCGGCTTCGACCCGGGGGCCGAACTGGCCGCCCGGGCCCTGGTGAAGAGCCCGGCCCGGACCTTGGTGCTGGCCGAGCGGGACACCGGGGTCTCGGCCCAGGTCTGGTTCGACCGGCCGCCGGGCGCCCGCTCGCTGGCCTCGCTCTGCAACGAGGTGTTCCGGTTCGGATGGCCCGGCGGCCCGCCCGAGCTGACCCTCGGCGAACTGCTCGCCGAGGCGGCTGCCCGGGCCGACGACGGCTCCGAACTCCTGGGCAGTCAGCAGGAGCTGGTCTTCCTCCGGAACCCGGCGACCGGGCGCCGGCACTTCTACCTGGCCCGGGACGTGGAGCCCGATCCGCGGGCCGACCGGTTCTTCGAGGACCTCTGCGAGGAGGTCTGGCAGCTCTCCGACCTGGCGGGGGTGGCCGGGCAGCCGGACGCGGTGCGGCACTGCGAGGTCTTCGTCCCGCTGTACGGGCACGGCTGCTTCCGCAACCCCCGGGCCAGTCGGGAGTGGTCCGCCTTCGGGGCCCATCGGTCCGCCGTGACGGCCACCGTCCCGGTGTTCTGGGATCCGTTGGACCATCGGCAACTCCCGACCCTGGCCCGCCGGTTCGAGTACCGGGACCGCGCCCTCGGGGCTCGCTACGCCGACCAGGGCCTGCGCGCGCTGGACCGCCCCTCCTACGAGCTGGTGGTCCGCCGGATCGCCGAGAGGATCGTCACGGTGGCCGACCGCCCCCGTCCGCCGCTCAGGTGACCGCGCCGCGCCGGGAGAAGCGCTCGGCCCGCCACTCGCCGCTCTCCAGCACCTTGGTCAGCTGCCGCGCCGCGTCCCAGACCTCGACGTACGAGAGGTAGAGCGGGGTGAAGCCGAAGCGCATCAGGTCCGGTGCCCGGAAGTCACCGATCACCCCGCGCTCGATCAGCGCCTGCACCACCGGGTAGCCGTCCGGGTGCCGCAGCGCGACCTGGCTGCCGCGCCGGGCGTGCGCGCGCGGGGTGACCACCTCGACCCCGAACTCGGCCAGCGGACCGACCAGTTCGATGAACAGGTCGGTCAGCGCCAGGCTCTTGGCCCGCACCGCCGCCAGATCGGCCTTCTCCCAGACGTCCAGCGAGGCGCCCAGCGCGGCCTGTCCGAGCAGGGACGGCGAGCTGGTCAGGAAGCGGCCGATGCCCGCCACCGGCTCGTACCCGGGGGTGAAGTCGAACGGCCGCGCGTGGCCGAACCAGCCGCTCAACGGCTGCTCCGCCTCGGCCAGATGACGCTCCGCCACGTACAGGAAGGCGGGCGAGCCGGGGCCGCCGTTCAGGTACTTGTAGGTGCAGCCGACCGCGAAGTCCACGCCGCAGGCGTCGAGTTCGATCGGCAGCGCGCCGACCGCGTGGCAGACGTCCCAGACCATCAGGGCGCCGGCCGCCTGCACCCGGCGGGTGATCGCGGCCATGTCCAGCAGCTCGCCGGTGCGGTAGTCCACCTGGGAGAGCACCACCACGGCGGTGTCCGGGCCGAGCGCCCCGTCCAGCTGCTCCGCCGAGTCCAGCAGCACGGTGTGCGCGCCGCCGCCGGCCAGTGAGGTGACGCCCTCGGCGATGTAGAGGTCGGTCGGGAAGGCGGCCCGCTCGGCCAGCACGGTGGAGCGGCCGGGGCGCAGCCGGAGCGCGGCGGCCAGCACCTTGAAGAGGTTGACCGAGGTGGTGTCGCAGACCACCACCTGGCCCGGCGCGGCCCCGACCATCGGCGCCACCCTGGCCCCCAGGCGGTGCGGCTGCTCGAACCAGCCCGCCTCGTTCCAACTGCGGATCAGCCGCTCGCCCCACTCCACCTCGACCAGCTCGCGGACCCGGCCCGAGGTGCGGGCGGGCAGCACGCCGAGCGAGTTCCCGTCCAGGTAGATCACGCCCTCGGGGAGCACGAACTCGGAGCGGAAGGCGGCCAGCGGGTCGGCGGCGTCCAGCGCGGCGCACTGCGCCCGGGTGGTCAGGGGGGTGCTCGGCGAGGTGGTGCTCACAGGGTGTTCCTCACGTTCCACAGCTCCGGGAAGACGTCCTGGTCGGCGGCCAGCTTGAGCCAGGTCAGGCCGCTGGAGCCACCGGTGCCCGGCTTGGCGCCCATCGCGCGCTTGACCGAGGAGTAGTGCCGCTGCCGCCAGCGGGTGACCCGCTCGGCGGTGTCCAGCAGCGCCTCGCCGAGCCGGGCCAGATCGGCCAGCGCCGGGTCGGTGTAGACCTGCTGCCAGGCGGCGGTGACCTGCTCGCTCTCCTGGTGGCGCTCCGGGACGGGCTCCACCTCGACGGCCAGCCCGCGCCGGCCGAGCAGGGCCAGCGCCTCGTCGTAGAGGCTGGGCGCGTGCAGCGCGGCGGTCAGCTCGGCGTGCACCGAGGGCACCGTCCGGTACATCGCCAGCAGCCGGGAGCTCTTGTTGCCGATCATGAACTCCAGCCGGAGGAAGGCCGAGGACTGGAAGCCGCTGGCCTCGCCGAGCACCGGGCGGAAGGCGCCGAACTCCATCGGCGTCATGGTGGCCAGCAGGTCCCAGGAGTTCACCAGCACGTCCTGGACGTGGTGGCCGCGCTTGAGGGCCGCGTGGGCCGCCGTCAGGTCGTCCTCGCGCAGCGCGTGCTGCGCGGTGGTCCACTCGTGCCGCAGCAGGTCGAAGAGCAGCTCCATCACCTGGGTGGTGATGATGAACGACAGCTCGGCGTCCACCTTGCTGCGCGGGTGCTGGAGGCTGTGCAGCACGTCCAGCCGGGCGTACTGGGCGTAGGGGGTGCCGTGCTCGGGCTCCTCGGCGGTGCCGAAGGCGAGTTTCGGGACGCTGACCTGTTGCTCTGCCGCCATGGCTCCTCCTGCTGCTGCGTGCCCGCCGTCGGACGGCCCCCATTGTGCGGTGGCCGTACCACCGGATTGAATGGGCGACGGATCCCGGATCCGGCCTGCTGCCTTCCGATCGGAAGGTCTTGGGCCGCTCCGGCCTGCCGAACGACAAGGAGCACCCGTGGACGCCGTCGACCGCCTGCTGCTGGCCGAACTGCAGGCCGATGCCAGGCTCTCCTACAACGAGCTCTCCCGCCGGGTGAACCTCTCCTCGCCGGCCGTCGCCGAACGCGTCCGGCGACTGGAGGCCGACGGGGTGATCAGCGGCTACCACGCCCACGTCGACCCGGACCGGGCCGGGCTGAAGGTCACCGCCCTGGTGCAGATCCAGTGCTACGGGCCGCGCTGCGTGCTGCGCGATCCGACGGTGGCCGAATGGCCCGAGGTGCTCCAGCTGCACCGGGTGACCGGCGGGGCGTGCTGCGCGCTGCTGGTGGCGGTGGCCGGGATGGCCGAGTTCGAGAAGCTGATCGACCGTCTGGGTGCCTACGGGCAGCCGTCCAGCTCGATGGTGCTCTCCAGTCCGGTGCCCTGGCGCCCGGTGCAGGTGCCCTGACCGGGCGTCAGTACATCTGCCGGAGGTTCTCCAGGCCGGTGACGAACAGCTCCACCCCGACCGCCGCGAGCAGCAGCCCGAGCAGCCGGGAGAGCACCTCCAGCGAGGTCCGGTGGGCCCGCCGGAGCGGCTTGGAGAGGGCGAGGACGCAGACGCAGTTGATCGCCACCACCGCCAGGTAGGCGCCCGCGATGGTGGAGTGCCAGCCCCAGCTGTCCTCCTCCAGCGAGCTGACCAGCACCGCCGTCATGCCCAGCGGGCTGGCGATGTACGGCAGGAGCAACTCCCGGATGCCCTCCGCGAGTTGGTTCTCCAGGTGCTCCCCGTCGTCCCCGCCGCCGAGGTGCACCCCGAGCACCAGGGCGACGGCGTAGATCGAGAAGATCACCCCGCCGGCCAGCTGGATCGACCAGTCGTCCACGTGGAAGAAGCCGGTCAGGAAGTCCGCCGAGTAGGCCATCGCGGCCCCGACCACCGCCGCCATCGCGGTGGCCACCAGGGTCAGCCGCACCAGCTCCCGGTGGGTCCTGGTGCGCGCCAGCTGGGCGAAGGTGAGCAGCACCTTGGGCGGGCCCACCACGGCGAAGAGGGCGATGAACGCACTGCTCAGGTTGAACGCGATCACGACCCCAGGATGGGGCAGTGCGGACGGCCGCG
Source organism: Kitasatospora sp. NPDC096147 (assembly GCF_044763225.1). Taxonomy (NCBI): domain Bacteria; kingdom Bacillati; phylum Actinomycetota; class Actinomycetes; order Kitasatosporales; family Streptomycetaceae; genus Kitasatospora; species Kitasatospora sp. NPDC096147. The sequence goes on along the minus strand of NZ_JBIWFX010000003.1, from coordinate 408,975 downwards.
CCTTGTCAGGTATTTAGCTCCAGTGCTAAATATCTAACCATGACAGAAGAGCAGGACGAGGCCGGCGTCTTCCGCGCCCTCGCCGACCCGACCCGGCGTCAGATCCTGGAGGACCTGCGCGGCGGCGAGCTGGCGGCGGGCGAGATCGCCGGCCGGTTCGCCATCAGCGGGCCGTCCATCTCGCGCCACCTCGGCATCCTCAAGGGCGCCGGGCTGGTCACCGAACGGCGGGACGGCAACCGGATCCTCTACTCGCTCGTCGAGGAGCGGCTGGCCACCTGCGTCGGCCGCTTCCTCAGCGCCGTCTGCCCCGAGCAGATCGTGCTCCGCCACACCAAGTGGCGCGGCCCCGCCACCCCTGAGGAGACGTCATGAGAGCGCCCCGCCTGGCCAGCACCATCGAGCGCCGCCTGCTGGTCAACTACCGGGTCGCCCCGGAGGTCGCCGCCGCGCTGCTGCCCGCCCCGCTCCGCCCGCAGCTGGTGAACGGCCACGCCGTCGCCGGGATCTGCCTGCTCCGGCTCGGCGAGGTCCGCCCGCTCGGCCTGCCCCGGGCGCTCGGGCTGCGCAGCGAGAACGCCGCCCACCGCTTCGCGGTCGAGTGGGACGGCCCGGACGGCGTGCAGACCGGGGTGTACATCCCGCGCCGGGACACCGGCTCCGCGCTGAACGCCTGGGCCGGCGGCCGGCTCTTCCCCGGCGCGCACGGCCGGGCCGACTTCGAGGTGCGGGAGGACGAGCGGGAGATCCGGGTCGCGCTGGCCACCCGGGACGGGGACCTCCGGGTGGACGTCACCGTCGAACCGGTCGGGGAGCTGCGCGGCAGCGCGCTCTTCGCCGACCTCGCCGAGGCGTCCCGGTTCTTCCGGCAGGGCGCCAAGGGCTGGTCGCCGGACGGCGCCGGCGGCCTCGACGGCATGGAGCTGCACACCGACCGCTGGCAGATCGGGGCCGCCGCCGTCCGCACGGCCGCCTCCAGCTACTTCGACGCCCCGGACCGCTTCCCGCCCGGCAGCGCGGAGCTGGACTGCGCCCTGCTGATGCGTCAGGTCCCGGCCGACTGGCACCCGCTGCCCGCACTGGCCGCACTGCCCGCACTGGCCGCCTGAGCCGATCCGCGCGGCGCGTTGTCAGCGGTCCGGGGCAGACTCGACGGTCCGTCACCCCGGACCACCGTCAGGAGCCGCCGTGCCGATCCACGTCGCCAGCCGCCGCCGTTCGCCCGCCTCGCTGGCCGCCGCGTACCCCGGCGCCGAGATCGTGGACGTGACCTCGCGGGCTCCTGAGCCGTGGGTGCGGCTCAGCCCGTTCTTCCCGCACGGGGGCATCCCCGTGCCGTACTCCGAGGGCGTCACCAGCCAGTCGGTGGAAGGCATCTGGCAGGCCCTCAAGGTCTTCGGGACCGCCGACGTGGACCCTTCGAAGCTCGCCGTGACGGGCATGCGCGGCCTCAAACGCACCGTCCGCCGGTACGGCCCGGTGCTGGGCCACCGGGCCGGCCTGACCGGCACCGAGCTGCTGCCGTACGAGACCGCCCGGCGGCTGGTCTACCTGCCCTCGTACCGCTGGGTGCTGGAGCACCGGGCCGCCGATCCGGTCGAACGGCTGCGCCGGGCGGGTGAGACCGGGGACGTGGTGCTGCTGGACTACACCACCAACGGCGACGTGGCCGACCCGGGCAGCCCGCTCTCGCACGCGGCGCTGCTTCGGCTCTGGATCGAGGGCCGCTGGCCGGCCGGGACCGCTACCGCAGGGTGACGGTGACCCCACCGGAGCGGAGCACGTCCAGGACGGCGTCGAAGTAGCGCTCGCCGGACTGCGGGAGGGGACGGGCCAGCGCCTTGCGGGCCTTCGCCGCGTCGTGCCAGACCAGGGCGAAGGGGGCCTGGGGTCCGTAGCCGCCGCGCAGGCAGTCGGCCAGGGCGTCGAGGTTGCGGCCGTAGTAGCCGTCGGGGGCCTCCAGGGCCCCGCCGAGGGCGGTCCAGAAGGAGGGCTCGTCGGTGATGGCGGCGCTGCTGAGGTGGAAGGTCGGGATCGCCGGGGTGGTGGGGGTGGTCGGCATGACGGTCCTTCGCTCGGATGGCGTCCCCCGGATGAGGGAGCGCCGGGCCCGGTGTGGGATGGCCTTGCTAGTCCCGCTTTGCTGTTGAGCGAGAACTGAGGCCCCATCATGGCGTGTCTGAACCGTAAGGACCTAGGACTGCTGGCGCTGCGCGCGGCGGTCGGCGGCGTGCTCATCGCGCACGGCACCCAGAAGCTGTTCGGCTGGTTCGGTGGCGGCGGTCTGGAGGGCACCGCCCAGGCGATGGAGCACATGGGCTTCGAACCGGGCCGCCAGAGCGCCATCGCCTCCGGCCTCGGCGAGGCGGGCGGCGGCGCCCTGCTGGTGGCCGGCCTGGCCACCCCGGCGGCCGGCTCCATCGTGGCCGGCACCATGGTCGGCGCCGTCTCCGTGCACGCCCCCAGCGGCTTCTTCGCGATGGGCGGCGGCTACGAGTACCCCGCCCTGCTCGGCGCCTGCGGCCTGGCCCTCGGCCTCTCCGGGGCCGGCTGCTACTCCCTCGACCACCTCACCCACCACCGCTTCGACGGCGCCGCCCTCGGCCTGCTCGCCTTCACCGCCTCCGCCGTAGGCGCCGCCGCCGTGGTGGCCCGCCGCCAGGACGTCGTCCGCCGCCGCGAGGCCCGCGCGGCGGACGACGAGGCCGGCATCGGCCTGTCCTGACGGGTGCTCGTGCCGGGGCCGCCCCGTCTTCCGCCCCGTGCGGTGTTGCAGGGGCGCGGGGAACTGCGCGTAGGGGAACGGAGTGACCCGTGTGCCGGGTGCGGACGCTCAGCTGCACGGGGTGCTCCGTATCCGGCCCGGGGGTCCGCCGTCGGGAGGCTCGCGCGGTGGACGATGAGGCGGGCGTCGTCCTGTCCTGACGGGTGCTCAGGGCGGGGCCGCAGTGCGGCTGACGGTGGGTCAGGGGGCCTCGTCGTAGCGGGCGAGGAGGGCGGCGGCGCGGGCCCGGAGGGACTGCCGGAGCCAGGGCGGGGTGAGGGCCTCCGCCGCCGACTGCCAGAGGGCCCACTCGGCGTGCCGGGCGTCCTGGAAGGTGGCGGACAGCCGTAGCCGGCCGTCCGGCTCGGTGGTCTCGCCGAGCACGGCCAGGGCGGTGCCCGCCAGCTCCGCCCGCCGCTCGGGGGCCACCCGCAGCTCCACCGTGACCTGCTCGCCACCCGCCCGGAACCGGCTGCCGCGCTCCCGCCAGGCCCGGTCCAGATCGACCTGCCCGTCGCGTTCGGCAGCCTCCGCGAGGGCCTCGGCGGCGAGCAGGCGGGACAGCCGGTACGTACGGTCCCGGCCGTCCCGGGTGGCCAGCAGGTACCCCTGCCCGCGCACCGAGACCAGGCCGACCGGGTCCACCGTCCGCCACCGGGGCTCCTGGCCGGAGGCCGCGTAGCGGAGCCGCAGCCGGTGGCCGGTCACCACCGCCCGGAGCACCTCGGCCACCACCGCGTCCGGTGCCTCCTCGGCCGGCACCCGCCGCTCCAGCAGGTCGGTCTCCGGGTCGACCAGCAGCCGCTGCGCGACCCCGGCGGCGGTGTCCCGCCCGCCGGCCGGCAGGGCGTCGACCACCTTGAGCATGGCCGAGGCGAGCGCCGTCCCGAGGCCGAACGCCTGCGCCCCGCGCCGGGCTCCGGCCACCAGCAGGGCGAGCGCCTCGTCGTGGTTCAGCCCGGTGAGCTCGGTGCGGAAGCCGGGCAGCAGCGCGAAGCCGCCGTGCCGGCCGCGCTCGGCGTAGACCGGTACGCCGGAGGCGGAGAGCGCCTCGACGTCGCGCAGCACCGTCCGGGTCGAGACCTCCAACTCCCGGGCCAGGGCGGTGGCGGAGAGCCGGCCGTGCTGTCGCAGCAGCAGGACCAGGGAGACCAGCCGATCGGCGCGCATCCGCCGAACCTACCGGTGAATCCGGCCGGGATACCCGACAGAGGGTGTCGTGATTGCTTGCGAGGCTCTTCCCAGCAGCACCCGGCACCACCCGGTGTCATCCACAGGAACACCCAGGAGAGGCGAACTCCCATGGCGCAGCACACCCTTGTCAACCCGGCCGGCCTGCACGACCCGGTCCCGTACGGCTACAGCCACACCGCCGCCGTCCCGGCCGGGGCCGGCCTGGTGCTGATCGCGGGCCAGTACGGCTCCGGCCCGGACGGCGCGGTGGTCGGTGCCGACTTCGAGGCCCAGGTCGGGCAGTCCTTCCGCAACCTCGCCACCGCCCTGGCCGCCCACGGCCTCGACCTCGCCGACGTGGCCCAGCTCCGCACCTACGTGGTGGACCACGACTTCGCCAGGCTCGGGGTCATCGCCGGTGCGGTGAAGGAGGCCTGGGGCGACCGGCCGCCGGTGCAGACCCTGCTCGGAGTGGCGAGCCTGGCCGCCCCGGACGTGCTCTTCGAGGTCGAGGCGGTCGCTGTCCGGGCGCCCGCCGAGTAGCGGCCGGCCGACGCCCGGCGGTGCTCAGACCGACCCGGCCGCCTGGTCGACCAGGGCGGCCACCGAGACCGGGTCGGAGGCCAACGAGGCGTGGCTGGTGGGCAGTTCGATGATCGTGCGGGGGTCGATCCGGGCGGCCATCCGGCGCTGGTTGTCCGGGTGGATCATCCGGTCCTCGGTCGAGACCTGGTACCAGCTCGGCTTGGAGCGCCAGGCCGGGGCGGTGATCGCGTCCCCGAAGGTGGAGGCCAGTGGGGCCTTCTGGGTCACCGCCATCACCAGGCCCTCGGCGGGGGTGAGGTCCTGGGCGAAGGAGTCGTGGAACGCATCGGCCCTGATCCAGAGGTAGCCGTCCGAGTCCGGCTCCAGGTTGGCGGCGGCGGCCGGCGGGTACTCCTGGGTCAGCCCGCCCGGGCTCTCCCCGGCGTCCGGGGCGAAGGCGGCGACGTAGACCAGGCCGACCACGTTCGGCAGGTCGCCCGCCTCGGTGATCACGGCGCCGCCGTAGCTGTGGCCCACCAGCAGCACCGGGCCGTCCACCTGACGGACCATCCGCCGGGTCCGCTCGGCGTCGTCGGCCAGCGAGGTCAGCGGGATCTCCACGGCCCGGATGCCGGTGTGGCCGAGGCGGTCCAGCTCGACGATGGTCTTCGCCCAGTGGGCGGCTCCACCCCAGAAGCCGTGGACCAGCACGATGGTGGGTCGAACGCTCATGAACTCGCCTTCCGTGGACGGACCTTGAGCGGACGCTAGCGGCCGTGCGGGCGGCCGTCGGGGAGGCGGGCGCGGGCCGTCACCCGGACGGCCGCGGGTCGGGCCCGGCGGGGCGGGCCCGGTGCGTGGAGCCCGGTGCGTGGAGTTCGGTGCGTGAAGTCGGGCGGGTCAGGCCAGGTGCGGGAGGCAGACCAGGAGCAGGGGGAGCAGCAGCAGCGCCGCCGGGGCGGTGGCCGCCAGCGCGAGCGCCGGGCGGGAGGCGGGGCGGGTGGTGGCGAGGCGTTCGATCCGGGCCAGCGCCTGGTGACCGGCGGTCAGCGCACTGGCGGGGGCGTGCGCTCCGGCCACCACGCCCATCGCGGTGGCCAGCGCGCGCGGCGAGTGCCGGCGCAGCGCGCGGTCGTCGGCGGCCATCTCCAGCAGGGTCCGCACCTCGGCCTCCACCAGCCGGCCGAGCGGGAGGCGGCCGAAGGTGCCGGCCAGTGCCCGGGCGGCACAGACCGCGAGGTGGTGACGGCCGGTCAGGTGGGCCCGCTCGTGGGCCAGCGCGGCGGCCAGCTGCTCCGGGCTGAGGGCGGTCAGCGCGCCCCGGCTGACCACGATCCGGGAGTGCCGCCCGGGCAGGCAGTAGACGGCGGGCGTCGGGTGGTCCAGCAGCAGCGCGCCGCCGGGGACCCGGCCCCGGTGGGCGGCCAGGTCCAGCACCGCGCGGTGCCGGCGGCGCTCGCGCCGGGCGGTGTGCAGCGCGCGCAGCAGCAGTGCGGCCGGGCGGGCGGCGGTCAGCGCGGCCACTGCCAGCGCCGTGCCGGAGACCGCCTCGGGGGAGACCCCGCACAGGTGCAGCAGCCCGCCGTGGTGGTGCGGCGACGGGTCGACCAGCTGACGGATCGCCATCGACACCGAGAGCACCGCCGACAGCCCGAGGGTCTGCCAGGTCAGCACCCCGAGCACCGGGCTGCGCCGGGTCCACCGGGCGCCGGCCAGCAGCGGCGGCAGCGCGGCGGTGACCAGCACGGCCCAGAGCGCGAGCAGCGCGGCGGCGGTCACGGCCGTCCCGTCCCGTCCAGTGCGTCCAGCGCCGCCCGTAGGGCGGCCACCTCGTCGGGGCTGATCCGCTCCACGAAGTGCGCCAGCGCGGCCGGGGTGTCCGGGGTGGAGCCGAGCGCCTCCTGCATCAGCGAGGCGGTGTACGCCTCCCGGCTGCGGGCCGGTTCGTAGACCCAGGTGCGGCCCTGCTTGTGACGGTGCAGCAGTCCCTTGGTGTGCAGGATCCCGGCCACCGTCATCACGGTGGTGTACGCCACCGGCCGCGTCGCGTTGAGGTCGTCCACCACCTCGCGCACGGTCGCCGGCCGGCCCCACCGCCAGAGCCGGTCCATGATCTCGGCTTCCAGGTCCCCGAGGCTGCGCACCACCATGGGGTCATCGTAGTCACCCGGACGGACCGGCCTGCTGGCCGGAGCCTGGAGGGCGGCCAAGGGTTGGGGGCAGGTTCCGTTGACTGCTCTGGAGGTCGTCGTGGGTCGTCGGGTCGTGATCGGTGCGGTGCTCGCGGGCGGGCTGCTGCTGACGGGGTGCTCGTCGGACGGCGACAAGTCGCCCGCGTCCTCGGTGCAGTCCGGTGCCTCGGCCCTGGCCTCGGCGGCGAACAGCGCCGCGAGCGCCGCGAACAGCGCGGCGGGCAACTTCGCCTCGGCGGCCTCCTCGGCCGCCGCCTCCGCCCAGGCCGCCGCGTCCTCGGCGCTGGCCAGTGTCAAGGGCGGGCTGGACGCCAAGGACGACGTCAAGCTCGGCGAGGTCACCGCCGACCCGGACGGCAAGTCCTCCGTCCCGGTCACCGTCACCAACTCCGGGTCCCAGCCGTACAAGTACACCCTCACGGTGAACTTCCAGGACTCGTCCGGAAACCTCCTCGACACCGCCCTGCTCTCCGTCCCCGAGACGGCGGCCGGCGCCACCTCCCAGGCCACCGCCAAGAGCAACCGCACCCTCTCCGGCACCGTCACCGCGAAGCTCGGCAGCGCCCTGCGGTACTGACGGTCACTCACAAGGGTGGGTTGATCCCGTTTCCGGCGGATACGCTGGACGGGTCGGCGAGGATCACCCCCATGGGAGCGACGATGACTGCCGTACCGGACTGGCTGATCCCGCCCGAGGGCGGGTTCACGGCCGAGGATCTCGACAACCTGCCCGACCTCCCGCCGCACACGGAACTGCTCGACGGGAGCCTCGTCTTCATGAGCCCGCAGAAGTACTTCCACAGCGTCGCCGTGGACTTCCTCGTCTGGGCCCTCCGGCACGCCTGTCCGGAGGGCCTCAAGGTGGCCCGGGAGATGAGCGTGATCCTCGGTCGACGCGACCGGCCGGAGCCGGACCTGGTGGTGGTCCAGGCGTCGGCGGTTTCGGGTGAGGAGACCGCCTACCAAGCGGCTGACGTGCTCCTCGCCGTCGAGGTCGTGTCGCCCGATTCGGTCGAGCGGGACCGGGAGCTGAAGCCCCGGAAGTACGCCGAAGCGGGCATTCCGTACTACTGGCGGGTGGAGAAGGAGGAAGGCCGCAATCCGGTCGTCTACGCCTTCGAGCTGGAGCCCGCCACCAGGCGGTACGTCGGGACGGGGATCCACCGGGGCCGGTTCAAGGTGGAGGTGCCGTTCGCCGTCGAGGTGGATCTGACGGAGATCGAACGGATGTGACGGGTGGTGAGGCCGGTCCCGCTGTGGCGGGACCGGCTTTTGGCTGTTCGCGGGCAGAAAGAACCTTAAGGGGAGCTCAAGGGGGAACTGCGGGTCTTGACGGGGGAGTTGGTCTAGTCCATTTTTGGTGCCCAGGTGCAGGGAGCCCCTGGCCGGTGCCGGTGGTCCAGACCGCCGGTGCCGGTCGGCGCCCTTCCGGCGCCACCTCCACTGGCGTGCCCGCCGCCCGCGAGATCCCACTCTCGCGGTGCGACACCCACGGGCGGCACGGCAGTTCCCCCACGACCCGGAGGTTCACGAGCACATGAACCGACTTATCCAGGAGCCGGCCACCCGTCGGCGCCCGAAGGGCCTGGCCGCGCTGGCGGCCGGTACGGCGGCCTCGCTGCTGCTCGGTGCCGGCCTCGCGCTGACGGCCGGCACCACCGCCCAGGCGGCGGCGGGCAACAGCACCGGCGCTCCGGCGACCAGCGGCGGCATCAAGGTCGCCTACTTCGACCAGTGGTCGGTCTACGCGAACGCGTACTACCCGAAGACCATCCAGGACACCGGCGTGGCCAAGGACCTGGACTACATGATCTACTCCTTCGCCAACATCCACCCCACCAACCTCACCTGTTTCGAGGCCACCAAGGCCGCGTCCCAGGACGAGAACAACCCCAACGCGGGTGACGGTGCGGGCGACGCGTTCGCCGACTACCAGAAGAGCTACGGCGCGGACATCGCGGTGGACGGCGTCGCCGACGCCTGGGGGCAGCCGATCGCGGGCAACTTCAACCAGCTGAAGAAGCTGAAGGCGAAGAACCCGAACCTCAAGGTCCTGATCTCCATCGGCGGTTGGACCTACTCGAAGTTCTTCTCGGACGCGGCGGCCACCGACGCCTCCCGGAAGAAGCTGGTCTCCTCCTGCATCGACATGTTCATCAAGGGCAACCTGCCCGTCGACGCCGGCTACGGCGGCGCGGGCTCGGCGGCCGGGATCTTCGACGGCATCGACATCGACTGGGAGTACCCGGGCGGCGGCGGCCACACCGGCAACCACGAGTCGGCGGCGGACAAGCAGAACTTCACGCTGCTGCTGAAGGAGTTCCGCACCCAGCTGGACGCCCAGGCGGCGGCCGACAAGAAGACCTACGCCCTGGCGGCGGCGGTCGGCGCCGGCCAGGACAAGATCAAGAACATCGAGACGGACAAGGTCGGCCAGTACCTGACCTTCCTCGACGTGATGACCTACGACATGCACGGTGGCTGGGACGCCAAGGGCCCGACCAACCACCAGGCGCCGCTGTACTCGGGGCCGAACGACCCGATGACCCCGGTCAAGCCGGGCACCGGCAAGTACTCGATCGACGCGGCCATCAAGGCGTGGACGGTGGGTGACGCCGAGTACGGCATCCCCGGCGGCTTCCCGGCCAAGAAGATCAACATGGGCATCCCGTTCTACTACCGCGGTTGGACCGGCGTGCCCAACAACGGCAAGAACGGCCTCTTCCAGACCGCGACCGGCCCGGCGGCCGGTGCGGCGATGAGCGGCAACGTGCCCGGCATCCAGATGTACAAGGAGCTCGGCGGCTTCGTCGACAACCCGGCCAAGACCTTCTGGGACGACCAGGCCAAGACCACGTACTTCTACGACGGCAACACCTTCTGGTCCGGTGAGGACGCCCGCTCGATCCAGGCCAAGGTCGACTACGCGCACTGCAACGGCCTGGGCGGTTCGTTCGCCTTCTCGCTCTACGACCTGGGCACCAAGACCGCGCTCTGGGACAAGATGGTGTCGGCCACCAACGGCTCCGCCGCCGACTGCCCGGCCGCGCCGAGCCCGTCGCCGTCCCCGAGCGGCTCCAGCAGCCCGAGCCCGTCCGCGAGCCCGAGCACCTCGGCCTCGCCGAGCCCGTCCACCTCGGCCTCGCCCTCCGCGAGCCCGTCGGTGACCCCGAGCCCGTCGGCCAGCCCGTCCGTGCCGAACGGCACCTGCGCCCCGTCCTGGAGCGCCGGTGCGGTGTACGCCACCCCGACCAAGGTCTCCTGGAAGGGCCACAACTACACCAACAAGTGGTGGACCACCAACGAGGACCCCTCGCTGAGCGGTCAGTGGGGCGTCTGGACCGACAACGGTGCCTGCTCCTGACCTGACACCACGTCAGGCCGCATGAGGAAGGCCCCGGACTCCACTGGAGTCCGGGGCCTTCCGGCATGTCCGGGGGAGGGTCAGGCCAGGTCCTCGGTGCGGCCGAGGGCGTCCGGCTGGCTCTCCTCGATCCGGCGGAGCATCCGGCCGAGCAGCTCGGAGAGCGCGGGGCGCTCCTCGGCGGTGACGTCCTGGAGCAGCTCCTCCTCGAAGACCGCCGCCATCCGCATCGACTCCAGCCACTTGTCCCGGCCGTTCGCGGTCAGCTCGATGATCACCCGGACCCGGTTGGACTCGTCCCGCTCCCGGGTGACGAGGTCCTCGGCCACCATCCGGTCGATCCGGTGGGTCATCGCGGCGGGGGTCAGGCCGAGCCGCTTGGCCAGGTCGCCGGGGCCGAGCCGGTACGGGCTGCCGGCCACCACCAGGGCCTTGAGCACCTCCCACTCGGCGGGTGTGATCCCGAGCACGGTCAGCTGGCGGCCGTAGGCCACGCTCATCCGCCGGGCGACCCGGGAGAGGGTGGACACGATGGTCTCCACCTGGGGGTCCACCAGGGGGAATTCCCGCTGGTAGGCGGCCACCTGCTCGGCGATGGCCAGCTCGCCGGAGTCCGGCGTCGCGGGTTCGGTTGCGGTCATGGGTCCATCCTCCCATGTCCCAGTGCAGCCGTTAAGGCTTTGACAAGCAAGGCTTCCGATCCTTAGAGTTTAGGTCTGAAATCTTCTGGTCTTAAAAGTATCTCTTGAAAGGGTGTGCACGGTGGCCGGCACGGTGAAGCAGCAGGGCAGGCGTCTCGGGGCGGGCGGTCCGCTGCGCCGCGTCCAGATCGGAAACGCGCTCAGCGCGTTCGGCAGCGGGTTCACGATGCCGTACATGTTCGTCTACGTGGACCAGGTGCGCGGGCTGGGCTCGCTGGCCGCCGGGATGGTGTTCACCGTCTTCGCGCTGGCCGCGCTCGCCGTGCTGCCGTTCACCGGGCGGGGCATCGACCGGTACGGGCCGCGGCCGGTGCTGCTGGCCGGTGCCGCGATGGCCGCCACCGGCGCGTTCGCCTTCGGGCACGCCACCGGCACGGCCGCGCTGATGGTCTCCTCCTTCCTGTTCGGTGCCGGTGTGACGACCTGTCAGCCCGCCCTGGCCACGATGATCGTGCGCTGCTCGACCAGGGCGACCCGCTCGCGGGCCTTCGCGCTCCAGTTCACCCTGATCAACCTGGGCATGGGCATCGGCGCCCTGGTCGGCGGCCAGATCGTGGACGTGGCCGAGCCGGCCAGCCTGACCCGCCTGTTCACCATCGAGGCGCTCACCTTCCTCGGCCTGGCCCTGGTCACCGGCACCGCCCGGATCCCGGCGGCCGAGCCGGTGCTCGTCCCGGCCGGCGGCCACAAGGGTCCGCAGGGGCTCAAGGCGCTGGTCCGGGACAAGGCGATGCTGCGGCTCTGCGTGCTGGCCGGTCTGATCTTCTTCACCTGCTACGGCCAGTTCGAGTCCGGCGTGGCGGCCTTCGCCACCGACACCGTCGGCACCGCCCCGTCCACCCTGGGCCTGGCGATCGGCGCCAACGCGCTGACCATCGTGGTGCTGCAGATGTTCGTCGTGAAGATCACCGAGCGCCGCCGCCGCACCACCGCGATGGCCGCCGCCGGCGTGGTCTGGCTGGGCGCCTGGCTGATGGCCCTGGTGGCCGGCCTGGTCCGGGGCGAGGCGGTGGCCGCCACCGTCGCGATCATCGCGGTCTACGCGCTGTTCGGCGTCGGCGAGTCGCTGCTGGCCCCGACCCTGGGCCCGATCGTGGCCGACCTGGCCCCGGCCCGGCTGCTCGGCACCTACAACTCCGGCTACGCGCTGGTGAAGCAGATCGCCATCGCGGTCGGCCCGGCGGTCGGCGTGCTGCTGGTCGGCTCCGGCACCTGGCCCCTCTACCTGGCCGCCATGACGCTCTGCACCCTGCTGATCGTGGTGCTGGCACTGCGGCTGCGGGTGGAGCTGACGCCGGCTCAGGACAACGCCCGGATCACCGCCGAGAAGCTCCAGACCGCGGCCTGATCCGCCCCGCCGCACCCGGCCCGGCCGTCACCCTGCGCGATGTGCGCGGGGTGACGGCCGGGTCTACGTTGGAGTGGCGTGGAGCGCGTCGGAGCGGCCGTGCGGGGTGTCCCGCCGTCCGGCGCCCGGGGGAGGGCGGCGCGGTCGAGCAGTGGGCGCCCCTCGGAAGGGGCGAGTGCCATGACCACCGAGCTGCACCCCAAGCTGCTGACCGACCTGCGGGCGGGCTTCGCCGGTGAAGTGATCACCCCGGGCGGGCCCGGGTACGACGAGAACCGCACGGTCTTCAACGCCATGATCGACCGTCACCCCCGGGTGATCGCCCAGTGCGAGAGCCCGGCCGACGTGGCCGCCGCGATCGCCTTCGGCCGGGAGAACGAGCTGGAGATCGCCGTCCGGGCCGGCGGGCACGCCGTCACCGGAGTCTCCGTCAACGACGACCTGGTGATCGACCTGCGCCGGATGAACGCGGTGGTGGTCGACCCGGAGGCGGGCACCGCCCGGGTCGGCGGCGGAGCCGTGATGGCCGACCTGGACCGGGCCTGCCAGCCGTACGGCCTGGCCACCACCGGCGGCCGGGACTCCTCCACCGGTGTGGCCGGGCTGACCCTCGGCGGCGGCTCCGGCTGGCTGGAGCGCCGGTACGGACTGGCCTGCGACAACCTGCTGGCCGCCACCCTGGTGACCGCCGAGGGCGAGCTGGTGACCGCGGACGAGGACCGCCACCCCGAGCTGTTCTGGGCGCTGCACGGCGGCGGCGGGAACTTCGGCGTCGTCACCCAACTCACCTTCCGCCTGCACGAGTTGCCCCACTTCACGCTGGCCATGCTGCTCTGGCCGCCGGAGGCCGGGCCGGCCGTGCTGGGCCGCTACCTGGACTTCATGGGCACCGCCCCCGACGAGGTCGGCGGCGGCTTCGTCTACCTCACCGGCCCGCCCGAGCCCTTCGTCCCGGCCGGACTGGTCGGCGGGCTGACGGCCGCCGTGCTGCTCACCTACGCGGGCGGCGAGGCGGCGGCCCGCGAGGTGTTCGCGCCGATGCTGGGGCACGGCCACACCGGCGAGATGATCGCCGAGCTCCCGTACGCGGACGTCCAGTGCATGCTGGACGACCCGCCCGGGGAGCGGAACTACTGGTCCGCCGAGTACCTGCACGACTTCCCCGGCGAGGCGGCCGAGCTGTTCTGCGCCCGGGCGGCGGAGATGGTCTGCCCGTCCGCCTCGATCCACGTGGTCTTCCCGATGGGCGGCGCGGTGGCCCGGGGGCCGGCCGACTTCCCGGTGCCCTGGCGGGTCGCCCCCTGGGCGGTCCACCCGTTCGGGGTCTGGGAGGACCCGGCCGACGACGCCCGGGGCATCGCCTGGGCACGCGGCGTGCGGGAGGACATGGTGCCCTGGTCGATCGGTGCGGTCTACCTCAACTTCATCGGCGACGAGGGCCCGGACCGGGTCGCCGCCGGGCTCGGCACCGGCAACGCCCGGCGGCTGGCGGCGGTGAAGTCGGCCTACGACCCGGAGAACGTCTTCCACCTGAACCACAACATCGTCCCGGCCTGAGCCGCCCCGTTCCGCCCGGTCTGACCGCCCGTCACGGCTAGGATTCCCGGCAAAGCCGACAAAACTGTCGGGTGGTCAGGGCGGATCGGTCAGGGCGAGGAGTCGGCGAGGGCATGGCACTGACGGTGGAGGGTGCGGACGTCGTCGGCGTCGTCGAGCGGGCCCGGCGGTCCCCGTGGGCCCCGTACGCGGGGTGGCTCGGGCCGGTGGCGGTGGCGCTGTTCGCCGGACTGCTGCGGTTCTGGCACCTCGGGACCCCGAACGCCTTCGTCTTCGACGAGACGTACTACCCCAAGGACGCCTGGTCGCTGCTGCGCCAGGGCTACGAGGGCGTCTGGCCGGACGACGCCAACGCGCTGATCCTCGGCACCCCGCAGCAGATCCCGCTGACCTCCGCCCCCGAGTTCATCGCCCACCCGCCGCTCGGCAAGTGGGTGATCGGGCTCGGCGAGTGGGCCTACGGCCTGCACCCGTTCGGCTGGCGGTTCGCGGTGGCCGCGCTCGGCACCGTCACGGTGCTGATGCTGGCCCGGATCGGGAGCCGGCTGTTCGGCTCCACCCTGCTCGGCTGCACCGCCGCGCTGCTGATGGCGGTGGACGGCCTGCAGTTCGTGATGAGCCGGGTCGGGCTGCTGGACGGCGTGCAGATGTTCTTCGTGCTGGCCGCCTTCGGCAGCCTGCTGGTCGACCGGGACCGCACCCGCGGGCGGCTGCCCGCCTACCGCACCGAGGGAGCGGTGGACGCCGACCGGGCCCGGCTCGGCCTGCGGCCCTGGCGGCTGGCGGCCGGGGTGCTGCTCGGCTGCGCCTGCGCGGTGAAGTGGAACGGTCTGCCGATCCTGGCCGCCTTCGGCCTGCTGACCGTGCTCTGGGACCAGGCCGCCCGCCGCCGGGCCGGCGCCCGCCACCCCTGGGCCGCGATGCTGCGCCGGGACGCGCTGCCGGCCTTCCTCTCCACGGTCGGCGCCGCCGCCCTGGTCTACCTGCTCTCCTGGACCGGATGGTTCGTCAGCAGCGGTGGCTACGACCGGCAGTGGGCCGAGGGGCAGCCGTCCTCCTGGGTGCCCGGAGTGCTGCGCAGCTGGTGGCACTACCAGCAGCAGATGTACGACTTCAACACCGGCCTCTCCACCCCGCACACCTACCAGTCCAACGCCTGGAGCTGGCTGGTCCAGGGCCGCCCGGTCTCGATGTACTGGCAGCAGGTGCCGAACGGTCAGCAGGGCTGCACCGACCCCGGTGGCTGCGCCTCGCAGATCCTCGCGCTCGGTACCCCGCTGCTCTGGTGGGCGGGCTGCTTCGCGCTGCTGTACGCGCTCTGGCGCTGGGCCTTCCGGCGGGACTGGCGCTCCGGCGCGGTGCTCTGCGCGGTGGCCGCGATCCACCTGCCGTGGTTCGGCTACCAGGAGCGCACCACCTTCTCCTTCTACATGGTGGTGCTGGTGCCCTTCCTCTGTCTGGCGGTGGCCCAGATGCTGGGCGGACTGATCGGGCCCGAGGGGGCCCCGGCGGCGCGGCGCCGGTGGGGGGCGGTCGGTGCGGGCGCGATCGTGCTGGCGGTGGTCGGCTGCTTCGCCTTCTTCCTCCCGCTCTACACGGCGGAGGTGATCCCGATGTCGGACTGGCAGGACCGGATGTGGTTCACCACCTGGATCTGACGGCGCCGACGGGCTGGTGCATCTGACGGGTTGGTGAATCTGACGGAGTGGTGAATCCGACGGGGCGGAGGGGGCTGACGGGGTGGCGGATCTGACGGCGGGCCCGCTGACGGCCGCTCAACTGCTCCCGGTCGGGCCCGCGCTCGGGGTGGCGACGGCACTGCTGCTGGCCGCCGGGGTGGCGGTGGCCGGGCTGGGGCGGCTCGGGCACGGCCGGGCGGTGCTGCGGGCCGGGCTGCGGGCGGTGCTCCAGCTGGCCGCGGTCGCGCTGGTGATCGCCTGGGTGGCCGGCTCGATGTGGACCTCGGCCGCCTTCGTGCTGCTGATGGTCGCGGTCGCGGTGCGCACGGCCGGGCGGCGGATGGTCCCGGCCGGCCCGGGCTGGCAGTGGGCCGCGCTGCCGATCGGGGCCGGGGTGCTGCCGGTGCTGCTGCTCCTGCTCGGCTCCGGGCTGCTCCCGTTCCAGGGGCTCTCGGTGATTCCGGTGGCCGGCATCCTGACCGGCGGCGCGCTGACCGCCACCTCGCTGGCCGGGCGGCGGGCGGTGGACGAGCTGACCCAGCGCCGGGGCGAGGTGGAGGCCGCGCTGGCGCTCGGCTTCGAGCAGCGGGACGCCCGGCTGGAGATCTGCCGGACGGCCGCCGCGACCTCGCTGGTGCCCGCGCTCGACCAGACCAGGACGGTGGGGCTGGTCACGCTGCCGGGTGCCTTCGTCGGCATGCTGCTGGGCGGGGCGAGCGCGGTGGAGGCCGGGGCGGTGCAGCTGTTCGTGCTGGTCGCACTGCTGCTGGTGGAGGCGGTGGCGGTCGTGGTGGTGCTGGAGCTGGTTGGCCGGGGCGCGGTGAGCGGGTAGGCTGATCGGGTTGTTGAAGGGGAGTAGCCCTCCACCGGAGCGTCGACATACTGGCCAGCGGATCCGTCCGCCGGCCCGGTGCCCGGGACACCCGTCCGCGGGTGTTGGCGAGACCTTCGGCCGCAGTGCTGTGAACATTGACCAGTGCTGCCGTGCCGAGGCGTCCCCTTCCACGGGTCATCGCGGCGGGCAGCCCCCGACCCGATGAAGGGCCCCACGCTCCGATGAGCATCACCGTAGCCGCGATCACCTTCGGCATCGTCTTCCTCTCCGAACTCCCGGACAAGACGGCGCTGGCCTCCCTGGTGCTCGGCACCAAGTACCGCGCCAGTTACGTCTTCGCGGGCATCGCCGCCGCCTTCGCCCTCCAGGTCGGCATCGCACTGGCGGCCGGCCACCTGCTCTCGCTGCTGCCGCAGCGCTGGGTGGAGGGCGTGACCGGCCTGCTCTTCCTCGCGGGTGCGGTGATGCTGCTCTGGCCCAAGGGCGAGGAGGAGGACGACGGCGCGGAGGGCCGGCAGCCGTCCTCCGGCTCGTTCTGGAAGGTGGCCGGAGCGAGCTTCCTGCTGGTGGCGGTGGCCGAGTTCGGCGATCTGACCCAGATCATGACCGCCAACCTGGCCGCCAAGTACGCGGACCCGCTGTCGGTCGGGATCGGGGCGTGGCTGGCGCTCTGCTCGGTGAGCGCGATCGCCATCCTGGGTGGGCAGAAGCTGCTGCAGTACGTCCCGATGAAGGTGATCATCCGGGTGGCGGCCTGCATCATGCTGGTGATGTCCGGCTTCAGCCTGTTCAAGGCCGTCACCGGCTGACGCCGGGTCAGCAGCGCTCGGGATCGGCCAGGGCACGCTGGAGTGCGGCGCGGGTCTTCGGCCCGTAGACGCCCCACTCCTCGTCGTAGATCTCCTCCGACACCTGCAGGCGGGAGACGACCTGGCTGGTACGCCAGTCGTAGGTGTCGTCGGCCCGCAACCCCGAGCGACCGCAGAAGTAGTCGCTCAGCTGACGCTCCAACTGGAGGACGTCCTCACCCCTCGACGGGTCCCGGAGGATCCGAGGCGGTGGGGGCGGTGCGGGTGTGGTGGGTGCCGTGGTCGGTGGGGTGCTGCTGGGCGGCGCGCTGGTGACCGGGGCCGGGGGTGCCACCGGGGTGACCGGGTCGGCCGGGGGACTGGGGACGGTGCTCGGGGTGGGGGTGGGAGTCGCGGTCCGGGAGGGCTTGGGCTTCGCCGTGGTGCGGGTGGCGCTGGGGGAGGGCTCGGCCGTCGGGGTGTCGGGGGCCGCCTCGGGTGCTGTCGGGGTGGGGCTCGGCTGGAAGGTGCCGACGGGCGCCGGGAGGGCCACCTCGTCGGGCTTCTTGGCGTCCGACGGCGCGAGCAGCAGGGCCAGCCCGGCGCCGACCGCCGCGATGCCCAGGCCCGCGCCGATGATGACGGTGCGTCTGCGGCCGGCCGACTCCTGCTCCTGCTGGCGCCGGTCGGCCCGCCCGCCGGGCGTCGCCTCGGGCACGGCGCGGAAGCCGAAGACGCCGAGGTCGGCCTCGGCGTGCTGCTGCTGCGGTGGTGGCGGCGGGCCGGGGATCAGCTGGAGGTCGGGTATCTGCTGCACCGGGATGGGCTGCTGGGTCGGTGCGGGCGGCACCATCGGCGGCCTCGGCGCCCCGGCCGGGACGGGGGGCAGCAGCTGGGTCGCGGCCTCGTCCCGCGGGGCCGGGACCGGCGGCAGCAGTTGGGTGGCGAAGCCGTCCGCCGGGACGGGCGGCATGACCGTGGTGGCGAACGGGTCCTCGGGCGCGGCCGGGGCGGGCACGTACGGCCGGACCAGGGGCCCCTCGTGGTGCTCTCCCGGCATGGGCCGGACCTCCTCGGTGGTGGTGGCGCTCGAACGGGGCTGATTATGCAGGAGGTTCCGGTGGGTGGAACAGGCACTCCTGGGGTCCCGGCCCGGTTGGTGCCGAATCGGGACGGTGCGGGGCGGGGTCCGTCAGGGGCACGGACGGCGCAGCGAGCTGATGCCGAATCAGACATTTCTGACATCATGGGGGAATCTGTCTGATCATCACCCCGGGTGGCCTGCGAGCCCCGAGCACCGAGGAGCGGGCATGGCGGAGGCGGCCACGCCGGAGCGGGCCGGGGGGCAGCAGCCCCCGGAGGAAGCGGTCCACAACCTCTGGGTGCCGATCGGCGCCCTGCTGCTGGCCATGCTGCTGGCCGCGCTCGACCAGACCATCGTCTCCACCGCGCTGCCCACCATCGTCAGCGACCTCGGCGGCCTGGAGCACCTCTCCTGGGTGGTCACCGCGTACATGCTGGCGGCCACGGCGGCGACCCCGCTCTGGGGCAAGCTCGGCGACATGTACGGCCGCAAGCGCTTCTTCCAGGCCTCGATCGTGCTCTTCCTGATCGGCTCCGCGCTCTGCGGCCTCGCCCAGAACATGGGTGAGCTGATCGCCTTCCGGGCCGTCCAGGGCCTGGGCGGCGGCGGGCTGATGGTGCTCTCCCAGGCGATCGTCGGCGACCTCGTCCCGCCGCGTGACCGGGGCCGGTACCAGGGTCTGTTCGGCGCGGTCTTCGGTGTCACCAGCGTGCTCGGCCCGCTGCTCGGCGGCGTCTTCGTGGACAACCTCAGCTGGCGCTGGGTCTTCTACGTCAACCTGCCGATCGGCGCCGTCGCCCTGGTGGTGATCGCCGCCGTGCTGCACGGCAGCGAGGTGAAGCGCCGTCACACCATCGACTACCTCGGCACCGTGCTGATCGCCTCGGTCGCCACCTGCCTGGTGCTGATGACCTCGCTCGGCGGCACCACCTGGGCGTGGGGCTCCTGGCAGATCATCGGGCTCGGCGTGCTCGGCCTGCTGCTGCTCGCGGTCTTCGTCCGGGTCGAGCAGCGGGCGGCCGAGCCGGTGCTGCCGCTGCGGCTGTTCCACTCGCGGACCTTCAGCCTGGTCGCGGTGATCTCCTTCGTGGTCGGCTTCGCGATGTTCGGCGCGCTGACCTACCTGCCGACCTTCCTCCAGGTGGTGGTGGGGGTCTCGCCGACCATGTCCGGCATCCACATGCTGCCGATGGTGCTCGGCATGCTGCTCACCTCGATCGGCTCCGGCCAGATCGTCGCCCGCACCGGCCGCTACCGGGTCTTCCCGATCGCCGGCACCGCCGTCACCGCGGTCGGCCTCTGGCTGCTCTCCCGGCTCACCGAGGACAGCTCGACCACCGAGATGAGCCTCTACTTCCTGGTCTTCGGGCTCGGGCTCGGCCTGGTGATGCAGGTGCTGGTGCTGATCGTGCAGAACGCGGTCGGGTACGAGGACCTCGGCGTGGCCACCGCCGGGGCCACCTTCTTCCGTTCGATCGGCGCCTCCTTCGGCGTCTCGGTCTTCGGCACGGTCTTCGCGAGCGGCCTGAACCGCCGGCTGGCCGAGGACCTGGCGGGGCTCCAACTGCCGCCCGGCTTCGACCCGGAGGCGATCTCCGCCGACCCGCGCTCGATCGCCGTGCTGCCCGCCTCCGCGCAGACCGTGATCCACCACGCCTACGCCGAGTCGATCACCCAGGTCTTCCTCTACGCCGTGCCCGTCGCGGTGCTCGCCTTCGTGCTCGCGCTGCTGCTGCGCGAGCAGCCGCTGCGCACCACCGTGACCGCTCCCGACCTCAGCGAGTCGATCGGCATCAACCCGGTCGAACGCTCCTCGCTGGACGAGATCGCCCGGGCCCTCTCGGTGCTCGGCAGCCGGGACGCCCGCCGCGACCTGTTCCGCCGGATCACCGCCGAGGCCGGCCTCGACCTCAAGCCCGCCTCCAGCTGGCTCATCCTCCAGATGCACCGGCACGGCTCCGCCGAACCGGCCGAACTCGCCGAACACCGCACCGTCCCGATCGCCGTCATCGAGGAGGCCGCCCGCGAGGTCGAGGGCCGCGGCCTGGCCGTCCGCAACGGCCTGCCGCTGCGCCTCACCGAGGCCGGCGCCGAGGTCGCCGACCGCCTGGCAGCCGCCCGCCGTTCCCAACTCGCCAAGCTGATCGGCGACTACGACGAGCAGCGGTTCACCGAACTGGCCGACCTGCTCAACCGCCTCAGCTCCCAACTCGGCGACCGCCCCGACCGCGGCCCCGAGCCACCCCACCGCGGCGAGGGCCGGACGTACTGACCCGGGCCACGACCTGCGGGAAACCCGTTGTACGCGGCCGGTCGGCCCGGGAAGACTCGTGGGCATGACGGAGGCACAGACGGGCCCGGCACCGCAGTGGGCGGTGCGGGCGAAGGTGGTGGCCTGGCGGCGCTTCGGCGAGGGCGGGCAGGAGTTGCGGCCCGGGCTGAAGGCGCTGAGCGGCGACGCCAAGGTGCACGTGGTGAGCGGGTACGGCGGGATGGGCTTCGAGGACGTGGTGGTGATCGGCTCCGGCCGGGGCGGCCGACGGTACGTCACCATCTCGGTACCGCTGCGCCACCTGCACGCCTTCCGCCCCGACCTGGTGTACCGCCCGGCGGTGCTCCGGCGGATCGAGGAGCGCGGGCACGAGCCGTTCGTCGCGGACGGGCGGGAGGAGATCGAGCCCACCGCCGCCTGGCTGGAGGACCTGGCCCGGCGGTACCGGGCCGAGCGGTGGGCGGGTACCGCACATCCCCCGGCCTGCCGCTGCGTCGACTGCCCGGTGGCACCGGCCGTCGGCGGGTGACCGGGGGGGGCGTGCGGGACGGCCCTTCGGGGCGACGGACTCTGCCCCGGAGTACGTCAACTGGCGGATGTGGGTTCGCACTCCGTCGATAGGGTCTGATCCCGCCGTCTCTGCTCCGGAGGGTCTCACCCGTCATGCGCCTCGGACTGTCCATTCCCCAGTACGGCCGGTTCGCCGGCCCAGGGCTGTCGGCCCGGCTCGCGGCCGACGCCGAGGAGATCGGCTACGACAGCCTGTGGGTCGGGGACCGCATCCTGGTCGCCCGGGAGCCGCAGAACCGCTACCCCGGCGGGACGGGCACGGCGCCGGCCGAGCACCGGACCTTCCTGGACCCGCTGACCCTGCTCACCGTCGCGGCCGGTGCGACCCGCCGGGTGCGGCTGGGCACCAGCACCCTGAACGCGCTCTGGTACCCGCCGGTGCTGCTGGCCCGGACCCTGACCACGCTCGACGTGGTGAGCGACGGGCGCTTGGAGGTGGGGCTCGGGCTGGGGTGGTCGAAGGACGAGTACCAGGCGGTCGGGGTGCCCTGGCGCGGGCAGGCGGCCCGGCTGGAGGAGACCCTGGACGTGCTGGAACGGATCTGGGCCGACGGCGAGGAGGTCTCGCACCGCGGCACCCTGTGGACCGTCCCACCGTCCGACATCCGGGCGAAGCCGGTCCAACGGCCGCGCCCGCCCCTGCTGTTGGGCGGCACCAGCCCCGGCGCCCTGGAGCGGGCCGGCCGCCGGGCGGACGGCTGGCTGGGCGTCGGCCTCCCGCTCCCGGCCCTCACCGCGCTCTGGGACACCGTCCGCCGGCACGCCGAGGCGGCCGGCCGGGACGCCGGGGCCCTGCGGCTGGTGCTCCGGGTCGATCCGGTGCTCACCCCGGCCGAGGACGGGCAGGTCCCCGGCCGGGGCACCCCGCACCAGCTGGTGGCCTACCTGGCTTCTGCGGTGCGGGAGTTGGGAGCCGAGCCGCTGATCGACCTGCACTTCGCGGCCCGCGACGCCGACGAGTACCTCGGGCTCGCCCGGACCCTGCACGACCTGCTCCGAGCCGGGTAGGTCACGCCAGCACCCAGTCGTTGGCGAGCAGGCCCGGTGGCAGCACCGTGTAGACGCCGGGCGTGAGCTCGGCGGACCTACCAAGCAAGGCCCCGACGTCGACCGTACGTGGCCACAGCGTGTGCTCCAACGACCAGTGCAGGCCGGTCAGTTCCTCCTCGGTCAGGGAGACGTCCGTGAGGTCGGCCCGGGTCACGTCGTCGAGCAGGCCTCCGAGCAGGGCCGAGCAGAGCCCCTGGTGGTCGACGGTGCCGAGGAGCTCGCCGAGCGCGGCGTCCAGCGTGCGGACCCAGAGCTGGGTGACCCGGAGGGTCTCCAGCAGGACGGGGTACCGGACGGAGACCGGTTCGCGGCCGAGCGCCAGGTACCCGGTCAGGGGGGTGGCCATGTTGGCGGCGATGGTCGCCGGACCCGCGAGCAGCAGCGCCCGGATGGTCCGGTGCAGGGCACGGTCCATCGCCGTGACCACTTCCTGGGTGAGGAAGAGACTGAGCCGGTGGAGCCTGTTCAGCGGCGGCAGGGGGGCCTGCCGCATGAGGACGTCCGTGAGCCGGAGTGCGCGGCGCAGCCGTTCGGCCACCTCGCGGCCGGTGTCGGGGTCGGCCAGGAGGGCGGATTCGGCGGCGCGGCCGAGCCGTCCGCGCATGACCAGCACGCCGTGCACGTCGGGCGGCGTGCGCTGGGACTCCTCCAGTTGCAGCAGCACCAACTGGACCGGTCGGAGGGTGAGGAGCAGTCGCAGGGCCTGCTCGGCGAGCTGGCCCGAGCGGACGAGTGGGTCCTGCCGGAGCTCCAGCTGCCGGGCAGCGGTGAGGGCCGGTGTGGCAGGCCCGTCGGTCTGCTGCGGCAGTGGAGCGGAGTGCGGCTCCGTGCCGGGGGGACCGACGATGGCGGCCAGACCCGCTTCGATGTCGACCAGCGTGTCCAACCGGCCTACCAGATCGGCGTGTTGGGCGTGGATCCGGATCTCCTGCAGACCGGCCCCGAGGTCCAGGGCGGTGTCGAGGGCCGCGACGAGGCTCGCGTAGCCGTCGGCGAGCGGATTGCGAGCGGTCGGTGTCATGCCTCCTCCTCCCGGGTGATCTTGGCGGCTGTGGCCCGGCGGGCCTTCAGCAGACTGGCCCGGACGGCGGCCGAGTCGATCCTGAGCTCCTCCGCGATCTCGCTCGGGGTGTGCCCCTCCAAGGTCCAGGCCAGCACCTGGCGTTGCCGGGGCGGCAGCCCGTCGAGGAGGGTCAGCAGATCCTGCCGGTGCTCCCAGAGGTGCAGTTCGTCCGGGCGGAGCCGGAGCAGACGGGTCTCCGGGACCGTCTCCACCGGGTCTTCGCTGACGGTGCTGAAATGCCGGATCAGCGCGCGGGAGGAGACCGTGCGGGCCCAGGCGGCCGGGCGGGAGATTTCCGACCAGCGGCGGTACGCCTTGATCATCGTTTCTTGGGCGATGTCACGGGCCAGCGTGAGCTGTGCGCCCTGGACCATCAGGAAGGCGACCAGCCGGGTGAAGTGATTCCGGTAGAAGTCCTCGAACTCCTCGGTGCTGTCGGTCGGTCGGCCGGTCTCCGTGGCGGGGACGGTCTCCGCCCAGACGTCGAGTTGCTCGGGCTCGTTCACCGGGGCGCCGTCCCGGGGACGGTGAGCAGGATGCGGCGGCCGTCCGGGTGATGCTCCTCGAAGCGGCTGCCGGGCGGGAGTTCGCGGGCCAGGGTCTCGATCAGGTGGTGCTGGGTGCGCAGTTGGCGGGTCTGTGAGCGCAGCCGCAGGCCGAGGGCCACCACGGCGGCGAGGTGGGCGGTCAGCAGGGCGAGGGTGCTGCCGAGGAGCGGGTCCATCCGTGCCCTTTCCCGGGAGGGTGGGGCCGCCGGCCGGCGGTCCGTCACCTACTGAGAGCCCGCCGCGCCGCCGTGCGTGAACCCGCCCCCGGCAGTGGTCAGTCGAGCGGGCGGGAGCGGGTCTCGTAGACGGTGGCGAAGCCGGTCGCGTCGTAGAGGTTCATGGCGACCTGGTTGCCGCCGAAGACGTTGAACATCAGGGTGTGGTCGCCGCCCTGACGGGTGATCCACTCGGCGGCGGCCATGGCGGAGCGGCCGTGGCCCTTGCCGCGGTGCTCCGGGTGGATCTCCAGGGAGAAGCCGAAGGTGGTGCCGGGGAGGAAGGAGTGCTGCACCCAGCCGGTGCCGACCACCTCGCCGCCGGCCTCGAAGGCGTAGAAGCCGTGGCCCGGGGTGTCCCGGCCCTGGGGGAGCTCCTCGGCGAAGTCGCGGTCCGACTTCTCCCGGGCCTGCTCGGGGGTGAGAGCGCCGGCCCGGACGATGTCGAGGACGTAGGCGTCCCGCTCGGCGGCCAGCCAGACCGGGTACTCGGCCTTGGTGAGCGGGCGGATCGTCAGGCCGGGGGGCAGGGCCGGGGGTTCGGTGGTGGCGAAGGTCCGCAGCCGGTTCTGGCCGGCGACCGGGTAGTCGGCGAACGGGCCGGGCGTACCGGTGAGGCGGGTCTCGATCCGGGTGGCGCCACGCTCGGCGCACCAGCGCTCGGCGAACGGGAGCGCGGCCGGGTCGGTGAGGTCGTGGATGCGGCCGACGCCGTCGGTGACGGAGAGGGCGAGCCAGTGGGCGGCGTCGCTGAGCAGGGTGAACGCGGGTGCTCGCTTGACTGCCTGGTCGTGAATGGCCTGCGCGAGGGCGGGTGAGCAGCCGGCCTGCCGGTAGGCGGTCACCGTCCGCTGTTCGAAGTCGGCCCACCAGGCCGTCCGGTCGGCTGCTTCCTGATAGTCGGTCATCGGATCACCCTAGGAGGGCACGGGGCTGAGGGGGCAGTGGTTTTCCGGCCGCTGCCCTGCCTCGGGCCTGGCTTGTAGCATCCGGCCATGGAGAGCCGGGGAATGATCGTGATGGTGTTCGTCGACGAGGCCGACGGGCTCCCGCTGGGGAAGGCGGAGTACCCGGCGGAGGAGCTCCCGGAGTTCCGGCCGGGGGCCGGGCTCGGGGTCGGGGAGCACCTCTGGGAGGTGCTCCGGACCGAGCCGGCCGACCGGGCCGGGGTGCTGGCGGCGGGGCGGGCCGTGGTGTCGGTCCGGCGGGTCGAGAAGGTGGACCCGCGGCTGGTCGGCTACACGATCCCGACCATGCTGGCGGACCTGCCGCCGCTGGTGCCGGCGGTCGGCGGGTCGGAGGACGACCTGGTGATCCACGAGGACGACTGGCGGCAGGTCGAGCTGATCGAGCGCCGCCAACTGGCCGGGGTGGAAGCGGAACTGCGGGCGGTCCGGCGGATCTGGGCCGAGAACGCGCGCCGGCTCGGCTCCGGTGGTGAGGAGCGCTGGGGCTTCACCGAGCTGCACCAGCGGCGCGGGCCGGCCGAGCCGCTGGTGGGCGCGCTCACGCTGGAGCGGCTGTACGCGCTGCTGCCGGTCTCCCGGACCTACGAGGGCGTGGCGCTGCGCCAGGAGCAGGGACGGGTGGCCGACTCGTTCGCGGTTGAGGTCGGGTCGGCGGTGCTCTACGGGCGGAGCGTGGCGGGGCGGGTGTCGGCGCTCGGACTGGTGGTGGCGGTGGCGCCGGGTGAGGTGCCCGGGCTCGCCGGGCTGATGGCGGAGTACGACCTGGTGCTGGTCGACTGGTGCGCGGCCCGCTCCACGGGGGCGGAGGGTGAGGGGCCGTGAGGTGGTCGCATGTCTGTCGTGAAGATCAACGTGTTGACCGTGCCCGCCGAGATGCGGGAGACGCTGGAGAAGCGCTTCGCCGCCCGGGCCGGTTCGGTCGAGGGCTCGGACGGCTTCGAGTGGTTCGAGCTGCTGCGCCCGGTCGAGGGCAGCGACCGCTACCTCGTCTACACCCGCTGGGCCAGTGAGGAGGCCTACCAGGCGTGGGCCGACGGCCCGGCCCGGGCCGCGCACGGGCAGGGCGGCGCGCCGAAGGACGGCGAGCAGCCGAGGCCCGCCGCGAGCGGTGCCGAGCTGTGGTCCTTCGAGGTGGTCCAGTCGGCGGGCCCGACGTCCGCCTGATCGCAGGCGGTTTGACCGTACGGCCCCGGTGCTCCTCGTGGAGCGCCGGGGCCTTCTGGTGGTCGGGCTGCCGGATCGGCGGCGGGTCGCACCACGATGACCTGCACGTCCCGGGCGTCGAGCGCCGTGAGGTCGGCCGGATGCCGGGTGAGGACGACGGCCCGGCTGTGGCGGGCTGCGGTCAGGGCGACCGGTGGCAGGTGCCGAACTGTGCGCTTGGGGTACCGAGCGGTCCCCTGGCGCGATGGCCGGGCCGAGGTCGTGGTGTCATTCGCCGCGTTCGCGGATGGTGCGCGGGGCCATCGGGGGTGTGGGGTTGCGGGGGATGCCGTCGACCAGGTCGTAGCGGTAGTGCCGGGCGGTCTCGGTGGAGACGCCGGCGTGGGTGGCGATCTCGTGCCAGTAGGCGCCGGCGGAGTAGGCGGCGCGGGCGGTGCGGCGGAGTCGGGCGTCCAGTGCTTCGAGGTGGGTGCGAGCGACCTGTTTCGCGGTGGCGAGTTGGGCGATCTCGGCGAGGCGGGCTTCCCGTCGGCGGCGTTCGGCTCCCTTGTGGTCGGTCGGGTCGGTCGGGTTGCTCGGGGCGGTGATGTCGCTCAAGTCAGCCTCTGGTCAGGTGGGTTGGATGATTCCGGCGGTGTGCAGCGGGCAGCGGCAGTCCGGCCAGCGGGCCATCCGGACGAAGGGGAGGCGGTCGTCCGCGAGGTAGCTGCGGGCGGAGACCGGGAGGCGGGTGCCGTCCGGGGTGATGCGGTAGACGGCCAGGGACAGGCGGACGGTGTGCGGGTCACCGTTGCCGCCGTCGGGTGGGGGTGTGGTGGTGGACATGGTGCTGCCTCCGGGGTGGGGTGGCGAATTCGCCGTAGGGTCCGCAGGGCCAGCATCAGGCTGTGATACTTCCGTCACCAAGCGTTTCGGTATGAGCGTTGCAAGACTATTGGGGGCGGGTGTGGCGGCTCGAAAGCCTGTTCCGGTGCAGGGAGTTGATCCATCGGCGACCTTGGGGGCGGTGGTCCGGCGGTACCGGGAGGCGGCCGGGCTCACCCAGGCGGAGTTGGCGGAGCGGTTGAACGCCCATCAGACGATGATCAGCCACTACGAGAACGACCGGTCGGCGCTGAACCGGGTCTGGGCCGAGCGGTTGGACGTGGCGCTCGGGGCGGAGGGCGGGTTGGTCGCCGCCTGGGAGTTGGTGACGCCGTATCTGGTGGGGCGGCGGCCGAGTTGGGACTGGTTCTCGGAGTTCGTGGTCGTCGAGCGGCAGGCGGTGCAGATCCGGGAATTGCAGACCGGGCGGGTTTCGGGCTTGCTGCAGACCGAGGCGTACATGCGGGCGCTGTTCGAGGCCCACAATCCGGACGAGGGACCGGAGTTGATCGACCGGCGGGTGGCCGAACGGCAGGGGCGGCAGGCACGGCTGGTCGGGGAGGGGGCGCCGCTGCTGGTGGTGGTGCTGGACGAGCCGACGCTGCTGCGGGTGGTGGGGTCGGTGGAGGTGATGCGGGAGCAGTTGGCGCACCTGTTGGAGTTGATGCGGCGGCCGAACGTCGTGATTCAGGTGCTGCCGTTCGGGCGCGGTGAGTCGACCCGGCTGCACACGGCAGGAATGATCCTGATGGAGTCGGCGGACGGTCAGAAACGGATCTACACCGAAAGCCTTGCGTCAGGGCATTTCATCGACGATCCGTCCGAGGTCACCAAGTATGCCGCTGACTATGATCTGACCCGCGCTCATGCGCTGCCTGTCGATCAGTCGGCACGCCTGATCCGGCGTGTCATGAAGGGACTTGATGAGCATGGCTACTTCCCCGAAGGTGGATCTGTCCGTGGCGGTGTGGGTGAAGAGCTCCCACTCCGAGGGAAACTCCGGCAACTGCGTCGAGTGGGCGCCCGGGTCGGTGGGCGGGGGCGTGGTGCCGGTGCGTGATTCGAAGGACCCGGAGGGGCCGGCTCTGGTGTTCGGGGTCGAGGCGTGGGCGTCGTTCGTCGGGTTCGCGGCCGGGTTCGAGGTCTGAGGAAGTAGCGAGGTTGAGGACGCCTGACCCCTGGTGGGGGTCAGGCGTCCTCGGCGTGTTCGAAGGTGGCCGGGGTGGCGAAGGCGGCGCGGCGGGTGGCTCGGCGGAGGGTGCGCAGGACGGGGGCGCCGATGGTGAGGCAGAGGACGGCGGTGAGGGCGGCGCGGGGGAGGTCCCAGCCGAGGGAGGTGGTGAGGCAGTAGGCGAGGAAGTGGGTGAGGTTGGTGAGGAGGTCGGCCTCGCGGGAGTAGGAGAGGGCCGGGGGGAGGCCGGCGTCGAGGAAGGGCCAGCCCTGGAGGTTCATCACGGTGCCGTAGGCGAGGGCGGAGAGGGCGCCGTAGGTGGCGAGCAGGGCGAGTTCGGGGCGGCCCCGGAGGGTGGCGGGGCCGGGGAGCAGACCGGCGCCGAGGCAGACCCAGCCCATGCTGAGCATCTGGAACGGGAGCCAGGGGCCGACCCCGGCGGTGAGCAGGGCGGAGGCGAACATGGTGAGGGCGCCGAGGACGAAGCCGAAGCCGGGGCCGAGGACGCGGCCGGCCAGCACGATCAGGAAGAACATCGGCTCCAGACCGGCGGTGCCCGCGCCGAGCGGTCGCAGGGCGGCGCCGACGGCGGCCAGCACGCCGAGCATGGCGACCGACTTGGCGTCCATCCCGGCCTGGCCGGGGCCGCCTTCGGAGATCTGGGCGATGACCACGCCGATCAGCAGCGGCAGCAGCAGGGCGAACAGCCAGGGGGCGTCGGCGGAGTGGTAGGCGACGGTGGAGGTGGAGCCGGCCAGGAGGGGCCAGCCGAAGGCCATCACGCCGATGGCGGTGATGAGCAGGAGCAGGGTGATGGAGCGGCGGCCCAGCGGGACGGGGCGGTCCAGGGGCGAGACGGGAGTGGCGGCGGGGGCGGCGGCGGGGGCGGTCATGCGGCGGACTCGGCGAGGGCGGTGGTGACCTGGGGGACCGTCAGCCAGGGGAGCGGGGCGAGGATCTTGGCGACCTGGGGGGCGAAGGCCGGGGAGGAGACCACCACCTCGGCGCTCGGGCCGTCGGCGACGATCTCGCCGTCGGCCAGGATGACGGTGCGGTGGGCGAGTTCGGCGGCCAGCTCGACGTCGTGGGTGGCGAGCAGGACGGCGTGGCCGTCGGCGGCGAGCTCGCGCAGCACGGTGACCAGGCGGGCCTTGGCGGCGTAGTCCAGGCCCCGGGTGGGCTCGTCCAGCAGGAGCAGTGGGGGGCGGGAGGTGAGCACCACGGCGAGCGCGAGGGTGAGGCGCTGGCCCTCGGAGAGGTCGCGGGGGTGCAGGGAGTCGTCGATGCCGGGGAGCAGCCTGGTGACCAGGGCCCGGCAACTGCCGGGCTCGGTACCGGAGTCGGCGTCGGCGGCGGAGCACTCGGCGGCCACGGTCTCGGCGTAGAGCAGGTCGCGCGGGTCCTGCGGGACGAGGCCGACCTGCCGGATCAGGTCGCGGGGCTTGGCCCTGTGCGGAGCAGTGGCCAGTTCGCCGAGGTGGACGGCGCCGGAGTCGGGGCGGTGCAGGCCGGTGAGGGTGCCGAGCAGGGTGGATTTGCCCGCGCCGTTGCGGCCCATCAGGGCGGTGATCTCCCCGGCGTGGAGCGGGAGTTGGACGCCGCGCAGGACGGGGGCGGGGCCGCGCCGGACCACCAGCCGGTTGGCGCCGGCCACCACCGGCCCGGGGGAGGGGGCGGGGGCGGGCGGGGTGCGGCCGTCCAGGGTGGTGCGCAGCGGGGCGGCCTTGCGGCGGGCGTCCCGGACACTGAGCGGCAGCGGGCTCCAGCCGGCCGCCCGGCCGAGGCCGACCACCGGCGGGTACACCGGGGAGAGCGCCATCACGGTGGCCGGGTCGTCCAGCAGCGGTGGCGCGTCGGGGGAGAGCAGCAGCACCTGGTCGGCGTACTGGACCACCCGCTCCAGCCGGTGCTCGGTGAGCAGCACGGTGGTGCCCAGGTCGTGCACCAGGCGTTGCAGCACGGCGAGCACCTCCTCGGCGGCGCCCGGGTCGAGGGCGGAGGTCGGCTCGTCCAGCACCAGGACCTTGGGGTGTGCGGTGAGCACGGAGCCGATCGCGACCCGCTGCTGCTGGCCGCCGGAGAGGGCGGAGAGCGGGCGGTCCCGGAGCTCGGCCAGGCCGAGCAGGTCGAGGGTCTCCTCGACCCGGCGCCGCATCACGTCGGCGAGCAGGCCCAAGGACTCCATGCCGTAGGCGAGTTCGTCCTCGACGGTGTCGGTGACGAAGTGCGCCAGCGGGTCCTGGCCGACGGTGCCGACCACGTCGGCGAGGTCGCGCGGCCGGTGCTCCCGGGTGTCCCGGCCGGCCACCGTGACCCGGCCGGTGAGCACGCCGCCGGTGAAGTGCGGGACCAGACCGCTGACGGTGCCCAGCAGGGTGGACTTGCCGACGCCGGACGGGCCGACCACCAGGCAGAGTTCGCCCTCGGGGACGGTCAGGTCCAGCTCGCGCAGCACGGGTGCGGCGGCGTCCCCGTAGCGGACGGAGACCTGGTCGAAGGTGATCACGGCTGCCTCGGGGGAAGGGAGGAGGGGGCGGGGGACGGGGCGACGAAGGCGGGGAGCAGGCCGAGCAGGACGGCGAGCGCGGGCAGCACCGGGAGGGTGGGCCAACTCGGCGGCACCACGGTCGGGTTGAAGCCGGCCGGATCGCGGAGGGAGAGCAGGATCAGCAGCCCGGCCACCGCCGCACCGGAGCCCGCCACCGACCACTCCCGCCAGGCCCACGGGTCCGGCCGGTAGCGGGTGCGGAGCGAGCGGCGCCCGCCGAGCGCCAGGCCGGCCCCGGCGGCCAGCAGGCCGAGCAGCAGCACCGGGAAGGCCCAGCCGCCGCCGTCCGCGCTGAGCAGCCCGTAGCAGGCGACGCAGACGCCGAGCAGCCCGAGCAGGGTGAGCGCGCCGGTGGTCCGGGCGATCCGGGGCGGGACGTCGGCGGTGCGGCCGAAGCCCCGGCTGTCCATCGCGGCGGCCAGGCTGACGGACCGCTCCAACGCGCTCTCCAGCACCGGCAGGCCGACGCTGAGCAGCGCCTTGATCCCCTTGTCGGAACGGCCGCGCAGGCGGCGGGCGGTGCGCACCCGCTGGACGTCGGCGACCAGGTTCGGCGCGAAGGTCATCGCCACCACGGCGGCCACCCCCGCCTCGTAGAGCGCGCCGGGCAGGGTGCGCAGCAGCCGGGACGGGCTGGCCAGCGAGTTGGCCGCGCCGACGCAGATCAGCAGGGTGGCCAGCCGCAGGCTCTGGTAGAGCGAGAAGAGCAGCGCCTCCAGGGTCACCCGGCCACCGATCCGCACCCCCTGCGCCCAGTCGGGGAGCGGGAGTTGGGGCAGGGTGAGCACCACGTGGGTGCCGCCGACGGCGGAGCCGAGCAGCACGGTGAAGACCAGCCGGATGCCCAGCACCACCAGGGCCAGCTTCAGGAAGGTGCCGTACGAGCGGGCCCAGGGCTCGGTGGAGCGGCGGACCGCGACCACGTACCCGGCGACGGCGACGATCAGCAGGAGCAGCAGCGGATTGGTGGTCCGGGAGGCCGCCGCGCCGAGGCCGAGGGCCCAGAGCCACCAGGCACCGGGGTGCAGACGGCGCGGGCCGATGGCGGAACGGGTGGCTCGGGGCACGGGAGACCTTCGGAGGAGGGAAGGGAGGGGGAGAGGGGTCAGCTGCGTCGGCGCCGGGCCTGCCAGACGGCGGCGCCGCCGAGCCCGGCGATCAGCACGACGCCCGCGACCACGCCCAGGACCGGGCCTGAGCCGCCGTCACCTGAGCCGCTGTCACCGGAGCCGCCGCCGGGGCCGCCGCCGGTCGAGGAGGCCGGACCGCCGACGTTCACCGTGTCGCCGCAACCCGCCTTCGGGTAACCGGAGATGGCACAGAGGATGCCGGCCGAGTCGTAGCGCAGCGGTGGGGCCACGGCCGCCAGCACCTCGGCGGAGGAGGCGGCCGTCGCCACCACCGCGCAGCCGGTGCGCGGGGAGGGCGTGGGCGGGGTCTCGCCGGACGGGGCGTCGGCGGTGGTGCCGAAGTCCAGCACGACGGCGACCCGCTTCCGGCCGCTCTGCGCCGGGGTGTCGGCGCAGAGCGCGGCGAAGTCTCCGGTACTGCCGGGCCGGGCGGCGTCTTGGCCGCCGTCCGGGCTGACCGCGAAGCGCCAGCCGTCCACGCTGCCGTCCGGCGGCACGTACACGGCCGGGCCCTGCTGCTGGTAGGTCCAGGCGGAGCCGGTGGACTTCCAGAAGGACCAGTAGCGGTAGCCGGTGGCGTGCGCGGGGGCGGGGAGGAGGACGAGCAGCAGGACGGCCAGCGGTAGGGCCAGCGGTAGGGCCAGGGCCCGCTGCACGGGGGAGGCCGGTGCGGCGGCGGCCGGGGCCACCGCCGCACCGGGCTGACGGGGCGTCACTTCTGCTCGCCGTCCTTGCCCTCGGCCGGGGCCTCGGCGGGCTTCGCGGTGCCCGACGAGCCGTCCGACGAACCGTCCGACGAGCCGTCCGACGTGGCGCCCGGGGCGGCGGGCTCGGTGGTGCGCGTCGTGGTGGGCGCCGTGGCGGGCTTGGCGGCGCCGCCCGGGGTGTGGTTGCCGCGCTTGCGCTGGAGGCTGATCAGCAGGCCGCCGCCGATGCCGATCAGCAGGCCGACGCCGATCAGCCAGAACGGGGAGAAGCCGCCGTTGTTCTCGGCCTCGGTGATGCTGGAGCCGGGGGCCTTGGTGCCCTTGGGGTAGTCCGAGGCGGCGGCGCCGGCGGCCGGCGGCACCGACTTGGGGGCCGGGCCGGAGTCGATCAGCAGCTGGAGGATGTTGCTGCCGCCGAAGTTGAGCGGGTCCAGCTTGGCCGCCTGGGCGGTCAGCACCAGGGTGGCGGCGGCGGAGGCGTCGGTGCCGGACGGACCCTTGGTGGCCCAGGCGTAGCCGTTGCCGGCCAGCCAGTCGGTCGGACCGGCCGCCTCCTTCGGGTGGCCGGCCTGGATCAGGCTGAGGGCGGCCCAGGCGGTGGCGGCGAAGTCGGGGGTGGGGGCGGCGCCGGGGGTGGTGAGCATCAGGTGCTGGCCGTCGATGGCCAGTTGCCCGACCAGGTGGGCCGAGACCGCCTCGGCGGAGGCCGCGCGCGGCACCGGGCCGGAGGTGGCGGTGGAGCAGTCCAGCGGCTTGGGCGCGGCGTCCACCCGGTTGGTGTTGGTGACGGGCAGCTTGCCGCCGGCCGCGGCCAGGGCGGCCTGGGCGGTGGCCAGTCCGTTGGGGGCGAGCGTGCCGTCCGGGGCGGGCTGGTAGGCGAAGGCGCCGCGCTGGCCGACCGGGGCGGCGCAGCCGAGCTGGAAGAGTGCCAGGCCGTCGTAGGCGCTCTTGCCGTCCTTGGCCACCGCCGCAGGGTCGGTGCCGACGGTGAGCAGCGCGCTGACGGCCAGTCCGGTGGAGTTGGCGTCGCCCGGGTTGCCCGGGTTGTACGCCCAGCTGCCGTCCGGGTTCTGAACCCGCTTCAGCCACTCGACGCCCCGGCTGACCGCGTTCTGGTGGCCCTCCAGCTTGCTCAGCGCCTGGATCGCCATCGCGGTGGCGTTGCTGTCCTCGGTCTTGGTGTCGCAGCCGGCCGGGTCGGTGCCGGCGGCCCGGTACGAGGGCCAGCCGCCGTCCGCGCACTGCTGGCCGGTGAGCCAGTTCACCGCGTCGTCGGCGGGCACCACGCCGGAGTTGGCGAGGGCGATCAGGGCCAGCGACTGCCGCCACACCCCGTCGTAGCTCGGGTCGCCCTTGCCGTAGACGGCGGCCGGTGCCGCGACGGGGGAGGGGGAGGCCGACGGGGTGTCCGCGAGGGCGGGGGCGGCGGTGCCGGCCAGCAGGGCGGCGGCCAGGGTGGCGGTGGCCAGCGCGGCTGTGCCTGCGCGGGTGGTGGTGAGCATGGCGGTGCTTGGACCTTTCGGTGAGCGGTTGCGGCGGTGTGGGGGCACCGCCCGTGGACCTCGACGTGGCCGCTCGCTCCCGGACGGGCATTCCGACTTTCACGGCTGCGGGTCAGTGCCGGAGTCCCACCGGCTTCCCCCGTCGAGGAGCGGATGAAGTTGTACCGGCGGCTACAGACTCTAACCGCCCGAAAGGTCCGGTCCGTGCCGACACGGTCCGTTCCCGTCCGGGTGACGCGGTCTGGACGCCGCCCTGCGGGACGCACTAGAAACGGACTGGAACAGGTATCAGTTTCGGGCGTGAGTGGAGGAGTCGGGGATGACCGGGGTGGTCGAGCACGGCGAGCTGTTCATCGGGGGAGCCTGGACCGGGCCGGCCGGCCCGGGGGTGATCGAGGTCCGCTCCCCGCACACCGAGCAGGTGATCGGCCGGGTGCCGCACGCCGCCGAGGCGGACGTCGACCGCGCGGTGGCCGCCGCCCGGCGGGCCTTCGACGAGGGGCCGTGGCCGCGCACCTCCCCGGCCGAGCGGATCGCGGTGGTCCGCCGGATCCGGGACGGCCTGGCCGCCCGGGCCCGCGAGCTGGCCGAGCTGATCACCGCTCAGAACGGCTCGCCGATCTCCTGGAGCCTGCCGGCCCAGGGGCAGGGGCCGGTGGCGATCTGGGACGCCTATCTCAAGGTGGCCGAGGCGCACGTCTTCGAGGAGCTCCGGGACGGTGCCTTCGGCCGGGCCCTGGTGCGCACCGAGCCGGCCGGGGTGGTGGCGGCCGTGGTGCCGTGGAACGTCCCGCAGTTCTGCATCGCCTCCAAGCTGGCGCCGGCCCTGCTGGCGGGCTGCACGGTGGTGCTGAAGACC
This sequence comes from Kitasatospora sp. NPDC096147, assembly GCF_044763225.1. Classification (NCBI taxonomy): domain Bacteria; kingdom Bacillati; phylum Actinomycetota; class Actinomycetes; order Kitasatosporales; family Streptomycetaceae; genus Kitasatospora; species Kitasatospora sp. NPDC096147. The sequence continues at coordinate 374,334 of NZ_JBIWFX010000003.1, read as the reverse complement.
TCGCCGGAGACGCCGCTCGACGCCTACGTGCTGGCCGAGGTGGTCCGGGAGGCCGGGCTGCCCGAGGGCGTGCTCTCCGTCCTCCCGGCCGACCGGGAGACCAGCGCCTACCTGGTCGGCCACCCCGGTGTGGACAAGGTCTCGTTCACCGGCTCGGCCGCCGCCGGGCGGCTGGTGATGGCCAGTGCGGCCCGCACCCTGAAGAAGGTGACCCTCGAACTCGGCGGCAAGTCCGCCGCGATCGTGCTCCCCGACGCCGACCCGGAGCGCACCGTCCGCTCGCTGGTCGCCGCCGCCTACCTCAACAACGGCCAGGCCTGCGTCGCCCAGACCCGGATCCTGCTCCCCGCCGCGCACCACGCCGAGCTGGCCGAGCGCTTCACCGCCGCCGTGGCCGCCCTGAGGACCGGCGACCCGATGGACCCGGAGACGGCGGTCGGCCCGCTGGTGACGGCCCGTCAGCGGCAGCGCAGCCTGGACTACATCGAGCTGGCCCGGGCCGAGGGCGCCAAGCTGCTCACCGGCGGCGGGGTGCCGGCCGGCCTGGAGCGCGGCTGGTACGTCGAGCCGACGCTCTTCGACGAGGTCCGCAACGACAGCCGGATCGCCCGTGAGGAGGTCTTCGGGCCGGTGGTCTGCCTGCTGCCCTACCAGGACGAGGAGGAGGCCGTCCGGCTGGCGGACGACTCCGAGTTCGGCCTCTCCGGCTCGGTCTGGACCGCAGACGTCGAGCACGGCCTGGACATCGCCCGCCGGATCCGCACCGGCACCTACGCGGTCAACACCTTCCTGCTCGACTGCGGCGTCCCGTTCGGCGGCTACAAGCAGTCCGGCGTCGGCCGCGAGTTCGGCCCCGAGGGCTTCGCCGAGTACCTGGAGACCAAGAGCATCGTGCTGCCCCGGGGGTACACCGCGCCCTGACGAGGGATCAGGGGCGTGGGCTCACGGGCACGGGATCGGGCGCGTGGGCTCAGAGGGTGAGCAGGCGGGCGGCGGTGTGCAGGTCGGCGCGGACCTCGGCGAGGGAGGCGCGGCCGGAGAGCCAGGCCAGCAGGGTGGCGTGCCAGGTGTGGGCGACCACCCGGAGGGCGGCCTGCTGGGCGGGGGTGGGGGTGGGGCCGAGCTGGGCGGCGTCCAGCACGATGGCCGAGGTGACGGCGGAGACGGCGTCCACCTCGGCACCCACCGAGCGGTCGGCGAAGGAGAGGGCGCGCACCATGGCCTCCGCGAGCCGGGGCTCGCGCTGGAGGGCGTGGAACGCCTGGGTGAGGGTCTCCGCGACCCGGGCCGCCGGGTCCTCGCCGGTCGGGGGGTGGCGGCGGACCTGCTCGTGCAGGTGCTGGAGCTGCTCCTGCATCACCGCGACCAGCAGGTGCACCTTCGAGGGGAAGTACCGGTAGAGGGTGCCCAGCGCCACCTCGGCGGTCTCGGCCACCTCGCGCATCTGCACCGCCTCGTACCCGCCCCGGGCGGCCAGCGCGGTGGAGGCGCGCAGGATGCGGCGGCGGCGCTCGGCCTGACGGGGTGTGAGCCCGGCGCCGGGGGCGGCGGTGGTGGTCATGCGGGCCTCCCCGGGCGGACCGGCGGACGTAGGGGACGGGGGTGATTGAACCACGGGGCGGGAGGTGAGGACACGTCGACGGGAAGGCGTCGGGAGAGCTATGTCACAGTGAAGGCCGGGTCGGGCTGCCCGGTGGAGCAGTCAGAATGGAGCTCTCCGGAACTGACGTACCCGTCAGTAGCGAGGCAGGGGTCGACCGTCCGCCCGCGGGCCCCGAGCCGGGTATCTTCAAGGCCCACAGAAGCATGAAACGTGATCTACTTTCCGGCCCGCGCCGCTGCGCGGACGGGAGTAGGGGACAGGAGCCCCGGATGACCGCGCTGCCGCCGCGACCGCTGCGCATCGCCCTGCTCTCCTACCGGGGCGACCCGTACTGCGGCGGCCAGGGCGTGTACGTCCGCCACCTCTCCCGCGAGCTGGCCCGGCTCGGCCACCACGTGGACGTGATCGGCGCCCAGCCGTACCCGGTGCTGGACGAGGTCGAGGGCCCGGGCAGCGTCCGGCTGGTGGAGCTGCCCAGCCTGGACCTGTACCGGGCGGACGACCCGTTCCGCACCCCGGCTCTCGGCGAGTACCGGGGGCTGGTGGACGTGCTGGAGGTGGCCGGGATGCGGACCGGCGGCTTCCCCGAGCCGCTCACCTTCTCGCTCCGGGCCCGGCGGTACCTGGCCGCGCACAAGGGCCGCTACGACGTGGTGCACGACAACCAGACCCTGGGCTACGGCCTGCTCGGACTGGCCCGGCACGGCTTCCCGCTGGTCACCACCGTGCACCACCCGATCACCGTGGACCGGCAGTTGGAGATCGACGCCGCCACCACCCGGCTGGAGCGGCTCGGCAAGCGCCGCTGGTACGGCTTCGTCCGGATGCAGCGCCGGGTGGCCGCCCGGCTGGCACACGTGATCACCGTCTCCGGCAGCTCCAAGAGCGAGATCGCCGAGCACCTGGGCACCCCGCCGGGGCGGATCGCGGTGGTGCCGATCGGCGCCGACACCCGGCTCTGGTCGCCCGCCGAGGAGATCGCCGTGGTGCCCGGACGGATCGTCACCACCTCCAGTGCGGACGTGCCGCTCAAGGGCCTGGTCCACCTGGTGGAGGCGCTGGCCAAGGTGCGGACCGAGCGCGAGGCGCACCTGGTGGTGGTCGGCAAGCCGCAGAAGGGCGAGGGCCCGGTGAGCGAGGCGGTCCGCCGCTTCGGCCTGGAGGCGCACGTCGAGTTCCGCACCGGGCTGACCGACCGGGAGCTGGTCGACCTCTACCGGTCGGCCGAGGTGGCCTGCGTGCCCTCGCTGTACGAGGGCTTCTCGCTGCCCGCCGCCGAGGCGATGGCCACCGGCACCCCGCTGGTCGCCACCACCGGCGGCGCCATCCCCGAGGTGGCCGGCCCGGACGGCGAGACCTGTCTCGCGGTGCCGCCCGGCGACGCCGGGGCGCTGGCCGCCGCGCTCGGCCGACTGCTGGACGACCCGGACCTGCGGGCCCGGCTCGGCGCGGCCGGGCGGGAGCGGGTGCTGGCCCGGTTCACCTGGCAGCGGGCCGCCGAGCTCACCGTCGAGCAGTACCGCGCGGCGGTCGCCACCGGGGCCGGGCAGCGGGCCCGGGCCGGGGCGGGCTGGCGCTACGTCGGTTGAGCCGCACCCCGCCCGGGGCCTGACGGCCCGTCACCCGCACGCCGCACCAACGTCACGCCGATGCCGTCCCGTACCACCGCCAGCCCGTACCACCGCACCAACGAATGGGAGCCCGTAGTGCTGACCGTCGATTTCTCCCGCTTCCCGCTCGCCCCCGGCGACCGGGTGCTCGACCTGGGGTGCGGTGGGGGCCGGCACGCCTTCGAGTGTTACCGGCGCGGGGCGAACGTGGTGGCCCTGGACCGGAACGGCGAGGAGATCGCCGAGGTGCGCAAGTGGTTCGCCGCCATGGAGCAGGCCGGGGAGGCCCCGGCCGGGGCCTCGGCGGTGGCGATGGAGGGCGACGCGCTCAACCTGCCGTTCGAGGACGGCACCTTCGACAAGATCATCATCTCCGAGGTGATGGAGCACATCCCCGACGACAAGGGCGTGCTGGCCGAGATGGTCCGGGTGCTCAAGCCGGGCGGCCTGCTGGCCGTCACGGTGCCGCGCTACCTGCCGGAGAAGATCTGCTGGGCGCTCTCCGACGAGTACCACGAGGTCGAGGGCGGGCACATCCGGATCTACAAGGGCGACGAGCTGGTGGAGCGGGTGAAGGAGGCCGGGCTGGAGCCGTACGGTCAGCACCACGCCCACGCGCTGCACTCGCCGTACTGGTGGATCAAGTGCGCGGTCGGCGTCAACAACGACAAGGCGTTGCCGGTCAAGGCGTACCACCAGCTGCTGGTCTGGGACATCGTCGGCACCCCGGTCATCTCGAAGATCACCAAGGCCGCCGAGAAGGCCCTCAACCCGGTGATCGGCAAGAGCTTCGTGGTCTACGCCAGCAAGCCGCGGACGGCGGGCGCATGACGGCCGCGATCCCCGAGGCCCTGCTGCTGGACGGCGTGCTGGACGCCCGGCAGGCCGCCGACACCGTCCGCTCCATCCTGGCCGACCAGCTGCCGGACGGGGCCATCCCGTGGTTCGGCGGCGGGCACCTGGACCCCTGGGACCACACCGAGGCCGCGATGGCCCTCGACACGGCCGGCGAGCACGCCGCCGCCGAGGCCGCCTACCGCTGGCTGGCGGGCCGTCAGAACCCGGACGGCTCCTGGTACGCCGCGTACGTCGAGGGCGAGGTGACCAGCCGGGCCAAGGAGACCAACTTCTGCGCCTACCTGGCGGTCGGCGTCTGGCACCACCACCTGTCCACCGGCGACGACGCCTTCCTGGAGTGGATCTGGCCGGTGGTCCGGCGGGCGCTGGACTTCACCGTCGGCCTGCGGCTGCCCGGCGGGCCGATCGCCTGGCGGCAGGACGAGGACGGCAGCGCGCCGGACGAGGCGCTGCTCACCGGCTCGTCCAGCATCCTGCACGCGCTGCGCTGCGGGCTGGCCATCGCGGACTACCTCGAAGAGCCGCAGCCGGACTGGGAGTTGGCGGCCGGCAAGCTGCGGCACGCGATCACCCACCACCCGGAGCGGTTCCTCGACAAGGACCGCTACTCGATGGACTGGTACTACCCCGTGCTCGGCACCGCGCTGCGCGGCGAGGAGGCGGTGGCCCGGATCGAGAAGGACTGGGCGAGGTTCGTGGTGCCCGGCCTCGGGGTGCGCTGCGTCAGCGACCGACCGTGGGTGACCGGCGGCGAGAGCGCCGAACTGGCGCTCGCGCTCTGGGCGGTGGGGCAGTCGGACCGCGCGGTGGAGATCCTGCGCTGGATCCAGCACCTGCGGCACCAGGACGGCTCGTACTGGACCGGGTACGTCTTCGAGGACGACGCGATCTGGCCGGAGGAGCGGACCACCTGGACGGCCGGGGCGCTGCTGCTCGCGGTGGCGGCGCTCGGCGGGGACCACGCGACGGTGGCCGTCTTCGGCGGGGAGCAGCTGCCGGCCGGGTTGGTGGTCGAGGACTGCTGCTGAGCGGCGCAGGACGTGGGGGGGGGGCGGGGGGGGGGGGGCCCCCCCCCCCCCGCCCCCCCCCCACGTCCTGACCGGGCGTCAGCCGCGCTGGATGCCGGAGACGTCGCTCAGCAGGCCGTGCGAGCCGTCCTGGAGCTGGGCGACCAGCGCGGTGCCGCGCTGCTCGACGGCCAGGTACCAGGTGCCCGGGAGCAGCTCGCCGACCGGCGGGCCGGCCGGGTTCTCCTTGGGGGTGAGCCGGCGCGGGGCCGGGACGGCGAACCAGAACGGCGCGAAGTCGGCGGCCGGCGGGGCCGGGGTGGCCGCGGCCGGGTTCGGCAGCGGGGCGGTGACGGCGGGCTGGACCTGGGTCGGCTCCTGGTGGGAGGCCGGGTCGGGCAGCGGCGCGGTGGTGCCGGCGCCGCCCGGGGTCGGGTAGCCGTAGCCGCCGGGCTGGGGCTGCTGCTGGGCGGAGTAGCCGGGGAGGCCGCCGCCGTGCAGCGGCTGGCCGGGCTGCGGCTGGCCCGCGGCCTGGCCCTGGGCCTGGTCGTAGCCGAACGGCGCGCCGGGCTGGCCGGCCTGGCCGGGCTGGCCCGGCTGGAAGCTGCCGCCCGGGGCGAACGGCGAGGCGGGGGCGGCCGGGGTGGCCGGCTTGTCCGCCAGCAGCGGGGCCTTGAGGGCGGGCACCAGCGGGCCGGCGGCGGTCGCGCCGGCCAGCACCAGCAGGGCGACCACGCTGAGCCAGGCGCCGAGGCCGCTGCTCACGCCCTCGCCACCGCCGGCCAGGGCCCACAGGCCCGACCAGAGGGCGGCGAAGGAGAGGCTGGTGCCCCACTGGTCCAGCCGCAGGCCGAGGATCTGGCGCCCGTTGGCGGCCTCGCCCTGGAAGCGCTGCACCAGCACCAGCGCGGCGCCGGCGATGCCCAGCAGGAAGACCGAGGGCAGCACGGGGAAGTTCAAGGAGTCCCACGCGTTCCACGACCGCGAGTCGCAGGCGATGGTGCCCATGCAGAAGCTGGCGGTGCGGTACGGAAGGAAGGAGGAGATGAAGAGCAGGACGGCCGCACCTGCGACGGCGGCGTCTCCCCTGGTGAGAGCGCGCAGATTCACTAACGTTCCCCTCGTCGGTGTGTGTCGTGGACGGCTGTGTGGTGGATGACGGGGCAAAAGCCTAGGGCCAAGCCCTCCGGGACTGTACGGCGGGTTCCCGAAAACGGACGGTGTCGTGCCAAAACACCCAAGACCGGGACCGGGCGGCTCAGCTCTTGCTAGGGCCGGCGGCGGGGGTGGTGAGGAAGGCGGTCACCGCGTCGGCGATGCCCTGGGCGGCGCGCTGGCGCCACTGCGGGTCCGTCATCCGGCCGGCGTCCCCGGTGTTGCGCATGTTCCCGCACTCGATGAAGACCTTCGGGACCTTGGAGAGGTTGAGCCCGCCCAGGTCGCTGCGGGTGTCCAGGCCCTGCTCGCCGATGTAGTCCGCGTAGGGCTCGTCGGTGGCGGCCTTGAAGTGGTCGCGCAGCAGCAGGCCGAGGCGGTGGGACGGCTCGACGATCGCGGTGGTGTCCGCCTTCCCGGCCTTCACCTTGGCGGGCATGATCACGTGGAAGCCGCTGTCGGCGCCGCCGGCCCCGTCCCCGTGCACCGAGACCGCCGCGTCGGCCTTGCCCTCGTTGCCGATCCGGGCCCGCTCGTCGATGCACGGGCCGAAGGCGCGGTCGTCGTCCTGGGTGAAGAGCACCTTGGCCCCCCGGGCGGTCAGGATCTCCCGGGCCCGGCGGGAGACGTCCAGGGTGTAGGCGGCCTCGGAGTAGCCCGCGTTCGTGGTGGTGCCGGTGGTGTCGCACTCCTTGCGGGCGTTGCCGATGTCCACCTTGCGGTTGATCTCGGTGGCGTGCTTGCCGTTGGCGGGGTTGTGGCCCGGGTCCAGCAGCACCGTACGGCCCGTCAGGACGCCCGCACCGGTGGGCACTCCGGCCACCCCGGCGGGCGGGGCGGGGGTCGCGCTCCCGGCCGGGGACGCCTCGGGGGTGCTGCCCGGCTCCGGGGAGGCGGTCGGGGTCTCGGTCGGCCAGCTGCTCGGCATCGGGGCTTCGGGGTCCGAGACGGGCGGGGCGGCCCGGTTGGCACCCTTGCTCTCCTCCGCCCCGGCGCCCTCACAGGCGGTCAGGGCGAGCGCGGCGGCGCAGGCCAGGGCGGCCAGGGTGACGGCGCGGCCCGGGCGGGGGGCTGGGCGGGGGGCCGGGCCGGGCGGGGTGGAGGTGTGGGGGCGGGCGGTGCGGGTCACGGGTGGTTCAGATCCTGTCCCAGGTGCGCGGCGTCAGGCCGAAGGTGTTGGCGAAGTTGTTCCACTTCGACACGAAGTCCTTCTTGGCCTGGGTCGCCTGAGGATTGAGCTCGTTGGCCCGCTTGCGGTCGGCGGTGTTGGGGGCCGCGTTGTTGGTGCAGCCCTGGGTGCCGACGGTCTTGGCCCAGGCCGCGTACGCCCGGTCGATGTCGCCGGAGGTCTGCCAGGCGGTCTTCAGCTGGGCCGCCGCCTCCGGCCCCCCGGGCAGGTCGGTGAACTGGAGCTTGGCCAGGTCGGCGACCAGCTGGTCGCGCTGGGCGGCGCCGGTCTCGAAGACCTCCACCGCGGCGTCGATCTCGGCCTTGCCGGGGCAGCTGTTGACCTTGGCCACCGCGTTGCCGATCGGCGCCTTGGCCCCCTCGCCCCGGGCCAGCAGGTCGTTCAGCGCCTTGGCCTGGGTGGCGGCCTGCGGGCCGCCGCTGGACGGGGACGGCGAGGGGGAGGGCGACGGCGAGGGCTCGGTGGTGGGGGTGGCGGCAGGCTCCTGGGCGGCACCGCCGCCGGTGCTCTGGGCCGGGGCCGGCTGCGGCGCGGTGCTCTTGGCCGCCGAGGGCTTGGCGTCGTCGCCGTTGCTGTTCCGGATCGCCCAGACCGCGCCGACGCCGACCACGATGACCAGCACCACACCGATCGCCGCGAGCAGCGGCACCCGGCGGCGGGGCCGCTCCTCGGGGAGCTCCTCGTAGTCGTAGTCCTGGTAGCGGGGCGGGAACTGCGGCTGCTGGTGCGGCTGGTGGGAGAAGGCCGGGAACTGGCCCGGGGCCGGGGCGCCACCGGCCGCCGCCGGGAAGCCGCCGGGCGCGGCCCCGGGAGCACCGTTGGGCGCTCCGCCGGGGAAGACGCCGGGCGGCGGCTGCTGGGTGTGGGCGGCGGGCGGGAAGCCGCCGGGGGCGGGCTGTCCGGCCTGGGCGGGATAGCCGTAGCCGGTGCTGGGGGCTGCCTGACCGGGCTGCTGCTGGACGTCGAACTGCGGTGCGGCGGGCGCCTGTTGGGCCGGTGCGGTGGGCTGCGGAGCGGTGGCCTGGGGGAACGGCTGGGTGGTGGCGGCAGCGGGGGCCGGCGGCGGGAAGCCGCCCGGCTGGGGCTGCTGGGCCTGCTGCGGCTGCTGCTGCGCGCGGGCGGCCGGGGGGAAGCCGCCGGGGGCGGGCTGTCCGGCCTGGGCCGGGTAGCCGTAGCCGCCGGGGGCGCTCGGGGCGGCCGGCACGCCGGGGGCGGGCGGGGCCGGGTAGCCGTAACCACCTGGTGCGCCGGGCGCTCCCGGTGCGGCGGGCGGCGGGAAGCCGTACCCGGGGGCGGGCGGCGGGCCGCCGAACGGTGAGGCGGGTGCCGGTGCGCCGGGTGCGGTCCGGTCGGGCTGCGGGAGGTACGGGCGGGCCCCGACCGGCGGGCCCTGGCCGGCGGGCGCTCCCGGCCCGCCGGGGGCGGCGGGCCCCCCGGGCTGCGGGGCGGCCGGCGGGCCGGCGGCCGGGGCGGGCTGAGCCGCTGTCAGCGGCTGCGGGGCCGACGGGGTCTGACCGGCCGGCGGCTGCGGGGCGGGCGCGGCCAGGTGGAAGATCGCGGTGCCCGGGCCGTCGTCCGTCGGCGGCTGCGGTGCCGGAGCCGCCTGGGCACCGGGTGCGGCCTGGCCGGGGTGGGGAGCGGGCGCCGCCTGGGTGGGCGCGGGGCGGATCCAGCCGCCGGCGCCGCCCCGGGCGGTCGGATCCCAGACCGCCGGCGCGGTGCTGTCCTGCTCGGTCATGCCTGGCCTCGCCCCCGCTGTGGAGTGGTGCGTGCTGGGTGGTGTCGTCCGTCCGTTCGGCGACACGGTACCGGCAGTTCTCGGGCGCACCAACGCGGGGCGCCCGGTTCGCCCGGCATTCGGGATGACGTTAGAGCATCGCCGAACGTGCCCGCAGGATGACAACGATCTTCGGAGATCGTTCACCCGTGCGATCATCCCCGGATGGACCACGAGGACGCACGGGGGAGTGCGCTCACTGCCCTGGCCGCGCTGCTGGACCGCTCGATCGAGCAGATCGCGCAGGCGGCGGAGGACGGCCGGACGTACGACCGCGGACGGATCGTCAGCCTCTCGGACCTCTGGGACAACGCCGCCGTCCCGCTGCTGCGGGCCGTCACGGCCGCCACCCCGGCCGAGCGGGAGGACCGGGCCCGGGCGCTGCTGCGGGCCATGGTGACCCGGCGTCCGCAGCACCGGGAACGGGTGCTGGAGCAGGTGGGCGGGCAGTGGGCGGACCTGCTGCCGACGAGCCGGCCGGCCGTGCCGCAGCGGGATTTCTTCGGCGTGGTCCGCCCGGCGCCGTCAGTGTGCACCCCGGAGGCGTGGGCCGGGCTCACCGCCGACTACGAGCTCGGCGCGGCCGGGGTGCGGCGGCTCTGGGTCGAGCAGGAGGGGGCGGCCGGTGCCTCGGGGACGCTCGAACTCTCGGTCGGGCGGCGGTACCCCGCCACCGCCACGGCGAGCGGGGCCGTGCTGGCGGTGCAGCTCCACGGGCTGACCGAGGCCCGGTTCGACCACACCGACCGGCACGGCGCCGTCCTGACCTGCGGGGCGGGCGGGGTGACGGTGCGTCTGGGGCGCGGCGGGGTGCTCCGGGCGGCCGGGGCCGTGCTGTCCGTCGAGGACCACCGCTGGCACGAGTCGGCGGCCGGGCGCCGGGCCGATGCCGTGACGCCGCCGAACGATCCGCCCCGGCCCCGGCCGGCTCCGGCCGAGGAGCCGGAACTCGCCCCGGCCGCCGGGCGGGTGGCCCGGGTGCTGGGCGTCGCGATGATGGAGATCCGCTCGGTCCGGTCCGCGGCGGAGGTGGGCCGGGTGCCGGTGGCGGCGCTGTGCCGGATGCTGGCGGGAGCGGGCGGTGCGCTGGTGGCGACGGCGGGGGACGAGGCCGCGCTGGGGCGGCTGTACGAGGAGTGGCGGGCCCGACGGCCGGTCCGGGAGGACGGCGAGCCGTCCCCGCTGCCCGGCCGGGTCCGGTTCGCCAGTTGGAGCGCGGCCCGGGACGGGCGCCGTGCCGAGGCGGTCGTCGTGCTCGCGTCGGCACCCGGCGGGCCCGGCGGACTGTGGCTGACCAGCTCGTACGAGCATCCCGAACCGGCCGTCTTCCGAGTGGAGTTGACCGGGGGGCAGCTCTCGGCGGAGGTCGCGGGCTGAGCCGAGGGCGAACACCGCTGAGCCCAGGGCGAACGCGGGAACGCGGCGGCCGGGCCGGGCGTCGGGCCGGACATGGAGATCATCGAGGTGGTACCGCGACTGCGGATGCTGACGTTCGAGGTCGGTGCGGCGTACCTGTGGGACGACGGGGCCCGGCTGACCCTGGTGGACACCGGTTCGGCGGACCGGGCGGGCGAGATCGAGGAGGTGCTGGACGGGAGGCGGCTGCACCGCATCGTGCTGACCCACTTCCACGAGGACCACAGCGGCTCGGCCGCCGAACTGGCCGAGCGGCACGGGGCGGAGGTGGTGGCGCACCGGCTGGAGGCGCCGGTGATCCGGGGCGAGGTGCCGGGCCCGCCGCCGGTGCTGGAGGCGTTCGAGATACCGATCTGGGAGTCGCTGCCGAAGCTCCCGCCCGCCCCGCCCTGCCGGGTGGACCGCGAGGTGGTGGACGGCGACGAGCTGGACCTCGCGGGCGGGGCCGTGGTGGTGGCCGCCCCCGGACACACCGACGGCTCGCTCGGGCTCTGGCTGCCGGAGGCCCGGGTGCTGTTCACCGGCGATTCGGTGGCGAACGTGAACGGGCTGACCATGCTCGGCGTCTTCAACACCGACCGGGCCCGCGCGGTGGAGTCCTTCCACCGGCTGGCCGCGCTGGAGAGCGAGACCGTGCTGTTCGGCCACGGTGACCCGCTCACCGGCGGGGCGGCGGAGGTGCTGCGGGCGGCTGCCGCGGCGACGGTCTGACCCCGTCAGCGCCGGCCATCCGGCGCCGACGGTCCGGCGGTGAGGGTCTGACGCCGCGTCGCCCGACGCAGCGTCAGGCGACGCGGCGGCGCAGGAGGCGGAGCGAGCCGGTGACGGAGAGCTCCTCGAAGCCGTCCGCCAGGGCGCGCAGGTAGACCCGGTACGGGGCCTGCCCGCCGTCCGCGGGGTCCGGGAAGACGTCGTGGATGGCGAGCAGGCCCCCGTCGGCCAGGTGCGGGGCCCAACCCAGGTAGTCGGCGGTGGCGTGCTCGTCGGTGTGGCCGCCGTCGATGAAGACCAGGGCGAGCGGGGTGGACCAGAGCGCGGCGATCTGCGGCGAGCGGCCGACCAGGGCCACCACGTGCTCCTCCAGCCCGGCGTGGAAGAGGGTGCGGCGGAAGGAAGGCAGGGTGTCCATCCGGCCGACCTCCGGGTCGACCAGGCCGCTGTCGTGGTACTCCCAGCCGGGCTGCTGCTCCTCGGAGCCCCGGTGGTGGTCCACGGTGAGCGCGACGGTGCCGGTGGCCCGGGCGGCGTCGGCCAGCAGGATCGCGGACCGGCCGCAGTAGGTGCCGATCTCCAGCAGCGGCCGGCCGGTGGCCCGGGCCGCTCCGACGGCGGCCGCGTACAGGGCGAGGCCCTCGTCCGCCGGCATGAAGCCGGTCGCGGCCTCGAAGGAGGCGAGCACCTCGGGGGCCGGGCGGAGGTCCGTCATGGTGCTGCTCCCTGGGTGCGGTGCGGTTCTGCCGGAGCGAACCCTACTGGACGGTAGGCGGGGTCTACCGGAGGGCCGGGGAGTGGGGTATATCTGGGAGCCGTTTTCTGGAACCCGTTCTAGAACACCGCAGTCGTACGCTGCTGTCCACCACCCACAGGCGACCCCGGGAGTGAGCCCCATGCGCGCAGCGATCCTGCACGAGACCGGCCAGGAGAAGCTGGAGGTCCGCGACGACGTCGAGGCGATCGGCTTCGGCCCGGGGAAGGTCCGGGTCCGGCTGCGGGCGGCCAGCCTGTGCCACTCCGACCTGTCGGCGATGAGCGGCGTGCTGCCGCAGCCGGCGCCGTTCGTGCCCGGGCACGAGGGCGCGGGCGACGTGGTCGAGGTCGGCGAGGGCGTCACGGGCGTCGCGGTCGGCGACCGGGTGGTGCTCTGCTGGATGCCGCCGTGCGGCACCTGCGCGCACTGCCGCCGGGGCCGGGGCCACCTGTGCGTCACCAGCCTGCGGCGGCTCGGCGCCCCGGGCTTCGCGCTGGCCGACGGCACCGAGCCGGCCGGCTTCTACGGCACCGGCACCTTCGCGGAGGAGGTGGTGGTCACCGCCGACAGCGTGATCCCGGTGCCCGCCGACATGCCCTACGAGCAGGCCGCGCTGATCGGCTGCGGAGTGACCACCGGGCTCGGTGCGGCGGTGAACACCGCCCGGGTGGAGCCCGGGAGTTCGGTCGCGGTGATCGGTGCGGGCGGGGTCGGGGTGGCGGCCGTGCAGGGCGCCCGGATCTGCGGCGCGGCCTCGATCACCGTGGTCGACCCGGTGGAGTCGCGGCGCGAGCGGGCGCTCGCCTTCGGCGCCACCGTGGCGGTCGCCCCGGAGGACCTGAAGGCCGCGGCCAGGGCCCAGGAGGCGGGCGGCTTCGACTACGTCTTCGAGGCCGTCGGCCGGGCGGCGACCGTGCGGGCCGCCTACGACGCCGCCCGGCGCGGCGGCGCCGTGGTGGTGATCGGTGCCGGGGCCCGGGAGGACCTGGCGCAGTTCAGCATGGGCGAGCTGTTCTTCAACGAGAAGCGCCTGCTGCCGTCGCTGTACGGCGGTGACGACGTCCGCCGCACCACCGCCCGGGCGGTGGACCTCTGGCGGGCCGGCCGGCTGGACCTGGCCGGGATGATCACCCACCGGGTCGGCCTGGCCGAGGTGAACGAGGCGATCCGTCAGATGCGCACCGGCGAGGCGCTGCGGACGGTCGTCACGCTGGACTAGGGGCCGGCTCCCCGCCGGGGCCGGGCGGGCGCCGCCGAGGCACGTGCTTCTCCTCGCCCGCCGACGGGGAGGAGGAGCCCCTTCGACGACGCCCGCCCACGCGGTGGGGCCGTACGGGGGCACTGCCGACCCCACCGAGGAGGCAGTCCCCACCCAGTGGCGTTGGTCACTTCGGCGAACTTTTTCGGTCATCGGCGTTACCAATCAGGCCGTCCCTGCGTGTCTGTTCCGATGTCTGTCGTCGAAAGTGAACTCAACGGGGGCCGGCCGGGCGCCGCGAACGGGGATAGTGCCATGACCATTGCCGAGCCGCAGCCGGGTGGCCGGGCCGAGGCGCGCCGCGCGGCGGCGAGCAGCGGACGCCGTCGGAAGAAGAAGGACCGGCGGCGCCGGGTGCTGATGCCGGTGCTGGTGACCACGGGAGCGTTGGTGCTGGCGGGAGGCGGCGGGGCCTTCCTCTACGTCCAGCACCTGAACTCCAACATCAAGTCCGGCCAGCTGGGCGCCGGCAACGCCCCGCCGCCGGCCGGTGCGGCGGACGCGCAGGGCCGGGTGGCGATGAACATCCTGGTGATCGGCACCGACAGTCGGAAGGGCCTGGGCGGCGGGTACGGCGACCGGGAGAACGTCGGCGACGGCAACAACGACGTCAACATCCTGCTGCACGTCTACCCGGACCGGAAGGCGGCCGTCGCGCTGGACCTCCCGCGCGACTCGCTGGTCGCCCAGCCCAAGTGCCAGCGGAAGGACGGCAGCGTCGACCCGGCGAAGACCGAGTACCCGCTCAACTACGCGATGGGCCGGGGCGGGCCGGGCTGCGTCAAGGACACCGTCGAGGCGGTCACCGGCCTGAAGATCGACTCCTGGCTGGTCGTCAACTTCCAGGGCGTCAAGGACCTCACCGATGCCGTGGACGGGGTGGAGGTCAACCTCTGCAGCCCGGTGAACGACAGCGGCTCGCACCTGAACATCCCGGCCGGCCCCTACAAGCTCAACGGAGAGCAGGGGCTGCAGTTCGTCCGGACCCGGCACTCCGTCGGCGACGGCACCGCGATCGGCCGCTTCGGCATGCAGCGGGCCTTCCTCTCCTCGCTGCTGCGCAAGCTCACCGACAAGGGCACCCTGCTCAACCCGACCACCGCCTTCGGGGTGGTCGAGGCGGCCACCAAGGCGCTCACGGTCTCCGAGAACATCGCGGGCACCACCAAGCTGGTCGGCCTCGCCACCGACCTGAAGGACATCAAGCCGGGTGAGGTGGACTTCGTCCAACCGCCGACCGCGTTCACCGAGGACCACCCCAATCCGGAGTACCGGTCCAAGAACCGGTTGGTGCAGCCGGGCTCCCGCGACCTGTTCGCGCTGATCCGGGCCGACAAGCCGCTCAGCGGCACCGAGGACCACTCCGCCGCGCCGCAGCCCTCGGGCGCGGCGAGCAGCCCGGCGCCCGCGCCGTCGGCTCCGCCGGCCCCGTCGGTGAACCCGGCGACGGTGAGCGTCACCGTGCTCAACGGCACCACCACCCCGGGCCTGGCCGGTGGCGCGGTGGAGACCCTGGGCAAGCTCAAGTACAGGGCGGCGACCGGCAGCACCGCCGACAAGAGCGTCACCACCAGCACCGTCCGGTACGCGCGGGCCGACCAGGAGGCCGCCGCCAAGGCGGTCGCGGAGGCGCTCGGCCTGCCCGGGTCCGCCGTGGCGGCGGGCGGCACCGGCAGCGGGGTGGTGGTCACCTTCGGCACCGACTACCGGCCCGGCGGCGGTCCGGCTGCGGTCGCCCCGTCCGCCGTGCCGGTGCCCACGGCGGTGCCGACCGACGCCAAGGTGCACCAGGGGGACGAGACCGGCTGCACCAAGGTCAAGACCAACGGCGCGATGCTGGAGTAGCCGCCCGGCCCGCCCGGCCCCGCGGCCGGGAACGCCGACGGCCCGTCATCCGGAGTGCGGATGACGGGCCGTCGGATCCGGCCCGGGGCAAGCCCGGGTCAGCGGCGGTGGCGGCCGTGCGGGTTCGCGTCGGCGCGGTCGTCGGCGGCGGTGCCGCCCCGGTGGCGGCCGTGTGCGGCCTCGGACCGGTCGTTCTCGGTGCCGGTGCTCTCGTGGTCGCTGCTGTCGGTGCGGATTTCGGACATGCGTTCGTTCTTCCGTGCGAGGGTCCCGGCTCTGCCCGAGCCGGAGATACGTGGATCACCCTATCCAGACCGGCCGACGCCAATCCGCCGATCCGATCACGGCCCGGGCACGATTGCCGCGCCGTCGGGCAGTCGGACGCTGCTGCCCAGCCAGTGGCCGACCAGCTCCCGGTAGAGCGGGGAGAGCACCTGGAGGTCCCCGTGGCGGGCCGTCAGACCCCGGCCGGAGTCCAGCAGCAGCACCCGGTCCGCCCGCAGCGCCGAGCCGATCCGGTGGGCGATCACCACCAGCGCACCCGGTCGGCGGGCGAAGGCCGCCTCGGCCACCGCCTCGGCCGCCGGGTCCAGGTGGCAGGTGGCCTCGTCCAGTACCACCAGTGGCGCGGGGGAGAGGTACGTCCGTACCAGGGCCAGCAGTTGGCGCTCCCCGGCGGAGAGGGCGGCCGGATCGGGCAGCTCGGCCGCCGGGCCGCCGAGCCGGGCCAGCAGCGCGCTGGCGCCCACCTCGGCCGCCGCGTCGGCGAGTTGGGCGTCGGTGGCGTCCGGGCGCAGCCAGCGCAGGTTCTCCCCGACGGTGCCGGCGAACAGGTACGCCTCCTGGGGCAACAGCGCCACCAGCCGGGCCCGTTCGGGCCCCGGGAGGGCGTTCGGGGCGGTGCCGCCCAGGCTGACCGTGCCCTGCTGCGGGGGCAGCAGCCCGGCCAGCAGGGCGCCCAGGGTGGACTTGCCGGCGCCGCTCGGGCCGACCACGGCGAGGTGCTCGTCCGGAGCCAGGTCGAGGCTCAGATCGCTGAACAGCGGCTCGGCGGCGGCCCCGTGGACGTGCCGGAGTGCGCGGACGGCGAGCGGGGCGGGAGCGGCGGGGGCCGGGCCGGCGGGCTTGGCGGCCTTGGCGAGGGAAGCGGTCGCCGGTGCGGCTGGGAGGGAGGCCAACCGGTCCAGCACCACGGCGAGTTCGAGCAGCCAGCTGCCGACCATGCCGGCCAGGCTGCGGACGGCGGGCTCCAGTTGCTGGAGCAGGTAGGCGGCCACGCCGATGAGCTGACCGGGCGTGAGGTGGCCGCCGCGCAGCAGCCAGGGGGCGGCGGCCACCACCAGCAGGACGGGTGCCCGGCCGGCCAGTGCCACGCTCAGCGTGCGCAGCGCGGCGGCCCGGCCGAGCGCCCGGACGGCCGCCCCCTGCGCCTCGACCGCCGCACCGACCGCCTGCTCCACCCGGGGCCCGGCCCCGCTCGCGGTGATGTCCCGCACCCCCGCGAACGCCGCCCCCGCCTCGGCCGCCACCCGCTCGTCGGCCAGCACCACCGCCCGCTGACGGGCCACCAGCGGCCCCAGCAGCCGGGCGAACAGCAGGCCGCCGAGCAGCAGCGGCGGCAGCACCAGCGGGAGGGCGGCCGGAGCCAGCACCGCCAGGCCGATCAGCGCGGCCGGGACGGTGACCCCGACCCCGCGCACGGTGCGCAGCAGGGTGGCGGTCAACTGCCGTGCGGACTCGACCTGTTCGGTCAGCCGGGCCACCTCGGCGGGCCCGTCCCCGGCCGGCTCGGTGCGGCTCAGCGCACCGCCCACCACCCGCCGCACCAGCACGTCCCGCAGCGGCTCCACCACGGCGGCCACGTACGGCAGTGCCGCCCGGGCCGCGATCGCCCGGACCGCGACGGCGGCCCCGAAGCCGGCCAGCCAGGCGCAGCCCACCCCGAGGCGCCCCGCCAGGAAGCCGCGGTCCACGGCGGCGGCCAGCAGCAGCCCGGAGAGCAGGGCCGGCAGTGCCTCTCCGGCGGACCAGGCCAGCACCCGGACCAGGGCCGGGCGGCAGGTGGCGAAGTGGGCGCGGAGCAGGGCGGTGCCGGGGCGCGGGGTCATCGGTGGCCTCCCGGCCGGTCGGCGGACGTGCCCTGCGGGAGCCGTGCGGGCGCGGGCGCGGGAGCGGCGGCGGGTGCGGGGGCCGGTTCGTTGGTGGCGGCGGTTCCGGCGAGGGTGGCGCGGTAGTCGGGGTCGGTGACCAGGGTGGCGTGCGGGGCCAGCGCGCGGAGGTGGCCGTTCTCCAGCCAGGCGACCAGATCGGCCCGGGCGGCGGCCTGCGGGCGGTGCGCCACCACCAGCCGGGTCCGGCCTCGGGTCGCCTCGGCCAGGGCGGTGGTCACCTGGTGCTCGGTGGCCAGGTCCAGGCTGGAGGTGGCGTCGTCCAGGATCACCACCCGGGGTCCCTGGGCCAGCAGCCTGGCCAGCCCGAGCCGCTGCAACTCACCTCCGGAGAGCCGGAGTTCGCCGAGCGGGGTGTCCGCCCCGTGCGGCAGACGGGCCAGGAACCCGTCGGCCCTGGCCGCCCGGGTGTGCTCCGCGTCCGCACCCTCCAGCGCCTCGCCCACGGTGGCGCCGACCAGCACTGGACGCTCGAAGGCGTAGCCGACGGCCCGGCGGCGCTGAGCGGTGGTCAGTTCGGCCAGCGGTGTGCCGTCCAGCAGCACCAGCCCGGTGTCCGGCGCCCGCAGCCCACCGGCCACGGCGGCCAGCAGCGTCTTGCCGGAGCCGGACCGCCCGACCACCGCCACCGTCCGGCCGCCCGGCACGGTGAGGTCCAGCGGGCCGAGCAGCGGGAAGCCGGCGGCGTCCTCGACGGTGACCCCGATCAGGGTCAGTTCGCCCGGCCCGGGCGGGAGTTCACGGGTGCCCCGGGTCGGGGTGGGGAGGTCCAGCAGCTCGGCGAGCCGGTCCCGGCCGGCCTTGGCGTGCGCGATGGCGGCCAGTGCCTCGACCTGCTCGAAGAGCCCGAGCCCGAGGGCGGCCCAGCCGGCCGCCGCCGCCAGGTCGCCGGGCGCCAGCCCGCCGCCGGCCAGCAGCCACCCGGCCGTGCCGAGCACCGACAGCTCCACCAGGGCGACCAGCAGGGTGGCCTGCCAGACCGTCCGGCGCTGGGCGGCCCAGAGCGCGTGGCCGGCTTCGGACAGCCGGGGGAGCGGTCGCAGCACCCGCTCGGTCTCCGGCCCACGGGCACCGGCGGCGTGGATCGAGCGCAGCCCGGCCAGCGCGCCGGTCAGCCGGGCGACCAGCTCGGACTGCACCTGCTGGTAGCGGGTGAACGCCTCGGTGGCGTCCCGGAGGAAGAGCCGGATCAACAGGACACCGGGGACCACCCCGGCGAAGAACGCCACCGCGAGCCAGGGGGACAGCAGGCCGAGCCCGAGGATCGCGCCGAGCGAGGTGAGCAGGGCGGTGGCCGCCGTGACCCGGGACGGCAGTGCGCCGCCGGCGTCCGCAGCGGCCCCGACCAGACGGGCCGTCAGGTCCCCGGCGGAGTGGCCGTCCGGCACCGGGCCGCGGGCCAGCACCCGGTGCAGTACCCGCCTGCGCAGCGCCACCGTCGCGTCGGCCGCCACGGCGGGCCCGGCGGCGGTGGCCAGCACACCGGCCGCAGCCCCGACCGCCAGCACCACGGCCGGGCCCCACACGGAACCTCCGTCGATCGCCCGGCCGACCACTCCGGGCAGCGCCAACGTGGCCGCTGCCTCCACCGGGACGGCCACCATCAGGGCTGTCGCCCACGTACGCACGGATTGACCTCCGGTCAGGGTTCGGGGACGGGGGTTCGGGACGGGAGCATCTGCGGCTGGACGAGGTGCCCCGATCCGACGCTGCGTCGCCTCCGGTCCGCGCGGTTCCTCGCGACCGTGCGGTCGCTGCCCGGTCGGTGGCGGCAGCACCCGCCGAAGCAGGACGGGCCGCAGGGGAACGGGCAGTGGCAGAACGGGCCGGAGTGGATCGGGTCGCTGCGGGAGTGGCGGGGCGCCGGGAGTGGCAGAGCGTCAGGGGAACGGCGGGAGCCCCGGACGGAAACGCCGCCGGGGCCGTGCCGCTCCCCCCGGGTGGGTGCGGTACGGCCCCGGCCGGGGACCTGCTAGCTGACGGTGAAGATCAGGCAGGTCAGGATGAGACAGGTGAACTGACAGCCGCCACCGTGGCCGCCCAGCTCGACGGCCTCGGTCTCCGGCAGCTCCTGCAGGGCGGCCAGGTCGGTCTCGAAGTTCTCCATGATGGGTTCCTCCCCTTGTGTCGCTCCGTCGTCCGCACCGTGCGGACGACGCTCCCCCGGACCCGACGGGCCCGGGAAGTCCTAGGTGGGCCGGCCGGTGCGCAGGAAGCCGGCCAGCAGCTCGTGCAGCACGGCCGCGCCCTCCTCCACCAGCACCTCGTGCCCGGCCCCGGCCGCCTCCACGTAGCGGAAGTCGGCTCCTTCGGTGCGCCCGATCCGCAGCAACTCGTGCCGCAGGGTGCGGGACTGACCGACCGGCACCACCTCGTCCCGGTCGCCGTGCACGATCAGCAGCGGCGCCGTCAGGCGGTGCGCCAGCTGGAGCACGTCGCGCGGGCCGAGCCGGTCGTCGACCGGATCGCCGCCGCCGAGCCGGGTGGTGAGCGCCCGGACGGGGGCGGACGCCTCGGCCTGAAGACGGGCACCGGACAGGAACGGAGCCACCACCGCGCAGCGGGCGACCTGTCCGTCCGGGGCGTGGGCGGCGGCCAGCAGCGCCAGGAAGGCGCCGTAGCTGACGCCGAACAGGGCGGGCGGCTCCAGGCCGAGCGCCGCGCGCTGGCCGGCGATGCCGTCCAGCAGGTGCAGCACGTCCGCCAGGTCGGGACCGCCCCAGGCGCCGCGGATGGCCATCGCGTGCTCGGTGCCGTAGCCGGTGGAGCCGCGCTGGTTCGGTGCCACCACAGCCAGACCCTCGGCGGCCATGCGTTGCAGCGCCGGGTCGAACTCCAGCCGCCAGGCGTCGGCCGGGCCGCCGTGCAGCGCCAGCACCAGGTGCGGGGCGCTCAACCAGGCGTCGCCGCCGTACACCACGGTCTCCACCGGCCCGGCGGGGCCTGCCAGTTCGAGGCTGTGGGCCGGATGCCAGCGGCCGCCGTCGCCCGGGGCGGTGGAGCCGTCCAGGCGCCAACCGGCCGAGGCGTCGAGCTGGTGGGGCGGCCAGGCGGCGGTGGCCGGATGCTCGCCCCGCTCGCCGCCGCCGAGCGGGGCGAGCCGCAGGGGGAGCGGGGTGACTGCGCCGCCGCCGGGCTGTCCGAGGGTGAGCAGGGCGTCCACGTCCATGGTGGCCAGTGCGGCCGGGTGGTCCGGCGCCGAGTACGGCATCCGCAGCCCCGCCGCCGACCAGTGGCCGACGGCGCCCAGGCGGCCGGGCGGCACGGGGAGCGGGACGAGGCGGTTGAGCTCGGGCTGCCACAGGGCCAGCGAGGACGAGGCGCCCCGGTCGATCTGGAGCACCACCCGTCGCGCGTCCGGGCCCGAGCCGCCGTCCAGGGCGATCGGCCGCAGGAAGACCCCGGGCAGGTGCAGGCTCTCCGGGAAGCGCAGCGGGTGCCGGCCGCCGAGCTCGCCCCAGCCGAGCCGGTCGGCGCCGGGGGCGTCGCTGCGCACCATCGCGAAGCGGGTGTCCGGGTCGTACAGCGCCAGCCGGTCGTTGCTCCGCTCACCGATCTCCAACAACGGTGTGACCTGGCCGAGTTCGAGGTCCAGGACCACGGTGCGGACCTGGCCCTGCTGGACCCGGTCGAGGGCCAGCAGCCGGCCGGTGCGGTCCAGCCAGACGCCGCCGCCGTGCAGGCCGGGCAGTTCGGCCACCTCGATCGGCGGGGTGCCGTCGGCGGGCACCAGCCAGACCGTGGTGACCGGGCGGGTGTCGGTGCCGAGCGCCACCGCGACCGGGGCGCCGGGGAGTCGGTCCGACGCCGGGCCCCCGGGGAGCGGCAGCAGCCGCAGGCCGGGGCGGCGCAGGACGGCCAGCTCGGCCTCGATGACGGACTCCCCGGCCGGAGCCGGGGTGAGCAGCAGCAGGGCGTGCCGGTCGGCGTCGTGACGGCAGATCAGCACCCGGCCGTCGGGCAGCGCGACCAACTGCGAGTGCAGGCTCTCGGAGCGCCGGCCGGGCAGGGGCAGCGCGGTCGGCGTTGCCGGGCCGTCGGCCGGCAGCCGCCAACTCTCGGTGTACCAGCCGCCGTCGGCGCCGGCGGCCAGGCAGGCGGCGTGCGAGCCGTCGAGCGCGAAGGTGAAGCTCAGCCGGCGCAGCGCCTGGGCTGTGGTGCGGGTGGCGGTGTTCATCCGGGCTCACCTCCTCGGGCGGGTGCGGGTGCGGGTGCGGGTGGATGGGTGGCGGGCGATGCTGGGTGCGGTCAGGGCACCGGGACGGCGGCGTCCGCGAGCGGGTCCAGCCAGAGCCGGGGCCCGCCGTGCAGCAGGCGGTGCAGGAAGGCGAGCGGGCCCGAGGTGCCGGTGCCGTAGGCGGGTGCCGAGCCGAGGCCGGTCTCGTCGGGCAGGGCGAGCAGCCCGTCCCGCCGCACCGCGCGGGCGGCGATCAGCGTGGCCAACTCCCCGGCGCCGCTGCGGAATCGCTCCTCGCCGGTGGCGTCGGCCAGGTCGAGCAGGTACTCGCCGTTCCCGGCCAGGCCGTGACAGGCACTCACCCCGCTGTGCCAGCGGGCGTCCAGCACGGCCTGCCCGGCGGCCAGCGCCAGCCGGTAGGCGGTCTCGTCCCCGGTGGTGCGCCAGTAGCGGACCAGGAAGCTGCCGACCCCGGAGGCCCCGCTGCACCAGTGCGCCAGCCGGACGTGCGGCGGGTCGCCGGCGCCCTGCGGCCACCAGGCGGAGCCGTGCTCGCCCGGGCGGACCGTCACCGTCAGGGTGTCGAAGGCCGCCGAGGCCCCGGCCAGCGCGGCCCGGTCCCCGGTGGCCTCGGCCACCGCCAGCAGGAAGGCGCCGACTCCGGCCACCCCGTGGGCGTAGCCGAGGTGGACGGCCCCGGCCAGGCTGGAGTCGAAGCCCTTCGGCACCGGCCAGACCGTGCCGTACGGTGCGTGCACGGCGGCGGCCAGCAGGGCGTGGGCGCAGTCGGTGGCGCGGTCCAGGAAGTCGGTGTCGCCGGTCGCCCGGTGGGCCCGCAGCTGGAGCAGCCCGGCCCCGGCCGCGCCGTGGCAGACGTCCGGGTTGGGCCAGCGGACCGGCACCCGGCGGGCCAGCGCGGCGGCGCGGTCGGTCAACGCACCGTCGGCCAGTGCCTCGGCCGCGTCGAGCAGGGCCCAGGCGGTGCCGGAGCGGCCGAAGTGCAGACCGGGCAGCACGGTGGGCTCGGCGGCGGCCCGGCGCTCGGTCCAGTCGGCGGCCCGGCGGACGGCGGACGGGTCGCCGCCCTCGGTGCCGACCGTCCGGGCCAGCAGGGCGAGCACCCCGGCGGCGCCGTGCTGCACGTTGCACGGGTCGGTCAACTGCCCGCCGGGGACGGTCTCCCAGAGCCGGTCCCGGCGCCCGTGATCGGCCGTCGCCACGATCCGGCGCAGCCCGTCGGCGAGCACCTCGGTGAGGGCCGACGGGTCGGCCGCGGCGGCGGGCGCGGCGCCGGTGGTGGGTGTGTCCTGCCCTGCCGTGGGCGCGGGCACCCCGGCCAGCAGGGTGGCCACCCGGGTGAGCGGCAGCCGCTGCGCCGGATCGGCTGTGCGCAGCCCGAGCGCGGCGGGGGCCAGCCGGCGGGCCGTCGGCCCGGCCCCGGCGGCGGCCGTCAGCCAGGCCGTCAGGTCCTCCCCGCCCGGCGGCAGCAGCGGGTCGTGCCCGGTGGCGAGCAGGAAGAGCAGACCGCCCAGCGCGTACAGGTCCACCGCCGGGTCGGCCACCGCCTCGGTGACCCCGGGGCCGTGCTCGGGTGCCCGGTACCCGGGCGTGCCGGCCGTGCCGACCACCGTGCCGGCCTCGGCGGCGAGTTCGAGGTCCACCAGCCGCAGCGTGCCGTCCGGCCGCACCAGGACGTTCCCGGGCGAGAGGTCGCGCAGCACCAGGCCCTCCCGGTGCACCCGCCCGACCAGCTCGACCAACCCGAGCGCGATGCCCCGCGCCTCGGCCCAGGGCACGTCCGGCGTCCCGTCCGCCGCCAGCTTCCCGGCCACCCAACTGCCCAGCGGTACGCCGGAGATCCGCTCCTCGGCCAGGTAGAGCGCGTCCCCCTGCTCCACCAGCTCCAGCGGACGGGGCGTCAGCCCCGTGGCGGCCAGGCGCTCCAGCAGCGCGGCCTCGTGCCGCAGCGCGGTCCGGGCGTCGGTGCCGGCCCGGTCCACCTCGATGAAGGCACGGGCCTGCTTGACGATCACCTCGGTGTCGGTGGTGACGTCCCGGCCCAGGAAGATGCCGCCCTTGGTGCCGTGCCGCACGGCGGCGGTCAGCGCGTACCGGCCCCCGAGCAGCACACCGCCGGCCTTCCTCGGGCCGCCACCCGCCGTCCCCCCGCCGTCCGCCGCCTGCGCGCCCGCCGTGGCCGCTGCGCCCGCCGTGGCCGCTGCGCCCGCCGTGGCCTCCGGGGCCGATCCCATCCCCTCGAGGGGATCGACCGCCCAGGGCGGGCGTCGGTAACTCGCGCTGCGGACGTCCTCGGTGACGCTGCCGTCCGGTCCGTGCAGCAGCGAACGGTACGCGCCGTCGTTGCCCAGCTCGGCCCGGCGGGCGAAGACCCCGTAGCGGTAGTGCACCCGGCTGCCGGGGGCGTACGCCCGGTCCGAGAGGATCACCGGGCCGGGGAATCCGGCGGTGGCGCCGTGCAATTCGGCGGCGAGCCGGCGGAACTGCTCGTCGCTTTCCGGATAGACCGTCAGGAATTTCCCGGCCGAGCCGCGATCGCTGTTCCGTGAATTCACCTGGTGGAGCCGGTCGAGGTCGGCCGCGAACTTGAAGGTGCACGGGTCGGCGGCGAGTGCTCCGCCCACGGCGGCGAGCACCTCGGCGGCGGCTCCGGTGGCCGCGCTGACATGAAGCTTCCACCCCTGGGCGGGGGTGGTGGACGCGGTCGGCCGGGCCGTGCACCAGAGGCCTTCGACGGTGAAGTGCCAGTCACCGCCGCCTCCCCGGGCCCCGGTGCCGGCCACGGCCGACCGCGCCACGTCCGTCAGCGAGCCGAGTGCCACCGGCTCGCCGGCGAGCGGCTCCGGTCGGCCGGCCGTGCGCAGCGGTGTGTCCGCCCCCATCTGCTCCACACCCCTTCTGGTTCGCTTCGGCCGGTCATTCCGGATGCCTCGGAAATCACCCCGGCCGCGCTGCCGGAATTCCCGGCGACGCGTCCCGAAGACCCCCCGGTCGGGGTAACTCCCGTTCGCACCACAGAAGTTACTTTCGGGCGGGGTCGGACTCAACGCCGACCGGGTCACTTCACTCGTAAGGGTGATCCAGAATCGTTTTCGAATACGTGCGACCGGGGCGGTGTGAGCAGCGCCGCCCCGGCCGCCGGGGTCCGCACCCCCGGCCGTTCGCCACCACCGGCCTCCGCACGCGGGTTGACGCACACCGGTCCGGGCGCCCGCCGCCGGTCCCCGGCCCGGGGGAGGTGCCCGCGCACGGTAGTCTCGACAGGTGCCGAAACTGTCCGAGGTCATCAACGCGCTCGAAGAGCTGTACCCGCCGAGCTGGGCGGAGTCCTGGGACGCCGTCGGGCTGGTCTGCGGGGATCCGGAGGCCGAGGTCCGCCGGGTGATGTTCGCCGTGGACCCGGTCCAGGCCGTGGTGGACGAGGCCGTCGAGTGGGGTGCCGACCTGGTGGTCACGCACCACCCCCTCTACCTGCGCGGCACCACCAGCGTCGCCGCGACCGGCTTCAAGGGCCGGGTGGTGCACGCGCTGATCCGGGCCGGCATCGGCCTGCACGTCGCGCACACCAACGCCGACCACGCCGATCCGGGCGTCTCCGACGCGCTGGCCGAGGCCGTCGGCCTGCGGGTGCTCGGCCCGCTGGTGGCGGACCCGACCGACCCGAAGGGCCGCCGCGGCAGCGGACGGATCGGCGTGCTGGAGCCCGCGCTCACCCTGACCGAGTTCGCCGCGCAGGTCGCGGCCGGGCTGCCGGCCACCGCCACCGGGGTCCGGGTCGCCGGGGACGGCGACCGGGTGATCACCCGGGTCGCGGTCTGCGGCGGCTCCGGTGACGGCTTCCTCGCCGAGGCCCGGGCGGCCGGTGTGGACGCCTACGTCACCGCCGACCTGCGGCACCACCCCGTCTCCGAGGCGGTCGAGGCCGCCCCGATCGCGCTGGTGGACGCCGCGCACTGGGCCACCGAGTGGCCCTGGCTGCGGCTGGCCGAGCGCGGTCTCGCCGAGGCGGCGGCCGGCCACGGCTGGAGCCTGGAGACCAAGGTCTCGCACCTGGTCACCGACCCGTGGACCGCGCACGCCCCGATGACCCCTTAGTACCGCTCGACCAGTACCGCCCGCCCCGGCCCGCCCGCCCACCGGACCCGGCGCCGCACCGAAGACCTTGGCCGCACCGACGGCCGCCAGCTGACAGACCCACAGGAGCCCCCGCAGTGAACGCCGCGCCCGCCGACCAGATCCGCCTGCTCGACCTCCAGGCCATCGACTCCAAGCTCGACCAGCTGGCCCACCGCCGCCGCAGCCTGCCCGAGCACGCCGAGATCGACAAGGCCACCGCCGAGCACACCGCCCTCAAGGACCTGGTGATCGCCGCCCAGGCCCAGCTCGGCGACACCGAGCGCGAGCAGACCAAGGCCGAGCAGGACGTCGAGCAGGTCCGCGCCCGGGCCGCCCGCAACCAGCAGCGCCTGGACTCCGGCACCGGCTCCCCGCGCGACCTGGAGAACCTCCAGCACGAGAACGGCTCGCTGGCGAAGCGTCAGGCCGACCTGGAGGACATCGTCCTGGAGGTGATGGAGCGGCTCGACTCCTCGCAGACCCGGGTCACCGAGCTGACGGCCCGTCTGGACCACTCCACCGTGGTGCTCAAGGAGGCCGAGGGCCGCCGGGACGCCGCCTTCGCCGAGATCGACGCCGAGGTCGAGAAGGTCAAGCGGGACCGCGACGCCGTCGCCCAGGTCCTGCCGGCCGACCTGATCAAGCTCTACACCCGCCTGCGCGAGCAGCAGGGCGGCGTCGGTGCGGCCCGCCTGTTCCAGCGCCGCTGCGAGGGCTGCCGGGTCGAGTTCGCCGCGGCCGACCTGAACGCCATCAAGGCCGAGGCCGCCGACGCCGTGGTCCGCTGCGACAACTGCGGCCGGATCCTGGTCCGCACCGGCGAGTCGGGCGTCTGATCCGATGGCGGGGCGCAGGTTCATCGTCGAGGCGGACGGCGGCTCCCGGGGCAACCCGGGCCCGGCCGGGTACGGCGCGGTGGTCCGCGACGGCGACACCGGCCAGATCATCGCCGAGGCCGCCGCGTACATCGGGCACGCCACCAACAACGTGGCCGAGTACAAGGGTCTGATCGCCGGTCTGCGGGCCGCCGCCGAGCTGGACCCGGACGCCCGGGTGGACGTCCGGATGGACTCCAAGCTGGTGGTCGAGCAGATGTCCGGCCGCTGGAAGATCAAGCACCCCGACATGCGGCCGCTGGCCGCCGAGGCCGCCACCGTGCTGCCCCGGGCCCAGGTCGGCTACAGCTGGATCCCGCGCGAGCGGAACAAGGACGCCGACCGGCTGGCCAACGAGGCGATGGACGCGGGCAAGGCCGGGCGCCAGTGGGAGCCCAAGGCCCGCCCGTCCGCCGCCGCCCCGGTGACCGGTCCGACGGCCCCGGCCGACGAGCCGCTGCCCGAGCCCGCCGCCCCCCGGGCCGGCTGGGCCGCGCCCGCCGACCTGGGCACGCCGACCACCTTCGTGCTGCTCCGGCACGGCGAGACCGCGCTCACCCCGGAGAAGCGCTTCTCCGGCAGCGGCGGCAGCGATCCGGCGCTCTCCGAGAAGGGCCGCTGGCAGGCCGAGCGGGCCGCCGAGGCGCTGGCCTCGCGGGGCACGATCCAGGCCGTGGTCAGCTCCCCGATGCAGCGCACCCGGCAGACCGCCGAGACGGTCGCCGCCCGGCTCGGGCTGGAGGTGCGAATCGAGCAGGGGCTGCGCGAGCTCGACTTCGGCGACTGGGAGGGCCTGACCTTCGCCGAGGCGCAGGAGCGGTACCCGGGCGACCTGACCGCCTGGCTCGGCTCCGCCAAGGCCAAGCCGACCGGCTCCACCGAGAGCTTCACCACCCTCACCCACCGGGTGGGCACGGCCCGGGACAAGATCCTGGCCCGCCACTCCGGCAAGACCGTGCTGGTGGTCTCGCACGTCAGCC
The DNA here is from genome assembly GCF_044763225.1 of Kitasatospora sp. NPDC096147. Taxonomy (NCBI): domain Bacteria; kingdom Bacillati; phylum Actinomycetota; class Actinomycetes; order Kitasatosporales; family Streptomycetaceae; genus Kitasatospora; species Kitasatospora sp. NPDC096147. Next base: position 346,814 of record NZ_JBIWFX010000003.1, on the reverse strand, counting down.
CGATCAAGACCCTGGTCCGGCTGGCACTCGGCGCCCCGCCGGACGCGCTCTACCGGATGGAGCTCTCGGCGGCCTCGCTCTGCGCCGTCCAGTACTACGCGGACGGCAACGCCTCGCTCCGGCTGCTGAACGACACCTCGCACCTGCGCTGACCGAGAGCCGACGGGGAGGGGGTCGGGGCTCGGCCCCCACCCCCTCCCCGCTGCCGCTCCGCCGCTACGCGTCGGGCTGAGTGACCGTCAGGCCCCAGTGCAGGTCCGGCGCGGAGGCCTCCACCCCGATCTGGAACGACCGCCCCTGCTCGCCCGTCACCAGGGCGGTGCCGATGCCGGTGGAGCCCTCCGGGCAGTCCACCGTGAAGGTCGTCGGCGCGGGGTCGCCGTACTGCGCGGTGAAGGTCACCCGCACGGAGCCCGCCGCCGCACCGCCTTGGCAGCCGACCTTGACGGTGACCGGCGGTCCGGACGGGTTGGCCCCGCCGGTGACGGCGCCGCCGTCGCCGATCCAGTCCGCGATCCAGATCAGCCCGTCCGGGCCCGGGTACGGCAGCACCTCGCCGGTGCCGGGGCCGCCCTGCGGGGAAGCTCCCGAGGGCGCGTGCTCGAAGTTGCCGTCCTGCATGCCCGGCGGGGCGTGCTCGAAATCGCCCTCGGTCACTGCGGTGGCCGGGACCGCCACCGCCACGACCGCCGCCACCGCCGTGAGCCCCGCCGCCCAGACCGCTCCCGCACGCTTCATGTCCGTCCCCCGTCGTCAGGTGGTCGGGCCCCGACGGCCCGACCACCTGCACAGTCTCATCGAGCACTGACGGTCCCGCCTGAGTACGGGTACTCGGACGGTGCGAGTACGTCAGTGGATCTCGGTCACCACCACGTCCAGCTGCCAGGCCTTGCGGGCGGTGCCCTCCGCAGCGACCTCGATCCGGTATCCGAGGCCGGTCAGCGCGTCCGCCAACTCGCCCGGCGAGGAAGGCTCCTGACCGGCGTTCAGCAGATCGCGGACCATCCGCCCCTTGGTGGCCTTGTTGAAGTGGCTCACCACCGAACGCTTCAGCTCCCCGTCGACCTCGCGTTCCTGGAGCACCCGCACGGTCGCGGTCCGGGCCGCCACCGCCCCGGCCGGCTTCCAGGCCGCCGCGTACGCGGAGCTGCGCAGGTCCAGCACCAGCCCGTCGCCCGCCACCGCCGGCAGCACCTCCGCCATCTCGCGCCGCCAGTACGCGCCGAGCGCCCCCAGCGGCGGCAGCTTCACGCCCATCGAGCAGCGGTACGGCGGGATGCGGTCACCGATCCGGACCGCGCCCCAGAGCCCCGAGAAGACCAACAGCGACCGCTCCGCCAGTGCGTAGGCCGCCTCGTCCAGCTTCGCCAGCCCCAGCGCGTCGAACAGCACCCCCGTGTACACCTCGCCGGCCGGCAGCGCCCCCGCCGTCGGCAGCCCGGCGTTCTTCGCCACCTCCCCGCGCAGCCCCTCGCTCAGACCGAGCACCTGCCGGGCCGTCTCCTCGTCCCCCCGGCAGAGCTCCACCAGCGCGTCCAGCACCGCCCGCCGCCCCGCCGCGAGCCCGGGCAGCGACAGCCCGTCCGGCTCCAGCGGCACCCCGGCCTCCGCAGCGGCCTTCCCCTCCGACGGCGGCAACAGCACCAGCACGGCTACACCCTTCAACAGTCTGTGGCAGCGGACCCTGCCACTGTACGGGCCCACCGCCCGCCCCCGTGCCGGGCGGGCCCGCCCACCGTCAGCTCGGCGGCTCGCCCGGGTGTCGGAGCCCGGCCGTGTCCATCAGGGCCAAGGCGCGTCCATCAGGACCAGGCCGGTGAGGGCGACCGCGGCGGAGACCGTGCAGGTGATCCGCTGCCACCGCACCCAGGTGTGCCAACCGCGCTCGCACTTGCTGCCGATCATCATCCCGATCGAGCCCGTCAGGTAGGTGCCGAAGGCGTACCAGTGCATCCCGGCAGCGTAGCCACGGACCGGCGGGCCGTCACCGGTGCGGGACAGGGCGGCCAGTACGCCGGGTTCTGTCTCCCGGGGAGCGCAAGCGGTCGCGGGTGGACCCGGCGTGACCGCCCGGGCCGGTCCGACGGGCCGTCAGGTCGGGGTCGCCGTACGCTGCGAGCATGCCGCGTCAACAGCTGAGGATCAGGGCCGCCGACACCGCGCGGATCAACCGGGAGCTGGCTGGCCTGCGGGAGGGCCTCCAACTGCCGAGCGGGTGGCCGCCGGAGGTGGCGGCGGAGGCCGAGCGGGCGGCCGGGGTGCCGAGGCTGCCGGAGTTCGACGCCACCGACCTGGAGCTGTTCACCGTCGACCCGCCCGGCTCCCGCGACCTCGACCAGGCGATGGGGCTGGCCCGGCGCGGCGACGGCTACCGGGTGCACTACGCCATCGCCGACGTCGCCGCCTTCGTCCGCCCCGGCGGGGCCGTCGACACCGAGGCCCACCGCCGCGTCCAGACCCTCTACTTCCCCGACGTCCGCGTCCCGCTGCACCCGGCCCGGCTCTCCGAGGACGCCGCCAGCCTGCTCCCCGGCGAACTGCGCCCGGCCCTGCTCTGGCAGATCGACCTGGACGCCGACGGCACGGTGCTGCTCGCCGACGTCCGCCGCGCCCGGGTCCGCTCCCGCCGCCGCCTCGACTACCAGGGCGTGCAGGAGGCGGTCGACGGCGGCAGCGCCGACGGGCAGCTCCGGCTGCTCGCCGAGATCGGCCGCCTGCGCGAGCAGCGCGAGGCCGATCGGGGCGGCGTCAGCCTGCCGGTCCCCGAGCAGGAGATCGAGCCGGAGGACGGCGGCTACCGGCTCGCCTACCGGGCGCCGCGACCGGCCGACGGCTGGAACGCCCAGATCTCGCTGCTCACCGGCATGGCCGCCGCCGACCTGATGCTGGACGCCGGCATCGGCCTGCTCCGCACCCTGCCCGCCGCCCCCGAGTCCGCCTACCAGCGGCTGCGCCGCACCGCCAAGGCGCTGGACGTGGACTGGCCGCCGGACACGCCGTACCCCGCCCTGATCCGCTCGCTCGACCCGCAGCGGGCCCACCACGCCGCCTTCCTCAAGGAGTGCACCGGCCTGCTGCGCGGAGCCGGCTACCACGCCTTCGACGCCGCCCGGGGCATCGCGCCGCCGGCCGATCCGGGGCACGCGGCGCTGGCCGCGCCGTACGCGCACTGCACCGCGCCGCTGCGGCGGCTCGGGGACCGGTACGTCCAGGAGCTCTGCGTGGCGATCGCCTGCGGTACCGAGCCACCCGCCTGGGTGAGTGAGCAACTCCTGGAGTTGCCCGCCCTGTTGGAGGGTGGCGACCGGCGGGCCCGGGAGATCGAGCGAGCCTGCGTCGACCTGGTCGAGGCCGAGCTGCTGCACGGGCGGGAGGGCGAACGCTTCGACGCGGTGGTCATCGACGTGGACGAGCGCCACCCGGCCAAGGGCACCGTCCAGCTCCGCGAGCCTGCCGTGGTCGGCCGCTGCGAGGGGGACGGCCCGCTCCCGCTCGGCGAACGCGTCGAGGTGCGCCTCACCCTGGCCGACCCGGTCGCCCGCACCGTCCGCTTCGCCCCGGCCTGACGGCTCGTCTGTCGCGGGGGCACTACGGGCCTGACGGCCCCTCAGGCCCCGGCAGCGGCCCGGCCCGACACGCGGGCCCGCCCGCTCGACGCCGGGCCGTTCGGCCCCGCCCGCTCGATGCCGGCCCGCCCGGCCGGTCGACCGGCGTCAGCCGTTCAGGCTCCGCCCGCCGGGCCGGCCGCGTAGGCCAGTGGGGGTGCGATGGCCTGCACGTCCGCCCCCTCGCCGACCCACAGGCCGATGAACAGGGCGGCCGTCGCCTCCAGCAGCCGCGCCCGCTCCAGGCCGCCGCCCGCCACCGGCTCGCAGCCCGCGTCCCGCACCAGCTCGTGCACCCGACCGAGCGCCGCCGGATCGTCGCCGCAGACCGGCACCGCCAGGGGCCGCCCCTGGAAGACCGGCGGTCGCATCCGCCACACGTCCTGGTGGCAGAGGTTGAACGCCTTCACCACCCGGGCCTGCGGGGCCGCCCCGGCCAGCTGTTCGGCGGCCGACGGTCCGTCACCCGTCAGCAGCCGGAAGCCCGGCCCGACCGGGTTCGAGCAGTCGACCAGCACCCGCCCCGCCAGCTCCGCCCGCACCTCCCGGACCACCGCCGCCCCGACCCCGAACGGCAGCGCCACCAGCACCACCTCCCCGGCCGCCGCCGCCCCGCGCAGGCTGTCCGCCGCTCCGCCGATCCGCTCCGCCAGGCGCTCCGCCCGCCCCGCGTCCCGCCCGCCGACGGTCACCCGGTGGCCGGCCCGCGCCCAGTGGCCGGCCAGTGCGTCCGCCATGTTGCCCGTGCCCAGTACGCCGATCCTCATCACACCGCTCCCTCTGCTCCGGCCCGGATGGCCACCGACCACGCTAGGTAGTCGATCGGGCACCATGTGGTACGTGCCGACTCACGACCGCCTCGCCGACTGCCGGGCCCGCCTGGCCTTCGACCTGCTCGCCAACACCTGGAACCCGGTGCTGCTGCACGCCCTGCGCGACGGCCCGGCCCGTCCGGCCGACCTGCGCCGCCGGATCGGCTCGATCAGCCCCAAGGTGCTCACCGAGACCCTCCGCCGCCTGCACTTCAACGGCCTGGTGGCACGCCACCCGTCGGACGGTCCGTCAGCTCGCGTCGAGTACCGGCTCACCACCCTCGGCCGCACCCTGCTCGGCCCCGTCGACGCCATCGGGGCCTGGGCCTTCGAGTACGGCGACGAGGTGATGGCCGCCCAGGAGGCCGCCCGCCCGCCGGTGCCGCTGTCCGGACCGTCCGCTCCGACCGGCTACGATGAGCAGCACGGCGGACGAGCCGGCCGGGCGGTCGCGTCGGGTCCCTTCGGGGGCTCGCCGAGGAACGTCCGGGCTCCACAGAGCAGGGTGGTGGGTAACGCCCACCCGGGGTGACCCGCGGGACAGTGCCACAGAAAGCAGACCGCCACCGACTCCGGTCGGGGGTAAGGGTGAAACGGTGGTGTAAGAGACCACCAGCGACCGAGGTGACTCGGCCGGCTAGGTAAACCCCACCTGGAGCAAGGTCAAGATCGGTGCCCCCGGGCACCGTGCGCGGATGATCGAGGGCTGCTCGCCCGAGTTCGCGGGTAGACCGCACGAGGCTGTCGGCAACGGCAGCCCTAGATGGATGGCCGCCTCCCCGGGCCGCGCAAGCACCCCGGGAGACAGAACCCGGCGTATAGGTCGCGCTCGTCCGTCGCCTAGCTAGGGGGAGGCCCCCTGACCTGCATCTTCGCAGGTCAGGGGGCCTTTCTCGTGGCTGCCGGAAAGAGCGTGCCCTTCGGCCTGTTCGGGCCTATTTCGGCCTGATTCTGGGTGTCCTGTGGCGATTGAGTGGCGGTGGGAATGATCTTGGAGGCGCCCCCAGGTGCCACGAAGCCCCGCCTCCACGTGGCACGGAGGCGGGGCTTCGCCGGGGTCTAGCCGGTCACACGGTGCCGAACTCGCCGGCCGCGACGGCGGAGGCGAAGGCGGCCCATGAGGAGACCGGGAAGACCAGTGAAGGCCCTTCGGGGTCCTTCGAGTCACGGACGGGGACGATGCCCTGCGGGGTCACAAGGTTCAGCGCGGGCTCGATGCAGTTGCCCCCGTTACCGCTGTAGCTGGAGCTGCGATACACGGCGCCGGTCAGGTTGACGGTCATTCGAGATCCCTCCGAACAGCGCGGATCATTTCGAGTGAGACCCGCTCGGACGGGGCCTCTCGCTGTAGATGATCGTAGTCGTCTTCCCACACTGCAACTGCCCGCCGATCCCGCTCTAGTTGCCCGCGCAACTGTGACTCGGCATAGGCGATAACTGACCGATCAGCTTGGGTTAGTAGCACAACCGGCAGCAGGAAGACTCGGTGCTCACCGAGGGAGGCGGGGGCCACCTGCACTGTGATGTGCGCGTGCTCGACCAGTGCCTCAATGTGCCGTAGCTGCTCGGCCATCACCTGGGGGCCGCCAACCATGCTGGTGAGGCAGCTCTCATCCATCACCGCATGGATCTTGGGGGGCCGCTTCTGACCGAGAAGCCGTTGGCGGCCGGTGAGGAAGCGAAGCCGTTCGTCAGCCTGAGCCTGTGTGATGCGGCCCCGGGCAACGCTGGCCGACTCAAGGGCCGCAGAGTAGGCCGGAGTCTGGAAGAGACCAGGGATCACGCCGAGTTCGAAGGTTCGCCACTGTCGGCATCGCGCCTCCGCCTCGGCGAACTCGGTGAACCCTTCCAACAGCGCAGCTCGGGCGACGGTGCGCCACAGGAGATAGAACGTCTCCGGGGTTTTCAGCGCTGTGTCGGCTGCAACAGCGAAGTTGCGTGTTGCAGGACGACGGCCAAGTTCCACGTAGGAGACCAGGGTGTTCGAGAACCCCATGCGGCGCCCCAGCTCGGTCTGTGACCACCCCTTTGCCCGCCGTGACTTGCGAAGTTCTTCCCCAAAGCGAATGGCTGAGGACGACGGAACGTCAACTTCCTGTTCGGTCAAGGGTCCTGGTTCCCTTCCACATGCCGGTTTAGTCAAAGTTCTAGCCCTGGTGATCGTAGCCATTCATGCCGATGCTGGTAACAGAACGCACCGCATCAGTGACGGACCGCTCGATGGTCCGCCGGACGAAAGGGCGCACCATGGGCATGCCGCATCAGCGAACGGCCGTCAGCCGGCGGGCGGTTCACCCCCCGTCCGAGCCGGCCCGAATCGAGCTGGGCAGCGAGGCGGACCCCGAGCAGCGCGCCGAGCTGGACGCCGAGATCCGGATCGACCCCCCGAGCCTGCGCGGGTCGGTGTGCTCCGCCGCATACCGGGCCCCGTTCCCGGACTACCAGACCGGCGGTTGGTCCCGAAGCTCGACGCAGAGACAGGCCCTCGATGGCTGACTGGAAGCCGACGGACTGCCTGATCTGCGATCGGCTCGACCGGCGGAGGAACACCGCGCTCCGAGAGCACAACCGCTCCGGACTGGCCGACGTGCGGATAGTGCGTCAGCGGCACTACCGGGAGGGTCAGTGCGGCCGTCTGGCACTGGCCCGGATGGTGGCATGACTAAGCCCGATCCGTGGACGGAGTGGACGACGGAGCAGATGCGGTCCTACCGCGCGGCGCACGACCAGGCCGAGGACACGGATGGATCTCTCGCCGACCTGTGGGCCGCCCCGCTGTGCGCCCTGATCGTCCTCGGGACGCTCGGCCTGGTGCTGCTCTGGTGAGTACCGATCCGGGCACCTGGTCGCCGTTCTACCGGCCGCCCCTGCTGACACCCGATACCGACCCCGAGGGCGAGATGCCTGAGGACGTACAGAGCCGGGAGGCGGCCGTACCAACGGCCTACTCCGAGGCTCTGGCCCATCTGTGGCGTACCGGCCACCGGGCCCCCTACGTCAGGAAGTAGCGCTATGAGCGACCCCGACAACAAGCCCGACCCCGACAACAAGCCCGCACCCGCCGAGCAGCCCAAGCCCCCCGCCGACACGGTGTTCCACGGTGATGGCACGGTGACGGTTTACGGGGCGGACGCGACCGGGCGGCCCAGCCGCTCCCGTCTCTTCCTGATGTGATCCGGCCATGCTGAATCACGGACACCGCGACACCGGCCCGCACCGCCGGGTCGTCAGCGTCGAGCTGGCGGACCCCCGACACCGGTACCTGGTGGAGATCGACCAGGGCGAGGCCGGGAGCGTGGATGTGGATGAGTGCCGGGGTCCCGGCCTGGTCGAGATGCTGGACCGGATCGCCCGGGAGCGCTACGACATCCCCGCCGGCCAGCCGTTGGCGCTGGAGATCACGTTGCCCGAGGGGTGCGGGGCCTACCCGGACCGGATGGACGGCCCGATGCTTTTTCACACGCCCCTGCCGCCCGACGACCCCGAGCCGATGCCGCTGCACCGACGGTCGGACTACCTCGCGTTGGGCCGGTCCGACCCGGACTCCGAGGACGGGCCGAGGTGTTGACCGCGCGGCGCACCGTGGCGCACTTCGACGTGGTGCCCGACGACACACGCCCTTCTCGGGTAGGGGCGGCGTGTGAAACGTGCGGGTGGACCCCGTTTTGGCACCCGAACGGTCAGCACGCCTTGGCCGATGCGGTGTCCGAGCACACCTATGAGACGGGGCACCGCAAGTTCGAGTGGACCCGTACCGATCACGTGACTGTGACTCGCGTGATCGAGTGATCAAGCCCATGAACTCCCGTTCTGCGCCGTGCACTTGACGCAGGCACGAACGGGCCGGTCCTCGGCTTTCCGGCATGGTTGCCCGAGGACCACGCCCCATCGGGGGCAAGCCCGGTGGGGCACCCCCCCACTCCCCGGGGCCGCCGTTGCCTCCCTTCGGCGCCCCTGGGGCTCCAGCGCGCGGCCGTGGCAGCCGTGCTGGCCGTCCCGATCCTGACTGCTGCTGTGCCGGATCGGGGCGGCCCCCTTGACCCCCATCGGTACCTGACAGGGGACCCCATGCCCGACCAGACCGCCCCGGACGACCATGACGACCATGACGACCGGCCCGAGGACGCCCCGACGCTGACACCGACCCGCGAGGGTGCACATTCCTCCGGCAGCTCGACCGTGACCATTCACCGCCAGTAGGCCCCCGACACCCGGTCCGACAGTGCAGCCGCGCAGCCATCGGACCGGGCCGCCGATGCACGGTGCAGGGAAAGCGCCTGCGCCACACGTCGGCACCCGCCCGTCCTGGTTGCCCCACGAATCAGGACGGGCGCCCAAGACCAGGGCGCGGGACAACGTCCCCTCGCCGACACAGACTCCCGCCCTCCCCGAAACATGCTGGCATCAGGGGCCGGGGAGGGCGGGTTCCACGCACCATCCGTCTACGAGAGAAGGATCATGCGTACCTCCAACATACGCAGGCGCTTTGGCGCGCTGCTTCTCGGCCTGGTGGCCGGCATCGCGGTCGGCGTTCCGACCGTGGCTGAGGCCGTCCCGGCCGGCACCTACACGGTGATGATGTCCGACGCAGAGCACCCGTTCCCGATCGGTACGATCCTCGGCACCCGCGACCAGGCCGTGGAGAAGCTCGCCTCGGCCATGAAGGCCGCCGAGGCGAAGGCCGACACCGAGGCGAAGGCCGCAGCCGCGAAGGTCGTGAACGCCCCGGCTTCCGGTCCCGCTCTCGCTGCGGGCGGCTCGGCCTCCTTGGCCTCCTGCCGGGCGCAGTTCGGCAACGGCCCCGCGAACGTGGTGATCGACCGCTTCAACTACTGCCACGTGGCCCGGTGCGGGTACTACACCGTGGTCAACGGGGAGGTGACCGGGCTGACGTCGTACCGGTGCACCACCTCGGGGCGCGGCTCGAACGGCAACCGAGAGACCCTGTACGAGGTCGGGTTCGACAACTTCGTGGACACCGGCTCAACCAACCTCGCGGCAGCGCTCCAGGTGGGCTTCTTCCTGAGCGGCGGCCGGTGTAACCAGGTCTCCCACACCCCGAGTCTGCGGGCGTACTGGCAGGCCGGGGAGATCGCAGATTCCAGCGTGTGGAGCAATCCCGGCTCGGGCTCCGACACGGAGGACGTGACCCGCTGCACCGTCGATGTCCGAGCGCAGAGCGACATCCCGGGCTGGGGTGCGATCAACACCACGAAGATCCGACACGACTCGACCCCGTACAACGCCAACAACCGCCATGGCGCGATCTTCGACGGCGTCACCACTCGCATGGTTGATTACAGCCGGACCAGCTCCGCCCACGGCCAGGTGGCGGAGCACATCTACTTCGCGCAGTCTCAGCCGCAGGACACCATCCCGTGGCTGACCTACAACGGGACGAAGTCGATCCCGGGGTCGGTGTACTCGGCCAAGCCCTTGACCCGCCTGGCGCCGCAGCACAACCAGGCGAGCACCGACCGGTACACCCAGAACCGGAGCATGGTCTCCTCGGCCTGCGCGGCCTACTTCGGGGTCTGGAACACCGACACCACCCAGTGCGACGAGTACCCGTTCGCCTCGACGTACGAGGGCGCGGCCGGCGCGAACGGCAACTACTCGATCCGGCTCCTCGACAAGACCCAGAACCTCAGTGCGGGCGGCACGTTGGTGCAGTTCTACCACTCCTGGCGAATCATCGACGGTGACCCGTTCTTCGTGGACATCGGCTGACGCCGCAGCCGAACAGCGCCGCCCCGGGTCACTGGCCCGGGGCGGCTCGTTGTTCTACTCCGTAGTCAAGGCGTTCGGGCGCTCAGCCGCTGGCACGACCGCAGAGCCCTTGCCCCACCGAGTGGTGATCAGCCCGTCCTCCTCGCGCAGCACCTCCAGTGCACGCCGGATGGTGCCGGTGGCCATGCCGAAACGCTCGACCAGCGCCGCTTCCGAAGGGAACGCCACGCCCTGGTCGTAGGCGCCGGCCCGGATCTCGGCAGCCAGCTCGGTGGCGGCGATGCGATACGGGGGCACTCGGCGAGGACGATCAGGCATGGCAGCAGCCTAGAGAGCTGGCTCCGATCTCTCTACTTGCATGAGTGGATGGGTGGAGGGGTGGATAACTTGTATGAGTGGGCCTACCCTGAGGCCAACGAAAGAGCCCCCGGGCACCGCGTAGGACCGGTGCCCGGGGGCATGTCCGCACAGCTAATGGGAGCTGAACGAACATGCGTCACCTTATCGGTTGGGCCCTCCGTGCCCTTCTGCACCTCCTGTTGCCGGCCCGAGGCCAGCACCGGGCCGCCCAGGCCACCCCGGGACTCGCCCCAGTTCCCCTCCCCGGCCGGCAACTTCCCCCGGAGCCGACCATCAAGGCCCTCCCCTACTCCGGCCCCCTGGTGCGCCCCTACGTCGATTGGGTCGCCTGGAGGGAGGAACTCCGTGAGATGGAGGAGCAGGTGCGCGCCACCGAGACTCTCTGGGGATCACAGGAGGAACCGGCCCGGCAGGTCAACAGGCGGCTTCGCGATGCACTGGCCGACGCCGAACTCAGCCCCGCCTCCAACTGCCTGTGCAGGGCGGTCTGATGCCTGACAGCATCGTGGGCAAGTGCCTCCGGTGCCCCGGCCTTGGGCCGGTAAGAACCGTCGGGGCGATAGAGCGTGCCAGCGGTCCTCCATGGCCTGTCTACGCCTGCGAAGAGCACGCGGACACCATCGGGCGGCTCGTCGCTCCAGTAGAGCCGCTGCCAAGCTCGTAGAGACGCAGAAGCCGCCCCTGGGCCAAAGGCCCAGGGGCGGCTTCGTTGTTCAGGAACCAGGCGGCCACTCTTCGAGCAGCCACAGCCGTACGTCGAACTCCTGGCGCTCTCGGGCCTCTTCGTGGATTCGCCAGACCCTCACGCCGTACAGGCCGGGAACTCCAAGACGGAGTCGAAGGTCGCTGCCGGTGGCCGGGGTATCCACCACCAGCTCCCCTTGAGGGCAGTCGAGGGTGCCTTCGCCGATCAGCTCGCCGGGGCCGGCCGGTGGCGGCCCGTCCCACTCGCTGATGGTCACCGGGCTGGAGATCCGGGCCTGGGCCGACGGGATGGCGCACTCCTCGCCCGCGAAGGCAGCCTCCTGGCCGTTGGGGAGCAGGTTCTCCCGGGAAGGGCCGCCGTAGAGCATCCAGAATGGGTAGTCGATCAGAAGCGTGCCCTCGGTGCTGTCCACCAGGTCTGCGGTGCTTGGAACTTGAGGGGTCATGAGCTCATGATGCAGGGTCTGGGTTGAGGTAGGGCTGCTCTCCGGGGCAGTGCCCCTTTCTGAGTGTTCGGCCAGGATGCGCTTGACCTGGGCATAGGGCAGCCCGGTGGAGATGGCTATGTCCCTCTTGGACGCCTTCCGCAGGTGAAGGGCCCTTACGGCCGTCTCGCGGGCAGTCTCGACCTCGGCCTCTGCGGCCCGCAGGTTCTCCAGTTCGGCCGACTGCGGGATAAGCCGGATTTCGGCGATCACTCCGATCAGGGCGAGGCCGGCTTCGGCGCTCGCTTTGGCTGCCTTGAGGGTCGCCCCTCGGCCGTAGACCAGGTAACCCGGAACACGGACGCTCCAGTTGCGGCCGGTGCGGGTAGCCGAAGCTTCAATCTCGGTCACGCCGCCCCCATCAGATCTTCGATGACCTGCTCCACGATCGGAGCGGGGATCGGCCGGGGCAGCACCACCGTCTGAGTGCCAATCTGGTAGACCGTGTGGGAGCTGCTGGTGGTGATGGGGTTGACGGTGACGCCCATGCGCCGCGCTGCGGCACGGAGGCGGCTCAACGTACCGGCCTCTTCCAGGGAGGCACTCCGTAGCGATTCCGTCACCAGGCGGGCCTTCTTCCACTCCTCCAGACTCACTATCGGTTCGTGGGCTACCTCGGGTGACCACACCCACTCTGAAATGGGATTGAGCACGGAGTGACCTGTCCGGGAGGTGCGCTTCGCCTTCCGGTTGTAGACCTGGTAGCCGGTCAGCTTCGGATTGGCGATTAGCCCTTCGACCCGGTTGATCGTCCAGTGCCCTTCGATGGGGTACAGGTCGGGCTCGGCGGCCAGGACGGCCACGATGTCGGCGCCCTTGAGGTGCTCTTCCCGCCGAAGGCGGCACAGCAGCCGGGCAGCTTCGACCCTCCGTTGGTCCGGGTGCGGGGCGAGCTTGCGCTTCGGGCGCTCGATGCCGAACCGGTTCCGGGCTGCTGCGGGGGCGTTCTCGTCCACCACAGTGGTGTACGGGTAGGGCGGGTGCCCGTGGTTCCACCCCCCAAGGGTGTGTTGGTACTGGCCGCCCATGGACATCTCCATCATGACGGTGCGGTAGAGCTCGGCCTCCACCTGCCCGTATCGCCGGGTCCGTAGCCGGCCGGACTCGGTTCCGCCGGTCGGCTCGTTCGCATAGATGACCTCCACGCCGAGCTTCTCCAGCTCGCCTTCGACGCCGAGGCTGGTGAGCATCACCCGGGCCAGGCGGTCAGAGCGCTCCGCCAGAGCCCTGGTGTAGCCGTGATAGGACGCCCGCTCCACCAGGTCCTGGAGGCCGCCGTCACGGCGGACCGGAACCCCCAATGCGTCGTACATCTCCTGCGAGCCGAGTCCGCGGAGTTCGACCGGCAGCATGCCGGATTCCACGTCCCAGAAGTACGCCACGAACTCCTCGCCGGGGTCGAGCCGGGCCGAGGCCAGGGCTACCTGGCGGGGGATGGAGGAGGCCGGATTCTGGTTGTCCTTGGTGCTCACCCGACCGATGAAAACCGACCGCCGGGGCCGAAGGTCCTCCTCCTGGTAGCCGGGCAGGTCGGACAAGTCGATAGGTGGTGCGAAGTAGTTGGTCAAAGCGAAGCCCTCGTTCCTGCTGGTGATTCCGGAGGCAGGTGCAACATATAAGTTGCATTCACGATAGTGCAACCTACAAGTTGCGCCTGCATCAGCAGCCCGCCTGGGCAAGGTGAGAGAGGATGAGGCCCTTGGACCGCATGACGAGTGGAGAGTGGACGTGTCTAGGAGCCCCCTGCATCGGGTGCCGGCCGACTGCGTTCTCTCCGGGCAGTGGCCGGATGTGGAGCTGGTGGTTGGCGCCCCTGAGAGCGCCCACACCGGACTCGCCTTGGCTCGGAACCTGGGTCAGGTCATGGCGTCGAGAGGTCTCAGCAACCGGGCCTTGGCCAGTCAGGCCGGGATCTCCGACATGGCGATCGGCAGGATTCTCAAGGGGCTTGTCCTGCCAGACATCGGCACCGTCAGCCGACTTGAGGCGGTTCTCGAAGCCGATCTCTATCCTGCGGGGCTTTGGAAGCAGCTCGACAGGAGTTGAGAGGACCTCGGCCGGCTCTGGGGGGCCTGCCGCTCCTCAAAACAGATGACGGAGGGGTCCTATAAGGAACCCCTCATAAATGATGTATGTGAGCCCTGGGCAATAAGTGCTCGCTGGAACCCAAAAAAGGGTCGCAGGTCACATCCAGGGCCTCTGTGGTGACTTAATTCATTCATTCGCGCCCCGTTCGGCCGGGCGGAGGGTGCCCAAGAGGGCCAAAACCGTTGCCAGGAAGCCCAGTTGCGCCTTCAAGGCCCCTCTCGACCGCCCCGCGGCTGCCAGGCCGGCACGGGGCCGCACAGGGGCTTGTTCCCTTGTGAAAATTCATACCCGTACGCGATCGAAGGAAGGCGCCCCCGGTGGGTCCGCTTCGAACGTATTAATACATTACCCCCGGTGTAGGTGTGGTAAGGGCGGACGAATGAATTCATTCACTCACGGGGCCATGAGCAGGGGTGTTGCACCAACTGACCTGCCCTGCACAGGAGTTGACGGCCTGTCAGGGTTGGCGCTCAGGCAGCTCGGAGGGGCGGCAGGAGGGGCGTCAGGGAGGTAGTACAAGCGTCTCAATGGTGACGGAAGGATAACGCCGGGGTCGCGAACGAGTCTCTTTCGGCCCTATTTGGTAACGAGAGAATAACGATGAGGCATGGCTTTTAGCTACTTTGCATCCACGCTGAGTGATATCCATCGTGAAAGTGTCCCACTTTGCACCCTTGACTTTCCCCTGTTTGCCCTGCTAGTCGCGTGCTCATCATCACCTTTGGGGGATGCCAGGGGGGTGCCGACGGGGGGCGGCCGGGAGCAGTGGCCGGAATCCAAAAGTTGATCTGGGGGGTGCGCGCGCCTAATGTTCTCGGTGTCGGAACAAGCGGCACCGAAGAGCACGGCAGCGAGTACCGCCCCGGAGTCACCGGGGAGTCAGGGAAAACGCCGGATGCAAGTAGGTGGGTGATTCGACGGAGGGCTAGAAGCCTCCCAAACGCACTACAGCACCACTAGAAAGGCCGTACAACCTGCGGCCGGACTGGATACCCACCGTGGACGTTTCGGCGGGTTCTACCCCCTCTAGGGGCGGGATCACAACAGCCGAGATGGGAGAACAGCGGGAAGGGTCCGGGAAGGCACCGCACGTACCTTGAAAACATCAAAGGGGTTAGCTCAGCGGCTCTTGCGGGCCGCATGCTTCCGGAATCCAAACAGGGGCCGGTGAAACCATCAGCGCGTGCGCTGGCAGGTCACTACACCGAAAGGCCATGAGGACCGGGAGCGTGCGGAACTGTGAGGGCAGGCCAGAGCACCCTAGGACTGGGCCGAGAGAGCGTCTGACAAACGCTCTCAGAGCCTGGCACCGTCGGTGGAAACGTTCCTATGTGCCGCGACGACCTGATTTCGGGGCAACTCGGGATTAGCGAGCGAACGGGGCAGACACGCAGCCGACGTAAAACCTACGACTGACGCACCGACCTGCGACGACTATTGCAAGAGCCTAGGCAGAAGGGACCTAGGGAGCGAGCGGGAAGCGTTCAGTCAACACCCTCCGCCACTGCGGAGGGTGGTCTCTCCGGACATGTAGGCCGGTACCTGGGCACATTGGTGCGGGTGGATGAGACGTGCTCCGTGTGGGCCCGACAGGGGCCATGCATTCATGGTGCGCACGGAGCGCCAAGCCGCTTGGTCGGCTAAGCGAAACAATTAATTCAGACAACGGTCCCGGGCAGACTCCTGCCTGCGGCCGGCTTCGAGACAAGGGGTACAACCGTGGTCAATACCGCTAAGGTCGTGCTTTCGGATCAGATCCGTGAGTACGCCAGTCAGAACTACACCTACGGGTGGTGGGACTTCGAAGCCGTTGCGGAGGAGAACGGCTGGCCGTCGATAGACATGATCTGTGACCCGCTCGGGTCTCCGGTCGGCAGTAGCACGAACCCCCGTGACTATCAGTACGACTCTTGCGCCTATGCCCGGGGTGCCAGCGATGCGGAGGTGATTGAGCGGGTGTTGGAAGCCGTGGCGGACGGGGAGGAGTGGGCATTTGGCCCGGGGAACTTCTATGTCTTCAACTCCGCTCACGAGGGCATCACGGAGGCGGCCCGGGAGCTGGAATCCGCCTTGTCGGGCGGTGGCCTTGATGACGAACGCCACAGCCAGCTGGAGTGGGAGGAAAACCATCCATCTGAGAACGAGTGCTACGCGTCTGACCCGGATTGCGGTTGTCCGAAAGCCCTGCACGGCTGCCGTGACCAGCTTCTGGCCGCTGTTGAAAGCGGGGAAGCAGATCTGGCCGCAGATGACTACTGGTGTGACTTCTGCCAGTGCTCCATCGATATGACGGAGGGCGAGCGCGCTTATGTGCGGGGCATCCTCTACCCGCCGAAGGCTTGGTGGCAGTACAGCCGAGAGGAATTCTCGTTCCAAGGGGCTGCCGCCCATAAGGCAAAGCAGCGGTGCATTCGAGAGGCCGAGGAGGTCTGGAAGGCCCTCGGCCAGGTCCCCCTTTTTTGACCAAGAAGTTGATCTGGGGGGTTTCTTAACGTGAAGGGAATTAACATGCGTGATCTGGTGATGCGAGTCATCCTGACCATCTCGATTCTGGGGCTGCTCTTTCTGGCACTCCATGCTCAGGCGGAAAATCGCAAGGCCAGCGAGCCGACCGGTGAGCAGTACGTGAAGATATGGGACGAGGGATATTACGAGTCAAAGGTGGACGACTGCGAGCAGGGGTTTCAGCTTGCTTGCGATTGGCTGGCCGACTCCAACACCGAGTGACATGCTCTGGTCTGGCCGGGAAATTCCCGGCCTTTCCAAAGCCTGTCAATCGGATAGGCGCCACTCCCTGGAAGGGGAATTCCATGTTCAAGACTGCCCGTATCGCCTTTTCCCGCATCTTCGGCACGAAGACGGCACCGAAGGTGCCCATGGGTCGGGATCAGGAGATGATCCTTGACGCCTTCTCTCGGCTGCTTGCGGAATGCACCGTGGACGGCGAAACAATTTTCACCTGCGATGAGGCCGAGGCGCTTTCGTCTGCCTTCTCTGCCTTCTATTGCGGGCCCATGGCCGAGCTGATTATGGCTCACCACGCCGCCCACGACACCGAGCCGGGGGACCGGCACCACGTGGAATACCTCATGTGTGACGATCTCGAATTTGCTGTCTGACTTTAATTCGGAAGGAATGGGGCTGAGAATATGAATGACGAATACAGCCACTCGACTGTGGGTGTGGCCAAGGAAAGCGCACCCGAGTACGTGAATCGTGACGTCAGGCATGAAGTGCTGTGGGGTGACGCCGGGGTCCGGGTGAACACAGGAGGGATGGCCTACTACAGCCCCCACACTCACGGCCAGGACGACGGCCCGGAGCAGATTGTTCCGGCCGTTCTGGAGCACGTCCGGGAGCAGCGGGAATGGGGGTACGGGCCACTCGTCCGTCTCGTTGAAGCGCTCGACCACATTCGCTGGTACCCGGCGGCCTCGCTGCCGACTTCTGACCGACCCTAAGGGGGGGTATCCCATGAGCAACCGAGTTGGCGTCCACTACAGCAGCTTTGCGGCAATCCATGGAGTCAAATGCTGTTTTCCGTGCCAGAAGACGCCCACGCACTGGGCTTGTACGGAGCGGTATGGGGACAGGCACCACTCTTGCGCTGCTCGGTGTGACGTGCACCGGCGGCCGGAAGACGAGACAACTCGTCACGTCGAAATTCGCTGAGCAAGTCGCTATCACGTGAGGCCCGCCAACCGGCGGGCCTCTTTCGTTAGGGAGGGAATTCATTCATGACCGTGTGGCACAAGAGGACCCCCAACGTCTGGAATCTCGGCCAGGAGGGGACGGACGATTACCGGGGATACGTGGCCAGGGTCCGTGACCACCGGGAAGAGTGGTACATCTACCTCTGGGACGCGAAGGCCGGTGTGCACCACTGGTTTTACCACTCGGACACGGAGGAGACGGCCCGTCAGATTCTGGCCGTTCACACGGGGGTGGAGCGTTCCGGGTACCTCTGCGAGGTCTACGTGGGCGCGGAGTCCGGGCACTGTGCGAACGACGCGGTGGTGGTGCACTTCACCGACGATGGAAACGGCGGGCACGCTCGGGTGATCCTGTGTGCTCAGCACCGGAAGACTCTCCAGTACTGGACTCGCCTGCCCCTGCCCGACTACGTGGCGCGGTACGGGCTGACGGATGTCCTGGCAGTTCCCGGCCGCCGACGCGGACCGTCCCGCGACGGTGAGCAGAGTTACGTGGTGATGCCCGACAACGAGCGCCAGGGACCGTGGCTCCGGTCGGTACTCAATCTGGCGCTGGAGCCGACCAGCGACCCCGTGTTCAACGGAACGGACTCGGTGAACGCCGCGAACTTCCTGCGGCATGCCCGCAACCTGCCGGACGCCGGTCCGTGGGCGCTTACTCGGGTGGAGCTGCGAACGCTGGTGATTGCTCTGCGGCGGCAGGAGTTCCGGCGCTCTCGGCTGGACGACGTGGACCAGGCCGCAATTCGGGAGCTGATCCGGGAGACCTACAGCGCGGCCACTGGTGTGACCGCCTTCTAACGCTCGAACTCCTTTGGCCAAGGCCGGACTCCATACGGGTCCGGCCTTTTCCATGGGCGCTCGACCGAGCCCCTGACCAACGACAGACAGGAGACCGCCGTGGGGTGGCTCATGACTATGGCCGAGCGGACTCGGCCGGACGTACCGCAGTACGCCGAGGACGTTCCTCCGGCGGAAGCGTCGTTCCTCGCACGGGTTGACGACTTCGCCTCGCTATTCCCGGTGCTGGCCGAGTGGCGCGACCTGGTCGGCCAGGAGGTGACCGCGTACGCGTCGCCCAGCTCGGTGACCACGATTGAGGAGGCACGCCTCCTTGCGGACTGGGAGCACACCCCGGATATCCGGCTCGACACCGTCAAGGGCGGGTGGGTGCAGGTCTCCGACTACCGCGAGCCGAACCTGGCGGTAGCGGCGGTGCCTGCGTGAACACCCTGGACGAGATAGCCCGGCTGGAGCCGATCGTGCGAGCGCTGATTCGGATTCCACCCGCCCGGCGTACCGGGCTCCAGAAGGCGGAGCTGTACGACTACCGCCAGAAGCTCCGGGAGTTGCTGGCGATCCCGGCACCCGGCTACGAACTGCCGCTCAAGGCGGCGGAGCTGATCGAGTACGCCAGGCACCACGGATGGCAGGCAACGGCTCGGTGGCAGTACGGCCCCAAGGTCCCGGAACCGTTCGTCACGGTGGGAGCGGCCCGTGGGCCGGAGCCCGGCCCGAACCCTGAGCCGGGCTGGGAGTCCCGGCAGGGCTGGGAGCTGTCCTACACCTGGCACTCCCGTGGGTGTGGGCCCGGCAAGCTCCGGCTCCACGGACGGGGCGTGCTCAAGGTGCCCGGTCGCCCGCTCGGACGCGGGGGGTCGGTCAGGGATGCGCTCGACCTGATCAACCGGCACACCCTCAGGAAGTAGGTCCCCCGCAGCCGGCTTCGGCCGCGCCTGATGCCGGCTGCGGTCCCGGGGAGAGGTCTGCCCTCAGGCCGGCCGCGGGAGGCCCTGACGCAGTGGGGCCTCCCGCACCAACCAATCCAACGAGAGAGGACACCCGCATGCCCGAGTACTACGTGCCCGTGGACGAGATCCGCGTGCATTTCGTCAAGGTGCACGCCAGCGACGAGACACAAGCTGTCGGCCTGGCCGTCAAGGCTGTCAGGTCTGACCCCCGCCGTTGGTACCTCTACACCGACGAGCCCGCGACGGGCGATGCCGAGACGCCTGAGCAGTGGGCGGCATCTGGGCCTTCGCGGTTGTTCGCGGAGCCTCCGCGCCCCCGCCCTCGTGGCTGGGGGTGGCTGCTGTGGTGGCGATGAACACCCCGCCCGACCCTGCTGTCCTCGCGACGCTCGACCTGGAGCAGGCGCGGCGCTTTCTCGTCCGCCAGCGAATTCGGCTGGAGGAGGACACATCAGAGCTCAGCCCTGTGGAGCTCAACTACTACATAGCCCAGTTGCCCGCCGAGCGGGCCCGCCAGGAGCGGGAGGCCCAGAAGGCCCGGGATCGGGCCGACGCCTGGTCCGATGCGGAGCACAGTCGGCAACGGGCGTACGAGCATGCCGAGCACATGCGTAAGGCCCGCGTGTGGGGCCGTGAACAGGGCCATTTCGTAGGGACGCGCGGAGCCATTCCGGCCGCCGTGCGACAGGCGTACCAGCGAGAGACGGGATACGAGCTATGAGCATGATCAAGCAGTACATCGAGGACCACACCCACCTGACCGGACGCGCGGTCGGCGTCGCTCGGATCGCCGACGACGGGGAGCGATGGAGGAAGCTGACCGAACTCTTCGGCGGCTGCGGTGAGTTGGCGTCCAAGTACCCGTTCCCGGAGCCGGTGGCGGCCGTGTTTGTGGAGCGGGTGGTCAAGGTCTTCCAGGCCGAGCGGGCGCTTCTTCGCCGACCCCTGCCGGAGCTGGCCGCATGACGAACAACCAGAAGCACGCCAGCCAGACGACGGAGGAGACCGCCGTGCAGAAGATCACCACCGGCCAGGCCCTGATCACCCTTGCCATCACCAACACCTACACCGATGCCACGATCGAGACGACCGAGACCGCCGTGGTCCCGCTCCCGCTGCCCAAGGAGGGCACCCCTGAGCGGGAGGACTGGGAGTACGACCACCTCTTCGTGCACACCGGCACCGGGCGAAGCGGATACGCCATCTACACGGTCGAGGTCACTGATTCCAGCGCCCCCGAACTCCGTTTTCTGAAAGTCGAGTTCAGCGGCTGAACGCCGTATCACCACACCACTCAACTTCGAAGGGGAACCTATGACGAACATCCTGCTCGACACCATCGAGACTCCGACTCACATCCCGATCACCCGGGACAGCATCAGCGACGTACTCAACCTTGCGGCCGACACGATCCAAAACGAACTCGACCTCGGAGACCGTGACGGCGACCTGATGAACCTGCTGGTGAATGCTGCGATGACCTTGTTGGACGACCCGTTCGCCGGTTTGGAGGACGTGGCGAATCGCTGCTACGGCGAAGAGCTCAAGACCGTTCGCGGCTGGATCAGCTGACGCGGACGCCTTTGGTGACGGCCGGACCCTTCGGGGTCCGGCCTTCGCCATGAGCGCCCGATACCGACCCGAAGGAGACAACCACCGTGTCCGCCAACCCCTTTGAGGATCTCGTCTGCGACGGCTGCACCGCGACTGGTGCGGCCGATGTGCCCGCCACCACCCCCCTGGTCCTCGGAGAGAAGCTCTGGGGCCTGTGCGACCCGCACGCCCAGAAGTTCGAGGGCTGGTTCGTCGGGGCCCTGGAGGCTCCCGCCCCCGCCACCAACACCGCCGCCGCGTAAGGAGATCAGAGAAGTGACCACGTTCGACGCGATGAAGTACGGACCCCTGGGCGACGCCGTGGCGGCGGCCGTCCCCGACAGCGAGGCCGACCCGATCGGCATCTACGCCGCGACCCTGGCCCTGTACTCGGCCGCTCTGAGTCGGAGCGTCACCATGACCAACGGCCGGCCCGTCGTGGTCTGGACCGTGCTGGCCGGGAAGTCCTCCCTCGGCCGCAAGGGCTACGCGCTGGGCACCACCCGAACCCTGCTCAGCAAGAGCATCGGGGGCTTCCTCGGGGCCCGGGTCGCCTCCGGCATCAGCTCCGGCCCGTCCCTGGTGAACCACCTGTTCCAGCTGGAACTTGAGACCGCCGGAACCGAGTCCGGCATGGACGGCCGCGCCCTGGTGGTCGAGGAGGAGTGGGCGGGCGTGCTCAAGCGGGCGAAGCGGTGCCCCACGTTCAGTCAGCACCTGCGGAGTGCCTGGGACGGCAAGCGCGTCAGTAACGTCATCAAGTCCAAGGACGGCTCCGGGGAACAGATCGTTGAACGCCCCCTGCTCGGCTTCCACGCCCACATCACCCCGGGTGAGTGGGCCAAGTACGTGGACGGCACCGACGCATTGGGCGGCCAGTTCAACCGGCTGCTGCCGGTCCTGGTCGAACGGTCCAAAATGCTTCCCTGGGACCACCAAGAGCGGATCGCCGAGTCCAAGGCCCTGACCGCTGCCTATCGGTGGGCCCAGCGTGAGCCTCGGCGGATGGCACTGACGGCAGAGGCCGGGCGGCGCTACGACGAACTTCGGGCCTTGATCGAGACTCGGATGGCCGACATGCCGGAGTCGCTCAGCTGCTACTTGGAGCGCTCAGCCGAACAGGTCGTGCGGGTGGCAGCCGTGCTGACGGCCGCCGAGATGAAGACCAGGATCAGCCGCGCCGCCCTCGACGCTGCGTGGGCCTTCGTGTCCTACTCCATGACCAGCGTCGAGAAGCTGGTGCACGCGGCAGCCAACACCACCGGCCGCGCGGTGAAGGAACTGCCGGAGCTCATCTACGAGATCCTCGACCGGTACGAGGGTGAGGCCACCTCCACCATGATGCTGCGGGCCCTCGGCACCCGGGTCACCGCCGCTTCCCTGCGGGCGGCGGTGGAGGACATGGACGACGTGGAGATGGTCAAGGGCGAGAACCCCGGACGGGGCGCCAAGCCCACCATCTACCGCCGCATCACGTCGCCCGAGTTGGCCGCCCCCCAGGGAGAGATCCCGAAGCCGGCCTCGGCCCCACCCCTGCGCCTGGTCGTTCCCCGCCGCCCGGCAGCACCGACGAAGGCCCGCCCGAAGTCCGCGCAGCCGAAGGCCCCTGCCCCCGTTCCGGTGCCGACACCGGCCACGCCGGTCAACCCGATCCAGCTCCTCCTTGCCCTCTAACTTCTGATGGCCAGTCACACCCTGCGGAGGCGGCCGGAAGGCCGCCTCCAGTGCCTCGACTGCCGGGCCGCCTTCCTCACCGAGGACTCCGCCCGACAGGCCACCGCCCCGTGCGAGGGCCGCCACCTGCCCCACGGTCACCGTTACAACCGTGAGCACGTCGTCTATCCCACCTGGTACGACCAAGGCTCCGGCATCGGCCCGGACCGCCTCTGCGACGAACCCGGCTGCTTCTGCGTACAGCACACCTGCGACTGCGACGTGTGCCGCGAGGTCATCCGCGTACCCGCCCTCTCCATCCTCCTGGACAGCCGTGAAGGCTCCACCGAAAGGATCACTCCCATGTCCCCGTCCACTGTCTCCGTTCACCTCCCCGCCCAGCTCCGCAAGCACATCGAGCGCGCCTTCGCCCCGGAGGACCAAGCCGGGCTCGACCTGGTCCACTCCGTGAAGGCCCTCAACCAGGGCAACGCTCAGAGCAGCGTCAAGGTCAACCTCACCAACGCCCAGCTCGGCGTGTACCTCGACCTGGCGCGGAACTGGAGTACCAGCTCCAACGGCAACGAGAAGCGGGCCAGCCAGAGCGTCTTGTCCAAGCACGAACTGGACTACGTTCCGAACAATCCCCGCGACATCCGGACCGAAATCGCCTTCCCGAAGTCGCTGGAGATCTTCATGCACAACGGAGCGAAGTACTCGGGCAAGAGCGTGGTGGCTGCGGACATTGCGGCCTGCTCGTGGACGAACACCCGGACCACGGGCCGGGTGCGGTACGAGACCCTCGGCTGGATGCTGACGAAGGCGGAGGACATCATCGCAACCCACAACACTGGTGCCCGCGCGCAGGCGGCCCGAAAGTTCGTGGAGAAGTACCAGGCGAGGTACGAGGAGATCGGCCAGCGGGTGGCCGAGTTCGACCGCGCCGAGCAGGAGGAGATTCCGGTGGCGGTGGTGCCGCCTGCCGAGCCGGCGGCGGTGACCGGGGTGATTGTGGACCTGGCGGGGAAGGTGGCCGCCGCACGGGCCCGTCAGGCGGCAGCGCGGGCAGCGGCCGTACCCGCGCCCGCAGTCGAGCCGGAGGTGGAAGCGCCGGAGGCGGCCGGGCCGGAGTGGGTTCGCGGGTCGATCCGGGACGTAGGCGACGCTCGCTCGCAGAAGGCCCGGTTCCTGTTCGGAGGCAAGGCCGGAGCGCGGTCGAAGAGTCCCACGGAGGCGACCTTGGCCACGCTGAACTACGCGGGGGAAGGCCGGTACGAGATCATCAGCGTGGAGTCCGATGAGGTGATCCTGACCGGCTCCCCGGCCACGAAGGTATGGCTGGCTCCGGCCGCGAAGGCCGGCCCGGCCTGGAAGTGGACCGAGCTGGTCAAGCTTGACCTGGCCCCGGATGCGCCCTTCCTGTTCGGAGGCAGTGGTAAGACTGCCGGAACGGCCGTTCTGGTGACCGCAGAGAAGACCGGTAACGGCCTGATCCGGCTGCTGGCAAAGGACGGCACGGTGGTGCACGAGTCGTCTCCCTGGCGGAAGATCTGGCACGCCGACGCCGACGCCGACGCCGACGCCGACGCCGAGGAGACCGAGGGCACCGAGCCGGAGGCCCTCAACGAGAAGGAGGAGGCCACTGTCGAACCGGAGGCCGAGCCCGCCCCGGCGGGCCGCGTCTGGGACCGGATGAAGGTCGCCAACCTGGTCAACATGTCCTCAGGCTTGAGCTACTTCTACTTCGGCGGTTCGGCGAAGGGGCCGGTCAACGAGAGCGGCCCCCTGGTGGTCCTTGACTGGGAGAAGTCGAAGCGCGGCAGGAACCCGCTGACGGACGTGGACACGGGTGAGGAGGTGACCGTGGTGCACTCGGCGTCGTACGTCTGGGCCGCTCGCGTGGATCGCCCGGCCGAGCCCGAGCAGCTGCAACTTGAGGAGACCGTCCCGGAGGAGCACGAGGAGCAGGTGCAGGAAGCCGTGCCGGCCGCAGGGTGCTCCACAGCCGGCACACGCGGCCCCGCTCCGGCGAACTGGGTCGCCATGGCGGAGGAGGCCGACACCAAGTCCGCCCGCGCCTGGTGGTCGAGGAAGGTCGCGGCCTGGAACTCCGAAGCCGCCGTGGCGGCGTAGGCCGGAAACGCGAAAGAGCCCCCTCCCGCTAGGGAGGGGGCGTTCCTGTTGGCTACTTCCGCAGCTCGTAGCGCTTCTGGCGGCGCTTCTTGTCGCGCCGCTGCTTGCGCTCCAGCTGGCGCTGCTCGCGCCTCTGCTGCTTCAGGCGGTTCCGGTCCTGCCACCAGGTGAGCCGGTGCTCGGACTCGGTGGGCATGGACTTCTCGAAGAACCGGTCCGCCACCCATGCCGCGATCAGCATGGTGATCAAGATCAGCCACCCCCACCAGGGGATGACAGCCCCGAGGGTCAGGAGAAGATCGAAGAAACTGCGCACTGCGCACCCTCCCTAAGAGGGGGCACCAGCTACGCGGAGAGAACGAAGCTGTAGGGGTGCCCCAGACGGGACGTCGGCCGGGCAGTCCCCGGCCGACGTAGCTCCGCCGGGAGCGGCTCCGGGCCCCTGGGCACCACGGGGCCGGCCAAGCGCTCCGAGCCGCAGACGCACGCCCAGGTCGGCGGTACGTAGCCGACATAGATGGGGCGCAGCCCGATGAGAAGTGGGAGCAGGATTGCAGGGCCACACACCAGGACAAGGGCCACGAGCGTAAGCAGCTCGTCGAGCTCGCCGCGCCGAGCCTGGGGGCTGACCTTGGCGCCGCACGTCCCGTCAACGACAACCCGGAACGGGTCCGGCTTGGGTGGCTCAGGCCGCCTGCCCATGAGTAGGGCCCAGAGAGTCGCATAACTGGACTGCCCACACTTGCAGGGGGCCAGCATGCGCAGGTTTGTCTCCGAGGTCACCACCGGCCCAGCTGGCGGGCCGTCCCCGGTGACCGCCGGGGCAATGGAGTTGACCTCGAAGTGATAGGTCTGCCGAACCCCGTTGATGAGACCGTCAAAGCGGAAGTCGTACCGTGGTGCGGCGGCCTCCGCCATGCGCTCGGAGCGCAGTCGATCAAGGAGACTCATCCACACAGTGCGCCTGGCGCTGTGAGTGACCTCCGCTGCCATCCTCGCGGCCCGGCTAGCCGCCTCGTGGAAGAGCCTGTCCAACTGAGGAATGGTGATGCGCGCCAGCTCCGGCTGGCGCGGGTCACTTGGCGCCGCCCAGTGCCAACCGTCCTCACTCATGCGGCCATGATAGGCCATCAGTCGGACAAGCCCGCTCGCGCGCCGCCGACTTGGGTTCGGAGGGGCGCGCTCGCGGGCCCACGTTGGGCCAACAATTTCCCCTCCGAACCGCTAATCGAGCCTACCGCTGTCAGGCGGTCAGGTCGGTCTCCTGCTGGGTGAGTTCGGCCTGCCGGGCGGTGGCCCGGTCCCACGGGGACGTCTTGTGCAGGGCCACGGTGGTCTTGGTGTCCTCGTGTCGCTGTGCGGCCTCACCCGCGCCTAGGACGGCGGCGGCCACCGCGAGCAGGGCCTCCCACGGGACGGCCGGCAGACGGGTGATCAGCAGCGGGACCAGGGCGGCGAGGACGGCGAAGAGCCGGACGCCGTGCTTGGAGATGAACTCATTCATGCGGAACTCCTATGACGAGGTGTGGTGGTACGGGGACCTGATGGGAGGTCAGGTGACGGGCGCGGTCCAGGCCGCGCGCCACGTGATCGGGCCCACGACCGCGTCCACGGGACGAAGGCCCTTCTGGGCCTGGAAGCGACGGGCGACGCTCGCCGACTTCGGGCCATACAGGCCGTCCACCGTGATGTCCCAGCCGCGTGCACGCATCTGCGCCTGCCACTGCCGGACCTGCGGGGAGTAGGTGGGCTGCTGGCCGGGCGAGTAGCTGAACGGCCGGCCCGCGTAGGCCGGGACTCGGCCGGCACTCGGGTTGGTCGGCTTCGGGGGCTCGGGCTGGCTCTCGGGAACCGGCGGGGTGCCGCCGCCGGAGGAGCCGCCGGAACTGCCCGACCCGGAGGAGCCGTTGCCGCCGCCCGGCTGCGGGTTGGCGGGGACCGTGATGGGCTGACCCGGCTGGATCACGTCCGGGTTCTTGATGCCCGGGTTCAGGGACAGGACGGTGGCGAGGGTGACACCGGCCGCTGCGGCGATGGCGCCAAGGGTCTGACCCGCTCGAACGACGATCGTGCGCGTGGAGGTGGAGTTCCCGGCCGGGCCAGAGGCGGTGGCCGCGTAGACGAAGCCGGACTTGCCCTTGAGCATGGGGTCCGCGGTGGTGACCCCCTCTGCGTAGGCCGGGAGGCCGTAACCATGCACGTAGCCGTCGCGCCGCGCGCGCTTGCGGCGGCAGACCTCGTACCCCTCCGGGGAGCCCTCGTCGTTGGTGTTGCCTTCGATGGTGAAGATGAAGTCGCCGTCGTAGCCGGTCACGAGACCGGTGTGGGTGCCGCCGCCGGGGCCGAAGAAGACCTGCGCGCCGACGGCCGGGTAGGCGGAGAAGCGGCCCTTGTTCTCGAACCAGTTGACCCCGGTTGCGCACGATGCGGTGCGCGGGAGCCGGTCAGCGAGGCCGGCCTTCATGGCCACCCAGGAGACGAAAGTGGCACACCAGGGCTGGTAGTTGGACCACTCCAGCCCGGGGACCTCGCCGCTGTACTTCTGCTTGTTGTTGTAGTTGCCGGGCGATCCGCCCTCGCGGTAGCCGAGCTGGCTCGCGGCCATCGCGATCATGTCGTTTGCCTGCGCCATGCGGTCTCTCTTTCGTTCGGGGACATGGAGAAGGGGACCGGCGTCGGGCCGGTCCCCTTGAGTGAATGAATCGATGAACTGCTAGATGTGGAAACGCAGCTGTTCGGGGGAGAGCTGGGTGAGGAGCTGAACCAGGCGGGCGTTCTCGACCTCCAGGCGGGCCAGGCGCTCCTTGATCTCGGTCATGTCGGCCTGGAGGCGGTCGGCCCGGGTCTTCTGTGCCTCGGCCTCCTCGCGCCACAGGCGCGCGGTGTTGATCTGCCAGGAGGCGCGGACCATGACGAGCGCGGCGGTGATGGAGGCGGCGGTGCCCGCGTAGCCGAGGATCTGGAGTGAATTCATTCGCTCACCTGCCTACGCGGGGTCCACGATGAGCCACGCCACGGTCGAGGTGTCGGTGCTGCTGGTGGACTTGACGGTGAACGAGGTGCCCGCCGTGCGGGTTTGGACGTAGAGCGCGCCGGGGGTGCCGCCCGGGGTCTGGGCGGTGAGGAAGACGCGGCTGGTGGCGGTGATCGCGGTGGTGGTCACGGTCGCGGTGCCGGCCGCCAGGGCGGTGGTGCCGAGCTTGGCATTGGCGCCCTCCTTGAGCTTGAGGCCGTAGCCAGCGGTGGTGGTGCCGAGGCTGCCGGCCTCGGTGTACTGGTCTCCGGTGTAGAGGTTGGTGGGCAAGGGCGGCCCCTTTCAGTTGGTCAGGATGGGCAGGATGGTGGCCGCCATCGCGGCGTGCCCAGCGTCGGACATGTGGACAGGGTCCGCGCCGGACCCGGACGGGTCGTACGCGTTGCCCCAGTAGCCGAGCTGCTGCGCGTAGTTCCAGGAATTCCGGCCGATGGCCCAGGAGTTGACGAACGCTGCGCCGAACGCCTCCGCGATGGCGCGGCCCCGGGCGCAGTAGTCCTGATAGCGCAGATGCGTGTTGTCGAACTTCCCGATGTGCTGCATGACGATCATGACGTCCGTGTCCCCGGTGGCGGGCAGGCCGGTGGCGGAGGTGCCATCGCGGACGGCCGTCAGGACGGAGCGCAGGTTGGCAGACCAGGTATCGACACTGACGCCCTTAGAGGCGTCGTTGCCGCCCACGCAGTACAGGAGGAGATCGGCAGGGTAGTCGGCGCCCCCGTTCCAGCCGAGTCGGCCGGGCGCGGCGAAGGTCGCCGAAGTGGCGCCCCCACGACCGTAGTTGTTGACCACCACGCCGCTCGCGTTTTCGCCGGTGACGCCGTTGACGGACAGGTACTGACCGTTCGTGCCGCTGTGCTTGATCGTGACGGTGTGGGTGCCGGCCGCCAGGCCGGTGACCTTGGTGACGATCGGTGCCAGGCCGGTGGAAGCGGTGTCAGTGACGGTGACCGGGGCGGCCTGGTCGATCTGGTACGTCCAGGCGGGCCGGGAACCGTCCTTACCGAGGGTGTAGATCCGCACTTCGGTGCCGCGCACCGTGAAGGTCAGGCTCTCGCCGGGGATGGTGGAGTACAGGTAGTGGGCGCCGGGGCCGTTCGCGTTGGACCCTTCAATCCAGCTGCTGCCGGTCTTGCCAATCAGAGTGCCGTTGTCGGTCCACTGGCTGAGTGCGGGCACGGACTCGTCCGCCAGGGTGGTGGCGTTCCAGGCGCTGGAGCGGTAGCCGCTGCCGCCGTCGCCGAACTCGCTCTGGAGGCCGGAGGCGATCAGCCCCACCACGCCCTTGGTGTGCGGGGCGGAGGCGTAGAGACCCTGGAAGGTGCTGGAACCTACGGCGGCCACCACGGCCTTGCCGGTGCCCGTCTTCGCGGCGGCGCGCTTGGTGCGCCAGGTCTGGCCCCAGCCCGGAGGGACGTAGACGCCGATCTCGTTTCGGGGGTAGCGGGTGGCCGCGCTCGCGGCCAGGTACCGGGTGTCGAGGGGGAGTTGGCCGGAAGGGATCAGGCCCGTGGAGTCGAGGGTGGCCAGGCCCCCGGCCGCGCCCTTCTGGGCGCTGATCGCGCTGAGAGTGTTGTGCGGGTCGAGTGCGTTGAGGTGCGCGGTCAGGCGGTTGCCCACGGTGGTGGAGGTGACGGCCACTCGGCCGGCCCCGAAGTCGAGCCACAGCACCTCTGCCCCGTCCGGGCCGAGGAACGGGCCGATGTAACCCCTCTCGTCCGCGACGAGTTGGGTGATGGGTGTGCCGGCGGCGTCTTGCAGGTCGAGGACCTGCTTGGCGCCATCTGAGGGACCGTCCCAGACGGTGCCGACGGCTCGGGGGATTCGTGCTCCGCTGGCCGACTCGGCCACGGTATCGGCGGTTCCGCCGAACTGAACTCGCAAGGGGCGACTCCTAGTTAAAGATGCTGGCTTCGTAGGTGCCGGATAGGTACAGGTTGGCACCGGCCGGAATGCGGTTGAGGCCGTCGAGGCCCATGCTCGGATATACGCGGTTGGGGGTGAAGAGGTGGAGAGTGGAGCTGCCGTTCCACCAGACGGTTCCGGTGACGTGGCTCATGTAAGGCACTTCCCCGGCCCAGTTGGTGTTCTCCAGGAACCCGGAGAATGAGGCTGGGACAATTCCACTGACGGGCTGGGGAAGCGCCACCGTGAAATGCCAGGCCCCGTCTGTGGTGTCGATGTGGGCGGAGCTGCGGTTGCTGATCCGCAGCCCGAAGTGGACGACTCCGGGGGCGATCCAACGCCAGCGGACGACACGGTCAACGTCCGGCACCTGGGCGGCGCTGGTGCCTCCCAGTACCGTAGTGAAAGTGCGGGACTTGCCCAGGTCACGGGTCACCACCAGGCCGTCACGGCCCCGGAAGTGTTCGGCCTGGCTGCCGTCACCGTTTACGTCGAGGTCGTACAGGAAGGCGTTGGGCTCGGTGAACTGGGCGGTCTCGGCGGTGTTCCACGGACTCCCGATCACGGGCGGGGCGCCGAATTGGAGCCGGGGCAGGACGCTGACGGCCCCGTTAGAGGCCGGCACGGCCACCTCGTACAGCACCATCTCCCACACCTGACCAAGTTCGCGTTGCGGCTGCGGCGCCACCGGGGTAACGCCCGGCTGCCCCTGCACTACCGCCAGGTTGACGCTTCCCTTCGGCAGGTCGGCCCGCAGCACGATGGTGTCCCGGCGCGGCACGGAGGCGGCGTTCGCCGCGACCGGCACCGCAAGCGGCGCATCCAGCTCGTAGGCGAACCCGCCCACCTGCGCACGGCCAGGCGCGATCTCCACGCTGCGCCCGACGACGCGGGCCGAGAAGGGCAGGGCCCCGGTGGCGTAGGTCGGTGCGGTCAGCCGGAAGTCGATCCGGTCGCCGTGACCGGCGGCGAGCTTCTGCCACTGGGTTTGGCTGACCATGTCGGTCCCGCCGGAGGCGTTGGCCTGGGAAAATGGGTAACTGATCTCTGCCATTGATTCATTCACATCCTTGCTTCGAGGCGGCGGAGCTTCTCCCGCAGCTCCGACACGGTGCGGTACAAATTGAGGGGCTCGCCGCTGCCCTGCTCGCCGACCTTGGGGGCGATCGAGGTTGCCCGGCCGCCGTCCTCAACGCTGATGTGCACCTCCCGAAGGATGTCGGTGTACTCCACGCCGTCGATGGCGACGGTCACCAGGTCTCCCACGAAGTAGTCCCGGCCGAAGCGAAGTTGCTGGGTGTCGATCGGGTAGACCTGGAAATTCCCGGTCCGCTCACCCTGTTGAAGAGCGGACTCCGCAGCGGCCACTACCGCCTTCTTGGCGGCTTCGAACTCGTCGTCGGTGGTCTCCGGCCGAGCCTTCACAGGCTGGCCGGTGGTCGGGTCCGTCTTGAGTGGGAGGTCCCGCCGGTCCACGAAGACTTCCGCCTGAACGCCCCACTCCTCTTCGGCTTCGGTGTCCACCTGCTGGTGGAGGTAGCGGTCAGGGCCCTCGCCCTGACAGGCCACGATGACCCTGGTCGCCTTCGGGGCGGACAGGGTCCACACGTACTCGCGCAGGTTCCCCAGCTCGGGTGAGAAGCGGACCTGCTTGGAGAGGTCGCGCGGCTTGAACACCTTGACGTTGATGGCCCGTTGGTCGGGTTCGTAGAGGAAGCGCCAGCCGACCTCCTTGGAGGCCGACCAGGGCTCCAGCGCGTCTCCGACGACGTTGAAGCGGACGTTGTCCGCCACCTCGGGGCCGAAGTCCGGCTCCGGCTCGAAGACCAGGCCCGGTACCCGCCGGTCAGCCAGGGCGCCGGGACCGAGGGAGCGATACAGCTCCTGCCAGATCGCCCGTGCAGCCGATCCGGTGACGGTCCGGGACTCGGGGGCCCGGAACTGCTCGCCCACCGGCTTGCCGGGGTCTGGAAAGGTCAGCCGGTTGTACGCCAGCTGGTTGTCACACTTCCCGCCGACGTAGACCGAGCCCTCACCTGTGTGCTGCTGAACGGTCCAGTACGACTGAAAGAAGTTGATCTTTCCGCTGAACACCGGGTCCGCCACGCCGTCCTGGTAGATCGCCAACCCCCCTCCCTTTTGCAGGAGTTCGGCCTGTGGAGTCCCTGCCTTGACCAGGAGTTGGAAGCTGCCGGGACGGCAGTGGGAGACGGTGAAGTCCAGCTTGATCCAGGTGTCGATCTCGCCGACGGGGCGGAGGTCGCGGTCTCGCGCGATGATGCGGTATCCCAAGGGCTCCTCCTAGTAACTGGCGTATCGCGGTTCGAATTTCAGCCGGACGGACGCTGTTCCGGAACCGGCGATCACTTCGACCCTGGCCGTGGAGCGGCCGACAGGCACACCCCAGAACTGCGGGTTGTCGGCAAGCCGGGGGTAGAAGTTGGTGCCCTTGTCATCCCTGATCGTCTTGATCCCGGGGCGGGTATCGATGGTGAGCGTGGTGCCGGCCGGGATGACCGGTAGGCCGACAGGATCGGCGTCAATGCCGAAGGAGCGCGTGCCGTAGGAGATCCGGAAGGACATCACGGGCCCGGTCAGGGTCCAGATCGGCGAGGCCGCACAGTCACCTCGGTTGTAGATCGGCAGGTCCGTGGCGGTCCGTGATCCGCTGCTGAGCCGCAGTGGAAGCAGCTTGCCGAGCATCGGTTGGCCCGTGCCGAAAGACCAGTCGGCTACCTGTTCGGTGTCGGAGTAGAACCACGGGTCGAGCGCGGTGAACACCAGGCCGTACTTGGCCCAGGTGAATCCGGCTCGGTCCTCTGCCTCGTTGCCCTCCAGACCGCCCTTGTAGTACGCCCGGAGAATCCGGGCCTGACCGTCGGCCTCCACGAATTTCAGTGCGACATAACCGAGTTGGGGGTCAAGAGCTTGGGTGAGCCGTCGCTTCTGCTCGCGCAGGGTCCGGCGATCCACCCCGTAGAGGTAGAGGGGGAGCATGACCTCGCGCTGTGTGACCCGGGTACTGCGGTAGATCGAACCGTCCAAGTTCGGGGAGTCGTCCGAGTGGAGCTCGTACGGCGGGGCGTCGAGGCCGGTCGCTCCGGCCTGGAGCCAGATGCCGGGCCAGCGGTTCCCGGCGTGGCCGGTGAGAGGGATCTCCTCGCCCTGGCCGTTGGCTCCGGTGAGTGAGACGTAGGTGTGTTCCCACAGGACCGGCTCCGGCGGGCCGGGGATCGGGGGTCGGGTCTCGTCCACCGGGACGAGCACTGCGGGAATTGGCAATGGCGCCTCCGAGATATTGAAATACAAAGCGGCCTGTGAACCATGAGTTCACAGGCCGCCAGGGGTGCTTCTTGGTTACTCCGGAAGGGGCAGCGAGGGAATCGAAGGAGCTTCACCTTCGAACGGGGCGCCGTCATAGAACGGGCTCGGGGTAGCCCAGAGTTGGTCGATGGAGCTACTGTTGCAAGGCCACTGAATGAGCCGCTTTGCAACAGCCTTGCTGGAGCCGACTCCCAGGCACTTGCCCGAGTAGACGTTCCTGATCAAGCTGTTGCTCGGAACCCACCACTTTTGGTCAACTGAGCCGTTGCAGGTGTATTGGATTACCACGGGCCCGCTGTCCAGACTGGAGCTCACGCCCATGCATTTGTCGGTAGTTTCATTGCGTATGAAGTACGCCCGAGCGCCCTTGTTGTCCTTGGTGGGAACGAAGTTCCAGGACTTGCTCCCGGTACGGAGTTCATTGCACGGGACCTGAACAACCGGTGCGCCGTTGCCGGGCTCGCCCACAATTACGCACTGGCCACTGTATCCGTTGACGATGGTGTGCCAGTTTCCTTCTGCCGCGCTTGCCGTGTTGGGCCCCGCTGCCACAGTTGCAACCGCGACGGCCATAGCGCCGAGTACCTTTAGCGACTTCATTTCCACCCCTTTGCCTGTGCATGAAACGATCATGATCATACACGGGGGCCGGTGTGTACTTAGGTCAGATCCCGTGCAGGGCCTCCATGTACTGGAGGGCCCGGATGGTGGCCTGGGTGGTGTCCTCGTGCTTGGCCTCGTGCACGTGGATCTCGTACTTCCGCCCGCTGAGCAGGGCTTCGGTGTCGCGGTTGTTGTAGACCCGCTCACCGCCCCGGAAATCCACGATTTCCCGGCCGCGCTCGCCGACCAGGGCGAGCCCGGGTGAGGCGGACGTGGTGCCGGTCCAGTACCCCCGGGTGCCCGAGAGGGCGTCAGGCCAGCGGGAGCCGTATCTGTTCGTGGCGTAGTTGAGCCCGGCGTAGATGGAGGCCAGAGGGTCTGTGATGCCTCGACCGTGATACGGCCCGGCGTAGGCGTCGAATGTGGCCTTGATGGTCTGCATCAGGCCCCTGCTCGGGCCAATGGCCGGGTTCAGGGCGTTGCTGTCCCAGAGGTTGACGGCGGTCGGGTTGCCGCCCGACTCCACTCCGATGCGGTGCAGCACAAGACCGGTGTAGTCCTGCGCCAACCCCAGTTCGCCGAGGACCCGTTGGACCAGCGGGGTCCACCTGGTGACTGCCTCCGACATCGGGCCGAGGCGGGCGATGGCGTCGGAGAAGTCGAAGGCCGGCCGACTGGCGTTGACCTGTTGGCCGTCGGAGAAGTCGAACAGGCCCTCCGTGTTCGGGAGGGACTCCTTCGCGGTGTCCATCATGTCCGAGAGGACCTGACCGGCGTACGAACTCGGCGAGTCCACGATGGACTTGAAGGCGGTCACCATGTCCGTCAGCTGGTCGATCTCGCTCTTGGCGATTTCCCAGATGCCCTCCAGCGCCCCCTTCGCGGTGCCGAGCGGATCAGTGATCAGATCGCCTGCTGACCCGGCGATGGACTTGACCGAGTCCCAGATGCCGCCCAGGAGGTTGGAGCCTCCGGACTTGAGTGTCTTCATGGAGAAGGTGTTGCCGAGGAAGCGTTCGCCGCGCTGGACGATGTTGCCCGAGCCCTTCCACACGTCGTTCCAGAAGTACTCGCCAAGCACGGGGGCGATGGCGCCTCCGGCGATGCCGAGCGCCTGGCCGATGCCGGACGGCACGCGTCGCATCAGGTCGAAGGAGTCCCGGGTGACGAAGTCGAACATGTCCCGGAAGCGGTCGGCGGTGCGGGAGCCGAGCCACCGTGAGGTGGTCGTGCCGCTCCCGAGCATCCCGCCCTGAACGGGTCCGCCAAGGGCGTTGGAGGACTCGTCGAAGGTCATGGTGCTGGTGGCCGCGCTGGCGATCGGCCACACGTTCTGGAGGCGGATCGCGTCCCGGATCTGGTCCAGGCCGAGGCGTCCGGCGATGCCGCCGGAGGCGAACCGCGAGAGCCGGCCCGCACGGGCGAGGCCGTTCCAGTGGTGGATCAGGGACGGGCCGAGGGTGGCTGTCACTTCCGGCCGCAGGATCGCCTCACCCGGGCTCAGCAGGGCAGGGATGTTATCCACACCTGGTGCATAACCCGGAAGAACACCACCGGAGTTGTACTTCTTTGGCTTGCTCGGACCCGGCGAGCTGTTGCCGCCGGGAGCCCTCCGGCTGACGTTGTCGATCGCGTTGTCCAGGCTGTTGGCGTGCCGCTGGGCCTTCTCCAGAGCCTCGGTCAGCTTGTCCACCCGGTTGACCAGGTCGTTGAGGGTGCGGTCGTTCAGCAGGCCGATCCGGCCAGCGAGTGAGCCTGCCCCGGTGCCCATACCTACGATGTTGTAGGCCCGATCCGCGGAGTCCCGGACCTGATTGAATTCATTCACCAGCCCGCTGAGCGAGCGGGAGTTGAGCAGACCCACCCGACCGGCCAGCGACCCTGCTCCGGTGCCCTGGCCCACCATGTCGTGGGCCCGGTTCGCGGCGGCGTGGACCTGGTCGAGCTCGGCCCGAAGGCCGTTCAGCGTACGGGAGTTGAGCAGACCGATACGCCCGGCCACTGACGTGGCGCCAGTGCCCTGGCCGATCTTCTCGTACAGCCGGTCCGCTGCCCCGTGCGCTTGGTCGAGTTCGCCCTTGAGGGCCTTCAGGGTCTTGGCGTTGAGCTGGCCGGCCTCGCGCTGAGCATCCTGCAGAACGGCCACCAGGCGCTCCGCAGCCTGCCGGAGATCAGTCACCTCGCCCTGGACGGCGGAGAGCGACTTGGAGTCCAGCTGGCCGACTTCCCGCTGCGCGTCCTTGATGGCGGCAATCAGCCGGTCCGCCCCCTGGCGGAGGTCATTGACCTCACCCTGAACGGCGGAGAGGGAGGAGCGGTTGAGCGACTCAATCCCCTGGGTCTGAACCTGCCGGATCTCGGTACGAGCCTGGCGGGCGGCGGAGGAGACGCTCCCGGTGCCGCCCAGCTCGTTAGTGAGCTGGCGCATTGAGGTGCCTGCCACCTCGCGCAGTGCGCGCCGCAGTTCCTCGGCCTGGTCCTCGGCGGCGCGGATCTGCTGCTGGACATCCCGCATCTGAGTCCGGATCTGCCCGGACTGGGAGTTCCCTCCCCGGAGGCTGTCCACGGAGCGCCGAATCGGTCCCCGGGTGTCTCCGCCGCGCAGTGCGATGCGGCGGTCCCGGTAGGTGTCGAAGTAGCTGTCGCCACGGACCCGGCCGGCAACTCCCGCGCCGGTCTGACGGAGCGTCCGCACCCCTCCGCGGACTCCTCGTCCCGCCAGTGCTGCGGCCCCGACGGCCGCCCGGATCGGCACCAAGCCCAACGAGAGGATCTTGGTGACCTTGCCCACTACTGTGGTGAGCAGGCCGAGCCCGATCAGCAGCGGCGCGGCCACCACGGCGATTTGAGCGATCTTGAGCGCGGCTTCCTTGATCTGCGGGTGCTTCTCCATGAAGGCGGCGGCCCGCTTGGCCCAGCCGGTGACCCGCTCCACCTCGTCCACAAAAGCCTGGAGCGCGCCCGGCAGGTGCCGGAGCGCTGACTTCCCCAGGTCCTGGAGATCATCGAGGATGCCGTCTTGGCCGATGATCGACTGACCGAGCTTGGTGTAGGCGTACTGCCCGTCCTTACCCTCCTGGACGAACATGCTGCCAAGCTCGTACTGGCCGCGCTCCTTCATCTGCTGGAGGCGGCCCGAAATCGTGGCCGAGGTCATCTTGGCCGCGTAGCCCTCGGAACCCTCCTCCTTGGAAAGCTTCTCTCCGGGCTTCTTGTTGTAATTCGGCTTCCAGTACTCCAGAAGTGAATCGGCAATCTCCGCGCCGGTAACGCCGCCACCCTTGGCTGCGGGGGTTCCGACGGTCTTCCACAGTTCTTCGCTGGACTTGAAGCCGAGCATATTGGCCAGCTCGGCGGCCGGGATGCCCGTCGCCTGAACTAGCTGCGTAATATTGCGAGTTGGGGCCCGGTCGCGGTCCATGATCTTGTCGAGGGCGTACATCGCGCGGTCGAACTCGGCGCTGGTGATATTTCCCGCGCGGGCCATGGAGTCACCCACGGCCATAATCAGGTCAGTGGCCTTCATGGCGGCCTTGTTGGCCGCTCCGGTCCGCTTTCCCGTATTGTCACTGAACCAGTCCTGGTCTCCGCCGGCCAAGGACCGAATATATTTCATCTGATACGTGTGCATACTATCAATTGAATATGGAGTTTCAATTGCGTATTTCTGCACCCGGGACATCTGCTCGGAGCTGGTCTTGGTGGACACTCCGGCGGCCGTGAGGCCGAGCTGCCCCAGGAGGCGGGTGTCGCCGGACTGCACACCGATGCCGGTGAGCACGCCGGCCACGGTGGTCAGCGGTAGCAGTAGGCGGTTGGTGATGATGTTGCCGGCCTCGGTGGCGTTCGTGCCGAGGGTCTCGATGGACGTTCCGACACCCTTCCAGCCGGTCTGGATCTTGGAAAGGGTGATGCCCTGGGAGGACTCAATGGTGCCCAACTCGGCTCGGTAGTCCGCTAGTTGACGGCGCAGGTCCCGGGTTCCGGCCTGGTTGGCGGCGAGCTGCTCGCGCAGGTCGGCCCGGCGGGCCGCCTGACTCGTCTGCATCTGCTCGCGGATCTGCTGCTCGGCACGGGCAGCGGCGGCCACGCGCTCCCGCTGCATCCGCTCATACGCGGCTGCGATCTCTCGGTCCATCCGGGCCGAGTCCTCGACGGCCCGCTGACGCTGCCGGGCTTCCGCTTCTGCGGTGCGCACCTGCTCCGCCGCCACGCGGCGAAGCGCCGCCAGGCGCTCCCGCTCCTCCTGCTGAGTCTGCCGGGAACGGGTCTGGGCAGCAGCGGTTTCCTGCGCCACGGTGGCGCGAAGGGCTGCGCGGGTGACTGAGCTGGTCTCCTCGGTGAGCTGCTGCTTGCGCTCCTCCAGCTTGCGGGCTTCCTGGAACCGGCGGACCGCCTCGGTGCCGAACTGCCGGGTCAGCTCCCTTTCAATTCGTTCAAGGGTCTCGGCGGAGTCCTTGGCTTCGCCCTCAACTGCCTGCTTGGCCTTGGCAGCCGCCTTCGCGGCGGCGGCCGGCAGGGCGGCCATGCCCTTGGTGGCCGCCGCGGACATCTGCTTGGCGGCCTGATCGCCGACCTTCTCCATCTCCCGGGCCACCTCGGCCCGGAACTTGCCGATCGCCTCCTTGCTGAGATTGGTCGTGATCTCGATATAGCCCGAGCCCACCTTGATGGGGCCGCGCGTAGTGGCCATGCGGACCTCCTAGTGGGTGTTGATCTGGGTCATGAAGGCGGAGAGCTCCGCCCCGGTGGCGAACTCCTGCTCCGGCGCGGCCGGCGCCTCTGCGCCAGGCCGGGGAAGCGGCTGCGGTACGTCAATGCCGCTGCTGCTGGTCGAATTCGCCTTGATGAACAGGAAATTGGACAGCTCCAAGGCGTCGGAAACGCGGGCAAGGAGGTGTTCGGTGGTGCCCCACTCGGTGCTGGCGTCCAGCTCGGCGAGCAGGGCCGAGCGGCCGGGCCGGGCCAGCAGGGCCCGGATCAGCACGTGCAGTCGTCGCAGCGAGAGCCGTCCGCGCCACAGGTCCAGCAGATCTACCCCGAAGTGCTCCAGGAGATCGACCTCAAGGGCCTCGGGGTGGTCCTGGACGACGCGAACGACCGTCAGGAGTTTCCCGAGTCACCCACCGACGTGGAGTTGATCTTGACGGCCAGATCCTGGAAGGAGCCGATGGTGGGGCCGGTGGCCAGGTACTCGCGCCACTTGTCCATGCCGATGATCAGGCGGACGGCCTCCATCTCGTCCTCGGCCTCCAGGAGGGCCAGGGGGAGGTTACGGGGGGCGGGGATCACGAAGGTGATGCCGTCGTGCTCCACGGTGGTGGAGGTGTCGGTGGCCTCGGCCTCGGCCGCGGTGGTCTTGCTGGTGGTGCTCTTGGGCATGCGTCAGCTCCGGTGCTGTGAAGGGGGAGTGGGAGAGGAGGGGGTGCCGGTTACGGGGTGGTCGGCGGGGCCGGCACGGTGACCTCGCCCAGAGCCGGATCGGTGGAGAGCACGTAGCCCAGGCCGCCCGCGAAGTCGAGAGCGGAGATGGTCAGCTCGTACTTCTGGGACTCCACCCGCTGGAGGGTGATGCCGCCACGCTCGGAGATCATCGCGCGGGGGATGACGCAGCGGTTGAGGATGCCCTTCTCGGACCAGTCCACCACAAGGCTGATCTCATCCAGGGTCGGGCTGGAGGCCAGGTCGAGGCGGTAGGTGCCGGTGGGCTTGTTGGTGTTGTCCAGTACCGGCTTCCAGGTGGCGCCGTAAAACGCCTCCGTGGTGATCTTGTTGGACTCCAGCAGGGTGGCCTTCACCTGGAATGAAGCCGACTTCACGACGTACATCACGGGGGTGGCGGACTGCCACGCGCCCACGGGGTCGGTCTCGATCGAGGGGGTGATGGTGACGCCGCCCTCGTCCACATAGCCAAGAGCCTTGTACCCGGACGGCGCGGTCTGGCCGTCGCCTACCTCGATCGGCAGGGTGGTGCCGCCCGGTCGGCCGGACGGAGCGGGGGCCAGGAAGAGCCCGCCGCCGGGAGCGAATCGGATCTGAGATGCGACGTTGGTCAAAAGCCCTCCAAAGGGGTGGGGGTTGGGGATACTGGTCTCAGCAGGCCGAGCCACCTTCTGGTGGGCGGCCGGTGGCCCCGCGTGCGCGGGGATGAACCATGGCTCACGTCAGGGTTGATGAGGGTCGCTAAACAACCCCCGCTGCTGCGGGGATCGTTCAAGTTGCTCCACCAGCTGGTGGAGATGTGTCCGCAACTGCGGAATAGACCGTCTACGAGCTGCTTGGCTTAGGTCGCGTCACCTTCTTCCGCTTCGCGGAATCCAGGGCACCCCTTCGGGGGTGCCCTCCCCTGTTCGGGTCCGACTAGGCAGCGATGTAGAAGATGGTGAGCTCGCCCCCGTAGACGTGCTCTCGGCTGTCGGGGTCGGGGAGGTAGCAGGGGCTGCTGATCTCCGCCACGTCGAGGACGTAGGCGCCACCGGCCTCCTGGTCGGGAAGCTGCTCCAGCAGCAGGGCACGGACCCGGTAGGCCAGGTGCAGGGCCTCCGTCCGGTCGAGGTGGTACACGTCGTACTCAACGTCCGCACGGTCCATGCGGTCCCGGACCAGGCGGTGACCACCGGACTGCCGCAGCAGCACGGTGACCTCGCCGACTTCCCGGCCCACCAGATCCCCGGTGACGCAGCCCTTCGGGATGCCGGGCGCCGAACTGAGGTACTCCCACAGGGAGTTCACGGGGTCGATCACTCGATCCGGGCCTTCTCCAGCGCCTCCTTGAGGAAGAGGCGGCCGGGGTGCCGTCGGCCGGCACGGTCGCGCCAGCCGCGCTCTTGCAGCATGGTGTGCCGGACGTCCGGGTCGTCCTCGATCACGACCTGGCCGTACCACTGCCGGTACAGGGTGACCATGGCGGTGATGTTGGCCTTCGAGCGGTTCCAGTTGAGACGGCTGTTGCTGCCTCGCGGAGCGCCCTTGATGGCCAGCTCCGCCACGATGGCGGTGTGCTTCTCCACCAGGTCCTTGGCCTGGTCGGAGGAGAGGACGGTGTCCTCCCAGTTCTTATTCATTCGCAGGGTGAAGCGGGTCAGCGTGCCCTCCAGGCGGTGATGCGGATGTGAGGGCGGGGTCCGCGGTGGTGCTCCGGCTCGCCCTCGATCTCGTAGGTGATGCCGTCCACGTCGATCCGGTCGTGCCGGCCGACAACTGCGTCAGTGGGGAGGTAGACGTGCAGGGTCTCGGAGAGCAGGTCCCGATCCGGTGACCGGGCCTCGGTGGTGGAGGAGGGCTGGGCGGACACCCAGCCCTCCCAGACCTGCTGCGCCATCTCCCAGTCACGACGGCGCGTGTAGGCACCTGCGGTCACCGGAGCTCGGTGGACTTGAGCCCGCTCGGTGAAGTGGATGAAAACGGCCACGCTCCTTCCGGGGTTGCGGTTGAATCTGAACATGACTGATATCGCAGGGAGTTGGTACACCGAACCCATGGTCTTGGCCCTGGTCGGCGCCTTGGCGACGATCATTGCCGGGGTGGTTGCTGCCTGGGCTGCGCTGCGCGCAGCATCCCGGCGTCGAGGCAAGCTGAGGTTCCAGGTTTCCAGTGAGGCTCTCATTGCAGGATCAGGACAGAATGCGCAACTGCAAGTTTTGGCCCAAGGAGTAGCGCTAAATCAGCCGCGCCTAGTCACTGTTGTGTTGGATAATCTGGGTAAGCAAGACATCGTTGCTGCGGCATTTGATCGAGGGCTTCCAATCGTCCTTGACTTCTCTGCGCCCGTGGTTGAAATTATCGAGAGAACATCAATTCCAGCGTCAAGTGCAGTTCCCAGCCTAAGTTTTTCCGGAAATAAAATCGAGCTCTCGCCTTCCCTTATTTCAGCTGGACAGAAGGTTCGCCTGTCCGTTCTGATTGACGGTCCGAGCTCTCCGCTTGGATGCAACGCCAGCGTGGCGGGTGTCGATGTTCAGATTCTCAATGATATTTCAATGGCGAAGACTGAAGAGCTCCAAAGGGCTCTAGCTGCCTTGTCGCTGGCCACGCGTACCGGAATCAGCGTCGTTGTGGTAGTAATTTTTATGTGGGGAACGTTGTTGGGGGTCATGCTCGGACTCGGGGTCGGAGTGCTCCTTGGGCACGCAAATATTCCGCCAGTGAAGTAGGCGCACTCCTTCAGATCCGCTATTGGACAGTCACCCTGATCGAGCCGACGGTGCGCCGGTAGGGCCGCAGAACAGTGCGTGCAGCCTCGGAGAGGCCCAGCACGGAGGCTGCGGCCTGGTACTGCACTTCCAGCTCGCCCGTGCGCTCCATGATCACGCCGGGGGCGGCGGACAGGTTCCGGATCACCTCGGAGCAGGTAACGGCCTTGAAGACGGCCGGGGGTGCAGTGCGGTCCCAACTGCCGGTGCAGTAGGCGGTGATGAAGGCGGTGGTGTCCTCGATCAGGGCGGTCCACTGGGGCACCTCCTCCGGGAGGACGGGCCGCCGCAGACGGGCGGCCACGTCCTCAACGGTGGCGAACAAAACGATCAGCTCCCGGTGCCCTCGGTGATGCTGATCTTGAGGCCCCGGACGAACGCCTCACCGATCGCGGTGTCACGGGCGATGAACTCCGGGTCCTCCTTGACGACGGACAGGCCGTACATGGTGTCCAGGCCGATCGTGTCGCTCTTGGTGTCGTAGTTGTAGTCCACCAGCATGCGGGTCGCGATGCCGCCGATGTCCTGGACGGAGCCCTTGACCGCGCCCATCGGGATGGGCGGGCAGACGCTCGCGATGACCATCGCGGACTTGTGGAAGACGTACGCCTCCATGCCGAAGGACGGGTGGGAGACGATGTCGAAGCCGGAGAGCCGGCCGACGATCGCCCGGCGCAGGGCGTTGGTGTCGCCGGAGTACGAGACGCTCGCGAACTCCGGGTCCTTGGCGAGCACGGCCTCCGCCTCGGGGCCGACGATCAGGTACCGGTTGTCCATCGGGACACTGGCGTTGTTCATCGCCATCTTGGCGTCCACCAGGGCAACGCGGAGCGCCAGGGCGCGGTTGACGAGGTTCTCGCGGGTGCCGGTGAAGGCGGGGAGGGTGACCGCGATGTCACCGCCGATCGCCTTCTTCTGAGTGGCCGTCAGGCCGGCCCTGGTGATGTTGCCCTTGATGAAGCTCGCCACCGTGTCATCGAAGTACTCGGCGAAGCCCCGGGTCAGGGGCTGGAGGACCTGCTGACCGAAGTTGCGCAGGTCGAAGGCCATCTGCTCCATGCTGATCTCGGAAGCGTTCTCGGCCAGGGTGGTGAGCTGGACCGGGAAGCGGGACTCCTTGATGAAGCCCTTCGGGGCCCGGCGGCTGCCGGGAAGCGGCCGATCGGAGGCCACTGGCATGGTGACCTTGTCGCCCTTGATCGGGTTGGTGATCGGGGCGCTGATCCCGGACGCCTGGACCTTGATGGAGCGGCTGGGCCGCTTGACCATGATCGTGTCACCGATGTTGCCGGTGAAGTTGAGCTCCGAGTACCGGGCGGGAATGCCGCCGAGGGTCAGTTCCCGGTCCAGAAGACCGAGAGCGGCAATCGTGACCTGCTTGGGATCGAGGTTGAAGTGGTGGGTAGTGGCAGCGGGCATAGGCATCTCCTGGTCAGGGAACGGAAGAGCCCCTCGGCGACGGCCAAGGGGCATGCAGTGTCAGGGAGTTGTGCAGGATGTTCTAGTTGAAGGTGTCACCGGCAATCAGGTTCGCCAGCTCGATCGGGTCCATGCTGGTGATCTCCCGGCCACGGGAGCGGTTGTGACCGGCACCAGGCGACTGGAGGAACTCCGGCTCGGCGGGGGCCTTCGGGATCGTCGCCACGTACGAGCCGATCCGGGCCGCGTCAGGGCGGCCGTCCTCGCCGATGAAGCGGGCCAGGTCGAGGAACTCCACCGCAGCGGTGACACCGGCCTCCGCGGCCTGGGCCCGAATCTCGGCCTCGGCCAGGTTGCGGCCCAGCTCCGCCAGGGCAGTGCTGCGGCCCTCGGTGCGAGCCGACTGCACCGCACGCTCCTGCTCGCTCAGCTGCGCAGTGCGCAGCTCGTTCAGCTCGCTGCTGACCTGCTCCCACTTGCGCTTCCACTCGGTCACCTCGTCGGTGGCCGGCGGAATGACGGTCGCGCCCTCGGGGGCGGTGCCGGCCTCGGTGGTGGTGGTCTCGCTCATGTACAACTCCTATGGGTATGAGGGAAGTTCGGTCCGGAGGACCGGCTACTTCATTTCGTGGATCTTGCGGTTCGCATTGCCGCTGTTGCCCTGGGGCGGCTTGGAGGCCGCCTTCTTGGCCTCGACGGCCGCAGGATCGTGGCGGGGGTTGATCCGTGCGATCTCGGCGGCATGCTCGGCATCGCGCTTGCGCATCGCCCGGAACGCTTCGATCTGCGTGGGGGTGTATCGCGCGTCAAGCCACAACTGCTCTTCGGGAACGTTGAGTTGAGCCAGCTTGAGCAGCGCGTCAATGTGCTGCGCCTCGGTTCGATACTCGGGGTCTCGCCAGATGGTCTCCATCTCGAAGGCATCCTTGCGAGGGTCCTTGATCACTGCGAAGCACAGTCGGACGACCCGCTCCCACGCCTCTCCGAAGTGGAGCATCTTCTCCTTGACCTTGGCGACGAGACCGGCCTCCGCTGAGAGGATCGACTCCCCGGACGGGGCGGTGGCCCCGTTGACCAGGAAGAAGTGGGCCGGGAGGCGGCTGACGCTGGCCAGGTGCTGGACCAGCATGCCCACCAAGGTCACGTAGTTGCCGAGGTCGGCCGGGGCGAAGGCGCCGAACTTGGCCTGGGGGTCCTCCGCCTGAAGGATCTTGTCCACGGCGACGTCGAACGGCTCGATCGGCCGGCCGTTGATGTCCTCCTGGATTTCCAGGCCGGTAACGTGCCGCTGCGGGAAGGCTGCGAACTCACTGGCCGTCAACGCGTCCATGACGGTCTTGTTGATCGCGTCCTGGATCGGGATGCAGTTCGCCAGGTCCGAGATCGGGTCGCCAACCAGCCTGCGCCTGTTGTTGAACGGGACGACCGGAACCACGCCGAGCGGGTTCTTCTTCCGGGTTCCCTGCGTCCACGAGGTACTACCGAGGGGGACGTCATAGACGTACTTCTCGGTCCACAACATCGCGCCCTGGCGGCCCCAGGCGTCGGAGTAGAAGTTGGCTGCGGCCTCCAGCTCGGTCAGCGAGCCCGCCTTGTACTGCACGGCCATCGACTCGGCGGAGACCGGCCGGATGGACGGTTGCCCGTCCTTGT
Organism: Kitasatospora sp. NPDC096147; assembly: GCF_044763225.1. Lineage (NCBI taxonomy): Bacteria > Bacillati > Actinomycetota > Actinomycetes > Kitasatosporales > Streptomycetaceae > Kitasatospora > Kitasatospora sp. NPDC096147. The sequence continues at coordinate 302,056 of NZ_JBIWFX010000003.1, read as the reverse complement.
CGGCCCAGACCAGGACGTATGCGGTGCCCTGGATCATCGCGTCCAGGTGGACCGAGTTGGAGAAGGCATCCATGCTGGAGCGCTGCCAGAAGGTGCGGGCGTCCCTGTCGGCCCCGCTGCTGCCGGGGAAGCGGAAGCCTTCGACAAACATTCTTTCATTCGCCGAGTCCACGATCATGCCGCAGAAGTTGTCCCGCCAGCCGCTGAACACGTCCCGGAAGGCTGCCTTGTACCGCATCTGCGAGAAGGCAAGTTTCTGCTGGTCACCGTCGTAGTACTGGGCAAACTTCACTGCCAGCGAGTCCGGCCCAGGCAGCCGGGAATGCAGATGGGTAAGCCATTCCTCCGGCTTTTCCGGAGGCCCTGCGCTGGAAATGCTGCTATTGGGGGATAGGATCATAGGTCTCCGGATTCAGAAGCCGATGACACGGCTTCGGCGCTTCTTGAGTCGGCCGTCCGCGATGGCATCGGCGCGGGCCTCGTAGGCCAAGATCGCCGCCACGGCCAAGTCGATCTTCTTTTTCGACTTCGGACTCTGCTTAGTGATCAAGGTTCCCTGGGGAACCTCGCGAGTGACGGCCGCCAGGACGTGGCGGGCCAGGTCGAGATCACCGTCATGAAGCAGATCCCTCATCGCCGCCGCGCTGCGGAAACGCTCGGTGGCGGTGGCCATGCGGGTTGGCCGGTTGGTCCAGAACTCGAACACGCGATCGTCCCCGTAGGTGATCGACCAGCGGCCCAACGCCTCCTGCCAGTACGGCGGATCACCGTAGAACCACTCAACTCGCCACGTGGAGAAAGCGGTTGCTACGGCCGCCTCGACGGCCAGGACGTCCACCTCCCAGTCGGGCCGGTTGGGGTCGCGAGGGTTCTCCTGGAGGTGAATCTTGAAGAGCTTGCCGTCGCGCAGGCGCACGCCCACCAGGCAGGTGGCGTCACCTCGGAGGCTCCCGTCCATGCCGATGGCGATCTGGTCGCCGGGAAGGATCGGGTCGTCCTCGCTGAGGCAGGCTTCCCAGTCGCCCTTCGTCATCCAGCCGTCGGCGTTCTCCTGGATGCGGTTCAGGTAGAACCGGAAGGCAACGGCGGCCGGGGTGCGGGGGTCCTGGATCGCGTCCGCGATGCCGGGAACATCGACCCAACTGGAGTCCCCGTATGCCTCGGTGACCGCCGCCTCGACGGCTGCGCGGTCGGCGAAGTCCAGCTCGCCGAGGGCCTCCACGCAGTCGTAGAGGATGCGGCCGGCAGCAGCGAGCACCGCTTCGTGGGTGCGCTGGGCAATGCTGTTCTCGTTCGGGTTGTACGCGTTCGTCGTCTCGATCAGACGAGATCCGGCACCGGCCGTCTTCTGGACGTTGCGGTCCAACGTCTCCCAGACGTAGATCCCCTGGTTCGACTCGACCCAGTGGTGGACCTCGTCACAGACACAGAAGTGCTACCTGCCTGACCCCCGGAAGGAACGTCCCTTCCGGGGGTCAGACAAAGGTGGGCCTCGCCCCCTCAAGACCTCGGGAAGAAGAGGTGACGGGCTCGATCCGGCCGGGCCGGCCGTCGGTGAACTGGATGAGCCCCTTACCGATATCAAGGCCGTACTCGGCCTCCGCCGGGGACTCGGCGAGCATGCCGCGGATCATGTCCCGCGTGTTCGCGGTCTGATCGAGGGAGGTCGCAGCGATTTGTACCAGTGGCAGCGGAACCCGCTTGCCGACCGGCATCCCGTGCTCGTCCCAGTGGGAGAAGCGGGCCGGACCGATGAACTCAACGATGCACAGCGCCGCCAGCAGGGGTGTCTAACTTCCCCCAGCCCTTCGCGCGCCGCAGCGCACAGGACCGGTAGAGCCACCTCCCCTTGTCGTCGATCGCGTACATCCACAGCACGAAGCGCAGCTGCTCGGGGGTGAACCGCCAGGGTTGGCCCGCGTTCTCGCCATCGGGCTGGACGATATAGGTCTGGGCCCAGCGGATGATCTGGTAGCCGAGGGATCGGGAGGGGTGCGGCACACCGGCCGGAATGTTGCCTGTTTGCGCCAAGTCACCGCCTCCTAGGGGTTGTTGAGCAGGTTGAAGAGCTCTTCGTCCAGGTCGAGAGCAGGAGGTTCGGCGGCCGGCCCTTCGGGCTCGGCGTCTTCGAGCTTCATCCGCAGCCGAGAGCGGTCTTCCAGCGTCGCGCCCCACTTGGCCACCCGCTGGCGGATCTCCGCCGCGAGCTTGACGTCACCCTGGAAGAGCAAATCGACCAGCAATGTGGTGATCTCCAGCTCCATCCAGTCCGTCTCTGCCCACGCCGCTGTCTGCGGCGCGGTGGACCAGGTCCGCCAGAAGCGGCGGGCGCCGCTCGTCTTGATGCCGAGGGCCCGGGGGAGTTCCCGGCCGGGCTGGGCCTCGTTGGCCAGCTCCTGGGCGCCGGGGTGCACGTTGCGCCTGATGGCGTTCGGCTTGGGCTTCGGTCCTCGGGTCACCGCAACACCGCCCGGTGCAGCTCGACGCCGTAGAGGTCGGCCAGGTCGTACAGGTCGGCGCTCGCCTCGCGGCGCCACCGTCGGGAAGCAGCTCGGTTGGGGGGAAGGCCCGGGTCCGGGCCGGAGCAGGACGGGCAGCCACCGCAGCGGCCGGCGCAGTCCACCAGCATGTGATCTCCAGAGGGAAGAGGGCATGAAGAAGGCCCGCGCAGATGTGGGCGGGCCGGGAACTCGACGGCCAGGGGCCGGAGTTGGAAGCGGCCTAGCGGCGGTAGGTCTTGATCTTGTGGCAGGAGCGACACAGCGTCACCAGGTTGTCCAGTTCCCAGGTGCCGCCTTGGGCCACCGGAGTCTTGTGGTCAACCTCCAACTCGCTTCGAGAGCCGCAGAGTTGGCAGGTGAAGCGATCCCGGGCTAGCGCCCGTGAACGCCGGCTTGCAGCGTCCCTGGGCCGGTTGAGGTTTCGAGGAGAGGGGCGGTCCCACGATTGCCGAAGCTGGTGGGAGCCGCACCTCCCGTCTCGAACGGTGACGGAGGTGCAGCCGCCCTTCAAGCAGATGCTCTTGGCCCTGGGTACGGTGTCCTCCTGGTGGTGGAGCCGAGGCCCCGGCCGGATACTAGTCTGGCGGCCGGGGCAGTTACTGATCCTGTATTGAGAGACACCTGAGAGTTAGGTTCAAATGCGAACAACACCAAAGCTTTTGATGGTGTCTCAGGTCGCTAGTAAGGTCCAGCCCGTTGGCCTGTCCCTCACTTGCTCTCACTAAAGGCGTATGTGAGCGGTGGGCCTCCAGCGCTCGCTTCAAGCCCAAAGTGAGAGTCAGGTCACACTTGGCAGGCTGGCGCGGGGGTAGGACATCGTTACTTGATCTGGGGGGTTTCTAGATGTACGCTCGGCATCCCGAGCAGGGTTCACGTATCAGCAGGGACACTAAGCAAGGGAACTCAAATGGCTAGGCTGCCAAGCGATGCAGAACTCAAGAAGCTTTTCGTGCTGGGAAGGTCGAATCAGGAGATCGCCGACCAGTACGGAGTCACCCTTCAAGCTGTAGCAAAGCGCCTTGCTGAGCAAAATTACTATCGACGGCCCCTGGCCGCTGCTGTCGTCAATGACATTCTTTCCGAGGCATGGTCCATCCTGACCGTCGATAACGGTCCCTCGCATCACTCCAGTTCGCCTGCCCAGTCTCTCAAGGTGTGGATGAGGCGCAGGCTTGGCGACGCCTCACTCAGTGAGCGGCAGGCTCATACGGCCGACCTGTTTGAGAAGCGACTTCGCACCAGAGGGCTTGTGCTGGATTACAGCCGCGAGCGAGGCTTCGAGTGGGTACCTCGGCTGCCGACCGATGGGCATCTGGCGATCCGGTGGCCGGCCGACCGAGCGGCCCCTTCCGAGAGGGCCGCTCGCGTGCTCACGCTCGATCCACAACCCGAGAACTAGGCCGAGGGACACAGGACGGAACCAAGGACCCGCGGGCAACGTCGATCAGTGCGCAGCCATCAGGCCCCACTCCATGTGGGGCCTTTTCATTTGGCAAGATCCTTCATCTGACGTCCAGTCAGCTAGTAGTCAATCAATGTGATCCGGCTCACTGCTCGGTGAAGGGCTTGTCGTAGGTCCGTGAGATAAATTGCTGGTCACACGGGGTGCGGGCATGCCACCGTGTGTGCTCGAAGGAGGAGGGGTAATGGGCGCTACGGTCCCGCAGGCCGTGAAGGTGAAGGTGCTTGAGGAGATTGACCGGGGCACATCAGTATCCGTAGCAATGACTCAGGCAGCTGACCTGATCATCCTGAGGAGTGAGTCCTCTACGGTGGGGGAGTACTGGGACATTGCCCATGCTTTGCCTCTCAGTGAAGAGGGTGCGGCAGAGCTTGCCTACCAGGAGGAGCAGATATTTCAGCGCCTCCGGCTTCGCTTCATTGACATGACCCTTGAATCCGAGACACATGACTACCCGAACTCCCACTTCCCGGGGAGCGAGCGGTTCGTCTTCATCCGAGCATGCCCAAAGGCGGTGGTTCAGTGAGCAACGTAGCGATGCAGGCTCGATCGGTGAGCCAGACCGAGCAGTACGAGAAGTGCGGACACCGATACTGGCTCCAGCGCGTGGAGCGCGTGACGCCTCTCCCGGCGGCTTGGAGCGCCCACGGTACGGCGTTCCACTCGGCCGCTGAGGCGGTAGAGCGATCTCAGCGAACGATGACAGAGGAAGAGGCCATCCAACTCTTCTCCGACCAGTACTCCGCGCTGATCAACAAGGGGCTCGACCAGGAGCCCAACACGGACCGCTGGTTGTCTGCGGCCGGCACGGGTGCCGAGGACATTGAGCACAGGTACGTCCTTGGTCAGCAGCAGACTGCTGACTACGTTCGATGGACTCGGAACAACCAGCCGTCAATCTGGCAGGTCCCCGAAAAGGGGATCGCGCTGGAGCTCTACTTCTCGGTGGAGCTCGGAGGCATCCAAGTCCGTGGCTATATAGACCAGTTGGTGGCCGAGGTCGATGGCTCGGTCCGGGTTCGCGACCTCAAGACGGGGAGTACCAAATCCAAGTTTCAGCTGGAGACGTACAAGGCGGCCACCGAGCTTGCGCACGGCGTCACAGTGAATCGTGGTGACTGGTACATGGGCAAGACGGGCGGACTGTCCCGCCCGGTTGACCTCTCGGCTGTTTCGGTCGATGAGGTGGGGGAGCGCTATGCCCGTATGGACGCTGGCGTGAAGGCAGGTGACTTCCCTGCAAAGCCAGGGTTCCTCTGCCGCTTCTGTGACATGAAGCACAAGTGCTCTTTTTTTCGATAAAAAGTTGATCTGGGGGGTACTGCTTGCTAGGTTCTTCTCAAGCGACCCGGCCTAGGCCGGGATTTTCTATCAAGAAAAAGTTGAACTGGGGGGTGGCTTAGGATGTACTCATTGGCACAGTCGGTGACCGTCCGTGGGGCGGCCGGCGAGCCTATCCCTTGTTCGCTCAAGGGGTTGGAGAGGCACGAAGTCCAGTTCAGGCGAGGCGAGTTCAGCTTGGTCGCTGCCGGCCCCGGGACTGGCAAGTCCCTGTTGGCTGCGAACCTGGCAATGCACAGCAACCTCCCGGTGCTCTACTTCTCAGCTGACTCGGGGGCTGCTACTCAGCTCTCCCGGGCGACCGCGATCATCACGGGCGAAGACGTGAAGGCGATCAAATCCCGCCTGCTCGAAGGTGGCTTCGATGTCTACGGGGAGGCCCTTGCAAAACGGTGGTGGGTGCGCTTCAACTACGAGGCCAGGCCCACCCCTTCGGATCTCGAACGGGACCTCGCCTGCTACTTCGAGGTCTTCGGATGCCATCCGCATTTGATCGTGGTGGATAACATCACCAATGTGGATGCGGGGCCAACTCCCGATGCTTCCAGCATGGTTATGAGCCTTGAGGGCCTGTGCGAGTACATGTCCGAGATGGCCCGGGTGACCGGGGCCCACGTGCTCGCGCTTCATCACGTCGTTGGGGAGTACTCGGATGGCCTGGAGCCGATCCCGTTGTCCGGCGTGAAGGGGAAGATCGGCCGCGTGCCGTCGTTGATCCTGACGATTCACAAGGAGCTCGACGGGATGGACGGCAGGGTGCTGCACATCAGCCCGGTGAAGAACCGCGAGGGATTCGAGGATTCCAGCGGCGCCACCTTCTCCAGCTACAACTTCGACCGCCGCAGCATGCGGCTCACCGACGTACTCACTCCGGGGGAGTGGACCTGATGACGATGACTCACGGCTACACGATCGAGAAGGAGATGGTGGACCTGGTCCCCGGACGCACGGGGGTCTCCGCCAAGGAGTTGGAGGAAGCTGGCGGCGGTGTCGTGGCCTTGGTGGTCCGAGTTACCGGCCGGCACGGGATCAGCCTCCGCAGCCTCGCCAAGGACTTGGCTCGCTCCACCGGACGCGGCATCAACACGGTGGCCTTGTCGGTGCAGGAACCGGGAGGCATCGAGGAGTGGAAGGCTGTCCCGGTCGAGCGCCTGGTAGCACTCACCAAGGAGCTGGCGGACCTCCGGGACCAGCTGCGGGTGGAAAGTGCCGTGAGGGCGCGTGGCTGAGGCCAGGCGCGGATACCGCATCTGCTCAAAGTGCTCGAAGAGCAAGGCGGAACGTTTCTTCGCCGGAACGCGGGGTCGGGTCTGCTCGACCTGCAAAAAGTCCCGGACGCGAGCAGCGTCCCGGGATGCGCGTCTGCGGGCGACCTACGGTCTGACCACCGAGGAGTACCAGCGCCTCTTCGAGGCCCAGGGCGGTCGGTGCGCGATCTGCCAGGAGACGCGGCGGACGAACCTCGCGGTGGATCACTGCCACAAGACGGAGGCGATTCGGGGCCTGCTCTGCCAGCGGTGCAACGGGCAGCTCCTCGCCCGGGGCGCACGTGACCGCCCGGAGGTTCTCCGGCGGGCCGCTGAGTACCTAGAGAAGTATCCGGCCTGGCAGGTGCTTGGACCTCGCTACACGACTGATGGAGACCAGCGTGGAGAAGCCGAGGATCAGTGAAGTGCTCAGGCACTTCTACGGGTTGGAGGTCGAGGACGACCGGGACCGCTGGCAGAAGATCCTCTGCCCGCTCCACCCGGACAGCAGCCCGAGTGCCTCGGTGCACACGGTCCGGGAGCGGTGGTCGTGCTTCGTCTGCGACGTCTCCGAAGATGGCATCGACGTGATCAGGAGGGAGATGGAAATTGGGTTCAGAGAAGCCCAAGAGTTCGCACGTAAGCGGTTCGGTGGAGGCCGCAAGGACGTATTTCGAGCAGTATCCGGGAAGCCCGGCCGAAAAGTATGTGAACGCCCGAGGTTTGGGCAAGGCGGCAAGCAAGTTCGGTCTGGGCTACGTCCGTTCGGGTCGAACGGGCCATGAGCACCTGACGGGGATGCTGGTGATCCCCTACCTCCGGCCAGCTGGAGGCGAGCACGGCACTGCAACCCTCCGGTTCCGGTGCATCCGGGACGAGTGCGTGCGTGACGAGCAGGGCGAGTACCTCGCGCCAACCCGGAAGGAGCGCCACGACGGGCACGGGAAGTACCGGTCACTCCCGGGTGACTATCCCAGACTCTTCAACACCCCAGCTCTGATCACCGGGACGCCGCACATGGCGCTCTCGGAGGGCGAGTTCGACGCCATGGCGTCGGAGGTAGCGGGAGTGCCGTGCGTCGGCAGCCAGGGAACCGGGGCGTGGAAGCCCCACTTCAAGCCCGCGCTGGTTGGGTACGAGCGGGTCTTCATCATCGCGGACCCGGACCCGGCCGGCCTCCAAGCCGCCGAGAAGCGGGCCGCCGATCTCCCCAACTCGGTTGTGATCAACCTGGGTTCGGACATCAATTCATTCGTTCACGCCAAGGGCGCGGACGCGTACAGGAAGAGGCTCGGACTATGAAGCAGCGCGTCAGCAAGTGGGTTCCCGGCACCAGGGTCAGGTCTCTGGCCAAGGGTTTGGAGGGCTGGACCGGCACCGTGGAGGACGTGGACTACGCCTACGTTACGGACGGGACCTCGGTCGTCCTGGACGACCCGGACGACGACGGCCGCGGCCTGTGGTTCGCCGATAACGAGCTGGAGGAGCTGTGAGCTACCAGGTTGGTGACGAGGCAAAGGTGCTGCCTGCTGCTGAGTACGGCCCGGAGGCATGGGCCCGGTCTTTCCGGGCCGGCCAGGTCGGCACAGTGGTTGCCGTCGATCCCAGCTTGCCTTTTCCAATCGAACTGGAGTTCCCCTCGGGCTCGCCGCTGGCCTACACCGAAGACGAGCTGGTGAAGGCAGGTGCCGACCAGGTTGAGGACGTGGTGGACCATCCGGCCCACTACACCTGGCTCCCGGTGGAGGTCATCGAGATCACCAAGCACCTCACCTTCGTCCGAGGCAACGCGGTTAAGTACCTGCTGCGTGCCGGCCGCAAGAGCGCCGATCCGCTGGAGGATCTGCGCAAGGCGCGCTGGTATCTCGACTACGAAATCCGTCAACTAGGAGGCGCGTGAAGCGAGTTGTAGTAATCAGTGACACCCAGATCCCGTTCGAGGACAAGCGTGCCCTGCGCAACGTGATCAAGTTCGTCCACGAGTACCAGCCGGACGAGGTGCTCCAGATCGGGGACCTGGTGGACTACCCGGCCCCGTCCCGGTGGAGCGCCGGCACCAGGGCCGAGTTCGAGGGCAACGTCATCAGGGACTCGGAGTATGCGAAGAGGAACTTCCTGGCCCCGCTCCGATCGGGCTATGACGGCCCGGTCAAGATCCTTGAAGGCAACCACGACGCGAGGCCGCGAACCTACCTCGCGGCGAAGGCTCCGGCGCTGGCCGCCGAGGACCAGTTCTACAAGTTCGAGAACCTCTTGGACTTCAAGGGCTTCGGAGTGGAAAGGGCGGAGCCCTACTACCAGTTCGCCCCCGGCTGGGTCGCGGTCCACGGACACGAGTCCCCCGGGATGAGCCAGGTCCCGGGAGCGACCGCCCGACTCAAGGCCGTGAAGGCGGGCGTCTCCCTGGTGATGGGTCACACCCACCGCCTGGCGATCAGCCCTCACACCACCGGCCACAACGGGAAGCTGACCACGATCTACGGATTCGAGGTTGGCCACCTGATGGACGTGAAGCAGGCCGGCTACCTCAAGAACGGCCCGGCCAACTGGCAGAAGGGTTTCGGGCTCTTCTACTGCGGTGCCCACGGTGCCACCCCGCACGCGATCCCTGTCGAGCCTGACGGCTCGTTCGTGGTCGAGGGCCAGCGGTACGGCCAAATCCCGCGCAAGGGCGGGAAGTTCACCAAGAAGACCAACAACGAGAAGGAGGCAGCCTGATGGCTGAGATCGACTGGGCGAAGGCTGCTTCGACCGCCCACAAGGTCGCCAAGGATCTGGCCAGCAAGTGGCCGATCGTCGAGGCTGACGACGTGGCGCAGGAGATCCTCAAGCATGCGCTGGAGCAGCGAGCGCTCTTCGAGCAGAAGGCTGGCGAGGACGGGTTCGAGGAGTTCTTCCGCAAGGCGGCCTGGCGCACCGCGAAGGCATACGCCGCGCGGGAGCAGAATACGCGGGACACCGAGGACGGCCAGTACTACTACACGCCCGAGGAGGCCCGGAACGCGCTCAAGAGCCTCGTCTACACGGACGCGGAGATCAGCGAACTCATCGGCAAGAAAGATGACTTGGGGCGTTGCCGGATTACTGACAACATCACCTCGGCTCGAATGGACGCCGAACGCGGCCTCAAGCGCCTGAACGACCGATACCGTGAGGCGCTGACCCGCATCTACGTCCTCGGAATCCCTGCCCGGGACCACGCGGAACGGCTCGTGGCCAACAGGGCTGCCGATGCCCTGGCCATCGCCATGAACGGCCACATTCGAGCCACCACCCGGGCCGGTGCCCGCTGACGGTGACGGAGAGCCGGCGGCACTACCGCCGTGGGGACGCCACCCTGCAAGTTGTCGCCGATGACGAGCCGGGATCGGATATCTACGTCCTGGTGGTCAACGCCAGCGGTGTCCACGAGTTTCTCCTAGCTCCCCCGGAGCGCAGGGCCCTGGCCAGCATGCTGGCCGAGGCCGAGAACGAACCCCCCTTCTAGCAACAGGAGTTGCCCTTGACCTATCCCGACCCGTTCGACCCGACCTCCCCGTGGGACGAGCCCGCGCAGAACACCCCGACCAACCCCACCCAGGAGGCGCCCATGACCGAGACCACCCCCACCCAGACCAGCTCCTCCGCCCCGTTCAAGATCGGTTTCACCCTCAAGGCCGGCTCCGGCTTCGACGCGCCGTGGATCACCCCGGCCGTCTGGGGCCATGACGCCAGTGAGACCGCCGATCGCGGTGTGGCCCTGCTCAACGCCCTCAAGGGCGCCGGGCTCATCGACCTCACCGCCAAGGCGGCGGAGTACACCCAGTCCCGCTACCAGGGAGCCGCCCCGTCCCAGGCGGCCCAGCCCACGCGCTTCGAAGGCGGCAAGGTCGTCCCGGCCTCCAACTCGGCCGGCCCGGCAGACGACGACTGCGCGCACGGTCGGAAGCTCGTAGAGAAGGGGAGCTGGGCGGCCCTCTTCTGCCAGGCCCGCGAGAAGAGCGACCAGTGCGAGCCGCTGTGGCGCCAGAAGGACGGCAGCTACAAGGCCAAGTAGTGCCTCGGCCTGCCCAAAAAGTTGATCTGGGGGGTCGGCTTCGGCCGGCCCCCCGCCTGCCCCGGGAGCGACATGGACCCTACTCAATACCTGGTCGAGGGCTGGGAGAACGGCGGCGTCTCGGTGCTGCACGAACCCTGCGGAGAGGAAGTCGGCGGCGGTGGCTGCCTGTGCTGCAAGGGCGGCCTGGTCCGCTTGGCCGACCTGATCACCGCTGCCGAACAGCACGAATGCACCACACCCGACCCACCCTGACGAGAGGAGGACGATGCGCCTCATCACCCACCCCATCAAGCGGCAGATCGTTCGAATCCACGTCGCCGAAACACCCTGGGACCTGGCCCAGTTCGTTGACTGGGTCGAAGCCAACTCGACTGCCCTCGGGTTCGACACCGAGACCACCGGGCTCGACTGGTGGAACGCCGACCGCGGATTCCGTTGCCGCCTCGCGCAGTTCGGCACGGCAACCGAGAGCTGGGTTCTCCCCGTCGAGGCCGGGGAGGACTACGCGGAGGCCGCCCGCTGGGCTCTCCGGCAGGCTGGCCGGCTCATCATCCACAACGCGAATTTTGACCTTCACGTAGTCGAGGCAACGCTTGGCATCCCGCTCGAAGAGCTGGCGCCGAAGGCGATCTGCACCAAGATCACGGCCCATCTGGTGGACCCAAGGGCCGTCAAGGAGCAGGGTCCTGGTCTCAAGCTCGAAGAGCTGACGAAGCACTACCTGGACCGAGATCTTGCCGAGCAGGTCAAGGGCTCCATGACCCGGATCGCCAAGGCGTACAAGGTCAAGAAGGAAGACATCTGGCCCATCGTCAGCCTGTCCGACGAAACGTTTCTGCTCTACGCCGGGATGGACCCTTGCTTGGCGTACAGGCTGTTCCACCTGCTCTACCCGATGATCCCGCTCCGCTCGCGGAGGAAGGGACTCTTCGGCTGGGAGCATCGGCTTGCCTACGTCTGCGCGCTGATCGAGCGCACCGGATACCTGCTGGACGCAGAGTACGCCGAGGCTCGGGCGGCCGAGCTGCTCGCCGAACAGGCGAAGTGGGAAGCGGTGGCAGCCGAGTTCGGGGTGGCCAACGTGAACTCCTCGGCCCAACTGATCGAGGCGTTCACTGGGTTCGGCGTCCGCCTCACGAAGAAGACAGCCAAGGGCAACTTGGCGATGGACGCCGAGGTGCTCGACGCCATCGATCACCCGCTGGCCGAGGCGGTCAAGAAGGCCACCAAGGCTGGCAAGTGGAGGAGCACTTGGTTCGAACGAGCCCTTAGCGGTAGGGATTCGAAGGGGCGCGTACACGCGACTCTGAACAGCCTCCAGGCCAGGACGGCCCGCATGTCGATTACCGGCAGCGTGCCGGCCCAGACCTTCCCGGCGGGTACCGGCTACGTCAGGCACATGTTCCTGGCGGAGGAAGGTCACGTCACCTGCTGCATTGACTTCGCCAACATGGAACTGAGGTTCCTCGCGGCGGAGAGCGGGGACCCGGTTATGCGGGACGCCTTCGCCAATGGCAAGGATCTCCACCAGATCACCGCAGACGCCGCAGGAGTTCCCCGCAAGGTCGGGAAGATGGGGAACTTCCTGATCGTTTTCGGGGGCGGCTGGAAGGCACTCGTGACTCAGGCGAAGGTGCTGGAAGATGTTGCCCGCCGGACAATTGATGCTTTCGGCTCCACCTACACCTATGTAGGAAAGCTAGCTGACCGTCTCATGGCTGAGGCGCGGCGTACCGGATTCATCTACACCAGCACCGGCCGAAGGCTTCCCGTGGATCGGGGGCGCCTCTACGCTGCCCAGAATTATTTCATTCAATCGGGCAGTCGGGATATCACGGCCCGAGCTGTGCTCCGACTCCACGAAGCCGGTTACACAAAGTGGATGCGCCTCATTATCCACGATGAAATCGTTTTCAGCTTTCCGAAGGATCGAGCCGAGGAGCTAATGCGGGAAGCTGCGAAACTGATGCAGTTCACCGTCAAGGGAGTTGAGATCCCCGCCGACGGAGAGATCGGAGACCGTTCGTGGGGCTCGGTGCTCGACCTTGAAGACTCAAAGCACTAACGGGGGACCCGTGCAAGACGAATACGAAGACGACTACACCGAAGACTGCGAGTACTGCGGAAACAGCCCGTCGGTCGGCCTCTATGACGTTGACGACGTGGATATGGGCCTCTGCTCGCTGTGCGCTTTCGAAACCGACGCTGAGAGGTGCGTATGACCGAGAACTCCCCGGAGCCCGACCCGTTTGCTGAACTCGCCCGCGAGATCAATCAGCGATTCAGCGAAGAACTGCTCGTCCAGCGGGCCCAAAATGCGGTAACCGTGGCCCAGGCGGTTGGCCTGGTATACCGAGAAGCCCTCATGGCTGGAGTGCCGGCAAGCCTGGCAGAAGGGATGGCTGGCGAATACTGGTCGGCAGAAATGTCGCTCACCAGTGAAGTTGACCCGGAGGAAGTTGATTGACCGGGCAAGCGATGATGAAAGTCGGCGATGTTGCCGAAAAGCTTCAGGTTCCCGTTTCCTGGATATACGACAACTGGCAACGAGAGCAAATTCCGTTCAAGAAAGTCGGGAACCGGCTCCGTTGTCGCCCGGCGGACCTTGAGCGTTGGATCGAGAATTTGGATTAAGCGAGCAAACCCAGAGCCTTCGACGTCAATTCGCCACCCGCCTTTCCTGCGACGGTGGTAAGGAGACCGTCCCGGCGGGCTCTCTTGAGCTGGTCGCGGATTGTGTCGGGCTTCCGGCCGATCTGCTCTGCAAGAGAGGGGATCGGGGCGGGGAGGCCGGCGTCCGATGCCAGCTTGTAGGCGGCGGACAGGGCGGCGAGGTAGCGCGGGGATACGCCGTCCTCGGCAAGCAACTGCCGTGCCCGAGCTGCTAGTTCCGCCCCTGGTGGCATCGCGGCCTCGGAGCGCGAGCCGGCATTGGCAGTGACCTGAGCGGCGGCAAGGTCGATTCGCCGCAGGACGGTGGTTGAGACCCCCCGGGCAACGTCCCGGGGAGCAGCGTCGGCCGCTGGCTCGATGGTGACCTTCTGGGGCCCCTGGCCGCCCGGCTCGCCGGGCCACCAGAGGCGCACCAACCAGCCGCCGACTGTCTGAACCACCTCAACGCCATCCATGTATGAAACCTAGCACACGAGTAGGGCCACCCAGGGTTGACAACCCTGGGTGGCCCGTGTGCATTCTGAGCGCATCACCCCCTCGGGTGATCAGAGAGAGTGAGATCCAAGTGTCAGTAGTCAAGCGGTGCCAGTGCCCTTGCCTGTGCGCCGAGAAGTGCCGCCACCGCGACCCCGCCAAGTGCATATGCCTGGGGCGCTGCGAGTGTGAGCGGAAGGACTGTGGCCACGGCTGGACTGCGCGGGTGCGCGACGCCAACGGTGCCCCCGCAGACATGACGTTCGAAAAGAAGTCCGAGGCGCAGGCGTACGAGCGCAAGATCCTGGATGCCAAGTCCAATGGCGTGATCGTTCGGCCGAAGCATCTGAAGGAGACGTTCCTCAAGTGGTCGGCGGAGTGGCTTGCATCCAAGACGCGTAGGCCGGGAACTCAAGAGACCTACAAGCTTCACATGCGCAACCACATTGTCCCGGAGTTCGGCGGGAGATATCTCCACAGCATCGAACCATCTGATGTCAGGCGGTGGATCAAGGGTCTGACGGCCAAGGGTCTGGCAGCCAGGACGGTCCACCTGATCTACAAGATATTCCGCGCCTGCATCAATGCTGCCGTTCGGAACCGCAAGATCCAGTTCTCGCCGTGCGTAGACATTGAGCTGCCAGAGACTAAGCGGAAGAAGATCGTGCCGGCAACTCGTGAGCAGGTGTGGGCGCTGTACGAGGCGATGCCCTCGCACGCCCGCGCAATGATCATGGTCGGGGTTGGCTGCGGGCTTCGCTCAGGTGAGGCATTTGGCCTCTGCGAAGACAGCATCGACCTTGCGGCCGGCACCCTTACGGTTCGCCGACAGGTCATCAAGGTGGCCTCTCGTGCCGAACTGGTGGACTACACCAAGACCGAACGGTCTCATGAGCGTGAGGTCCCGCTGCCCGGCTTCGTCCACCGGGCGCTCCTCGATCACCTGGACACCCACTCGGTGGTAGTGCTTCCGGAAGGTCAGAAGCTCATGTTCCGGACTACCCGAGCCAAGCTCATTCGGCGCGATGGGTTCTACAAGATGTTCAAGCGCGCGCTTAGCGTTGCCGGGCTTCCCGAGGATTTCCGCTTCCATGACCTTCGGCACACGTTCGCCTCGTACGCACTGGATCAGGGCCTCTCGAAGGCCACGGTGCAGCTCTACATGGGCCACGCATCCGAAGCCGAACTGGACGCCACCTACCACCACCAGGTGAAGGGAGCCGCTGCCCGGGATCGGGTCGCTCTGGAGGCGGTCTTCTTCGAGGAGACCGCTGACGTAGTGGTCCCCGCTACTGTGGAGGACGGCGATGAGGAGTCGGCCGCGTGAATGTGGCGCTGCTCCAAGGTGTGGCGATGGCGTGGCGATCCGAGCCTTGGAAGGAGCGTTTCCGCAGGTCAGTGCCCCTGTGGAGACTGTGCCCGGCGTACAGGCCGACTCGTCCGCCGCCGGACTTTCGAGCCCCCCGAACCGCGTCACAGCGGCTCGGGGGGCTCTGCCCGTTCAGCGGGTCGTCCGGGAGCCGGGCGTCGCGGTCCGGGGTGAGCAGGCCGCCGGCGCCGAGGCGGACGGCGGGTTGCTGCCACCACTGCGGGCCGTTGGCGGAGGGGGCCGGGGCGCGGTCGGGTGACGGCGGGAGATCGGGTGTGGTCACGGCCCCGAACACCATCGGCGGGCGGTGGCCGGTGTCCGGAGAGTGCCGGAGGGAGGGGATCCGGGTGGGGCCGGGGTGTGAGGCGACCCCAATGTATCCCGTGGTGGGAGGGGTTCGGTAGGACCGGGAACACGGTTCTTCGATCTTGATGGGAGGGGGTCGGGCGGGACAGACTCGTCGGCATTCCACGTCTCTTCGTACCGGGCCCGCCAGGGTCCGGCGGTCGGGCGTGCGGTGACGAAGGGGGATGTGATGGTGCATCAGGAGCGGGTGCTGCGGGCCCGGGTGCGGCTGATGAGTCTGGACCGGCGGTTGCTGCGGGGTGCCGAGGGGATCGCGGTGTACCGGACCCTGGCGGAGGTGAGTCCGCAGGTGTACGCGTCGAAGTTGGCGCGGGTGCTGGTGGACGAGAGCAAGGCGGGGAAGCTGGCCGGCGCGCCGGAGTTGCGGCGGGCGCTGCTGCTGGAGGCGCGGGAGTGGGCCGGGCGGATCGAGGTGGGGCATCCGTTCCGGGCGAGGGTGATGGAGCTGCTGGCGGAGGCGGAGCAGCGGGAGGGGATGACGGGCTGACGCCGGGCGGGACGGCGGTGGGCCGCGCCGGGTGGGGGTCCGGCGCGGCCCGGTCGGAGGGGGCGGGGCAGCGCGGGGTGAGGCGGGGTCAGGGCTTCGGGGGGAAGGCCAGCGGGAGGAGGAGCTGCTGGACCTTGGCGAACGCCTCGGCCGCCTGGGGGAGTTCGAGTCGGGCGTCGCCGGTGGTGAGGGAGGCGGTCAGGGTGGTGGAGCCGTCCGGGGAGCCGTACATCAGGGCGCCCCAGCCCCAGAAGCCGCCGTTGTGGGTGTAGAGGGTGCCGGCTTCGGTCTCCTCCACGATCAGGCCCAGGCCGTAGGCGAAGGTGGTGTGCGGGGTGCGCATCTCGGCCAGCAGGGCGGCGGGGAGCAGCCGGCCGCCGAGCAGGGCGGAGAAGAAGAGGTGGAGGTCACGGGTGGTGGAGACCATGTCGCCGGCCGCCGAGATCCAGGAGGGGTCGGAGCGGGTGACGTCGACGGTCCTCCACTCCTCGCCGTCCTGGTAGGTGTAGTAGCCGTGGGCGTGCGGCTCGGGGAGTTCGGGGGAGGCGTCCGGCACCAGGGTGCCGGTGAGGCCGAGCGGGGTGAGGATGCGCCGGCGCATCTCCTCGGCGTACGGGCGGCCGGTGAGCTGCTCGACCAGGAGGCGGGCGAGCACGTAGTTGGTGTTGGAGTAGCTCCAGCCGGTGCCGGGTTCGAAGCGGGACGGCTTGCCCAGGGCCAGGCGGACCAACTCCTCGGGCCGGTAGGTGAGGTGGAGGTTGTCGACCCAGGCCTGGCCTTCCCAGGGGATGCCCGGGGCGGTGGACCCGTCCTCGTAGTACTCCCCGGTGTGGTTGAACAGGCCGCTGGTGTGCTGGAGCAGCATCCGGACGGTGATCCGGCGGTCCAGCCCGTAGGCCGGCAGGTGGTCGTCGACCGGGTCGTCCAGGCCGAGCAGGCCGTCGGCGACCAGCAGCAGGACCAGGGTGGCGGTGAAGGTCTTGGTGTTGCTGCCTATCCGGAAGTGCCCGTCGGTGGGGGGTGGGGCGTCCGAGTCGAGGGCGGTGCGGCCGGCGCTGCCGGTCCACTCGCCGTCCGGACCGTTCACTCGGACCTGGACACCGGCCCAGCCGGCGGCGGCGATCTCCTCGACGGCGGCCTGGAGTTCGAGGTGGCGGGTGCGGGCGGGGGTGCTGGTCATGGGTGGATCTCCTTGCGGTGGTGGGGTGTTGGCGGTGGGGTAGGTCAGCTGTTGCGGGCGGTGATGGTGCCGAGGGAGGTGGTGGCACGGATGCTGAGGGCGTGGGTGCCGTCGTTCCGCAGGGCGTTGTCGATCCGGCCGTAGGAGGTGGCGGCGTCGAGGACGGCCGAGGCGTCCGGTGCGGTGGTGACGGTGATGTCGCCCTTGGCGGTGGTGAGTTCGGCATCCCCCGCCAGGCCGTCGAGCCGGATGTCTCCCGCCTGGAGGGTGATCCGGGTGGCGGTGGTGCCGGCCAGGTCCACGGTCCCGTGGGCGACGGTGGCGGTGACCTCGCCGAGCGGCCCGGTCGAGCGAAGCTCGCCGTCGGCGAGCTCGACCCGGACCCGGGAGCCGGCCGGGAGGTGGACGGTGACCTCGACGGAGCCGGAGGGGCCGAAGGCCCGCTTGGCCGCCTCCGGCGTGTGGATCCGCAGGCCGCCGTCCAGCCGGTCGACGACGGTCCGCTCGGCGGCCTCGATGTCGCGGCTGCTGCCCGGATCGGCCGGGAGGACCTGGACGTCGGCATCGGCGCGGTCGGCGGCGATCAGCCGGATGCGGCCGGAGGCGATGTCGAGGGTGGTGGTGAAGGTGCTCATGGTCTGCCGTCTCCTGGAGCTGGTGGCTTGCGTCGTCTGTGTTTCTGACATCGCAAACGCTACGTTGCAGTCATGGATCGGGCAACTACGAAGTTGAGAGATTCGGAAAGATCGCAGGTGAGAGCCGGTTAATCATTGCAATTGGATGGGATCTAATGCAACGTCAGGGCGCGTGCCCGTTGCATTGATCTGCTGGTGAAAGCGACGTCGGTCAGCTGTGGAGGTACTGCGCGAAGCCCGTCCGGCGGGCGGTGGCGAGCGCGGCGACCATGGCGAAGCGGGCCGGGGTCAGGGTGCGGCGCCAGTCGTCCAAGGCCTGCACCCGGACCTCCGAGTGTTCGGCCGGATCGAGCACCAGGGCGTCGATCTGGTCCGCCGTCAGCAGGCCGCCGTCGAAGGCCACGCCGACCTTGGCCGGCCAGTCGCCCGCCGGGGCCTGGAAGATGACGGCCAGGAGCCTCGGCTCGCCGCGCAGGGTGTGGCCGGTCTCCTCGCGGACCTCGCGGACGGTGCTCTCCCAGGGGTGCTCCCCCTGGTCCACGTTGCCGCCGCCGAACTGCCAGACCTCGGGGTCGTAGACCGACTTGAGCATGATCGGGCGTCCGGCGGTGTCGGTGGTGAACGCGCACGTCCAGAGGATGCCGTGGGTGAGCGTCTGCAGGTGTTCGGCCAGAGGTAGCTGCACGAACGACCAACGAGGCGCCGGGGCGGCCGGTGGCGGGGCGGCGTGGCCGGCCACCCGATCGTGGGCGGGGCGGGGCGGGGCGGGGCGTGGGGGCGGAGCGGCGACGGCGGGGTGCCGTCAGTCGAACAGCGGCTCCTGGTCGGCGGACGGGGCCGGCGGCAGGCCGTCCAGCGGGAGCTGGTCCTGACGGGCCGTCGCCTCGCTGAGCGGGACGTGCGTCATCGAGCCGGGGCAGAGCGCCAGTGAGCGGCTGTGCAGCTTGTGGTCGTGCACGACGCCGTAGCCGGCCCGGGTCGCCAGCGGCATCAGGGCCACCTGGCGGGCACAGGACGGCTCCGGGCAGAGGACGCGGGGAAGCTTCATCCCGTCAGCATCGCGTACGGGTGCGACATGCGGGAGGGGCGGTGGGGTGGGGGTGTGTGGCGGGGTGGGGTCGTGGCGGAGCGGGGGCGCGGCGGGTCAGCGCGGGGGAGTGGTCGGCCGGAGCACCGCGCGCAGGGCCGCCCGGACGGTGTCCGTGTCGACGTCGCCGAACAGCGCCTGCTGGGCGATCAGCCCCTGGGCGGTGGCGATCAGGACCCGGGCGATGTCGGCGGCCGGGACTTCGGCGGGGAGTTGGCCGTCCTGCTGGTAGTCGTGGACCAGGCCGGCCCAGAGCTCGTGCAGGGCGGCGAAGCCGGCCCGCAGGGCGGCGGCGAGGTCCTCGTTGCGCGGGGTCTCGGCCCAGACCTGGAGGATCAGGCGGGTCGAGACCAGCGGGTCGTCGCCGCCCGCGGACATGTGGAAGACCCGGTCGCGCACGGTGGCCAGCAGGACGTCCGGGGTGGGGCGCGGGGTGGTGGCGGCGGCCTCGGCGTAGGCGGACCGGATGGTGCCGACCACCTCCTCGGCGATCGCCCGGATGATCTCGTCCTTGCTCGCGAAGTACCGGTAGACCGCCCCGGCGGAGAGCCCGCTCTCGCGCAGGACGTCCTGCATCGAGGTGGCGTGGAAGCCGTTGCGAGCGAAGCAGCGGACCGCGCCGTCGAGGATCTGGCGGCGGCGGGCGTCGAGGTGTGCCTGGGATACGCGGGCCATGGCGCCACCGTAGAACGAACATTCCTTCTTGACAACCGACCCACGCCGGGCGGACAGTGAGCCGGGTAAAACGAACGATCCTTCTTTTTAGTCCGCATCATCGAGAACGGGACCTGCCATGACCGCCGACCTGCCGCCGACCCCGCGTCGGATCGCCGTCGTCTGCCTCGTCGTACCCCTGCTGGTGGCCTTCGCGCTCTGGGCCTTCGCCTGGCCCGCAGCCCGCCTGGCCCCGCGCGACCTGCCGGTCGGGGTGGCCGGGCCGGCCGCCGCCACCGCCGTGGTGAAGGAGCAACTCGCCCAGCAGAAGGGCGCGTTCGAGGTCCATGAGTACGCCGACGGGCCGGCCGCCCGGACGGCGGTCGAGCAGCGCGAGGTCTACGGTGCGCTGGTGGTGGGCCCGCAGGGGCCGGAGCTGTACACCGCCTCGGCGGCCGGGCCGGTGGTGGCCCAGCTGCTCCAGGGTGCGAGCGCGCACCTCGGGGGCGGTGCCGCCGGTGCGGGCGGCGTGCAGCCGAAGGTGACCGACGTGGTGCCCGCTCCGGCGGCGGATCCGCGCGGGGCGGTGCTGGGGGCGGGGCTGCTGCCGCTGGTGCTGGCCGGGATCGCCTCCGGGGCCCTGGTCACGGTGCTCCGGCTGCGCGGGGCGGCGGCGATCGGGAGCCTGCTGGGCGCGGCGGCCCTGACCGGGCTGGTGGCGGTGGCCGTCGGGCACGCCTGGCTGGGCGCGCTGAGCGGCAACTGGGCTGCCGAGGCAGGGGTGTTCGGACTCACCGCGCTCGCCGTCGGGGCCACCGCGGCCGGCCTGGCCGCGCTGATCGGCACGCCTGGCATCGGTGTCACGGCCCTGCTGATGGTGCTGGTCGGCAACGCCTTCTCCGGCGTCACCTCGGCGCCGGAGCTGCTGCCCGGCGCCGCCAGGCTGATCGGGGCCCAACTCCCGCCGGGGGCAGCCGGATCGGCGCTCCGCTCGGTCGCCTTCTTCGACGGGGCGGCGATCGGCACCCCGCTGCTCACCCTCGGGCTCTGGGCCGGGCTGGGCCTCGCGGTGGTCGGGCTGGTGGCAGCACGGCAACGGGCCGCCGCGCCCGGTGTGCCGGTGGTCGCGGCGGCCTGAGCCGTCGTCAGTGCGGAGGGACGGGGTCGGGGGACCGGGGGCAGGAGGCCGGGGGTAGGGGAGTAGGGAGACCGGGGTGCCGGTGCCGCCGTCAGCGGGTCTGGCGGCGGCGCCGGTGGTACGCGTAGGTGGCGGCGAGGACCAGCGGGCCCCAGAGGCAGAACAGGCCGCTGGTGATCTGGCCGAGCAGTTCCCAGCCCGGGCCGGTGAAGGCCACGTTCTCGAAGCCGAAGAGGCCGAGGGAGCACAGCACCCAGTCGACGGTGAGGCAGCTCAGACCGAGGCCGGCCAGGGTCATCGGGATCACCACGAGGCCGGGTGGCACCCGGCGGCCCCGGAGGGACCGGAGGATCGGCAGGCGTGCCGGGACCACTTCGCCCCAGGGGCGCACCAGGACCAGGCAGATCAGCGCGAACGCCTCGGAGAGCAGGCTGAGCAGTGCCACGTACGGGACGGTGATCCAGAGCGGCTGATCGGTGACCGGCAGGTCCAGGCCCATCAGGAAGCCGAAGCCGATCGGCAGCCGCCAGAGGCAGACGGGCAGGCCGAGCCAGGGGAGCAGGTGGACCGCCCGCTCGGCCCAACGGGGCACGGGGGAACGGGTGTCGGCGGCGAGGTCGGTGGCCGCGCGGGGCGGGGTGACGGTCGGCATGCGTCCAGCCTCCCCGGCCGGGCGGCGCCCGGGGATCGGCGTGCGGGACGAACCGCCTCCCCCGGGAAGGGGAGGGGCTCGCCTCCGTGCGGAGGAGGGCGGCCTGACGCCCGGTCGGCTGGAGCGGAGTCCGGTTCGGTCCGGTGAGGGCAGAGGGCAGAGGGCGGTCAGCGGGTGCGGAGGCCGGCCAGCAGTCGGGCGGTGTGGTCGGCGGCCTCCGTCGGGTCCAGCGGGAGGTGACGGACCAGCAGGCGGTACCAGAACGGGCCGAAGACCAGGTCCACCGCGTGGTCGAGGTCGAGCTCCGGGTCGAGCTCCCCGCGCCGGACGCCGCGGGCCAACAGCTCCGCGACCACCCGGCGGCGCTCCTGCGCCCACTCCTGGAAGCGCGGCGCGAAGGCCGGATCGAGTTGGGCCTCGGCCATCAGGCCGCGCAGCGCCTCGACCCGGGTCGGGTGGTCCACCACCTGGTAGAGCCGGGTGAGGAAGATCCGCAGGTCCTCCGCGCAGTCCCCGGTGTCCGGCTCCGGCATCCGCCGGCTCACGGCCGGTCCGAAGGCGTCCATCACCAGCGCGGCCTTCGACTTCCACCAGCGGTACACGGTGCTCTTGGCCACGCCTGCCCGGGCCGCCACCCCCTCGATGGTGAGGCGCCCGTAACCGGCCTCGTCCAGCAGGGCGGTGGTGGCGGCGAGGACGTCCGTGCGGGCGTCCTCGCTGCGCACCCGGCCGCCGGTGCGGGGGGTGCGGGGGCTGCGGGCGGTGGTCGGGCCCGGATTCTGGTCGGCCATGGACGGAACGGTACCAGCGTGCTAGCTTCAATCAAAACGCGACGGATCGTTTCGATTAACGGGGAGCAGTCGAATGAGCGAGATCATCGTTTCGCACGCCTTCAGTGCCGGCCCGGAGGTGCTCTGGTACCCGGGGCTGAAGGCCGAACTCGAGGCCGAGGGGCACCGGGTGACCATCCCCGCGCTGCCCGAGCCGCAGGCGCCGGAGGTCGGGGGCTGGGCGGCGGCGCTGGCCGGTGCCGCCGCCGGGGCCGACCCGGCCGGGACGGTGCTGGTCGGCCACAGCCTGGGCGGGGTCAACCTGCTGCGGGTGCTGGAGCAGCACGACACGGAGGGCCGGGGGGCGTTCGCCGGGGTGGTCCTGGTGGCCACGATGAGCCGCGAGGTCGGGTACGACGCGCTGGCGCCGTTCTTCGCCGGGGGCTTCGACTGGGCGCGGATCCGGGCCGCCGCCGGCCGCGTCCGGGTGCTGGTCGCCGATGACGACCCGGTGCTGGCGCCCGACGTCCACGTCCATGTGCGGGACTTCGTCGAGGAGTTGGGCGCCGGCGCGGTGGTCCTGCCCGAGGGCGGGCACCTGCCGAACTGGGGGTCGGACTCCCTCCCCGAGGTCCGACTCCCGCAGGTGGCCGCCCTGGTGAGGGAGGTGCTGGCGGCCTGACGGCCGGTGCTCGGCAAGGGCAAGGGCAAGGACGCGGCCAACGGCAACGGCAACGGCAACGGCAACGGTCCGGCCTGGTCCGGCGGGCTGATCGCATCCGAGGGCCTCGGGCCGTGCGGATCAGTCCGCCGGGAGGCTCCGGGTGAGCAGCAGGGCGGCGGCAGCCGTTCCGGCCAGGGCCAGGACCGTACCGCCGGGGGAGAGCCCGAGGGCGGTGAGGGTGGTGCCGACCGCGATGCCGAGGGCCGGGCCGAGGTTCATCGCGGTCTGCTGGAGGCCGCCCGCGATCCCGGCGTCCGCCACGGCGGCCCGGCGCACCACCACGGCGGTGCCGGTCACCATCACCGCGCCGAAGCCCGCGCCCAGGAGCAGGAAGCCGGGCGTGCTGCCCCACCACGAGGTGCCCGGCGCCAGCCGGGAGAGCAGCAGGGCGCCGAGGGCGATCAGCAGCAGGCCGGGGGCGGCCGTGCGGCGCGGACCGTGACGGCGCATCAGGGCGGCGCCGGCCGGGGCGGCCCCGATCATCGCGAGGGCCAGTGGCAGGCCGCGCAGGCCGCCGTCCAGGGCGGACAGGCCCAGGGCGTCCTGGAGCAGGTAGGTGACCAGGTAGAGGGTGCCGAACATGCAGGCGGAGGCGGCGGTCAGGATCGCCAGCGCAGGCGCGGTGGGCGCGCTGCGCAGGAGGGCGGCGGGCAGCAACGGGTGGGCGGCGCTGCGCTCGTGACGCAGCAGCAGGAGCGCGGCGAGCAGGGTCAGGACCGGGGCCACCGGGCCGGGGTGCGGGAGGGAGGTCAGGGTGTGCACCAGGCCGGCCAGGGTGAGTGCCAGCAGGGCGGCGCCGGGCAGGTCGAGCCCGGGGCGGGCGGTCGGGGGCGGGGCGGGCAGCCGGACGGCGAGGGCGAGCAGGCCGACCGCGACGGCGGGCACGACTCCGAGGAACAGCACGGCGCGCCAGCCGAGTTGACTGGTGAGCGCACCGCCGAGCACCGGGCCGGCGGCGGCGGCCAGGCCGATCACGGCGGTGCGGGCGGCGATCGGACGGGCGATCCGGTCCGCCGGGTAGGCGGCCCGCAGCAGGCCGAGGGTGGCGGGTTGCAGCAGGGCGCCGAAGACGCCCTGGACGGCTCGGAGGGCGATCACCCACCCGATCGACGGAGCGCAGCCGACCGCTGCCGAGGCGGCGCCGAAGCCGAGGGCGCCGACGGCGAAGACCTGCCGCTGGCCGTAGCGGTCGCCGAGCCGGCCGGCGAAGACCAGCAGCGAGGTGACCGCGATCAGGTAGGCGGTGCTGGTCCACTGGACCTGGGCGAAGGTGGCGCCGAGGTCGTGGCGCAGGCTGGGCTGGGCCACCGTCAGGACGGTGCCGTCGAGGGCGACCACGGCCGCGCCGGTGATGCTGCCGGTGAGCACCAACCGCCGGGACCGGCGGGGCACGGTGGGATCGGCACCTCCGGTGGACGGCACCGGGCCGGTCGGGCTGTCGCTCGCGGGGCCGGTCGGGCCGGTCGTGTCGCTCGGGGCGCCGGTCGTGGTGCCGCCAGGGGCGTGGGCAGGGGTGTCGCCGGTTGCGGCGATGTGGCTCATGCGGCGGCCGGGCCGAGGTGGGCGTCCAGGACGGCGGTCAGCAGGGGTCCGATCTCCGGTGTGCCGGTGGCGAGTTGCAGGCTGCCCCAGCGGTGCAGTTGGGCCAGTCCGTGCAGATTGGCCCAGAACGCGCCGGCCGCCACGGTGGGGTCGGTGCCGGGCCGGGCCTCGGCGATCAGCGTGCCGAGCCGGGCGAACAGCGGAAGACTGGTCTCGCGCAGGCCCAACTCCCCGCTCTCCAACAGGTCGTGGCGGAACATCAGCTCGTACATCCCGGGCTGCTCGGCCGCGAAGTCGAGGTACGTCCGGGCCAGCCGGGCGAGCTGCTCGCGCGGAGGTTCGGCGGCCTCCGGGCCGAGCCGGGCGGCCAGGTCGGTGAAGCCGCGCCGGGCGATGGCCGAGAGCAGGGCGAGGTGGGTCGGGAAGTGGCGGCGGGGTGCGCCGTGCGAGACCCCGGCCCGGCGGGCGATCTCACGCAGCGTCAGCGCCTGCGGGCCTTCCTGGGCGAGCAGTTCGGCCCCGGTGGCCACCAGGCGGGCGCGGAGGTCTTCATCGGTCATGTAGACAGTGTCTACCAGAGCCCAGTAGACACTGTCTACTGGGTTGCCGGTGTCGGGAGTGCCGACGGGGCCCGGTCGACGTCGGTCGGCCGGGCCCCGCCGGGCGGGTGGTCAGGCCAGGCCGGCCCAGCGGGTGAGGGCGGCGGTGGCGGCGTCCCGGTCGGCCGGGGTGAGGGCGGCGATCCGGGCCGCGTGGGTCCCGTTCGGCAGCCAGAGGGAGAGCGAGTCCCGGGTGCCGGGGCCGAGCCGGAAGGGCTCGGCCACGCTGGGATCCGCCGCGCCCTGGACGAAGAGCATCCGCTCGCCGCGCAGCCGCACCCAGCGGTCGACGTCGCGCATCGCCTGCGGCTGGAAGCGCAGGGCGACCTCGCGCGGCACGAAGGTGCGCGGCTCGGTGGCGCCGGGGTAGCGGATCAGGTCGGCCAGGTGCTCGGTCTCCAGGCCGAAGTAGCCCAGCTGCGTGCCCAGTTGGTAGAAGTACGGGACGAAGTCGGTGGCGAAGCCGTCGGTGTAGACGGCCAGCCGGCCGGTCCGGTCCAGCCAGTCGTAGAGCTGCTGGTCGGAGGCTTCCGGGCCCGGGACGGTGGCGCAGCCGGATGCGCCGATGCTCTGCCAGAAGGCGAACGGGGTGCGCAGCACGCCGATCTCGAAGGCCTTGTCCGCGCTGCCGATCAGCTCGAAGGTCGCGGTCGGGTCGGCGGCGGTGTACAGCGCCGTCAACTGCTCGCGGTGCAGCAGGGCCTGGCGCTGGACGGCGCGGAGCGCGGCCCGGCACTCGGGGGTGCCGACCGAGGAGAGGAAGTCCCGGTAGGCCGAGTCCTCGCGGTCGTTGACGTTGTTCGGTGCGCCGTAGGCGACCGAGGCGGTGACGTCGGCCGGGTAGAAGCGCCGGTGGTAGACCGTGGCCATGCCGCCCTTGCTGCTGCCGGTCGAGATCCAGCGGCCCCGGTAGACGGAGCGGAACGCTTCGACGATCCGGTGGTGGTCGGTGGCCGCCTGCCAGATGTCGAGCGTGCGGTAGTCGCCGGTGGTGCTGGGCAGCGAGGTGCCGAAGAAGCGCTGCTCGGTGGTGAGTTGGTTCCCGTCCAGCAGGGTGGTGGGCTCGGAGCGGCCCTGGCCGGGCGGGAGGTTGTAGCCGCCGGTGGCCAGGACGGTCGGGCGGTCGGCGGAGCGGTGCAGCAGGGTGAGGCGCTGCTGGAAGGTGCCGGCCCCGGGGTGGTGGTGGTCGACCGGCTGGCGCAGGCTCAGTTCGAAGAAGCGGAAGCCGGCTGCGGCGGGGCGCTCGGCGGTGACGGTCAGGCCGGGGACGGCCTCCAGCGCCGCGCGGATGTCCGGCTCGCCGGCCGGAGTGGCGGCTGCGGCCGGTCCGGCGGTCAGTGACACCACGGCCACCACGGGTGCCGCCACTCCGATCAGCAAGCGCTTGAACCACCTGGTCATGCTGCCCTCCCCGGACTCGTGTGCTCGATGGGCACCAGTCAACCGGGGGTGACGGGTGCCGGTGATCCCTCCCGGGCGGGGGCGGCCTCCCTCCGGAGGGGGAGCGCGGGGGTGGCGGTGTCGGGGAGGGGAGTTGACGGACCGTCCGGAGGCGGGTGCGGGCGCGGGGCAGGCTGGTGCGGTGCGGACGACCGGTGGGAAGGGGCGGGCGATGGGCAGTGCGGTGCGGGTGGGCGAGGTGCGGAAGGCGCCGGGCACCTGGCGGCGGATGCGGCTGTGGGGCACGGCGCACGCCGTGGACGACCTCTACCAGGGGCTGGTGCCGGCCGTGGTGCCGTACTTCGTGCTGGAGCGCGGCTACGGCTACGTCGCGGCGGGCGGGCTCACCCTGGCCGCCGCGCTGGGGAGTTCGGTGCCGCAGCCGCTGATCGGGATCGCGGTGGACCGGCGTGGGCTGGGCTGGCTGGCGGCGGCGGGGTTGGCGCTGGCCGGCACCGGCTTCGGCCTGTCCGGGCTGGCCGGGCCGTACGCGCTGGTCTGGATGCTGGTGCTGCTCTCGGGGGTCGGGGTGGCGATGTTCCACCCGGCGGCGGGCAAGGCGGCCCGGGAGGCGGCCGGGGACAGCGCGGCGGCCATGGGCGTCTTCGCGGCGGGCGGCAGTGTCGGGTTCTTCCTGGCCCCGGTGCTGGCCACTCCGCTGCTGGTGACCTGGGGCGTCCGGGCCACGGTCTGCTTCCTGCCGCCCGCGCTGCTGACCGCCTACGTGCTGCACCGGCACCGGCGGCGGACCCTGGCGTCCGGGCGGGTCGCGGCGCGGAGGACGGGCGCGGACCAGTGGGGACCGTTCCTGCTGCTGACGGCGGTGGCGATGGTCCGCTCGGTGGTGTTCTTCGGGGTGAGCACCTTCCTCGGCCTGCACTGGCTGCGCGATCTGGGCGGAAGCCGGACGCTGGCCGGGGTGGCGCTGGCCTGCTTCCTCGGCGGCGGGGTGACGGGCACCCTGCTGGGCGGCCGGATCGCCGACCGGCTGGGCCTGGTGCGGACCGTCCAGGTCGGCACCGCGCTGGCGGTGCCCGCCCTGGTGGGGCTGGTGCTGGTGCCCGGGCAGTACCCGCCGCTGCTGTTCGCGGCGCTCACCGGAGCGGTGCTCAACGTGCCGTTCGCCGTCCTGATCAAGCTCGGCCAGGACTACCTGCCGGCCCGCCCCGGCACCGCCTCCGGGGTCACCCTCGGGCTGGCCCTGAGCGTCGGCGGCCTCTCGGCGCCGTTGCTGGGCCTGCTCGCGGAGGGCCACGGGCCGCGCGGTGTGCTGGCCGTGCTGTGCGCGGTGCCGCTGGCGGCGCTCGCCCTGGCGTCCCTGCTGCGCGAGCCCGGGGGCGCTGCGGGCTGACCCGCCGTCAGCCCGCTCGGCCGGGCTGCCGTCGGACGGGGTTGGGCCGGGCTGCCGTCGGCTACGCGGGCCGGGCTGCCGTCAGCTGGGTGCGGGGAGGGCGGCGAGCACCTCCTCGGTGGTGGTGACGTGCCCGAGGCGCGGGAAGATCTTCGTGGTGCTGTGCAGGTGCGAGTCGCCGTCCAGGTCGGTCATCGCGTCGGTGGCGAAGGTCAGCCGGTAGGTCAACTCCCAGGCGCTGCGCGCCGTGGACTCGACCCCGATGCTGGTGGAGATCCCGCCGAGGACGATGTGCCGCACACCGCGCCGCCGCAGCTGGAGGTCGAGCTCGGTGCCGGTGAAGGCGCCCCAGTGCCGCTTGGTGACGACGAGGTCGTCCGGCGCGGGGCCGAGGGCGGGGGAGAGGTCGGAGAAGCCGGCGGGCGGGACGGCGGGGGTGGCCGCGTCGCCGGGGAGCGGGAGGTCACCGCCGTCGGCGTGCCAGCCGACCCGGACCAGGGCCACCGGCAGCCGCCGGGCGCGGAAGGCCTCGGCCAGCCGGACGCCCCGCTCCAGCACCAGGCCGGAGTCGTGCGCGGTCGGCAGGGCGAGGATGCCCTGCTGGAGGTCGATCAGGACGAGGGCGGTGTCGGGTGTGATCTGCACGGTGCGAGCCTAGGGGCTCTCGCCCCGTGGGGTGGTCAGGAAAGTTTCTTTACCTTGGGTCGGGTGCGCCGGTCTGACCAGTGCGAGGAGCCGGATTCCGGGTAAAGAAGGGCCTCTGACGGGGGGTCATGCGCCCGGGGGGCTCTTGACCGGCCCAATTGGTCCAGTCCAATCTTTGATCCCCTGCACCGCCGGAAACCCCACTCATCCGGAGGACCCCCACCATGCTCGAACGAGCCATGCCCGGGCGCGCCGCGCGCCGGGCCGCACCGTCGCGCCGCAGAGCCGGTGCCCTGACCCTGGCCGCCGTCCTCTCGGCGGGCAGCGTCGCGATGGTCGCCTCACTCGGTACGGCCGCCGCCGCCCCGGTCAACCTGCTGCCCAACGGCGACTTCGAGGCCGGGCTGACCGGCTGGAGCTGCACCGCCGGCAGCGGCTCGGTGGTGAGCAACCCCGTGCACGGCGGCACCGGTGCACTGAGCGCCGCCGCCACCGCCGGGGACACCGCGCAGTGCCAGCGGACCGTCACGGTGCAGCCCAACACCAGCTACACGCTGGCGGGTTGGGTGCAGGGCAACTACGTCTACCTGGGTGCCACCGGCACCGGGGTGAACGCCCAGGCTTGGCAGCCCTCGGCGCCGGGCTGGACCCAGCTCTCCACCAGCTTCAAGACCGGCGCGAGCACCACCTCGGTGACGGTCTTCACCCACGGCTGGTACGGCCAGGGCACCTACCGGGCCGACGACCTGACCCTGACCGGCCCGGCCGGGCCGACCCAGAGCGGCAGCCCGTCCGCCAGCCCGAGCTCCAGCGCCAGCCCGAGCGCCTCGAACAGCCCCAGTCCGTCGGCCAGTTCGAGCCCGAGCAGCAGTCCGAGCGCCAGCCCCAGCAGCAGCCCGAGCTCCAGCCCCAGCCCCAGCCCCAGCCCGAGCCCGAGCCCGAGCAACAGCGGGACTCCGAACGGCCCCGGCGGCGACGGCAAGGTCACCGTCCCGGCCGGCTTCAAGGTGGAGAGCGTCAGCCACAACGCGGTGGTGCTCTCCTGGCAGCCGTCCACCGACTCGACCGACAACGCCCCGGCCTACAAGGTGTGGCGCCAGGGCCAGTTGGTGGCCACCTCGATGGGCACCCGGGTCACCGTCAGCTCGCTGCTGCCGGGCACCGCCCACACCTTCACCGTCCAGGGCTACGACAAGGCCGGCCACGCCTCGGCCCAGTCCGCCCCGATCACGGTGACCACCTCCGCCGCCCCGGGCACCACCCCGAAGTACCGCTCGGCCTACTTCGACCAGTGGGGCGTCTACGAGAACACCTACTTCGCCAAGAACGTGGACACCAGCGGCTCGGCGGCCAAGCTGGACGTCATCACCTACGCCTTCGCCAACATCCACCCCACCAACCACACCTGCTTCCAGGCGGTGAAGGCCTCGGACGCGGCGAACGAGAACAACCCCAACGCGGGTGACGGCGCGGGCGACGCGTACGCCGACTACCAGATGGACTACACCTCGGCGACCAGCGTGGACGGGTCCACCGACGTCTACGAGCAGCCGATCAAGGGCAACTTCAACCAGTTGCGGCAGCTGAAGGCCAAGTACCCGAACCTCCGGCTGACCATCTCGATCGGCGGCTGGACCTACTCGAAGTACTTCTCCGACGCGGCCTCCACGGACGCCAAGCGCAAGGCCTTCGTCTCCTCCTGCATGACGATGTTCATGACCGGCGACCTGCCGACCAACGTCGCGGGCGACCCGTCCGGGGGCAAGGCGTCGATCGCCGGGCTGTTCGACGGCATCGACCTGGACTGGGAGTACCCGGGCTCGGCAGGCGGCCACGTGGGCAACCACACCTCCACCGCCGACAAGCAGAACTTCACCCTGCTGCTCAAGGAGTTCCGTGAGCAGCTCGACGCCTACGGCGCTCAGCAGGGCAAGAAGTACCTGCTGACCGCCGCGCTGCCGGCCGGCCAGGACAAGATCCAGTACCTGGAGACCGACAAGATCGGCGCCTACCTGGACTACGCCGACGTCATGACCTACGACATGCACGGCAGCTGGGACGCCAAGGGGCCGACCAACCACCAGGACCCGCTGCACGACAGCCCGGCCGACCCGTCCACCCCGGTGGTCCCGGGCGCGAAGAAGTACAACGTGGACACCGCGCTGACCGCCTACACCACCGGCCTGCCGGAGTACGGCGTGACCGGCGGCTTCCCGGCGAACAAGATCGTGCTCGGCATCCCGTTCTACTGGCGGGGCTGGACGGGCGTCCCGGCCGGCTCCAACTACGGTCTCTACCAGACCGCGACCGGCCCGACCCCGGCCAAGCCGCTCAGCCAGGAGGCCGGTCTGGCCGCCTGGAAGGAGCTGAACGCGACCGCCGCCACCACCCACTGGGACCCGGTCACCGAGAGCTCCTGGGTCTACGACGGCACCAACTTCTGGACCGGTGACACCCCGCAGGCCATCCAGGCCAGGGGCGCCTACGCCAAGTCCAGGGGCCTGGCCGGGATGTTCGCCTTCTCGCTGGAGAACGACGACTCCTCCGCCACCCTGCTCAACGCGATTTCCAACAGCCTGAACTGACGACCGTTCAGTGACGCACGGCGGGCCCGCACTCCCATCGGGGGTGCGGGCCCTGACCGTTCCACCTGCGGTTTCCCGCCCCGACCCCGAGACGGCTCAGGGGCGGGCTACCCCGTCGGGCGGAGGCCCGGTTCGCCCTCGGGGAGGACGGGGGCCGGACCTGAGGGGGAGGTGCGTACCCGGACGGCACTGCGAGGGTGGAGGCGCCGGAAGGGACTCCGGCGGGTACTGACCTGAGGGGATCTGAGAGATGGCCAAGGGCATGCGCGGGGCGGGCCTGCGAGCGGCTGCGGTGGCACTGGCGGCGGCGACGGTGGTCGGTGTGGTGGCGCCGGTGGCGGGGGCCGCCGGGGCATCGGAGGGGGCGCGGTCGGTGTCGGTCACGGCGGAGGCGGAGGCGGACGCGGGCGCGGTCGCGGGTGCCCGGGTCGACCGGGCGGCGCTGGACGCCGCGCTGCGCGCGGTGGTGGTGGAGGGCGGCTCGACCGCCGCCCTGGGCCGGTTGGTGGAGAACGGCCGGACGGTCTGGCAGGGCGCGGCGGGCAAGGCCGACCTGGACCGGGGCACCCCGGCCCGGGCCGACGGCCGGTTCCGGATCGGCAGCGTGACCAAGACCTTCGTGGCCACCGTGCTGCTCCAACTGGAGGCCGAGCGCCGGGTGGACCTGGACGCACCGGTCGAGCGCTACCTGCCGGGCACGGTGCCGAACGGGCGGAACATCACGGTCCGTCAGCTGCTCAACCACACCAGCGGCGTCTACAACTACACCGAGGACCGGAGCTTCCAGGACTTCGACACCCCGGAGGGCATCCGGCGCTGGCTGGACCACGGCCGCTGGGCGGACCGGACCCCGGCCGAGCTGGTCCGGATCGCCGTGGCGCACGAGCCCTACTTCGCCCCGGGGACGGACTGGCACTACTCCAACACCAACTACGTCCTGGCCGGGATGATCGTCGAGAAGGTCACCGGCCGGAGCTGGAACGCCGAGCTGGAGCGCCGGATCGTCCGCCCGCTGGGCCTGACCTCCACCAGCTTCCCCACCACCGACACCGCCGTGCCGGGAGTCCACGCCAAGGGTTACCTGCAACTGCCGGACGGCGGCCGGGCCGACGTGACGCGGCTCAACCCGAGCATGGCGGGCGCCGCCGGGGCGGGCATCTCCAGCACCGCCGACCTGGCGAAGTTCAACGCGGCCCTGCTCGGCGGCCGGCTGCTGCCCAAGGCCCAGCTGAACGAGATGACCACGGTGACCCCGCAGTCGCTGAAGTACGTGCCGTACGGCCTCGGCCTGATGCGCGAGGACACCCCGTGCGGCACCTACTGGGGCCACGGCGGCGGCATCCCGGGCTACGGCACCCAGATCCTGGGCCAGTTGGGCGGCAAGCGCCAGCTCTCGTTCTCCTACAACGCCTTCGACAACGGCAAGGTCGAGGAGGCCAACCGGACCCTGGGCGAGTTGCAGGCCCGGCTGGCCTGCGGCACGGCCGCCCCGGCGGCCGGCGGCACCGCGCCGTCGCCGTCGCTGACGGCCAAGCTGGGCTGAGCACGCGTCGGCGGGTGCACCCACGGGGGGTGCACCCGCCGACCTCGGACGGGATCGAACTACCCGGTCAGCAGCTCAGGTTGGAGCCCGGCACGGTGCCGAGGATCTGCACGAAGCTCTGGTAGGCGTTGATCCGGCTCTGCACCTGGGCGGGGTTGCCGCCGTTGCACTCGATCGAGCCGTTGATGGAGCGGATGGTCTCGCCGAAGCCGCGGCCGTTGACCATCGCGTTGTGCGGGGTCATGGTGCCGGGGCCGTTCTGGGTCATCCAGTACCAGATGCCGGTCTTCCAGGCCACGGCCGGGTCGGTCTGCACCAGGTTGGGGTTGTTCAGCAGGTTGATGCCGAGCGCGTCACCGGCCGCCTTGTAGTTGAAGTTCCAGCTCAGCTGGATCGGGCCGCGGCCGTAGTAGGCCGCCTGGCCGGCCGGGCAGCCGTACGACTGGGAGGTGTCGCAGTAGTGCGGGTAGTTGGCGGTGTTCTGCTCCACCACGTAGACCAGGCCGCCGGTCTCGTGGTTGACGTTGGCCAGGAAGGCGGCGGCCTCCTGCTTGCGCACGGTGTCCGAGCCGGTGCCCGCGAAGGCCGGGTAGGCGCTCAGCGCGTTGACCAGGCCGGCGTAGGTGTAGAAGGAGTTCCGGTTCGGGAACATCTGGTTGAACTGGGCCTCGCTGACCACGAATCCGCCCGGGTTGACGGTCGGGCTCGGAGACGAGGTGGGGTTGTCGCCGCCGCAGGTGTACGGGTCCCAGTACCAGGTGGAGATCACCGGGTCGTAGCCCGGGTTGTCGTGCTCGGCGACGTACAGCCGGCCGTCGGTGTACTTGACGATCGCGCCGGTGGTGTAGGTCTGGCCGGCCACCCAGGCCGGATAGGTGCAGTTGCCGGTGGGGGTCGGCGAGGGGTTGGGGGTGCTGCCGCTCGGGCTGGGGCTCGGGTTGCCCCCGCCGCCGCAGACGCCCTGGTCGGCCCAGACGCCGGAGCCGCCGGTGGACGGGGTCTCGCCCTGGGTCCACCACTTGGCGCCCCAGTTGTGGCCGTTGTACGAGACGACGGCGCCGCCGGTGTAGACGGCGGAGGAGCTGTACGCGGTGGCGCAGGTGGCGGCGGAGGCCGCTCCGGGCAGGAACACGGCGAAGCCGACCGCCACCGCGAGTGCGGCGAACAGCGCCATGAGTCGTTTTGTCGACACTTTCTGTCTCCCCTGGGTGCGGTGGGGGGCCGCACGGGTCGAGGACGGGATCGTCCGGTGTGGGGGACCCGCGGTCGTGGGGGTGCGGGCCGGTACGGAACCGTACGGTGGACTGAACCGCATTGGTCTACACCTGTCAAGGGCCCGGGTCGGTTCGGGTGCGCCCTGATCAGGTCGGCCGACGGGTCGTCAGAGTACGGACCGCGCAACGGTTCCGGGTGTCAGCGCAGGGCGGCGGGGGACTCCGCGCCCACCACCAGCAGCTGTCCCTGGCCGGAGCCGTCGGCCGGTACCGACCAGACCTCCGGATTGCCCGCACCGTCGCGCACGGTGTAGGCCAGCGTGCGGTCGTCCAGCCAGGCCGCCTGGTCGTCCACGCTGCGGGTCTCGGCGGTGGCGGTCACCGCCATGGTGGCGAGGTCCAGTACCGAGAGCCGCCAGCCCTTGGCCGGATCGGCGTCCACCGCCTCCTTGAAGGCCAGCCGGGTGCCGTCGGGGGAGAGCGAGGGGCACTCCACGTTCTCCTTGACGGTGCGCACCGTCCGGGCGGCCAGGTCGCCCTCGACCAGGTACCGCTTGCCGGCCGTGGAGAGGGTGGCGTAGAAGCGGTTGTCGTCGGCGGTGAAGGTGACGCCCCAGTAGTTGACGTCCGGTGACTGGTACGGCCGACCGTCCCGGGTGACGGCGAACTCCTCCAGGGTGCTGAGGACTTGGCCGGTGCGGGTGTCGTAGACGCCGGTCCGGGTGGAGAAGCCGCCGCCGCTGTAGGAGTCGCCGCCGACGAAGGTGGTCCAGTTGACCATCCGGCCGCTGGCCGAGACCCGGGCCCGGCTGGGCAGGCCGGGGATCGGGATGGACTTCGTCTCCTTGAGCTCCCGGTCCAGCACCACCATCCGGTAGGACCACTGGGTGTCCGGGTGGGCGCAGACCCCGGTGCCGCCGGCCGCGTAGGACCGCACGCACTCCAGGGTGCCCACCTGGCGCGGCCCGTCGGGCTCGGCGGCGGCCACCGTGTTCAGGTACCGGTCGCCGACCACCAGCAACCGGGCGCCGTCGGTGGTCAGTTCGAGCGGCACCGCGCCGTCCGCCCGGCCGGCGGAGCGCCCCTTGCCGTCCGCCGCCAGGCCGTAGCCGACCGCGACGGCGGCCAGCACGGCGGTCACCGCCGCCAGCACGCCGAGCTTGGTGCGGGTGCTCGGGCCGCCCGGGGCGGGGGGAGCGGTGGTGGCGGCGGTCTCGCGGGTCGACTGGCTGGTCACGTGGCTTCCTTGATGGCACCGGGCAGGCGGAACAGCAGGACGGCGGAGGCGACGATCGCCAGGGCGACGGCCCCGGCGGCCAGCCGGGTGGCGGTGGCCGGGCCCCAGAGCTGCCAGGCCAGGCCGAACAGCAGCGAGGAGACCAGGTAGGCGAGCGCCTGGCCGGTGTGGATCAGCGCGATCCCGGTGGTGCGCAGCCGCTCCGGCAGGACCGGCCCGGCCAGCGCCATCAGCACCCCGTCGGAGGCGGCGTAGAACAGGCCGTAGAGGCCGAGTGCCACGATCAGCAGCGGGGTGCCGCCGAGCGGGCCGAACAGCAACAGGTAGACCCCGGCGAGCGCCAGATAGGCCGTCAGCAGCACCGGCAGCCGGCCGACCCGGTCGGCCAGCGCGCCGAGCGGCGCGGCCAGCAGGAGGTAGGCCAGGTTGGTGCCGACCGCGAGCAGCGGGAACCAGCCGATCGCCAGGTCCTCCCGGCGCTGGAGCAGCAGGTAGACGAAGCCGTCCCCGACGGTGGCCGTGCCGAGCAGCACGGCGGCCAGCGTCAGCCGCCGCACCGGGGCCGCCGCCAGCAGGCCGCGTACGTCCAACTTCACCCGGACCGGCGGGAGTTCCTCGCGCTGGTCGCGGACGAAGAGCACCAGTACGACCACCCCGAGCACCGCGATGCAGCAGCTGGCCACGAAGACCGCGTCGAAGGACTGGCCGGCCGCCGCCAGCACCGCCATCGCCACCAGCGGGCCGAGGAAGGCGCCGAAGCTGTCCATCGCCCGGTGCACCCCGAAGGCCCGGCCGAGCGCCTCGGGCGGGGTGGAGAGGGTGATCAGGGCGTCCCGGGGCGCGGTGCGCAGGCCCTTGCCGGCCCGGTCCACCGCGACCACCAGCCCGATGCCGGTGGCCGAACGGCCGACCAGCAGCAGGCCGAGCTTGGCGACCGCGGAGAGCGCGTAGCCGGCCCCGGCCACCGCCTTGCGGTGCCGGAAGCGGTCCGCCGTCCAGCCGCCGGCCAGCCGCAGCAGCGCGGTGGCCCCGGTGTTCAGACCGTCGATCATCCCGTAGGCCAGCGGGCTGAGTTGGAGCCCGAGCACCAGGTACATCGGCAGGACGGCGGTGACCATCTCGGCCGAGACGTCGGTGATCAGGCTGACGCTGCCGAGCGCCAGCACGTTGGCGCCGATCCTGACGCCGGCCCGGCTGCCGTCGGTGCGGGGGCGCCCGATCGTGGACAGGTACACGGAGCTCCTCCGGGCGGCGCGCAGCGGCAAGATGGCGTGGACGGCTCACATCCTGAGGTGCGCGGGCCCGGCTGGACAACAGGGCCTCGGTAGCGGATCGGCATGCGATGGGTGAACAGCCGGTGTCCGGGCATGACTTGACCGCGTACATCCCCTGATCCTCATGTCCTGCACGCGAGTTGTTCACCTCCGTGTGCGGGATCCGCCCGGCAGCACCCCCAGGATTTCCCCCGCTCGTGACACGGGTCACGGGCCTCTCCCCCCAGGAAAGGGACTCTCCGATGGGCAAGCGCCAATCCTGGCGAGCCGCGACCGCCGCCTCCGCCGGTCTGGTCACCACCGCGCTCACCGCGACGCTCCTCACCGCGACCGCTCCCACCGCGTCGGCGGCGACCACCACCTTCACGCCGGTCGCGGACACCTACGTCCAGGACTCGACGCCGAGCACCAACTACGGCACCTCCACCCAGTTCGTGGCGGACAACTCGCCGGTCCGGCAGGCGTTCCTGAAGTTCACCGTGAGCGGGGTGACCGCCCCGGTCACCGGCGCCAAGCTCCGGGTCCGCTCGATCAGCGGCAACAGCGGCGCCAGCAAGGGCGGTGTCTTCAAGTCCGTCTCCAACACCAGCTGGAGCGAGACCGGCACCACCTGGAACAACAAGCCCGCCCTGGACGGTGCGACCCTGGCCACGCTGGGCTCGATCTCCAAGGACACCTGGTACGAGATCGACGTCACCTCGGCGGTGACCGGCAACGGCACCTTCAGCTTCGGTGTCAGCTCGACCAGTTCGGACGGCGCCTACTACGACACCCGGGAGAGCGGAGCGGACGCCCCGCAGCTGGTGCTCACCACCTCCGGGCCGACCCCCACCCCCTCGCCGTCCCCGTCCGGCTCGGTGACCCCGACCCCGACGCCCACCCCGACGCCGTCCCCCTCGCCCTCGACCACCCCGCCGTCCGGCGACCCGGTGCTGGTCGGCGCGGGTGATATCGCGGACTCCGGCTCGGGCGACACCGCGACCGCCGCGCTGCTGGACAAGATCCCCGGCACCGTCTTCACGGCCGGCGACAACGTCTACACCAACGGCACCGCCTCGGAGTTCAACTCCTACTACGAGCCGACCTGGGGCCGCCACAAGGCGCGCACCCGCCCGGCGCCGGGCAACCACGACTACAACACCTCGGGCGCCACCGGCTACTACAACTACTTCGGTGCCAACGCCGGTGAGTCGGGCAAGGGTTACTACTCCTACGACCTCGGCAACTGGCACGTCGTCGCGCTGAACTCCAACATCGCGATGTCGGCCGGCTCGGCCCAGGAGACCTGGCTGCGCGGCGACCTGGCGGCCAGCAACAAGCCCTGCACGATCGCGTACTGGCACCACCCGCTGTACACCTCCAGCTCCAGCCACGCGCCGTCCACCGCGACCCGCCCGCTCTACCAGGCGCTCTACGACTACAACGCCGAGGTGGTGGTCACCGGCCACAACCACACCTACGAGCGGTTCGCCCCGCAGGACGCCAACGGCAACAAGGACGACGCGCGCGGTCTGCGCAGCTTCGTCGCGGGCATGGGCGGTGCGAGCTTCTACGGCTTCGGCACCATCCAGAAGAACAGCGAGGCCCGGAACGCCGATACCTGGGGCGTCCTGAAGTTCACCCTGCACGCCAACAGCTACGACTACGAGTTCGTGCCGCAGGCGGGCAAGACCTACAACGACAAGGGCACCGGCACCTGCCACTGACCCGGCGTCACCCCCGGGGCGTGGACGGCCAGTGCCCACGCCCCGGGGTGCCGCGGTCCCGGGCGTCCCGGTGTCAGGTGCCCCGTCCTCAGGTGTCCCGGTCTCAGGTGCCCCGGTCTCAGCCCTGCTCGGCCGCCAGCTCCGTCAGCAGCCGCACCGCGCGCTCGCCGTCCTCGGCGGCGACGAACAGGTGGTCGTGGTGGAAGCCGGCCACCACGTTGCAGCTGATCCCGTGCTCGGCCAGCCGGGTGGCCACCGCGGCCGTCAGGCCGACCGCCTCCAGCGCGGAGTGGATCCGCAGGGTGATCCAGGCCGCCACGTACGCGTAGCGCAGCCCGAGCGAGTCCGCCTCCTCCTGCGTCACCACCACGGTCGGTCCCTCGGCCTCGGCCACCGTCACCACCGGCCGCAGCCCGGTCGGCACCCGGCCCGGCAGCGTGCAGTAGACGTACCTCCCCGGGTGCAGCTCCGGGCTCATCCCGCTCAGCAACTTCCGCAGATCACTCTCACCGGCCGTCATGCGCCCACGCTAGCCCGTGCCCCGGCCGCCGGACGGCCCGCCGGGCCGGGGTGGTGCGTGCCCGTGCGAGAATTCCGCGTCCGCCCGTCACCGAACCGGTCGCCCGACCCGTCCTCCTGGAGGGGGCCGCGTCCGGGCGGCCCGCGAGCAGGCGTGCGCGACGACAGGGAGCCGGCGACAGACATGAAGGACTTCCGTGCCGACCTCGACGGGGAGCTGGCCCTCCTCGACGAGCCACCGCTCGGCGATCTGGTCGGACAGGCGGTCCGGCAGGGCCGACGGGTGCGACGCCGGCGGGCGGCCGGAGCGCTGGCCGGTTCGGTGCTCGCGGTGGCCGGGGTCGTGATGGTCTGCGGCCCGCTGCGGCCGTACACCAGGGACACCGTCACCACCGTGGTGATGGCCCCCGACCAGCCCCCCGACCCACGGTCGGCGACACCGGCCGCGCAACCCCCGCCGTCCGCCACGCCGTCGCCCACGCCCTCGGTGGTCATGTCGGCGCCCACCACGGACTCCGCCGTGCTGGTCACCCTCCTGCGACTGCTGCCGCCCGGTCTGGAGACCAGCGGCTACGCGGCCCAGCCCGACGGGCTGCCGAGCAGCTACACCGCCGGTGCCCAGGTGCAGGTGCGGACCGCCGCCGGCCCGGGGATGGTCACGGTCTTCGTCGCCACCACCTACAGCGACACGAGCTGCCCGACCGGCTTCACCTGCGGCACGGACCCCGGCGGCCGGGAGGTCGGCATCCGGCACGACGCGAACGACTGCGCGCTGGACACCGTGGTGAAGTCCCGTCACGCCGACGGCACGGTGGTCACCGTGGAGGTGGCCGGCTGCGTGCCCGGGCGCGACGGCACCCGGCCGGAGCGGGGTGCCGCCCCGCTCAGCGTGGACCAGGCGGTGGCCCTGGCCGCCGACCCGGCCATCTCCTACCAGGTGCCCGAGCAGGTCAAGCGGGAGGCTGCCGCCGCCCACCCGTCCCTACCGTCGCTCCGCTGAGCCGGACAGACCGGCCGCGGCCCCCGGCAGGGCCGCGGCACCACCGCTACCGAGACAGAACCGCACCACCCTGGGGGCCGAGAAGTGCGCAACGAAGCCGAGTTCGTCAGTTTCGCCGAGGCGAGCACGCTGCGCCTGCGCCAGCTGGGCTACCTGATGTGCCGTGACTGGCACCTCGCCCAGGACCTCACCCAGACCACGCTCACCAAGATGTACCTGGCCTGGCCCCGGCTCACCCGGGAGGACAGCGACCCGTTCCAGTACGCCCGCAAGGTGCTGCTGAACTCCCTGCTGGACCACAAACGCCTGCGCAGCTCCACCGAGCTGACGGTGGACCGGTTCCCCGACACCCCGGCCGGAGCCGGCCAGGACACCACCGCCGTCCGGCTGGCCCTGATGGACGCCCTCGCCCTGCTCGCCCCGCGCGACCGGGCGATCGTGCTGCTGCGGCACTGGGAGGACCACAGCGTGGAGACCACCGCCGAGATCCTCGGCGTCAGCCGCTCCGTGGTGAAGTCCCAGACGGTCCGCGCCCTGGCCATCCTCCGGGCCCACCTGGACGAGGAACGCCTCGCCCTGTTCGCGGCCTGATTCCGCGTCAGCCGGGCCCGCCCACCGGCGTGCCCGCCGTCAGCGCCCGCCGCCGTCAGCGTCCGCCCGCGACCACGGCCTCGCCCGCCACCAGCCGGTCGAGCAGCCGGCCGCCGTGCACGCCCGGGGCGTCGAAGCCGCGGTCGTCCTCCTCCCCGTCGGCCAGCAGGACCTCCGGGACCAGCACCCCGGCGGCGGTGGACGGTGCGACCTCGTGGTCCAACTCGGCCAGCGCGTAGGCCGGCGCGAGCACCGGCCCGGTCAGCGCGCCGCCGACCAGATCCGGGAAGAAGCCGTTCGACAGCACGGTGGCCCCGGCCACCAGGTCGCCGCCGATCATCACCAGCTTGTCCGTGTAGTGGCCGACGAACGCGCCCACCCGGACGGCGCCGCGCACCAGCAGCTTGGCGTCGCCCTCCAGGTAGACCGCGTCCGCCGCCAGGTCGCCGAGCACGATCAGCGCCGGGCAGCCGTCGTCCAGGTTGAGCACCGCGCCCGCCACCGTCAGGTCGCCGTCGACCACGAAGCCGGTGCCGTACGGATCGGTCTCGTCCAGGTCGAGCGCCCCGGGCAGCGTCAGGCTGCCGGTGTGCACGTCGTAGGACTCCTCGTAGAGGTTCTCGTAGCTGGACTCGGGCAGCGCACGGCTCTCGAAGAGCGCCACGCACTCCTCCCAACTGCGGTTCACACCAGTGATGTTCATGGCGCGGAGTCTGCCACGGGGCACCGTCAGCAGCTCCGCCGGGCCGGAAGCTCCACGTCACCGCCGGGTCCGGGCACGCCGGGAGCGTCAGCAGTTCTTCTTCCGTGCCTGCTGGATCAGTGGCTCCGCCTCGTCCAGCAGGAAGGTGACCTGCAAGGTCTGGGCCGCCCGGTGCAGGGTGTCGGCGAACTCCTGGTAGCCGTGGTCCTGTTGCGCCGCTTCGGCGGCGCGGTTGGTCGCCGTGTTCAGGTACTGCTCGGCGGTCTCGTAGTAGGGGTCGCCCGGATTCGCCGGCCGGGGGCGGGCGAGGTGATCGGTCAGCTGCTGCAGGGAGACGCAGGCGGACCTGGCGGATTCGCGTGCCGCCACCGTGGCCTTGGAGGGCGTCGAGCTGCAGGCCGCCAGAGAGAGCGCGGACGCCAGCAGCAGTGGCAGGGACAGTGACAGACGAGGTATCAGCTGACGTCGACCGGTCATGCGGCAATGCTAGTGAGCTCGACGGCCCGGCCGCCGGGGAATCCGGTGGCCCGCAGCCGCCGTCCGGCCCGGCGCCCCGTCCGCTCCGGCCCCTCGGTGCGGGCGTCGACGCCGCCGCTTCCGCCCGTCCCGGCCTCGGCGCCCGCGCACCACCCCGATCCGTCCGACCCCGCCGTCACGGGGCGGCGGACGCGCGGCGCGGAATCGTTGACGAGCGATAGTTACCGATATATCGTCGAAGTATCGAGATAGCTCGATGAACCATCGACGAAAGTGAGTGATCACCATGCGCGGGAACGGATACGACAGGGAAGGGCGCCGCCGGGAGCGGCGCGAGGGATTCGGCGGCTTCGGCGGTGGCCGGCCGGGCGGCCCGTTCGGCGGCCCGTTCGGCGGGCCCTTCGGGCACGGCGGCGGGCGGGGCGGGTTCCCCGGGCACGGGCGGCGCGGCGGGCGGGCCCGGCGCGGCGACGTGCGGGCCTCGCTGCTGGCGCTGCTGCTGGAGCGGCCGATGCACGGCTACGAGATGATCACCGAGATCGGCGAGCGCTCGGGCGGGGCCTGGCGGCCGAGCCCGGGGTCGGTCTACCCGACGCTCCAGCTGCTGGAGGAGGAGGGGCTGATCGTCGGGAACGAGGGCTCGGGCAAGCGGCTCTTCGAGCTCACCGAGCAGGGCCGGGCGGAGGCCGAGGCGGGGGCGCCGAACCCCTGGGAGCAGGCCGGCCGCGGGCTGGACTGGGAGGCGGTGCAGGAGGTCGGGCAGGCGCTCGGCGCGG
Organism: Kitasatospora sp. NPDC096147; assembly: GCF_044763225.1. Classification (NCBI taxonomy): domain Bacteria; kingdom Bacillati; phylum Actinomycetota; class Actinomycetes; order Kitasatosporales; family Streptomycetaceae; genus Kitasatospora; species Kitasatospora sp. NPDC096147. The sequence goes on along the minus strand of NZ_JBIWFX010000003.1, from coordinate 260,055 downwards.
TGGACCAGGCGATCCGTCAGGTGATGACCACCGGGACGGAGGAGCAGCGGGCGAAGGGCCTGGCGGTGCTCACCGAGGCCCGCAAGAAGCTCTACCTGATCCTGGCCGAGGAGGCGTGACGGCCCGTCAGTCCTCCTGCGGGGGGCCATCGGTGGCCGGGTCCTGGTACTCGTAGCGCCAGCGCCAGCGGCCCTTGGGGTCGTACTCCTTGGCCCGGCGGTAGACCAGCGTGACGGCCGGGGTGTCGCCGTGCGCGGGCACCGGCACCCGGTAGTACTTCGGGACGCTGCCGAGCGGCGTCCGCCCGACGGCCAGGGACCGGCCGTCCAGGGGGCCGCCGCTGAAGGGGGTGTCGACGCTGCTCACCTGGCCAGCCTACGCGTGGCCGGCGGGTGTGACGGTCCGGTGGAGGGCTTCGGCAGCCGGTGTGACCAGCGCAGCACCGCCCCCGGTCAAAACGGCCCCCCCGACACCCTTATCCTGCTCTGTACGCCCCTGGGGATCTCCAGGTACGCGGGCCCCGACGCGGGCCGGGAGGGCGCGCGCGGCGCGCCCCTCGACGAGGCGAGGACCTCGTCCCTCCGTACCGGTGACCCCGGGCGACTCGGCCGTCCGGCAACCCCGGCTCCGGCCCTCGGCGAAGCTGCCGGACCGACTGCACCCCGGGGAAGCAACGGGGTGGGCTCCGGCGTTGCGTCGGATGATTGCGTCGGTCGCTGTGTCACACCAGGCACGGCAGCTAGAGCAGGTGCGGAAGGGGTCCGATGGAAGCCAGCAGCAGGTGGACGGCCTGGTGGCAGCGGCGTGACCGCGAGCGCACCGGGCCGGGTACGGGGGGCGATCCGGCCGGGAGGCTGGAGCTGCTGCTCGCGTCGGTGCGGGCGGGATTCCCGCTGGCCCCGGCCGCACATCCGGCGGGGCACCGGTGTTCCTGCGACCGGGTCGGCTGTCCGGCGCCGGCCCAGCACCCGGTCTCGTTCGCCTGGCAGACCCAGGCCACCGTCGATCCGGAGCAGCTGACGCTCTGGCTCTCCCGCGATCCGCAGGCCAACTTCATCACCGCGACCGGCCGCGCCCACGACGTGCTGGACGTCCCGGCCGAGGCCGGGCGGCTGGCCCTGGAGCGCCTGGAGGCGCTCGGTGTGCACGGCCCGGTGGCCGCCGTCGGCGAGGACCGCTACCTGTTCTTCACCGCCACCCGGGGCACCCCGGTGGACGAGGACGAGTGGTGGCCCAGCGTGCTGGACAGCACTCCTGACACCATGTCGGACCACCCGGGCCTGCGCTGGCACTGCCGGGGCTCCTACACCCTGCTGCCCCCGGCGGCCCTGCCGGACGGCTCGGAGGTGCGCTGGCTGCGCGGGCCCGAGCTGGCCCTGCCGGACGCGCTGCGGGTGCTGGACGTGCTCACCGACGCCTGCACCGAGGTCGGTGCGGTGGCCGAGGAGCAGTGGCTGATCGGCTGACGCCCGGTCAGACCCCGTACGGCGGACGGGGGGGGGGGGGGCCCGGGGGGCCCCCCCCCCCCGCGGGGGGGGGGGGCGGGGGGCGGGGGGGGGGGGGGGCCGGGCCGGGGGGGGGGGGCGGCGGCCCGCGCGGGGGCCGGCGGCCCCCCGCCCCCCCCCCGGCGGGCGGCGGGGGGGGGCCCCCCCCGGGCCCCCCCCCGTCCGTGCGTCCGTGCGTCCGTGCGTCCGTGCGTCCGTGCGTCCGTGCGTCCGTGCGTCCGTGCGTCCGGCGCGGCGTCAGCCGGCCGCCAGTTCGGCCAGCGGGGCGCCGCCGAGCCGGTAGACCGAGAGCTCGTCGAGGGCGACGGCGCCGAGCGCCTTGTAGAAGGCGATGGCCGGCTCGTTCCAGTCCAGCACCCACCACTCCAGCCGCCGGTAGCCGCGCTCGGCGCAGATCACCGCCAGCTCCCGCAGCAGCGCCCGCCCGTACCCGCCGCCCCGGGCGGCGGGCCGGACGTACAGGTCCTCCAGGTGGATGCCGGTGCCCTGCCAGGTGGAGAAGCTGAGGTACCAGAGGGCGAAGCCGACCGGCTCGCCGTCCGGGCCCACCGCCAGGTGGGCCCGTGCGGTCGGCCGCTCGCCGAACAGCGCCGTGCGCAGCTCGTCCTCGGTGAGCTCGACCAGGTGCGCCACCCGCTCGTACGCGGCCAGCTCGACGATCATCGCGTGGACCGTCGGCACGTCCGCCGGAGCGGCCGGGCGTATCACGCCGCGTCGCCCGGGAGGGTGAGGATCTCGGCGCCGTCGGCGGTGACCACCAGGGTGTGCTCGAACTGGGCGGTGCGCTTGCGGTCCTTGGTGACCACCGTCCAGCCGTCCTCCCAGATCTCGTAGTCGTAGGTGCCCAGGGTGAGCATCGGCTCGATGGTGAAGGTCATCCCGGGCTTGATCACCTCGGTGGCCCGCTCGCTGTCGTAGTGCGGCACGATCAGGCCGGAGTGGAACGAGGTGTTGATGCCGTGTCCGGTGAAGTCACGGACCACGCCGTAGTCGAAGCGCTTGGCGTAGGACTCGATCACCCGGCCGATCACGTTGATCTGCCGGCCCGGCTTGACCGCCTTGATGGCCCGGTCCAGCGACTCCCGGGTGCGCTCGACCAGCAGGCGGGACTCCTCGTCCACGTCGCCGCAGAGGTAGGTGGCGTTCAGGTCGCCGTGCACCCCGTGGATGTAGGCGGTGGCGTCGATGTTGACGATGTCGCCGTCCTGGAGCACCGTCGAGTCCGGGATGCCGTGGCAGATCACCTCGTTGATCGAGGTGCAGACCGACTTGGGGAAGCCCCGGTAGCCCAGGTCGGACGGGTAGGCGTCGTGGTCGCACATGTACGCGTGCGCCACCGCGTCCAGCTGGTCGGTGGTCACGCCCGGGGCGATCAGCTTGGCCGCCTCGGCCATCGCCTCCGCCGCGATCCGCCCGGCGATCCGCATCTTCTCGATGGTCTCGGCGGTCTGCACCTCGGGGCCGGTGTACGGGGCCGGCTTCGGCTTGCCGACGTACTCAGGGCGCGGGATGTGCGCCGGGACCTTGCGGGTGGGGGACTGGATGCCGGGTACGAGAGCCATGGCCGGAGTCTATCGGCCGGAGATCGTCCCGCTCGGCTGTGCGTGCGAAGCTGGCGCGAGGGTAGGTGATCACCGCACCAGACCAGGAGGATGACATGCCGTTCGGGAAGAGCAAGCCCACCGGTAAGCCCGGTGAGTGGTTCTACTGCATCAAGCACGCCAAGGTCGAGGAGGGCCCGGAGTGCCCGGCCAAGGACCGCCTCGGCCCGTACGCCACCCCCGAGGAGGCGGCGCACGCGCTGGAGACGGCGGCCGAGCGGAACCGGGAGTGGAAGAACGACCCGGCGTGGAACGACACCCCCGAGGGGGAGCAGCAGAACTGACGTGACGTCAGGCCGCCAGCGCGTCCCGCTCGGCGGCCTGCGCCGCGTGCTGGGCGCGGACGGCAGCCACGTGCTCGTCGGTGCGGTCGTCGTAGCGCAGCAGGCGCGGCACGGCGGCGGTCAGCGCGAGCACGCCGACCACGCAGGCCAGCCCGCCGGCCCAGACCGAGCCCCGGACGCCGATCGCGGTGGCCATGCCGCCGGCCCGGGCCTGGCCCAGCTGGGGGCCGACCGAGTAGCTGAGCAGCTCCACCCCGGCCAGCCGGCCGCGGAACTCGTCCGGGATGGACTGGTTCCAGATGGTGGACCGGGCCACGCCGCTGATCTGGTCGGCGCCGCCGGCCAGGGCCAGGCAGAGCAGCACCAGCCAGATGTTCCCGACCAGGCCGGCCAGCGCGATCGAGACGCCCCAGCCGAGCGCGGCGAAGACCAGCATCCGGCCGTGCCGGTGCACGTGCGAGGTCCAGCCGCCGGTGGCCGAGACCACCAGGGCGCCGGCCGCGGTGGCTCCGTACATCAGGCCGAGCGCCCAGTCGGCCTTCAGGTCGGAGGCCCAGAAGGCGTAGATCGCGACGGGGAAGGCGAACAGCATCGCCACCGTGTCGATCACGTAGGTGGAGAGCAGGTCCTTGCGGCTCCAGGCGTACTTGATGCCGTTGGCGATCGCGCCCAGCGAGGGCTTCTCGGCGCCGGTGGACGGCGGCACCGCCCGGATCTTGTAGAGCAGCACCAGCGAGACCGCGAAGGTGATCACGTCCAGTGCGTACGCGGTCTTCACCCCCGCCACCGCGACGATCACGCCGGCCAGCGCGGGGCCGGCCACCGAGGCGGCGTTGCGGTAGAGCGAGAGCAGGGTGAAGGCGGCGGTCAGCTGGTCGTGCGGGACGATCCGGGGGGTCATCGAGTCCAGCGCCGGGCGCTGGAGGCCGTCGGCCGCCGCGACCAGGGCGGCCACCACGTAGATCGGCCAGAGCACCGGGGTGGGCAGCAGCGCGTTCAGCAGCAGCAGGCCGGAGAGCAGCAGCAGGCCGACCTCCGAGCAGAGCACCAGCTTGCGCCGGTCCAGCGCGTCGGCGAGCGCGCCGCCCCAGAGGCCGAAGACGATCAGCGGGACCAGTTCGACCGCGCCGATCAGGCCGACCGCGATCGGCGAGTTGGTCAGGTGCTTGATCTGCAGCGGCACCGCGACGTAGGTGAGGAAGCTGCCGAAGGACGAGACGCACCCGGCACTCCAGAGCAGCCGGAAGTCCCGGGAGGAGCGCCAGGGAGTCAGATCGGGGCGCAGCCGCTGCCAGAACGAGGTCGGGGGAGCGTCAGGAGGTTCGGAAGTCACGTTGAGCCATGCTGCGACGGGGTGATTCGCCACGGCAAGCGAATTTCGTCCCGGAGTGCCCGTCCGTGGCTCCCGGGCGCTACCAGCGGGCGACCGGCGAGCCCGCCAGCCGATCGGCCAGCCGGGCCAGTCGGCCGCGCGGGGACGGCGCCCCGGCGGCGGAGCTGACGAGGTGTTGGACCAGTTCGAACGGACCCTCGGCCTCCTCGGCCCCGGCCGCCGGCACGGACAGCCGCTCGTGCGCCAGCCCGGCCAGCTCCTCGTCCCCGCCGTCCAGCGCCAGCACGGTGGCCCCGCCCCGGCGGGCGTCCTGCACCCGCTCCAACAGGGCCCCGCCGGCCGCCGCCGGCGCCACCAGCAGCACGGTGGCGCCGCGCCGGGCCTCCGTCAGGCGCCGTACCCCGTGCGCCAGATGGGCCGGGGCCCGCTCCTCGACCCGGTGCCGGAGCAGTGTCGGCGCCAGCCCGGGCAGCCCGGTCAGCGCGGCCTCCTCGTCCAGGTGGGCGGCCAGGTGCCAGGGCTCGTACGCCTCGGTGCCGACCAGCAGCAGGCCCGAGGCGGTCCGCCGACCGGTCGAGCGGCGCAGCGCCCCGGCGAAGTCCCCGGCCCGCTCCACCCAGCCGGAGCCGGCCAGCGCGGCCCGGAGTGCCGAAACTCTCATCGCGTCCATGACCCGTCAGCATGGAGAGCGGGCAAGGGGTTTGGCAGGATTCCGGCATGACTTCCCACGATGCAGTGAACCCGCCCGTCGGCGCCCCGGCCCTGCCCGACGTCTCGCACCTGGTGGTCGGCGTGCTCGGCGGCACCGGCGACCAGGGCCGGGGGCTGGCCTACCGGCTGGCCCGGGCCGGGCAGCAGGTGGTGATCGGCTCCCGGACGGCCGGCCGGGCCGAGGAGGCGGCGGCCGAGATCGGCTACGGGGTGCGCGGCGCGGACAACGCGACCACCGCCCGGGAGAGCGACATCGTGATCGTGGCGGTGCCCTGGGACGGCCACGCCGCCACCCTGACCGAGCTCCGCGCGGAGCTGGCCGGGAAGATCGTGGTGGACTGCGTCAACCCGCTCGGCTTCGACAAGCAGGGCGCCTACGCGCTGAAGGTGGAGGAGGGCAGCGCCGCCCAGCAGGCCGCCGCGCTGCTGCCGGACTCCAGGGTCACCGCCGCCTTCCACCACCTCTCCGCCGTGCTGCTCCAGGACCGCGAGATCGAGCGGATCGACACCGACGTGCTGGTGCTCGGCGAGGACCGCGAGGCCACCGACCTGGTGCAGGCGCTGGCCTCGTTGATCCCCGGCATGCGCGGCATCTTCGCCGGCCGGCTGCGCAACGCCCACCAGGTCGAGGGCCTGGTGGCCAACCTGATCTCGGTGAACCGCCGCTACAAGGCCCACGCGGGCCTGCGGGTGACCGACGTCTGACCGGGCCGGGCCACCCCCGGCCGGGAGAGCTCGGGCCGTCGGCGAGAATGGACGGCGACCCGAGCCCCGGCCAAGGAGTACCCGCCATGCCCCGCAACGCCCTGTACGCCTCGATCGTCTTCGTGCTGTCGGTGGCCGCCGCCGTGGTGTCGTTCGTCGAGGGCACCTGGCTGGGTGTCGTCTGGGTGCTGATGGCCGGGGTGTCCAGCAACATCGCGCTGTACTACCTGCGCCGCGCGAAGATCCAGAAGGCCGCCGTCCGGCAGGGCTGAGCGGTTCCGTCCGATCCCGTCCGGACCCCTGTCCGAATCCGTGGTGCCATGTAACATTTCACCGTTGCGGAGGCAGGGGAGGGCACATGGCACGGGCGGGTCGGACGGCGCTGGTGGTTCGGGGAGGCTGGGCCGGGCACCGGCCGGTCGAGGCCTCCGACCGGTACGCGGAGCGGCTGGAGCGGGACGGCTACGCCGTCACCGTCTCGGACACCCTGGACAGCTACCTGGACGCGGAGCTGCTGGCCGGCACCGACCTGGTGGTGCAGAGCTGGACGATGGGCACCGTCACCGACGCCCAGGCCGCCGGGCTGATCGCGGCGGTCCGGGCCGGCACCGGGCTGGCCGGGTGGCACGGCGGGATCGTGGACGCCTTCCGGGAGTGCGCCGCGTACCAGCTGATGACGGGCGGTCAGTTCGTCCACCACCCCGCGGAGCACGTCCGCTACCTGGTCACCCCGGTCGGGGAGCACCCGGCCACCGCCGGGGTGGAGCCGTTCGAGCTGACCAGCGAGCAGTACTACCTGCACCTCGACCCGGCGGTGGTCCCGCTCGCGGTCACCGAGTTCGCCGCCGACCCGGACCACCCGGAGCTGGCCGGCGTCACGGTGCCGGTCGCCTGGGCCCGGCGCTGGGGCGCGGGCCGGGTCTTCGTCTCGGTGCTCGGCCACACCCTGGAGGACCTGGCGCACCCGCAGGCCGACCTGATGCTGCGTCAGGGCATGCACTGGGCCGCCCGGGGCGCGGCGTGAGCGCCCCGCGCGGGCCGCTGCGGGTCGGGGTGGTCGGGGCCGGGAAGATCAGCGGCGTCTACCTGGACACCCTCACCCGGCAGCCGGAGACCACCGTCACCGCCGTCGCCGACCTGGACCGGGCCCGGGCCGAGGGAGCGGCCACCCGGGCGCCCGGGGCGCGGGTCACCACCGTGGCGGAGCTGTGCGCGGCCGAGGACGTCGACCTGGTGCTCAACCTCACCGTCCCGGCCGCCCACGCCGAGGTCGCGCTGCGCGCCATCGCCGGCGGCAAGCACGTCTACGGCGAGAAGCCGCTGGCCGCCACCACCGCCGAGGCCCGCGCGGTGCTGGCCGCCGCCGAGGCGGCCGGGGTCCGGGTCGGCTGCGCGCCGGACACCGTGCTCGGCACCGGCACCCAGACCGCCCGGGCGCTGCTGCACGCGGGGGAGATCGGCACCCCGTTCGCCGCGACCGCCTTCATGACCACCCCGGGCCACGAGCTCTGGCACCCCGACCCGGAGTTCTACTACCGCCCGGGCGGCGGCCCGCTGTTCGACATGGGGCCGTACCACCTCAGCGCACTGGTCACCCTGCTCGGCCCGGTCCGCCGGGTCAGCGCGCTGGCCGCCACCCCGCGCCCGGAGCGCACGGTGGCCACCGGCCCCCGGGCCGGGGCCCGCTTCACCAGCGAGGTGCCGACCCACCTGACCGGGCTGCTGGAGCACCAGGGCGGGGCGGTCAGCTCGCTGCTGATGAGCTTCGAGGTGCACGCCGCCCGGCTGCCGCACATCGAGGTGTACGGCACGGCCGGCTCGCTCTCCGTCCCGGACCCGAACGACTTCGACGGCCCGGTCGAGCTGCACCGGGCCGGCGCGCCGGCCTGGGAGCCGGTGGCCCCGCTGGCTGGGGAGCCCGGCGCCGCGCGGGGCGCCGGGGTGGCGGACCTGGCCCGCGCGCTGGTGACCGGCCTCCCGCACCGGGCCTCGGCCGATCTCGCCCTGCACGTGCTGGACGTGATGGAGTGCCTGACCTCGGCGGCCGGGAGCGGCTCACCCGTGGTCACGTCCACCGGCTGCGAGCGGCCGGCCCCGGTGCCGCCGACCGGCCGGCCCCGCTGAGGGCTCAGGACTGCCAGAAGCGGAACAGGTAGTTGCCCACCTGCGCGTAGTACGGGTCGGCGCCGAACAGCTCCATCACGTCGTAGACCAGGCCGAAGAACCAGCGGTTCACCTCCGGCTGCCAGAGCAGCAGGAAGACCGCCAGCATGCCGTACGGGGCGACCGGGGCGAGGCTGCGCCGGGTGGAGTAGGAGAGCCAGGGCTCGACGATGCCGTAGCCGTCCAGGCCCGGCACCGGCAGCAGGTTCAGCAGCGCGGCGCTGACCTGGAGCAGGCCGAGGAAGCCCATCCCGGCGGCCAGCGCCGGGGAGCTCACCCAGCCCGCGCCGAGCGGGATCAGCAGGGCCGCCGCGAAGAGCACGTTCACCAGCGGCCCGGCGGCCGAGATCAGGCTGTGCTTGAGCCGGCCGTTGATCCGGTGCCGCTCGATGTAGACCGCGCCGCCGGGCAGGCCGATGCCGCCGAGGATCACGAAGACCAGCGGCAGCACGAAGCTCAGCAGCACGTTGGCGTACTTCAGCGGATTGAGCGTCAGGTAGCCCTTGCTGCCGACCGAGATGTCACCGCCGTGCAGCGCGGTCCGGGCGTGGCCGTACTCGTGCAGGCAGAGCGAGACCACCCAGCCGGCCACCACGAACAGGAAGATGCCGAACCGGGGGCTGCCGTAGCCGGTGGCCACGGCCCAGCCGGACGTGCCCAGGGTGGCCAGCAGCACCCAGAACACCGGACTGATCCGGCGCTCCTCACGGCGGGAACGCTGGGCTTCGGCGAAGGTCATGGCGGGCGGGCTCCGATGCGGGAGTGGCGGGTGTGACGGTCGATCATGCCCGGCGGGCCGGGCACCCACAAGGCGCGACAGGTGAACGCACCGCCACGGGCGACGGTTCCGAAGGATATTCGTACCTGAGCCCGGTCCCGCGTCCTTGAGAATGGTCCGGTGCACTACGGCATCCTCGGAACCACCACCGCCCACCGCGACGACGGCACCCCGGTACCGCTCGGCGGAGCCCGGCTGCGCGCGCTGCTCACCGCCCTGGTGCTGCGCCGGGGCCGCCCCGTCCCGGCCGACCTGCTGGTGGACGAGGTCTGGGGCGCCGATCCGCCGCAGGACTCGGCCGCCGCCCTGCAGACCCTGGTCGGGCGGCTGCGCCGCACCGTCGGCCGGGAGGAGATCGGCTCCGGGCCGGCCGGCTACTGGACCACCGCCGCCGCGGCCAGCGACCTGGCCGACTTCCACCGGCTGACCACCGAGGGCCGGGCGGCTGCCGCCACCGGGGACTTCGCGCGGGCAGCCAGGGTGCTGACCGCCGCGCTGGCGCTCTGGCGCGGCCCGGCGCTGGCCGACCTGCCGGACCGGGGCGGCACCGCCACCCGGCTGGAGGCCGAGCGGGACGAGGCCCGCCGGGACCGGATCGCCGCCGAGCTGGAGCTCGGCCGGGCGGCCGAGCTGACCGCCGAGCTGGCCGAGCTCTGCCAGGCCCGTCCGCTGGACGAGCCGCTGGCGGTGCTGCTGGTCCGTGCGCTGCGGGCCACCGGCCGCACCGCCGAGGCGCTCCAGCACTACGAGCTGATCCGCCGTGAGCTGGCCGAGCAGCTCGGCGCCGACCCGGGCGAGGCGCTGCGCACCCTGCACCGGGAGCTGCTGGACGGCGCGCCCGTCCCGCCGCCGGCCTCCCCGGCCTCCCGGGCCGTGCCGGTCGCCACCGAGGCGCCGCGCCGCGGCCAGGGGAACCTGCGCCGTCGGCTGACCAGCTTCGTCGGCCGGGGCGAGGACCTGGCCGCGCTCCAGCACGCCCTGACGGCCAGTCGGCTGACCACCCTGACCGGCCCCGGCGGCTCCGGCAAGACCCGGCTCTCGGTCGAGGCCGCGCTGGCCGAGCAGGCCGACGGCCGCTGGCCGGACGGCGTCTGGCTGGTCGAGCTGGCCCCGCTGGAGGACCCGGCGGCGGTGCCCGGCGCGGTGCTCTCCGCGCTCGGCCTGCGCGAGACGGTGCTGCACTCCGGCGGCGCGGTCGGCGAGGCGGCCCGCACCTACGACCCGGTCCGCCGGATCGTCGAGCACTGCGGCCAGCACCGGATGCTGCTGGTGCTGGACAACTGCGAGCACCTGGTGCAGGCCGCCGCCGAGCTGGCCGACCAGCTGCTCGCCGAGTGCCCGGAGCTGACCGTGCTGGCCACCAGCCGGGAGCCGCTCGGGGTGCCCGGCGAGGTGCTGCTGCCGGTCGAGCCGCTGCCCGGCCAGGTGGCGCTGCGGCTGCTGGCCGAGCGCGGCGCCGCCGCCCGCCCGGGCTTCGACCCGGCCGAGGACCCGGCCGCCTGCGCCGAGATCTGCCGTCGGCTGGACGGCCTGCCGCTGGCCATCGAGCTGGCCGCGGCCCGGCTGCGCGGCCTGACCCCGCGTCAGCTGGCGGACCGGCTGGACAGCCGCTTCGCGCTGCTCACGGCCGGCTCGCGGACCCTGCTGCCGCGTCAGCAGACCCTGCGCGCGGTGGTGGACTGGAGCTGGGACCTGCTGGGCAAGCGGGAGCGCGCGGTGCTGCGCCGGCTCTCGGTGTTCGCCGGCGGCTGCACCCTGGAGGGGGCCGAGCAGGTCTGCTCGGACGGGGCCGAGGTGCCCCGGGAGGAGGTCGCCGACCTGCTGCTCTCGCTGGTCGACAAGTCCCTGCTGGTGGCCGGCTTCGGCGAGCGGCCCCGGTACCGGATGCTGGAGACCATCCTGGAGTACGCGGGCGAGCGCCTGGCCGAGGCCGCCGAGCCCGAGGTGGCGATGCGTCACGTCCGGTACCACCGCGAGCTGGTGCGCCTCGCCGACCGGGACATCCACGGCCCCGAGCAGCTGGCGGTCCTCCACCTGCTGGAGCGCGAGCAGGACAACGTCCGGGCCGCGATCCGCCGGGCGGTGGACCGGGGCGAGGAGCAGGAGGCGCTGGTCCTGGTGCTCGGCATGGGCTGGTTCTGGCAGCTGCGGGACTACCGGGCCGAGGCCAGTGCCTGGTACGACGAGGTCTGCCGGCTCGGCCCCGACCCGTTCGCCGACGACGCCCCGGCGGCGGTGCCGCTGACCGAGGGGCCGCTGGAGCATCCGCTGCCGATGGCGCCGGAGATGGTCTGGGAGGCCCGCCGGCAGGTGAACCTCTACCGGCTGGTGGCCGCCTTCGCCGGCGGCGGCCTGGAGCAGGAGGACCAGGCCGTCCAGGTGGTCCGGGCCCAGCGGATCATGGACGTCTACGGCCCGGACCTGCCGCAGTCCTACCGCTTCCCCTCGCTGATGCGGGTCTTCGCGTCCTTCCTGACCGGCCGGATGGACACCATGAAGGACCTGCTGGACGAGGCGGTGGCGGGCGCCCGGGTGCACGGCACCGAGACCGACCTGGCCTTCCTGCTGCAGATCCGGGCCCGCACCCTGAACGACTGGGTGGGCGGACTGCCGCAGGCGGTGCGGGACGCCAACGAGGCGCTGGAGATCTTCACCCGGCTCGGCGACAGCTGGGGCCGCTCGGAGGCGCTGGCCGCCCAGGCCGAGGCGATGGGCAACGACGGGGACGCCGCCGGGGCGGCCCGGACGTACCGTCAGTCCATCGGGCTGGCCGAGGAGCTGGGCGCCTTCCACGAGGTGCCGATGCTCAAGGTGCGGCTCGGCGAGGCGCTGCTGCAGACCGAGCCGGAGGAGGGCGAGCGGCTGGTGCGCTCGGCGCTGGCGGAGGTGGAGCGGGCCGGCGGCCAGTCCGGCGACGGTGCCCAGCTGTTCGGGCGGCTGGTGCTCTGCGGCCTGCTCAGCCGGCGCGGGCAGCATGCCGAGGCGCTGGCCGAGCTGGACCACCTGACGGAGCACCAGCAGCTGCTCGGGCCGCTGGTGCCCGGGGTCTTCACCGGCCTGGTGCTCTGCATCCGGAGCTGGGTGGTGGCCCGGGCGGGCGACCCGGAGGGGGCGCTGGCGGTGCTCCAGCAGGGCCGGCACCGGATGCGGGACGTGCCCGGGATGGCCGGGGTGTTCGCCGACCACATGACGGTGATGCTGATCCCGTCGTTCGTCGGCACCCTGCTGGCGGTCGGCGAGCACCGGGGCGACCGCTCGCTGATCCGGTTCTCCGCGGTGCTGCTCGGTGCGCACGACGCCCTGCACGGCCCGCGCGGCACCTTCATCGAACGGGAGGAACGCGAGAAGGCCCACGCCACGGCGCGGGCCCTGCTCGGTCGGGAGGAGTACGACGCGGCCCTCGCGGAGGGCGGGGCGCTCGGCCTCCCGAGCACCAGTCAGCTGCTCGACCTGGTGCGGGACTTCTAGGGGGCGGACGCTCAGGTCCGCTTGCGGAAGCGGGCCACCGCCAGCGGGGCGGTGATCGCGGTGACGGCCACCGACCAGACCACGACCACCGTCACCGCGTGGGTGAGCGGGCCGCCGTTGATCAGGCTGCGGCAGGCGTCGGCCAGCGCCGAGAGCGGGTTGTACTCGGTGAAGGTCTGCAGCCAGCCGGGCATGGTGGTGGTCGGGGCGAAGATCGAGCTGCCGAACTGGAGCGGCATGATCACCAGCATCGAGACGCCCTGGACGGCCTGGGCGCTGCGCATCGCCATGCCCAGCAGCATCGAGATCCAGATGATCGAGGTGCCGAACAGCAGCGACAGGCCGACCGCGCCGAGCAGCGGCAGGAAGCCGGTGGTCAGCTTCAGCCCGAGGATCATCGCGAAGACGATCAGGATGGTGAACGAGACCAGCGCCCGCATCAGCTCGGCCGCGATCTTCGCCAGCAGCACCGAGGCCCGGCCGATCGGCAGGGTCCGGAAGCGGTCCATCACACCGGTCTGGAAGTCGCTGTTCAGACCGGTGCCGACCGCCATCGCCAGGTTCAGCCCGGTCGAGCCGAGCAGGCCGGGGATCATGTACTGGATGTACTCGTCCTGGCTGCCGGAGACCGCGCCGCCGAAGACGTAGACGAACAGCAGGGTGAAGATGATCGGCACGAACAGCGCGTCGATCATCGACTCCGGGTCGGCCTTGATCCGCATCAGGTTGCGCCGGGTCAGCGCGCCGACGTGGCGCAGCGCGGCGGCCGGGGAGGTACGGGCCGAGGCGGCCGGGGTCAGGGTGGCGGCGCTCATGCCACGGGCTCCTTGTCGCGGAGGGGCTGGGTGGGGACGGTGTCCTGCGGCTTGCCGGTGATGGTCAGGAAGACCTCGTCCAGGGTGGGCAGCTTGGTGTCGATGCCGGCGATCGCGAAGCCGCGCGCACCGAGCACGCCGACCACGGTGGTGAGCTGCTCGTCGTCGGTGAGCTGCACCGAGAGCAGGCCGGTGTCCTCGGAGAGGGTGACGTGGGCCAGACCGGCCTCGCGCAGGCAGCGGGCCATCTCGGGCAGCTCGGCCGGGTGCTGCGGGCGGACCTGGAGGGTGCGCCCGCCGACCTGGGCCTTGAGGTCGGCGACCGCGCCGTTGGCGATCACCCGGCCCCGGTCGATCACGGTCAGCTCGTGGGCCAGCTGCTCGGCCTCCTCCATGTACTGGGTGGTGAGCAGCACGGTGGAGCCCTCCCGGACCATCCGCTGCACCTCGTCCCAGACCTCGTTGCGGGTGCGCGGGTCCAGGCCGGTGGTGGGCTCGTCCAGGTAGAGCACCTTGGGGTGGCCGATCATCGAGGCGGCCAGGTCGAGGCGGCGGCGCATGCCGCCGGAGTAGGTCTTGGCCGGGCGCTTGGCGGCCTCGGTGAGCGAGAAGCGCTCCAGCAGCTCGGCGGCCCGGGCCTTGGCCTGCCTGCCCGTCAGGTCGAGCAGCCGGCCGATCAGGTAGAGGTTCTCGTAGCCGGAGAGCAGCTCGTCCACCGAGGCGTACTGGCCGGTGAGGCCGATGGTGCGGCGCAGCTCCTTCTGCTGGGTCAGCACGTCGTAGCCGCCGACCACGGCGGTGCCGGCGTCCGGCTTGATCAGGGTGGAGAGGATCCGGACCAGGGTGGTCTTGCCGGCCCCGTTCGGGCCGAGCACGCCGAGCACGGTGCCCTGGCGGACGGTCAGGTCGACGCCGTCCAGGGCCTTGGTCTCTCCGTAGTGCTTGACGATGCCGCGCACCTCGACGGCGTTCTCGATTCGGGTCATGGCAGCAGCCTCCCCGGCCCGGCTGTCACGCCGCTGTCAGCCCGCTGTCGCCGACGCCGGGCCGCTGTCACCGGGCCGACCCGACGTCGTCCGGTCCCCGGAAGATCGTGGTCCGTTAAAACTGACGAAGTCTCAGATTCACGTGTACAGTGAAATATCACATTGCAGCAGCGCGCGGCGTGGGGCCGTGCGCGCTGTATCCGAGGGAGGGACTCTCATGTTCCGCAAGATGCTCGTCGCCGCCGGCGCCGTCGGCCTGGTTCTCGCCGCCACCCCGGCGCAGGCCGCCACCACCACGACGACCTGCAGCAACTACGGTCTCCAGTCGGGCCTCTACACCAAGGTCTGCGCTGAGATCACCGACGGCCAGGTCGAGCTCTACGGCCAGATCTCGCTCGCCGGTCCGCCGAGCCCGGGCTACCCGATCCCGACCCACAACCTGCTCACCACCCTGAGCGGCAACGTCGTCGGCGGCGCCTCGCTGGGCACCACCCAGCAGAACGTCACCTTCCGGGCCACCACCACCCAGGTCCGCGGCGTCTCCGGCACCGTCGCGTGCGGCTCCACCGTGCACGCCACCTTCGCGGTCGCCGAGTTCGGCTGGTACAACACCCCGGTCAGCCTCGACGTTCCGGTCAACTGCTGACCACCCGTCAGTGACCTGAACGACTGAGGAGCGGCGCCTGGGCCCGGGCGCCGCTCCTCTCGTGTCCCGTCCGCCTACTTGAAGGTGTGCTCCGCCGCCGGGAAGGTGCCCGCGCCGACCTCGGCCGCGAACTCCTTGGCGGCCTCGCCCAGCACGGACCGCAGGTTCGCGTACTGCTTGACGAACTTGGGCACCCGGCCGGCCGTCATGCCGGCCATGTCGGTCCACACCAGCACCTGGGCGTCGGTGCCCGCCCCCGCGCCGATGCCGACGGTCGGGATCGCCAGCTGCTCGGTGACCTGCGCCGCCAGCTCGGCCGGCACCGCCTCCAGCACCACGGCGAAGGCGCCCGCCTGCTGCACCGCCTTGGCGTCCCGGAGCAGCTGGTGCGCCGCCTCGTCGCCGCGCCCCTGCACGGGGTAGCCGCCGAGCGCGTGCACCGACTGCGGGGTCAGCCCGATGTGGGCCATCACCGGGATGCCGGCCTCGACCAGCAGCTCGATCGAGCGGGCACTGCGCTCGCCGCCCTCCAGCTTGACCGCGCCGACGCCCGCCTCCTTCATCAGCCGGGCCGCGTTGTGCATCGCCTGGCCGGGCGACTCCTGGTACGAGCCGAACGGCATGTCGCCGACCACCAGCGCGCGCTTGGAGCCGCGCACCACGGCGGCCGACAGCATGACCATCTGATCCATCGTCACCGGCACGGTGTTCTCGTAGCCCAGGTGGCAGTTGCCGGCCGAGTCGCCGACCAGCAGCACCGGGATGCCGGCCTCGTCGAAGACGCCGGCGGTGAGGGCGTCGTAGGCCGTCAGCATCGCCCAGCGCTCGCCGCGCTGCTTGGCGGCGGCGATGTCCCGGACGGTGATGCGGCGGTTGGTGATCCCGCCGTAGAGGGTCTGCGCGGACCCCTGGGCAGGCTGAAGCGGAGAAGCGTTCATCGAACAGGCTCCTGTGGGTTGTCGTCTCGTGGCGCCGTGCGGCGTCCCCGGATCTGCTCCCATGCTTGCACGCCCGCCCCGGCTCGCAAAGAGCGGGCGCACGGGCTTCCGCACAGCGGTTCTTTGCCGAGGTTTTGCGATACGGACCCGTCTCGTATCGAAACTGCCGCTAGGCTCATTTACGAGACGCCACGGTCTCGTTATGAAGCCGCACGCAGAACCTCCATGGGGGAGAAGCATGACCACCGCCGCGCCGTCCCGGATCCCGGAGGCCGTCCACCGCCGCCGCTGGGCGATCCTGGGCACCCTGGTGCTCGCCCTGCTCGTCGTCGTCCTCGACAACTCGATCCTCAACGTGGCGATGAAGACCATCGCCTCGCCCGCGCCCACCGGCCTCGGGGCCAGCCAGAGCGACCTCGAATGGTCCATCAACTCCTACACCCTGGTCTTCGCCGGGCTGCTCTTCACGGCCGGCCTGCTCGGCGACCGGTTCGGCCGCAAGTGGTCGCTGCTCGGCGGCATGGTGGTCTTCGGCCTCGGCTCGCTGCTCTCCGCGCTGGCCGCCTCGCCCGGTGAACTCATCGGCTACCGCGCGGTGATGGGCCTCGGCGGCGCCTTCGTGATGCCCGCCACGCTGGCCATCATCATGAACGTCTTCGAGCGGCACGAGCAGCCCAAGGCGATCGGCATCTGGGCCGGCGCGGTCGGCCTGGCCATCGCGATCGGCCCGATCACCGGCGGTCTGCTGATCGAGCACTTCTGGTGGGGCTCGGTCTTCCTGGTCAACGTGCCGATCGTGATCGTCGCCCTGGTCGCGATGGCCCTGCTGGTGCCGAACTCCAAGGACCCGAACCCGGGCAAGCTGGACCCGGTCGGCGTGGTGCTCTCGATCATCGGCCTGGTCGCGCTGATCTACGGCATCATCAAGGGCGGCGAGCTGGCCGACTTCACCGCGCCCGGCGCCTGGGTGCCGACCCTCGGCGGCGTGGCCGTGCTGGCCGCCTTCGTGCTCTGGGAGCGCCGCACCAGCCACCCGGCGATGGACGTCCGGTGGTTCCGCAACAAGGTCTTCAGCGCCTCCGTCGCCGTCATCGGCCTGGTCTTCTTCGCGCTGATGGGCGTCTCCTTCTTCGGCGTCTTCTACATCCAGAGCGTGCGCGGCTACAGCGCCCTGGAGGCCGGGGTGCTGATGCTCCCGCTGGCCGTCGCCCAGCTGCTCTTCGCCCCCCGGGCCCGGCTGGTGGTGGACCGCTTCGGCGTCCGGGCCACCTGCGCCGGCGGGATGGCGCTGATCGTGGTCGCCTTCCTCGGCTACCTGCTGCTCGGCCGGGACACCTCGATCTGGCTGCTGGTGGTGCTCGGCTTCCTGATGGGCGCCGGCATGGCACACGTGATGCCGCCGGTCACCGTCGCCATCATGAGCTCGCTTCCGCGCGAGAAGGCCGGGGCCGGCTCGGCGCTGAACAACACCTTCCGCCAGGTCGGCGGCTCGCTCGGGGTCGCGGTGCTCGGCGCGGTGCTCTCCACCGTCTACCGGGACGGCGTCTCCGACACCCTGGCCCAACTCCCGGCCCCGCTGCGGGACAGGGCCGGCGAGTCGCTGGAGGCCACCCTCGCGGTGGCCCAGCACGCGGGTGCCCCGGCGCTGGTCGCCCCGGCCGAGGACGCCTTCATCAACGCCATGCACGTGGTCGCCGGACTGTCGGCCGGCGTCACCCTGGTGGGCGTGCTGCTCGCCTGGTTCCTGCTGCCCGGCAAGGCCCCGGCCGACGCCGCCGCAGGTCCGCAGGGTGCGGCCGGGGCCCCGGGGCGGGAGCCCGGCGCCGGGGCCGACCCCGAGCTCGCCCCGGCGAAGGGCTGAGGCTCCGTCATGGCGGTGGACCGGCGCTCCAGCCCCGCCGGGCAGAATGGGGCCATGCAGACCGAGACCACCGATGCCGCCGGCCCCGCCGGGACGCCCTGTGCGCCCCGGCGGGGCCGGCCGCGCAGCGAGGCGGCCGAGCAGGCGATCGTCGAGGCGGTGGAGCGGCTGATGGAGGGCGGGGCCGGCCTGATCGAGCTCTCCATCGAGCGGATCGCCGCCGAGGCCGGGGTGGGCAAGGCCACCATCTACCGCCGCTGGCCGAACAAGGAGGCCCTGCTGGTCGACGTGTTCGCCCGGCTGGAGTCCCCCGACCCGGTGCCGCCCACCGGCGGCGACGTCCGCGACGAGCTGATCGCGATGATCGAGTACATGCGCCTGCGCGGCCTGGCCAAGCGCTCCCGCTGGGTGCTCCGGTCGGCACTGGGCCAGCTGGAGAGCTGGCCCGAGCTGCGGGCCCTCTACAAGGACCGGATCGTTCGGCCGCGCCGCGAGCTGGCCCGGCAGATCATCCAGCGCGGGGTGGACCAGGGCGTGCTGCGCTCCGACCTCGAACCCGAGCTGCTGGCCGAGATCCTGATGGGTCCGATCCTGGTCCGCACGCTGCTCTGGGAGGAGTCCCCGCTGGACGACGAGCTGCTGGCCGAGCGGATGGTGGACGCGGTGCTCCAGGGCGTCGCGGCCCGTCCGGCGTCGGCGTCGGCGGCCTCGGCGGTGCCGTCGGCGGTGCCGCCGTCCGGTGGCGAATCTCACTGACCGGGGCGCGCCGGAACCCGCCGCTGCCGGGAGCACGTCCATGCCGTCATAGGCTGAGCGGAGAATCCGACAAAACCGTCTGACCAGGTGTCAGCCGGTACGGGGTGGGTTCGAGGTCGACGACGGCGTGACGGTGTGGAGGACGGTTCATGGTGCGGGCGGACGAGGCAGTGGCTCCGGCGGACGGCGGGGCCACCCCGGTCCGGCGGCCTCGCCGTTCGTGGCGGTCCGGGCTCTGGCGGCGCGGCTGGATCATCGCCGCACTGGCCGTGCTCACCGCCCTGCTGATGGTCTTCCACTCCACCGTGCCGAACGGCTGGGGCAATCTCGGCAGCCTGCTGGAGACCTTCTTGCCCTGGGTCGGCCTGGCCGTCCCGCTGCTGCTCGCGCTCGCCGTGCTGCGCCGCTCGGCCACCGCGCTGATCGCGGTGCTGCTGCCGGCGGTGGTCTGGCTCAACCTGTTCGGCGGCCTGCTCACCGACAAGAGCACCGGGAAGGGCGACTTCACCGTGCTCAGCCACAACGTCGCCGCCGCCAACACCGACCCGGCCGGCACCGTGAAGCTGCTGAACGGCTCCGGCGCCGACATCGTCGCCCTGGAGGAGCTGGCTGCGGACGCCGTCCGCACCTACAGCAAGGGTCTGGCCGCCGCGTACCCGTACCACGTGGTGGAGGGCACCGTCGGCCTCTGGTCGAAGTACCCGATCGCGGACACCGAGGTGGTGGACATCAAGATCGGCTGGACCAGGGCCTTCCGCTCCACCGTGACCACCCCGCAGGGCCCGCTCGCGGTCTACGTCGCGCACCTGCCGTCGGTCCGGCTGAAGTCCGACAGCGGCTTCACCGCCGGGCGGCGGGACGTCAGCGCGCAGGCGCTCGGCGACGCGATCGAGGCGGAGCCGGTGAAGAAGGTGCTGCTGCTCGGCGACCTCAACGGCACCGTCAACGACCGCTCGCTGGCCCCGATCACCGCCCAGATGCGCTCCGCCCAGGGCGCCGCCGGGGACGGCTTCGGCTTCAGCTGGCCGGCCGGCTTCCCGATGGCCCGGATCGACCAGATCCTCAGCAAGGGCGGGCTCACCCCGACCGACTCCTGGGTGCTGCCGGCCGACGGCAGCGACCACCGGGCGATCGCGGCGGCGTACCGGTACTGATCGTACGGAACCCTTCCGACCGGTTGGGGCGTCCATCCCTGCACAACACTGACATAACGTCACAAGGGGGATGAATGACTCAGCTGGAGACGGTAGCGCCGGTGCGGACCGGGCGGGGCGAGGAGCCGCCGTCATCGCCCACGAGGGGCGCGGGGCGTACGGGGGCCGGCGGTGCGGGCGGCCCCGGGCAGCCGGGTCGGTCCGGTCGGCCCGGTCGGTCCGGTCGGTCCGGGAGGTTCGGGGGCATCGCCTGGATCACGGCGTTCACCCGGCGGGAGGGCGGCTGGCGGCGCGGGCGGATCACCGCCGCGGCGGCGGTGCCGACCGCCCTGCTGATGGCGGGGCACGGGCTGATACCCGACACGGGGCACCTGGGCGGCTTCGTCGAGACCTTCCTGCCCTGGAGCGGCCTGCTGGTGCTCGCCCTGCTGCTGGTCGGGCTGCTGCGCCGTTCGGCCGTCGCGCTGGTGGCGGCGGTGCTGCCCGGGGTGGTCTGGCTGGCCTGCTACGGCGGGGTGCTGGTGGACGGCAGCACCGGCAAGGGCGATCTGACGGTGCTGAGCCACAACGTGGCGGCGGCCAACCTCGACCACGCCGGGACGCTGGCGATGCTGAAGGACTCGGGCGCCGACCTGATCGCCCTCCAGGAGATGGAGCCGGACGCGCTGGGCACCTACCGGCGGGGTCTGGCCGCCGCCTACCCGTACTTCCTGGGCGGCTCCACCACGGACGGCCTCTGGTCCAAGTACCCGATCGAGCACGGCGGTTGGGTCGAGCGGGACGGCATCGAGCACGTCGGCACGGCGGCCCGCGCGGTGGTGGAGACCCCGAAGGGCCGGGTGGCCGTCTACTACGGCCACCTGGACTCCGTCCGGGTCACCCCGCGCACCGGCTTCGGATCGGACGCCCGGAACGCCAGCATCGAGGCGCTGGGCGCCGCCCTGCGCACCGAGCGGGAGGAGCGGGTGCTGCTGATGGGCGACCTGAACGGCAGCCTGACGGACCGTGCCTTCGACCCGATCACCTCGCAGATGACCTCCGCCCAGGAGGAGGCCGGTCAGGGCTTCGGCTTCACCTTCCCCGCGGCCTTCCCGGTGGTGCGAATCGACCACGTGCTCAGCAAGGGCAGCATCACCCCGACCGACTCCCGGGTGCTGGCCAGGAGCGGCAGCGACCACCGTGCGGTGCTGGCCTCGTTCCGGCTCTGACGGGTGGTGCCCGGTGGGTCGTCGCCCGGCGGGCCGGTGCGCCTGACCGGTGCTGCTGACGGGCCGTCCGGAACGCGCCGGAGCCGGGGTGCCCTCGGCGGGCGCCCCGGCTCCGGCGGAGTCGGTGGCGAGGAGAGCGGACGGACTAGAGCTCTTTACAGGAGGAAGGAGAAGGAAGCCCGTCCATGGCCTCGCCACCGCACACGCTAGCAGTCAGGCCGGGACCAGATCACGCAGGTTTTCCGGGGTGATCACGGTGGAGTCCGGGTGCAGCCCCTCCGGCCGGGCCAGGCCGACGAAGGTGACCGGCCCGGCCGGGACGGTGCCGCCGTCCCAGCGGGTGACGGTCTCCGCCGCCATCAGGGCGGTCAGGTGGCGCACCGTCAGGTGGCGCCGCTCCACCACCGCGCGCACCAGGGTGGAGACCGAGATCCGGTTGCCCTCCACCTGGTTGGCCCGCGGGGCGCCCTTGAGGTACAGGTGCAGCCACTTGGCCCACCAGGTGCCGGTTTCGTCGCGCAGGAAGACCAGCGGCAGGGCGACCCGGCCCGGGCCGCGCAGCTCGGACTTCATCCGCACCGTCCGGGCCTCGAACGGCCGGCCCTGCTGCTCGGCCTCGCGCAGCATGTAGCCGAAGAACGACTCCCGGACCTGCTCGAAGCCCTCGCCGTCGTAGACGTTCACCTGCGGAACGACGTAACTGCCGCGCACCGCGCCGAGCCGCAGGTCGATGAACTCCGAGGCGCCGTCCGGTGCGCTGGTGACGTCACCCGAGTGCACCCCCTCGACGGTCTTCAGCGCGGTGTAGGAGAGCCAGCCCAGGGTGTCGTACCGCTCGTCCAGCAGCAGCGCCGACAGGTCGAAGTCGGTGGTGCTCCGGGCCTGCTGCCAGTACACGAAGAAGCGCAGCAGCTCGCCCTCGACCGGCGAGTACGACCCCCGGGGCAGCGTGCCGACCCCGCCCGAGACGCCCTTCCCGCCGAGCGGCACCGCCACGTCCAGCACGGCCGGGTCGACCAGCAGGTGGGCGGGGGAGGGGAGCCGGCGGCGGGTCTCCTCGTCCAGTAGGGCCGCCAGGCTCTCGCGGGCCGTCGCGGCCAGCCCGGGGCGGTGGTCGTCGGTGACCCAGGCGCGGGCTGTGCGGTTGACGAACACCCGCTTGCGGTACGGCCGTTGCGTGCGGTTCAGCAGGTGCTCGCGGAGCGAGAGCAGCACCCGGCCGGAGACCTGCGGCGCGGCCTGCCCGGCCGCCGCCAGCACCGCCTGCCGCTGCTCGCCGTCGGTGCAGGCGGTGAGCAGGCGGTCCAGTGCGCGGAACAGCCGGCCGGGGGCCGCCTCGGCCAGCAGCCGGGCCGCAGCCGGGGCGTCACCCCCGTGCACCAGCTCCTCGACCCGGGCGGTCAGGGACGGCGCCCTCAGCTCGCCGCGCGCCACGGCGAACACCTCGGCGGCGTGCGGCCACTGCGGGTACTCGTGCGGGTGCAGCCGCTCGCCGAGCCGCTTGAACTGCTCGCGGTGCGCGTGCACGTCCGCCAGCTTGGCGGGCGAGGCCGCCACCACGGCGTCCAGCCCGGCCAGCAGGGCGCGGCGCTCCGGGCGGCGCGGCGAGCGCAGCCGGACCGGCTCGGTGAGGTCCGGGCTGCCGCCCGCGAGCACCCGGGCGAGGCGGAGCACATCGGTCACGGTGTCCAGCAGGAGCGGCGAACCGGCTTGCAGGCGGGCGTGGTTGACCACCGCCCGGCTCTCCCGGACCGGGATCGCGGCGGGCTGCGGGCCGTCCTGGTGGAGCGGGGCGAGCACGGCGAGGTCGGCCAGGTGCTCGGCGCTCAGCGGGGTGGTGCTGCCGGCCAGGGCCAGGTAGAGCGCGGCGGTCTCCTCGGCGAGCGGCCCGCCGAGGTGCAGCACCGTCACCCGGTCGCTCGCGGCGGCGATCAACTCCGGCTGCCGGGCCAGGAGTTCCTCGTGGCTGTGCCGGTAGCGGCCGTACTCCGGGAGGTCCAGCAGATTGACCGGATGGGTGGCGAGGCGACGGAGCAGCCGCTCCCGGTATCCGCTCTCCAGGAGGGCCATGCCGATGCAGTAGGCCCAGAACTCGGCGGTGTCGGGCACGTTGTCCGGGAAGTCGACGAAGTAGCTGTTGTGCCGGACGTGGTCGCCGACCAGCTCCCGGACGGCGGCCAGCGTCCGGGCGCCGACGGTGACCACCGTCTGCTCGGGCCGGCCCGCCAGGTGCGCGAACAGGTCGGCCGACAGCTTGAACCCGATGGACAGCAGCGCCGCGTCCAACTGCCGGGTGGCGGTCGCCCCTTGGCCGTCGGGGCCGGCGAGGCCGTCGGGGCCGGCGAGGCCGGTGACGGCGGGGACCCGGTGGGTGTGGCGCAGGACCAGGGCTTCGAGCTGCTCGGACATCCGTGCATGCTCGCAGAGCCCCGGCCGCTCCCGCACCCCGGTTTCCCCCGGTCCGCCTCGCCCGCCGGTCAGGCCGACTCCGGGGGCGGACGCTCAGGCCCGTCGCTCGGCCTCGGTGCTCCGGTCCGTCGCTCAGGCCCGGCGCTCAGCCCCGGTGCTCAGGCCCGTCGCTCGGCCCCGGTGCTCCGGTCCGGCGCTCAGCCCCGGCGCCAGAGGTTGGTGACGGGCAGTCGGCGGTCGCGGCCGAAGCCCTTCGGGGAGACCTTCGGGCCCGGCGGGTACTGCCGGCGCTTGTACTCGGCGGTGTCCACCAGCCGCACGATCCGGTCCACCGCCGCCGGGTCGAAGCCCTCCGCGACGATCGCGTCCCGGCCCTGGTCGCCCTCCACGTAGCGGGAGAGCACGGCGTCCAGCAGCTCGTAGTCCGGGAGCGAGTCGGTGTCCACCTGGTCCGGGCGGAGCTCGGCGGAGGGCGGCTTGCTGATGCTGCGCTCGGGGATCGGCGGCTGCTCGCCGCGCGCCTCGGCGTCCGCGTTGCGCCAGCGGGCCAGCCGGAAGACCAGGGTCTTGTAGACGTCCTTGATCGGGCCGTAGGCGCCGACCGAGTCGCCGTAGAGGGTTGAGTAGCCGACCGCCAGCTCGCTCTTGTTGCCCGGGGCCAGCACCAGGTGGCCCTCCTGGTTGGAGATCGCCATCAGCAGGGTGCCGCGCAGCCGGGACTGCAGGTTCTCCTCGGCCAGCCCGGTCAGCTCGGTGGCGGCGGTGTAGGCGTCGAACATCGGGGCGATCGGGACGGTGCGCAGGTGCAGCCCGGTGCGGCGGGCCAGCTCGGCCGCGTCGTCCCGGGAGTGCTGCGAGGAGTACCGGCTCGGCATCGAGACCCCGTACACGTCCTGTGCCCCGAGCGCGTCCACCGCGACGGCCGCCACCAGTGCCGAGTCGATCCCGCCGGAGAGCCCGATCAGCACCGAGCGGAAGCCGTTCTTGCGGACGTACGCCCGGGTGCCCTCCACCAGGGCCCGGTACACCTCGGCCTCGTCGTCGAGGCGGGGCGCGGGCTCCTGACGCTCCGTCCGGCCCCGGTAGTCGGGGGCACCGCCCAGCTCGGTGCGGACCAGCCGCAGGCCGTCGCTCAGCCGCGGCTCCCCGGCGGGCTGCTTGGCCGCCGGCAGCTCCAGGTCGACCAGCAGCAGGTGCTCCTCGAACTGCGGTGCGCGGGCGACCACTTCACCCTGCCGGTCGACCACCAGGGAATCCCCGTCGAAGACCAGCTCGTCCTGCCCGCCGACCATGTTCACGTACGCCAGCGCGCAGCCGGCCTCCTTCGCGCGCCGCTGCACCAGTGCCAGCCGGGTGTCGTCCTTCTCCCGCTCGTACGGCGACCCGTTCAGCACCAGCAGCAGCCCCGCCGCCGCCTCCCGGGCGGCCGTCACCCGGCCGCCGTCCTGCCAGATGTCCTCGCAGATCGCCAGCGCCACGTCCACCCCGCGCAGCCGCAGCACCGGCAGCTGGTCGCCCGGCACGAAGTACCGGTGCTCGTCGAAGACCCCGTAGTTGGGCAGGTGGTGCTTGGCGAAGCGGCCCTTCACCTCGCCCCGGTGCAGCACCGCCGCGCAGTTCTGCGGCGCCCCGGCCGGCCGCCCGCGCCAGCCCTCCTCCGACCGCCCCAGGTACCCCACCACCACCGGCAGCTCCCCGAGTCCCTCCTCCACCAGCCGGACGGCCAGCCCGGCCAGCGCCTCCCGGGACGCGTTCACGAACGACCCGCGCAGCGCCAGGTCCTCCACCGGGTACCCCGTCACCACCATCTCCGGGAACGCCACCAGCTCGGCCCCCGCCCCGGCGGCCCGCACGGCCCAGCGCACCACCTCCTCGCAGTTGCGCGCGATGTCCCCGACCCGGGGGTCGGTCTGGCAGAGGGCAAGTCGCAGATTCGGCATGCGGCCCACCTTATCGTCTAACTGACGCTATCTGTCCAGGGTGAAGCTTCGACTGCGGCTTCCACGTGCACATGGACACTCGGATCCGGCGGCCCCGGCCGGTGCCGTCGTGCCCGGGGTGGACTCCGGACGGAGATCCGACATGATGGGGGCATTCGTTGCCGGGCCGCTACGAGCGGACTGCCGGGCGTAACACGGACGTAAAGAGCAGAGGTGAGACTGTCCCCATGGGCAAGCAGCAGGAGTTCGTGCTTCGTACGCTCGAAGAGCGTGACATCCGTTTCGTCCGGCTGTGGTTCACCGACGTGCTCGGGTTCCTCAAGTCGGTCGCCGTCGCGCCGGCCGAGCTGGAGCAGGCGTTCGAGGAGGGGATCGGCTTCGACGGCTCCGCGATCGAGGGCTTCGCCCGGGTCTACGAGTCCGACATGATCGCCAAGCCGGACCCGACCACCTTCCAGATCCTGCCGTGGCGCTCGGAGACCCCGGGCACCGCCCGGATGTTCTGCGACATCATGATGCCGGACGGCTCGCCCTCGTACGCCGACCCGCGCTTCGTGCTCAAGCGCACCCTGGAGAAGGCGTCCAACCTCGGGTTCACCTTCTACACCCATCCCGAGATCGAGTTCTTCCTGCTCAAGGACCTCCCCGGTGACGGCACCCCGCCCGTGCCGGCGGACCAGTCCGGCTACTTCGACCACACCCCGCGCGGCGTCGGCCACGACTTCCGCCGGCAGGCCATCACCATGCTGGAGTCGATGGGCATCTCGGTGGAGTTCTCCCACCACGAGGGCGCCCCCGGCCAGCAGGAGATCGACCTCCGCTACGCCGACGCGCTCTCCACCGCCGACAACATCATGACGTTCCGTCTGGTGATGAAGGAGGTCGCGCTGGAGCAGGGCGTGCACGCCAGCTTCATGCCGAAGCCCTTCTCCCAGCACCCCGGCTCCGGCATGCACACCCACCTCTCGCTCTTCGAGGGCGACCGCAACGCCTTCCACGAGTCCGGTGCCGAGTACCAACTCTCCAAGGTGGGCCGCTCGTTCATCGCCGGCCTGCTGAAGCACGCCGCCGAGACGGCCGCCGTCACCAACCAGTGGGTCAACTCCTACAAGCGGATCTGGGGCGGCTCGCAGCGTACGGCGGGTGCGGGTGGCGAGGCGCCGTCGTACATCTGCTGGGGGCACAACAACCGCTCCGCGCTCATCCGGGTCCCGATGTACAAGCCCGGCAAGCAGGGCTCCACCCGGATCGAGGTCCGCTCGCTGGACACCGGCTGCAACCCGTACCTGGCGTACGCGGTCACCCTGGCGGCCGGGCTCAAGGGCATCGAGGAGGGCTACGAGCTCCCGCCGGGCGCCGACGACGACGTGTGGGCGCTGACCGACGCGGAGCGGCGGGCGCTCGGGATCCAGCCGATGCCGCAGAACCTCGGCGAGGCGATCGACCTGATGCAGCGCAGCGAGCTCGTCGCCGAGACGCTGGGCGAGCACGTCTTCGACTTCTTCCTGCGCAACAAGCGCCAGGAGTGGGAGGAGTACCGCTCCGAGGTCACCCCCTTCGAGCTCCGCAAGAACCTCCAGGTGCTCTGACCGCCCGTCAGGCCCGCTGCACGGCCCGGTCCCCGTCGGTGGGGCCGGGCCGTGGTGCGTCGGGGGGATCGGCCCTTGCCGGGCGGGTCGATCCACGGCATGGTGATCATGGTGTGCCGCGCGGGGTGCCATCGGCGCCCGGTGCGCGGCCGGTCTTCGATCACGTACGGGGGAGAGCTCGGATGAGGAAGTACCTGAGGACGGCGGCGGCGTTGGCGGGGGCGTTGGCCTCGGTCGTGGTGGCCGCTCCGGCCGCGCAGGCCGAGACGGGGGCGGGCGCGCCCAACTCCGGCTGCACCAACGCGGTCTCCGTCCAGCGCACGGCCGGGCGGGTGTACGCCTACGGCTCGGTGAGCTGCACCGGGGTGCACGGCAGCCTGGCGCCCGAGGTCAACCTGTCGGGCAACGGCGGGTCGGTCAACGCGCAGGGGCAGTGCGGGAACACCTCGTACTGCCGGACGCCGCTGGTCACTCTGCTGGAGGCGCCGGGGGCCGGGTACGGTGCGGCCAACGGTGGATCGGTCGACGGGCAGTGGACGCCGTCGTCGAGCTTCGCGCGTGCCTCGCTCACCGGGCAGGCCGTGCCCTGGGAGGCGGGCGACTACCCCGTGGCCGGCAACTGGGACTACGGCCCGGACGGGGTCGGGGTCTGGCGCTCCGGCACCGGCCAGTTCCTGCTGAGGGCGGACGGGGGCGGCCTGATGCCGGTCTCCTGGGGGCAGTGGGGAGACGTCCCGGTCTCCGGGAACTGGGACGGTTCGGGGCCGGACAACGTCGGCGTGTGGCGGCCCTCCGCCGGGGAGTTCCAGCTCCGTGGCGACACCGGCGGCAACATCCGCATCCCCTGGGGGCAGTGGGGAGACGTCCCGGTCTCCGGGAACTGGGACTACGGCCCGGACAACGTCGGGGTCTACCGCCCGAGCGCGGGCGAGTTCCACCTCCGGCTGGACGACGGCACCCTCCACAGGATCGCCTGGGGCGACATCGGCGACATCCCGGTCTCCGGGAACTGGGACGGTTCGGGGCCGGACAACGTCGGCGTCTGGCGGCCGGACACCGGGCAGTTCCTGCTCCGGGGCGACGGCGGCAACCTGATCACGCTGCCCTGGGGGCAGCGGGGTGACGTCCCGGTGTCCGGGAACTGGGACGGCGGCGCCGCCGAGAACGTGGGGATCTGGCGCCCGTCCACGGCCGAGTTCCACCTCCGGATGGACAACGGCAGCCTGCGCACCATCAGTTGGGGCAACCCTCGCTGACCGGTGCGGATCGCGGAGGGCCCGGCCCCGAGGGGTCGGGCCCTCCGGAGCGGGCACCGGGTGGCCCGACCCGGTCGAACTGCCCTCCTAGGGTGGGGGGATGAAGCTTCTGCTGACGGACTCCGGAGTCCGGAACGAGAGCATCCGGGCGGCGCTGGTCGAGTTGCTGGGCAAGCCGGTCGAGGAGGCCACGGCGCTGTGCGTGCCGACCGGGGGGTACGGCGGGCCGTACGGGGATCCGGAGGGGCCGTGGCGGTTCGTCAGCGGGCGGGCGGAGGCTCCGATGGTGGGGCTGGGGTGGAAGTCGGTCGGGGTGCTGGAGCTCACCGCGCTGCCGGGGATCGAGGGGGAGCGGTGGGTGTCGTGGGTGCGGGCGGCGGACGCGCTGCTGGTGAACGGCGGGGACGCGCTCTACCTGGCGCACTGGATGCGGGAGTCGGGGCTGGCGGAGCTGCTGCCCTCGTTGGACGACACGGTCTACCTGGGGCTCAGTGCCGGGAGCATGGCGGTGACGCCGCGTGTGGGTGAGGAGTTCGTCGACTGGCGGCCGTCGTCCGGGGGTGACGAGGGCTTGGGGATCGTCGGCTTCTCGGTCTTCCCGCACTGGACGGAAGGCCCGGAGGGCGAGGCCGGGGCGGAGCGGTGGGCCGCCGGGATCGGGGGGCCGGCGTACGCGATCGACGCGGAGACCGCGATCAAGGTGGTCGACGGCGTGGTCGAGGTGGTGTCGGAGGGCCGGTGGAGGCTGTTCGGTGGCTGATGCGGTGGGTGATGCGGCGGCTGGGGAGTCGAGGGAGGGTCAGGGGATGGAGCTGCGGGACGGGCTGCTGCCACCGGTGATCGCGGCGGACCGGGTGGCGGAGCTGGTCCGGGAGATCGAGCGGATCGAGGAGTTGGCGGAGGGCCGGGCCGGGGAGGCCGAGGCGGCGGTCGCGGCGTTCAACGCGCGGACGGGGCACGAGGACCGGGTGTCCGACTTCCTGGTGTGCGGTGGGTCGCGGAGTACCGAGGAGTTTGCCCGGGAGGCGGCCGGGCCGGGGGAGCAGCAGCTGCGGGGGCTGGGGCTGAGCCGGGCCGAGGCGGTGGAGTTGGTGCGGCGGGTGATGGCCGGGGAGGACGGGGCGGAGCACTACCTGAGGGTGCTGACGGCGAACGTCCGGCATCCCGGGCTTGCCGGTCTGATCTTCCACCCACCGCCGGAGCTCTCCGAGGCCGGCGCCGAGGAGATCGCCGGCGCCGCGCTCGGCTACCGGCCGATCGCGCTCTGAGGGGCCGTCAGCGCAGCAGTCGTCGGCCGAGCCCGTACAGGCCGGTGACGAGCTTGAACAGGCCGGCGCCGATCAGGAAGAGGATCAGCAGGACGAGCCCCAGGCAGAACGGGATGAGGACCAGTTGGCCGATCACCGGCCAGGCGGCCAGGGTGCCGTCGGTGGGGGAGAGCAGGTGGTAGAGGGTCCAGCCGAGTGGCCAGAGCGCGAAGATGGTCAACCCCAAGCGGAGTTCGGTGTCGAGTGAGGTGGGGGCGGGGTCGACCCGGACGGTCCGGGGCTGCGGTGCGGGGGCGTCGGCGGCGGCGGGGATCGGCAGCCGGACGGTGCCCCAGTAGCTGCCGTGGCGGTCGGGGACGATCAGGGCGGAGTGGTACGCGCGGGGGGAGCCGGTGCCGGTCCGCAGTTCGGGGTGGATCGCGAGCCAGGCCAGGCCCGCCGGTGGGGTGGTGGTGCCCTTGAAGAGGAGCTGTCCGGAGGAGCCGGGCAGGTCGAGCCGGAGGCACTCCTCGGTCGTGGTGGGCGCCCCGTCGACGTCGCGGTCGATCTCCTCCTCCGGCAGGTCGCGGGTGACCGTCTCGCGGGTGATCCCGATCCGGTGCCACTGAGGGCCGGCCGCGTACAGGTCCTCGAACGGCCCGTCTCCCCAATCGGAGGCCGCGAAGTGGCAGCAGGTGGCGGCGATCGCGGTGCCGAGCAGCACGATGCCGATCCAGACCAGGACGGCGGTCCGCTCGATCGGGGCGGGCTCGGTGGCGCGTTCGAGGGCCGGGGCCGCCAGGGGGGCCTGGCCGGGGGCGGTGAGCAGGCGGACCCGCCGGTCGACCTCGACCCCGTCGAGGGAGCGGCTCTGGTCCGCCTCGAACGGCTCCCCGGGCGTGCCCTCGACCGGCGCGAACCGGTAGTCCTGGTACGGCTGGTAGGCGGGCAGGCGGTCGCCGTTCTGCATCGGCGGGAGCAGGACGTACTCGCCCCACTGCGCCCCGGCGGCCACCAACTCGGCCTGCCGGGACGAGACTTCCGGGTGGGCGCCGCTGAACGGGAGGAACAGCGCGGGCACCACGGCCACCCCGAGCAGGGATATCGCCAGGTATCCGGGGATCCGCCGCCGGAGGGCGGCCCGCATCGGCTCCCGGGCGGCCGTCAGGTCGGCGAGGGTGGGCGGCGCCGGGGCGGTGGCGGTCTCGGGGGGCAGGTCGGTCTTCGGCGCCAGGTAGCCGGCCGTCAGCCAGAGCAGCAGGCAGAACAGGCCCAGGCAGTACAGGGTGACCGGGAGCAGTCTGATGCCGGGGCGCCAGGGCTCCAGCAGGATCACCAACAGGTAGGCCAGGAAGGCGAGATGGGTGGCCGCGCCGGTCGCTGCGGTCCAGCGGGTCGGGCGGCGCAGCTCCGTCCGGGGCAGGTACGGGGGCGCCGCCTCGGCTGAGCCGCCGGGGCCGGGATCGGGAGCGGCGGCTCCGGTGTGGGGCGCCGTCTTCGGTGCGGTGCTGTCGGGCGCCGCGTCTGCGGGTGTGCCGTGCTGATCAGCCGTCATGACCCTGCTCCCCCGTGCCGGTCGGTCCGTCTCCGGCGAAGGTAGGGACCGGAGGTGAACGTACGGTGGCCAACTCGTCCGCGCGGGGCCTCAGTTGTCGCGGATCCGGCGCACCGCCCCGACCACGGCGGTGATCAGCAGGGCGACGACCATGGCGACCAGGGCGGCGGCCCAGGGGAGGTAGACGAGCTGGCCCAGCCGGGTGCCGACGGACAGCGGCGCGCTGCCCGGGCGGAGCAGGTGGTAGGCGCTCCAGGCGGCGGGCCAGGCACCGAGGTAGGCGGGTGCCAGCAGGCGGAGTTCGCGGTTGACCGGGCCGGTGCGGATCCGGTGCTGGCGGATCCGGCTGCCCACGGCGGTGGCCGTTGCGAGGGTGAGGGCCACCGCCAGCCAGACCCGGCCGGCCGCCTGGTCGAGCGGGGCGAAGAGCGAACTGAGCGCACCGATCGCCAGCCCGGCGGTGAGGCCGTGCCGGACGGCGCGCAGCCAGGAGGGCGGGCTGGGGAGGGCGGTGTGCGGTACCGGCGGGGCGAACCAACTCGCGGTGATCCAGGCGGCGGTGGTGAGTGCGGCGGCGGCCAGGAGGGCGATCGGGAGCGGCCGGGGGCTGGGCTGCCAGGGCGTCAGGGTGACGGCGAGCAGGTGGCCGAGGGTGGTCAGGGCGGCGAGCAGCCCGGTGATCCCGGTCCAGACGGTCGGGAGCCGGTGGGTCGAGTCGGCGGCCGAGTCGGCGTCCGGGGCGGCGCCCGGGTCGGTGGGCTCGGTCTCCCGGGGCGGTCCGGCGGGTGGTTCGTCGGTCGGCGGGGCGTCGGTCGGCGGGGCGTCCGCCGGAGGCGCGTCGGTCGGTGCGCGGTGCGGAGGCGTGTCGGTCGGCGCGGCGTCCGCGGGGGTGCCCGGCACGGCCTGCCGGGGTGGTTCCTGATGGCCCGTCATGGTCCCCCGATCCCCGTCCTGATCAGTCCGTTCGGGTGAGGCTACGGGTCGGCGGGGCGTTCCGGATAGCCCGGCCGGGTGAGGATCTGACGACCGGTCAGTGCGGGGGCGTGACCATGCCCCCTGATGGCGGTACGTGACGAGAATGTTGCGCAGAGTTGTGTTCCGATGGGTGGCGTCAACCCCAGATCCTCGGCGGGGGTGCGCCTCGCGCCCGGCCGCCTGAACCGAGAGGTACCCATGCCCTCCACCGTCAGCCGTGCCACCGGGAAGCGCCGCACCGCGCGCCGACTCGCCATCGCCAGTGCGGCCCTGGTCGCCGTCGCCGGCCAGATGATGACCCTCCCGTCCGCCGATGCGCGCGGCTCGGGTGACGGACGCCGCTCGCCGGGGCACGGCGAGGTGGTCGAGCAGAACGTCCTGCCGATGAAGACCCGCTTCGACGGCACCTTCCACGGCTCGATCACCCGGATCAGCAACTCGCTGATGACCTGCGACGAGACCAAGCCGCCGCTCGACCCGAACCAGCCGCCGTGCGAGCAGGCCCGGGTGGGCGACGGCTCGCGGCCGATCAACAACAACTACCAGATGAAGTACATCAACATCGATCCCGGTTCGATCGGCCCGGAGGGCGACGAGATCTACTCCGCCAGCTCCGCCGACCTCGGTCTGGTCGAGGGCTCCAAGGTCAAGTACGCCCGCCTGTACTGGGGCGGCACCCGGGGCATCGACGACGTGGTGCTGCCGCAGAGCCAGATCGACGAGATCTACCTCAAGCTGCCGGGCGACACCCAGTACACCAACATCGAGAACGACCAGCCGAGCATCGGCTACATCACCACCGCGGCGGAGAGCAGCTACCAGGCCTCGGCCGACATCACCGAGCTGGTGAAGAAGCACGGCAACGGCACCTACACCGCCGCCAACATGGACTCCGTGGTGAAGCCGCACAGCTGGGGCGGCTGGACGATCGTGGTGGCCTACGAGAACGACTGCAAGCCGCTGCGCCACATCCACCTCTGGGACGGCTTCGTCCCCGAGCTGCCGAACAGCCCGGAGATCAGCCTCAAGCTGGACGGCCTGGTCACCCCGACCGAGGGCCCGATCCAGGCCAAGCTCGGTTACGTGGTCTACGACGGCGACCTCAAGTGGACGGGCGACACCTTCTACGCCAAGTCCACCAACGGTCCGAAGACCGAGTTCACCGACCAGAACCACTTCTCCAAGGACGCGTTCAACTCCACCATCGAGGAGCTGACCCCGGCCGACCAGTTCGTCCGGGTGCCGTACAACCGGAACAACTTCGGCTACGACTCCAACCGTTGGGACATCTCCTCGATCCTGCGCAACGGTGACACCGACATCACCGCCACCGTGGACACCGACGAGGACGGCTACAACCTGGGCGTCTTCTACGCCTACGTGAACATGGACGGCTCGCAGGAGGCCCTGGCCGACAAGGGCTGATCCCGCCCTAGGCCCGCTGCCGCGCCCCCGCCGACTCCCGGCGGGGGCGCGGCAGTCGTGCGTCCCGGTGCGGGCCACCGCGCAGCAGCCGCTCCACCGGCCGCTCCACGTACCGGAAGAGGGCCGCCGCCACCGCCAGCGAGCCCCCCGCCAGCAGCAGCCAGGCGCCGAGCAGCGCCCACCAGCCACCGGTGGGCCGCCCGTACGCCGCCAGCCAGCAGCGGAAGGCGATCTCGTGCACCAGGTACCAGGCGAACGACCACTCCCCGAGCCGGACCGTCACCCGCTGCCCGAACGCCGCCCGGCCCCGCAGGTCGGCCTGGGCCGCCGCGACGATCAGCGCCGCGAAGAACGGCGCCGCGAGCAACTGCGAGGCGCCCCAGGGGCTGTACCAGAGCGAGTCCGGCACGGCCAGGTGCCAGGGCACCAGGGCGGCGTGGAAGCCGAGCACCGCCAGCCCGGCCGGGAGCACCGGCACCCGGGGCACCCGGCCCCGGCGGACCGCCAGGCCGAGCACCACGCCGAGCAGGAACTGCGGGGTGCGGGTCAGCGGCAGGTAGTCCAGCAGCCAGCCGCGCAGCGCCGGATCGGCCACCGCGGCGCCGGCCAGCCAGAGCAGCGGGCCGGTCAGCACGCAGGCCACCGCGACCGCCCGCAGCCGACGCGCCGTCAGCGGTGCGAGCAGCGGCAGCAGCAGGGGGAACAGCAGGTAGAACCACGCCTCGTCGCCCAGCGACCAGCTCGCCGGATTCCCGCCCTTGGCGGCGGCCGGCAGCCAGGCGTGCAGCAGCGGGACGGACCAGAGCGCGGCGGTCAGCGGCAGCGCCGCGCCGATCGCGGCGTAGGCGGCCAGCGAGAGCAGGGTGGTCAGCGCGTGCAGCGGCCAGATCCGGGCCAGCCGCCGGCGCAGGAAGACCGCGGCCCACACGGGGGAGCCGGCGTACGTCCAGGCCAGCACGTAGCCGGAGAGCACGAAGAAGAAGGTCACCCCGCTGCGCCCGTACCAGACCAGCGGGCTGAGCAGCGGCAGCTCGCCCAGCTGGCGGGAGAGGTGGTAGAGCACCACCAGCAGGGCGGCCCAGAACCGCAGGCCGGTGAGGGAGGGCAGGCGCATGAACGGCCCAACGCGGCGGGCGGTGCGGAGGTTGCTCCCGGCGCCCGGTGGGGAGGCTGACACCCCGCCACCTGACGCACCGTCGGCGGGTCAGCCCGTACGCTCGTACCACGAACGAACAGGGAGGCGGGCCGCAGTGGCGGAGCGGAGCAGTCGGCTGGAAGTACGGCTGGTGCGGCGGGGGTTCTCCGACCCGGACGCGGCCGTCCGGTGGCTGGCCGGGCCGGGGCTGGAGGGGCTGGCCGAGGACCCGGTGCTGCTGGACGCGCTCGGGGCGACCGCCGATCCCGATCTGGCGCTGCACGGGCTGGCCCGGCTGCTGGAGGCGCTGGACGCCACCGAGCGGCACACCCTGCGGGACACCCTGACCGGCTCCAAGCCGCTGCGCGACCGGCTGCTCTCGGTGCTCGGCGCCTCCGCCGCGCTCGGTGACCACCTGGCCCGGCACCCGCGCGACTGGCACGCCCTGGTCACCTTCGAGCTGCGCGACGTGCACCCCCGCCGGGAGGACTTCCAGCAGGTGCTGCGCGGGCGGGTGAGGAGCAGCGGGGCCTCCCCGGCCGACGCGCTGCGGGCCGCCTACCGCCGCTGCCTGCTGGCCATCGCCGCCCGGGACCTGAGCGGCACCGCCGACCTGCCGCAGACCGGCGCCGAGCTGGCCGACCTGGCCGGGGCCACCCTGCAGACCGCGCTGGAGATCGCCGAGGAGGAGGACCCGGAGGCCGCCGGGCAGTGCCGGCTCGCGGTGATCGGGATGGGCAAGTGCGGCGGCCGGGAGCTCAACTACGTCTCCGACGTGGACGTGATCTTCGTGGCCGAGGCCCGGGACGGGGTCGAGGAGCACAAGGCGCTGCAGGCCGCCACCCGGCTGGCCGCCCGGCTGATGCGGCTGTGCTCCGACACCACCGGCGAGGGCACCATCTGGCCGGTGGACGCCAACCTCCGCCCGGAGGGGCGCAACGGCCCGCTGGTCCGCACCCTGGCCAGCCACCTGGCGTACTACCAGCGCTGGGCCAAGACCTGGGAGTTCCAGGCCCTGCTGAAGGCCCGCCCGGTGGCCGGGGACGCCGAGCTCGGCGCCGCCTACGCCGAGGCCACCGGCCCGCTGGTCTGGCAGGCCGCCGAGCGGGAGAACTTCGTCGCCGACGTGCAGCAGATGCGCCGCCGGGTGGTGGACTCGATCCCCGCCACCGAGCTGGACCGCCAGCTCAAGCTCGGTCCGGGCGGGCTGCGCGACGTGGAGTTCTCGGTGCAGCTGCTCCAACTGGTGCACGGCCGCACCGACGCCGGGGTGCACAGCCCCAACACCCTCCGGGCACTGGAGCAGCTGAGCGCCGGCGGCTACGTCGGCCGGGCCGACGCCGCGTCACTCGACGCCGCGTACCGCTTCCTGCGCGCACTGGAGCACCGGATCCAGCTGCACCGGCTGCGCCGCACCCACCTGATGCCGACCGACCAGGCCGACCTGCGCCGACTGGCCCGCTCGCTGGCCCCGCAGATCAACGACACCGGGCTGACCGGGCAGGGCAAGGCGGACCCGGTCGCCGCGCTCCAGCGGGAGTGGCGGCGGCACGCGATGGAGGTCCGGCGGCTGCACGAGAAGCTGTTCTACCGCCCGCTGCTGGACGCCGTCGCCGAGCTGCCGGCCGGGGCGACCGGCCTCTCGCCGGCCGCCGCCAAGGCCCGGCTGGAGGCGCTCGGCTACGCCGACCCGGCCGCTGCGCTGCGCCACCTCAGTGCGCTGGCCTCCGGGGTCAGCCGGAAGGCGGCGATCCAGCGCACCCTGCTGCCGGTGCTGCTCGGCTGGTTCGCCGACTCGGCCGACCCGGACGCCGGGCTGCTGAACTTCCGTCAGGTCTCCGACGCGCTCGGCCGCACCCCCTGGTACCTGCGGCTGCTGCGGGACGAGAGCGCCGCCGCCGAGCAGCTGGCCCGGGTGCTCTCGGCCGGCCGGCTCGCCCCCGACCTGCTGCTGCGGGCCCCCGAGGCGGTCGCCATGCTCGGTGACCCGAACGGGCTGGCGCCGCGCGGGCGCCCCGCCCTGGAGGCCGAGGTGCTGGCCGCGGTCAGCCGGTCCGGCAGCGCCGCCGCCGGGGTGGCGGCGGCCCGCTCGGTCCGGCGGCGGGAGCTGTTCCGCACCTCGGCCGCCGATGTGCTGGGGCGGTTCGGCGAGGACCCGGGCGAGGCGGTGGACGCGGCCGGCGAGGCGCTCACCGCGCTCAACGCGGCCACCCTGCAGGGCGCGCTGCGGGCCTGCACCGCCGAGTGGGAGGCCGAGAACGGCGAGCTGCCGACCAGGCTCGCGGTGATCGCGATGGGCCGGTTCGGTGGCCGCGAGATGGGCTACGGCTCGGACGCCGACGTGCTCTTCGTGCACGAGCCCCGGCTCGGCGCGCTGGACCACGACGCGGCGAAGGCCGCCCAGACGGTCTGCAACCAGCTGCGCACCCTGCTCGGCGCCCCTTCCACCGAACCGCCGCTGCTGGTCGACGCCGACCTGCGGCCGGAGGGCCGGCAGGGCCCGCTGGTGCGCACCCTGGCGTCGTACGAGGCGTACTACCGGCGCTGGTCGCACGTCTGGGAGGCACAGGCGCTGCTGCGGGCCGAGCCGGTGGCAGGGGACCCGGAGCTGGGCGGGCGGTTCCGCGCGCTGATCGATCCGCTGCGCTACCCGGGGGCCGGGGTGTCGGAGCAGGACCTGGTGGAGATCCGCCGGATCAAGGCCCGGATCGAGGCCGAGCGGCTGCCGCGCGGGGCCGATCCGACCACCCACACCAAGATCGGCCGGGGTGGCCTGGCCGACGTGGAGTGGACGGTGCAGCTGCTCCAGCTGGTGCACGCCCACACCGTGCCGGCCCTGCGGACCACGAAGACCCGGGCGGCCCTGACGGCGGCCGGGGCGGCCGGGCTGATCGGCGCCGAGGACGCGGCGGTGCTGGACGCCGCCTGGGTGCTGGCCTCCCGGGTGCGCGGCGCGGTGATGCTGGTCCGCGGCCGACCGGGCGACAGCTTCCCGGCCGACGCCCGCGAACTGGCCGGGGTGGCCCGCTACCTCGGCTACGGCAGCGGCCACACCGGGGAGCTGGTGGACGACTACCGCCGCACCACGCGAAGGGCCCGCTCGGTCGTCGAGCGCCTGTTCTACGGCTGATCGACGGCGGGCGGGCCCGGGCGTGCTCCGTGGGCGTGCTTCGTGTGTGGGACGGGTGGGGCGGCTCAGGCGGCGGCCTTGGCGCTCCAGTCGGCCGGGACGGTGACCGGGGTGTCGTCCCCGGGCCGGACCGGGTGGCGGGGGAGCTGGTAGGCCCAGACGTGGTAGACCGCGCGGGCCGCGGCGTAGCCGGCGGCCAGGCAGACGATGCCGCCGACCGCGTCCATCCAGAAGTGGTTGGCGGTGGAGACGATCACCAGCAGGGTGGCGGCCGGGTAGAGCAGGCCGAGCACCCGGACCCAGAGCGGGCGGGCCAGGAAGAAGATGGTCAGGCCGCACCAGAGCGACCACCCGATGTGCATCGAGGGCATCGCCGCGTACTGGTTGGAGACGCTGGCCGCCGCGCCGGAGGCCATCGAGCCCCAGGTGTCGTGCACCTTCACGGTGTCGATGAAGTCCATCCCGTGCATCAGCCGGGGCGGGGCGAGCGGGAAGAAGTAGAAGCCGATCAGGGCCAGCCCGGTGGTCAGGAAGAGCACCGTGCGGGTGGCCGCGTAGCGGCCGGGGTGGCGGCGGTAGACCCAGACCAGGACGCCGATGGTCACGATGAAGTGCAGCGTCGCGTAGTAGTAGTTCATCCCGACGATCAGCCAGGTGACCGAGTCCACCGCGTGGTTGACGGACCGTTCGACCGCGATGCCGAGGGTCTGCTCCAGGTTCCAGATCCAGCGGGCGTGCTTCTGGGCGGTGGCCTCGTGCTCGGGCACCGCATTGCGGACCAGTGAGTAGACCCAGTAGCTGATGCCGATCAGGGCCAGCTCGAACCAGAGCTTGGGCCGGGCGGGGGAGCGGCGCTGCCCCCGGATGCGGCGGCGCAGCGCGGCGCCCCTGGACTGGGCGGCCAGGGTGGCTCCGTCCGGCTGGTGGCTCGTACGGGCCTCGCCAGGGACGGAACCTCTCCGGGTCGCCTCCGAGGCGCTCGCGGCGTCGGTGCGGATGTCGGTCGGTTCCCCCATGGACGAGAAGTCTGCCAGACGTGCCGTGGCCGCTTGCTCATCCTGCGGTAGTGGATTCTTCACCACCCGTCCCCCTTCGGGGGTAGGGGGGCGGGTACCGGAGGCTGACATGGAGTCCATTGTGGCCCCTTCGGGTACGCCCGGTCGACGGGACCCCGGTGGTCTTCACCACTGCCCCGCTGCGCGGTGCGCGCGGGCCCGGTCGGCAGGCAACGGTTCGGTCAAGACTGCCGCTGCAACGATTTCTGCATCTTGCTGAAACATTTTGCAATCGCTAGCGTCCAGCCACCCACTCGACGACGAGCCGCCTCAAGGGAGCCCAGCTGTGGCCGAAGTCCAGCCCCGCCGCCCACGGAGCACGACCCCCTACCAGCGCCCCGGCCGGACGGCCGCGCTGATCGCCGCCTCACTGCTGGCCACCGGGCTGGGGGTCACCGGGCTGGGGGCCGCCCCGCTCGCCGTCGCCGCGCCGGCCGCCCCGCCCTCGGACCGGGCGATGGCCGACCGGGCCGACCGGCACGACCTGACCAGGGAGCAGTTCTACTTCGTGCTCCCGGACCGCTTCGCCAACGGCGACCGGCGCAACGACACCGGCGGCATCCCCGGCGACCGGATGGCGCACGGTCTGGACCCGGCCGACAAGGGCTTCTACCACGGGGGTGACCTCAAGGGACTGATCGACCGGCTGGACTACGTCCAGGGCCTGGGCACCACCGCGATCTGGATGGCCCCGCTGTTCGAGAACCGCCCGGTGCAGGGCACCGGCGCGGACGCCTCGGCCGGCTACCACGGCTACTGGATCACCGACTTCACCAAGGTCGACCCGCACTTCGGGACCAACGAGCAGCTCAAGGAGCTGATCACCAAGGCGCACGCCAAGGGCATCAAGGTCTTCTTCGACGTCATCACCAACCACACCGCCGACGTGGTCGACTTCCAGGAGAAGGCGTACGACTACCGCTCGACCGGCGCCTACCCGACCCTGGACGCCGACGGCCGACCGGTGGACGAGACCGCGATCGCCGACGCCGCCGCGCAGTGGCCGAAGCTCACCGCCGACTCCTTCCCCTACCGCCCGACCTTCCGGACCGAGGCCGACCGGAAGGCCAAGACGCCGAACTGGCTGAACGACCCCGCGCTCTACCACAACCGGGGCAACTCGACCTTCGTCGGCGAGTCCGCCACCGAGGGCGACTTCTCCGGCCTGGACGACCTGGACACCCAGAACCCCCGGGTGGTCAAGGGCATGCAGGACATCTACAAGACCTGGGTGAAGGAGACCGGGGTCGACGGCTTCCGGATCGACACCGTCAAGCACGTCAACACCGCCTTCTGGTCGCAGTGGGCCCCCGAGCTCAAGGGCTACGCGGCCAAGCTGGGCAACGACGACTTCTTCATGTTCGGCGAGGTCTACTCCGGCGACCCGGCCGTCACCGCGCCGTACGTCACCAAGGGCAGGCTCCAGGCCACCCTGGACTTCGGCTTCCAGGAGGGCGCCCGCCGCTACGTCTCGCAGGGCGGCTCGGCGAGGACGCTGGCCGAGCTCTACGCGCAGGACTACCGCTACACCACCGCCGAGACCAACGCCTACGAGCTGCCGACCTTCCTCGGCAACCACGACATGGGCCGGTTCGGGTCCTTCCTGCGGGCCGACGACCAGGGCGCGAGCGGTGAACTGCTGCTCCGCAAGGACCGGTTGGCGAACGAGCTGATGTTCCTGACCCGGGGTCAGCCGGTGGTCTACTACGGCGACGAGCAGGGCTTCACCGGGGCCGGCGGGGACAAGGACGCCCGGCACGACATGTTCGCCTCGAAGACCGCCTCGTACAACGCGGACGAGGTGATCGGCGGGGTCAGGGGCTCCGCCGACCGGTACGGCACCGACGGGGCGCTCTACCGGGGCATCGCCGAGCTGGCCCAACTCCGCCGGCAGCACCCGGCGCTGGCCGACGGCGCGCAGATCGAGCGGTACGCCGCCGACGGGGCCGGGGTGTACGCCTTCTCCCGGATCGACGCCGAGGAGCAGGTCGAGTACCTGGTCGCGGTCAACAACGCGGCCGAGCCGAAGACCGTCACGCTGGACACCTTCTCGGCCGGCACCGACTTCGGGCAGGTCTACCCGGCGGCGGCGGGCAAGGTCACCAGCGGAGCCGACCGCAAGGTCACCGTCACCGTGCCGGCGTACTCCTCGGTGGTGCACAAGGCCGCCAGTAAGCTCGCCAGGACCACGACCGCGCCCCAACTCACCCTGCGCACACCGGCGGACGGCTCCACCGGCACCGTCACCGTCGGCGCCGAGGTGCCGGGCGGCGGCTTCAACCGGGTCTCGTTCGCCGCGCAGATCGGCAACGGGGCCTGGCAGCAGCTCGGTTCGGCCGACAGCGGGGTCTACCGGACCACCCTCGACCTGACCGGGGTGGCCCCCGGCACGGTGGTCCGGTACAAGGCCGTGGTCCGCGACAGCAGCGGCAACCTCCGCTCCGCGACCGGGAGTTCCACCACCGGTACGCCGGCCCCGAAGCCGGTGCCGAGCGCCACCTCCCGCCCGTACGCGATCGTGCACTACCAGCGGAAGAACGCCGACTACGACGGCTGGAACATGTACGCCTGGGGCGACCTGGCCGACGGCGAGGCCACCCCGTGGCCGGCCGGGCACGCCTTCACCGGGCGGGACGGCTACGGCGCCTTCGCCTACGTGAAGTTGAAGACCGGCGCGGCCGACG
Source organism: Kitasatospora sp. NPDC096147 (assembly GCF_044763225.1). Classification (NCBI taxonomy): domain Bacteria; kingdom Bacillati; phylum Actinomycetota; class Actinomycetes; order Kitasatosporales; family Streptomycetaceae; genus Kitasatospora; species Kitasatospora sp. NPDC096147. The sequence continues at coordinate 218,743 of NZ_JBIWFX010000003.1, read as the reverse complement.
TGGGCTTCGTGGTGGAGAACAACGGCACCAAGGACACCGACGGCGACCGGCACATCGACCTGGGCTCCACCGGCGAGGTCTGGGTCAAGGAGGGCGACCCGAAGCTCTACACCAGCAACCCGGACCCGGTCACGCCCGTCCCGGCGAACACCGCCGTGATCCACTACCAGCGGGCCGACGGCGACTACGAGGGCTGGGGCCTGCACGACTGGACCGGCGCGGCGAACCCGACCGACTGGGGCAACCCGCTGATGCCCGTCCGCCGGGACTCCTATGGTGCCGTCTTCGAGGTGCCGCTGGCCCCCGGCGCGACCAGCCTCAGCTACATCCTCCACCGGGGCAACGACAAGGACCTGCCGAACGACCAGTCGCTGGACTTCGCCACCAGTGGCCGCGAGGTCTGGCTGATCGGCGGTCAGGAGGGCCACCTGCTGCCGCAGGCGGCCGGGTCCTCCTCCCAGCTCGACCCGGGCAGCGCCCGGGCCCAGTGGATCGACGCGAGGACGGTGGTGGTGCCCGCGACCTACGGTGCGGGCGACGCCGCGCTGAAGGGCGGCACCAGCGCCCAGCTGGTCTACGACCCGGCCGGCGGGATCACCGTCGACAAGGGCGTGATCAGCAAGCCCGGCCAGTGGATCCGGCTCAGCCCCGGCGCCCTGACGGAGGCCCAGAAGAAGAAGTACCCGCACCTGGCGGGCTACCGCGCCTTCACGGTGGACGCCCGGGACGCCCGCCGCACCACCGAGGCGCTGCGCAGCCAGCTGCTCTTCACCGAGCACCTGCCCAGCGGCGCCGCACTGGCCGCCACCGGGGTGCAGATCCCCGGCGTGCTGGACGACCTGTACGCGGCCGGGGCCGCCAAGGCCCGACTCGGGCCGGTGTACCGGGAGTCCGGCGGCTGGTGGTGGCGGGAGAAGCAGGTGACGCTCTCGCTCTGGGCGCCGACCGCCACCGAGGTCTCCGTGCAGCTCTTCGACGGGCCGGGCGGCGGCAGCCCGCGCACCGTGCCGCTGCGCCGGGACGAGGCCACCGGCGTCTGGTCGCTGACCGAGGACGCCCGGAAGCTGGACGGGAAGTACTACCTCTACCAGGTGAAGGTCTGGGCGCCGAGCGTCGGCAAGGTGGTCACCAACACCGTCACCGACCCGTACTCGGTGGCCCTCTCCACCGACTCCACCCGCTCCCTGGTGGCCGATCTGACGGCCCGTGACACCAAGCCGCGCGGCTGGGACGACCACCGCGCCCCGCAGGCCGTGGCCCCGCAGAAGCAGCAGATCCAGGAGCTGCACGTACGGGACTTCTCGGCCTCCGACAGCACCGTGCCGGTGGCCGAGCGCGGTACCTACAAGGCCTTCACCGAGTCGAGGTCGGCCGGCATGAAGCACCTCAAGGAGCTGGCGGCGGCCGGGGTCACCACCATCCACCTGCTGCCCACCTTCGACATCGCCACCATCCGGGAGAACCGCGCGCAGCAGCAGCTGCCCGCCTGCGACCTGGCCGCGCTGCCCGCCGACGGCGAGCAGCAGCAGGAGTGCGTGGCGGCGGTGCAGGCCACCGACGCCTACAACTGGGGCTACGACCCGCTGCACTACACCGTGCCGGAGGGCTCGTACGCCACCGACCCGAACGGCCTGGCCCGCACCGTGCAGTTCCGCGAGATGGTGCAGGCGATGCACGAGGCCGGGCTGCGGGTGGTGCTGGACGTGGTCTACAACCACACGGCGGCATCCGGTCAGGCCGAGCACTCGGTGCTGGACAAGGTGGTGCCCGGCTACTACCAGCGGCTGAGCGACACCGGGAAGGTCACCACCGACTCCTGCTGCGCGGACACCGCGCCCGAGCACGCCATGATGAACAAGCTGGTGGTGGACTCGGTGCTGACCTGGGCCCGCGAGTACCGGGTGGACGGCTTCCGCTTCGACCTGATGGGCCTGGACCCGAAGCAGACCATGCTGGACGTGCAGTCCGCGCTGCGCGGTCTGACGCTCCGCAAGGACGGCGTGGAGGGCAAGGACGTCTTCCTGTACGGCGAGGGCTGGAACTTCGGCGTGGTGGCGAACGACGCCCGCTTCGAGCAGGCCACCCAGCTGAACATGGCCGGCACCGGCATCGCCACCTTCAACGACCGGATCCGGGACGCCGCGCGCGGCGGCAACTTCATGCTGAACTCGGCGCCGCAGCAGGGCTTCGCCTCCGGCCTGTACACCGACCCGAACGGCTCGGCGGCCAACGGCACGCCCGAGGAGCAGAAGGCCCGGCTGCTGCACCAGATGGACCAGGTGAAGGTCGGACTGACCGGGAACCTGGCGGGGTACTCCTTCACCGACAGCAGCGGACGGACCGTCACCGGCGCGGGCGTGGACTACAACGGCGCCCCGACCGGCTACGCGGCCAACCCCGGGGAGGCGCTGGAGTACCTCGACGCGCACGACAACGCCGACCTGTTCGACGCGCTGGCCTACAAGCTGCCGGCCGGCACCTCGCCGGCCGACCGGGCCCGGATGCAGGCGCTCGGCCTCTCGCTCACCGCGCTGAGCCAGGGCCCGGGCTTCCTCCAGGCCGGCAGCGAGCGGCTGCGCTCCAAGTCGCTGGACGCCAACTCCTACGACTCGGGCGACTGGTTCAACGCGATCGAGTGGGACTGCACCAAGGGCAACGGCTTCGGCCGTGGGCTGCCGATGGCGGCCGACAACAAGGAGATGTGGCCCGCCGCCAAGCTGCTGCTGGCCGACCCGAAGCTGCGGATGGGCTGCAACGAGATCTCGGCCGCCGACGAGCAGTACCGGCAGTTCGTCCGGATCCGGCAGTCCTCGCCGCTGTTCGCCCTGCCCACCGCCGCCGAGGTGCAGCGCCGGCTCTCCTTCCCGCTCTCCGGCACGGCCGGTGAGCAGCCCGGCGTGATCACCCTGCACCTGGACGGTGCCGGTCTGCCCGGCGCGGAGCGCGGCATCACCGTGGTGGTGAACGCCACCCCGGCCGAACAGCGCCAGACCGTCGGGCAGTTGAAGGGCACCACGCAGACGCTGCACCGGGTGCAGGCCACCGGGGGAGACCCGGTGGTGAAGGGCGCCCGTTTCGATCCGGCCACCGGCACCTTCACGGTGCCGGCCCGGACGGTGGCGGTGTTCGTCCGGGGCTGATCCGTTCACATCTCAACGGGCCGTTCACACAAGGCGGTTCCGTTCACACGGCGGACATGCGCCTGATACGCGTCATCGTCGGACCGCATGGCCGAAAAGCGCCGTCCGGCGCCCAGGGGTGGTGACACCCGGGCGCCGGACGGCGCTGTTTCGGGGTCCGCGCACCGCCGGGGTCACCGGCCGACCGACCGTCCGGACGGGTGGCGATCCTGCCGCTGTTCAGTGCGGATCTGCCGGATGCGAAGCGCTTCGGGACGGTGCCGGCCGATCCCGGCCGTCCCGTGCGCCCCAAGGGAGTTGGCACCGGTGCGCGGTCCCGGTGCCTGGGTCGGATATCGGCCAACCTATGACGTGCATCTGTCATTCACGGCTCGTTTGCTGCCACGATTCCCCCTGCCGCAGACGAGGTGGCCCCGACAACCCACCCGGTACGGCGTTCAGCGCAGGCAAGGCGCTACCAAGCACCACTCCTTTCAACGCACCGACCCGGGCGTCGCACAGGCAGCCCGGGGCCCCCGCTGTGCCGCAACCCCGCGGCCAGGTTCTCTCCACCGCCAGTGCACCCCGCAGGCGGTCGGAAAAGGAGTCCGCATGTCCCGCTACACCCACGCCCGGGTGACGATGGCCGCGCTCGCCGCTGCCACCGCCCTGGTGGTGACGGCCGTGCCCACGATGGCGCAGGCGTCCCCGCAGGCCCCCTCGCAGGCCGCCAACCCGATCGCCGCCGGCAAGGCGAGCCTGCTCGCCTCCGCCGACGCCCAGGGCGCCGGCCTGGTCCAGTCGCTCGGCCTCGGCGGCCAGGAGAAGCTGGTCGCCAAGGACGTCGTGGTCGACGCCGACGGCTCCAAGCACCTGCGCTACGAGCGCACCTACGCCGGCCTCCCGGTGCTCGGTGGCGACCTGGTCGTCCACCAGACCGCCGGTGGCCTCACCAAGGGCGTGGACAAGGCGACCCAGGAGGCGCTGACCGGCTTCAGCACCTCGCCGAAGCTGGCCGCCCCAGCCGCCCAGTCGGCCGCGCTCGGCGCCGAGCAGGGCACCAGCCTGGACACCGCCCCGCGCCTGGTCGTCTGGGCCGCCTCGGGCGCCCCGCGGCTGGCCTACGAGACCGTGGTCTCGGGCGTGGAGGCGGACGGCACCCCGCAGCGCACCCACGTGGTGACGGACGCTCAGACCGGTGCCGTGATCCACAAGTTCGAGGGCATCAAGAAGGGCACCGGCAACGGCGTCTTCGTCGGCAACGTCACCCTCGGCACCTCGCAGTCGGGTTCGAACTACCAGCTCAAGGACCCGACCCGCGGCAACATGTACACCACCACGCTGAACCAGGGCACCAGCGGCAACGGCACCCTGTACAGCAAGGCCGGTTCGGACAGCTGGGGCAACGGCCTGGCCTCCAACAAGGAGTCGGCCGCCGTCGACGCGCACTACGGCGCGGGCGCGACCTGGGACTACTACAAGAACACCTTCGGCCGCAACGGCATCCGCAACGACGGTGTCGGCGCGTTCAGCCGCGTCCACTACGGCAACAACTACGTGAACGCGTTCTGGGACGACTCCTGCTTCTGCATGACCTACGGCGACGGCGCGTCCAACAACGCCCCGCTCACCGCGCTGGACGTGGCCGGCCACGAGATGACGCACGGCGTCACCTCCAACACCGCCAACCTGAACTACTCGGGCGAGTCCGGCGGTCTGAACGAGGCCACCTCGGACATCTTCGGCACCATGGTCGAGTTCGCGGCCAACCTGCCCTCCGACCCGCCGGACTACCTGATCGGCGAGGAGATCAACATCAACGGGGACGGCACGCCGCTCCGTTACATGGACAAGCCCTCCAAGGACGGCGCCTCCAAGGACTCGTGGTACTCGGGCATCGGCAACGTGGACGTGCACTACTCGTCCGGCCCGGCCAACCACTTCTTCTACCTGCTCTCCGAGGGCAGCGGCGCGAAGGTGATCGGCGGCGTCAGCTACAACAGCCCGACCGTCAACAACATCACCGTCACCGGCATCGGCCGGGACAAGGCCGCGGCCATCTGGTACAAGGCGCTCACCGCCTACATGACCTCCACCACCAACTACGCCCAGGCCCGCACCGCGACCGAGAACGCGGCCAAGGACCTGTACGGCGCCGGTTCGGCCGAGGTCATCGCGGTCGGCACCGCCTGGGCGGGCGTCGCGGTCGGCACCGTGCCGACCCAGCCGGGCACCGTCACGGTGACCAACCCGGGCAACCAGACCACCAAGGTCAACACCGCGGTCAACCTGCAGATCGCCGCGAGCGGCGGCACCGCCCCGCTGACCTTCTCGGCCACCGGCCTGCCGGCCGGCCTGTCGATCTCCACCTCCGGGAAGATCACCGGTACCCCGACCGCCGAGGGCACCTCGAACGTGACGGTCACCGCCACGGACAGCGCCAACAAGTCGGGCACGGCCAGCTTCACCTGGACCGTGAACAACTCGACCAGCACCTGCACCCCGGCCCAGCTGCTGGGCAACGCGGGCTTCGAGTCCGGTAACACCACCTGGACCACCACCTCGGGCGTGATCGACAACAGCACCACCAAGCCCGCCCGCACCGGCTCGTACAAGGCTTGGCTGAACGGTTACGGCTCCGCCCACACCGACTCCGCCAGCCAGACCGTCACCATCCCGGCCGGCTGCAAGGCGACCCTCGGGTTCTACCTGCGGATCGACACCGCCGAGACCGGCACCACCCAGTACGACAAGCTGACGGTCACGGTCAACGGCACCGCGCTGAAGACCTACTCCAACGTGGACAAGACCGCCACCTACACCCTGCGCACCTTCGACCTCTCGGCCTACGCCGGCCAGAGCGTCACGGTGAAGTTCAACGGTGTCGAGGACGCGTCGCTCGCGACCAGCTTCCTGATCGACGACACCTCCATCGCCACCAGCTGACACACCCTCAGCGGTAGCACACCCCGGCCCGGCGGAGCTTCGGCTCCGCCGGGCCGGGGCGCGTCCGTCACTGCGTGCGTCCGTCAGTGCGTGCGTGCGTCCGTCGGTGCACGGGTGCGGCCGTCCGGGAGGGCGTCCGCAGGCGCGGCCGTGAGCGGCCGGAAACGGCCCGGCAACACGAAACGCGGGTGAAACACGCACGTCCGCATCCGGAAATCCGGCCCGTTCAGACTCGGCTCCCAACCGACGCGCACCCCACCCCGGCGCGTCGAGGCACCCCGGGAAGGCCGCAGATGCTGCTCGCAGAGACCCCCGCCGGGCCGGACACCGGCGACACCGCCTGGCTGCTGGCCAGCACCGCGCTGGTGCTGCTGATGACGCCGGGCCTGGCGCTGTTCTACGGCGGCATGGTCCGCACCAAGAGCGCGCTCAACATGATCATGATGAGCCTGGTCTCGATCGCCACCGTCACGGTGGTCTGGCTGGTGGCCGGCTACTCGCTGGCCTTCGGCCCGGACCTCGGCGGGCTCGGCCTGATCGGCGGGCTGGACCACCTGGGGATGGCCGGGATCACCCCGTCCTCGCTCACCGGCACGGTGCCCACCCTGCTCTACGCCACCTTCCAGCTGACCTTCGGGATCGTCACCGTCGCGCTGATCTCCGGCGCGGTCGCCGACCGGGCCAGGTTCGGCGCCTGGGTGCTGTTCACCGTGGTCTGGACGCTGCTGGTGTACGTCCCGGTGGCGCACTGGGTGTTCGCCCCCGGCGGCTGGCTGCTCTCCAAGGTGGGTGCGCTGGACTTCGCCGGCGGGCTGGTGGTGGAGGTCAACTCCGGTGCCAGCGGCCTGGCCCTGGCCCTGGTGCTCGGCCCCCGCCTGGGCTTCCGGAAGGAGGCCATGCGCCCGCACAACCTGCCGATGGTGGTGCTCGGTGCGGGCCTGCTCTGGTTCGGCTGGTTCGGCTTCAACGCGGGCTCCGCGCTCGGCGCCAACGGCACCGCCGCCGCCGTGCTGCTCAACACCCAGGCGGCCGGCTGCGCCGGTCTGCTCGGCTGGCTGCTGGTGGAGAAGAAGAAGGACGGCCACGCCACCACCCTGGGCGCCGTCTCCGGCGCGGTGGCCGGGCTGGTCGCCATCACCCCCTCCTGCGGCTCGGTGGACCTGCTCGGCGCGCTGGCCATCGGCGCGGCGGCGGGCGTGGTCTGCTGCTACGCCGTCAGCTGGAAGTTCCGCTTCGGCTACGACGACTCGCTGGACGTGGTCGGCGTGCACCTGGTGGCCGGGGTGATCGGCACCGTGCTGATCGGCGTCTTCGCCTCCGCGGTGATGACCGGCGGCCCGGTGGGCCTGCTGCACGGCGGCCTCGGGCAGCTCGGCAAGCAGCTGCTGGGCGTGCTGGTGGTCGGCGGTTACGCCTTCGCGGTGACCTACGGGATCGGCAAGGCGATCGACCGCACCGTCGGCTTCCGGGCCTCCGCCGAGCACGAGTCGACCGGCCTGGACCTCGCCGTGCACGCCGAGACCGCGTACGATCACGGCGTCCTGGGCCACGGCAGCGCCACCGCCGCGGCCCATGTGGCGCCCGCTCCCTCCGTCCTGAAGGCCCCTCAGTCATGAAGCTGATCACCGCCGTCGTCAAGCCCTTCAAGCTGGACGAGGTGAAGACCGCCCTGCAGTCGCGCGGCGTGCACGGACTGACCGTCACCGAGGCCAGCGGCTACGGCCGGCAGCACGGCCACACCGAGGTCTACCGGGGCGCCGAGTACCGGATCGACCTGGTGCCCAAGGTCCGGATCGAGGTGGTGGTGGAGGACGAGGAGGCCGACCTGGTGGTCGAGGCCATCGTGGCCGCCGCCCGGACCGGCAAGATCGGGGACGGCAAGGTCTGGGTGGTCCCGGTGGACGGCATCGTCCGCGTCCGGACCGGCGAGCGCGGCCCGGACGCGGTCTGAGGCTCCGTCGGTCCCGGCCGGCCGGGGCTGACCGGCCACGGCCGACGGGCCGACCTCGACCACGGCCACGTCCGACGGGCCGGTCCCGGCCGGTCAGCCCCGGCCGGCCGGTTCGGTCAGCCCTCGGGGTACCAGCTCCTGCCACTCGGGGGCGCCGGTCCAGTTCCACAGCGCCTCGGTCGAGAACGGCACGGTGGGCAGCCCGCCCACCGGGTGGCCGTCGAAGTCGATCACCGCGTTGCCGGAGACGATGGTGACGGCCATCCCGTCCAGCCGCTCCCGACGGACCGTCAGGGTCCTGAGGTCCTTCCGGGAGTCGTCCCTGCTCTCCACCAGCTGGCGTTGGCCGTCGGTGAGCAGGTTGACCGTGCAGCCCTGCTCGGAGCGGCAGTCGTACTGCTCGGACGACATCCGGGAGAGCGCGACCCGGAGGTCGGCCGCGCCCCGGGGGTCGGCGTAGCGCACCGCGATCTCGTAGTAGCCGTCCGCCGGGCGCCAGCGGGTCCGGGCCACCGCCGGGGTCTCCTTGACCGGCAGCAGCACAGCCTTCCCGTTCGAGGGCAGCATCCTGGTCAGGATGGCGAGCATCGCCTCCCGGGTGAGCGGGACGGTGCTGTCGGGGTCGGGGTCGGGGTCGGGGTCGGGGTCGGTGGCGTGGTCGTGGTCGGGAGCCGTGGTCGCGGTGTCCGGGGTCGTCCCCGGTGAGGTCGGCGGGACGGATCGGACGGGCGGCGTCGCGGCGACGGCGGCCCGGGAGCCGTCCCGGTCGGCCGCCCAGAAGCCCGGGGTGGCGACGGTGGCCAGGGCGGCCACGGCGAGTGCCGCGCCGGCGATCCGCAGCCGGCGGCGGCGCCGGAGTCTGAGGCCCAGGCGCTTGCTCTCGGCCACCATGGCGGCGACCGGGGCGTCGATGAGGTGGACCGCGTCGAAGAGTTCGTCGAGTCCGGGGTCGTGCGGCATGTCGTCGGTGCTCCTGGTCATGGGTGGCTCGTTCACAGGCTCAGCAGGAGTTCGCGGTCCTCGCCCAGGATGCCCCGGAGCTTGGCCAGCGAACGGGTGGTGAGGGTCTTCACGGCGCCGGGGGAGCACCCGAGCAGCTCGGCCACCGCCTCCACGCTGTGGTCCTCCAGGTACCGGAGCACCACCACGGCCCGGTTCCGGGGCGGGAGTTGGGCCAGCGCGGCGACCAGGGTGACCCGTAGGTCGGACTCCCCGAGGCCGGCCGTCAGCTGCTCCGGCAGCTCGGCCGAGACCACCTCGGAGGAGCGCCGCAGCCGCCGCTGGGAGAGGTACATCCGCAGCAGCACCTTGCGCGCGTACGCGTCCAGCCCCGGCTCGTCCCGGCCGCGCCGCAGCCGGCCCCAGACGGTGAACATCTTGGCCAGGGTGATCTGGACCAGGTCCTGCGCCTGGTGCCAGTCCCCGCACATCAGGTAGGCGATCTGGAACAGGCGTCTGCTCCTGGTGCTCGCGAACTCCTCGAATTCCATGTCCCTGCCCGGCGGTGAATTCCTGCTGACGTCATGAACCCTGACGCTCCGGAGGGACGAGAGGTATCACACGGCTTCGTGCCGGAGGCCGGCTCCCCGTCCGGGGAGCCGGCCTCCGGCACGGCGGTGGAGCGCGGGATCAGGTCCGGGCGAGGTAGCCGTTGTCGATCAGCCAGAGCACGTTCAGCCGGGCCGGGGCGCCGGGCAGGTGCCGGGCGTCCAGCTGGAACTGCCAGCCGTGGCCGGGCTGTCCGAACCACGGGGCGATCGGGCCGGCGTCCACCGTGAACGCCTTGGCGACCTTGTAGACGTGGTAGTTGCAGGCCGGTGCCGGGTCGCTGTCCAGCGACTGCGGCGGCAGCGCGCGGGTCGCGTACGGCAGGCCCTCGGGGGCCAGGTAGGAGCCGTACTCGCTGCCGTAGCGGTCGATCCGCTGGCCGGGCACCAGGGTCTGCTGGATCTCCAGCGGAGTGCCGTCGGGGAGGGTGACGTAGCCGTCGGCGGGCGGGTAGCGCCAGGAGCCGGTGGCGGTGTCGTAGTAGGTGTCCAGGAACTGCTGCTCGCCGAGGCCGCCGGTGCGCTGGTAGCCCCAGAGCTGGCGGCCGACCGGGCCGGTGGTGGGGAGCTGCTCGGGGCCGAGGCGCTTGTCGCCGTGGAAGTCCTGGGCGGAGCACTCGGAGGAGGGGGTGGCGGCCCTGGCGGCGGTCGCGGTGGCCGCGGTGGTGGTGGCCGCGGCGGTGTTCACCAGCGCGGTGCCGGTGAGCAGGGTGGCGGTCATGCCGATGGCCAGCAGGGCCTGACGGATCCTCATGGGCGGGGCACTCTCCGGTCGGTGACGGAGTGGATGCGGACGGTGATCATCGAAGCGGTGGCCGGGCTTCCGCGTCAACCGGGGCGCGCGGAAGCGGCCGAGACCGGCCGGGGGGTGACCGATCCGTTGCCTCCCGGAGCCTTGACGCTCCCCGGTGGCGGCCGTAGGTTCAGCGCGTTGCAAGTTTCCAGCAAGTTTCAATGGTCTTGCAGCAAGAGGCACTTGCTCCTCCTCCACCCCCACCCCGTCCGACCCGTGCGTGCACTGACGGAGGCTCAGGCCGCCGTCCTCGCACCGCCCGGGCGGTCCAGGCTGCCCCACCCAGCCCCCTGGAGACACCGTGGTCACCACCTCCCCCCGCCGCGCGGTCGGCGCCCTCACCGCCGCCGCCGCGCTGGCCCTCTCGATCGGCGGCGGGCTCTCGCTCGCCCCCACCGCCGGCGCCACCCCGCCGGGCACCAAGGACGTCACCGCCACCCTCTTCGAGTGGCGCTTCGACTCCGTCGCCAAGGCCTGCACCGACACCCTCGGCCCCAAGGGCTACGGCTACGTCGAGGTCTCCCCGCCCCAGGAGCACATCCAGGGCGGCCAGTGGTGGACCTCGTACCAGCCGGTCAGCTACAAGATCGCCGGACGGCTCGGCGACCGGTCCCAGTTCCAGTCGATGGTGAACACCTGCCACGCGGCGGGCGTGAAGGTGGTCGCCGACTCGGTGATCAACCACATGTCGGCGGGCTCGGGCACCGGCACCGGCGGCACCGCCTACACCAAGTACACCTACCCCGGCTTCTACCAGGACTGGGACTTCCACTCCTGCCGGACCGCGATCGGCAACAACTACGCCGACCGCTCCAACGTGCAGAACTGCGAGCTGGTCAACCTCTCGGACCTCAACACCGGCTCCGCCTACGTCCAGCAGACCATCGCCAACTACCTCAGCGACCTGCTCTCGCTCGGCGTGGACGGCTTCCGGATCGACGCCGCCAAGCACATCGCCGCCTCGGACCTGGCCGCCATCAAGGCGAAGATGAGCAACCCGAACGCCTACTGGGTCAGCGAGGTGATCTACGGCGGCGGCGAGGCCGTCCAGCCCGGCGAGTACACCGGGGTCGGCGACGTGGACGAGTTCCGCTCCGCGACCTGGCTGAAGAGCGCCTTCAACGGCGGCCGGATCTCCGACCTCCAGGGCTGGGGCAGCGGCCTGCTGGCGAGCTCCCAGGCCCGCACCTTCGTCGACAACTGGGACACCGAGCGCAACGGCTCCACCCTCAACTACACCTACGGCTCCGCCTACACGCTGGCCAACGTCTTCCTGCTGGCCCACCCCTACGGCTCGCCGAACGTCTACTCCGGCTACGCCTTCACCGACCACGACGCCGGCCCGCCGAACGGCGGCACCGTCAACTCCTGCTACACCGACGGCTGGAACTGCACCCACGCCTGGCGCCAGGTGGCCAACATGGTCGGCTTCCGCAACGCGGTGACCGGCACCGGGATCACCAACTGGTGGTCCAACGGCAACAACGCCGTCGCCTTCGGCCGGGGCGACAAGGGCTACGTGGCGATCAACCGCGAGAGCGGAGCCGTCACCCAGACCTTCCAGACCTCCCTCCCGGCCGGCACCTACTGCGACGTCCAGCACGGTGACTTCGCCAACGGCTCCTGCTCCGGCCCCGCCTACACCGTCGGATCCGACGGCCGCTTCACCGCCACCGTCGGCGCGGGCGACGCCGTCGCCCTGCACGTCGCCGCCCGGGGCGGCGGCACCGCGACCCCGACCCCCACTCCGACCCCCACCCCGTCGCCGACCACCGCGACCGCCGCCGCCTTCGCGGTGAACGCCACCACCGTCTACGGCCAGAACATCTTCGTGGTCGGCAACACCACCGCCCTCGGCGGCTGGGACACCGCCAAGGCCCTGCCGCTCTCCTCGGCCGCCTACCCCGTCTGGAAGCTCAACCTCCCGATGGCGGGCGGTACTTCCTTCGAGTACAAGTACATCCGCAAGGAGTCAAACGGCTCCGTCACCTGGGAGTCCGGCGCCAACCGCACCGCCACCGTCCCGCCCTCCGGCACCGTCACCCTGAACGACACCTGGCGCAGCTGACACCCCACCCGAACGCCGGCCGCCCCACCCCCAGCGCACGGGGGAGGGGCGGCCGGTCCCGTCCGCTGCCCCGTCAGCCGCGGCCGACGTACGGCATGGCGGTGGCCATCACGGTGGCGAACTGGACGTTGGCCTCCAGGGGGAGGGCGGCCATGTGACGGACCGTCCGGGCCACGTCGGCGACGTCCATGGTGGGTTCGGGGGCGGTGCGGCCGTCGGCCTGGCGGACTCCGGTGGACATCGCGGCGGTCATGTCGGTGGCGGCGTTGCCGATGTCGATCTGGCCGCAGGCGATGCGGTACGGGCGGCCCTCCAGGGAGAGGGACTTGGTGAGGCCGGTGACGGCGTGTTTGGTGGCGGTGTAGGCGACGGAGTGCGGGCGGGGGGCGTGGGCGGAGATCGAGCCGTTGTTGATGATGCGGCCACCCTGCGGGGTCTGCTGCTTCATCCGGCGGAAGGCGGCCTGGGCGCAGAGGAAGGCGCCGGTCAGGTTGAGGTCGACCACCGCGCGCCAGTCGGCCGCCGTCAGGTCCTCGACGGGGGTGGGGGTGCCGAAGCTGCCGGCGTTGTTGAAGAGCAGGTCGATCCGGCCGTACGTGTCGACGGCGGTGTCGAAGAGGGCGTCCACGGCGGCCGGGTCGGTGACATCGGTCGGGACGGCCAGCGCCGGGGCGGCGGCCGAGGCGGCGACGGCGGCGAGCGGATCGGGGCGGCGGCCGGCCAGCACCAGGTGCCAGCCGTGGGCGGCCAGTTCGAGGGCGACCGCGCGGCCGATCCCGCTGCCGGCTCCGGTGACGACGGCTACCTGCTGGTCCATGGGGCGGCTCCTGGTGGCACGAGGGGCCTCGATGATCGCGCACCGGGGGCGGCGGAGTCACTGGTGGGAGCGTCCAGCGGCGGGTCGGGGGAGGGCGGGGCGGCTTGGCGGGACGTACGGGGAGGTGACGCGGGCCACGGGGCCCGCCCGGGGTGATCGCTAGAGTGTCCGGAGGGAGAGCGCAGGGAGAACCGTGGAGAAGCAGGACGGCAGACCGACCGGTCTGGTCACCTCGGGCCAGCGGGCCGAGCTGATGCGGCAGGGCAACGCCTCCTCGGTGCTGCGCGCCGTGCTGGCCTACGGGCCGGTCTCGCGGGCCGAGATCGCCCGGCACACCGGGATCTCCGCGCCGAGCGTGACCAAGCTGACCGCCGCCCTGATCGAGGCGGAGCTGCTCACCGAGCTGGCCCCGGTGGAGCCGACCCAGGGCCGCCCCCGGGTGCCGCTGGCGCTGGACGGCGACCGGGTGGTGGCGCTCGGCCTGCACATCGGACTGCTGCGCACCACCTACGGACTGGTCGGCCCGGACGGCAGCGTGGTGGCCGAGCGCGAGGTGCTCCACCACGAACTGCCGGACCTCTCCCCGGAGCTGATCGTCGACCAGGCGGTGGCCGGGGTGGACGCGTTCCTCAAGGACCGGCTCGGCGACCGCCACCTGGTCGGGACGGGCGTGACCATCGGCGGCTGGGTGGACGGCGCGCGCGGTCTGGTGGTGGAGCACGGCCCGCTCGGCTGGCGGGGCGTCAGGCTGCTGGAGCTGCTGGAGGGCCGGCTGCCCGGACCGGTGGTGCTGGAGCAGACGGTGCGTGCGATCGCCCGGGCCGAGCTGTGGTTCGGGGCCGGCCGGGAGACCGACGACTTCGTGCTGGTGATGATCGGCAACGTGCTGGGCGCCGCGATCGTGGTGGACCGCACCGTGCACCGGGGCCCGGCCGCCGCCGCCGGGGCGATCGAGCACCTGCTCGCCACCGACGACCCGGACGCCCCCCGCTGCCCGGTCTGCGGAGCGGCCTGTCTGGTCGTCACCGCCTCGGACACCGCGCTGGTCGCCGAGGCCCGGCGGCTGGGCGTGCTGCCTCACCGGGGTCTGGCGGACGACCCGGACGGCGCTGACTCGCTGGCCCTGGAGCGGCTGATCGCGCTGGCCCGTCCGGCCGGTTCGGGCAGCGGTGACGAGCGGGCGCAGGACCTGCTGCGGATCCGGGCCCGGCGGGTCGGCCGCGCGGTGGCCGGGATGGTGGACCTGCTGAACCCGAGCAAGGTGGTGCTGGCCGGCGGCATCCTGGTCGCCGACGAGTACCTGGACGAACTGCGCACCGAGGTCGGCCGCCGCAGCCACCGGGGCCTGGCGGTGGCCGACGACATCCTGCCGGCGGTGTTCGGTTCGCGGACGCTGGTGCGGTCCTCGGCGGTGCCGGTGCTGGAGCGGGTGATCACCGAACCGTTCACCGCGCTCGGTCTGCTCCGCTCCCAACCTGCCGGGGCGTGAGACCGGACGCGTGTGGCCGTGGCGTGACGCCGGTCCGGTGCGCGGGGCCGGTGAGCGAGCCCGGTCCGGCGGTGACGTCGGCGCGGTGACTCGGACGGGGTGAATTCGGCGGGGTGACTCCGGCCACCTCCGGGCCTGTGACGCTGGTCACGTCAACCGCCCGTCCCGGCCGCCCCGTTGGCGCCCCTGGCGGCCCGGGGCCGTTCGAACGCGCAGCGACCCCGCCGAACGGCGGGGGCCGCCCCCGTCGGACGGCGGGAACGTCCGGGCCGGGGGCCGAAGATCGCAACCAGCCTTCACCGGGCCCGCGTCGTAGGATCACGGACGGCACACCTGCCCCGCCGGGCGCGGGTCGCCGACCAGGGTCGGCGCTCCGGACACCCCCGGTGGCCTCAGGAGACGCCCGGCCCGGGCCCTGCCCCGGGGCCCTCGTCCGGAGTCGTCCGGGCGATCGAACGCTCGGAGAGAAGACCTTGCTGCTGAAGCCCGCCCGCACTGTCCTGGCCGCCGCCGGTGCCCTCGGTCTGGCCGTGAGCCTCGCCGCCTGCGGCAGTTCACCGGCCCCGACCGGCGACGGCGCCAAGGGCGGCAAGGACGGCTCGGCGGCTGCCCGGGACGGGTCCTCCGGTTCGCCCTCGGCGGCCCAGAGCAGCACCCCGCCGCCGAAGCCGAGCAAGGTGCTGATGCCGAGCGGCCCGGCGGCCGACCTCAAGAAGGTCCGGGACACCGCGGCCGGCCCGATCATGATGACCACCCTGACCGGCGCCAAGTCCGGTGTGAGCGGCAAGGTCTGGGTCTGGCTGCCGCCCGAGTACGGCGACCCGAAGTTCGCCAAGACCGGCTTCCCGGTGCTCACCCTGTACGCGGGCGGCCAGAGCGCGGGCTACAACACCTGGACCGACAACCAGCTGCCGATCCAGGAGATCGGCGCCCAGCTCTCCAAGGAGGGCAAGGCCCACCCCTTCATCCTGGTGATGCCGGTACAGAACCTCGAAACCGCCGAGGCCAGGGCGCTGGAGTGCAGCGACATCCCCGGGCAGCCGAAGATCGGCACCTGGATGTCGCAGGACATCCCGGACTTCGTGAAGGCCAACTTCCGCACCGTCAAGGGCCGGGACGGCTGGGGCCTGATGGGCGCCTCCACCGGTGCGTTCTGCAGCGCCAAGCTGGCGATGGCGCACCCCGACGTGTTCAAGGCGGCCGTCCCGATCGACGGGTACTTCAACCCGGACTCCCCGCTCTGGAAGGGCCACGAGGCCGAGCGGCTGGCCAACAGCCCGGACCAGCTGATCGCCACCAGCAAGGCCGACGTGCGGATGCTCGCCACGGCGGGCGGGGCCAACGCCTACGAGACCAAGCTGGTGAAGGCCTGGGTCGCCAAGGCCGCCGCCCCGACCACGGTCGAGTACTACGAGCAGCCGGGCGGCAAGCACCTCACCTCGGACTTCAAGAAGATGATCCCGGTCACCCTGGAGTGGCTATCGAAGAACCTGGCCGGGCCGCAGAGCGACGACTGAGGGCACCGCGCGGAGTGTGGTGCTGACGGACCGTCAGGGTTCTGACCTGCGCGTCAATCGGACATTGATTCGACCCTGATGGTCTGTCATCACCCTGGAGACCATGCCGGGGCGCCGTCGAGTGCGGTGCCGGCCCGGCTCGGTCTCAGCCAGTCGTGAAGAGAGTGCCATGCCCAGCCACCTGCTGCCCGTCGAGTCCCCGAAGGCCACCGCCCCCGCGGACGCTCCGCGTGAGACGCAGCCCGCCGCCGAGGCGGTCCCGTTCGCCGGGGTGACCCTGGTGCACGCCGCGCTCCGCCGCGACCTGGCCCGGATCCCCAACGCCCTGCGCCTGCTCCAGCCGGACGACGCCGCGACCGCCGGGGCGATCCAGCGGCACTGGGACTTCCTGACCGCGATGCTCACCTGCCACCACGAGCAGCAGGACAGCCGGCTGTGGCCGCTGCTGCGCCGCTTCGCGCCCGAACTCCGGCTGCTGCTCAACTGGTTGGAGTCCGACCACCACAACCTGGACCACTCCTTCACCCGGGTCACCACCCTGGTCCGGATCGCCACCCGGGACCCTGCGAGCAGCTGGTCGGTGGCGTACGCGGTGGAGGAGCTGGCCGCCCGGCTGGAGACCCACCTGCGGATCGAGGAGCGGCAGTTGCTGCCCCGGATGGAGGGCGTCTTCCCGGCCGGTTCGCGGATCGGCACCCTGCCCGAGCTGCTCGACCTGATCCGGGCCGCCGACGGCCCCGGCACCTCCGACGCGCTGGCCTGGCTGCTGGAGGGCGTCGACCCGGAGCTGGTGGACCGGCTGCTGGCCGACTGCGACGACACCACCGCCCGGCACTGGCCGCACTGGCGGGACACCTACGCCCGCTGCACGGACGAGCTCTGGGGCCCGCGCCCCTGACGTCCGGCTCGGGGGCCCGCACCCCTGACACCGGACCCCGGGGCCCGCGCTCCTGGCGTCCGGCCGGGTGGCCTACGATGCGCGGATGCCGTTCGAACCGCAGCTGATGACCCGTCTGAAGGACGCCCGCCGGGTGCTGGTCGCCGGAGCCGGGGGAGGCTTCGACGTCTACGGCGGGCTCCCGCTGGCCCTGGAGCTGCGCGCGGCCGGTGCCGAAGTGCACCTGGCGAACCTGTCGTTCAGCCACCTCTACGGTCTGCCGAACGAGGTCTGGCACGCCCCCGAGCTGGCCAGGATCACCCCGGACACCGCCTCGGCGGAGAGCTACTTCCCGGAGCGCACGCTGGCCCGCTGGCTGCGCCTGCACGGACTCCCGGACACCGTCTGGGCGTTCGGCTCGGTCGGGGTCAAGCCGCTGCGGGCCGCCTACCGGGAGCTGGTGCGGCACCTCGGCATCGACGCGATCGTGCTGGTGGACGGCGGCACCGACATCCTGATGTGCGGGGACGAGGCCGGTCTCGGCACCCCGGAGGAGGACATGGCCAGCCTCGCGGCGGTGGCCGGCCTGCGCGAGGTGGAGACCCGGCTGGTGGCCTGCCTCGGCTTCGGGGTGGACGCCTACCACGGCGTCAACCACTCGCTGGTGCTGGAGAACCTGGCCGCCCTGGAGCGCGACGGCGGGTACCTCGGCGCCTTCTCGCTCTCCCGGGACAGCCGGGCCGTCCAGCTCTACCTGGACGCCGTCGAGCACGCCCGGGCCGCCTGCCCCGAGCACCCCAGCATCGTCCAGGGCTCGGTGGCGGCCGCCGTGCGCGGCGAGTTCGGCGACGTGCGCTTCACCGAGCGCACCAGCGGCGGCCGGCTCTTCGTGAACCCGCTGATGACGATGTACTTCTCCGTCACGGTGGAGGCGCTGGCCGCCCGGAACCGCTACGTCGACCGGATCGAACGCACCGTGCTGATGCGTCAGATCAGCTCGGTGATCGAGGAGTTCCGCGACGAGCTGCCGGCGCAGCGACCGCCGCGCCAGTACCCGCACTGAGCCGACCCGGGGCCCGCCCGGCCCTCCGCTCAGCTGCCGCCCCCGCCGCCGGTGCCGCCGTTCGAACCGCCGTAGCCGCCGGTCTCGACGGTCTCCAGGCGACGCCGGACGACCAGCTCGACCTCCAGGCCGAGCTCGGGGCCGACCGCTCCGGGGCCGGCGGCGGCCAGTGCCTGCCGCAACTGCCGGTGCAGGGCCTCGGGATCGGTCAGCCGGTGGGACAGTTCGGTGGGCCGGATCGGGCGGCCGTACCGCGTCAGCACGTGCAGGGTGATCTTCTGGGAGACGGGTGGGGAGCCCTCCTTGCGCGAGAGCGTGATCTCGTGGTCGATCACGATCCGCTCGATGGAGGTGGCCGGCCGCGGCGGGTCCGTCCGGCTGCCCCGGATCACCGTCACGGTGTCCGGCGCCGCGGCCGGGGAGAACCGCAGCCGGTGGGCGGCCTGCCGGGCGTTGCGCAGTGCCGCCGCAGCGTTGGCCAGCAGCGCGAGCACGGTGGTGATCACCAGCAGGACCCACAGCGGAAGGGGCACGCGGTCGAGGAGCAGCGCCAGGGTGACGTACACCACCAGCCCGCCGAGCACGCCGATCACCACCGTGCCGAGAGTCTCCACGGCCCACTGCCGGGCGGCGAAGGCGAGCGGCCCCCGGCCCTCGCGGAGCACCAGGTCGATGTGGTCGGGAGGTGAACTGTCCAGCCGGGCACGGTTCATGACACCACGGTAGGGAGGTCCGGGGGCCGGCGGAAGGGGGCGGGAGCGTGATCGGTCCGTCCCCTCGCCGCCGGATCGACGCCGGAGAGACGCCACCGCAGCGCCGGGGAGGGCTAGTTAATGATCTCGCCCTGTCCGCCCGCACGGATCGCGGTGAGACGCTCCCGCCAGAGGAGGAGCGCGTCGGGGGTGAGCCGCGTCCAGTCGTGGACCTCGGCGACGATGCGGAGCGGTTCGGTGCTGCGGTAGGAGCGGGTGGGGTTGCCGGGGAACTTCTTGTCGGTGACGTTCGGGTCGTTCTCGAACTCCCCGGTGGGCTCGACCAGGTACACCCTCGGCTGGCCGACTCCGGCGGCGAGCTCGGCGGCGAGTTCGGCCGCGAGGCCGGCGCCGTCGCGGAGGGCCGTGAAGTAGATGTGGTTCATGACGATCTCGGGCCGGTAGTTGGAGCGGAAGCCCGCGGTCAGGAGGTCTCCGACCTGCAGGTCAGCCGTCGTACCGTGGAAGAACGGCCCCGTGTCCAGCATTTCGCTCATCGCCACAGCTTACGAGTCCGGCCGGGCCGCCCGCTCGAACGGTCCGGGGGTGGGGGGGGGGGCGGGGGCCCCCCCCCCCCCCCCCCCCCCGGCCCCGGCGGTGTGCTCAGAGCAGGGCGCGGAGCGCCTCGACCAGGGCGAGGAATCCGTCGTCGTCGAGGTGGGCGCGCAGGACTGCGGCCTGCTCGCCGGCGGTCCCGCCGAGAAGGGCGGTCAGGTCCGGGCCGGCGCCGGGCGTTCGCGGGGCGGCCGACCCGGCGGACGTCTGCTGCGGGAGCGAGGCGGTCCGGTCCGCTGCGGTGTTGTCCGCGGACAACACCGGGGCGGGGTCGGCGGTCGTCGCCCTGGCGGCTTCCAGGAGCGCCTTCGCCGAGCCCCGCCTGTCCCGCTCGGCCTCCCGCAGGTCGCTCTCCATCCGGAGGAGCGCCTCGACGGTGAGGGTGGTGTCCTCCTTGAGGGCCCGGGCGAGGCGGCGGGCGTAGCGCTCGGCCATCGTCCCGGTGATCAGCATGTGCTGGATCTCCTGGGGGAGGGTGAGGAGGGCGACCTGGTTGCCCACCCAGGAGCGGTCGCGGCCCCGGCGGCGGGCGACCTCGGCGGCGTTGCCCTCGCAGGCGCCGAGCAGGTCACGGATGCCGCGGGCCCGCTCGATGACGTTGAAGTCGTTGCGGTCCTCGTTCTCCAGCAGGAGGTTGTCGAGGAAGTCGGCCCGCGAGGTGGCGAGGTCGTCGCGGACGACGAAGTCCAGGCGGTCGAGGGTGGCGAACCGGGCGGCCTGGAAGCGGCGTTCGCCGTTCAGGATGACGTACTCGGCGCCCGGGTTGACCAGCCGGTGCTCGGGCCAGAGCCTGCGGTAGGCGTCGACGGTGACGGCCACGCACGGCGTGAGCTGACGGACCGCCAGGCTCTCGCCGAAGGCGAGCTGCTCGGCCTCGGTGCCGAAGTCCTTGCGGGGGTTGACGGGGGTGGGGGTGACCTTGGTGAGCTCGATGCGGAGGAGTTCGTAGCCGGGGAGGGTGCCTTCGGCGATGGCCTTGGCCCGGCCGCGTTCGCTGCGGTGGGTGCGGGTGGCGAGGCTGCCGAAGCCGCCGGCCCCGAGGCGGTCTGCTGTCGTGGTCACCGGGTGATGCTCCTCGCGATGGTGCGCATGATGTCGGCCTGTTCGCTGTCGGGGGCGTGGGTCAGCAGGGGCTGCTTGACCCGGACGGCTTCGCGCTGGTCCTTCAGGTCGGGGACGATGCCGATGACGGCCGGTGTCCCGAAGCTCTGCCAGCCGGCGAGGGAGCTGTTGACCACGTAGCCCTTGCGGGGGTTGAAGAGGTTGACGACGAATCCGAGGTCGCCGATGACGATCTTCAGGTCTCCGGCGAGGGAGTCGATCTGGTCGCGCAGCAGCTCGTAGGCGTCGAGCGAGGAGTCCTCGGCCTGGACCGGGATGACGAGGCCGGACCGGCCCTCGTCCTCGCCGTCGCGGGTGCGCACGTAGTAGAGGGCGTTGTCCATGGCGTAGCCGAGGCTGGGAGGGCAGTCGACGACCACGACGTCGTACTCCTTCTCCAGGTCGGCGAGCGCCTTCTCCAGGGCGGTCTCCTTGACCCGGAGCTCGCGGGAGGTGACGAGCCTGGCGTCGAGCAGGAAGCCGTCGGTGCAGGCCGGCAGGAGGTGGAGGCGGTCCTCGATGCCGTGCCCCTCGACGCCGACGGTGAGGCCGCGCAGGTCCTGGCCGGCCTCGCCGGCCATCGCCTTGGTGAGGCTGGCGCCCTTGAGGGGGAGGTGGTCGTGGCCGAGCTGCTTGGTGAGGTGGCCCTGGGGGTCGAAGTCGACCATCAGGACGCGGTGGCCCATCTCGGCGAGGGCGGTGGCGAGGCCGGCGGTGAGGGCGGTCTTGCCGACGCCGCCCTTCTGGTTGGCGAGGGCGATGCGGCGGGGTGCGCCGGCGGCGGTGCGGGTGTGCCGGGGGAGCGGGTGGCTGTCGAGCCAGAGGCGGATGGCCTGGCCGAGGGCCTGGTGGTAGGGGACGCCGCGCTGGGAGCAGTCCGCCCGGAAGTCCTTGTAGAGGTCGGAGGGGACGTAGGTGGAGAACGAGGAGCCGCGGCTGGTGTCGACGGGTGCGAGGGGCCCGTCGGTCCGACGCCACGCCAGGATGCCCTGGGTGACGGCGTCCTGGATGTCGATGCCGACGGTGGCGGCCCGGATCCTCAGCTCGCGGCGCAACTGCTGGGGGAGCTTGGCGACTACCTTGTCCCGGCCGTCGGGCGGACTCTGTGCGGTCATGGGGGAGCTTAGGCACCGCGCGGACGCCGTTGCCGTCCCCGACACGCGTCTCTGCGGAAGTATCTGACGTTTTGTCTGTTTCATCCCCTGTCGGGGTGAGGGGCGCGTGTCGTCGGCCCGGTGTTGCGTCGGCCTTTGGAACCGGAGCGCCGGGGTAGCTTCCTCGGCATGGACCTTCACATCACCGTCGAACGGGCCCAGCGCCTGAAGAAGTTGCACGCCGAGCACCGGCCGCTGGTGCTCCCCACCGTGTGGGACGTCTGGTCCGCGCGGACCGCCGCCGGTGCCGGCTTCCCCGCGCTCACGATCGGCAGCCACCCCCTCGCCGACTCGCGCGGGGCCAAGGACAACGAGGGCCAGACCTTCGAGGAGGTGCTGGCCGCCGTCCGGCCGATCATCGCGGCGGTCGACGTCCCGGTGTCCGTCGACCTGGAGGCCGGGTACGGGCAGTCCCCCGCGGATCTGATCGCCGGGCTCACGGAGGCGGGAGGTGCGGGCCTCAACATCGAGGACACCGTCCACTCGGAGGGCGGGCGCGTGCGGAGCACCCGCGAGCACGCCGACTACGTCGCCGGTCTGCGGGCAGCCGCCGACGACGCGGGCGTCCCCGTCTGGATCAACGGGCGGACCGACCTCTTCCTGCACGCGGAGGACGCCGCCGCCGTCCTCGACGAGGCGGTCGAGCGGTTGCTGGCGATGGAGCAGGCGGGTGCCGACAGCGTCTACCCCGTCCGGATCCAGGACGACGACGAGCTGCTCGCAGCGGTGACCGGGGCGCTCACGGTGCCCGTCAACTCCACCGCCCACCCGGTCAAGCACGACCTCGACCGGTTCCGTCGGCTCGGCGTCGGCCGGATCACCTACGGCCCGCTGCTGCAGATCGCACTGACGGACGCGATGAAGGGGATGCTCGCTCCGTGGTCGAGCTGAGCCGCTGAGCCGCTGATCCGGCGACGGGTCGGCGGCAGGTCGGTGGGTGTTGTCCGCGGACAACACCCACCGCGAGCCCGTGCACCGGCCGCGCCGCTCCGCCCCGGCGACGGGCTCAGGGCTTCCGGGCGGCGGCCAGGATCTTGACGGTGGTGTGGAAGAACCGCGAAGTGCCCTGCCCGGTGTAGGACTTGGGGAAGGACTTGGCCGGGTCGCCGCTGAGCCGGCCGTTCCTCAGGCGGAACACCGTGCAGGCGGCGCCCGGTGTCGCGGAGAGGATCTCCCAACTGCCCTTCGGGTCTGCCACCGGGTACTCCAGGTCGGCCGGCAGCGGCTCGGAGAGGAACACCACGCAGAGCCGCACGTCCGGCGTCACCTCCACGCCGGCGAACGGATCGGCCTCGACCACCGCCGCCACCTCGTCCACGGTGCGGAGCATCACCGGGACGGCGAAGTCGAGTTCGGCCGCGAGGTGACGCTCGATCCGGGCGGTGAGCGCGGCGCGGTCGGTCTCCTCGGTGTCGAAGAAGACGTTCCCGCTCTGGATGTAGCTGCGGACCCTGGTCAGGCCCAGATCGGCGAAGAGGGCGCGCAGCCGCTCCATCTTCACCGTCCGCCCGCCGACGTTGACGGCCCGGAGGAAGGCGATGTAGGTATCGGTCACCCGGGCAGTCTGGCAGGCCCCACCGTCACCCGGGCCCCGGCGCGGCCGTCAGCCGTTCTCCGGCGCCGACGGCGCCGGTACCACCGACGCCAGCGCCTCCGGCGTGCGGGCGACCACGGCGTGGCCGTCGTCGGCGGTGATGATCGGACGCTGGATCAGGATCGGGTGCTCGGCCAGGGCTGCGATCCAGCGGTCGCGGTCGGCGGCGGTGCGGCCCCACTGCCTGATGCCCAGCTCCTTGGCCACCGCCTCGTCGGTGCGGGTGATGTCCCAGGGCTCCAGCGCCAGCCGGTCGAGCACCTGCTCCAGCTCGGCCGCGCTCGGCGGGTCCTCCAGGTAGCGGCGGACGGTGTACTCCGCCCCGGCCTCGTCCAACGCGCCGACGGCGACACGGCACTTGGTGCAGCGCGGGTTGATCCAGATCTCCATGCGGACCAACATACCGAGCCCGCCGTTCCGCTCCGGGGAGGCGGTCGCCGGGAACTCGTCGGTACGCCCACCGGTTGATCGTACGGATGGTCGACCGGGGAGGGGTGTCCATGGACGGCGAACGGATCATCGGTGACCTGATGGGCCCGCAGGGACGGGCGGACCCGTACCCGCTGTACCGGAGGGCGCACGCCCTCGGGCCGGCCGTCGCGGCGGGTGAGGGGGCGGTGCTGGTCTCCGGGTACCACGAGGTCAACCAGGTGCTCCGGTCCACCGCCTTCCGGGTGCCGGACGCGGTGCTGCGCGAGCGCTGGGAGGAGGGCTTCCTCGACCACAGCTCCAAGACGCTGTTCAGCCGCTCGATACTGGAGACCAACGCGCCGGACCACGCCCGGATGCGCTCGCTGATCGCCTCGGTCTTCACCGCCCGCCGGGTGGCCGCGCTGGAGCCGGCCGTCCGGGCGGCGGTGGCGGAGCTGCTGGACGACCTGGCCGAGGCGGGGACGGGCGGGGAGCCGGTCGACTTCATGGACGCCTTCGCCTTCCGGCTGCCGGTCGGGGTGATCTGCGAGCTGCTGGGGGTGCCGAAGCAGGACCGCTACCGGTTCCGCCCGCTGGCCTCCGACCTGACGGCGGCGCTGGAGATCCTGGTCTCCGACGAGGAGCTGACCGCCGCCGACCGGGCGGCCGACGAACTCGCGGGCTACTTCACCGAGTTGGCCGCCCGGCGGGCCGCGGAGCCGGCCGATGACCTGGTCAGCGCGCTGGTCCGGGTGGCCGCCGAGGACCCGGGCCGGATCGCCGGACGGGAGCTGCTGGCCAATCTGGTGCTGCTGCTGGTGGCCGGCTTCGAGACCACCACCAACCTGCTGGGCAACGGGCTGGCGCTGCTCTTCGACCACCCCGCCGAGCTGGCGGCGCTGCGCGAGGGCCGGCTCCCGGCGGCCGGCCTGGTGGACGAGGTGCTGCGCCACGACTCGCCCGTGCAGCTCACCTCCCGGATCTCGCTCGACGACGAGCTGAGCGCGGGCGGCGTCCCCACCCCGTACGGCACCGCCCTCTTCCTGCTGATCGGCGCGGCCAACCGGGACCCGTCCCGCTACCCCGACCCGGACCGCTTCGACCCCTACCGCACCGACAGCCAGCCGCTCAGCTTCGGCGCCGGTGCGCACTTCTGCCTCGGTGCCCAACTCGCCCGGCAGGAGGCCGTGGTGGCGATGCCGGAGCTGCTCCGCCGGTTCCCCGGCCTGGCCCCGGCGGGCGAGCGCACCCGCACCGACCGGCTGGTGCTGCGCGGCTACCGCACCCTGCCGGTCACCCTGGGGTAGCGCCGGGCGGCCCCTCGGGCCGAAGGTCCCGGCCGATTCGGTGACCTTCGGTCGGTGCGCGGGAGGGTCGCTGAAAATATCCTTCAGGTGTGAGCACTTCGGAGAAGGAAACCTTCACCCGCCCGCCGGCGGCCCGGATCAGGGCCCGGCAGGCGGAGATGACCCCGGCGATGAGCCGGGTGGCCGAGGCGGTGGCGGCCGACGCCGCCGGGTGCGCCCGGCTGAGCGTCACCGAACTGGCCGCCCGCACCGGCACCAGCGAGGCCACCGTGGTGCGCACCGCCCGGCTGCTCGGCTACCCCGGCTACCGGGACCTGCGGCTGGCACTCGCCGAGGACGCCGCCCGCCGCCCGGCCCCGGTGCCGGCCGTCACCGGGGACATCGCGGTGGACGACCCGCTCGCCGAGGTGATCGCCAAGCTGGCCCGGGACGGCCGCCGCACGCTGGCCGACACCCTCGAACTGCTCGACCCGGAACGGCTGGCGGCGGCGGTGGCCGCCATCGCCTCGGCCCGCCGGATCGAGGTCTTCGGCATCGGCGCCTCCGGCCTGGTCGCCCAGGACCTGATGCAGAAGCTCCAGCGGATCGGCCTGCTCGCCCAGGCCCACGCCGATCCGCACCTCGCCCTCACCGCCGCCGTCCAACTGCGACCCGGCGACGTGGCGGTGGCCGTCTCCGACTCCGGCGCCACCCAGGACGTACTGGAGCCGCTCACCCGGGCCGCCGGGAACGGCGCCACCTCCATCGCGCTCACCGCCCGCCCGGACTCGCCGCTGGCGCGGGCCGCCGATCTGGTGCTGGCCACCAGCAGCGGCTACGAGACCTCGCTGCGCCCGGCCGCGCTGGCCTCCCGGCTGAGCCAGCTGTTCGTGGTGGACTGCCTCTGCGTCGGGGTGGTCCAGCGCACCTACGAGACCGCGGCCCCCGCACTGGCCGCCACCTACCAGGCCCTGGCGCCCCGCCGCGGCCGTACCACCCCGAAGAAGGGTCACTCCTGATGACCGCTCAGCCCGCCACCGCCGCCGGGTCCGCCCCCGCAGGACCTGCACCCGAAGGACCTGCACCCGAAGGACCTGCCCCGGCAGGGTCTGCTGCCGCAGGGTCCGCTGCCGCAGGGCAGCACACCGCGCCGTACGCCGAACTCCGGGCGCAGCTGGAGACCCTGGCCACCGAGGCGTTCCGCCCCGAACTGGCCGAGATCGACCGGCTCTCCACCCTGGAGATCGCCACCCTGATGAACGGTGAGGACCGCACCGTGGCCGAGGCGGTGGCCCGCCGCCTGCCGGAGATCGCCGCCGCGATCGACGCCACCGCCGAGCGGATGGCCCGGGGCGGCCGGCTGGTCTACGCGGGGGCCGGCACCGCCGGACGGATGGGGGTGCTGGACGCCAGCGAGTGCCCGCCCACCTTCAACACCGCGCCCGGCCAGGTGATCGGCCTGATCGCGGGCGGCCGGGAGGCGATGGTGCAGGCCGTCGAGGGGGCGGAGGACAGCGTCGAGCTGGCCGAAGCCGACCTGGCCGCGCTGGAGTTGACCCCGGACGACGTGGTGGTCGGGATCTCCGCCTCCGGCCGCACCCCCTACGCGGTCGGCGCGGTGGCGTACGCCCGCCGGCTCGGTGCGCTCACCGTCGGGCTCTCCTGCAACGCCGACTCCGCGCTCGGCGCCGCCGCCGAGCATCCGGTGGAGGTGGTGGTCGGCCCCGAACTCCTTACCGGCTCCACCCGGTTGAAGTCCGGCACGGCCCAGAAGCTGGTGCTCAACCTGCTCTCCACCGTCACCATGATCCGGCTCGGCAAGACGTACGGGAACCTGATGGTCGACGTCCGGGCCTCCAACGAGAAGCTCCGGGCCCGCTGCCGCCGGATCGTCGCCCTGGCCACCGGCGCCGACGACGCCACCGTGGAGGCCGCCCTCACCGCCACCGACGGCGAGGTCAAGAACGCCATCCTGGTGGTCCTCGCCGAGGTGGACGGCCCGACCGCCGCCCGCCTCCTCACCGAACACCACGGCCACCTGCGCGCAGCGCTGCTCGCGGTCTGACCCCGAACCCCGAACCACCCCTCCAGCAAGGCAGAGCACCATGACGGACGACAAGAACCGCGCCACCGCCGCCGCGATACTTCCGCTGGTCGGAGGCCCCGGCAACATCACCTCCATCGCGCACTGCATGACCCGCCTGCGCCTCGGGCTCCGGGACCGCTCACTGGTCCGGGAGGACGAACTCAAGGCGCTCCCGGCGGTGTTGGGCACCGTCGAGGACGACACCTACCAGATCGTGCTCGGTCCCGGCACCGTCGCCAAGGTCACCCCGGAGCTCCAGGCACTGGTGGACGCCGCGCCCGCCTCCCGCAGTGCCGAGCAACTCGCCGACCGCGGCGCCGAGATCAGGGCGGCCCGGAAGGCGAAGAACGCCACCCCGGTGAAGCTGATGCTCCGCCGGATCGCCAACATCTTCGTCCCGTTGATCCCGGCCCTGATCGGCTGCGGCATCGTGGCCGGCCTCAACGGCCTGCTGGCGAACCTCGGTTGGCTGCCCTCCCTGGTGCCCGCGCTGGGCGCGATCGCCTCCGGCTTCATGTCGCTGATCGCGGTCTTCGTCGGCTACAACACCGCCAAGGAGTTCGGCGGCACCCCGATCCTGGGCGGTGCGGTCGCCGCCGTGATCCCGTTCGCCGGGGTCGCCAAGGTCACGGTGTTCGGCGAGACCCTGTCACCCGGACAGGGCGGTGTGCTGGGAGCCCTCGGGGCGGCGCTGCTCGCGGTGTACGTCGAGAAGTGGTGTCGGCGCTGGGTCCCCGAGGCGCTGGACGTGCTGGTCACGCCGACCCTCACGGTGCTGCTGACCGGGCTGGTCACGCTCTACGGCCTGATGTTCCTGGCCGGTGAAGTCTCCACCGCCATCGGCTCGTTCGCCACCTGGCTGCTGGCCGGCGGCGGGGCGCTGGCCGGCCTGGTGCTCGGCGGCCTCTTCCTCCCGCTGGTGATGCTCGGCCTGCACCAGGCGCTGATCCCGATCCACACCACGCTGATCGAGCAGCAGGGGTACACCGTGCTGCTCCCCATCCTGGCGATGGCCGGAGCCGGCCAGGTCGGCTGCGCGATCGCGGTCTACTACCGCCTGCGCCGCAACGGCTCGATCCGGGCCACCATCAAGTCCGCCCTCCCGGCCGGATTCCTCGGCGTCGGCGAGCCGCTGATCTACGGGGTCTCCCTCCCGCTCGGCCGCCCCTTCGTCACCGCCTGCATCGGCGGCGCGGCCGGCGGCGCCTTCGTCGGACTCTTCAACCAGCTGGGCACCACGGTCGGTTCGACCGCCATCGGCCCCTCCGGCTGGGCCCTCTTCCCGCTCATCCAGGGCGACCGGAGCCTGGCCTTCACCATCGCCGTCTACGCGGGCGGCCTGCTCACCGGCTACCTGGTCGGCTTCCTGGCCACCTACTTCTTCGGCTTCACCCGGCAGATGCTCACCGAGCTTAACGCCGAGCCGGTGCCCGCCGCGACGGTGGACGGGCCCGCCGGGGCGGCGGGGGCTGAGGGGTCGGCGGGGGAGCCGGCTGCGGTGCCGGCTGCGGTGCCGGGTGCGGTGCCGGCGGAGGCGCCGGCCGGCCGTCCGGCCGAGGCCCGTCCGGACCGGGCTCCGATCGGGGTCTGACCACCTCCGACCGCCGACCGCCGATCGGGAGCCGAGCTCACCGGTCGGCGGTCGGCGGTGTCCGGGGGGTCATTCGCGGGCGGCGGCAGCGGCGGCGAAGAGGCCGCCGAGGCCGAGGGCGACCAGCAGGGCGATGAGGATCTTCCACGTCTTCGTCATGACCTTCCCAACTGCCCGGCGGGCACTGCGGAAACGTCTTGTCACCCGAGCAGCCGGTGGGCCGCCGGGAGCGCTCGGGCCGCCCGGCGGTGGTCCGGGGGCGGACGGTCCGTCAGACTGGCCCGATGCAGTCCGACGAGCCCGCCCTCATCCCCGCCCCGGCCGGTGCCGGTGCCGCCGCCGCCGAGCCGCCGGTGCTGCGCTGCCGCCGCTGCGGCCGTCCGCTGCACGACCCGGAGTCCCGCATCCTCCGACTGGGACCGGGCTGCCGGGGGCCGGAGGAGGGCACCAAGGTCGTGCCCGGCGAGCAGGACTCCCTCCCAGGGCTGTGAGCCCCCGCCCGCCCGGTCGGAGCGCGGGGTCCGGGCGCGGGCCCGATGGCTCGCCCGTCGCCGACTGGTGGGTGGCTCGGGTGGGTGGCCCGGTGCGGACCTGGCCGGTGTCCGCAGGGGTGAGGGCCCGGGGTCAGACCGTGGCCACCAGGGCGGGGGTTTGGGCTCGGGCTCGATCGTGGCTCTGATGGCTCGCCCGGTCCGCGATCGGTGGGTGGCCCGGTGCGGGCCCGGCTGGTGTCCGCAGGGGTGAGGGCCCGAGGTCAGACCGTGGCCACCAAGGCGGGGAGGTCCCGCATGTCGGTGAAGACCGTGGTGCCCGGGCCCGCGAGCCAGGCGGCCGGGGTCAGCCCGCCCGCTTAGCCGAGCGAGCGCATCCCCGCCGCCCGGGCGGCCTGCACGCCGTAGCGGCTGTCCTCGACCACCACGCAGGCCGCCGGGGCGACGCCCGATCGCCGGGCGGCGTGCAGGAAGAGGTCCGGTGCGGGCTTGCCCCGGGCGACCTCGGTGGCGCTGAAGAACCGGCCTTCGAAGTGTTCGTACAGGCCGGTGCGTCCGAGGGTGTGCCGCATCTTGGCGTGCTCGCCGCTGGAGGCCACGCAGGTCGGCAGGGTGAGCCCGGCCAGTGCCTCGGCGATGCCGTCCACCGGGAGCAGTCCGGCGTCCACCGCCTCCGCGTGCCGCCGGGCGAACAGCTTCTTCCAGAGCGTCCCGGCCTCCGGCCCGAGGCGCTCGGTCCACTGCTCGGCGATCGAGGTGGAGGAGCGGCCGATGAAGCGCTCCACCACCTCGTCGGCGGTGAGCGGCCAGCCCAGCTCGGCGCCGATCTCGACATTGACCCGGACGGCGATCCGCTCGCTGTCGACCAGGACGCCGCCACAGTCGAAGATCACCAGTTCGATCGCTCCGTTCATCCCGGCAGGATAGGAGGACCGGGCGGAGCGGGCTGACGGCGGGTCAGGGAATCCCGGATCGGGCGCACGTTCGTGTACGGTTCGCGTCTGCCCCCCGCGCCCGCACCCGTGAACCCTGGACCAGCCGTGAACCCGTACGCCCAGCCCTCCGCGCCCCGCAGCGCCACCGACCGCCTGCTGCGCGTCGGTGCCCTGCTGTTCCTCCCGCCGGTGGCCGCGATCTGGCTTTGGGACTCGCGGCGCCTGCACGTGGCGGCCAAGCTGGTGCTCACCGTCTGGTGCGTGCTCGCCTCGCTGTTCTGGATCGACGTGATCATCGGCCCGAACGACAAGCCGGCCACTCGGGCGGTGGCGTCCGCCCGGGGCTGATGCCGACGGGCGCTCAAGGGCGCTGCCGGATTGCGGAATTCGGCGGCGCGGCCGGCCCCGGGGGAGGGAGGCTGTCGCCATGACCACTGAGAGCCCTGAGAACACCGTGAACCCTGAGACCGCGGTGGACGGTGTGACGGACGAGACCGCCGCGCCCAGAAGCCGCGCCCAGCGCCGCCGTGACACCGAGCACCGGCTGGCCACCGACGTGGACGTCTGGGTGGCCACCGCCTCCCAGGAGGGCGTTCCGTACCTGGTGCCGCTCTCGTTCGCCTGGGACGGCACCGCGCTGCTGGTGGCCACCCCGGCGGGGAGCCCGACCGGGCGGAACCTCGCCGCCTCCGGGACGGTCCGGCTGGCGCTGGGGCCGACCCGGGACGTCACGATGATCGAGGGCCGGGTGGAGTACCTGGAGATGGCGGACCTGCCGGCCGACGAGCGGGCCGCCTTCGCCGCCCGGACCGGATTCGACCCGGCGGCCTCGACCACCCGGTACCGCTGGTACCGGATCACCCCGCTCCGCATCCAGGCGTGGCGGGAGGCGGACGAGCTCTCCGGTCGCGAACTGATGCGCGACGGCGCGTGGTTGGCCTGACCGTACCCGCTCCGGCCCCGGGTGGTACTTCTCACATCGCCGCCCGGGCGCCCGGGCCGACCGAGGGCCGTGCTCCGGCGGCGCGGTATCCGCGCAGGTCAGCCCGGTGCGGTGGGACGGCACGGGGCGGTGCGGAGACGGCGCCCACCCAGCAGTCGGCCGCCGGGGCCGTCCGGTTCCCGGCCGTCCGGGGTGACCTCGGCCACGTGGCCCGAACGGACTGACGGAGCGTCGGTACCCCCGGAAGGCGGGTCCCCGGCGGGCTCCGATGGTGCGACGATGAGTCCGCCATGGAGTCGGGACGGTACGTGCGAGCGGGGCGGGCTGCGGTGTTCGCCGCCGCCTGCGTGCTGCTCGGCGCGGCCGGGCACGTGCTGATGTCCGGTGTCCCGCTGCCCGGGTGGGCACTGCCGGCCGCCTTCGGAGCGGTCGGGGCGCTCGGCTGGCTGACGGCCGGCCGGGAGCGCGGACCCCTGCTGATCACCGGTCTCACCGTGGGGGTGCAGGCCGCGCTGCACGTGCTCTTCTCGCTCGGCCAGGCGACCGCCACCCCGGCGGGTGCCGGCGCCGACAGCACCGCCGTGCAGTGGGCCAGGCTGCTGCTCTGCAACGGTCACCCGCTCACCCCCGGCGAGGCCGCCCGCTTGGTCGAGGACGCCGGGCTTGACCTGGACTCCCTCGGCCCGCCGGTCACCGGTCTCTCCGCCTTGGTGGTCCCGGCCACCTCGTCCGCGCACGCGCACGCCGCCGCCGGACACCTGCACGCGGCCGGGGCGGATGCCCCCGCCGCCCACCAGATGGCCGGCGGCGGCTTCGGCATGCTCGCCGCCCACCTGGTCGCCGCCCTGCTGCTCGGCCTCTGGCTGGCAGCGGGCGAACGGGCGGTGTACCGCCTCGGCCGGACCGTCGCGGCCTGGCTGTTCGCGCCGGTGCTCCTGCTGCTCCGGGCCTGTGCCCCGGCGCCCGCGCCGCGCCCGCGCCGCCGTCAGGAGCCGCCGTCGCGGCTCCGGCTGCTGCTGCTCGTCCACGCCCTCACCTCTCGGGGACCGCCGTTCGGGACCGCCGTCCTCTGACGGCCCGTCACCCCGGGGCCCGCCCCGGCCGACGCCGCGCCCGAACGGGCCGCGGCGCCGCTGCCGCGCGCCCGTGTGCCCCGGGCCGGTCCTGCGGCCGTCCGCGCCGCTCCCGCCTCCGAGAAAGACCCACGGCGTTGAACCCTGCCCTGTCTGCTCCGGTCCTGCCGGTCTCCGTCCCTGCTCCTGCTCCTGCCCCTGCTCCTGCTCGTGCGCGTGCCCTGGCCGTCCCGGCCGCGTCGCCGACCGCCCACCCGCCGGCCGCTCCCGTGCCGGTGCCGACTCCGGCCCCCCGGACGGCCGCCGCCCGGCGGGCCGGCCACGACGATCCGACCGTCACCGCCTGGGCGCTGGCCGCCCGGGAGGGTGACCCGGCCGCCGTGGAACTCTTCGTCCGGGCGACCCGGATGGACGTCTGGCGCTACGTCACCCACCTGAGCGGCGAGCCCCAGGCGGCCGACGACCTCACCCAGGAGACCTTCCTGCGGGCGCTGCGCAGCCTGCCCCGCTTCGAGGCCCGCTCCTCGGCCCGCACCTGGCTCCTGTCGATCGCCCGCCGGACGGTGATCGACCGCTTCCGCTTCGCCGCCGCCCGCCCCCGACTGCTGGACACCGACGACTGGCAGACCGCCGTCGAACGCTCCCAGACCGGCGGACTGCCCGGTTTCGACGAGGGTGTCGCGCTGGCCGAACTGCTGGCCGCCCTCCCGGACGAGCGGCGGGAGGCGTTCGTGCTCACCGCCGTGCTCGGCCTTCCGTACGAGGAAGCGGCCCGGCGGACCGGCTGCCCGGTCGGCACCGTCCGCTCCCGGGTGAACCGGGCCAGGGCCGCGCTGATCCGTCAACTCACGGAGGCCGAGCGGCAGTCGACGGCTCCGCCGGCGGCCGTCACGGCCCCGGCTCGGGCGCCGGTCGGCTGCGCGGCCTGACCGGTTCCCGGAACCACACGATGGGGGCACCGGGCGGCGTGTCCCGGTGCCCCCGGCCCCGGGGTGCGCTGTCGTGGACGCTCACCGGGCCCCGTCGTCCGACCCTGCCCGACCACCTCCGATCTCCCAGGAGCACACCCATGTCCACCACCGCTGCCGCCGCCGTCACCACCGTCCTCACCGTCGGGGGCATGAGCTGCGGTCACTGCGAGCGGACCGTCAGCGCTGCGCTGTCCGCCCTGCCGGGCGTGACCGACGTGACCGCCGAGGCCAAGGCGGAGCGGGTCACCGTCGCCTCGGCCGCCGCACTGGACGAGGCGGCCGTCCGGGCCGCCGTCGAGGGGGCGGGTTTCACGTACACCGGCCGGGCCTGACCGTCCGTCGGCTCCGGACGGCCTGTTCGGCCGTCCGGACCGCCGTTCACCGCCCTCCGCCCGTCGGCTGGTCCCGTGCGTCCGATCCGGTGACGGATCGCGGGGCACGGGAACTCGGCCGGGCCCGGCTCCGACTGCTCCGGTGTGAACGCAGACGCCACCACCTCCGCCGCAGCCGGGCCGGGCCCCCGGCCGTCCGCCCTCCTGCTGGGCTTCGCCCTGCTGCTCGCCCTGGTCTTCGCGGGGGCCTTCGCCGCCGGGAAGGCGGTGGGCCCGGTCGCCCCGGGGCTGCGGCCCGCCGGTGGTGACAGCGGTCCGGCCCACGGGGACACGGGCGGCGCGGGCGACATGGACGGCATGGGCGGCATGGGCGGTCACCGGACGGGGCCGGGGGCGGGCCGGTGAGTGCCACTCCTCCGGGCAGCCTGACGTCCGACGCGTCGTCAGCCACCCCCGCCGACCCGGGCGCCGTCACCGACCTCCGGGTGGGCGGCATGACCTGTGGTGCCTGTGTGGGCCGGGTGGAGAAGCGGCTGACCCGCCTGCCGGGCGTCACCGCAGCGGTCAACCTGGCCACCGGCCGGGTCCGGGTCGGCCACCCGGCCGGGCTGCCGGCCGCCGAGCTGATCGCCGCCGTCGAAGCCGGCGGCTACACCGCCGAGTTGGTCCCGACCCAGCCCGAGAGTGCCCCGCACGCCCCGGACGGCACCGCCCCGGAGCCGGCCGCCGCCGCGCGGGAGCGCCGGGACGAGGTGGTCCGACTGGCCGTCACGGCGGTCCTCGCGCTGCCGGTGCTGGCGTTGTCGATGGTGCCGTCCTGGCAGTTCCCGGCCTGGCAGTGGGTCTGCTTCGGGCTCGCGCTGCCGGTGGTCGGCTGGAGCTCGGCGGGCTTCCACCGGCGGGCCTGGCGCGGGCTGCGGCACGCCACCGCGACCATGGACACCCTGGTCAGCCTGGGGGTGATCGCCTCCTTCGGCTGGTCCGCGTACGCGCTGCTGCTGGGCGGGGCCGGTGATCCGGCGATGCGGATGCCGTTCTCGCTGACCGCCGGGGGCGGCGGGGCGGCCCACGTCTACCTCGAAGCCGCCGTCGGCGTACCGCTGTTCGTGCTGGCGGGGCGGCTGCTGGAGGGACGGGCCCGGCGGCGCGGCGGGGCCGCGCTGCGCGCCCTGGCGGTGCTCGGCACCCGTGAGGTCTGCCTGCGCGAGGGTGCCGCCGAGCGCACCGTCCCGGTCGAACTGCTGCTGCCGGGACAGGAGTTCGTCGTCCGGCCGGGCGAACGGGTGGCCACCGACGGGGTGGTGGTCGAGGGCGGCTCCGCGCTCGACCTGAGCGTGCTGACCGGGGAGAGCGTGCCGGTCGAGGTCGGCCCCGGCGACCAGGCGCCCGGCGCGGCGCTGAACGTCGGAGGGGTGCTGGTGGTGCGGGCCACCGCCGTCGGCGCGGACACCCAACTGGCGCGGATCGCCGCCCTGGTGGCCGAGGCGCAGACCGGCAAGGCGAAGGCGCAGCGGCTGGCGGACGCGGTGGCCGAGGTCTTCGTGCCGGTGGTGCTGGCCGTCGCGGTCTGCGTGCTCGGCTTCTGGCTCGGCGCGGGCGCCGACCCGCAGGCGGCGGTCACCGCCGCCGTCGCGGTGCTGGTGGTGGCTTGCCCGTGTGCGCTCGGCCTGGCCACCCCGACCGCCCTGCTCGCCGCGACCGGGCGCGGAGCCGAACTCGGCGTGCTGGTCCGGGGGCCGGAGGCGCTGGAGAGCCTGCGCCGGGTGGACACCGTGGTCCTGGACAAGACCGGCACCCTGACCACCGGCCGGATGACGCTGGCCGGGCTCACCGCGCTGGAGGGCGTGGACCCCGAACGGGTGCTGCGGCTGGCCGGCGCGCTCGGACACCGCTCGGAGCACCCGGTGGCAAGGGCGGTCGCCGAGGCGGCCCGGCAGCGCTGCGGTGAACTCCCGTCGGTGGAAAGCTTCGTGGCCACCGCCGGACTCGGCGTGGAGGGCACGGTGGAGGGGGCTGCGGTCCGGATGGGGCGCCCGAGCGCCGGGCTCGACGCACCCGGGCTGTCGGCGGCGCTGGCCGAGGCCGACACCGGGGGCCGGACCTCGGTGCTGGTCGAGCTGGACGGCCGCCCGGTGGCGGTGCTGATGGTCGGCGACGCCCTGCGGGCGGGCAGCTGGCGGGCGGTGCACCGGCTGCGCCGGCTCGGCCTGGAGGTGGTGCTGCTGACCGGTGACCGCCCCGGCCCGGCCCGCGCGGTGGCCGAGGAGCTGGGCATCCGCACCGTGCACGCCGCCGCCACCCCGGCCGGCAAGGCCCAGGTGATCGGGCAACTCCGCGCCGCAGGACGGACGGTGGCGATGGTCGGGGACGGTGTCAACGACGCCGCCGCGCTGGCCACCGCCGACCTCGGCATCGCGCTGGCCTCCGGCACGGACGCGGCGATCGGGGCGGCCGGGCTGACCCTGGTCCGGGGCGACGTGGAGACCCTGGTGACCGCGGTCCGGCTGGCCCGCCGCACCCTCGGCACCATCCGGGTCAACCTGCTCTGGGCCTTCGGCTACAACGTGGTGCTGCTACCGCCCGCCGCCCTCGGGCTGCTCAATCCGATGCTGGCCGCCCTGGCGATGTCGGCCAGCTCGGTCCTGGTGGTGGCCAACAGCCTGCGGCTGCGCACCTGGCAGCCGGGTGGCACGGTCAAGTCGGCTACGGCGAGGGTACGTTGAGCCGGGTGGGGGTGCTGCCGCCGCTGGCCGCCGTCACCACCCTGGCCCTGCTCTGCGGGTGGACGGCCACCGGCCAGGCCGGCCGCCGCCTTCCGGTCCGGGCCGAGCCCGGCGCCCGGGTGCTGGTCCCGGCAACCCCGGGCGCGCCGACCGCAGCCCTGGTCACCCTGCACAACCCGGGCGACCTCACCGACGCGCTGACCGGGGCCAGCTGGGGGACGGCGGGCGTGGTCACCCCGAAGCGGCACGTGCACCGCGCCGGGGCCGGCAGCTGGGAGCCGGTGGCCGAGCTGCGGGTGCCGGCCCGGGGCGAGCTGCGGATGTCGGTGGACGGCGCCGACCTGCTGATACCCCGTCCGCCGGCCCTCCGTCCGGGCGACCTGCTGCCGCTCACCCTGCGCTTCCGGCACGGCCCGGACCTGCTGGTGCAGGCCACCGCCGTCGCCCCGGGCGGCTGACGGATGGGGTGGCAGGGGAGGATGGTTCACTGAGGGGGTGGGGTGATCCACCCCGAACGGCGAACGGGGGGTCCGGTCGATGCACACGGCAGGGGAGGCAGGGCCGGCGGAGGCGCGCATGGAGGACGCGGGCAACGTCATCGTCGCGGCCCGGGGTTGGCGGAGCGAGGGCCTCGCCGAGGGGTTCTTCGGTGCCGTGGCCGCCCCGGAGGAGATCGCCTCCGGGGCGGTCGATCCGGCGGGGAAGGACGTCTACGTCCTGGATGACGTCTCCGAGGCGGGTGCGGTCCGACTGGCGTCCGCCGAGCGGGTGTTCGTGGTGCGCGGGCTGTGGGGGAGCCAGGGGGACGACTCGCCGTGGCCGGTGATCGGGGCCGGCCGGGTGCCCCGGCGGGTGCACGGGGCCGGGGTCTACTACCCGCGCTTCTTCGAGCCCGCCGACGACCACTTCGGACGGATCACCGCCGAGCACGCGTTCCAGTCCCTGACCGAGTCCACCAAGCCGGGGACGGCCCACCGCAGCGGCATCTACCTGACGCCCGTCACCCGGGACGGGGACGACCTGCACTTCCGGCTGCTCCGCTGCTCGACCAACCTCTCCGGTCCGACCGAGACCTTCCGCCCCACCGACACCGCCGTCGTCGAGGCCCTCAACCGCGAGGCGGCCACGGTCTTCCGGGGCCACGCCCCGCTGAACCACGTGCTCGCCCAGACCTACCACAACACCGGCGCCACCCCCGAGCGCAAGCAGTCCAAGGCCAGGATCTCCTCCCACGCGGACAAGACCAAGGACATGCCGGTCAACGGCATCATGGCCTTCTGCACCTTCTACGACGGCCTCGACCGGCTCCAGCCCCTCGCCCAGGACCCCTTCGACCTCGGCATCAAGCGCACCAGCGGCCTGACCCGGCTCGAATTCCGGCTCAAGGACCCCGCCGAGGAGTCCGACGCGTTCCCCGCCCGGTTCGGCCTGACCCTCCACCCCGGCTCGGTCTTCTTCATGCCGCTCTCCACGAACCGCCACTACACCCACGAGATCCGCCCCGCGACCCTGGACGCCGGGCAACTCCCCACCCGCCTGGGCTACGTGGTGCGCTGCTCGGCCACCGAGGCCGTCCACCGCGACGGCCGGACCTACCTCAAGAGGGCGGGCGGCCTGGCGGAGTTGGAGCCACCCACCGAGGCCGGCATGGCGGAGCTCCGCCGGCTGTACGCCGAGGAGAACCGGTCCACGGCCTTCGTCGACTACGGCGACCGCTTCCCCTTCAGCATGAACGCGGGAGACTACCGTGCCCCGACCGCCTAGCCTCCCGGCCGAGTTCGGAACCCACTCCCTCCCGGTCGACCGCGACCTCTTCTCCGAGCTCTCGGCCTCGGTCGCCTGGGAGGAGCTGGGCAAGGGCCGTCGCGGCGCCGTGCTCACCAGGGTCGACGGATCGGGCGCCGTCCCGCTGGTGCGGACCACCACCCGGTACGGCAGCCCGGCACAGCGGTTCCGGCCCCTGCACGAGGAGTTGGCGCGGCTGGTCCAGGAGTGCGCAGCCCTCCCGCGCGCCTTGGACAACGCCCTGGTCGAGCTCTACACCAACGCCTACGCGACCATGGGCGCCCACTCCGACCAAGCCCTCGACCTCGCCGAGGACTCGCACGTCGCGGTCCTCTCCTGCTACCGCTTCCCCGAGCCCGTCCCGTCACGGAAGCTGATCGTCGAGCCGAAGGACCCGGCCGACGGCGAGCGCTTCGAGATCCCCCTCGCCCACCACGGCGTGGTCACCTTCTCGACCACGGCCAACCGCCGCTTCCGGCACCGCATCGTCCTCGACCGCTCCGCCCGCACGCCCGACAACCTCTGGCTCGGCGTCACCTTCCGCAGCTCGAAGACGGCCGTCCGGTACCGGGACGGCCACGCCCACCTCCCGGACGGCTCCCGCCTCCTGCTCGCCGACGAGGAGCAGCAGCGCGCGTTCCACCTGCTCCGCCGCCGGGAGAACCAGGAGACGGACTTCGACTACCCCCGCCTCGCCCACACGGTCAGCGCGAGCGACCTGCTGCCTCCGGTCTGACGACCGCTCAGCGCCCCCGCCGCCGCCACCCCTGGCGGCGGCGCGGGCGCGCGGGTGGTGCGGGGCCCGTCAGGCCCTGGGGTGGTCGGTGGTCTCGGTGACCAGGTGCCGGTGCCAGGGGACGGGGGTGTCGGCGGTCGGGAGGAAGGTGGTGATGAGCTGGTCGAGCTTGCGCTGACGCCAGTCGCGGTCCTTGGCGGGAGTGGAGTCGTTCAGGGCGGTGAGCCTCTCCTGGGCGGTGGTGCCGGCGCTGTGGCGGGTGGCCCCGATGGACTGGGCGACCTCGCCCAGGGTGGCGAAGGTGAGGGTGTCGGGGGCCGGGGTGGGGAGCGGGACGGCGGCCGGGTTGGTCCCGCTGAAGGGAGCCCGGGGGTCGAGGTGGCCCTGCTCGCGGAGGTTGATGAGGTCCAGCAGGAGGGTGCTGCGCAGGCGTTGGATCTCCTGCTCCACCTCGGCCTTGGTGCGGGCGTTGCCCCAGTTCTGGGCGAGGATGCCGGCGGTGTCGGTGTCGAAGCGCTTGAGCTCGGCCTCGGCCATGCCGGTGTAGATCCGGGCCAGGTGGACGGCCTCCTGGGAGGGGGTCGGCGGGGTGAGGTCGAGGGGACGTTGGCGGACCGCGGTGACGGTGGAGGAGGCCTCGTCGGTCGGGTCGACGCCGGTCTCCTGGCTGACGATCTGCCAGCCCTCGGTGGGGTGCTTCCAGAGGAAGTTGGTCACCTCGTAGAAGGCGGCCTGGGTGCCGCTCTCGTACTCCTCCGAGCCGAACCAGTCAGTGGGGGCCTGGGCCCGGCGGAAGTCCAGGGCACTGGCGTTGTTGGTGGTGCTGGACTGGTAGTGCCAGGCGGTGAAGACGTCCGGGGTGGCCCCGGGGGTGACGGCGAGGGCGCAGCCGTTCATCACGGCGGTGAAGACGAACTCCGAACCGGCCACGCCGGCATCGGGATCGAGCGGCACGGTGGTCGAGCCGACGGTGTCGAGCAGGCCGCCCGGAGCACCGGCCAGGTAGGGGATGTAGGAGGAGGTCAGGTACTGCTGGTCGGCCGGCGGCTGGGGGAAGCGGTCGGCGAAGCGGGAGACGAAGGGGTCGCCGGGGTGGGCCTCGACGTACTTCTCGACGGCGGGGGTGAGGATCAGCGCGTTGTTCCGGCGCGGGTCCGGGACCAGGGTGAACCAGTTCTGCGGCTGGGTGTTGGCCCAGGACATGAACTGACGCGCCTCCTGCCGGTCGAGCTTTGGTTGCCTGAGCTCCATCCCGAGTGCACCGTCGTAGGACAGGATGGTGTCCCGGAGGAAGTCGGCCGGGGCGTCGGTCAGTTGACTGAGGGCCTGGACCGGGTCGGGGAGGTTCAGCGGCTGCGGAGCGGCGACCTGTGGTGTGGGCTGGGGGGTCTGGTCCGTGCTCTGGTGGCCGAACAGCGAGCTGAGGAACGGGGCCCCGAAGTCGGCCTGGAAGTTCCGGTCCGGAGTGAGGCCGGGGAGGGTCGACTCGTCCGGCCCGGCCGCCGAGGCCCAGACCTTCCAGTCGGTGGCGCGCGGGTCCGGGAGGGAGCCGGGGGTGGCCTCCCAGGCCTGGCGGGTGCTCGGATCGACCCAACGGAGCTGCCCGTCGGCGCCGTTGACCAGCGCGACGGTGTGCCCGACCTCGCCCTCGCGGCCGACCAGCACGGTGGCGAACGAGCCGGGGCCGCCGCGTCGGACGTGGTCGAGCAGGGACTCCACGGCGGGCCGGCCCTCGCCGAACAGGTGCGGCAGGTCGTGACGCCGGTTGAGCACCTGGGCGGCGTGCTGCTCCACCGCACCGGTGTGGCTCTGACCGGACGGCCGGGGCCGGCCGTAGTGGGTGTCGCGGTACGCCTCGACCGCTTCGAGACAGCTCTGCAGGTCGTCACCGAGGCGGAACTCGGCGGCGGGGGAGACGGGTTGCTCGTGCGGGGTGATCAGGCCGAGCAGCTCGGGGGTGGGCTCGGGGAAGCGGCGCCCGCCGGTGTGCTCGCGCACGGCGGCCTGCTGGTCGCCGTCGGCCGGGCGGTAGCCGCGGTCGTGCAGCACGGCGTCGGTGTTCTCGTACGCGGGCGTGCGGCGGCGCTTGGCCGGGGGCTCGCCCCGGTCGGTGCTGGGTGCAGCTGGGGGCGGGGGAGACGGGTGACCTGCCGTCGGCTGACGGTGCGGCTCGGCCGTGCCGAAGCCGGACGGTGCCGGGGTGCCGGCCGAGCGGGCGACCGGGCCGAGCTGGAGCGGTGCGGCGGGCGGGGGCGGGGAGGTCCGCTGGTGCTCGGAGTCGGACTCGCTGTCGTCGTTCAGGGTGAAGTCGTCGTCGAAGATGCTCGGGCCCTGGTCGGTGTCGGTGGCGGTGACCGGGCCGTGCAGCGGGCTGTCGCCGAGCGGCGACTCGGGGGCGGTCACCATCGAGGCGTCGGTGTCCGAGTCGCTGTCGAGGGCCGTCGGCTCCGGGGCCGTCCTCGCCGAACCCGCTTCGGAGGACGGGGCGTTGACGCTCTCGGTGTCGCTGTCGTCGTCGCCGAACGAGAAGTCGTCGTCGAAGATGCTCGGGCCGGGCTCGGCGGCCGACGGGTGGACGGATTCGGTGTCGCTGTCGTCGTTGAGGGTGAAGTCGTCGTCGAAGATGCTCGGGCCAGGCTCGGCGGCCGGGCGGTGGACGACGGACTCGGTGTCGCTGGCGCTGTCGTTGTCCGAGCCGAACGAGAAGTCGTCGTCGAAGATGCTGGGACCCTCGCTCGACGGGTCGAGCCGGAACGGCCGCTCCTGGACCGGTGGTTGGGTGGCCGGCGGCTGCGGAGCAGGGGTGTGCACCGGCTCAGGCGTGGGCTGTCGCGGTGCGGGGGCGGGCTCCTCGGTGGCGGACACCGGGGTCGGGCTGCGGTCGGGGGCGGGCTCGGGCTCGACCGCCGGGGGCGGGGAGGTCCGGAGGATCTCGTGCGGCTGGTCGTTGACGTGCAGCAGGGCCACCAGCAGCTGGTTCTGCTGCCAGTCGTTGGCCCGGCCGGTCAGCTCCGAGGTGTACTGCCGGTAGGGCGAGTCGGGGGTCGCGAAGCCGTTGAGCACGTCGGCGATGACCCGGACCTGGTCCCGGTCGGGGGCGGTGGACTCGTTCTTGAGCTCCTCCGCGTTCCTGAGCTCCTCGATGAAGCCGTTCTCGCGCTCGCGGATGGCGGCGGCCACGTCCGCGAGCCGCTGCCGGGCCTCGGCGGTGGTGCCCAGCGGGATCTGGTGGAGGTCCTCGCCCATCATGGTGACGCGCTCCTCGGCCCGCCGGCCGTCCTCGGAGAGGTAGTGGTCGAGGGTGGCCCGCTGCTCGGTGGTCATGCCCTGGCCGAGCAGGTCGGCGAGCTTGTCGTAGTCCTTGCCCAGGCCCTCGGCGAAGCCGTACAGCTGGTCGCTCTTGAGCTCGAACGGGCGGCCCGAAGCGTCGTCGGCAGGCAGGGTGTTGAGCCAGCCGTCGGCGATCTCCCGGTTGTAGGTGGCCTGCCGCAGGCTGTTGTAGGCCTCGGAGCTCTCGATGGCCGTGGTCCAGTCGTTGCCGGCCGACAGCGCGTCGGTGACCCGCTGGAGCTGCTCGCGGACGGCGACCGCCGCGTGCGCACGCTCCAGCGCGTCCGCGTCCTTGCTGCCGGTCTCGGCCAGCTCGCGCAGCGCCCGCTGCTCGGCCGGGTCGGCCAGCCCGTCCGCCCGGTCGGCCAACAGGTCGGCGGCGGCGCGGAGTTCGCGGACGGCGGTGTCGACATCGGCCTTCGCGGCCCCGGGCCTGAGCGCGCTCTCCCAGGAGTCGGTGAGCCGGTCCGCGGCGTCGCCCGGCAGGTGGGCACCGGCCCGGTCGGCGAGGTCCCGGGCGGCGGTCGAGGAGACCGCCTCGGGGTAGGGGGTGGTGCCGGTGACCGGGGAGAAGTAGGGGCGGCCGGTGAGCTGGCTGGTGCCCGTGGTGTTGGCGCCCTCCTGGACGGCGGGCAGGCTGCCGAGCTGGAAGACCTTCTCGAAGGCGTCCTGGCCCAGCGGGCCGGAGCGCAGCACCAGCACGTCGTCCGGGCCGAGGGTGTCCAGCAGCCGGTTCATCCCGTCGGCGTCGAGCGAGGCGAGGTCGGCCCGCTTGAGCCAGGGCTGCTGGTAGGCCGGCGCGTACGGGACGTCGTGGTTGCCGATCTGGAGCAGCACGGCCGGCTTGCCCAGCCCGGCCTGGTGGATGCCCGCCGCCAGGTAGTCGGGGGCACCGGCCTGCCGGTCGGGGGTGAGCCGGGCCAGACCGTAGAGCGGCATCAGGTCCAGGGCGCCGGAGTCGATCCGGTCGGCGATCTGCTGGAGACCGGGCCGGTCCGCGAAGGAGTGCGGGTCGGGGGCC
Organism: Kitasatospora sp. NPDC096147; assembly: GCF_044763225.1. NCBI lineage: Bacteria > Bacillati > Actinomycetota > Actinomycetes > Kitasatosporales > Streptomycetaceae > Kitasatospora > Kitasatospora sp. NPDC096147. The sequence goes on along the minus strand of NZ_JBIWFX010000003.1, from coordinate 175,686 downwards.
GGGACGTGCTGCTGGAACAGCGCGTTCTTCCTGTCCACCACGCCGTCCAGCGGCAGCACGCCGAAGCCGTCGTCGGTGCGGGAGAAGACCGCCCGGGTGGACATGCCCCAGGCGTACGGCGCCAGCACCACGGCCTTGTCGCCGCCGGTGTAGGAGAGCAGCGCCTTGGCGTTGTCCCCGTCGGCCCCGATCTCGTCGCTGGCCGCGACCAGGGTGAGGCCGCCCTGCCCGACCGGGGCGGGCTGGTTCGCCCCGTGCGGGTCGAACTCGTCCGGGGCGTAGTGCACCTGGCCGCCGACCAGCAGCGCGGCGTCCAGCATCCGGTCCAGGCGGGCGCGGACGTTGGTCGGGGCGACCAGGTCGATCTGCCCGTCGTAGCCGAGCTCGCGCAGCGAGCGGATCATGTTGACCGCCGCCGCCTGGTGGCCCGAACCGGGACCGGAGGCGACCACCACGGTGACCGACTGCTGGTCGGCCAGCGTCCTCGCCACCTCGCGGCGGGCCTCGACCTCCAGGTCGGTGGGCGGCACGCCGCCGCGTCGGTGGGTGATGACCTCCTTCAACCGGTCGGCGTCGGCGGGGTTCTCGGTACCGAGCCGCCAGAGGGTGTGCTCGGGCACCTCGCGGCCGAGGTCCTTGAGCAGCTCCGGGCCGTGGGCGCCGTTCAGCAGGTCACGGACGGCGGCCAGGTCGCCCGCCCGGACGTCCCGGATCTGCCGGGCGAGCGCCTCGGGGTCGGCGATGCCGTGCCGGTCGGCCAACTCGGCGGCCCGGTCGGCCGGATCGGGCAGCATGCGGCCGGTGGCCGGCCAGTCGTGCAGCGGGCCGTCGCCCTCCGCGCGGGTCGGTCCGGCCTGCGGGGGCGGCGACGGGAGGTCGGTGTCGGTGGCGGTGGGCAGGGTGCGGTCGGCCGGGTCGGCGTGGTCCGCCCCGGACTGCTGCGGGGGGAGACCGTCGGGCCCCTCGGTGAGGGCGGTGAAGTCCCGCAGCCCCTGGTACATGTCGTTGTCGGCGTCGGTGGCCCGCACCGGGTTGGCCGGCGCCTCGTGCAGGGCGGACGGGTCCGGGCCGTACAACCGCTCCAGCAGCGGCAGGAGTTCGGGCTCGTTGGCCCGCACCCAGTCCGCGCCGTTGTTGCGGGGCTGGCCGGTGTACGGGTCGGTGCCGTGGTTGGTGCCGAGGTAGGCGTTGCTGACCTGGGCGAAGTACTCGTACTCGTCCCGGGCGGCGTAGTTCTCCGCCTCGCCCCCGTCGACGCGGCGACGGGCACCGTCGGACCACTCGGAGGGGCCGTCCTCGCCGTACAGGCGGGGGATCGACTCGCTGTCCAGCTTCGCGCCGAAGGTCTCGCCGATGAGCTGCCGCTCGGCGTCGGTGAGGCCGAACTTGTGGATGGTGTGGGCGAGTTCGTGGGTGGTGGTGGAGTAGCCGTCGGCGTAGTGCTGGTCGGGGCCGACGGTGGTGCGCTCGCCGAGCAGGTTCTCCTCGGTCACTGCGGCCCACTTGCCGCCGGAGCCGCGCACGTCGTCCCAGCCGCGTCCGCCGCCCGCCTCGCTGTCGGCCGTCCGGCCGCCGAGGTGGGCGAACGGGGCCAGGTCGGTCATCGCGGTGTCCTTGGGCACCACCACGATCCGGCTGCCCTCGGTGAGCAACCGGGCGGCGGTGTCCGGGTCCTGGAGCATCCGGGTGAGCTGCGCGGTCGCCTCGGCCCGGGCCGAGGCCGGGCGGTCGGCGCCCGGGTCCACGTCCACCATCAGCTGGGCGGCGGTCCGGGCGAAGTCGCCGGGCGGCAGGGTGTCGCGCAGCGCGGTGACGAAGGCCGGGTCCTGCGCGAGGCCGCGCCGGTCCGAGGCGGGGAGCGCGGCGATCGCCGCCTCCCGGTCACGGGGCGGGAGTTGGGGCAGCTCGCGGGTCAGCTCGGTGATGTCGGCCGGGCGGGTGACGGCGTAGTCGTCCTGCGGCGGGGCGGAGCGCGGCGTCTCCCGGGACGGGGAGTCGACCGAGCGGTCGGTGGCGGCCGGCGGGGGCGAGGTGGCGTCCCGCATGCTGGCGTCGGACTTCTGGGTGGCGGGCGGCTCCTCGGGCTCCGGTGACGGGGTGGTGCGCATCCGGTCCCCGGAGTCCTGGCTCTCCGGCGGCTCGGAGGTGCGGTCGGCGTCGGCGTCCGAGTCGGTGGCGGCGTCGGCGTCGGTGTCCGTCGAGGTGGTGGCGGGCTGCTGGTCGTCCCCCCTGAGGCGGGAGTCGATGAACTGCACGCCCTCCTTGGCGGAGGACTTGCCCGAGACGTAGCCGTAGTCGGTCAGGGTGGAGTCGATGACGCCGCTGTCGTACAGCGCCTTCAGCACGTTGCGCGTCTCGGAGGGCGTCAGCTTCCCGCCGCCGCCCAGCAGGTCGCCGAGGCTCTCCTCGATCGCCTTGCGCCGGTCCGCCTTGTTGTTGCTGTCGAGCGGCGCCGGGACGGTCTCCCCGAAGTCCTTCACCACCTGCTCGATCCGCTGGGTCTCCGCCCGCTGGTTGTCGACCAACGCCTGGACCAGGGCCCGCTGCTGGGGTGATCCGCCCGTGCCCAGGTCACCCAGGACCAGCGACGGGTAGAGCGTCTCGGCCACGTACGGGCGGGTCCGCCAGAGCGAGCTCTGCTTGTCGCCGATGTGGCCCTCGGACTTGTCGGCGGTGATGTCCAGCCAGCCCAGGTCCGAGGTCTTGCCCTCGGCGTCGGTCTTGGTGATCACCAGGTCGGGGCGGGTGGAGCCGTTGGTCACCTGGGTGTCGATCTCGTACCCGGCCGGCACGGTGACGTTGTCCCGGATCATCTGGTTCGCCATCGACTCGACCACGTAGCCGAACTGGCGGGGCAGCAGCTTCTGGATCTCCGCCCGGCGGTCCGCCGAGGTCGTCGAGTCGGACCACTCGGCGTAGTTCTTGCTCCACTGCTTGGTGTGGCCGTTGAGATCGGGCACCGACTCCGGGTTGGCCAGGGCGAGCCGGGCCGCCTGCTCCACCTCGGCGTCGATGTCGGCGGCCAGTTGACGCACCACGTCGCGGTCGGCGGCGTCCAGCTTGCTGCCGTCGGCGACCACGGAGAGCACGCCGAAGGTCGGGGCGTCGCCGTCGAAGACCGAGTGGTCCAGACGGGAGTCGAGCGAGTCGCCGTCGGAGTCGGAGGTGGCGGCCCAGACGTGCTTGCCGTCCGCCCAGTCGCCGGGCAGCGCGCCCGGCCGGGCCTCGCGGACCTCGCCGGTGCTCGGATCGGCCCAGCGCAGGGTGCCGTCCGGGCCGTGCACCAGCGCCACCACGTGGCCCTCGGTACCCGGGCCGTCGGAGAACAGCACGGTGGAGAAGCTGCCGGGGCCGGCGGTGCGGACCTGGTCGATGACCGCGTCCACCCCGGGCCGGCCGGTGCCGAGCGGCACGGGTGTGCCGTGACGCTTGGTCAGCGTCCAGGCGGAGTTCTGCTCGGCGACGGAGGTGTGCGGCAGGCCGGAGGGGCGCGGATTGCCGTAGTGGGTGTCGCGCAGCGCCTCGACCGCCTCCAGGCAGCTGTAGAGGTCGCCGTGGTCCATGGTCTCGGCGTGCGGGTTGACCCGGTCCAGCAGCTCGGGCGTCAGGTCCGGGTGCGGGGTGGAACCGTGCTGCTGCAGGTGGTCGGCGAGCGCCTGGTACTGCTCGCGGGTGGCGGGCTCGTACCCGCGGTCGCGCAGCGGCCCGGCGGTGTTCTCGTACGCGGGGGTGCGCTGGCGCTTCGGGCCCTCGGGACGGCCCTGCGGGAGGGCGCCGTCGTCCTCGCGGCCCCGCTTGGTGCCGCGCGGGGCGGGGACCGCCGGGTCGGCGTCGGAGACCGGGCGGGGCCTGAACCGGGGCCCCTCGGTGGGCGGTTGGGACCTCGGGCGGTCGGTGCGCGGGCCGGTGTCGGCGGCCGGGCGGACCGGGCCGAGCCCGCTGCGGCCGGGCGCCGCAGGGGCGGCGGCCGGGGGCGGCGGGGAGACCTGGGAGGTCGGCGGCACCTGGGCGGGCGGCGTCTGCGGCGGGGCCTGCTGCGGTGCCGGGTCGGTGCTCGGCGGGGGGACGAAGGTGTCGGAGCGGTCCTGGGTGGGCGTCGCCGACGGGCGCGGGACGGTGATCGGGCCGCCCGCGATGCGGGTGCCCTCGGGAGCCGGGGTGTGCGGCTCGGTGCGGTCGCCGGTCGGGTCGGTGCGGACGGGCGGTGCGGTCGGCGGTGCCGTCTGCGGCTGGGCCGGCTCGGGGGAGACCCGGCCGGTGACGGGGGGCTGGTGCGGATCGGCCTGGTGGGGCTGGGGCTGCTGCTGGGTCTGGGCCTGCTGGGGCTGGGGGTCCTGGGCCGGGGTGGGCTGCTGACGGGGTGTCGGCTCCGCTGCGGCGGGGGGCTGCTGGCGGTCGTCGCGGGTCTGCGGCGGCTGCTCGGTGTGCGGCTGCGCCTCCGCCTGGGGCTGACGCGCCGGGGCCTGCTCCGGCTGCTGCTGGGCGTGCTGGGGCTGGACGTCGTGCTGGGCCTGGGCGTGCTGGGGCTGGACGTCGGGTTGCGGCTGGGCCTGACGGGGCGTCGGGTCGGCGTCCGGGCGCGGCTGCGGGACGGCGTTCGGCTCGGTCTCGGCACGGGCGGGGACGGGCGTGGGCCGGGGCTCGGCCTCGCTCCGGGGCGTCGGGGCCTCGTGCTGGGCGGGCTGCTGACGGGCCGGATCGGCCGGGGTGGCCGGGTCGACGGGCTGGTGCGGGACGGTGGCCTCGGGACGGACGGTGGCCGGGGGCACGTCCGCCCGGGGCTGGTCGAGCGGGGCGTCCTGGGTGCGCTGGACCGGCGGGGCCTCGTGCGAACTCGGCTGCTGATGCGGGACGTTGGCCTCTGGGCGGGCCGCCGGAGGGGCGTCCTGCCGGGCCGGGGCCGGGTCGGCGACCGGCGGCGGGGTGTCGGCCTGCGGGCGGACCGTCGGCTCCGGGCGGGGCGGTGCCGCATCGGGCTCGGTGCGGACCTGCGGCGCGGGCGCGTCGGCCGGGCGGCTGGCCGGTGGGGTGGGGGAGGTGTCGGTCGGCTGTGCGCGGTCGGCGGTCGGGGCGGCCCGGTCCGGGGTCGCAGTGGCCGCGGCGTGCGGTGCCGGCTCGGCCGCGCGGGGGGCCGGGGCCTCGCCGTGCGGGGTGGCCGGGGGCGCGTCCGCCCGGGCGGGTGCCGGGGTGGGGGCGGGGGTCTCGGTGTGGGCGGCGGGCTGCGGGCGCGGGGCGCTCTCGGGTGCCGGGGTGTGGCCGGCCGTGCTGGAGGGCGTGCCGCCGAACGGCGCGCTGTCGCCGCCGCGCGAGCCGGTCGGGGTGGAACTGCCGCTCCCGGAGGGCGTGTTGGTCTCGTGGCCGCCGATGCTGCCGCCGATGCCGCCCGTGGTGCCGCTGGTGGTGCCGCCGGTCCGGTCGGAGCCGAAGGGCGACAGCGTGCGGGGGCCACCGGTCGAGGGGCTCGCGGTGCTGGCGGTGTCGCTGCCACCGTCGGTGGAGCGCGAGCCGCCGCCCGGCCCCTGGTACGCCTGGGCGCCACCGGTGCCGCCCTCGCCGTGCGTCCCGCCCGAGTCGGCGCCCGATCCGCCGGGCCGGCCGCCGAAGGTCGGCGGGGTGTCGGCGCCGGGCAGGGTGCCGCCGGTCGGGACGTTCGGGATGTCGCCACCGCCGAACTTGCCCTTGAGGGCCGAAGCACCGTGCTGGAGACCGACGTTGGAGCCGCCGCTGAGCCCGGAGCCGAGCAGGCTGCCGCCGTCCACCGTGCCGGTGGTGATCAGCTGGGTCGACACGTCCGCGCCGACGCCGACGGCGGCGCCGTGCACCATCTTGCCGCCGACGGTCTCCATCGCGTTGCCGAGCCCGGCCTTGCCGGCCCCGGCGCCGAGGCCCTTGCCGATCAGATTGCCGGAGGCGCCGCCGACCGCGCCGCCCAGAGCGCTCTGCCCCAGCTCCTTGGTGTCCAGACCGGTGCGGTTGCCCTCGGCGATCTGGATGGTCTGCGCCAGCAGGTTGATCGCGACTTCCTGGGCGGCCTCCTTGGCCGCGAACTCCAGGGCCTCCTTCAGCAGTTGCTTGAGGATCTGCTGCACGACCGTACGGCTGACCGCGACCGCCGCCGGGATGGTGGCCAGCGAGGCCCCGGCGGTGAACGGCGCGGACGCCTCGGCGGTCGCGATCTCGAAGGCCAGGATGCCGAGCTGGGCGATGATCTGGATCTTCGCGGTCTCGGTCGAGTTGGCCATGTTGTCCAGCATCTCGCCCATGCCCTCGCAGGACTTGACCATGCTGGGGAAGAAGCCCGGGTCCTCCTCCGTACCCTTGCCCACCGAGAACTTGGCCCAGTGCGTGGCCAAGCCCTCGGCGGCCTTGCCCTGTTGGCCGTCGAGCGCCCGCTGGATGGTCGAGTTCACCGACGTGCCGACGTCCGCCAGGGTCTTCCCGGCATCGCGCCAACGGTCGGCCATCTCGCGCATCACATCCTCCTCGCCCTCCGGCCAGCGGGTGCCGGCCAGCAGGAGGAGGACCCACTGAAGGGGTTCGGGCAGCTCAACCGCCATAGTCGATCAGGGCCTTCCGGTCTGGTGCGGGCGTCCCTTGGCGACGTCCCGCAGGGCGAGGTCGGGGTGGAAGAGTGCCGTCTCCGGCAGCTCCGCCTCCATGGAGGTGAGGCCGGTGGAGAGGCCCTCCTCGGTGTTGGCGTAGCTCTCGGCCATGACCTTGAGCCCGTCGGAGATGTACTTGAGCGCGGCGGGCAGGTTGCCGAGGCCGTCCAGTACCTTGCCGCTGTAGGTGAGGTAGCCCTTCTCGCCGTTGGCGAACTTCTCGCCGGAGTCGTCGTTGCCCCAAGGGGCGCGACCGTTCATCCCGGACATGTACGCCGTCAGGCCACGGGTCAGGTCGGCGAGTTGGTCCGAGGCGGCGAGCACCGGCCCGGCCGCCGCCCGGTACTTCTCCGGATCGACGTCGAAGCCCGCCCCGCTGTCCCCCGAGCCCGCAGGCGCGGCGGACTGCGCCGTCCGCTTGACGGCCTGCGCGGGCTGGACGTCGCTCCGGTCCCGCAACTGCGCGGTCGGCTCCAGCGGTTCGGCCCGTTCCATGGGGCGGAGTGGTGTGAGGGGTTCGGTGGTGTGGGTGGGTTCGGTGGGGGTGAGTCGGTCGGTGGCGTGGAGGGGTTCGAGGGGTGTGCCGCGTTCCATCGGGCGCAGGGCGGTGAGCCGCTCGGTGGCCTGCGTCGGCTCCAGCGGTTCGGCCCGTTCCATGGGGCGGAGTGGTGTGAGGGGTTCGGTGGTGTGGGTGGGTTCGGTGGGGGTGAGTCGGTCGGTGGC